>CALMYW010000142.1 GCA_937873665.1 uncultured Sphingorhabdus sp.
CGCTCGCCGGACAGTGATCTTGGCCTTCCCGGCTCTCATTCCGTAATCGAGGGCGATGACCTTCTTCTGTGCTTCTGAAAGTGCGGGGTGAGGGCCGATCTCAAGTGTTACCTGCTCGGACCAGTCGGTGTCCGCCGCGGGGCTGGCAGCACTTGATCGGCTGCCCCGAGTTTCGAGGATGCGCGACAGGAGAAAATCCTTGAAGGCGCCGTCGCGTTCGCAATACGCCCGAGTGTGCCACCTAAATCCGTCAAAGCCGAAGGCATGAGGTGAGATCCAGCGCCATGTTGGGTCTGGAAGTGAGAGGGACTGATACTTTACTTCCAGCGCCAAACTGTCAGAAACTGCAGAAGCCACCGTTCGCAGAACATCTGCGTTGACGCCCCGTGCCGGCGTCGGCGCTGCGTCATAGTCTGGAAGATTGCTGATCCAAGCGTCACCCCGATCCATCACACCGTCGCCGATCGAGCGCAATTGGGCCAGGTAGCGACTGGCATCGGGGCGGAGGAAGATCGGCTTGAACTCAGTCGAGCGGCCAAAGGTTCGCTTGCTGAGATCATAAGCTGTATTCTGTGGGGCCAGGGCTATGTATCGGTTCATGTCTGCCGAAGCCTGGGTCACCGATACCCCGAACGTATCCACTATGTCGCCCCTGTTGACCCGCCCTTCCCAGAACAGCCGAAACTCGATGAATTCGAGCCGTCGCTCGACCCCCCACCGCAAATCGGGTTTCTTCTTCCTCAAGAGCGCAGCCTCAAGACGAAAAACCAAACGGTCTTTACCGTTTAGTTTATTGACGCTCAGGCGAAGCTAGGTCATAAAATTCCGATGGACAAGCGAAACTTGTATGGCGGACACTATCGCCGCAGCGTGCCGAAGGCCCTGATCGCAGCTTCATTCATGCTGGTGATCGCGGGAGCTTTTACTGGCGCGCTTGCAAACGATTACATTGGTGTCGCTTCAGTTATAGACGCAGATACCATTGAGATCCACGGGCAGCGGATTCGCCTGTACGGCGTGGATGCTCCCGAGGGCCGGCAGAATTGCTTCACTCCGGAAGGCGATCCTTGGCGCTGCGGACAAAAGGGTGCGCTCGCCCTGTCTGATTTCCTGGGTTCTTCGACCGTGAGTTGCCTCCAGCTCGATACGGACCGCTACGGGCGAGCCGTGGCCAAGTGCACAGCGCATGGTCAGGACCTCGGCCAGTGGCTGGTCTCGTCAGGTTGGGCCATGGCCTACGTCAAATATTCAACGGATTACATTGGAGCGGAGGAGCAGGCGAAAGCCGACAGGCGGGGGATCTGGCAGGGATCCGTGCAACCTCCCTGGGGGTGGCGAAAGCAGCATTTAATTCCCATCTCTCAGTGGAAATCGGGACGCCGGTCATCCTCACTTCCCCCGTGTGGGTGAGAGGGGTGGATCTAGTTGATGGGTCGAATT
>CALMYW010000143.1 GCA_937873665.1 uncultured Sphingorhabdus sp.
CTCGGCGACCGGGATCGAGCGGTGGCGGTCGAACCACGCCGTCTCGGCCTCGCCTGCCAGCACCCGGCGCGCGAGGGCGATCTCGAAGGCCCGCTCGCCCAACGCGATCCCGGGCACCTCACCCACCGGGAGCGACAGGTCGGAGTCGGTGAACCCGTACAGGCGATAGACCTGCCAGTCGAGCTCCTCCTGCTCGGCGATCATCAGCCCACGGATGCGTTCCCATTCGGCCTCGCCGCGGGCGAACAACTCCGCGGAAGGAGACGAGTGTCTTAGAAGAGCGGCTGGCTCGACCGCAGCCAACTCCTGGGCCAGCTGGTCGATGCGCCGAGCGCGATCTAACACCTTGCCAGCGGGAAGAGGGAAGTCCTTCACCTTTGTGCCGCTAAATTGGTAGAAGTTCTCCCACTCTGAAAGTGTCGTCCGCGCACCCTTCGAATCAGCAGTGCTTCCCTTATTGTGGCAGTTTTGTTTCAGCCAGAAGCACGCCGTAGACGAGTTCAAAATCCCAACGAGCTTGAGGAAGTCTTCTCGGACCGAACCGTAAGGCAGTTCAATTACCGGAGCTGTCTCCTTGAAAACATTGCATGGGCCGCCAATTGAAAAGTGATTATGCGTCGCAACCTGAGCAAATGTTATCAGGTTAGCCGTCAAAAAGCGCGCCTTCATAAAGAAGGCGTACTCAGTCCATTCCATGCCCCGTTCTTTGTGTGATCTACCGAAGTAAGTACGGGCCTGTAGAAGGGGTCGAGTTGGCCACAGCACATTCCTTAAGTCGGGGGAGTGGTCAGCGTCCGCACCGTCAGAAGAATAGGGGAGAATAACCTCCTCGCCGTGGCTGATATTCCAGTCTCTCACAGCATCCCCGGCCACCAGCCTCGCAAAGCTAACGGAGCCTTCCAGCCTACGTGCGCTGCTAGGTACTTTATATGCAGCGTCTTCGCCCAGAATGCCAACGTACCCGACGGACTTGACCACATCACCGAGAGGCGAATAAGCCGCATTCTCGAGCACTTCCAACGTACGGAGGGTAGCGCCGCCCTGCAACGACCAAGGGTGGCTGGCAAGTGTTTCCCTAGGCAAGTCAACTACGCTGAGCCATTGGTCCTCGAATCCCGGCGATTCGATATTCTCCACGATGCTGCGCCAGACGAACCCTCGCGCAGGATCCTCAGGGGTGCCCGGCTCGCCTTCCTTACCAAGTGCCGCCCTAACAGTCTCACTCTGAGGGCTGCGACTGCGCGAGATTAACACCACCGTCGGAGTGCCATGTCCGGGAACGTATACGCCAGACGAATCTACAACCTCTAGAAGATCAATTCGAGGAAGGAACTCCTCAATAATAGAGGCCCCGAATTCTCTCGCCATAAATGAGTTGGAGGTTATCTGGCCAACCCATCCGGATCTCGCTGGCTCCAGGCTTCCCGACTTAGCTAGGGCGTGGAATTGCTCCATGAACGGGACAGTCAGAGAATACTTCCCCTTGCAATGGCGGTAGAGTCGTCGGTAATGCTGATTCAGAACCTTATCCTTCGCCTGAATATAGGGTGGGTTCCCCACGACTACGTTGTACTGGTCACGCGCCAATGTCCGACGGAGAGCCGCCACATTCTCGGTGGTCAGGTGCGCGCCGCCGACGAGAGCATCTGGATCGACGGAAAGGTCGCCGTAATCGAACCCCGATTGCCCGGCCCAGTCCTCGCTCCACAGCAGCGAGTCGCCGGCATACACCTGTAGCGGCAGCGCGGGCACGTTGAGCAGGCTTGACCCGCCGATCGCTCGGAGTGCTGCCACCATGAGCCGGAACTGGGCGATCGCCACCGCGAACGGATTGATGTCCACCCCATGAATGGAGGACAACGCCAAGCGGACCTGCTCGGTCGGCTCCATCCCGGGAGCCTCGGCCCTCCAGTAATCGAGCATCCGCCCGAATGCTCCGAGAAGGAAGTGACCCGAACCGCAGGTGGGATCAATGATCTTGAAGTCCACGGGCCCCGTCCGACCCTCTGCATCGACCGATGGAAGACGAGGGGAGCGCTCCTTCAGCGCCGGGGTCAGCGTGCGATCGAGGATGAACTCCTCGACGAATTCCGGTGTCTGCAGTAGCGCGTACTTCTTCTTGGCGTACTCCGACAAGTCCTGATACATGTCGCCCAGGAAACGCGTATCCAATGCCAGATCGCGCAGGGACCAGACAGTCGCATTCTCGGCATCGGGCTGCCGCCAGAACTCCACCAGACGCTGCGCAGCGTCGTCACTCGGCTCGGCGATGTGAATCCCGGCGTGCTCGCCCACCAAGGGTGCCGCCGCAGGGGAGCGCTCGAGTTGGGAGAACGCATGACGCAGATAGCCACGGAAGCTCTGATCTAGGTTCGCCGAGAAGAATCGGTCCTGCTCATCCACCGCCCGCCGACGCCCGTCCGCATCCGGACCGCTGATCCAGCGTTGGTGCGCCCCCAGCAGGTCGTTATCCTCGCAGAACCGCACGAAGACACTCGTGAGCACCCACCCGACCGCCGCCTGGGTCAGCTGATCTTCCTGCCAATCGGCCCACGTGGCGCCCGTGCGCTGGGATTCCTTGAGCGCCGCGTGAGTGGTCTTCCACTCCGCCATTTTGTCCAGGTCAGCCGCGAGGCGAATACGCATGTCGTCGACAAGCTCCCGCACCACCGGCTGCAACGCGTCCGTGAGCGTCTGCTGCTCCGCCGACTTCCGCCGCTTACCCGCCACCTGGCACCTGGCCTTTCACACACACGGACCCGCGCGTTGCGAGTCCCTACACCATCCTACGAAGCACGTGAGAGCGGCGAGACCCGGATAGTGTTTCCGACATGAACACCGACGAGGAGCGCCAACGCGCCATCGCCGCGATCGATGCCCGGATCGCTACTCTCATCGAGGACGGCGTCCCCGCAGACAGTTCGCGAATCCGAGCGCTCGTGGCCAAACGCGCGGTCGCTCAGAAGAGCAAGAAGGCAATCAAGAGGTCGGTCCGTGAGGCCCGAGATCGCCAGGCCGCGGCGGCCGGCGGGACGGGAAAGGGCTCTCCGAAGGCCGGCGGGCGCATCTCGGTGGTTCCCGACTCCGCAGCCGATACGAAACGTCTGCAATCGCTCCCCGCGAAAGAACGCGGCCGCATCGAGGCCGCCAGGATCAGGGTCCGGAAGCTCTTGAAGCATTGCAGCGACCCGACCGCGAAAGGCGTCCGGAACGCTATCGCCGAATGCGACGCGGACATCAACTTCCTCATCAATCAGGGAGTGCGCTACGACGCGCGCGCCAGAAAAAGGGCCCGTCTCCGAAAAGAAGGCCTCAAGGAGCTTCAGGGCGCCATAGCGATGCGTCGCCGGAAGTCCGCGCCGTCCGAGCTCGAGTTGGCCTTCCTACTGGATGCGTACCTGGAGCGACGTCGCCAGATCAGGCGTGGCCCGGACAACGTAGTGGGGGTACTCGACGTGCGGTCCGCAGGCGCGCCCTCCCTGGGTAAGCGGAAGTAGACCCTCCCTTACACGCTCACCAGCTGCGAATCGCTCGTGATCGGGAGCGGGCGTCCGTCCACCTGGTCCGGCTGTCCCGGGGCGTCCTTGGCGCGGCCTGTCACCAACACCACCGGCCGGCACGGGGGAGCGGTGAGATCCGTCCACCGCCCGAGCTGGGATAGCTGGGAGTACTCGGCGAGCAGCGAAGCTTCCGTGAGGACCAACGCTGCGCCGTCCGTGGCATCGACGTTGTCGAGGACGGTCGTGACGTTGGCCTCCATGACGCCGCGCACCTGCTCGGGTGGCAACCGCAGGAAATCCCCGCGCTTGTCCAGCTGGCCGCTGGTCTCGAGCAGAGAGTCCACGCTGGCGAGAACCTCGGCGGATAGGTCCACCACCTCAGCGCCCAGTCGCTCGGCCAGCTTGCCCGCTACCTCGTCTCCACGGCCGTAGGGAACCGAGACGGAGACGAACCCCGGGGTCGAGGCCGCGCGCGCCAGTTGCTCGATTAGAGGATCCTCGGTGCCGGAGCGGTCGGTAACCAACGCAGACGGTGTCCTGGTATGCACCATGCTCAGCCCGGTCGCCTGCTGCGGGTAGCGGAAATCCCGGTGCTGCGGATCCCACGCCATCCCCGGCATGTGCTCGGCCAGCACCGCCTCCACGTCCTCACGCCTCGGCTCGCGGGTGCGAAGCTCCGGGAAGCGGGCGCGGATGAGGTCCTTGAGCAAGCCCAGGTTGAACTGGTTGGCAGCCCGCGGCAGCGTCAGCGCGAGCAGCTCGGGCAGCTCCATCGCGGTGGAGTACAGGTCACCCGTGGCGGTGAGCGCCAACTCGTCGTCGCCTGCCACCGCCAGCTCCGCCAGGGTGAGCGGATCGATCCGGGACTCCGCGTCCGCGGCGTCCGAGAACACCGACCGGGCCGCCCCCCGCAGCTCCGCGTGGACCAGCTCCGCGGGAACGTGCCGCACTCCCGGCTCGGCGAGCAGATCGTGCGCCGCACGGCTGAGCTCGACCACCAGGGGACGCGCCCACTCGGGGTGCACACTCATCCCGATCACCCGAGCGGAGCGACCGCGGCGCAACAGCTCCACCTCGG
>CALMYW010000144.1 GCA_937873665.1 uncultured Sphingorhabdus sp.
TGACCTGGCGGGCGAGTACTACCGTGAATCTGTGTCCCAATAATGCACTGGGGCCTGAACGCCAATTTCATCAAAATTGAGTCAGAGCCAATATTGCAGGCCGATTCACAGTCGAGCATGTCTTCGGAAACCAGCACGTCGCCATGGGTGGAAAGTTCGTCCGCACCATCGGCATCGTCCAGGCGACGGTCAAGATCGGGATGCAGAACCTGGCCTACAACATGCGCCGCCTGGTTGTCCTCGAACGGATCGCGGTGGCAACAGGCTGACGCAACGACGAAAAACCCTCCAAAAGGCCATCGCACGGCCCTGGCGCCGCCGCCCTCAAACACCGTCAAACGCCCAAATCCTCGACCCGGTCAGCGCGACGACCCGGTCAGACGCCCAAAGTCAGCCGAAAATCGTGATTGTTCGAGGTGGCCTAGAGTGAGCGTCAGCGCTTGCGAACAGAAACGCAACAGCAGCTACGATTCGAATTATCTTCATTGCTGTTCCCTCCAACCGGATCGTCATTGAGCTTGTCCCGGCCTGAACTGCGGACGCCGATCGTCGACTCTTTTTGCTTTCGAAATCGCTCTCTCCAGAGATTGGGGTGGAAGTACCTCGACCTCAAAATTGATATTCGTGTCGTTCTTCAATTGTCGTTTGATGCGCGCCGTCAGTGCGCGATCAAAACCGACTGAATCCTCTTGGTTGACTGCAGGATCCCTTTCGACCCTCACAGTCGCGACGTCGAGAGCCCCGCGCTTCTCAAGCACGATCTTGAACTCCACTCCGGTTCCGGGCACCGATAGCAGAGAGCGTTGGACTTGGCTGGGATATACGTTGGCGCCTCGGATCAGCAGCATGTCATCTAGCCGACCATAGACGCCCATAGGTAGACGCGGATAAGTTCGGCCGCACCCGCAGGGATCGTGGGTCATGTGCGCTTCGTCGCCCGAATAGAAGCGGATCATAGGCTGTGACTGTCGCCGCAAATGGGTGTATACGACCGCGCCGCTCTCTCCGTCAGGTAGCGAACGATTGGGATTGTCTTTCGCGACGATCTCGGTCCAGACCTCATCTTGCATCACATGCACTCCGTTCCCCTTCTCGCACTCAGCGTTTGTTCCCCATGGCGTCATCTCCGATGTCGTCGCCATGTCGCGTACGACGATGCCCCATCCTTTCTCAAGAGCATCGCGGGTACCGGGAAGCGACGAGCCTGGCTCACCAATGAAAATGCCTAGGCGCAGAGGTGATGCAGAAGGGTCCAAGCCCATCGAGTTGGCCACTTCGAGCATATGAAGAGCGTAACTCGGAGTCGTGATCAGCACGGTCGATTTGACTCTCCACATCAGTTCGATCTGTCGTTCTGTCTCACCAGCGCCGATCGGGAAAGCCGTCGCGCCCAGACGCTCGATGCCAAGCAAGGAACCCCATCCGCCCATAAAAAGGCTGAACACGGTTGCGAGCTGGACTATGTCGCCGGGACGAACGCCACAGGTAAAAAATGCCTGCGCCATAACATCGGCGATGTAGTCCCAGTCTTGCCGCGATATCGCGTAGAGGGTCGGCTTTCCGCTCGTTCCTGACGACCCGTGAATGCGGTAGACGTCTTTTGGGCTTGCACCAAGATAGCTGCCAAAGGGCTGATTCTCTTCCTGATCCTCCCGAAGCATCTGCTTCGTGATGATTGGTACGCGCTCGGTGAAGGCCGCGACCGACGTCACTTGATCAGGATGGAAGCCGGCTTTGTCGTAGTGCCGTCTATAAAACGGAAGGTTCTCGTACACGTAGCACAATTGCGCCCGCATTAAGCCAAGCACTTCTGTTTCGCGAACTTCACGCGAACGCGTTTCTTTTTGCAAATTCCAAAACTGCTCCGACTCCGTCATCTCAGCGCCTCCCGGATTCTCCAACTGAACCCTTGTTTAGATGATTGAGAGGTCACCGCAACCATTGTTCCGTAAACAACGCCAAGGTAGAACGAACAGCGAATGTCAGCTCTATGCGGGCCGGTTGATACCGGGTCGTGCGGCTGAGCGGAACAGGAAAGGTTCGTAAGGGGGGTTCGTTCCGGCAAAGGTACGTATCGCGACATAGGATTTCCGCCCCATCCGTCCGCTGGCCCGTCGTAAACGGCGAACCCGACGAGATACGCCCGCCTCTAGTCGCAACGTGCCCCTCGCTTGCCACTTTTGGACGTGCCCGCATTCTACCCGCCTGCGCCCAAGCCGCCGGGCGAAGGCCGCCGCTACAGGTCGAACGCTTGTATGGCTGGTAGTTTTTTAAGCGTCAAGAAAGAGGCACGCGAATTGCCCCAAGGCGCTTATTCCTTAGTGTATAACACGTTTCGAAAGGTGACTGATCCTCGGGGCTAGCATGCGCAGCTTGCAAACCGTGCCAATGGTTACTAAACGGTTGTTTAGGTGATTCGTGAGGTGCAAGATGGCCGCTACTGCTGCGAAACAACAGGCGAACCGCTGGCCGGCCCTTCTGGACGCCGCGGCCCAGCTATTCGCCATGCACGGCTATCACGAAACGACGATCCGCGATGTTGCGGTAGCCGCCGGCGTGACTCCCGGCGCGCTGTATTTTCATGTGCCTACCAAGCAAGCCCTGCTCGTCGCCGTCTATGCGGAGGGCGTCGATCGGATCATCGGTAAGATGGAAGCCGCAGTCAGCTATGAGACCGATCCTGTGCTGCGGTTGCGACGAGCGATTGCTGCACACTTGGAGTCGATCCTCGATGCTAGCGCTTTCGCAAGGGTGATCGTACGTGTTTTGCCCGAGGACGTGCCGGAGGCGGCAGCCGAACTGCGCGCCCACCGCGACCGCTATGAGGCGCGGTTCGGCGCCCTCATCGCGGCCCTCCATCTGCCTGAGGGTCGCTCGCCAACGCTGCATCGCGTCCTGCTGCTCGGCGCGCTAAACGCGACCCCGACTTGGTATCGGCAATCGAAGCAGGGGCTCGACGCGATCGTTGACGAATTCGTTGCTATCTTCGGCATCAGCTCTTCGCCGGCCGGCACCTCCACCAGTGAAGGAATCGGTCGATGATGGGCATCGAGGAGCTGCCGCTCCGTGTTCTCGTCACGAAGATCGGCCTCGACGGGCACGACCGGGGCAGCCGCATCGTCGCGGCCTATCTTCGCGATGCCGGCATGGAAGTGATCTACACGCCACCGTGGCAGGTCATCACCGGCGTGGTGAAGCTGGCCACGGAAGAGGACGTCGATGTCATCGGAGTCAGCTCGCTGGCGACAGATCACCTGATCATCCCGAAGATGATGAATGCGCTCCGCGAAGCGGGCCTCGATCATGTCCGGGTTATCGTCGGCGGCATCGTGCCCGATGAGGAGAAGGACGCGCTCTACGCCGTAGGCGTCAGCCGAATTTTCGGGCCGGGCTCGTCCCGCGACGAAATCGTCGAATTCGTCAACTCGGCGGGCCGAGCGTCGCGCTCGGACCGGGCGAACGAGTTCTCCGAGGCAAAATCATGAACCGGGCGGCGACCCAACTTCCGCTCCCCGGCTTCGATACGGCGCAGGATGCATGGTGTTCGCAATATGCGCATCAGATGCGCGGCAAGATGCCGATCCGCAACAGGTCCGGCATCGAAATCCAGCCGCTCTACTATCCGGCCGACGCGCCGGAGGAAGGCTATCTCGAGGATCTAGGGTTCCCCGGCCAATTCCCTTTCACCCGCGGTATCTATCCATCGATGCACCGCGGGCGCACATGGAGCCAGCGGCAACTGATCGGTCTCGGCACGCCCGAGGACTACAACCGGCGCGTCCGAAGTATCATCGATGCGGGAGCGACGGCGATCAGCCTTCTGCCGTGCTGCTCGGGGTTTCGCGGAATAGACTGCGACGAGGTCGAGCCAGTGCTCCTCGGCACCTGCGGCACGGTCATCAACACCACTGACCACATGGATCGCGCGCTCGAGGGCGTGGCCATCGACGAAATCTCAACGGCGATGAACGACCCTTCGCCCTTTACCTTGTTCGCCTTCACCCTCGGCGTCGCGCGGCGGCGCGGCATCGACTGGCGTTCGGTGACAGGCACTTCCAATCAAAGCGACTACATCTCCCACTTCGTCGCCAATCATCAGTTCTATCGCCTCTCCCTGCCAGGATCCCGGCGGGTTCTGCTTGACCACATCGAGTTTTGCCGGCGACACGTACCGAATTGGAACCCAATGTCGGTCGTCGGCCAGCACATGCAGCAAGCTGGGGCGACGCCCGCTGAGACAATGGGTTTCACGCTGTCGACGGCGATCCAATACGCCGAGGACTGCATTGCGCGCGGTATGGATATCGACGATGTGCTGCGTCGCTTCACCTTCTTCTTCGACATCTCAATTTCACTGTTCGAGGAAGTCGCGAAGTTCCGCGCCGGTCGCCGCATCTGGGCAAGGATTGCGCGCGACCGGCTGGGCGCCAAGGACCCTGCCTCTTGGCGCTTCAAGTTTCATGGCCAGACTTCGGGCGTGGACCTGACCCAGCAGCAACCGCTCAACAACATCGCCCGCGTGTCGATTCAGGCCACGGCCGGCATCCTGAGCGGCCTGCAATCGCTGCATACAGATGCCTATGACGAGGCGATCGCGTGCCCAAGCGAGGCGACAGCGCTCGTCGCGGTCGCGACCCAAAACATTCTGCGAGAAGAGGCGCGGCTTTGCGACGTCATCGATCCATTGGGCGGTTCTTATTACGTCGAGCGATTGACCGACCAGATGGAGGCCGAGATCGAATGCGTAATCGCCAAAATCGATGCGGCCGGCGGCATGTACAAAGCGGTCGAGACCGGATTGGTGCAGACCATGATCGGCGATTCCGCCCTTGCTTTCCAAGAGCGGGTGGACTCAGGCGAGCACAAGATCGTCGGGCTCAACTGTTACCAGACGGCAGAGAATCAAAGCGCCCCGCCCGCGGTTCGGCCCGATGCGGCCGCGATGGATCGGCATATAGAGCGGTTTAAGGCCTTCAAACGCGACCGCGGTCAGGAGCAAGTCGCGCGCGCGTTAGTCGCGCTGGCGCGCGCCGCCAACAGCACGAAAGCGAATGTGTTCGAAAGGGTGGTGGAGGCGGTGGAGGTCGGCGTGACGCACGGTGAGGGGATCGCCTGTTTGCGGCGCGAGCTCGGGTTCGGCCATCCCTTGATTCTGCCCTGACCCATGACGGCAACCGTGAGTGACACCTTCTTGCAACGATTGCGCGAGGGCGACCCGAGAGCGGTCGCGAGGGCCATTACGATCATGGAGGCGGGCGGCGCCGCTGCCACCGATCTACATCGGGTGGTGCTGCCATGGACGGGCAGAGCGCTTACGGTCGGCTTCACCGGACCGCCCGGCGCCGGCAAGTCGACATTGATCGACGCCTTCGCTCTCGAACTGCGCAAAGGCGGTCGGACGGTCGCCATCGCGGCGGTCGACCCTTCGAGCCCCTTGTCCGGCGGCGCCGTGCTGGGCGACCGGGTCAGGATGGGTCGGCATACCGAAGACCCGGGCGTCTTCATTCGCTCGATCGCTTCGCGCGGTCACCTGGGTGGATTGAACGAAAGCATTCAGGCGATTGTCGATGTCTTCGATGCGGCAGGTCGCGACGTTATCGTGATCGAGACAGTCGGAGCGGGACAGTCGGAGGTCGAAATCGCCGAAGTTGCTGACGTAAGGATTGTCGTAAACGCTCCTGGCCTAGGCGACGACGTCCAAGCCATCAAGGCCGGAATCTTGGAGATTGCGAGCATCCTCGTCGTCAATAAAGCCGATCTACCGTTGGCAGGACGCACCGTCCGACAGCTGCGTAGCATGCTGACCCTTCGTCGCGAAAAAGACCGAAATGTGCCGGTGGTCGAGACCGTGGCGAATTCGGGTCAGGGCGTCACTCGACTACTTGAGGTAGTGCTCAGTTTGGCGCCGCGTACACCGGCGGAACGTCATGCCCGACGTCGTGCACGCCTCCGCCGTCAACTGGCCGAGGCTGCCGCAGCGGATGCGCGACGTCGGATTTTAGGGCGAAATGACAAGGCGTTTTGCGCAACATTCGCACGCATTGAGGCGGGC
>CALMYW010000145.1 GCA_937873665.1 uncultured Sphingorhabdus sp.
CTGCGCCGCGCGCGAAGATATCATGTGCGAACAGATCCAGCGTAACAGCATCGGTTGCTACTCGGGCACCACCGCAAGCAAGGGCGTGGATCAGGTCGGTTTCAGCAAGCGTAGCCATGTATTATCCTCAAAACATCAGGAAACCGGTTGGGCAACTGCGCCCGGAACGACAGAGTCGTCCTTTTCAAATGAAACGGGATAGCGGCCGAGCAGAAGCAGCATCGCCCCCCCCAGAACGAAACCGAACATCGCCACAAGAAGCACCGCATCGTATGATCCGGTTGCATCGCGCACATAGGCATAGATGATCGACGAAAACGCCGAGGCAATGCCAAACGGCATATAAAGCATTCCGTAAATCTTGCCGTAGTGGGCCATGCCGTAATAGCGGCCGGCCAGATAGGCGATCAGATCCGCCTCGGCGCCGGCAGCGAAGCCAAGGAAGAATGCGGCAACAGCAGCGAGCAAGAAGGTAACGTCACCGCCCAGCAGGATCAGGCAGGTCAGCGCGGGCAGGCACAGCAGCGGGAACGCCACGAACCCCTGCCAGAACCGGTCCAGCAAGAGGCCGGTGATGACCCGCCCCGCGAAAATCCCGATGCCCAGTACGCCCATGATGCTGGCCGCCGTCTGCGCGCTCATGCCGGCATCCATCAGAATGGCGGGCATATTGATGAATGCGCCCGAATAGCATCCGGCGACGATGCTGATCGAAATCCACATGACATAGAACCGATAGCCGCGCAGCGCTTCGCCCAGTGTCATGCCAGCAAGACGCCCGTCGCGCAGGACCAGTGCAGGTGGTCGCTCTTCAGGGCGCGGTTCGCGGAAGTAAAGCCAGGCCACCGGCAGCGCAACCAGCAACGGCAACAGCGCCATGAGCGCAAACATCATGCGCCAGCCAAATTCGGCGATGGCCCATACCGCCAGCTTGGGGACGACCAGCGCGGCAACGCTGGTCCCCATCAACAGGATGCCAAGCGCCAGACCGCGATGGCGGAAGAACCACAGATTGACGGCGCGGCTCCACGTGACGGGAGTGGAACCAATGCCTACCAAGCCGATCACCGTCCACAGACCATAGTAGAAATAGAGCGTCGAGGTTTTGTTCGCAGTGGGCGTCAGCGCGACAGCAGCCAGTGCCAGCGCAAATGCAAACACCGACCATAAAGCCACCTTGCGCACCCCGTGCCGATCAGCCAACCAGCCAAAGACAGGTGCCATCAGCGAGGCAATCAGGCCATAGATGGTGGCCGGAAGAATAATTTCCGTGCGGCTCCAGCCGAATTCGGCAGTGAGCGGGGCTACAGTAAACCCGATCAGGTTGAACGGTATTGGCGATGCGCCGCAGGTCACACCCAGCATACCAGCCAGCAGCACCTTCCAGCCATTTGCAAATTCGCGGTCGGATTGGCCGTTCCCTGGCGGAGCTTGTGGCGTCATTTACGCAATTCCGTTCTTTGGTTCAGGCAGAGCGGGTGGATGGCATCGCCACCCACCCGCTCCGGTTCACATCAAAATCCCGTTTATCAGAACGAGAACCGGCCCTTCAGCAGCCAGGTACGCGGCGGATTGATGTACTCCAAGTTCGCGAGGGTCGATTCCACCGCTTCTTCGTCAAGGCAGTTGCGGCATTCGAGCGAAACTGACCAGCCCGCATCGCTTTTCAGCGTCAACGTACCGTTGGCGATCCACCGGGCCTCGCTAAGCGAACCGGAAACGCGCGGACCAAAGCCCAGCAGGTTGTTTGCATAGCCAGTTCCGAACGCACTGGTGGCCGGATCGTCGTAATAGGTGACGTTGCTGGTGCCAACTTCGCTATCGTCGCGCCAGCTCGCATTAACGGCTGGCGTCAGGGTCAAGCCGCCGCCGAGGTTTGCCTGATAGCTGCCACCGATCGCCAGACTGAACTTAGGTGTGCGCACCGGGCTGGCCAGCTGGCCGTTTGCCGCGACGATGCCCTGGGCACAATCCGTAGCATCGCCGCCAGGCACCCTGCCCGCAGCCAGTTGAGCCAGGCACTTGGCCTGCTGCACGCCAACCGACTGCACACCATAGGCATCCAGCAGCGGGCTATTGGCATCAATTTTGTACCGGTCATTCTGGTAGCCGACTGACGCGAACAGGTTGAGGCCGCGCACTGGCACCGCGTTGATTTCAAGTTCGATGCCCTTGTTTTCGTAATCCGCGAAATTGCGGGTCACGAAACCGATCGAACCGTTGGCCCGCACAAAGCCCGAAGGCGTTTGCAGCCCGGCAACGTCAAGCCAGTAAGCCGCAAGGTTTACGCGCAACCGGCGGTCAAGCAACTCCGACTTGATGCCGACTTCATAACTCCAGGCCTTTTCGGCATCGAAGGGCAAGAGTTCGGCCGGGCTGGTACCACGCGCATTCCAGCCCCCAGACTTGAACCCGCGGGTCGCCGAAGCGAACAGCAGAACATCGTCGGTCGCCTGGTAATTGATGGCAAAGCGCGGCGTCCAGATCTTGATGTTCTGCCGACGTGGGATCACCTTGCCGTTGGGCACCACGAGGTTGATGTCTTCAAGACAGCCAGCCTCGATCGTGCCATCGTTGCAGGATGCGCGATTATCGCTGATCGAGAAACGCTTTGTCTCATCGGTATAGCGGATGCCCGCGGTCACTTTCAGCTTGTCGGTAATGTTGACGTCACCCTGCAGGTAACCTGCATAGGCCTTCGTCGAATTGGTCATGGTGCGATCAGCAAGAACAAGGGTATTGCCTTGAGGCGGCGGCGAAGCTGCGCTGCTGACAGTGAACAGATCGGCGAAGTCGCTGTAGTTGTCTTCTTCGAAGTAATACGCGCCACCAACCAGATCGATCAGGCCATCACCCAGCGAGGCATTGACCTTGATTTCCTGCGAGAACTGGGAAAACTCGCCCTCGTTCGCTACCGTGAAACCACCGCGCACGAAGCTTTGCACGGGCGTGATGGGGACGTTGATCGACGGCAAGGCACGGCCATCGGAGAAGTCGAGGGCATAATCCTGCGTGGTATAGACGTAGCCTGTGATGAAGCTGACACTGAGATCATCATTGCCCAACTTCAGGTTAGACGAGATGAAATCCATGCTGGTTTTCACGAAGTGGCCAAAATCATTCTTCTTGCCGGTAATCCGGCCACCGAAATTAGCGTCGCGACGAAAACCTGTGGAGACGAACCGTCCGTCACACTGGGCGGGGTTGGCCGGGTTGCAATCAAAGTTGGCGATATTCGCCCCATCCGCAAAGGTGTGGATGTAGGAACCTGTCCAGGTGGCGTTTTCCGACAGTTCGCCACGCAGGCCAAGGCGCACACCCCATCCATCGTTTGCATTCTGACGTTCGCCGGTGACGGTGTTCTTTGCATACCCATCGCTGTTCTGGACATAACCGGAAACCTTGGCGAAAAAGGTATCAGACAGTGGCACGTTCAACGAACCGTTCAGCTGCCACAGGTTATAGGAACCATAGCCCGCCTCAACGTAGCCCGCCGTTTCAGGCCCCGCGTCCTTGAGGAACACAGCAACGGCGCCGCCGGTGGTGTTGCGACCGAACAGGGTGCCCTGGGCACCGCGCAGCACTTCAACCCGCTCGACATCGAACAGCGACAGATTGTTCGCGTTCTGGCGCGAAAGGTAGATGTCATCGACATAAGTGCCAATCGGCGGATCAAATGTCGGGATCGATTCCGTGTTCCCCAGTCCGCGCATGTAATACGCATTGGCCGAACCCAGGCCTGTGTTGTTGATGCCCACCAGGTTGGGCACATATTGGGTCACTTCCAATGCGTTGCTGACACCACGCGTCGCCAGTTCGGTAGAATCAAACGCGCTGATAGCAATCGGAACTGTCTGAACGCTCTCGCTGCGGCGCTGCGCGGTGACAGTGATTTCGTTGAGGCCATAGCCAGATTCGTTTTCCTGCGCGACCGGGCTAACCTTCGCAACAGGATCAACCGCCCCGCTCTGAGCGAAAGCAACATCAACGGGCACAGCGGCAGCCAAGACGGCCAGAGCCACGCCGCGATACAAACATGTCCTCATTAAAGAAACCCTTCCTGATTGACTATCGCTCATTTGTCTGGACAAGTTTGCACAGCGCCGCGGCTTATGCAAGAGAGGCGACGACAAACGTCGGAAAAACGCGGCGTCCCCGAAAAGGGCTCATGCAAATCAAAGGGATAATTGTATGCCGGAGGTATCTGTAAGCCTGTATCAAGTGCTGGTTTTCGTGCATTTACTGCTGTTTGTTCTCTGGCTTGGGGCTGACGTGGGTGTCTTCCTGCTGGGCCAGCACTTCCGCAAACGTCACAAGTGGTCACTGCCGCAGCGACTCGCTCTGCTCCAGTTGCTGGTGAACGTGGACATGGTGCCACGCTCTGCCTGGGCCCTCATGGTCCCGCTGACACTTTCGATGGTTGACGCAGGCGGCTGGTGGGACCTGCCAGCCGCAGCAGTCGCTGCCGCCTGGGCGGTCGGTGCATTCTGGCTTTGGCTGGTCTGGGACAGCCATTTTCACGACCAGACGCCACGGGCAAAACGCAACAACCGGATCGAATCCGTGCTGAAAATCGCCCTTACGGCGTTCTACCTGATCCTCGGCATCGTCTCGCTGATGAAAGAAGCACCGCTGGCACCGCTTTGGCTGGCCGGCAAAGCGGTCATGTTCGGCCTGATCTTTGCCGCTGCGATCATGATCGACGTGGCGTTCAAACCGGTTGGGCCACAGCTTGGCCGCCTGATCACCGAAGGATCGAGCGACGAGACGGAAATTCCGCTTCGCCGGACCATGGACCTGACGCGCATCTGGGTTTGGGTCGTTTATGTTCTGCTGCTGGGCACCGCCTTCCTTGGTAACATCAAGCCGTTCTGATCGGCAGCCACGCCGCTGCATCGGCAAATGCTTGGGCGGACGACTCAGACCTGTGCGGTCGGCTGCTCCGCCCGGCACCGCGAACCAACCAGAAAATTATTGACTTTCGAACTTGTCCGGACAACTTGAGGGCTATGTTAGGCATTACAAATTTCCTGTTCGTGCCGGCCAACCGCCCGGACCGCATCGAAAAAGCGCTTTCAAGCGAGGCGGATCTCGTATGCATGGACCTTGAGGATTCGGTGCCGCCGTCCGAAAAGGACGCGGCCCGCGCTATCGCGCTTGAGGCATTGGCGCGCCTCGCGTCACCGCGCCTGGCCTTGCGCATCAACAGTCTGGCGACAAGCGCCGGCCTGACCGATCTGCTGGCGCTTGCGACGGCGGATACCCGCCCCGAATTGCTGTTCCTGCCAATGGTTCAGAGTGCCGCCGAACCGCGGCAAGTCGCCTCGATATTGGGCGACGACACACCCGGCCTGATCCCGCTGATCGAAACCGTACAAGGCCTGCGCAATGCCGACGCAATCGGCGCTTGCCCCGGGGTTTGCGCGCTGATGTTCGGGGGGGGCGACCTTTCCGCAGAACTTGGCGTGCAACTGGCCTGGGAGCCTTTGCTGGCAGCGCGCAGCGCGTTGCTGATGAGTTGCGCGACCAATCGCATCCCGGCGATCGACGTGCCCTTCATCCACCTTGCGGACGGACCGGGGCTCGAAGATGAATGCCTCCGTGCGAAAATCATCGGTTTTTCCGCAAAGGCAGCCATCCATCCAAACCAGATTGCCACCATCGCCAGCGTCATGCGCCCCACGGCGGCCGAAATCGCAGAGGCGGAGCAGGCTGTTGCAGCGTTCGATGTCGGCGGCGGGCGGGCCATCGCATTCAATGGACGGATGCTCGAAGCACCGGTGATGCAGCGATATCGCCGCATCCTGAATTTGGCCGGCGGCTGCGCAAACTGACAACGTTTAGACGAAACAGGAAAAGAGGGTACGAATATGCGTTCAGGAGTGATTGAAGTTTCGCCGGGCCGGTTCCGGGAGACCTTCGGCCGCAGTTTCGAAGATTTCGTGGTCGGCCATATCTATGAACATCGCCCCGGTCGCACCATCACCGACGCGGATAACGTGTCATTCACGCTGATGACGATGAACACGCACCCCGCGCACTTCGACTACGAG
>CALMYW010000146.1 GCA_937873665.1 uncultured Sphingorhabdus sp.
CGCGCGAATGCCGCGAAAGGATGGAGCGGCGCTACGTGGAAGGGGTGTACAGTCTCTTGCCCGAACGGGCGCATGATGCGGCCATTGTCTATTGCAGCCGATTGACTGTTACCGGGCAGTAGGAAGGATCAATTTTCACGCCCGGACAATAGCACCGCCAACTCTGTGCGCGAGGAAATGCCTAGCTTTCTGAATATCCTATGCAAGTGGACTTTCACGGTCCCCTCGGTAATTCCCATCGAGTGCCCAATATCGCGGTTCTTCAACCCCTTCGTCACGGCATGAGCTATCCGCATCTCCTGTTCGGACAGAGCCGCAAACTTGCTGTCGGTGGACCCACCTTGCAGCAGCAGGCCAACGGTCTTCTCCATGACCTGTTTGGGAATGTGCCGTCCACCAGAAAGAACGGTCTCGATTGACTGGCGGACCTCACTCTCCGGATCATGCTTGAAGACAATACCCTCGACGTTGGCCTTCATCAGATCAATGAGGTCATTGTTGGCAAGATCGGCCGTCAACATGATGACGGGAATGCGGTTCTTCGCCTCGCGCAGAGATCGCAGCACCTCCACCCCATTCACCGTCTGCATTTGAACATCCAGCAGCAAAAGCTCCGGCGCGAGCTTGTTGACAGCGTCCAGGGCTTCCTCGCCAGATGCCACACTGGCCACAACATCGTGACCCATGGCCCCAAGCGCTGCGGCGAGGCCGCTCCTGAAAAAACCGTGATCGTCGGCAATCGCTATCCGCGCCATTTTTTTGCTCCGATCGGTATGGAAATGGTTACATGCGTCCACCCATCGACGCGGGTGTGGGAAGCGCTGCCACCCAAGGCGATCGCGCGTTCTCCCAAGGAAGTCTGCTCACCGGCCACGGTTTCCGGAAAGCCGGCTCCATTGTCCAAAATTCGCAACTGCATCCGATCGAGGCCCTCCTCATCAATTGCGATGCGGATCTCGCGTGCGTGTCCGTGCCGGGCCGCGTTCGAAACGCCTTCGCGGACCATCTGAACCAATTCGAATGCAACATGCGAGGCACGGCTCGCATCGAAGTCGGTTGGCTCAAGCTTGATGTCCACCCCCCATCGACGGGCCAATTGGTCACACAGGCTCCCCAATTCGACCAGAATGCTGGTGCGCCTGAGCGGCTGCCCGTCCCCACGCAAGACTTCGATCATTGCCCGGATCTGCTGCTGCTCTGCCCCCAAAGTCTCGTCGATTGCATCCAGTTCCGTCGCTATTGCTTCACCATGAGGTCCTGATTTGAGCGACCTCAGCCAGTACCGCGCGCCGGCCAGCGATTGAGCGACGCTATCGTGCAGATCCCGGGCAACCGCCTGCTTGATCCGCAGCGTTTCAAGGTCAAACGATGCGGCCCTGTATGCGGCCTGGTCAAGCCCCCTCACGACTTCATTGCCAATCGCCACGCCGACTCTAAGCCGATGCCAACCCTGTGCAGGAAAGCCGGAAAGGACCAATTTGCCGTATCCAGACTGGCCGAGCAGCCTGACGATGAGGGCGTTCGAAGTTCCAAGTTCCTCGACGCTGCTGATGTCGATGCCGGACAATCCCTGGTGACGAAGGGTGTCGTTCCTGCCCAACACCAGTGCCTGCCTCGTTGGCAGATCGACCAGGGCCGCTGCATAGTCGTCTTCGGGCAGCGGGGCAGCGCAAGTTCGACTAGTCGGCAGGCGATCCAGTTCCTCTGCGGTAAATGAGATTGTCGGGGCCTCACAGCAATCATCACCAGGGCGAGTCCAGCAGAGTGTGCCAACGCTTGCGCCCATCGAAAT
>CALMYW010000147.1 GCA_937873665.1 uncultured Sphingorhabdus sp.
GGGCTTTGCCGAGCTTGCTCTGGCGGCCAGCCCGCAGAATCAAGGCTGCTTCAGAAGCTCGTATGGTGCCGCTTCGAGGAGGCGAAATCATCAGGAAACCACACTCCCGCAGCGTGTTTTCCTCCTCCCTGTCGATAGCCCACGGAAGCCGCAGGCGGTTGCGTGATACTTCTGCCGATTTCTTCCCCTTGCCCCGGGCAAGCGCGTCCGTTGCAACCGCGAGACCCTGCCGCATCTGATCGAACAGGATTTCAAACAAATGACGTCTCTGGTCTGGCGTTGCCGACGCCAGGCGCGGATTGCCGGCAAACTCTTCATCGTCGGCAATCAGATCATCCAGCCCCGGGAAGTGCGCCGTGATCAGACCGACTTCTTCCAGATTGGGATTTGTGTAACGCCACCCTCTGCGCAAATCTGCCCAAAGCCGGTGAGCCAAAACTTCGGACAGAGCCTCTTGGGCCTCCTGCCGGTTTTGGTAGCCCTTGGCGTTCGGATCGAGCATCCATTCGCCAAGGCGTTCCTTATCGTCGAGGTCGAAGCCCAAGGCCAACCGCACGGCCTCACCAAACTTGTCTGCCTTTAGCCCGTGAGGCCCAGCATTCCTGACGGCCCGCAAGATTGCTGCGCGCAGAAGCGTGACAAAGATAAAATCATTGAAGTGACCTGCCTGAAGCGCTGCGTCTTGCCGGTTGTCGGTGAAGCCGAGCAACTTGCGGGTATGCGGGTCGAGCGACCCATCCCGCTCCATCCATGCCAGAATGGTAGCAACGATCAGGGTGGTAGCCGAACTTCGTCCTTCAGCGGACAGACCGGCCAGCTTGTTGATTTCACGCGCTTGTGATGCTGGCTGATGACCGCATTCCGGGCAGAAGCGGTACTTTCCTGAAAAGAACCACGCCGGGATGCCCTCGTCGCCAAAGCTGCCGTCCGGGCGCACCATGACAAGCCGCCCTTCATGCTTTCCGCGATGCGCGGACTTCAGACGAATCTCACCGCTTGCCGTAGGCTCCAGCCATTCGTCAGGATAGTCATCCGGACTGCCTGCAAACCGGAAACCTGCGTTGACCGCAGGCACCAGATAACCCGTTTCCGTGCCATCAGGCTCTGCCTCGTCGCGGGCAGCCTCATCAATAGAGCGAGCAATGACGCGATGCGCGCCATCAGCATTCGTGATGGACACGCTATGATGTTCCTGACCGCATTCGCGGCAGAAGAACAATGGGTAAAGGCGTGCCTCAGGGTCATCGGGATGGAACTTCTGTCCCTCGAGACTGACCCGACGCTGTTCGGATGGTTCTAATGTCGAATAAGCTTGACCGGCGCCAGAAATGAAACGGTGAAGTTTGAACGCAAGAAAGGCCCTTGAAGAAGTCCCTCCGCGCTCACTCTCTGGCTTGCCCATCATGGCAAGCATATCCGCTATCGCGCGACTGCAATCCTCTTCGGATGCGCCCGTCTGAAGGCTCAATGCTTGCGCTGCAGTGGTAAGGGTCATCGGCTTTCGGCGCCGCAGCTTCTCGGCGTCGTCGAGACCAACCTGAGTCTCGATCCAGCACGCCAGCGGATGAAGCGTGAGATCAGCATCCGTGAGACTGCCGGCAAGCGGCTGCAGCACAGCCTGGCGAAGTTGTTCGCCCAGCGTTTCTGCCTTGATTGCGGGAGACGTGGCGCGGGCGAGACTTTCATCGATGATGCTACCAACACCGATAGACTGCCCAAACAGCTTGGTCGCAACTTCGGCAACTGCTGCCGCTCTCTCGGCTTCGTCGGGCGAGCTCGACATGGTGGCTGACGTGCCGATGCAGATCAGATCTTTCGATGGCGTGAGGCGCTGTTTTACGCGCCGAACCAGCATGGCGACATCGGCGCCTTGCCGACCACGATAGGTGTGAAGTTCATCGAGAACGAGGAAATCAAGGTTCTGGGCGTTGTCTATGACGGCCCGATCAAGGCGCTCCTGCCGAGTCATCAGCAGTTCGAGCATCATGAAGTTTGTTAGCAGGATATCGGGCTTGTCCCGCGATATCTGCTGGCGCTCTTCATCCGTTTCCTGGCCGGTATAGCGCGCGACGGTAGGACGCAGATGTGCCGGCAAACCGGCCTCATCAACAAACTTACGGATCTCTCCGAGCTGCGAATTTGCCAATGCATTCATCGGATAAATGATGATCGCCTTGGTACGCGGCGCTTCTCCGGCCTTCTTTGCCCGGACGATGGCATCCACGATCGGCACGAAAAAGCACAGTGATTTACCCGAACCTGTTCCGGTCGTGACAACGAAGCTCTCACGGTTCCGGGCTTTCGCAACGGCCCGCTCCTGATGCCGATGCAGGCGGATCGGTGTTCGATCCGGTCCAGCGGCGAAGATCGACGCCAGTTCTGGCGCAACGTCACCCGATACGACCAGCTCTTCGATCGATTTTCCGGCCTCAAAGCGTGGATTGATCGTGATCAGGGGGTCGGGCCAGAAACGGCCCTGCTCATAGATGGACCGCACCTGCTGATCAATTTCTGGCGCACGGATGGCAGAGAAAGAACGAGCGAATGAAGCGTATCGGTCAACGAGCGCTTTATCGAGTTCGAAGATGTTCACGCACCCAACTCCCTGACGGATTCGCCATTCAGTAAAACAATCTGCTGGTCCTGCGGAGCGCGGGCCGCAGGGTCCGTATCAAGGCCCAGCCGCCGCAATGCGTAATAAAGGAGCGCACGCCGAACGGTGATGGTGACCCGACCTTCGTGCATGCCGTAATCTAGCTCAATCACGCGCTTCTGGTTCGGACTGAGGTCGGGGTGAGGGCCGATCTCCAGCGCCACCATCTCATGCCAGGCTGCATCGGATAAAGGCGATGAAGATGACGGCCTTGTATGGCGTGCCTCGATCACTCTGGAGACAACAAAATCCCGGAACTCGCCACTCTTCTCGCAGAAGGATCTGGCGTGCCATCTGAACCCATCAAAAGCGAGGGCATGAGGGGCTACCCACCGCCACTGCGGCTCCGGCGACGCCATCGACTGATACAGTATTTCGACTGCTTCTTTTCGCCGGGCAGCAATCACAATCGTGCGCAGTATCTTCGGGTCTACCCCGCGTGCTGGCGCAGGCGGAGCGTCGAATGCAGGCAGACTGCCGATCCAGGAATCATGGCTCGCGACAATCCCTTCCGCCACAGAACGCACCTGGGACAGATAGCTTGTGGCGTCTGGCTTGAGAAACAGCGGAATGAAACCGGATGAGCGGACATAGGTTTTGCCGCTCTTGTCGTAGACCATATTGTCCGGTGCCAGTGCGATGTAGCGGTTCAGGTCACCGGATGCCTGATTGGGCGAGACGCCAAACTGCTCGATCAGATCACTTCGATTGACATGACCTTCCCAGAACAACCGGAACTCGATGAACTGGAGCTTTTGCTCCACGCCCCATCGCAGATTTGGCTTGTCTCCGGCCATGGCGCCCCCGAATCATTTTCCGGAACCTTCCAGAAACTTGATGTATCGATATCTAGGTCAGCCCGGTCCATACGTGCAAGTAAAAGTTTGTCGTTTCTCGAAATTTTGGATGATTTTGATATCCCAATACTGTTCGCATTCTGTTCAAAATTGCCCTGAGCAAAATTGCCGCATTTGAGGGGAAAGCATTCCCCTGCTGCCGAGCCCAACGGTCTCATCAGACCCCTTCGTGCGGGACTGCCGCCCCGCAACGCCCCGCGAGAGGAAGAGAGCGGGATTGTCCCGTGACGGGCTGA
>CALMYW010000148.1 GCA_937873665.1 uncultured Sphingorhabdus sp.
GGACCATCCGGGACGAGGCGCACAGTAGGTGAAGTCGGTCTGCCACATCTCGTTCGGCCGCGTGGTTTTCGTGTGGAACTGATCGGCAGCCTTGATCACGACATAGGCCGGGCTGGTGATCAGGTCGTGGGCCTTCAACAAGCGGTAAACCGTGGATTCCGACACGAAGTAGCGCTGCCCATCGGTGAAGCGCACGGCCAGTTCCCGGGGGCTCAGCTCAGACTGTTCCAGCGCCAGCTCGATGATCTGGTCGTGGATGCCCGCCGGGATGCGGTTCCACACCCGGCTCGGCGCCGATGGCCGATCTTCCAACGCCTCCGGCCCGCCTTCGAGGTAGCGATCATACCAGCGGTAGAATGTCCGACGAGGGATGCCGAGTTGGTCCAGCGTGCGCTTGGCCGACAGGTGCGACTGCTCGACGGTTCTGATGATCTCGAGCTTCTCGGATGCGGGATACCTCATTCGTCGTTGCCCCCATCCGCGACCATGCTTTTTTTGAGCAGACGGTTTTCCAGTGTCAGATCGGCCACGCATTCCTTCAGGGCCCGGGCTTCGCGGCGCAGGTCCTGGACCTCTCCGGTGGTCGCGGCACGGGCGGTGTCGCCGGCCAGGCGGCGCTTGCCAGCTTCCATGAACTCCTTCGACCAGGTGTAATACAGGCTCTGGGCAATGCCTTCCTTGCGGCATAGCTCGGCGATGCTGTCTTCCCCGCGCAGGCCATCCAGCACGATGCGGATCTTGTCCTCGGCCGAAAAGTGGCGCCGGGTCTGTCGGCGGATGTCCTTCACTATCCGCTCTGCTGGGGCCTTGGCGGGCGATTTTACATTGGAGGATCTGGGCTTCATCTTCGTTCCTTCGTCACTACGACGAAGCCCAGATCCTCCTTAAATCACAACCTCAAATCTGTGCCATTGGTGCTGACGGCGGACAGTTGGCGCGGAAGCGGTCGGCAACAGCGCCTCCAACACCACCCGCGTTCCGTCCGACGCGGCTTCGACGATCCTGCAACAGAATGGTCAGATCAAACCCGTGCTGCGAAAGAACCAGGGCGAGGATGTCGGCATCACTGTGGCTCAGGATTTCGATTTCTCCACCGTTTACGGGCTTGCGCTGAAATAATGGCCGCTCCGGGCAAAAATACCGCTGTCCTCGACAGCGTGACCGCTCCCTTACGCAAATATCTCGATGATGAGCATGTCACCGAACTCGTTATCAACCGGGCGGGCGAAGTCGGGATCGAACGGCGCGGCGGCTGGACATGGGAAAGCGAACCCAGCCTTGATTTCAAAAATCTGATGGCGCTGGCGACAGCCGCAGCCGCCTACACCGCCCAGGACATCACCCGCGAAAACCCGATTGTCTCGACGATCTTCCCCACCGGTGAACGGGTGCAAATCATCGTGCCACCCGTCGTCCCCGATGAAACGGTGTCGATCACCGTCCGTAAACCCTCCACCGTGACGATGACATTGGCGGATTTCGATGCGGCAGGGCTGTTCAAGGAAACGCGCATCGCCGAAAAGCATGTATCGGCCGAGGAACTGGATTTGCTCGCGCTGCTCAAGGCAGGCCGCCACGTCGAGTTTTTCAGGTCGGCGGTAAAGGCCCGACTCAATATCCTGATTTCGGGAGCCACCGGTTCGGGCAAGACCACATTGTCCAAGGGCTTGATCCAGCTCATCCCGCCCGAAGAGCGATTGCTGACAATCGAAGATACGCGCGAATTGATCGTCCCGCACAAGAATGTCGTCCACATGCTTTATGCCAAAGACGGCCAGGGCACCGCGAACGTCACGGCCAAGCACTTGCTCGAAAGCGCTCTCAGGATGCGGCCTGATCGCATCTTGCTTCAAGAGCTGCGCGACGGGACGGCATTTTTCTATTTGCGGAACGTCAATTCGGGGCATCCCGGCTCGATCACGACCATTCACGCGGACTCGGCGGAACTGGCGTTCGAGCAATTGACTTTGCTGGTCAAGGAAAGCGAAGGCGGCTCCGATCTGGCGCGCGATGATATTCGCGCGCTGCTCAAAATGCTCGTCGATGTCGTTGTCCAGACCAAGAAAACAGATGGCGAGTTTCGCGTTACGGAGATCTATTATGACCCGGAGGGCAGGCACCTCGCCTGACGGCGGGGCAGCACGATTTTTGATCGCAATACCTCTTGGGAGCCTGATTGCGCTCGCCATCGCCAGCATGATTGGGTGGCTGATTCTGGGGCTGCCAATAGCGGCTTATGACCCGCTCAAGATGCCGCAATTCGTCTGGTATTATCGCGGCGATCCGCGTGTTGTAAAAGCTATGGCAGGCGGTCTGGCGGGCGGCCTCGCACTGCTTGCCGGGTTGATCTATGCGCTTTGGGCGCGCGGCGCTCCTCTCCACGGGGCAGCGCGGTTCGCCAGCGAACGTGAACTAAAGAGGCATGGCTTCCGCGCGGCAGCAGGCATCGTCGTCGGGCGCAAGGGCGGACGCTTCCTCACCTTTGGCGGTAGCGAGCATGTCCTTGTCGAAGCGCCAACCCGCTCGGGCAAGGGCGTCGGCATTGTCATTCCCAATCTGCTGACATGGCAAGGCTCCGTCGTCGTTCTCGACGTCAAACGCGAAAATTTCGATGCCAGTGCGGGTTTCCGCGCGCATTATGGCCAGCAAGTCTTCCTGTTCAACCCGACCGACCGGCAGGGCCGCACTGCGCGTTACAATCCGCTCGCCTATATCGACCGCAGCGACCCCGACGATATAATTATCGAGCTGCAAAAGATCGCCACGATGCTGTTCATCACGCCCGAACGCGGCGAAGCATTCTGGGCCAACGGCGCGCGCACGGGGTTTGCCGGTGTCGGGGCCTGGCTCGCGGAATCCAGCGACGAACCGCTGACAATGGGCGCGATCTACCGCTACCTGACCGAAGGCGACGCCCGCAGTTTCTTCAAGAAGGAACTGGCCAACCCCGCCCTCAACCTCTCGACGACATGCAGGACCGCCTTGGCTGATTTTGCCGGGGGCTCGGACAACAGCTTCGCCGACATCAAGAAAACCATCACCAATGTTCTTGGCCTATGGCTCAACCCGCTGGTCGATGCGGCAACGTCCGCGAGCGATTTTGACCTGCGCGATCTGCGGAAGCGTCACATCTCGATCTACCTCGGCGTATCGCCCGATGAACTCGACCGCATCGCTCCGCTCTACAATCTGCTGTTTCAGCAGCTCATCGACCTGAACGTCCGGGAATTGCCCGACGACACCACGCCGGTTCCCGTGCTGGTCATCCTCGACGAATTTGCCCGGCTCGGTCGTGCGTCGGTCATCGCCAGCGCGTTTTCCTATGTCGCGGGCTACGGCATCCGCTTGCTCCCGGTGATCCAGTCGCGCTCGCAATTGCGCGGCGTTTACGGCGAGCATGTCGCCGACGAAATCGTCGCCAACTGCGGGGTCGAAGTGGCCTTTACGCCCAAGGAACTGCGGGTTGCGAACGAGCTGTCTGATCGTATCGGATATGTCGGACAAGAGAGTGTCACCCGATCGCTCACGATCAACGGCCTGCTTGCGAACCGCTCGAAATCCATTTCCGAACAGCGTCGCGCCCTCTTGCTGCCGCAGGAGCTGATGCAATTTCCAGCCGACAGGCTGATCCTGCTGCGTGGCGGCATCCCACCGATCATCGGCGCCAAGATTTTCTATTTCAAGAGCCGCTTCTTCAAGAAGCGGGCCGTTCCGCCGCCCGCAGTTCCGCCAATCGAGAAGCAAACCGGCACGACGCTTGCTCCCGCACCGTTCCGCGACATGACCACCGAAGAGCTTGAAGGAAACCCGGCGCATCCATTGAGGCCGGACGACATCCGCACCGAAGACTATCCGAGCTTCAATGCCGATCTCCTGACCATAGACCGCAATGGGAATTCAAGTTTGCTCATAGAGGAAGGCGATGAACATGGCTGACACACCGGAAGAGAGCGCGCTTTCGGGGCGCAGCCGGACCGCCAAGCCCAAACCGGTCACGGCGAAAGCTGCCCCGGAAAAGCCCAAACGCAAGTCCGAAACGCCCACCGTCACCGACGATCTTACGGGCAAATTTTTGCGCGTTGGCAATAAGCTCTATCGCAACTCGGATGACAAGACGCCGATCGTGCGGATTGCGGGCGACCGGCTCAAAACCAGCAATATCGACGCGCTGCCCGACATCATACGCATTGCCAAGGCGAATGGCTGGACGTCGATCAAGGTGGGAGGCGGCGACAAGTTCAAAAAAGCGGCCTATCTCGCTGCCGCCGCGCAAGGGCTCGCGGTCGAAAATTACCGTCCGTCCAAGGTTGTCGAAGCTGAAGCCGCTCGGCTTCGGGCCAGAATCGCCGAACGCGAGAAGCGCCGAGACGGGCAGAAAGCCGGAAAATCCGTCCCCCAGACCGAAGATGAGCTGAGCAAGCTCAAAGCCCTCTCCGAGCGATTCCTGAACCAGTCCCACGCCGAGAACGCGCGCGACCCGGACCTGCGCCGCGCGCAAAGTCTGGTGGCCCAGACCATTTCGA
>CALMYW010000149.1 GCA_937873665.1 uncultured Sphingorhabdus sp.
ATTCCCGGAGGCAAAAGATAGGATCCGTGATCATCTAAAAGTAGAGGCGCAAAATAAGCTGAGAGATGAGTATGTCAAGCGACTTGCTTCGCAAACAGAGATTCAAATTGAGCTTGATGAATTAAAAGACGCTTATCCGCAGGGTATATTTCCCTAGCCGTGAGGCGCTCGTACCGAAAGCCGGATCGAATTATATATTCTAAAAACCGAGGTGATGTTATGCCAACCCGCTATTTTTTGTTCGCCATATTGGCCATCGCTACGTGGCTAATCAGTTCCTCCCTTGGGTTCGCCAATGACGATAAAGCCCCATCTGAAGCTCGTTTATTGGATCGAGCGAAGATATATTGGGATGCTTTAAAAGTACGGGATTTCAACACCATGTATGATATGGAGGCGGCCGCGCGTGAAGGTCTAATGTCCGCGGATAGCTTGAGAAGGTCAGTTGGTAGATCACGGCTGACAGGATATGACTTTAAAGGCGTGAAAATAGAAGGTGATGTGGCTGTGATTCAGGTTGAGAGACAATTTCGCATGGAAGGTATCGCAGCCACGGGTATTCCGTCCGAGATCTCAGATCCCTGGATGTACCGCGACGGGGAATGGTTCCACGCACAAGGCATGCGCCTGCGTTCCCAACCACCAATATACCCCGAAAAGACTACAAAAACTCCTGAGGAAGAATCAGCTTCCGGCAACAGCGAAAAATCCAAGAACAGCGAGAAATGATATTAGTTGGGGCAGGCTCCGTCCGCCCCTCCACCCATTCAACACTGCCTCGCATTGATAGTAGAACCTTTGAATGGGATGTGATACTGCCTGCCTTCATCGTTTCTTTACCAGCGTCAAGGTGGAGTGAGAGGTTTCTCGCTCCATCATTTTGTCAAAGCACCGATTTATTATATTAATGAGTAAGATATCCCCATATCCTTCAAATATGTCATGGTAATCGTCAATTATGCTTTGGCAATCGCTGGAAGGACAGTCCATTTCAGATAATTTCTGGCGAGGTCGGCAAATGCTGCCCTCTAGGCTTGGATTAATCACCTGAATTAATCCCCGTGGCCTAATAATTTTCAGATTTCGGATAATTTGATTTATGACCTCGTGAAAATATGACGAGGTCACCCCCACAATGAAAATTTCGTCAACTGCGTTTTCTTCCAGGTGGGAAAACCAATCTGCTGGACTATAGCGGCCTCCTATGGTGAGATCTTTGAATATTACGGGTATAAGTTCGGCTATCTGGATATTTAAACCCTCCTCGATAAAAGCGATGCGGACTGGATGACTGGATTTCCGAGGTAGTTGGGTCATATCATAGGCCCCGGACTTGGCCCAATAACTCCAGCAGGCCCAGCCATGCTGATACCAATTTTCAGTTGTGTGCAGGCCATCCGACAAACCGTGAATTTTCCAATTATTAATTCCTTGGCCGTGAAATAAATCAAACCACATCACAATCCTGCCAATGTCTCGGCTAGCGAGATAGCCACTGAATAAAATATCATCATGGAACCGAAATGAAGGATGCATATAAGCATGGGTAAGAATGTCATTGTCAAAAAAACTTCTTCGATATAGAACTCCACGTGTTCCCTCTAATACCTGAACCGACTCAAAAATCCTACACCCCGGGATATCCTGATTCATGTGCTTAATTTCAGGAATCTCGTCTTTGATACGGGTTACGTTCCATCCAGTGAAGCCTATAGCGCTTTCAGGAAATAAAATGGAAGCGTTAAGTAACTTTTCGATTAGTTTCGGAGGATATTCAACATCATCATCAATGGTAATGATGAGTGTACGAGGATCCTTTTCCCGTGCTAATGTAGGAATTAACTTCATCGCAGGGCCTAAATCGGGAAGAAGACATGTTGTCACACCCTCAAAGTGAACATGAATCCGACCACCAGAAAAGTGCTCACGGGGCAGAAAAAGGTAGATCGCGTCCGCCGGTCGTGTCTGAGACTGAATTGATTTTATCGCCCCCTCAACAAGAGCCTCCCGACCCGGGAGCGTGGTCAATGAAACAACGATTCTCATGCTAGGCTATATGGGTAAATGCAATTGATTGATTGAGTTCTGTGCAAGGTAATTGAGTGTTAGTGCAGTTGGACTAGTTCCTCAAATCAATGATATACCCCTATTGGCAATATTAGATTGTAACATTTAATATGTCTACTAGTATTATTGAATGTGCTGAAAGGTTGATGCCTTCGGGCGGTGCTTTGCTCATCATTTCCGATGAGGAAGATGATGTCAGAGTTGAACGTTGGGAAGGCAGGTATGCTCTTAACTGGGCTTTAATGAGGTTAGATAGCAGTCGTGAAGTTTCCACAAGCTTTCCGACACCAATCAAATATTTTTTGTCTATCAATTCAATAATTGAAAATAGCATCGACATTGTATTTTTAAAGCGATTTCCCCTGGAATCAAGTCATCCACTTGACATATTGGCATATATTGTAAAAGTGCTGCGTCCGGGCGGCTTCTTTTTATGTTATTTTCAAAGAAATCATGTCGAATCGAAAATTACTCAGGATGAAAACTTCGCCCGTAACATAATCGCTATTGCGAGTCGGTGTGGCTTGGTTGCAATGTCCGGCATAGAGTTGACATTTGCGAAAAATGATTTCCTGCCCTTGGTTTTTCAGAAGAAGCTTGTGCCGCCCCGATGGCAATTAGGCCACCTGGCTGATCCGGGTTACGCTGGATTTTCCAAGTTGTTTCGTGATTCCTTTAATTTAGAATCAAATCCTCCGCTTTGGAATTGGAAATATGGGGAAGGGAGGGGGCGAGGCGTGATTGCAACGCGGGACGGTCGTCTGATCGCGCATTATGGAAGCACGCTTCGAGCCGTATCAATTTTTGGTGATGTGGGAACCGCTATTCAAATCTGTGATGTCATGGTCGATCCTCACGAAAGGGGAGTGATGACAAGGCAGGGAGCTATGTACATTACGACAACAACCTTTCTTGAAATTTATTTAGGATTACTGCAATACGACATTGCCTATGGCTTCCCTAATCGGCGCCACATGCAACTTGGAGAGAGATTAGGACTTTATGCCGAAGTCGCGCGGATGGTTGAGATCCGCTGGCGGCCTAAGACATCCAAGCCCAGTCCGTGGACGCGGCTACATGCCCTTAATGCTGATTCGGCTAATTATCAAGGTATGATTAATGAAATATGGAATAGGATGGCTAAGGATCTTGCAGGAAACATTGTGATAATACGGGATTGGGAGTACATCAAGTATCGGTATTTCAGGCATCCGGTCAACAGCTATTCTGTATTTGGGGTAATAAGCCGTTGGACGGGGCAGATTGAAGGAATTATCGTGGTGCGACAGGAGAATCAAGTGTGTGAGTTGGTAGATATGGTGGCCCCTCTAACAAAGGTACCTAAGATGATAGACCAAGCATGTCGAGTGGCAAAACGATGGGGATGTGAATCCCTCTATTGTTGGTCCACAGACTATCATGCCCCATGGCTGGCAACTCAGGAAGAAGGAGTTATCTCACCACTGGATATAAGCGTACCCGCGAGTCTTTGGCCACCTGGAAGAGAGACGGCGCATCTGAAGGATAAATGGTGGCTCATGTCGGGAGATACGGAATTTAGATAGAATAATTTCATGCCGAATAGGGGTATTGATTTATCGGGTGTATGCCTGAAAGACTAATTCTAAGCTGTTTAATATCATGGCAGTTCAATTCCAAAAAATAGTAATTTATGGCTCATATAAAACTGGAACAACAGGCTTGTTTTATAAGATCGCCAATTCGCTAGACGGGCCGGCGAAATATTTGTTTGAGGCGCAAGAATATAAGCCTGAAGTTGAGGATTTAAATCAATGGGTTCTCGCAAAAATTATTATATGGCTTAATCGGCAAGATTTGCTTCCAAAATATGAATCGTTCCTTAACTTCGATAAAGCGATATATTTGACAAGAGATCCGCGTGATTGGCTGGTTAGTGCTACGCTATTTATGATTCAGCAAGAACAATCACTTTACCTAAATGACAAAAAGTTAAAAATTATATTTACCTTGCTGCAAAGAAAACAGCACGATCCAAAGAGCATTTCGCTACTCTCGATAATAAAAAATATTAATGAGCTTAGTGATCATCATTCATTTGCTGGCACCATGGACTGGATGGATAAACATTATGCATGGTTACCAACCTTTGAAAAACGGTTAGCTAACTATTTCCGTTTACGATATGAAGACTTTGTGGACGAGAAGGTCACTAAATTAGAAGAATATCTAGGGTTTCCAATCAATGCTAAGGCGGATGTCGATAGTGTGCATGAGCATGTACCAAGAACCAAGAGTTATGGCAATTGGAAAGATTGGTTCACGCCAGATGATGTTTTATATTTTAAGCCTCTCTTTGCTGAATATATGAAGATCTATGGCTATGAGGATGCGTGGGAAATTAATAGGTATCCCAATATATCTCACAACCATTCGATTGAATATGTCCTCCGTACTGTAAATAAGCGACGTTCTCAACCATTTAACATTGATAGTTAATCGTCTAGTTCGTCCCATGCCGATCTTGAATATCAATCAGTGCCCCGAGGGCTGGTGTTATGCCCTTTACCCTAATTCAGCGGAAGTGGAGGTTCTGCTACTGAATAAGTAACGCCGAATAACCGTTCAGCGATTTCAGTGAGCTCTAGACTGATAAATGAGCGGAAATTAGGATTCTGCTGATATGTTTCCCACCGGCTTAACACATTCATCTTGGTGGCGTCGGTAGCATATTGCAGGTCATCGAATGAACTTCCCTTGCCAAAAAGCATGACTTCGTTCACGCCAAGGTCTTGATTAACGAAACCATGGAGTCTGGCTAAATTATCTCTATAACTTCTATGCTGAAACCAGAGATTGAAATTAATGGCGCTATGGTTTGCTGTCTGTTTTTCTTCAAGTTTTAGAGCGTGATTCTTCCATATTGCTAGCCGTTTCCTCATTTGGCTAATCAGTTTTTGCTCAACTTGTGGGTATTTTTCCGCGTGCTTTAAGCATGAGGCGATAAAATTGAGCGGATCACGAACGACGTAGACGGTCTTTTGTGGATGAACGATGTTGGCTGCTTCTTCGATGTATTCCTGATCGCGCTCTTCAAAACTGTAAATCGTTTTGCGGGAAATTTTAATCCATTCATCATGATTTTGGTGAGATTCGTTTAATAAATATTTATTTTCATGGCCATTATAGAACATGGTGAGATTTGGCGGGTCGGGAATGATGACTCCGGAAAGAATGCGGCAATCGTTAAAATGCCTGATAGGTTGGAATTGGTTGCGAGAATACCAGTTTAATACTGCATGATGTCCAGATCTCATCATGCTAACAAAGAAGATGTTTTCCATAATTTATGTAGTGAATTGGATATTGGCAAAATGAGTAGCGTATGGTTCCACGGATAACCGATATCACTTGCTAGATAAGCACCCTGGGAGGTGAGATCCGAAGGGCAGATGGAGGTGGCGGCAGCACTGGAAAAATGAGTAGGTTCAGGGAGTCAGGTGGATCTGGATGGTTTACACGGATGATCAACAGCGAAGATCCCCCCATTGAGATTGGGCGACGGCTAATGCCACCAAGGGGGCGGTCTCGGTGCGTAGGATGCGGGGCCCAAGGCGCACGCCGGTGAAATAAGCACGATAGGCGCTCTCGCGCTCGGCGGGTTCCAGACCGCCTTCCGGACCGATCAGAAAGGTCAGAGCCGGGCCCGGAGAAGGCAGGCTGGTCAGGGGAAGGGCGGCGCTAGGGTCGAGGAGCAGAGGGCAGTGGTGTCCCTTGGTCAGCCAGGATCCCAGGGTCTCTGCCGGATGCAGTCGAGGGAGAAGACGCCGGCCGCTTTGCTCGCAAGCGGCAATCACAACCCCCTGCCAGTGCTCCAAGCGTTTGTCCAGGCGGTCCCCATCCAGTCGGACCATGCCGCGTCCCGTGAAAAGGGGCGTCATCTCGGCGACACCCAATTCCACTGCTTTTTGCAGGGCAAAATCCATGCGCTCGCCCTTGGAAATTCCAAGGGCTAAGTGCACATGGAGTGGCAGCGGCGGTTCGGGGGGGCCAGGCTCTCCCAGCCGCACCTCGATCCGGTGGCGGTTGGCACAGAGGATTACAGCGGGGTAGTCCCGGCCCTCGTCATTGAAGAGGATTAGAGCGTCTCGGGTTCGTAGGCGCAGGACCTGGACCAGATGCTTGACCGTGTGCGGGGGCAGCGACAGGATCATTCCGGCCGCCAAGTCCAGACCCACGTAGACGCGAGTTCGGCGCATCATTGGATGTCTCCCTCGCCGGACGGAGAGTTCCCCAGCAGGGCCAGGGTCTCGGTGTCGTTGTCGCTGACCTCGTCATCGTCGACGTCCAGCAGTCGCCGCACGCTGGGGATGACGCGGGCGTCGCCGGTGAGGCCCAGGTAGTGGCAGGCGTCGGCGCGGGTCTGGGGCTGGGCGGAGAGGGTGAGGGTCTCCAGGGTCGGAATGGCTGCGCCGGCCAGGGGGGTGCCTGCCAGGTCCTCCATCAGGGCGCCGATCCCGATGCGCGTCGCCAGGGGGGTGTCGGGTTCCGCCAGCAGTCCCAGGAGCCCGGCCAGTCGCTCGGGGTGGGCCTCGAT
>CALMYW010000150.1 GCA_937873665.1 uncultured Sphingorhabdus sp.
CGACTTTGTGTCCGAGCACATCGCGGCGATAAGCCGCCGACACAAAAGCGTTCTCTCCATCTTTCGGATCGCACACGACCAATGATCGATCGCGGAGATGCCCCAAATTTGGGAGCACGAGGTCTTTCCCCTTACCGGCTCCCGTTCTCGCATATGTCATGATCGGCGCATCGCCCCGATAAAACAGAAGGCGGCCTTCTAGGCCGCCCAGAAAAATTCCATCATTGTTGAAGAGGCCGCTTGCCTTCACATCGTGAAGGCTTGCGAGCTTCCCATTACCCAGCGCATCCGATGGTGCAGCAAGGCGCATCGCATTTTCCGTCGCGCGCGCACGCTGCCGTGCATGCGCGGCATAATCCGCTTCCAGCGTTTGGCGATGCACGGACATGAACGTGTTCATGCCCGTGCCAAATCGTCCGCCACGCATTTCAGTTTCCGCCCATTGTGATGGGCTGTTCGCTCAGCACGGGCGGAGGAGGAATCGGCACTGGCTGATACCGACGCAATTCAGCGCGGACAGTTTCAGGTGACGGGAGATTGGTATCCCAACCCGTCACATCGATACGCGCGCCTTCCATTGCTGCCTGCGTCATGCGATTGGAAACGTCGCGCGACATCGTCTCGGTATAGGCAAGAGCTTGATCGCCAGAACCCGCTTCGAGCGCATTCATGCCATAGCCAATCATCTTGACCATGTTGATGATGCCATTCTCGGCACCAGTCTGCGCGTTGACCTGATTCATGCGCATCTGCGCATATTGGCCCTGCATCCGCGTTGAGGCTTCCGCATAAATGCGCGCGCGAGCATACACAGCTTCGTAGTTATTATTGGTTGCCGTCATCGCTGCGCGATACGCTTCGGCATTTTGATCAGACGCAACCTTTACCTGCGCGGCCCACGCTTCAAAACGTGCTTGCTGATTTAGCTCTGCGGCTTTCACAGCAGATGTGATGCGTGCATCATATGTGCCGATGATCGTGCTTGGACGCCACGTTTCAGGAGCGTACTTCTCTGCGCTCGCGAGCGCGAGCGCGCCCAGCACAAACACCGATGCGGTTTTCAGGATCGATGGAATCTGAAACCGGCTTTGCTTTTCGTCGATCACATCGACGTAGCGCGGACGCGATTGCACTGGCAGGTTTTCAGACGGCCGCGATTGCCGCGCGCCGTCGTCCTCATAGTCAATTTGATATTGGACAGACATAGATGAACTCCTTGCCGAGAGATTTCGGCAAGGAGTTCAAATCATTTTTTGGGATCGTATTTGGGGGGAAGTTGCCGCAGAATATGATCCATGTGTGCTCGCTGCATTTCAGCACGCCATAACCGCTGCCAGATTTCCCTTTCAGATTGGGCAACATAATCTCGCTGCGCAGAAGGGCAGAACACAGAAGTATGGACAGCGGCATCAACCGCGATCACCCCCGCAATTGAACCAACAGCAAACGAGACCATCATCTCGAACCAAAGGCGGGGGATGCTTTTCTCAGACGCCGTGTTGCGCGTCTTATCGAACGGGCAGCCAGAGCAATGTGGCCAGCCTTTGCTGAAAACCCAATGGCTGCACGCATGTGCATTCGCGCATTCATCCGTAGCGCCATCACCATTTTCATTTTTCGATTTTTCCATCGCACAATTCCTCCAGCAAAGTGATTGAAGTCGGAATTTCACGCCGAGCGAAATGGCGTGGGGGAAAGCTGAAATTGAAAAGGGCTGCGGTTTCCCGCAGCCCCAATCTTTGCCGACTTAACGCGCAAAGTGTCGCGCTATTGCCGGACTATGAACCCAGAACGATGTCGCGAGAAGTTGAAGCCTTTCCGCCAATCGATTTTGTGGGTTTTGTAACGGCGGGCTTATCGCGAAGGCCTTGAAATCGGATAGCCAACGGAACCCGAGTTCATTGTTGAAGGCCGTCTCGATGGCTTCATCCTGAATGATGATGCGCCGACCGTGATCGATGAAAATAATGTCATCACGGTAAAGTGCACTCGCCATCCAATCAGGAATTTTCCGACGTGACAGGTTGAGATTAGCCGTCGCAATCGCGAGGCGGTGAAAATAGCTGCGAGTGAGGACTAGCTCAACAGGCGGGATAATGACGACCCTATCGAGGTCATGATTATCGTTCGCAAAATTGCATTCGCAGTCCTTCCAGTGCTCGAAGCAGATCAGGCATTTTGACATCCTGGTGAACCCCTGCATGAAAACAAAAACTTAGAGCGGCGCGCGGTGAACGCAGCGAATTCCGCATCCCGAACTCCAGAGTTTGCATTCGTGTGGGTCTTTCGAATGAAGTTAAGCATTTCAGCATCCTTTCCTTGGCTCGGCATCATTGCCTTGCATGAACAGATGTGCCGACGTTTCCCCCAAAATTCAAAAGGGGAAATATGAATTATAAAAGGATAGACAGGAAAAATAATAGGTTACAAAAGGGAAGCCATAGGAAGGGGAATCCCGTGAGCATAACCACGACGAAAGAGAAGCGCGGCAAGCCACGCCTTGCCGGTGAAGAGCTTCCAATCGAACGCCAGCGCGCAGCCGTTCGTGCACTTGCGTTGGTTCGGAAATCTGAAGGCTGGACAATTCGCGATTGTCAGGATGAGCTTGAGCGCGCCGGACGCGTGATCGCGAAATCGCACATTGATGATTGCGCGCGATATTGCCCCAAGTTCGAAGCCGATGACAACGTGATCAGCCGTTGTCTGTCGCAGGGCTACATTCCCTACCGTCAGCTTGTGAACGCCCTTTATCTTTGGATGAGCATCGACTTCGCTGAGGTCTATCGTCCCATCGAAGACGAAGAGCGGATGCAGACGAGCGAGATCGCCGTGTCAGCGATCAAGGAATTGCTAGCGCATGGGTCGGATTTGAACTTCGACAAGGCGCGAGCCTTTGCCGGAACCTATTCGCTCTATCGACCATCCCATGTGAATCCGAACGGCGAAATTGGAGTCTCGCGCCTTGTCATCGGGCTGGACGCACAGGCCGATGGAGAGCGTAGCGAATTCAACTGCACTTATGAATCGCGGTACAACGAAGATGGGAGACCACGGGCGACGTTCGCGACAGGCAAGATCATTCGGCATTACAACCGCCCGCTCGCAATCCTCCCGACGCGCGCGAAAGGCAGTTTCTTTTTGTTGTCCGATGACATCACCGCCGATCATTCCGAGAGGCAATATGACAGCATGGGCGGCATCATGATTGCCGCCGCTGCAAACGCATCGAGTGCGTGGCCGATCTACGCCGTGCGCACCGATGCAGCGGCGTTTGAGTTCAAACGCTACACCGCAGACCAGTTGCCGACTTTGGGGCGAGGCCCTTGGGATCGCTTACGTCGCGGCAACATATATTGGGCAGATGAAACATTTCCCGGATTCGGTTTAGCCGATATCCGAAATACAAAATGAAGAGTGCGCGCTGCGAATTTTCGTGGCGCGTGCATTTTCCAACAATCAACGGTAACGTGTCGGTTCTACCGACTCCGCAATAGCCAGATTACGCGATAGCGTGATCCGCAAGATGTCCGGTGTATTACCGGCATCTTGGCAAGGGAGACGCTGCGCTCTCCCGTTGCATCCCTCTGGCGGCTGACACATGCATCACCCCAAGCCGTGCGAGATCTGCGTTGCAGATTGCGGCAGGGGTGGAATGTGTCAGCGCAACGCATGGCCGTTGCATTACCAGTCAGGGAGCGTTCCAGCTCCCCAACACCCCATGACCAAAGGGAGACTTCGCTCTCCCTTGGAACCCATCGACCAACCGTCCGCCGGTTGGATGCCGTCAGGGCTTTC
>CALMYW010000151.1 GCA_937873665.1 uncultured Sphingorhabdus sp.
CGAACGATTGCCCGGCCAATGGAGCAGCGCCGGCGAGGTTGGAACGCGACTATATGCGCACCCAGGAAGACGGCGTGATCCGCTATCGCAAGGCCTAGATCTTCGCTAACACAACCGCGAGTTTGGGGTTACTCATGCAAGCCGGTGATTTTGCCCGAACCTTTGCTGAAGGTGCGCCACAACAGGCGCTTGCCTGTTCCATGATTGAGGCATTGGACTATCCGGAAACATTGGTCGCTCGTGCGTGGAGCGATGGAAAAAGTTTGGAAGCCGTATTTTATCCAGGCCGCAATCCCAGACCACGCGCCATCCCGACTATGCCGACCTCTGGATTTTCGACAATGACTTTGCCGCTTTGCTACCCCAATCAAGCGAGCATTTGGCGAGCGGAGACAGCCTGCTGCAGCAGGAACAGGTGTCCGGCAAGTGTCGGGTTATGTGCTTTTCACCCGATCATTCGAAAACCTTGCCCGAGCTATCTATCAGACAATTGCGTGCCATCGGACATCACATCGCGCAATCGTGGACTGAGGAGCCCGACATTATCGCGTGAAGACGCGGTGCCACCCATCAACATTCATTCTTCTCTCCATCAGCACCAATGGCATAGATTTGAGGTTGTGATGCAATGGGCGTTTTGGTCTCTTCCCAGTTGCGAGGGCACAAGGAAGAAACCAAAACACCGGGGGGGCTTAGTCAGGCGTGCGCCTAGAATTTGTAACCGGCTTCTACCCCGATCAGGCGTCGTGCGCCGGGCGAGATGAACGAGCCGCCAAATTCGATCGCGGGGATCGCTTCGTTGATATATTTGCGGTCGAGCATGTTGTCAGCGAAAGCGGTAAGGTTCCAGTTTTCGCCTTCCAGCCCAAAGCGCAGGTTGAGCACGCCAAAGGCGTTGCGCTTTGCAACGCTGTAATTCGCATTGCCGACAAATCCGGGAAGCGCGAGCGCGGAGATCGGCAGCAGCTGGCTGAAGATCGTCGCACGTGTCTGGTTCTGCACGGTGTGGAACCAGGTCGGGCCCGTGATGCGGTAGTCGGCGCGTAGCACCAGATCCATCGTATTGCTCAGCGGCGCATCAATCTGCGTGCCAAGGTTGATGGTATAGTCAGCAGTGTAAGGTGACTTGTTGCCCACCGTATAGGGGCGCGAAGCGTTGGCCTTGATCTCGCTGTCGGTGATGTTGACCGAGCCGAATACCTTCCAGCCATCGACGATTTTTGCCGCGGTGTTGAGTTCGACACCCTTCACATCGACCTTGTCGATATTGGACACGACGCGCAGTAGTCCGAACGAGCCGACGAAGAATTCGAAGAACTGCATGTCGGTGATGCGGGTGTAGTAGCCCGCCAGATCGAAAGTCACGCGGTTGTCAAACAGCGATCCCTTGATGCCGGCTTCAAATGCGCTCGACTTTTCCTTGCGAAACAGGTCGTTGATTGTCACCCCGGCGCCGATTTCGGGGATGTTGAAATTGGCATTCACCAGTGCCGATGAGCCGGTATTGTTGAACCCGCCTGATTTGAATCCGACGCCCCAGTTGGCATAGATGTTGGTCGAACTGTTGGGTGTGAAGCTGAGCGTCACCTTGGGCTGCAGTTGTTTAAATTTGGCTGACTTGTCAGCGATGCTACCGGTTGCGGGAAGGCCAGGATTGATCTTCGCGCCGGTGATGGGGTCGAAAACGTTGGGAACCAGGTTGGTCGTACTACGATCTTCGACATCATAACGCAGCGCAACACCCGCCTTGAACCGGTCCGACATTTCATAATCGACCGATCCGAAAGCCGCATAAACGTCGGTCTTGAACTTGTCGTAGAACAATTGTGACGTCGGGTTGCTGCTGCCCGGAGCGTTGTAAAGCTCACGGCTTACGCCTTGACCCAGGTCTGCGCCAAGGCTGACGCCGACCGAGCGGTCGATATGCAGGCCATAGACGCCCAATTGCCAGTTCAGTGGGCCATCGCCGTTTGATGCCAGCCGGATTTCGCCGCTGATATCCTTCTGGTTGCGGATCTGCAGCTGGGTGCCGTCGCAGGTGGTGGGGCTATAGGCACCGAAGGTCGAGCCGGTGGCAGGCGCAAAAATGAAGGGGACCGGCACCTGACCGATGAAACCTGGAGGGTTTACCGGGAACCCGGTCAACGCGGCGGTCGTTGCAAAGCACTGGTTCTGAACGGCAAGGTTCGTCGCATTGGCGGGAGCGCCCAGCGCGGGCGAGATATAGCGCGCAAAGTCTGCAGATGTGCCGTCGGCTGTCAGGCTCTGATCGACATCAGAATAAAGTGCCCAGGCGGTCAGTTTGGTTGAACCGAAATCATGTTCCAGCTTTGCCGAGAAATCGATCGAGCGCTGGTCGTTTGTCGGCCGGATATTGCTATAATAACGCAACGGGTGATCATCGACATCTTCGAAGAAGGCGCCGCCAAAGGCTTCGATGTGGAACACCGAGTTGAAATTGATCGATGCGCCCGAGAGTTTGGAATAGCGTGCTTTGAGATCGAGATTGGTCGCATCGCCCAATTGCGCGATGACGCGGCCATCGATCGAATAGACTTCCTGATCGTCAACCACCTTACGGTCGAGGAACAGGTTGCGATAGAAGCCGTCGGTGGTGCGATAGTTGCCGGAAAGAACGAAGCCGACGCCGTCGCCGAGCGGCCCGGCGATGTAAGCCGACCCGTCAATTGTTTTCTCATTGGCGTAGCTGAGCTTCACCGCACCTTCGAGCGCGTCACCCGGCTTGACCGTCGAAATGACAATTGCACCTGCGGCGGCATTGCGTCCATAAATAGCGCCCTGCGGACCTTTAAGGATTTCGATCTGGCGCAGCGTGCCCTGCGTCTGGTTGAGCTGCGCAGTGTTGGTTTTCAAAATGCCGTCGACGACAAGGGCGACCGAGCTTTCCGCATCGCGCGCACCGTTGATACCTCGGATGTTGATCTGCGTATCGCCCGCTTCGGCAGTGCCGGTGACGATGGTCACCCCGGGTGTGAGTTGAGCAAAGCCCTGGGCATTGTCAGCACCAGTTTTTGACAGTGAGTCTGCATCAATAACCGAAACAGAGGCAGGAACTTCGACCAGCCGTTCGTTCTGACGACGTGCGGTGACAATGATTTCTTCTGCTTCGGCTCCGTCGTCCGCTTCCTGGGCATGAGCGAGGCTGGGGATCAACGTGCTGGCTGCAATCGATGCGAGGAGCGCATGTTTCGTGAAACGCATGGTACCAAAACTCCCTGTGATAGCTATTATTGCTTTGCAGGCAGCTTATTGTATACAAATAGCGTTCGTCAAGAGGAGCATTTTACCTATGTCCCGGGCATCGGATCGCGCTTACAGCCATATCCGCAGCATGATTTTATCCGGCGAATTGCAGCCTGGATCACAGATACGCGAAGAGGCGCTGGCCGAACTTTGCGGGGTCTCTCGCACGCCTGTACGCGACGCGCTTCGTCGATTGGAGGCGGAGCTTTTCATCCGCCGCAATGAATCGCAACGCAGCTTTGTCGCGGACTGGTCGCTCGACGATCTGGAGGAGGCCTTTCAGTTGCGTGCCATGCTGGAGGCTTATGCCGCTAGACGCGCAGCAAAGCGGATTTCGTGGGATCAGCTCGCGCGGCTGCGCAGTCACAATGACGCGATCCGGCAGGCGATAGGGGCGAGCAAGCCCGATATTCCCAAGTTTCTCGATCATAACCGCCATTTTCACGCCATCATCATGGAGGCGTCGGGTTCTCAGCGGCTTTCAGGCATGCTTGCGCAGGTAACCGAACAGCCGGTCGTTTTGCGAACTGCGCAGCAATATGACCTCGAAAATCTGCGACGCTCGCACCATGAGCATGAGGAACTAGTTATGGCTTTCGATTGCCGCGACGGGGAATGGGCGGCGGCAGTCATGACGGCGCATATCCGTCGAGCATTCCATGCCTATGCAGAGGCGCATGCGCGCGGAACCGAAAAAGGTCAGGTGGGCGAGGCTGCATAAACCTGTTTGAAATTGTATACAAATATGGCATCAGGCTCCCATCATGGATATCCCAGGCAACATCGAATTTCTTGAGGTCGGGCCGCGCGACGGGCTCCAGAACGAGAAGAATCTGGTCTCGACGGCCAACAAATTGGCGTTGATTGACCGAGTGATCGATGCCGGTGCGCGCCGGATTGAAGTGACGAGTTTTGTGAACCTCAAGCGTGTGCCGCAAATGGCCGATGCGGAGGAGGTTTGCGCTGGCTTGCCATTGCGTGACGACGTCACCTTCATTGGACTGGTCATGAACCAGCGCGGGGCGGAACGGGCGATTGCCACCGGGCGTATCGATCAATTGGGTGCCGTGGCGGTTTCAACCGATACCTTCGCGATGGCTAATCAGGGACAGACCAGCGGTGAATCGGTTGAGGCCGCAAAAGCCATCATCGAACTCGCCCGTGCGGAGGGGCGCACCGGCCAATGCACTGTCGCTGCTTCGTTCGGTTGCCCCTTTGAAGGTGAAGTATCGGAAGACCGTGTGATCGAAATGGCGCTCGCAATTGCCGAGGCCGGGCCGGTGGAGATCGCGCTTGCAGACACAATCGGCGTCGCCAACCCGGCGCATGTGGCGCGACTGGTCGAGCGTGTGCGCCAGGCGGTCCAGCCGCTTCCAGTCCGTGTCCACTTTCACAACACCCGCAACACCGGCCTCGCCAATGTCTGGGCGGCAGTAGTGGCAGGTGCGACCATCGTCGATGCGTCGCTCGGCGGGTTGGGCGGCTGCCCCTTCGCTCCGGGAGCGGCAGGCAATGTACCGAGTGAAGATGTGGTTTACATGCTCGAACGGGCCGGCGTCCGCACGGGCATGGCCTTGGACAAGTTGATTGAGGCCAGCAACTGGCTCTCGGGTGTGATGGAACGAAAACTGCCGGGAATGGTCGCGCAAGCACCGCATTTCCCAAAAGCAGCGTGAGGAGATAATAATGGGGTATCGTTTGGGCGTTGATGTCGGCGGGACATTCACCGACCTGTTGCTGTTCAATGCTGACACCGGGGCATTCTGGCGCCACAAAACACCCTCTACGCCGCATGACAGCAGCGAGGGCATATTGAATGGCGTGACGGCGATTTGCGCCAATGCGGGTGTGAAACCGGCAGAGATCGAATATTTCCTCCACGGTACCACCGTCGCCACAAATGCCGTTTTGGAAGGCAAGGGCGCACGCGTCGGACTGATCGTGACCGAAGGCTATCGTGACATCATGCAGATCGCGCGGTCTTATGTTCCGGGTGGTCTCGCGGCCTGGATCATCTGGCCAAAACCGACGCCGCTGGCGGCACTGGAAGATACCGTCACCGTCGCGGGCAGGATGAATGCGCAGGGGCAGGAAGTCCGACCGCTCAACGAAAGTTCGGCACGTGAGGCGTTGACGCAGCTCAAGGACCAGGGCGTCGAAGCCATCACGGTCAGCTTCATGAACGCCTATACCAATGGCACGCACGAAAAGCGTGTCGGCGAACTGGCGCGCGAAATCATGCAGGATGTGCCCGTTTCGCTCAGCCATGAAGTGCTGCCGGAGATGCAGGAATATGAGCGCACCCTGACGACCGTCGCCAATGCGGCGGTGCGACCGGTGGTGAGCAAATATGTCTCCAATTTGCGCAACAAGCTGGCGGATTCAGGCTTTACCGGAAAACTCTCGCTGCTACGTTCGGATGGCGGGTTGATGTCGGCGCAAAAGGCCGAAGAGCATCCGGTCAACATCCTGATGTCCGGTCCGGCGGGCGGGGTTACGGGCGCGTTGTGGGTCGGCAAGAATGCGGGGATCAAGAATATCCTCACACTCGATGTGGGTGGCACCTCAACCGACGTGGCGCTGATCGAAAATCTGGAGCCGCGTCGCGTCCGTACTACCGAAGTCGGACATCTGGCGGTGCGCGCTTCATCGCTCGACGTAAAGACCGTCGGTGCAGGCGGCGGATCGATCGCCTATGTGCCCGAGCTGACCGGCGCCTTACGCGTCGGTCCGCAATCGGCCGGCGCGGTGCCCGGGCCGGTCGCTTATGGCAAAGGCGGCGAATTGCCGACGGTGACCGACGCCAATGTCGTGCTCGGCTATCTGCCGGAAAACCTGCTGGGCGGCAGCTTCCAGCTCGATCGCGAAGGCGCGAAAAAGGCGGTGCAGACTATCGCTGACGCGCTGGGTATCGACCTGATGTCGGCGGCGCGCGGGATCATCGACATCGTGAATGAGAATATGTTCGGCGCGTTGCGGATGATTTCGGTGCAGCAAGGCTATGACCCCCGCCACTTTGCGCTGATGGGCTTTGGCGGTGCCGGGCCGTTGCACGTCAACGCCGTTGCGCGGTTGATGGGAAGCTGGCCGGCGATCTCGCCTGTGTCCCCTGGCGTGCTCTGCGCCCTGGGAGATGCGACCACGCGGATGCGCACCGAAACCGCCCGTTCCTTCTCGCGGCTGGCGACGACCACCGACGCGCAGGAACTGATCGGCATCCTCAAGGAAATGGCCGACCAGACGCGTGCCGAGCTGCGTTCAGATGGCATCGCCGATGCGGATATCAGCAGCGAGTTTGAAATCGATGTCCGCTATGCGGGGCAGGCGTTCGAAGTGCCGTTGACGATCACACCCGAAGTGCTCGAACGCGATGGCATTGACGGCATATTGCAGCGCTTCGACGAGGAGCATTTGCGGCTCTTCACTTTCAACATGGATACGCCCCATGAAATCGTGAACCTGCGCGCCGTGGCATTGGGGCAGGCGCTCGACCTGCCGGCCGCCGAACTGCCCAAGGGCGATGGCAATCCCATTGCTGCCAAGATGCGCGATCACAGTTTGTGGATGGATGGCAAGGAACAGGCGGCAGTGATCTACGACCGGTCGAAGCTGCGGCAGGGCGACATCATCCCGGGCCCGGCCATTGTCGTCGAAATGGATTCCACCACGCTCATCGAAACCGGATGCGTTGCGACCGTCGACAAGGTCGGCAACATCCTGATCAATCTGGCTTGAGGAGGCGACATCATGCCCGCCACAATCATTGAAACCAACCCCACACCGTTCAACAAGGTCGCGATCGACCCGGTCACACTCGACATCATCGAAAACGCGCTGCGCAATGCGCGTATCGAAATGGATGCAACGTTGGTGCGTACGGCAATGTCGCCCGGCATCCGCGAACAGGGCGATGCTTTTCCGCTGATTGCCGATCATACCGGCAAGATGATCGTCGGCCAGTTCGGCAGCTTTATCGGCGGCTTCCTCGATAACTTCGATGGCACGCTCGAAGACGGCGACATGATCTTCCTGTCCGATCCCTATTCCTGCGCTGGTGCGGTCAGCCACTCGAACGACTGGCTGGTGCTTCTTCCGGTGTTCAAGGATGGACGGCTGATCGCCTACACTTCGATGTTCGGCCACCAGTCTGATATCGGCGGCAAGGTGGTCGGTTCGATGCCGATCAATGCGCATTCGATCTTTGAAGAAGGGGTGCGCATCCCGCCGGTCAAGATCTGGAAAAAGGGCGAGTATAATGACGACCTGATGAAGCTCGTCATGCACCAGACGCGCAAGCCCGATTGGTGCCAGGCGGATTTGAACGCGCTCATCGCCTCCTGCCGGGTCGCGGCGCGACGGGTGATTGAAATGGCGGCACGCTTTGGTGATGACGTTTATGTATCGGCGACGCAGGAACTGCTGGCGCGCAACCACCGCGCGATGAAATCGCTGATTGCCATGGCGATTGGTGAAGAGCCGGTGGCCTTCGAAGACTATATCTGCGACGATGGTATGGGTGCAGGCCCGTACAAGATCAAATGCACGATGTGGCGCGAAGGCGAAAAGGTCGTGCTCGATTTCGCGGGAACCGATCCGCAGAGCCAAGCCTCGATCAACTTCTATCTCAACGAAAACATGTTCAAGATGTTCTTCGGCATCTACATGATCATGGTCTTCGATCCGCAGATCCTGTTCAACGACGGCTTTTACGATTTGATCGATGTGCGCATCCCAGAAGGCTCGCTCCTCAAACCCAAATTCCCCGCAGCGCTTTCGGGTCGCACCCATGCGCTTGGCCGCATTTTCGACATTCTAGGCGGACTATTGGGCCAAAAAACGCCGGAATTCCTGAATGCGGCCGGATTTTCCTCCAGCCCCCATCTTTTCTATTCGGGCCATGACAAGAAGGGTGATTGGTTCCAGCTCTTCCAGATCGGTTTCGGTGGTGTCCCGGGCCGACCGATGGGTGACGGACCGGATGGCCATTCGCTATGGCCGGGCTTTACCAATGTGCCCAACGAATTTCTGGAGCGCTATTTCCCGTTGTTGATCGAGCGCTACGAAACCGAACCGGATAGCGGGGGTGCGGGTCTGCATCGCGGTGGCAACGGCATCCACATGACCTATCGCTTCCTCAGCCCCGGTACGATCTCCATCCACGACGATCGCTGGTTTGTGCCGCCTTGGGGCGTCAATGGCGGTGAGCCGGGCAAGCGCGCGCGCAAGATCCTCGAAAAGGCCGATGGCACTTCGCAGATCATTGGCAACAAGGTGGAGGAAGTGCAGGTCGAGGAAGGAGACCAGTTGCACTTCATCACCTGGGGTGGCGGCGGCTGGGGTGATCCGCTCGAGCGCGATCCGGCTCTGGTCGCCAAGGAAATCGTACAAGGCCTCGTTACCGCGGAAGGCGCAAAAGCCTATGGTGTGGTGGCCAGCGAACATGGCGTGGTAGACAGCTCCGCTACCGAAGCCCTGCGCGCCCAATTGCGCAGCGAGCGCGGCACATTGCCGCTGTTCAACTATGGCCCGGGCATCGAAGTTCTGCGCGCCAATTGCGAGGCGGAAACCGGCCTTAAGGCACCTGTCCAGCCTGTCTGGCCGATGCTGGAGGCAGCAGAGTGAGCGCGTTAAAAGGATTGCGTGTTGTCGAGATGGGTCAGCTTTTGGCGGGCCCCTTTTGCGGCCAATTGCTCGGCGATATGGGTGCGGACGTCATCAAGGTTGAACCGCCCGGTGCGGGCGACCCGATGCGTGTCTGGGGGCAGGGCAAAGACAAGGTTCAGTGGGAAGTCATTGCCCGCAACAAGAAGTGCGTCTCCGCCAATCTGCGCATTGCCGAGGGTCAGGAACTGGTCCGTAAGCTGATTGCGACTGCCGATATTCTCATCGAGAATTTCAAACCCGGCACGATGGAAAAATGGGGTCTCGCGCCCGAACAGCTCTTGGCCGAACAGCCGGGCCTGATCATCGCGCGCATGTCCGGCTATGGTCAGACCGGGCCCTATTCGGATCGTGCAGGCTTTGGCGGCATTGGTGAAGCGATGGGCGGCTGGCGCTATATTGTCGGCGAACCTGACAGACCACCCAGCCGCATGGGCGTTTCGATCGGCGATACGTTGACGGCCACTTATGGGTGCATGGGCGTGCTTGCGGCGCTCCACCATCGCAACCAGACCGGCAAGGGCCAGATTGTCGATGCGGCGCTCTATGAAAGCGTGCTGCAGGTGATGGAAGGACTCGTGCCCGAATATGCCCATGAAGGGGTTATCCGCGAACGGTCAGGTTCGATCCTTCCCGGCATCGCGCCTTCAAATGTCTACATCTGCAAAGACGGCGAATATATGATCGGGGCCAACAAGGATTCGCTCTGGCAAAGGCTCGCCGAAGCGATGGGGCGGCCGGAACTGGGGACTGACGAACGCTACGCCACACATCTGGCGCGCGGCCAGAACCAGCTGGAACTCGACGAACTGATCAACGCCTGGACCAAGACGCTGACGGTCGATGAAGTCGATGCACTGATGATTGCCTATTCGATTCCCGCAGGCCGTGTGTATCGGGCACCGGAGATGCTGGCTGACCCACATTTCAAGGCGCGCGAAGCGATCATCGAGGTGGAAACCGAACGGTTCGGCAAACTCAAGATGCAGGGCGCTTTCCCGAAACTGTCCGCTACTCCCAGCGGTGTGCGCTCCCCTGCGCCGTCGCTGGTCGGGCAGCATAATGAAGAGGTTTATGGTGGCCTGCTCGGCATGTCCGGGCAGGAGATTGAGGAACTGACAGCGGCGGGTGCCATCTGATGCCTGAAGCCGACGACCTATCGGCCAACTATTCAGGCACCTTCAACGGCCACTTGCCGTTTGGCCAAAAACCGGCCTTGCTGATTGTCGATTTTGTAATGGCCTATCTCGACAAGGATTCGCCGCTCTATGCGGGCGCAGAAGATGCGCTTGCCAGCAATGAACGATTGTTGTCGGCGGCTCGCGCGGCGGGGGTTCCGGTGATTTTCACCAATGTTGTCTATCAGCCTGGTGGTGCGGATGGTGGATTATTCTACAAGAAAATCCCAGCACTTAGCGCGTTCGATAAAGGCTCGCCGCTGGGCGATTTTCCACCGACGCTTAGGCCCGAAGCAGGCGAATTGGTCATTTCGAAACAATATGCTTCTGCCTTTTTCGGAACAAATCTTGCCGCCGCGCTTCGCGACAAACATGTCGACACATTGCTGATCACCGGAATGTCAACATCGGGATGCGTCCGGGCGACTGCCCTTGACGCTCTCCAATACGGCTTTGCACCTTTTGTAGTTCGCGATGCCTGCGGAGACCGCCATCCGGCACCGCATGAGTCCAATCTCTTCGACCTGCAGGCCAAATATGCCGAGGTGATTTCTGAGCCCGAGGCCGTGCGCCTGATGGCCACCCGACTGGAAGCATAGCTCCAGCAAACGGGGTTCGGATCGCGGTCGACCCTCAACCGCCGAGGGTCAATTCCCAGGCTTCGCGCAAATGTTCGGGATCTCCGGAACCATAAACATATTTGTCCGGACGAACCAATGCTGCCTCAACCCCCGTCCGCTGGAGCCAGCTACGGAGCTGTTCCGAAAATGGCGCAAATGGTGCGCTGTCCAAATCCGCTTTTGAGATCAACCAATGCTGATGGCCCAGAAGATCATCGGTCCGACGGCCGTCATGCGATGCAAATTGCGGAAAATAGCTTCCTGCGGCTGCACTTCCCGCAAGGATCGCACCGGTTGAAACAGGCGGATAGGCTGGCGGACCATCAGGCAATTTGCCAAGCATCCGGGCAAGTTTGAACTTCATGTCGCGCAAAAATGCGCCCCATTTGCTGGTGATGCAGACGGTACGACCCATCATGATCGCCATGTCGATCGTTGCGCGCAAATTGGGGGCACGTTCGGGTTGGTAGCTGTCGAGCAGTGCATCTTTAGCCTCGCCCTTGATCACCGCAGCCAGTTTCCATGCGAGGTTGGCCGCGTCCCTTAATCCGGAGCACATCCCCTGTCCGGCAAAGGGCGGGGTCTGGTGCGCGGCGTCACCCGCGAGCAGCACCCGACCTTTGCGCCATTGCTCGGCAATCCGCGCGCGGAAGGTATAGACGGCCTTGCGTTCCATCCGGACGGCGCCTTTGACATTCCAGGGTTCGAGCAGCTTTTCGATGAAGGCATCATCGCTCACCTGCTCCGCCGTCTCGCCCGGCTTTATCATGAATTCCCAACGGTGCCGCCCTTCGCCCATCAGCACACAAGTGGTCGGCCTTTCAGGATTGCAGATTTGCAGGTTCGCATCGGGCAGACGTGAATAATCATCGACCAATACATCGACCACCAGCCAGGGCTCTTCGAAATTGAGGTCTTCAAACGCAATCCCGGCAGCCTTGCGCACCGGCGAGCGCGCGCCATCTGCGCCGACGAGATACTGCGCCCGGATCGTCCTTTCGCCGTCAGGCGTTGCGATTTGCGCGGTCACGCCCTTGCCCTCATCCACAAAGGATTCCAGTTCCCACCTGCTGTGCAATTCCGCATTGGCGTAGGTCGAGAGCGATTGGCGAAGTGCGGCCTCGACCGAAGGCTGGTGGATCATGTTCGCCACTGGCCAGCCGCCCGGGCCAAACTGATCCGAACCTTCGAAGCGCAACAGCACATCGCCCTTGGCGTTGAGGAAATCATAGCGTGACACCCGTCGACTGCCGGCCATCACTTCGTCGGCCACGCCCGCCTCTTGCAGGATGCGCATGCATTCATGGTCGATATGCGCCGCCCGCGGCAGCGGATAGATATCCGCTTCCTTCTCCGCGACGATCACCTTCACCCCGCGCCGGGCCAGCAGCACCGCCAGCGTTACCCCCGTCGGCCCGCCGCCAGCGATCAGCACATCGCAGTCGAAGTCCGTCATCGCATTTACTCCTTTCGGGCGCATTCAAAGCACCAGTGTCATCCCGTCCTGCGCAACCGTGATCTTGCCCTTGTAATGTTCGGCCATATTTTCGGTGTACATCTGCCGGACGACGAAGCTGTCCGGATAGGGAATGAGGTGCGTGAGAAGCAGGTGCTTCACCCCGGCCTCCTGCGCCTGTTTGGCAAGCGCCATATTGTCGGCATGATAGGGGATGGTTCGTTCGGCAACGGTGGCTTCAAAGTCCATCCCCAGTTTCTTCATCTGCGGGATGGCGCGCCGCACCATATGCGCAGCATAGGATTCGTGGATCGCCAGATTGGCATCGCGCATCGCATCCATATTCACCGGGCTGACTTCGGTATCGCCGCTGATGAAGACTTTTTTGCCCTTATATTTGAGGACATAGCCCAGTGCCGGTTTTACCGGATCATGCGCAACCAGCGTGGCGTCGATTGTCACCCCATCCTTGTCATATACCCGCACAGCGTGCTGCCCTTCGGCAAAGGTGATTTCGAGCGGTACGCCAAAGGCGACAGCACGGTTCTTCGCAAGGTGCGGCATATTGGTGCTGCGATAACCTTCGTCGAGCGCATAGGCCTGCGCGAAGCCATCGAGCACCTGTTTGGTACCAACCGGCCCCTGCACTTCAAGCGGCGACTTGCGGCCCCAGATCCAGCCTGCATTGATAAGCGTCGCAAGGTCGTTGAAATGATCCGAATGGAAATGGGTAATATAAACCCGTTCCAATTGGTTCACCGGAATTTTCGAATGCGCGAGCGAGCGAACCGCACCGTCCCCCACATCAAACAGGAACATCTTGCCGCCTGCCGACACCAAAGTGCAGGCCTGCGCCTTGGCAGAGCTGATCTCTGGCGAACCCGTGCCGCAGATCAGAACGCGCACATGCTCCTTATCCGTAAGGAAGCTGCGATCCGGCTGCTGCTGCAACCTGGCCTGGATGGCCCGGTCAACCAGCACATCACGATTGACCCATGCCAGCACCGTTGCGGCGGCAAGCAACGCAATCGTCGCGTAAGCCAGTTTGCGAAGCATCGGTCTCAGCTTTCTGCGGCCATCTTGGCCTCGATATGGCCAAGACCATCAATCTCGCAGCGTACGACATCACCGGCCTTCAGAAACTGGCGGGGGTCCATTGCCGCGCCGACACCGCCCGGCGTTCCGGTGAACAGGCAATCGCCGGGCTCCAGCGTCATGCCAACCGAAAGATGTTCGACCTGTTGCCAGATGTTGAAGACGAGATGTTTGCTGTTCGAATCTTGCCGCTTCTCACCATTGACGAAGCAGCGCAAACCCAGATTGTGAGGATCACAAACCTCATCGGCGGTCACGATCCAAGGGCCCATCGGCGCGTGGGTGTCAAAGCTTTTGCCGAGCGACCATTGCGGTCCGGCATGCTGCCACATCCGCTCGGTCACATCATTGCCGACGCAATAGCCAAAGATGGCTGAAGGGGCATCCTCGACGCCCAGATGCTTGCCGCCCTTGCCAATCACCGCCACCAGTTCGACCTCATAATCATTGGTCATAGTGCCGGTCGCGATTTCGATATCGTCAAAAGGCGCATTGACGCTGGTCTGCGCCTTGGTGAACCACACTTGCCGTTGCGGGGTTTCCATCTTCGATTCTTCGATATGGTCCGCGTAGTTGAGGCCGATCGCAAAGATCTTGCCCGGGCGCTGCACCGGCGCCTCCAACTTCACCGATGCCAACGGAACCCCGCCACCAGCCGCCGCCTTGGCCTCAAGGCCGGATTTGAGAGCATCCCAATCGCGGATGAGGTCTATCATTGTGCCTTCGACGCCGCTATCGATGATCTGGTCAACAACGACGATACCGGTGCGGGTTTGACCATTGGCTGTGTAGGTTGCGAGTTTCATGCGGGATTTCCTTTGGGCTGGCGGCTGAACAGCCGTTTGATGCGGATATTGAGGGCGGTGAAAAAGGCAATAAGGCCCGGCGGGGGCGGCATCTTGCCTGCAAACATCGGATGGGGCGCGCCCCATTGCACGGCGAGCAGGGCGCTCATCGGCTGCTTCTGCGGCTGATCGGCAGCGGTAAACAAGTCGCCATCGGTCCAATGCTCCAGCTCGTTTCCGAACGGATCCTTCCAATAATCGAAAACCTGGCTGCCCATGATGTGGCGGCCGACGCCCCAAGCAGCTTCGCGCTTCTTTGATTTGAGGTGCTGATGGCCCAGCATCAGGTCATCGAGATTGGCGACTTCGAATGCGGCGTGCAGTAATCCGAGCGGCCCTGGCAGTTGTGCAAGGAAGAGTGTGTGGTGATCTGCAGGCTTGTCCCCACGGTCACAACGCATGAACGCACCTAAGGGCACATCCTTTGCCGCTTCCACTTCATCAGATGTCAGGAAGCCGAAGCGGTCCTTGTACCATTTTTCCGAAACCCGGAAATCCCGCACCTTGAGCACGGCGTGACCGATGCGGCGGACATGCGCGGGTGCAGAATCGAGGCGCACTGTCGAACGGAAACGCGGCTTAGCGGCTGCGGTGTTGCGCGGCGGATCGGGGAATGAAAGCGAAGCGTCACTTTTAGACTGGCCGGCAACGACTTCAACGCCATAGCCATCGGGGTCGGTCAGGCGGGCAATCTTGCCGCCGCCAGGTTCGTTGATGTCTTCAACGGCGACACCCTCGGCTGCTGCAAGTTTTTCCAGATCGGCCACCGTTTCCGCACGAAAGCCGACGGCGAGGAACTTTGCTTCGCCCGGCTCGGTTACGTGAACAAAGGGTCGACCGTCGCTGCCTTTGCCGTAGAGCCGACCGTCAGCCTCGAAGGTCTGCATTCCGAAATCGTCAAGAAATGCCCGCATGGCGGAAAGGTCCGGCGCGGCAAAGCGCACATGTGCAATATCCTCGATCTTGATGATCGCCATCGCGCGTCCTCCCCGATTCGTTATTGACTATTTGGTCAAATAGATTGCAATTGACCATATAGTCAAGTATGAATCAGCGATGACTTCCGCTCCAGCATCTCGCCGTTTATCTTCCCGCTCGGCCCGCACCCGTGCCGCTTTGATCGCTGCGGGTTTTGAACTACTTGTAGAGCGCCCGATCGACGCCATCCCGATTGACGATGTCGTGGCAAAGGCGGGGGTCGCCAAAGGCAGTTTTTTCAACCATTTTGCGGACAAACAGGCTTTCGCCAACGCCATTGCCACAGAGGTGCGGCTCGAGGTCGAAGAACTGGTGACCCGGGCGAATGCCTCCATCACAAACCCTGTCGAGCGTATCGCTGGCGGGATGCGGGTTGTCGCGGAATTTGCCCTGACGCAACCAAAGCGGACCCTGGTGCTACTGCGCAGTCAGGGCTCACCGACATCGCGCTCACATCCTTTGAATCAAGGCCTGCGCGACGATATTGAAGCGGCATACCAGCAAGGGTTGATCCGGCGGGAGGCCAAAGAAAGCGGCGTGCTGTACTGGCTAGGGCTGTGCCAGGCGGTGATGACTGAACTTTCGGCAAACGGGCAGAGCGGATCTGCAACGAGCCAATGCCTTCCGGAAATGCTGGTTCTCGGTTTGACCGGTTTGGGCGTGCCGCAATCCACGGCCGCCAATTTGGCGAGTTGCATCGGATCATCAACCAGCGAATTTAGCTGAAGTTTTTGACCGACTTAGAAAACATAATTGTGTTGAAATTGTTGGGGCATCCGTTTTGGTCCATCTAGTGTTGGTGCCCTACCTGGCACTTTATGCAGCCACTGGCGCAGATGAGACGCTTTTTGGACAACCCATAATAACGCGATTTGACCGTGGCGCGCTATCTCGAGTTTGCGGAGCATGATGTTTGCTTGTAGAGACTGTTTCAATGACAGGAAAGATCGACCAAAAAATGTCTTGGCGAAAGACATGGAATTTTAAACTATGTAATAGTTGCAATTGATGATTGGCAATAATGTAGAATGGAAAATGTAGATAAATATAGTAATTCATCTATTATAAAGAATGTTTTTGCCGCAAGTGGAATGCTTTCTTTTGTATTGATCCTTGGTAGAATTTCTGGATTATTTAGAGAAATAAAAATAGCATCAACATATGGCCTATCAGATAAAGCTGACGCGGCTATTATTTTAATAAGCATTCCTGATCTGCTTGTGAATTTATTGGTGGCAGGCGGCCTGAGTGCGGTGTTGGTGCCTACATTCAGGTCGCTTGCGCCAGAGGCTGCGGCACAATTACACCGCAGGGCGCTAACGGTGTCGTTCGGCGCATTTGGCTTCGTTGCGCTTATATTCTATTTAGTTCCTGATTTCATCCTTTATGCGCTTGCTCCCGGCTTCGCCTCAGATTTTCCGTTTCCTCACATTGCAATAGCATTTGTTGCCTTCTCGATCCCAATCACAGCATTTTCCGGCGTCACAAGCGCTTACTTGAATGCAAATGATCGATTCCTGATCGCTGGACTTGGGACTCTCGTTTTCAATGTTATCGTTATAACGGGACTAATGTTCGCCAACGACGATGATGGGATGTTGATACTCAGCTTAGCTATTTTGGTTGCCGCTGCTGTGCGATGGATTTCCCAGCTGCCGTGCGTCCCACGCGAAGCGTGGAGCATAAGGCATGAACGGGTTGCCAATGATGACGTTTTTGTTCGGCCCTTTCTTATCGGCACCATCGCAACAAGTTTGATTCTTGTACCTCCAGTGCTTGTCCGCGCGGCAGCCTCCTTATTGGAATCGGGAAATATTGCTGCATTCAACTATGCTCAGAAGATCGTCGAATTGCCAACAGGTGTTTTGCTTACGGCGATAAGCTTGGTCGCATTGTCAAAATTGAGCGGATATTATAATGATGGATTGCATGAATTAGCTAAAAAAACAGTTATATCTGGTATAAGAATTTCTCTTTTGATATCTTGTTGTATTTTGTGTTTTGCGTATCCATTGATGGAATATATAGTAGACTTATTGTTTGATTATGGGAAAATGCAAGAGAGAGAGCTTTTAAAAATATCAGAGCTTACTAGAATATCTATCTTAGTTCTTCCGTTTATATCAATAACCAGCATGTTGTCGTCCATGCTTTACTCTATGAAGCGCGTCAATGCAGTTTTGTATTCAAATATAATTTCTTTAATATTGTGTATATTTTTCACAATACCGGGAATTGTCTATAGTAACTCTCAATTGCTTATGCTATCCATCACTGCATCGCAAATTTGTCTTGCATGGTTTCTCGCAAAGGCGACTGACATTAGAATTTTCACGGATGGGGCCATTTTTAATCGGCGGTATTCTGTGTTGCTGCTGGGAGCTGTCGCGTTATGTCTGCCATTTGCGTTTCTGGCTTCTAGCTTGGCGTCTGTGAACATATTCTTCGGTTTTGCGGTAGCTGGTTCGTGTTTCCTTGTGGTGATGGCAATCGCAGTACGTCGATTGATGGCGGCGGAGGCAGGGCAAGGTTAAGGCCTAGCCTTTGACTGCTTGATTTGGCGCATCACGCCACTAATGGTGGGAAAAGCTAAATGGCCACATGCGCAGTTGGATCATTTTAGGATAGAGGTTTCAAATAAAGTGTGTGGGATTTTTGGATATTTTTCCCGAGACGGGGGGAGTGCGGCTGACGATGTGCCGTTGCGTATGGCACATGTGCTGCGCCATAGAGGTCCAGATGATCACGGCATCTATGCTGGAGACGGCGTAGCACTCGGCAATCAAAGACTTTCCATCATCGACATCCATGGCGGACACCAACCATTTTTTTCCGACGGCGGTGAAATCGTCGTTGTCCAGAACGGTGAAATTTTTAACTATGTCGAACTGGCAGCTTACGCCAAAAGTGCAGGGAATCCATGCCGAACTAATTCGGATACAGAGGTTATCCTTCGCCTTTATGAGCTGGAAGGCATAGAGTTTGTCCATAAGTTAAATGGAATGTTTGCGATTGCCATTTATGACAAGCGCAAACGGACAATGCATTTGGTGCGTGATCGTATTGGAGTCAAACCTCTCTATATTCATGATGACGGTAATCGACTGATCTTTGCCTCGGAAATCAAGTCAATCCTCGAAGCGTTGCCGCGCAAACCTGATGTCGATGCGGAAGCAATACATCATTTCTTGACGTTCAATTATGTCCCAGCGCCATTTACGATGTATCAACACGTACGCCATCTCATGCCGGGACACAGACTAGAAATATCACCTGATAGAACCACGATGGTGCAATGGTGGGATCTCGCGTCATCTGCTCCTGTCCTGAACAGGAAAGAGGACGATTGGATCGAAGAGTTTAATGCTATTCTCGACGATGCAGTAAGGATCCGCATGCGATCGGATGTACCGTTTGGTGCATTTCTTTCAGGCGGCGTAGACTCGAGTACTATCGTTGGTTTGATGTCGCGTCACCAAGCATCTCCAACAAAAACCTTTTGTATAGGCTTTGACGATCCACGATTTGATGAGTCGCCGTTTGCACAGATGGCCGCAGACCGGTTCGGGACCGATCACGTCGTGGAATTCGTCGATCCGGACATGTTGGGCTTTTGGCGGGATGCCACTTACTTTTGCGACCAGCCCCATGGCGATGTTTCATTCTTGCCGACGCATCGGGTTTCGCAACTCGCTGTGCGCCATGTCAAAGTTGTGCTGACCGGCGACGGCGGGGACGAGCTTTTCGCGGGCTACGACAAGTATCGGGACTTCTTCGAGCGGCCGGGATTGGTTGATATGCCTGATGACAGGTTTTTCAGATCCTACTTCGACAGCATTTCGCTCATGGATGGGCGTTCGAAACTCGAAATCTACTCTGCGAACGCGCGCGATCAACTGTCACAGATTGACAGCTATGCGGTAGCGGAGCCGTGGTTCAAGAAAGTGCCGCATTTTGACAGGGTCAACCAAGCCCTTTTCCTGGACATGCAGCTACTCCTAAGCGGGAACAATCTGGTGAAGCCTGATCGGATGGGGATGGCGGTGTCACTGGAAGCGCGGACGCCGTTTCTCGACTATCGAATGATGGAGTATGCATTCCGGATGCCAGGTAATCTTAAGCTGCGTGACGGCACGACGAAGTATCTCTACAAAAAGGCGGTCGAGCCAATGATTGGAACTGAGCTGGCGTATAGAAAGAAGCAGATGTTCACCGTTCCGGTTGGCGAATGGTTCAAATCGAAGCTGGAAGGCTATTGTCGCGGACATCTGGAGAACCTGCTGTCCTCCACAGATTTGTTTGACCGCGAAGTGACAATGGCACTGCTTGATGATCATGTGAGCGGAAAAGCAAACCGCACTCGAGAGTTGCGCGCGATGATTGCCTTGGACCATTGGTTTGACCTGTATGGTGGTTCTAAACACGGCGTATTGGCTGCATGAGTCCGGTGGCCAATCGCGACAGCACGCACTCAGCCCCAATCGCCCGTCTCGCTTCCCTCGATTTGCTTCGGGGTCTTTGTGCGATGGCTGTTGCGGCTTATCATTTCCGATTGTGGAGTGACATTCCAGTTGGTCCGGGAACCGAGGGATTGCTGGCATTTTTTGGAACGTACGGAGTTTCGGTTTTTTTTGTGTTGAGTGGGTATAGTTTGGCGCATGCATATGACTCGGATTTTAAGGCCGAGTTAGTTCCGGATCGAACCGCCCGATACTTTCGACGCCGTGTCGGCCGGCTCGTCCCATTATATTTCTTAATAGTCGTGCTGTCGATCATCGGGAAACTCGCGACCACTGGTTTTAACGAAAGTCCGGCATATGTCCTTGCAAGCCTAAGCTTGTTATTCGGCTTTGTGGATCCCGCTTCGACGCCAGTGATAGGCGGATGGAGCATTGGAATTGAGGTAGTCTTTTACGTACTTTTCCCTGTGATGATGGCGCTAAGAAGCCGCGCATGGACATTTGTCTTAATTGGTACCTTTCTTACGCTATGGATCAGTTCGGATATTTCCAAATGGTCTAGCTTAGAAAAAGGTTGGCGTTTTTACGTTCAACCCGCCAACCATTTCGTATTTTTCGCTGGAGGCGTTGCCTGTCGGTTGTCGGTCCAACGTTTCGACAAACTATCAGGAACGAAGTTGGTCACCCTGCTTTTGGTTCTGTTTGCCGCAACTTGGATTATCAGTTCTGGCACTCAAGAGATTGATCTTGTGGTCGGACTCCGCCGTATATTGCTGGTAATAATCTCGGTCTTGATCGTGTCTGCAATCGCGCAATGGCCAGCGTCAGGGCGGATTAGTAGCATAAGTTCAATTTTGGGGGGGATGAGCTACCCCCTATATTTAGTTCACCCATTGGTTTATCTTGGTGCTTTCCAATTTTTGGAAGCCAGTGCAAGCGCGGTCACAGGCATATTCATTCTAGCCTGCGCGCTCTCGATTTTTGTAGATTTCTTCGTTGAAAGACCATCGCAGAGGTTCGTTAAATCCAAGGGGTGGTAGTATTTCGGTAAAGCGGATGCGATAGTTGAAATTAACCCAGCTTAGAAACAAGAGATCTAAGATATTATTGCACTCTTGAGAGAATCCTATTGAGTAAAATGGAAAACAGTGGAACTGAAATTTCGAGATCCATGCTTTTTTGGGTATGGGTTTCGTTTGTCTTTTTTGTTTATTTCGGGCTTCTCTACTATTTCGACAGAACACTTTTTTCTCCTCGACCCGGGAGAGTGGTGGAGTCGATGGATGGTTTTCAGTTTTCTCTTATCGCATATGAAGCTGGCGGGGTGAATGAGCTCTGGCTAACTATGCGCTATTATATAGTTTGGCCAATTTTGGAAATGGATAGAACGGGGTACGGACCATTCTATCAAGGTTGCTATTTGTTGCTGTACAGCCTGCCTATAGCATTGTGGCGACAAAAATTCGGTCAGTATCGCTATGCTCAAGTTTTGCTGATGTTGATTCCAATTTTTATAAACTTTCGACTCGCTATTTGTATATATGCAACCGCATATCTTTGTATTTTTGCAATAGATTCAGCCGCCAGAAAATCTTTGCTATTATGGTTTTCGATATCATTAGTTTTAAGCAGCTCAACGATGTTCGTGTTTTTATTATATCTACCGTTGCTTGGTTGGAGTAAATTAAAGGGCGTTGGATATTTTTTCAGAACACTTTTTTTCATCCTGTATTTTGTAATAACCTCTGAATTTCTGGGAAAAATTCTAGCGTTATTCGATAGATCGGTTTCGGGCGAGGTACTAAGTACTGCTGCAGATGCCGGATTAGGATATGCAGGAAGCTTTGATGGGTTTATACTTGCACTTATTTCCGGAAATCCGTTTTTCACTGCAATAATATACGGTCAGTACGACAGACTTTTTATTTTGATACCATCAGCAATATTTGGAGTATTCTTTGTAACATATCTTTATCGAATAAAAAGTTATCGTGCTCTTGTATTTGTTCTAATACTGATGTCATCTATGTTGTCTGAGGGTGTAGGATCCTACAGCCTGCCAGTTATTATTTTCTTGATGATCATCCGTTCACGTGAAATGCTATTTCAAGTTCCGATAAACAGCGTATCTACGTTGGAGAACGCTGTACAGCGTGACTTAAGTCATCTGCGGTTAGGCACGCATAGAAGTTATTATGCATCGTAAAACGCTTGTGAGGTCATGCAAGCGAAGTGGAAACCGCCTCAATAATCCTGTCAATCTGCTCTTCCGACATGTTCGAACCGGACGGGAGGCAAATGCCGCCTTCAAACAGCCTGTTGGATACCGGCGTGTTGGCAGCAGTGTAGAAACGGTTGTTCGCGAATACCGGCTGAAGGTGCATGGGTTTCCAAACAGGGCGTGCTTCAATCATGTCCGCCGCGAGATCGGAAATCAATTTGTCGCGCCCTCGTGCTCCAGTTTCGAGAACGCATGCTGAAAGCCACCGCGTCGAATTGCTCCAGTCAGGCTCTGGCATCCATTGTATGGCGCCAACATTAGACAGGCCGTCCCGATAGCGTTCGAAGACGTGGCGCCGTGAACGAACCCGGTCGTCAAGCACAGCGAGCTGTCCACGCCCAACCCCTGCCAAAATATTGCTCATCCTGTAGTTGAAACCGATTTCCTTATGCTCATACCAGGGGGCAGGTTCGCGAGCCTGTGTCGAGAGAAAGCGCGCCCTTGCAATCAAATCGGCATCGTCTGAAACCAACATCCCGCCACCTGATGTCGTTATGATCTTGTTGCCATTGAATGAGTAAATGCCCAATCGGCCAAATGTACCACTGGCCTTGCCCTTATAGGTTGCGCCCAATGATTCAGCGGCATCTTCGACCACCGGCACTCCATGCGCGTTGCACAGGTCCAATATCGCATCCATGTCCGCGCTTTGACCGTATAGATTGACGACGATGACGGCTTTCGGCAGACGGTTTTCACGACGGGAAACTGCTAGGGCGCGTTCGAGCGCAGTGGGGCACATGTTCCAGCTTTTTTCATCAGAATCGATGAACACTGGCTCAGCCCCCTGATAGACTATTGGATTTGCACTCGCTGCAAATGTCAAAGAAGAGCAGAAAACCTGATCACCTGATCCAACACCAAGCAGTATAAGTGCGAGATGAATCGCGGCCGTTCCAGACGACAAGGCAGCCGCATGGCCGATTCCAACCTTGCTGGCCAAGTCGGTCTCGAAGGCGTCTACATTGGGCCCCAGTGGTGCGATCCAATTGGTGTCAAAAGCACTTGCAACAAATGTACGTTCCTCATCACCGATATGTGGTGTCGACAGCAGGATGGGCATGTCGATGTCGGATTGGCGCCAGACCTCTGTCACACGCCCCTGTTCATCGACAATAGGAACACAATTGATCGCCTTTTCGCGCATCAGATCCACTGCGCTCCGGCGGGTGGTTCCGACAGGCAATGTCCATGGTTTTTGGTTGTCGAGAGTATCAAGGCAATCGTTAAGCGACGCATTGCCCATAAGGAACCGACGTAGATCTCCATCGGTAATCGTACGTACGAGTCGACCCTCTTGATCAACAAGCAGTGCAAGACCGAGTCCGCCTAAATCAATAACTGCCATAGTTTCGCGGACGGTTGCTAGGCTGGTAACGCTCAATGACTTGGGATCAACCATCTCAATATTGCTTCCTAATTACGGCAGGAATACCGGTCACCACGGCCTCCTTTGGCACATCTTTTGTCACTACAGCTCCGGCACCAATTGTGGCCCCATCGCCAATGTTCAATCCGGGTAAAACATTTGCTCCGGCGCCTATCAACACGCACTTACCTACAACGACTTGCCCGCCGAGACTTGCGGTAGGGGCGATGTGGCTGAAATCACCTATCGTGCAATCATGGTCGATCACTGCAGCATGATTGACGATCACGGCCGATCCGATTTTGCACCTAGGCCCCAGTACGGATCTAGCTGCGACAAAACAGCCCGAATCCAGTTCAGCGAACTCTGATATTGTTGCATCGGGATGAACAATTGTGACAGGTGTCCCAAATCTCTCAGTGAGTCTAGCGCTTACAGCCTTTCGGACAACGCCATCACCGATTGCCGCGTGGAAGCCCGTGACGGGAATGTCCAGCATCGAAGATGTAGAGTGAATCATGAACCCCAGAAGTGTTGCACCTTCCAATTCAGGATTGTCGTCAACGATCGTCAACTTTGTTGTAGACTTTCGGGCAACAAGCGCATCGACTACTACGGCTGCATGGCCGCCCGCCCCAAAGATCAGCACATGTTCAGTAGGCACAGGCTTTATCCAGTAATGACGAAGGTAGGTCGATATTAGCCAATAGATCGGTTATGCGGGAGGCGCTATCGCCATCACCGTAAATGTTGTTACACGGGAATCGCCCTACTTCCAAAATGTGATCTAATGCTGATAAAATCGCTACTTCGTCTGCTTCGGAATCAAGCACATTGGCGTTGCGCTCTCGCAGGTTTTGCCTGCTTCCGACATTTATCACAGGCGTACCAAAACTGGCAGCTTCGATAATACCGGCGCTCGAATTTCCAATCATGACATCGGCGACTGCCATCCAACTGATAAATTCCTGGCGCGGGAAATGAGTGTATAACTTAAAATCTGGCGAGCCAGATTCAGTGTCGAGCAAATTGCGAATGGCATCACCACCAAAATCAGCATTTGGTCGCAAACCAACAATTGCAAATCCGCCTTTTCGCAAAGCGGAAATAATCTCTGCAACTTGCCGAGGGCCGTCATTGGCATTTTGAACAACGGGGTGAAAGATCATCAATGCAATGGGGATGCCTTCTGCTATTCCACTCTTCTCAAGCAACTCTTTTTTTGAGAAAATTGCTTCGCTCTCCAAACCATCCAGCCCCGGCGCTCCGACGCAGAAGACGCTATCGCTCCGTTCACCCATCCTGACCAGCCGCTGTGCGGCATCATCGGTGGCTGTCAAATGGATATGAGCCAGCTTGCTGATTGCGTGACGCACCGGTTCATCAACCGTTCCCGATCGTTCGCCACCGTGAATGTGTACGATCGGAATATTGAGGTGCAGTGCGGCAATCGCGCCAGCCAGCATTTCGCCTCGGTCGCCAAGCAGCATCAGCATATCGGGCCGTTCTCGTTCTAGGATCTCACAGCACCCGTTAATAGTGGCAGCGATGGCACGGGCCATGAAGCTCTCGTTAGACCCAAAATGCGTCGCAATACGACCCGCGATTCTCAGTCCGTCGCCTTCAATCTCTTGCACTGTTTCGCCATAAAGGGGATCGAGATGCATCCCTGTCACAACGATCCCAAGTTCCAATTCGCTATGACGGGAAATGCTGAATAAGGTACGCCGCATCAATCCATAGTCTGCGCGCGTGCCAGACAGATAGAGAATTCGGCGCATCAGTCAAAATCGTCCCAAGACAGCAATGTGCCTGCCTCTATTGCACGGCTGGTTTTGGCGCCGATGACTTCATCAATATGTGCGGGTGATATACCGTCGGCAGGCCGCAGCATTATAAGATCGTCTTTATGGATAGTCGCGCCGGCAGACAAATTCCGCGCTACAGAAATGCTGCGGCGAACGAGCGAGCGAACCGCCAGTTCGGAAGGCCGTGGGGCTTTTACACCACTTCCTATTGCTGCCTCGATTGCCCTTATCTGTTCGACCAGTGATTTGAATTCAATAGGGTCAAGCGAGGCTGCGTGGTCTGGACCAGGTAAGGCCTTGTCTAGCGTAATGTGCTTTTCAATTACTACCGCACCCAGAGCGACGGCACCCACTGCGACGGCTGTTCCACAACTATGGTCCGAATATCCAATGGGGCAATCTAATTCGCGCCCCATAGTTACCATCGCCTGCAAATTTACATTCACTGGTTCCGTGGGGTAATTGCTGGTGCAGTGCAAAATGACAAGGCGGTCATTGCGCTCTTGCATCACGTTCAGGCGATCCCACTCCGCTTCGATACAGTCCTTTGCCGAACGGACTTCATCCATGTCCGCCATGCCGGTTGACATGATGATCGGCAAATCCAGCGCCGCCATTTTCCTAAGCATTGGAAAATTGTCTATGTCGCCTGACGGCAGCTTCATCCGCTTGACACCAATTGACTTCAGAAAATCGGCAGCATCGAGATCAAATGGAGTCGACATGAATTCGACGCCTTTTGCGTCGCAATGGGTTGCCAGTTCGACATGTTCGCTGTCCGAAAGTTGCAGTGCTTGGAGCATATCTTTCTGGTCGCCATCGCCAGTTTGCTGCTTCTGATACTCTGCTTTTTCCGCCCCTGGCCTAACGAGCTTTGCCGCATCAAAGGTTTGAAACTTAACGGCATCGGCACCTACATCGGCCGCAATATCGATCAGCTCTCGTGCCATCTGCAAAGAGCCATTATGATTGACCCCAACTTCAGCGATGATGAAGGTGTGAGAATTACCAAGCACTCCAACCCCCATCGATAGCAAAATTTTGACCGGTGACCCATGCAGATGCATCGCTCGCAAGATAAGCAACAATGCCGAGAAAATCTTCTTCGCGACCCATACGTTTTAGGGGGGTTCTGGCAACGTATTTCTCGACAAATGCATCAGGTTGCGCACGACCAATACCCCCTGGGGATATCGAATTTACGCGTATTGCAGGCGCCAGGCTAGTCGATAGCCAACGTGTAAGTTGTATCAGGCCACCTTTGCTGGCAGCATAAGCCGCCGGATTAGCCATTGGCGTGCCTTCGTAAAGGGACCAATCGGGGCCGAGCATGCCATAGATTGAACCAATGTTTATTATCGAGGCGTTGCCTGACTGTACTAATAGAGGGTGCAGCAATTGTATTAAGTGAAACGGCGCTGTTAGATTAACTTCTAATGCGCGTCGCCAAGTTTCCACGCTCTGTCCCAGAAAAGTAGCGGCCCAACCGCTCAGCCCAGAATCTCCAACAAAAGCTGCGTTGTTGATAAGAATGTCGATGTGTTTGAAACGCGAAGCTATTGCACTCGCCAGTCGGGTGCGTTCGCTGTCTTGTTCCAAATCTACTGCGAAGCAATTGGACGGGGCCATTCGTAACTGGATCGCGCATTCATTGAGCCTTTCTTGATTGCGATCGACCAGTAAGACTGTACATTCTAACTCGATAAGCGCCGATGCCATGGCTCGTCCAAGATGACCCGAACCCCCAGTGATGATTGCTACTCGGCCAGAGAGGTCATGCAACTCTTTCAACGTTGCCATTTGCGGCTCCCATTCGGGTCTATATGTTTCGCTAACAACTCCGCGACCAGAAAGTCATAGGGTGTATCAATGTCGAGTGCCCGTTCGGCAGGCACTTCAACGGCGCGCACCTTTCCTTCGAACAGCCCATTGGCGTGTTTGATCAGTTTTGTTCGAACGGCATATGCCACGGTAGTTATGTCGAACACTTCGGGTACGTCCTGCCTCCGTTGAAAGGCTTCACCACTTTTACATACAATTTCAGCATTTCCGTCAGGCAACACCTGAACCATATTAAAATAAGGGCTACGCTCTGCTTTTCGAACCGTTATTACCACGTCGACATCAGGATTTTGATCTAGCACCATTAAACATGCTTCAACATCTTCGACCGCTCGAAATGGAGAAGTTGTCGGTAGGCTTACGAGAATTTCAAAGGGACTCCCTAGATTTTCCATTGCCTCAACAGCATGTCGCCAAGCGTGCCACTCCGACGCTGAATCACCTGCCAATATCGCTGGTCGCATAAATGGCACTTCAGCGCCGTAAAGTTTGGAAACCTCTGCAATCTCATTATCATCAGTCGAAACGACGACATGTCCAAGCGATGGGCAGGACAACGCGCAGTCAATAGAATAGGCGATGAGAGGCGTTCCATTTAGAGGTTTGATATTCTTCCGAGGAACACCTTTCGAGCCGCCGCGCGCAAAAATAAAGGCTTGGGCGAGTTTTGCAGACATTTATGGCCTTCCAATTTGTACAGTGCCACCCAACACCACAGAACGTCGAGCTGCTTCAATGACCAACATCACATCGACGCCATTTTGTACGTTTGGTTGGACGTCGTTGCCATTAGCGATTGACGTTGTGAAATGGCGAACTTCGTCCAAATAAGTTTGATTTCCATCTGATGGAGAAAAATCAAACGTTTGCGCTTCAACAACCTCCGGACTTCCGGCCACTATCACACGGTCACCCAACGCATCCCATTCGATTGTGCCGTTGGTCGCGATGAACTTGCACTTACGCGTCGCAGGTTTCTGCAGGAAATCCAAATGGATATTGATTATTCGTTTTGGTGATTCATATTCCATTGTAAGATTGACCAAGTCTTCGACATCCAAATCCAGATCTGAAAATCGTCCCATATTGCAATGAACCTTGTCCGGTAGCCCGAACATCCACAGCAAATAGTCAATCTCGTGGCTCAGCTCGAGCAAGGCCCCTCCGCCCAGCGAGGATTGGGCTGAAACCGAATTCCGATAATCTGTTCCCGGCCGCCAAGTAGAAAGATGCTGCCCAACCTCGGCCCGAACGGACAGTACCGACCCGACTATTCCGGAATTTAGTAAGTCGTGCACTTTCAGCAGCGACTGCTTGAAGCGCAAATTATACCCAACCATGCAAATTATTCCCGCGCCAACTGCCGCCCGGGAAATGGTGTCGGCCGAAGATAAATCGGCAGCGAGGGGTTTTTCAATTAGCATGTGAACGCCACGGGCTGCTAGCTTAGATGCTATATCGGCATGCATGGAGGCTGGGCTGGCAATAATCGCTGCATGCGGTTCGAAGGCTAACGCGTCTTCGAGGGTGTAGACAGTCAAATCCGCTCCAACCGCTGACTGCGGCTCCGGAATTTTAGACGTCCGTAATACCGCAATTGTGGCGGCGGGATTGAGCAGACGCAAATTGCGCAAGTGGCGTCGCCCAATGCTACCCAGACTTACAATCAAGAACCGATTAGGATATTCGCCCATTGCCGTTTGCGCATCACATCTGCATAAATCGTCGCAGAACATCCAGGCCTAATTCACCGCTACGCTCAGGGTGGAACTGGGTGGCCATGACGTTTTCGTGCTGGACCGCAGCACAAATTCTGTGCCCTCCGTAAACGCAGTCGGCAAGACGTACATTAGGATCATTCGGGACGGCCGCGAACGAATGCACAAAATAGACAGCAGAGTTGACTGGCGTGGTTTCGAGTAATGTTCCATTCCATGATCGATCTGTCTCAGGAGCAGTTAGCCCGTTCCAACCTATATGAGGAACGCGCTGTGTTTCGCCATCGGTCTTCAAAGCTGGCACAGCCTTCACCCTACCTGCAAGGATACCAAGCCCTGCATGTTCACCAAACTCCTCACTCGCGTCGAAGAGCATCTGCATACCGACGCAAATCCCGAGAAACGGACGTCCGCCGCTTTGAAATCGCCTGATGGCGTCATCAAATCCTTTTTCGCGGACGGCCTTCACACTGTCTTCGAAGGCACCAACCCCCGGGACGACAAGTCTTTCCGCAGTCGCGGCGGTGGCAGGATTTTCTGTCACATCGACGTCAACGCCAACATGGGTAAAGGCCCTTGCAACATTGAGAAGATTGCACATTCCATAGTCGACAATAGTAACTTTGGCGGCCATTTTAGACTTTCCTTACGGCAAATCCGCCGGCGAGGGCGTGTTCGCGGATTTGACCTACCGTCCCTCGATTGTAGTGCAAAATATCCGCCATAGCGACGGCATCAGCGCCGCCGTCTGCAACTGCCTTGGTGAAATCCTGCAATTCTCCCATGCCGCCACTCGCGATGACTGGAACCGATACGGCGTCGCGGACTTTCCGAATAAGTTCTATTTCAAACCCCTTGCGCGTGCCCTCACGATCAACTGACGTCAAAAGGATCTCGCCGGCCCCGCGCGATACCGCTTCTACCGCCCAAGACAGCACATCTCGACCGGTACGTTCGCGACCATTGTCAGTATACACTTCCCATCTACCGTCACCCACCGCTTTTGCTTCGATTGATAGCACCATGGCCTGTGAGCCAAAGTGGTGAGCGACTTCGGTGATCAATTCCGGCCTGGCGATTGCAGCTGTATTGATCGCCACTTTATCGGCACCAGAGCGTAAAATGTGCTTAGCATCGTCCACGGAACGAATGCCGCCGCCCACGGTAATCGGGATGAATACCTGATTGGCTGCGCGGCTAATGATGTCGCTTAGATTGTTCCGGCCATAAAGACTGGCTACGATGTCCATGTAGATCAGTTCATCTGCGCCAGCCTCATAGTAGCGCAACGCATATTCGTGCGGATCGCCAATAACTCTCAACCCTTCAAGGCGGATGCCCTTGATGAGGTTCGGCCCTTTGATATCGAGCCTCGGAATAATGCGGACATTACTCATGGATAATCAGTCGTGCCAGACAGCGTGGCGCAATTTCCATTCCCCGTCCCAGACCCAAAGATGGGGGGAACGGAAAGTTTCCGCCAATTTCATGAAATACTCGCGATCCAAAATCGGTTCATCAAACATTTTACTCGCTTCAGGAAACTCGGATTCCGGTATCGACAAATATTGGAAAATTTCGTCGGCAAAGCGTTCCGGGAATTCGTGATCAAAGCGCTTAACCAATGCCACGCCCTCGTCGCGAGTGATATCGCCAGAGCGAATCTCCTGCGCAGCATCATAACTTGCCCGACCCAAACCGAATTTCACTCCTGTCGTATAATAATGGAAGTCATCAATACGATCATCGATCGAGTTATACTTTGAATATGTTCCGGGCGTGCGCTCAGGTGATGCTTGAAAGCCACCATGCTCCACCGCATAATAATAACAGGCTTGTGGATGCCATTTCAAATAGTATCCTAAATAGTGGACTTCGACTTTTTGCTCTTCGATTTGGTTGGGATCAGCCGGCAGATATGGCAAAAGGTCTTGCTGGACGATGCCGAAGTGCTCCTTAAGGTCAGGTACCGAAACACCACCTAGGCTGACTTTCGACTGGTCTTCAGACGTGAAATAAGACCAATCGCGCTTCGCAGTCTCGGTATCACCGATCGGATTGCCGTATTCAGCTTCGTTTTCGCCGAAGAACACAAGCGGTATTTTGTGGAGCAGGGCCATTTTGGGCGCGAGCGATTTCTGCCCGAACATAAAGGCTTGGAAAGGGTGAAAAAGGTTGTCGACCGCCAATCTTGTCAGCAGTCTGTGCACTCTGCCATTAGGCGTTGTGAGCAAATTGTCATGCCCAGCATGGATCCATGCTTGAAAATTCTTCCATCCCCATTCCGTGTAAACATGCGGTGCCCAAGTAACAGTAAGCGGGTTCATACGATATTTGGTTCGCAAGATATGGGACGCGTAAAAACTGTCTTTGCCGCCCGAACCGGGTACGATGCAATCATACTGGCCATCTTTGCTGCGATGGCGATCGCATAAATCCATCAACTGGCGCTCACGTTCTTCCCAATCGATCGTTTGATGCTTTTTTTCCGCAAAACGGCATGCGTCGCATATGCCTTCAGCATCGAAATAGATCGTCGCCTTCTTGCTGTCCTTGGTGTGGCTATATTCGACAGCAGAATTGGGACGCTGATTTGAAATCACACATTTTTTGCAAAACACCACTTCTTGGGGGAGGCCGTATTTTGTCGATGGATTCTGGTTATCTGGCGCGAATGCAGCTTTATCTATGTTCGCAGGATAGGGAATCTTTTGCATTAAACACTCCGCTGTAATCTCAAGACTTTTTCGATTTCCATGACAACTGCATCTTTCGCAGTGGCCAAAAGAGAAGGTGGCGACAATTGGCCCGATAGTGGAAAAGCAATCTGCTTGCCAGCCAAGTCTTGCAACAAATCTGCAAGTTTCTCGATTGATGTCACTCGCTGAGCAATACCCATTTTTGCAAATGGCGCATCTGCGGTGAAAATCGAGCCGTCAATTGACAGAACAGGGCGCTTCGCCAGCCACGCTTCAAGTCCAACTGTTGAGGCAGTGACCACAACCAGGTCGACTGCATGAAGCAGGGAATGCAGTGGTTCGGTTGTAGGACTAAACTCTATATTCTGTTCGGGCACAAACGTAACATTTTCACTTGGATGATATCTAAGCACCAATCGCAAATTTTGGTCTTGCGTTACAATTTCGCGAAGCTTTCTTTCCACGCGTCGAGGTAATTCGGGGTCACCAGGCTCTCCGGTAAAGGGATGTCGTTGCGGCTCCACTGTCGATGCCCACAAAATCGTCAGGCGCCCATCATCCCATTTGCGGGCTTTGCGCAACGCGCGGCCTGCGGCAATCGTCGAAGGTATGTTTATTACATCAAACGCCGGATTGCCGGTTACGACAACGTCGTCGGGGTCGCGTCCATAGGCGATGAACATCTGGCGTACTGCCTCGTTCAGTACAGTCACTCGATCCGCATATGCTGGTTCACCAATCCACTTAATTTCTTGCAGCGCAAACATGTCGACCATGCAAAGAGAGGGAATGCCAAGCTGCTTGGCAGCCGTGATAGTGGCGCGTTCCGTACGTGGGCTATTGGTTGCAATGACTACATCTGGCTTATACTCAGTCAGAACCCGCCGCATGAAATTTATCGGCAGAAATGCTTGACGGGCACTTTCTTCCCACTGTCGCCATGCAGATTCCAAGTCGCTTACTTCTACCAACTCTGCGAAGTTTGCACCATGATAGGCGAGCGTTTCTTCTCTGCTGACAGGGCCATTGTCATCAAGGTCAGGGCAAAGTTGATTGCCAAAAGCCTGTGCGTTTGGAGCTGCAAGATGCATAAGATCCTTGTAGCCGATATAAGGCTCCCCTGCCTGCTCAGCTATTGCAGACGCAGTTGTCAATGCAAGCAGTGTAACCTTCCATCCGCGCTCTCGCAGAGCTTGGCAGATTGGCAGAATCATCGAAATATGACCGCCGCCATATGCCGCCAGGAAAGCATGTGGCTTGCCCGCGTGCATTCAGTTTACGCCCTTTCCAAACAGGCCGATTGCCGTGGCAAAGATTATTTCCAAATCTCTCAGTAAGCTGGGCTCTCGAGCATATTCAAGATCAAGATCCAGCCGCTGTTCTGGAGTTGCATTTGAGCGAAGCCGGGACTGCGCCAATCCAGTAATCCCCGGCCTAACCGAACAGCGAAGTTTCCAGTGTTCGGGCCGGTAGCCCGACACCTGAGCCTCGACATCAGGGCGTGGTCCCACGATGCTCATTTCACCGCGGATGACATTTATAAGCTGTGGCAACTCATCGAGGCTGGTCCGCCTTATAATTTTCCCGATCCTCGTTATTCGCGGATCGCCGTCGCTCGTCGCATAGCTGCCAACATTTGGGGCTGTCACAATCATCGATCTAAACTTGAATAGCTTGAACGGGATACCATGCATCCCCATTCTATTTTGCCTGAAGAAAACTGGACTGCCGTCGGTTGCCAGAATCGCGGCTGCGACCCCCAACATGATAGGCAGTGTGAGCACCAAAAGTACTGTTGCCACCATAATATCGAACAACCGCTTCAATGCACTTATCCTTCTGGTTCGCATTTCCCAGTTTGGATTGCCGTCGGCAGACCGCAATAACTGGTTCCTTAGATCGATCGTGGGCCCCGGTCCGGCAGCATCGCGCGGATTTCTGCAACTGCTGATCTTACAGCCGCTAGATTTTTTCGATACTCTTGATATTTCAACTGCTTAGCAGATAAGTATACATCGCGAAGCTGCGAAACCTCAGTAACAAAATCCATGGTTTGTTCGATTTCTTCCGGGCTGGCTGCCCCTCGATGGAAAGTGCGAGATAGGATTGCTGCGTCTGAACCCAATCTTGCATGTTCGACCAAGATCCTCTCTGCGGGCAGAAGGCCTTCGCCGACCCTTGCTACGCCACCTATCCCAAATGGCATGCCTACCTTTCTTAGATCTTCGACCATTTCCTCCACTGTTCCATCGATTAGTAATTCGAACATGAAGCGGCGATTGAGTTCTAAGCTCAGGTCGTTTAACCCGATGTGTACACGTTCGATGCCATCGACCTTACAGCAATCGAGTAAATTTTGCTTCGCCCCCTTGGTTTCGACCAAAAGATGTATCCTAGCTCTGCCGTTGACAATTTTTGCATATTTCCGAACTTCGGATACGCTGTGGAACCAAGGTAACATCAATATATCCGCCCCGGCATCGATCAATGCGTCGATTTCACTGAGGGAGTTTTCGTGCAGCGGGTTGGTACGGACCAACAGTCGGCCCTTTGGGACACTGGTCCGAACGTTTTGAACATCGGCGATAGTATGCGTGTTCATCACCGTATCCAAATGACCCTGGCGTTCCGATTTTCCAAGTGTTTCAAGGTCGACCATTATCCAGTCAACGCCTCTTTCGCATGCAAATCGCGCTACGCGAGGCTGGTTTGTAATCAAGATGAAGTGCAACGGCTGCTCCGTTAAGCTGGAATTTTCGGGCGTTTAGATGCGCGACAAAATAGTATCAGCCAACTGCCTGATCCATCGATTCGGTGACTGCGGGATTGTATTCGGGGACGAGCTTTCTAATCAATTGCGACAAATATTGTTCGTCACCGATCTCTGCGGCTGATACCGCTTTTGCAATCAATTCCGACAGTTCTGTCCATGGGATAAATTGCTCACGTGCCTTCATTATCAGTTGATGCTGGGTTGGCTCGGGATTGTCGCCAATTAGAAGTTCTTCATAGAGCTTCTCACCGGGCCGCAATCCGACGACTTTGATCTCTACGTCGCCATCGGGCTGTTCGGCGTTACGCTCGGTAAGGCCCATAAGTATTATCATGCGCCGTGCGACATCGATTATCCGCACTGGTTCCCCCATATCGAGAACGAATACTTCACCGCCACGCGCCATTGCCGCCGCTTGTATAACCAATTGCGAAGCTTCAGGGATGGTCATGAAGTAACGGGTAATGTCTTTGTGAGTTATAGTAATTGGCCCGCCATTCTGGATCTGGTTTCGAAACAGCGGCACCACCGACCCCGATGAGCCCAAGACATTACCAAAGCGCACCATAGCAAAGCAGGTAGCCGAATTTTCTGCGGCTCGCGCCTGTAAAACTTGTTCGGCTAGACGCTTAGTGGCGCCCATTATGTTGGTTGGACGTACCGCTTTGTCAGTTGAAATTAGAATAAAATTTCCGACATTGAAGCGTTCTGCGATAAGCGCCATGTTCATGGTGCCGAGTACATTGTTCAAAACGCCTTCGGTCATGTTAAATTCGACCAGTGGGACGTGTTTGTAGGCCGCAGCATGATAAATAGTATCAGGCTTCCAGCGCGCTACAATTTGTTCCATTCGAGCCTTGTTTAAAACCGAGCCGAGTAGTGGAACTATTTCAAGTTCGTCTTTGAAATAGTTTTCCAGTTCCTGATGAATTGCGTATAGATTATATTCAGAAAGTTCGACCAGAACCAGCTTTGATGGCGCCAAACGCGCTATTTGGCGGCACAGCTCGCTGCCGATTGAGCCACCAGCGCCTGTGACGAGCACAACTTTGCCTTCAATATTCCGTGACATCAAGTCAGGATCCGACTGTACGATGTCGCGCCCGAGAAGTTCTTCTATTTGCAGTTCGCGGAGTTCACTGACTTTCACCCGACCGCTGGCGATGTCGATAAAACTTGGGATCGTACTGATTTTGACAGGATACCCTTCTAGGCTTTCGACAATTTCCTTCCGTCGCTGGCGACTGGCCGAAGGTATAGCTAACAGGAAATCTGTTGCGTCGTATTTCTTCAGCACGTCGACCAGACTTGACGCATCGTGGATGACTTTGCCGTGCAATTTACTGCCTTGTAGAGAGCGATTGTCGTCAACAAACGCAACTACGTCCATTTCGTGTGCTCGGGATAAGGCCGCCTCCAGTTGGCGACCAGCGGCGCCTGCACCAAATATTACGGCGCGTCTATGGGGCTTGCTTATTCGACCTGAGTGGTAGCCGCTTAAAAGTGCCCTAGCTGCGGCCCGGCTTCCGCCAATCGCCATCAAAAGTAAAATTGGTTGAATGACGCCGATCGTACGTGGAATGCCATCAATTCCAAAAGCCGTGAAAATCGAAGCGTAAATAAGAAGGTAGCATAAGGTGCCCTTTGCAAGATTGCTTAAGGTTGCCCACCCGGCTGAGCGGAAAATATCGCTATACAATCCCCATAGTGAAAGAATTGGGATCGCCAAGACAGGAGCCAAGGCATATGATGCCCATTGATTGCCCGTCGGAACGATCCATTCGGATAGTCGAAGCCAGTACGCCAGTTGTACGGTAAGCAGACAAAGTATCACATCAACCGCAAGGGCTATTCCCCGCTTTGCTGAACGAGGTAATTTATCGACTATCGCGGTCGGCATGGCTAACTATTGTTCCCCTGTCGCCGATTGAACAGCGATAAGCTCGACATTCGATAATCTCATGCAGATATCAGACATCGTCACTATTCTGTGATGCGCCATATCCATATCCATATCCATATCCATATCCGTAGCCGGCTTGCTTGTTACGGAGCTTGGTCAGGACTACTCCGAAAATTTGTGCATGCACCGATTGCAATCGTCCAAGCGAAGCCTTGATGCCGCGTATAGCCACACCTTCGGCTTCCGCGACAAATACGCAACCTTCCACCGCACGCGCCAACAGCGGGGCATCAGCAAGCCCTAAAATTGGCGGAGAGTCGATTACAACATGGTCAAACAGCTCAAGCGTTTGTCTCACAAGTAGCAACATTCGATCACTGCTTAGCAGCTCTGCAGCGCTGGGCGGCGTCGGACCAGCAGGCATCAAATGCAAACCTTTTGATTCCGTGAGGACAATGAGCTGCTTCCAATCATTTTCACCCGCGAGGAAATTGCTCAATCCCATTTTGTTCATTTGACCGGTGAACTGGTGCATCGACGGTGATCGCATGTCTGCGTCTATCAGCAATACCTTTTTGCCGGTCCGACCGAGGACAGTAGCGATTGCCAAACTCGACGTACTTTTGCCTTCGGCCGGCCGTGTACTTGTAACCATCAGTGTCCGCGGGACACCGTGGTCCGTCGAGAATGCCAAGTTGGATCGAATACTGAGATAGGCCTCTGAAAGTGCCGATTTCGGATCGCGCAATAAATCTAGCGCACTCTGTTCTTCGACATCGGGTACGCTGCCAAGCAAAGGCACCTGCAGCAACCGATTGACTTGCGTCGGATCACGTAAACCTTCATCGATTTGGTCCAGCGCGAATGTTGCAACCGCAGCCAATCCAATCCCCGCCAACAGTGCAAGCGCGAGATTCAAAGGCAAGATCGGGGAGGAAGGATCGTCAGAAATCTTTGCTGTATCCACAATCGCAATGTTGTTAGCGCCAACTCCGGCTACACCGATCTCTTTGTATCTTTGCAAAAGCCCGTCATACAATTCGCGGTTCGTATCCGCTTCGCGCTGATAGATGTTATATTGGATGCTATCGCGTTGCTGGCGATTCATCTTGTCTTTAAGTTCTTCAACCTGAGCCTTTAGCTCGACTTCACGTCGCTGCGATTCTCTATATTGGGAAGAGCGACTGGAAAGTACCCGCGCTTCTTCTCTTGCAATACTGGCATCGAGCGCGCGTACTTGCTCGGCCAAGGCTTTGGCTGCTGGATATTCTGGTTCAAACTGCACCATTAACTTGGCGTATTCAGATGACACCTCAGCTCTCTTTTGCCTGAGCTGGGTAATCGCCGCATTATTCAACGCCTCTATATTGGCCCCGCCACTTCGCGCTGTGGCCTTGCTTTCCGCAGCGATGCGATCTGCGGTTGCTTCAGCTAGCGCTGAATTCAATGCTTCCAAGTCGCTGGAAACCAAGGTCCGCTCTACCGCAGTGCGGCCGTCCATGCTTTTACTCTTGCCGAGCGCAACAATGCCTTTGTTTTCCGCATAGTTTACGAGTTCACGCTCTGAAGTTTCCAAGCGTGCTCTAAGGTCGGCCAGCCTTCCTTCAAGGAATTTACGGGCATCGGCGGTAGATGCAAAGCGTCGATCCATACTCTGCAGGATAAACTGCTCCGTCCAACTGTTCGCTATTTGTGCTGACAAAGCCGCCGATGCGCTCGTGTAACTAATATCAACAAGCGCAGATCCACGTATCGGCGTAATTGAGATATTATCGCCCAGAAGCTCAATCGCCAGTTTCTCCCGCTTGAGCCTTTCAGCCGAACTGAGCGGTTGCCCAGAATTAGATGCAAAGAGCGCGCCGTCGTCAGGATTCACACCATGGGCTTCAAAGAATGCATCGCTGGTAGCCAGCCTCAGCTGGCGTGCCACTCGTTCCGCCAGGGATTTTGCTTGCAGCAACGAGTATTGCGTCTGGTAAAATTCCAGATCTTGGCTGGCATCCTGAGATTCAAGCGCCTCTACATTGGTGACCTTTTTTTGCTCACGACTTATTTCTATCCGGGAGGTCGCTGTATATTGTGGCGTTGCAAGAAGCGTTAAGACTAGGCCTAAAGCCAGCGCTGCCGCAATAATTCCGGCAATCACCCATTTCCAACGCAGCACCACCTGCCAATATTGCAGCAAGATTGGCGGTGCGATGCTGGATTGCGCATCACCTTGGCTAGCGGACATGTCTGCCGGAAAATTTGCCGGACCCGACGCGGGCGGGAGTGTTCGTAGCATTAAAATCCTAGTCCCAGAATACTGTGTTGCAAAGTCGGCGCAGGCTCTCTGATTGCCTTCAACAGGATATGATGATGCGCTGGCAGCTAGCCCAAAGCACCGGCGAGTTCCACTCTTTTTATGTCAAATCCTGGTAGACTGATGTCTTTCAGGCCAACTTAGGCAGACTTGCAAATAATCCTCCACAAACCTAGGTGCATGTCCTTAAGATTCCTTTTGATGATAGGTTCACATTGCCTCGCTTTGGACAAAAAGAAGGTGCGCCTTCGCTCCAGTTTTGGCTGCTCGCAGCGTTTCTGGTTCTGGTGTTTCTGACTGGTGGTGGATCGCGGACGGATATCTCATCTTTGGCGATATTACGGCCCGCGTCGGTGATTGCTTGTGCCATCGCTTGTCTGACGGTTCGTAAAGCCCATTTTGTTCAGCACGGCACCTTAATAATTGGTTTCGGCGCTATTGTATTGCTGGCGATTCTTCATGTGATCCCGCTTCCGCCGATCTTTTGGCAGTCTTTATCTGGCAGGAATGAGATCGTTGAAATCGATAAGCTGGTAGCAATCAACGATGCGTGGCGGCCGCTAACGCTGGCGCCAATGAACGGCTGGCACGCTATTGCTTCATTGTGTGCACCCTTGGCGACACTACTTTTCGGAATCCAACTCAGTCGGGAGGACACTTATCGTTTGTTGCCGCTGATAATAGGGCTTGCGTCTTTTTCGGGGTTTTTAGGCTTGCTGCAGGTCATTGGAAGCGTCGACGGCCCGCTGTACTTCTACAGAATTACAAACTTTGGCGCTGCGGTTGGACTGTTCGCCAATCGCAACCATGCAGCGACACTGCTTGCCTGCCTTTTTCCTATGCTGACCGTATTGGCGGTAACGGCCCAAGGCTCTGCTGACGCTCAATATCGCCGCAGAATTACAGCAGCGGTTATTGGCGTCGTTCTGGTTCCTTTGGTGTTGGTTACCGGTTCGCGCGCGGGACTGATGAACTCTGTGATTGCCATGGCTGCATCAGCTTTGATTTACGCCACCGCGAAGCCTCAACCAGGTGGGCGCAAAGCTGCGTTCAAGAAAAACGGGTTATTAATCTCATTGCTTGTCATTGGCGGCGTTACCGGCCTTGGTATGCTGACTTTCTTTTTGTCCCGAGCAACTGCTGTGGAACGGCTAATCTCCAAAAGCTTCGCAGAGGAGGGACGGACCGGTTTTTGGCAAGTGTCGTTGGAACTTTTCTGGAAGTACTTCCCTTGGGGTTCCGGCTCCGGCTCTTTTGTAGAGGCTTACCTACTTGCTGAACCTGATGCCATGTTGGACTCGACTTATCTTAACCGAGCGCACAACGACTGGGTGGAAATCGCTGTTACATTTGGATTGGCTGGCGTGATCGCTCTAGCACTGGCATTGGTGGCATATTGTTGGCGTACATTTAAGCTATGGAGGCAAAGCAACAACCGTGCACGGGCAACGGTTTTTGGCCGAATGGCAGGTATTGCAATTGGTATTATCGGAATAGCGAGTATTTTTGACTATCCGTTGCGGACACCAACATTGATGTGTGTTTTTACCGTGCTCGCCCTTTGGTTTACGATGTCACCTACCCAGGTCACGAGTTCGTCTATGATTAACCGAGGGCGTGGGGGAGGAGTCCTGTGATCAAATCCAACTCCATTCGTTCAAAATTTTCAGGCATCGGCATTAGACGTGCGTTTCTTGTCCTGGGAATAACTCCATTTTTGACCTATGGCGCATTTGCACTGGCGGTGTCAGGCATTACCCGTTTAAAAAATCCCGATGTCGCATTGCGATTTGTTCCAGATGAGAGTGCCGCTCTTGCGGCTAAGGCCGACCAACTCTTTTTCGCGAAACCGCAAAACCCTCCCGAAACTGTTCGCAGACTCGCGCTGGATGCATTACACAGCCAAGCATTCAATCCCAAAGCTTTGCGCCTGTTAGGCTATTTTTACGACGCGCGTGGCGATTCCGCCCGTGCAGAGCGATATGTCAGGAAGGCTGCCCATCTTTCCCGCCGCGAACCTGGGGCTCAACTTTGGCTTATCGAAGCGTCTGCGCGATCCGGAGATGTCGAGAAAACGTTGAAACATTATGATATTGCGCTTCGCACGAAGCCCGAGACCCAAACGATACTCTACCCGAGGTTACTCAAAGCCATCGAAGACAAAGAAATTCGAACTGCTCTCAAACCCTATTTCCGCGACGATTCGAGCTGGATGTACGGATTTTTAGTTTTTGCCAGCGGTAACAGTAACAATCTTCCGGCACTGGTGGATTTGATTGTAGAAACCGGTGGGCTAACGGATGTTGCCAACGCCCGAGAGCGGGGAACAGCTCTGCTGACAAGGCTCGTTGCCGAAAATTATTATGAAGACGCGCGCAGGCTGTTCCTGAAATTGCCTGGCAACAAACCGGCGCGTGTCACAAGCGCCTCATTTGACGCTAGTGATCGTGATTCGCGCTTTGGGCCTATGGGCTGGCAGCTGGTTGAAGACCCAAATGCTGGAGGTGGTTTCACTGGGGGTGCCGGCGATCGTCGGACCATGCTCTCGCTCTTTGCCAATTCGGCTACGACTCGGCCGGTGGCGACGAAACTTCTGTACCTTGCGCCAGGCAATTATCTGTTTTCTGCGCGTCTCGCCAATCTTGATCGCGGCGATGGCGGTTTCCTGCGCTGGCAATTGCGCTGCCCAGCTATAGGCGGCACACCGGTTTGGACAATTGACAGCATCAACGCCTTGCTGCGAGCTGAATTGTCGGTGCCGGCAAATTGTCCGGTACAATTCCTCGACATTGTGGCCTCCGGCGGCAAAGGGCAGATGGGCCTCGAAGCAACCGTTGCTTCTGTTTCCGTTGCTCCGGCAAGCTAATGGACAGCAAACGCATATTCATCACTGGTACGGCTGGCTTCATTGGCTACCATCTGGCCGAACTCCTGATCGCGCAGGGGCATGTCGTCGGCGGCTATGATGGCATGACTGACTATTATGACGTCCGCCTGAAAGAGCGCCGTCATGCGATGCTTAACCAGCATGAGGGGTTCAGTGCGACCGAGGCGATGCTGGAGGATCAGGAGCGACTTCAAACTGCCATCTCGTCTTTCAAGCCGGACGTTATCGTTCACCTCGCGGCGCAAGCCGGTGTTCGCTACAGTATCGACAATCCGCGGGCCTATCTGGACGCCAATATCGTCGGCACTTTCAATGTTATGGAGGCTGCTCGGGTGTCGGGCGTGCAGCATCTCCTGATGGCATCCACTTCAAGCGTCTATGGCGCGAATACACATATGCCCTTCACTGAGACGGAGCGGGTGGCAACGCCGCTCACTTTCTACGCTGCCTCCAAATTGGCGAATGAGGCGATGGGGCACAGCTATGCGCACATCTATAATCTCCCGATCACCGTGTTCCGCTTCTTCACGGTTTACGGACCTTGGGGTCGACCTGATATGGCGCTGTTCAAGTTCACCAAGGGCATCATCAACGGCACCCCCATCGATATCTACAACAATGGCGACATGTGGCGTGACTTTACCTATGTCGAAGATCTTGTTCGCGGGATTGCAGGGTTAATCGACGCCGCCCCGCAGCGGCCGGAAAAGCCGGAAGATATATCGCCCGGCGATAGCCTCAGTCCTGCTGCGCCTTTCCGTGCCGTCAATATCGGCAATTCGGAGAAGGTGCGCCTGATGGACTTTGTCGACGCCATTGAGGCTGAAATCGGCAAGAAAGCCATCCGCAATCATATGCCCATGCAGCAGGGTGACGTTCCCGCGACCTGGGCGGATGCCTCGCTCTTGCAGACCCTGACCGGTTACCGCCCGCAAACACCCTTCCGGGAGGGTGTGGCACGTTTTGTACGGTGGTATCGCGACTATTACGAGTGTTGAAGTTTTCGTCTGTTCGAAACTTCTCCAGACCTTTCAATATTCACCGCCCGTCATTTCGATAGTTCAATGCCCTTCGCTTGACCCTTGGTCAAATTGGAACATAATGCGAACAAATGCGAGTCGGTGATTCTTTGCTGCCCGCCCTCCGGGGCGAAAAGGGCCTGTTGCGGGTTGGAGCGCACCATATGCCGCTATGCTCGCAGCCGACGTTGCGGCGCTGGGCCAGCGGGGTGACGTCGCTCGATACCGCGCTGGCGGGGGGTCTGGCTTATGGGCGGGTGCATGAACTGTATGCCGCGCAGGACGAGGATGCAGCGGCGGCGACCGGTTTTGCGCTTGCGCTGCTTACGGCAATGGCTGACGGTGAGGATCGCACCGTGCTCTGGTTGCGCTCGCGCCGCGCGGTGCGGCAGGCGGGCGTGATGCAGGCCGATGGTTGTTGCGATCTGGGTGCGCGCCCCGAGGACTGCCTGTTCGCGATGATTGCTGACACGAAAGAGCTGCTCAAGGCCGCGGTCGATGGCCTGCGCAGTGGGGCACTGGGCACGGTCGTTATCGAAACGCAGGGGAGCCTGCCCGAGCTTGACCTGACCGCCAGCCGCCGTCTCGCGCTGGCTGCCGAAAAATCGGGGACGACGCTCTTCCTGTTGTGCAGCGGAGCGGAGCCAGTGCCGAGCGCCGCCGAAACGCGTTGGCGGGTGGCGGCGGCGCCTTCACGCGCGCTTCCGGCCAATGCGCCGGGTGCGCCTGTTTTCGACATCGAATTGTTACGCCAGCGTTCGGGCCCGTCAGGCCTCAGCTGGCAATTGGAGTGGGACCGTGACCGACGCATCTTTACCGAAGCGGCGGCAGCTGGCGCTCTGGTTCCCGTTCCTGCCTGCGGATCGCCTGCGGCAGCAGGAGCCGGACCGGTGCGTTTCGGCCAGCGCGCCGCCTGACGCGGCACTGGTCTTTGTCGCCAAACAGAAAAATGCGCTGCGGCTGGCGGCGGTGGATGCGGCTGGGCAAGCATTGGGGCTGGCACCGGGGATGGCGCTTGCCGATGCGCGGGTGCGCGTCCCCGGCCTGATCGCGGTCGAGGCGGATGCGGCGGCGGACCGGCACTGGTTGGAGCTGCTGGCGCGCTCCTGCACCCGTTTCTCCCCGCATGTCGTGGCGCACCCTCCCGATGCCATCGCCATCGATATTGCAGGCTGCGAGCATCTGTTTGGCGATGAGGCGGGGCTGATCGAGGCGGTCTCTGATCATGTCGAGCAACGCGGGATGACGGCGCGCATCGCCTGCGCCGTGACGGCAGAGGCCGCGCTGGCACTTGCCCGCTATGCCCGGTTGCCAGTGATGGAAGAGGCCAAGGCCATCCGCACGCTGCCGGTTGCAGCGTTAGGCCTTGATGACGAAGCGACGCTGGGGCTGGTACGGGCGGGGCTGAAAAGCGTTGGGGCAGTTGCCGCACGGCCAAGGGCTGCGCTGGCGGCGCGCTTCGGGATAGAGGCGGTGCGTGCGCTAGAACGGCTGTTGGGGGAGGAGCATCGCCCCGGCACGCCGCTGCGCCATCAAGCCCCCTTGCGGTTCGAGCGCCGCTTTGCCGAGCCAGTTGCGCATGAGCGCGCGGTGGCAGCGGCCTTTACCGAATTGCTGGCGGAGGGTGCGCTGGTGCTGGAGGAACGCGGGCTGGGCGGGCGGCGTTTCCGGCTGGCGCTGGATCGCAGCGATGGTGCGAAACGGCAGCTCGCAATCGAAACCGGCGCGCCGACGCGCGATGCCGCGCTGGTGCTGCGGCTGTTTGACGAGCGGATCGCGTCGCTGGCCGACCCGCTCGATCCGGGCTTCGGCTATGACCGGCTGACGCTCCACATTCCGCTGGCGGAACCGCTGGCGGCGACCCAGCCTGCGCTGGACGGGACGGAGAAAGTCGACGGCCGCCTCGCCGAACTGGTCGACCGGCTAAGCACGCGGCTCGGCCCGGGGGCTATCCGGCGGTTGGTGCCGCAGGACAGCCATATCCCTGAGCAGGCGCAGCTCGCATTACCCGCCATCCACTGCCCCGCGCCGGTGCGCTGGCCCGCCCCCCGCGCAGGTGAGCCGCCGCTGCGTCCGCTCTTCCTTTTCGATCCGCCACAACCGGTCGAGGTGGTCGCCGAGGTTCCCGACGGCCCGCCGCACCGCTTCCGCTGGAAACGCACATTGCACGAGGTGCGGCTCTATGAAGGGCCCGAGCGGATCGCTGGTGAATGGTGGAAGAAGAAGGGTGGTGAGCAGGCCGGACACGGTGGTCTGACCCGCGACTATTACCGCATAGAGGATGCGCGCGGCCGCCGCTACTGGCTATTCCGCCACGGCCTGTATGAGGAAAAGGCGCAGCCCAAATGGTACATGCATGGGCTGTTTGCATGAGCGGGGATTTCGCCGAGCTGGTCGCTGCGAGCAATTACAGCTTTCTGCGCGGGGTATCGCACCCGGCGGACATGGTGTGGCGTGCGGCGCTGCTGGGGATGAGCGGTATCGGTATCGCAGACCGGAACAGTGTCGCCGGCGTCGTCCGCGCGCATGTCGCCTGGCGTGAGGTGCGCGCGCAGATGCCCGATTTCCGGCTGGTGGTGGGGGCGCGGCTGGTCTTTGCCGATGATACACCGGATATCGTCGCTTACCCAATGACCCGTCATGGTTGGGGGCGGCTGACCCGGCTGCTCACGCTGGGTAACCGGCGCGCGGTGAAGGGGGATTGTATCCTCCATTTTGATGACCTGCTGGAACATGCAGATGAGATCGCGTTCATCGCACTCCCTCTTCGTACCTTCGCGTCTTCGCGTGAGTCCGATAAAAATTCTCACGCAAAGGCGCAAAGGCGCGAAGAAGAATACCTTTGGCAGCTAAAGAGTAAAACACCGCACCTATGGCTCGGCGCCACCATGCCACGAAGCGGGAGCGATGCGCGCAGGCTGGCTGAATTGGCCGAGTTGAGTGCGGCAACCGGCATCCCGCTGCTCGCCACCAACGATGCGCTTTATGCCACGCCAGAGGTGCGAGCACTCCACGATATCGTCACCTGCATCCGCGAAGGCACCACGATCCAGAGCGCAGGCAGGCGGCTTCTTGCCAATGCCGAGCGGCACCTGAAATCGCCCGAGGAAATGGCCCGGCTGTTCCGCAAATATCCGAAGGCCATAGCCGCAACGCAGGATTTGCTGTCGCGCATCACCTTCACGCTCGATGATCTCAAATATGAATATCCGCACGAGCCGGTCCCGCCCGGTTGGGAACCGCAGGATTGGCTTGAGCATATGGTGATGGAGGCAGCAAACCAGCGCTTTCCCGAAGGCTTGCCCGTCCTCTGGCGCAAGACCATCGATGAGGAATTCCGCCTGATCCGCGCCAAGGGCTATGCCTATTATTTCCTCACAGTGCATGATGTGGTGCGCCATGCCCGCAGCCTTGACCCGCCTATCCTGTGCCAGGGGCGGGGGAGCGCGGCCAATTCGGTGGTCTGCTATTTGCTGGGCATCACACCGGTCGATCCGGTCGCGAACAAGCTGCTCTTCACGCGTTTCCTCTCCGAAGAACGCAACGAGCCGCCCGATATCGATGTCGATTTCGAGCATGAGCGGCGCGAGGAGGTGATGCAATATATCTATGCGCGCTATGGCCGCGAGCGTGCCGGGATCGCCGCGACCGTGATTCACTACCGCCCGCGCAGCACAATCCGCGAAGTAGGGAAAGCACTGGGGCTGACCGAGGATGTGACCGCGCGGCTCGCGAGCACCATCTGGGGCAGCTGGGGCGGTGATGTGCCAGAGGCGCGGGTGACTGAGGCGGGGTTCGATCCCGCCAATCCCGAAATCGCACGGCTCAAAAATCTGGTCGACCAGCTGCTCGAATTTCCCCGGCACCTCTCGCAGCATGTCGGCGGTTTCGTGCTCACCGAAGGGCGGCTGGACGAACTGGTGCCAATCCACAATGCGGCGATGCCCGACCGCACCTTCATCGAATGGGACAAGGACGATATCGACGCGCTGGGGCTGATGAAGGTCGATGTGCTCGCGCTCGGGATGCTGACCTGCATAAGGAAGGCATTTGATATTTTGAATAAATCCCCCTCCCGCTTGCGGGAGGGGTTAGGGGAGGGGCGAGCGGAGCGAGCTTGCGCTCTCACAGGCCCTCCCCCGGCCCCTCCCGCAAGCGGGAGGGGAGAAAATCTCCTCACCCTCTCCACCATCCCCACCGAATGCCCCAAGGTTTACGCCATGCTGCAAAAGGGCGACAGCATCGGGACATTTCAGGTCGAAAGCCGCGCGCAGATCAACATGTTGCCGCGGATGAAGCCTGCCTGCCTTTACGACCTTGTCATCCAGGTGGCGATCGTGCGGCCGGGGCCAATCCAGGGCGGGATGCTGCATCCCTATCTGCGTCGCCGCAACAAGGAGGAAGCGGTCGACTATCCCTCGCCCGCACCGCCGCACGATCCGGATGAATTGCGCGACGTCCTCGAAAAGACGCTAGGGGTTCCGCTGTTTCAGGAACAGGCGATGAAGCTTGCCATTGTCGCCGCCAATTTCACCCCTGCGCAGGCCGATGGCCTCAGGCGGGCGATGGCGACCTTTCGCAATGTCGGCACGATGCATCGCTATGAGGAGATGCTGGTCGATGGCATGGTCGCGCGTGGCTACACCCGCGACTTTGCCGAGCGTTGCTTTGGCCAGATTAAGGGCTTTGGCGAATATGGCTTTCCCGAGAGCCATGCGCAGGCTTTTGGCTGGCTGGCCTATGTGTCGAGTTGGCTCAAATGCCACCATCCGGCAGTCTTCACCTGTGCGCTTTTGAATTCACAACCCATGGGTTTCTACGCGCCGGCGCAACTGGTGCGCGATGCGCAGGAACATGGGGTCGAGCTGCGCGGTGTCGATGTGAATGTGAGCGGGTGGGATAACGGGGTTGAGGCTATTAGCCCTCTCCCCTTCAGGGGAGAGGGTTGGGAGAGGGGGAGTCTGGCGACTGCTTCGCCGTCATGCCCCTCTCCGCTGCGACTAAGCGGACAAGCCGCCAAGTCTCGCTCCTCTCCCCTGAAGGAGAGAGGGGATTTCGCCCTGCGCATCGGCTTCCGCCAGATCGACGGCTTCCGTCAGGCCTGGGGAGAGGCCATCGAAGCCGCACGCTTATCCGGTCCATTCAGCTCGATTGAGGATCTGGCCCGGCGTGCTGCCTTGCCGCCTGCCGCTTTGCGCAAGCTGGCCGATGCCGATGCCTTTGGCTCCTTGGGCAAGGGGCGGCGTGATGCGCTGTGGGAGGCGCGGCGGACTCCGGCTGACCAGTTGCCGCTCTTTGCCTTTGCCGATGCAGCGGAACTGGGGGCGGAGCCCGATGCGCAGCTTCCCACCATGCCGCTATCGGAAGAGGTGGTCGCCGACTACCAGATGCTGCGGCTGTCGCTGAAGGCGCATCCGATGCAGTTCCTGCGCGAGCGCTTCACCCGAGAAGGCGTGCTGAGCTGCGCCGATACCAACGCTGCACCCGACGGGCGCAAAGTTGCCTGTGTCGGCATCGTCCTCATCCGCCAGCGGCCGGGCAAGGGCAATGCCGTATTTATCACCATTGAGGACGAAACCGGCGTGGTCAACGCGCTGCTCTGGGCGCGTGACATGGAGAAGCAACGCCGTGCGGTGATGGCATCACGGCTGATGCGGATCGAGGGCGTGATCCAGCGCAGCAAGGAAAATGTCGTCCACCTGATGGCCAGCCGCATCATCGATTGCACCGAAAGACTAGACCATCTCTCCGAAAGCCACCGCGCCGACCCGCAACTGGCGCGCGCCGACGAGGTCGCCCGCCCGCAGGTTCCGCGCGCATCATCCCCCCGCGCACCGGGGCGCAGCGCCGGGCATCCGCGCAATGTGCGGATATTGCCCAAGTCGCGCGATTTTCATTGAGTCACAGGGCAACAGCATCGCAACGTCGCCTGCAGGCTGCGCGATCAAAATCGACTATTTTTAGAAAAACTGGAGCGGGCGAAGGGATTCGAACCCTCGACCCCAACCTTGGCAAGGTAAGTACCACCGGTTTTTGAACGCCTTTGTCGTTATTACTGTTACCGGAAATCTGCCATTATGAAAACACAAGCGTTTTCAAGGTTATTGAGAGTTATTGGGGTTTTTGTGCGTTAGCAGTGGGGATATAGTGGGGATGGACAAATGGTCGAAAATCGGGTATAATATTACTATACCCCACAGGATTCCCCACCGCAATTTATTTGATGGAGGAACCGAATTGATCAAATGAAAGTTGAAGTGAATGACAGAAATGAAACGCCCGATTGGCCGCCCTCGCCGCTATGCGAAGTTTGAGGAGTTCGAGGCATCTCTTCCGGCAAAGATGACGAAGCGCCCTCAGTACTGCGATGGCATTGGAATTTTCAACGGCGCGGGTGGCGCGACAGTTTGGGTTAAACTCAGGTTGCCCAGAGGTGGCATGTATAAAGGCCGAAGTGTGCCTCCAAGTGGATCAGTGGAGCATAAGCTCGGCAAACGCACTTCATGGGATTGGCAGCAACTCATAGAGGAACGTGACAGGCTCCAAGGACTAGCAGACCGTGGAGAGGCGCTAGAAGCGCAAGAGGTGCAAACCTTCGGCACTTATGCCCTTGAATGGCTGGAACGCAAAAAGCCCACCCTACGAGGCTACGGAGTAACTAAGGGTCACATTGTCTCTGCACTCAACCCCTACTTTGGCAGAAAGGCACTTAACGTCATTACAGTGGCCGATCTGAATAAGTGGGTCAGCCAGCAAAGCCAATCGCTCAAGCCTGCTTCGGTCAAACGACAATTAGCGACGTTCAACGCAATTATGAATGATGCAGTCCGTAGCGGAATGATTGAACGCAATCCATCGGAACGCGCCGACAGGATCAAAGGTGCGGATGAAGCGCGGCAGCGGACTGTAACGGGAGATGAATGGCAACAGATATTGGACGCTGTCGACCGGATTGAACGCAAGCAGGAAGAGCAAAAAGAGCTAACTCCAAAGCAGATTAGGGGTTGGCTAAAACATTATGTCGTCTGGGCCTATCATTCTGGGATGCGACGGGCCGAGATTCTCAATCTTACTTGGGATGATGTCCGGCCATTGGAGGACGACTTGACTGTGATTGAGGTGGTAAAAACCAAATCCGGCAAACCTCGTGCCATTACCTGCACAAGCGAGATGCTGGCGATCCTACAGGCTTTGCGGAAGTTGGACCGTGTTGATGGCGATATCCGACTTTTCCCCGTCTCCATGACAACTTTAAAGCGTGCATTGACGAACCTTTGGAAGGAGTCCGGCTTGCAGGACGTGAGACTACACGATCTTCGCAGAACACATGCCACTATGTTGATGCAGCGCAACGTAGACCCGCGAACAATCGCCGGCAGACTTGGGCATTCTGGGACCAACATGCTTGGCAAGCATTACGCCATGTATCTGAACGATTTCGAGGCGGCTCAAGCCTTTGAGAGACCGGTGATGAACGCCAGCCGTCGACAAGCGGAGCGGAAGTCTAGTTTTGACTAGTTAGAGTAGCGTCCATGGCCGCTCACTTATTGATATATCCGATTTTTATTGACAAATTGATCGCTTTAGGGTATAATACTGGTATGGATTGGGGGCTTTTCCCTTTTCATAGTTCATAACAATCAGAGCCAATGCACCGTTCGGAGACCGCTTCGCAACGGTGTTGAAACTCGTCCGCAACAAAGGAGACTCAATGACTATTGAACCCGCATTTTTTACCGACAAAGACGTTGCCAGAAGGCTGAATCTCTCTCCAAGCTGGGTGCGGGGGCAACGACATAAACGCCGACAAGGTCTACCGCATATTCTGCAAGTAGACGCTCGATACATCGGCTCATGCCCTCGCTATGTCAAAGCTGAGATTGACGCATTCATCGATGCGATTGCTGGTTGAAAACGTTAGAAATGACATCATTGGAAACAAATGCTCTGGAAGCGTGTAATTTTGCCTATCAAGCCCTTTCAAGAGTCACTGAAGCACGAAACAACACTGAGGCTACCGAACTAGCCAAAGCCAAAAATGAGTCTCCAGAGGCTTTAAAATCGCCCTGGGGAATCATGTTCGATCTGGGTTGGGATTTCAAAGGACTTGCGGGGCATGTCCTGACAAACCGCGTGCTAGATCAGATTGCGCCTGACCGGCCGCAGTCAGGGAAAAGAGCGGAAAGCCATCACGTCCGAATGCGGAAGATATTGGCCAATGGTCTTTATGCCTTCTTTTTCCTCCGGCCTGCCCGCGTTGCCTATTATCGTAAAGGGGATGCGGATTGTTACAGCCGCAAAGACAAGCCCACATGGTATAACGCCAAGTCCTTGAGTAAGGACACAGATGCACTCGCTAAAGCTGGCCTGCTACAATGCAACAAGGGCGAGCATGGCAAAGGAACATCGACGTACAAGATCACGCAAAAACTGCTTATTTTGTCGATGGAGGCTGGCGTGACCGAACGCGATCTTGCCCATGTACTCTGGCGAGGCAGGCTTTTGCGGGTTTATGAAACCAACCGGAAGGGCGGGAAGCTTGTCGATCTAACATCGACCAAAGAGGCCGACCAATGGCAGGCTCAACTTGAGAGCTTTAATGCTTTTGCGTCACAGCATGAAATTGCTCTCAGTCTTTCAGACGAAGAACGGAGACTTGTTTTAGCGCGGCTGAACAACAAACGGCAAAAGGGGTTGCCTGTTTTTTACAGGCCTGCACTGCTACGAACCGGTCTGTACCGCTCATTCAATCAGAGCAGCTTTTCATTTGGCGGACGCTTGTACGGCGGCTGGTGGCAGCATGATGTTCCCAGAAAATTGCGGGAAAAGATAATTATCGACGGACAGACAACGGTGGAATTGGATTATTCCTGCTTCCACATCAGGATGCTCTATAATCTGCTTGGCCTGCCTTACGTCGATGACGATGCCTATTTCCTAGAGGAAGTTGGCGAGCTAGAACAGGATCGTGATCTTCCCAAGGGCTATTACAGGGACGCTATCAAAAGCATAACTCAAGCTCTGATCAACAGTCCTAAAGGCGTAAAAGGAGAAAGGTGCAAACTGCCTGAGGGTGTATCATTTCATCCTCACTTTACGCGGGCAGAGGTCAGGCAGATGATCGAAAGAAAGCATAAGCCGATAGCCTCCTTTTTTGCGACCGGTAAAGGGCTGGAACTGCAACGTATAGATTCTGATTTGGCTTTGCAGATCATCGTCAACCTACAAGAAAAAGGGATACTCGCTTTGCCGATCCACGACTCATTCATTGTTCAAAATTATAATGAAAATGAATTATTGAATGAAATGAATAATTGTTACAAATACAAATTTAAATACGAACCATTCATTAATAAAAAATATACATCTATAAATCTCATATAAGGGAAACTTTTATTTAAGTATTTATTTACCATTTATAGTGCTTTGTACTTAGCCAAATAATGTGTTTGTATATATGAATCTCGAATCCAACTTGGATGGCGACACTGTATTGCGACGGTCAGCATTTTTTCCATCACCGGGCATTCGTCGGTGTCTCACCCGTGAATGGGGACCCGGTCCGCGCGCATTGGTAATCGGCTGCAATCCATCAGACGCTGCAGAAGATCGTGAAGACCCTACTTCAAGATGGTGGAATGAGTGGTTCCGGCTTTTTGGCTTTGGTGCGTACGATGCAATGAACCTCTGGGCTAAAGTTTCATCTAACCCCAAGCAATGCAAGTGTTGGGCAGATTGGCAGGGCAATGGTCCATATTGGCAAGCGCGCAATGAGATAGTCTGCCACAATCTTTCGGCGCTGGTTGCCGCAGCAAAGCGGGCTGATCAGGTTTTTGTTTGTTGGGGCAGCATTGCGTGGGACCATGACTGGGTCGAACATGTTGTAAAAGAAATCCAATCCGGCGAAGCTCCTTGGCCTGATCTTTGGTGCTGGGGAAAAACCAAGAGCGGAGCGCCCATCCATCCTATGGCGCGAGGCAAGCACCGCATCTCAAAGGATCAAGAGCCAATCTTGTGGAGGCAGGGCCATGGAAGTGGCTCATGCCTTTAGTCTCCGCAGTTTCAAGGTGAGATTTGTCTCAACCTCAAACGCAAACAAGCTTCTTTAGATAACCTTAAGCGTTGAATGCATTGAGTAATTTCTGCCACCAAACCAATTAACGAATTTTGGAAACGTTAGCCGTAACGAGGTGCTTCTCCGATCCAACGGTTATAGCAATGGCAACCACCTCATTGTCGGTCAGCTTTTTAAAAGCAGAAGGAGGAGTATATGCCACAACGCCACCAATAAACCCGCCGGGTGGTATTGTGGTTCGACGAACTAGGCTTTCGAGTGCTTGTGATCCACTCAATTGGCGGCCATTGATCGCTTGGGCTACGGCTAAGGATTGCTCTTATGCAGCTTTCTGCTGCTGCTGTGCTAATGCCGGATCATATCCCGAATAAGTACCGCTGCCGCTAACACGGCCACCGTTGGCATTTGTACCTGAATAATTGAAGCTTCCCGATGTATATCCATCCGCGCCTTGAGCCGAGAATGCACCACCGAGGACAGCGAGAGCTTTCCGACGTTTAATGTCCCTTCTCAGCTTCCCAACGAGTTCCTCATAGGTCGCCATTTGGACGATTTTACCCTTAGAATACTCGATAGTGATATTTTCTGGGCCGAAGGTTACCGGCGCATCAGAACTATTTAGGACAAAAATGCGAAATGTTGATTGCTTGTCAGGAAGAGGGTCTTGGCTGCTCACCACCGCGACGGTCGATCCCAATTTAACGTCCTCTACAAATTGCATTCCGTTTTGCCAAATTTCCGTCTGACCATTTACTGAATGAATTTCGAGGCGGTATTGCGCTTTTCCATATGCATCCGCTGTAATGCCAAGGCAGAGCGCAATTGCCAGAACTGCTGTTCTCATAGGTAGATATCCTTAGATCGCGTCGATGCTTATTAGCTGCAAGTCAATATTGGGCCAAATGATACACAATTGCCCGTGGACTAAAAGTCATCATTTATGGCCTAAGCTGTCCGATGGACGAGGAGCTAATCCTTCAAGAACTGGGCAATAGGATCAGGACGCAACGTAAGAGCCTTGGCTTGACGCGAGAGGCGCTTGCTCTGTCTGCCAACGTCGATCGTTCATACTATGGTGCTGCAGAGCGGGGAGAGCGCAACGTGACTTTCACGGTGCTATGCCGCTTGTGTGCATCGCCCTGCAATGTGATGTTGCCTTGCTGACCATCCGGCTGCCACCAGCCGAATAATTGCTTGTTCAACAACATACCAGACACTGCTAACTGCAACAGTAACGGTCAAATGGAAGACCAATAACTTGAGTTAGCTTGTGAGGTGTTATTTGGACCCTGTGTCAACAGGTGTAGCTGGGGCGAAAGCGGTGGTTTCAGCAGGCATAAAGCCCACGCTGGAGTTTTTCCGCACGCAATGGGAAAGGCGCGGCGCGGCCTGTGCCGATCTAAGCACGTTGGGCACCGCAGACAGGGAAATGGATGAAGCTCTTGCCGTCTTGAAGGGCGATGCCGAGAAGCTGCCTCAAACGATATTGGTTAAGCTCAAAGGTTTTATCTCTGATCGACCGGCGAGCTTTGATTCAGAAAACGCCAGCCATTTCATCTCAGATGATCGTGTCATTGCCCTAGTCAAGAGCGCGACACGCAAGACGTTTGGGAACGAGGATGTTTCGGCAGAGCGCCAGGAGGCGCGACAAATTTACGCCTCGCTATATGACGATGAAGCGCCATATGGCGAACGATTGCTCGAGGACGCAATTGCCTTCACATTTGCGACACTAGCAGCGCACCTAACGTCGGGTGACCGGATTCTTCTTGATGTATTGTCAGGCCAGCACGCTGAAGTGATGGGCGGATTTTCCGCAGTCTTGGAAGACTTAGGAGAAGTCAAAGCGGCGATAGCGAGTGGCGACGCAGCCAAGGCCGAGCTTTCCAGCGCAAACATGGAGGGCCAAGTCGAAACGGCGGCTATTGATGCTGCGATCCTCTCAGAAGTTAAGCGGTTGAAACGAAGGCGCCTTATTCAAGATGATAAATTCATAAAGGACGTCAAAGCCTTCGAAACTCGTCTCAAAGATGGTTTAAGGTTTGGCAGCCCGGCGGTTAGAGCTGAAGGCTTTCAAGAGATAGCGATAGCCTACATAAGAGACGAACTAATTGCTGAAGCGAAGGCTGTGCTGAACCGCCCCGGGATTGCCGGAGGCCCTAACTCCTGAGAGGAAGGGTCTACGA
>CALMYW010000152.1 GCA_937873665.1 uncultured Sphingorhabdus sp.
GCGCAGCAGCAGGTGGCCGGGGGCGAGGCGGGGAGGCAGGGGACCTCGGCTAGTTCAGTGCTGCCGTCTTTCAGGTGTTTCAGGATTTGTTTCATTCTTCGCTAAAATGCTCACAGTAACCATTTGAATAAGTTGTTAGATCAGCCTGCTGATCGACTAATAGGAAAGGAGCTTGACAAATCTGGCCTTCAGCCCAAAACTCTCCCTGAGTTCACGGCCGATCGGTGGTGAACCTATCGAGGTTTCGGCCGCTGAACCCGCGTAGCGAATCAGCGGCCTTCGTATTTGTGGGGCAAGATTGCAATCGCGAAGCATAATGTCCAGAACCCTTGCGTGGACTGTTCCTCTGAAATTGGAACCATCAAGATGATAATCAGCCGCACAGCTGGCTTTATTGACACTGATATCCGTCCAAGGTTACGTCGACGTGCTCTTGCGCATTATCGTGACGATCCAGACACCGTGCTCATCGAAGAACTAGGTCTCAAACGTGGGCTTGTGCGCTTAGATCTCGCGTGTGTCACCGGTTTTATCCATGGCTACGAAATCAAGTCCGATCGCGATAACTTAAAACGATTGGATCGCCAGGTAGAAATCTATAGCCAAATACTTGATCGTGCAACACTTCTTGCCAGCCCACGACATATAGAATCTGCCATTAGCAGGTTACCTCTCTGGTGGGAAGTTTGGGTAGTTGAGCCTGCCAGGAACGGACCGCGCTTTATATCAATTAGGCGTGGTAGAAAAAATCCTGATCGTAACCCTCGCGCGTTAGTCGAATTACTTTGGCAAGACGAAGCTCTGAAACTCCTTGAACAACACAATGCCGCCAAAGGTGTCAGAGGCAAAGCACGACACTACCTTTGGGATCGCATTTGCGAGACCCTTGATCTTGATACTATTGCCGGAGCTGTTCGAACGCGACTCAAGGCCAGGTCAAAGCCGATAAACACTCACTGACTTTGGTTATGTGGTGAATCGTCCCGATCCGGCGCCATACCTCTTGCGAGCCAAATCTACCGGCATTATCTGCCGCATCTTGTATGCTCCGGCACCCCGCACAATGCCCTGCACCGTTAAAATAATTCAACAAATGCCCATAGGCAAATTGCACCGCTAATTGTGGAAATTGCTGGGACGGTAACACCTTTCGCGTGCTTTCACCCTTTACCAGCAACCAAGAATCATCGAGGGTATACCGAATGACCGCTGAACCAGCCATCAGGCGCGGGTCGAAAGCCTCAACGCCTTTGGGATGCTGGATGGCACAGTCGCTGTAAGTGGGCAATCGCTCCATTGTCCTGCGAAGGGGATACAACTCATCTCGCCAAGCCAACCATTCAGCGCGTTCAACGTGGAGAGTGGAATGTCGGTCAACCACTCCCATTGAAGAAGGGAAAGCCGATCCAGAAAGAGTCAATGTCCGCCAAAGTGACAGCGCAGGTATCTTAGATAGGAACGCTTGGGCCAGCGTGGCTACACCAAATGAAATCATATCCTCAACGGGACCCATGTCCAGAATTAAATCGATCTCCTCTGGTTTGATTACATGGTGGCCCAGAAAACCCGTGATCTTTGTGGTCAAATTCCCAGACTCTAATTCTGCACGAATGATCCTCAGACAAAGTCCATGCGATCGAAAAGCCATTGCGGCTGACAAATCAGCGGTTCTCGACAGCCCTGTAACCGGCGTAAATGAAATACCAATTGCCTTCGCACGTTGAAATACTTCCAATGCCGCCGCGGGACCATCAGATGCAATCTCATTGGCGTCTAAAAAGACGCGTGCAAAATTCTTAGTACACTCAGCTAACCCCTTGAAGGCGTTATCTAAATGGGAGTTAACCGTAGCTGCCTTTTCCGGCCGACGTTCCACGACCTCCAATAAGGGTGTCATTCGTGAATACAAGGACCAATCCAGTGCCTCAAGTGCTGCTTTCTCGCCCCGCTTTACCTTGAGGATGGGTACATAATGGTCAGGTCCAAATGTCATGATTTACCTCATAGATCAGGCTTCCATAAGCGCAAAGGCTCCACATCCTTGGCCAAAGCGGCATAGTAAGACTTCAACCCAGCGATAGGATCAGCGTTATTTGAACTAAAACAAATTCTGATACAGGTATCAATAGACCTTAGTGGCTTGATCCTATGGCGTATAAATTCGACACCAAGTTGGCTGGTCAAGTGTATCAATATTGCCTCTAATACAACCACTCGTCCATTCAATTTCTCGCAAAAAAAACCGAGAGATTTCACAGCTGATAAGGCACGTTTATCACCTGTAATAACCATTAAGGTTCTTTGGGCGGCCAAGGCAAATATTTGCGCCTCCCCTGGGTCGATGTCCGCGATCGGATTTAGCATGTCAAGCAAGGAAAGCTCTGGGTCAGGCAACACCGGTAAAGCTTCCGCTTGCGAAATGAGATTGTCACAAACGGCAACACCAAGCTGTTTGCGCAAGCGGCCCCGCTTAAGCATGTGGGGTAAGGCAGCTAGTCTCCCGCAATCAGATTTAGTGGCACCGAAGATGGCAAGGACATCATCAAGAAATCCGCATTGCCCAACTTTGCAAAAAACGTCAGTATCAATTAACAAGCGCATCGTCCCTGGTGCCTCCAAATACTGCTCTCATCAGAAGCTGATCAGTCTCCACGGCTCCTTCGATATCGACATAACGATCAAAATATTTTCGCAGCAGTAGCCGACCACCCTGATGTAAATAGAGTGCCCTGAGTGCCATGTTGACGGTTGCATAATTTCCCGTACGCCGTCCCCAGGCATAAATCATGGCGCAAGGATCAATGCCCTGTGTCCGTGATAGCATAGCTGCCTGCCGAGCTAGTTCCTGAAAATTACTACCTTTTAATTCCGGAATGGAATCGGAACCGACCATAACTTCCAATGCATAACGGTCAGCCGCAAGTTCCATTGGCGACTCATCCTGGATCGACTCGTCCTCGTCGATGACAGGTTCATGAGCAGTACAGTCACCGGTGGCCACATGACCCGCTTCATGCGCAATCACGAAGGCAATGCGGCCAGGTTCGTCATGCTTGTGCCCCAGCATGATCACGGGCCGACCATCAATAACGCAAGATAGGCCTTGAAAACAGGGGGTAGGCAAGAATTCCAAAGGCACTACGGGAATACCCCGAGTCCAAAGATCTTCAACAATATTTTCAAGACGGACATGTTTATCGCCTTGCTGAATCTCAGTGCGCCACTGTATCCCCTTGGATGGTAGGGCACCCATAGGCTTTACAGGTTGCCGCAGCGATCGTACAACAGCAGCCCCAATCTTCAGCGCTGCGTGAATTGCCGGTCCGAGACGATCCCGATCAATATCTCTGACCCTGCGCAGTTTGGCAGCCGTAACAGTTGGAAAACTGAGCGACAAGCCGGAATCGCGCACAGAACCAACCGAGCAACCAAGGAAGCGCGATACCCGTAACTCAAGTTCCGTTGTCAGGTCAGGATCGGCCGAGCAATCGTCATCCCACCAGTCAGGCAGGATGGCTATACGTACGAATTCTCGCTTAAAACCTGCCTTGTTCAAGCGGTTGAAAATAGTGTTTGCTGTGTGCCTCACAAATACTTAGTGCTCAATATTAATAATGGGATATAGCCAGTAACTGTCGATATCCAAGGTAAAGTCATGTATCGAGTTAGGGCATAAGAGGTGTTAGGTTGACATGCAACCTTTAACGAGCATAACCAATCCCGCCCCAGGTAACAACTTCCGGATCAAGGCCCTCCGCCAGGCGCCTGCTATCAGCGGAGGAATTGGCCAAGTAACGGGTCGGAAAGACATCGCCCCCCCGGTCCACGCCAATGACGTTTCACGGCAAACGCGCAAGGCGGATACGGGGCCGGGGTATGGGCTCCGCCGCCCTCTCGCTATCTTAATCGGCCCTGTGCTCACTCACCCCAGACGACTGGTGGGTGGCAACGCCTTGATCCTAATCACCAACGGCAAATCCAACTCGGCATGCTCCGCCATCAGGGCCTGGGCGACCTCGGCCATCGCCGGGGTCGGATCCGGAATGTACAAGGTCAGCCACACCTCCCCCGCCAAGTGCTGGTACTCCGCCCTGATCTCCGCCCGGTCGAACTCCCGGGCGAAAAGATCCATGATCCATTGAAAGGGATGTGACATAGCCAACCGCCTCCCGCCCCAAGGGCACAATGACTGCGCTTCGTAACCTCGTCCTTCCCGGCGCCCCGCCCGACCCCAAAATGGCTTCGTTTCGCAAAAAGGCCATCTCAGGCGCTCAGCCATTTGGCGCCCTGCACCCGATACCAGGCATAGGCGTCCCGGAGTCTGTACTCCGGGCTGATCATCGACTGTCAGCCCAGGGTCTGGAGCCGGGATACATCCAGCAGCTTGCGGGGCGTGTTATCGGATTTGCCGGGATCAGTGACCAATTCCCCGCGAAAGCCCGTAACTCGGGCAGAAGGTCTCTGCCAGCGCAAGGATAGTGACGTCCGTACTGAGGCCGAGGTTGATCTGCTACAACATGGGCCAGAGAGCCTGGTCGCTCTCGCCGTGTGCGTGGGCGTGCTGAGTGTATATGCATGGGGGGAGTCGAGGAAAAACAGCATCTGGACGCCATGCCAATGCGCGGTGTGGATCAGACTGGCCTCAAT
>CALMYW010000153.1 GCA_937873665.1 uncultured Sphingorhabdus sp.
AGGAAATTGGTAGGCGCGATTGGACTCGAACCAACGACCCCCACCATGTCAAGGTCACTAACGACTGCATCGCGCAGCGAGTTGCCTAATTGTATCCGCAATCCAACGCAAATATCCAGGGCGAACAGGGTCAGACGCATTTCGGAGACGGGCTCGCCCTACCCCGCCGCTCGCACTTGTGCGTCGCTAGCATTCCGAATGGATGCGAGTACCCGCCACCGAAGCACCCTTGACACTGAATCCCGCCTTGATTGCGCTGGCGGTGGCATTACCGGATGCCAAGAATTCCGGAATGAAGGCCGCGCGGCGATGGGGCAAATTTGCGGCGCCGGACATGCCTATTTATCGAGCAATTAGTTAAAAACTGCCTAAGAAATAGAAATCAGCAAAGAAATGAAAGAGAAGTGGGACTCCGCCATGTCAGCGTCAGTGCCTGCCTTAATCGCCCCACGGCGCTAAGTGAAAGGCGCAGCCCGCTTTGCATGCAAGCCAGTAACGACGTCGCGAATTTCGGTGTCAGACAATCCTGCGATGCGGGCCGCGTTGATCGCCCCCACCTCATCAGACGGCCACCCAACCGCGCGTTGGCCGATTCGCACTGGCTTCGTAAAAAGCCCCGCTTTGATGGCGTTGTAGATCGAAGCGTGGCTGCGGTGTCCCGTCTCCAGCAAGACGGCGGGCATCCTGAGAATTTGCATTGTTCATCTCCCTGCTTGATAAGGGCCGTCTTTTTACCGGCCTTTTGTTCGCATGGCAATCCGGTAAGGAGGATGCCAAAAGAAAGGCCGCCAAGGAGGTGAGTCCCTGGCGGCCTTTGTCAGGTCATATGGTGGAGCTGGGGGGATTTGAACCCCCGTCCGCAAACCTTCCTCGCACAGATCTACATGTTTAGCGGTCTGATTTGAGTCTCGCCACCGGTGTCGCGCAGTCGCACGCTACACCGGACGCCAGCATCCTTGGATCTCGCCCCCGGTCAAGATGCCCGACCGGGAGCCAGCCGATGTGAATAACTTTACAGCCTGGACAGCCCGACCTTTCGATCAGTCCACCCTTGCCCAGCCCATCGGCCTGCTGTTGTAAAGCTCACTGGTGTTTAAGCAGCGAGTGCGAAACGTTCGTCGTTTGCAGTTAGTTTGTTTGAATCTGTTTTACGAGCGCATTCAGCTCGACATGCACCGCTACGATTCCAACCCACGTCGAAACCAATGCAGCCCCTCAGTGAGCGATTTTAGGCCACATTGGGGAATTTCAAGGGGCCAGGCGCCATTGACCCTAGGCATCAGGCACGACAGCGGATGAAGGCCGGGAGAATTTGGGACACCCGTTGCGGGTCGCCGGAACACCAGTGCGGTGGCTACGTCCGGCCTTACCCGTCGCTGAAGAATCTGCGCGCTCATTGACCGCTTAGCAGCGGTTGCTGTCAGTCGTCTGAAAATCGGGAGTACCCGGTTTGGGCCGACTTGAGACTGTCAAGAGATAAGCAAGGCGTCTGATTTCACTGTCGTGATCACTTTCGCGGGCATGTCGGCATAACAATAGTCTTCTCTTTGCCATGAAAAACATGATGACGCGATCAGAGATGTACCAGCTGGTTTGGGCCGAGCCCCGAACCGCACTGGCGAAACGGTTTGGCATTTCGGATGTGGCGATTGCCAAGCATTGCCGCAACGCGAAAATTCCGATGCCGCCACCCGGATACTGGGCGCGCAAGGCTTCCGGAAAGCGCGTCATTCAACCCGCGCTTCCGCTTCGCCTGCCAGGGCAAACATACCGGGTGTTTGCCACTGATGAAGACCGCTACGGCTACGGCTACGACAGCCGTAAGGAGGATCTGAATTCTGCCCTTGAGCCGCCGCGTTTCCATGAGCCATTGGAATTGTTGATAGCTGATGCGGTCAAGCAGGTGGGGAAGGTTCAGGCCTGCAAGGATCTGGAAAACCCGCATCCAGGTCTTGCTCGAATTCTTGCCAGCGAGCGTCGGCGGCGGGAGACCTGGGAAGCACAGAAGCCGCATGACTACTACAGGCCGTATTTTGATGAGCCTGTTTTCCAGCGACAGCTTCGACTAATGAACAGTCTGCTGTGGGCATTTGAACGAATTCAATGCAAGGGCGAAGTCATTTCCACGGATGGGTGGGTTCAGGGCTTCGGGCAATTCCACTCCTTGCGGGCGCGCGTGTGTATCGGCTCCACCCACGTTGCCTTCGAGTTCCTTGAGCCGTCTAATCCGAAGGCCATCAAGAGGGCTCCCCCAACAGGGGTGACAACCCTGCGGGTGGCCGCAAACTCCAGTGGCGACCTCGATTGGTGCGATCAACCTGGATGCAAGCTCGAAAAGCAACTCACTGCGGTAGCCGCCGCCATGCTTGAACTCGCGGAAACGCGGCTACGCCGAAATGCCATGGATATTTACGAGCGTCGAGTGGAACTGCGCCAGGCGATGCTGCGAGCCATCGAGGCGAAAAAGGAAGATGACGAGAAGATGCGACTGGCCGCGATCGAGCAACATCACCGGGACAATCGAGACAGGCTGCGCAAACTGGCGTCGGAGCATCAGTCTGCTCGGGAGATCCGCAGTCTCGTTGAAGCAGTTCGGATGCATCCCGAATGCAGCGGAAGCAACTTGGCTTCGTTCGTGGAATGGGAGCGGGAGGTTCTTGCGTTCGCGGATTCCATCGATCCGGTGACGGGACCTATCGAGCGGATTATTGCGAGCTATTCGAAGTATCCCGAAACACCTCAATAATCGGTCCGATGTCGCCACGTCGCGTCAATGGCTGCAGTGGGTCGATTCTGTTGAAAAACTCAAGACTTTCGCGCGGAATGACCTCGAATGAAAAATCGACATCTCAGATCGACTCAGAATCGACGATCGCGAAGTAGGCAAGGGGTCGAGCACCCCTCATAATCTGGACCAAGTCCTATTGACCGAGTTTTTCAACAGAATTGGTCGGTACCTGCCGGCCAGGCCGAAAGTCTGACTGGCTGCATCCAGTCTAAGGCAAACTACCGCTGTGCAGCGGCAGGCGACATTCAGGCTCGGCGTACTGGGCGGCAGAGGGGTAGAGGGCGGACTGGAAAGTGAAGTTGACGGCGACTGTTGTTTGCAAAGATAGGCGACAGGGTATTGAAGGATGGAAATGACTTCGAGTTCGTGGAAAGTTGGCTACAAACTACGGCAGAATTGGTTTCGCCGCTTGATGAGTCAAGGGCATCACTAGGCAGGGTTCGAGGATATCCTGTCGGATAAACTGGCTTCCCAGGATATCCGACGATCTACATTAAGTCAGGCCCGACAGGACCCCACATTGCGCACTGAACTCTTACTGCTTGTGCCCGACGACGAATCCTTCTGTAGCAGCAAGAAGGCGTTCGTCGACTTTCTGAAGGTTGACGCCCTGATTTCGATTTCGGGGCAAAAAATCAGCTATCGCCGCGCGGCGAAGTCGAAGGAACTGGTATCCGCACGCTTCAGAGTCGAGACCGACAAAGTCAAGTCAAAGCAGGAACGCTACTTTCTGCTGACGCTGGAATGCCAGGACGAAGCACTGCTCGACGAGTTCAATGAGCTGTGCGACCGAATTCGCGCAATCGGAGAACGGCTCTCTCCGGGACGAACCGCTATAAATACGATTTGGGATGACGTCGGACGAATATACGCAGAAAAGTCCTATCCGTTGATCAACGAGGTCGAAAACCTGCTTCGCAGGTTGATCGCTAAGTTCATGCTGATCACCGTGGGTGTCAACTGGTCAAAGGATACGATTCATCCTGAACTCTTCAAAAAGATAGAGAACTTCGACGATCCTGAGCCGTACATCAACGACCTATACAAACTTGACTTCATACACCTAAAGCAGGTTCTCTTCGAAAAGAAACGAGACATCAGCCTTGATGAACTCGATCGGCTGTTGAGTCGAACTGCATTCAGCGACGAGGATAAGGAGAAGATCCAGAAATACATTCCTCGGTCAAACTGGGAGAAGTACTTCTCTGTCCTCATCGAGGATCGTGAGAGCAGCTTAGAGAAGAAGTGGGAGCTTCTATACAAACTCAGGAACAAGGTCGCTCACAACCGACATGTGAAGAAGGAGGAGTTTGAGAAAATCAAGGGACTCACCTCTCAGATCAAGGAGATCCTCGCCAAGGCCTCGGCCAAGGTCGGCGAAATCGACCTTAACGAAGAGGATCGGGAGCTAATCATCTATTCCTACAATGCCGACTCGCCTGCCGCGTTTGGGTTCATGGCCGAAAAGGCTGTCGCCGAGTTTTACGCCAAGTCTGGCTATCAGGTCACTTCCCTAGAGAGTAGGCTGCCCGGCCCCGTTGATTTCTACGCAACGAAGGACGGAGTGAAGCTTGCGGTCGAGGTCAAATCTGTGCGTCCACGTCAATTTTTGCCAATGATGCGGCTGACCATTGATCGTCAACTTAAGCACACGATCCAACAGGTCGAAGGCGACGCCTTTGCCAAGCTTCGGATTGTCGTCGTGCTACGCGAAGATGATGATGAGTATCCCTTCAGTCTCCTGCTTGATCGCGCTCTTCGGTTAACAGAGGAGTTCGGACCGAGTGTTGAGATTCAGTTTGGTCGCCTGAATGAAGAGAAAGTGTATGTTCCCATCGAGAGGCACGGTGGGGTCTAACCCTTCCATCGAGCGGACAAACTCCGGGCTTCGCCCTCCGTTTGCCGCTCATTTCAAACGTTAAAATTCAAGAAGGCCATGCTTAATGCCAACGCTGAAAAAATTGAATTCTGCGACGACTGTTCTCTTCGTTGACACCTCGTATATTGAAAAGCTAGTTGCTCGCGGAATTTCTCTGGACGAATCCACGCCTTCCGCACCAGTGCTGAAGGTCGATCTTTCTCATTACTCAAAGCAAAAGCGCGGTAACTTGGAGGACTCAGATTTCTAGAAGTTGCAGAGGCAAATCGGTCAGGTTCAGAAGCTCACACTACGCGACGCAACTATTGCAAAGGAAATCGTGGCATCGCCGGATGTTGCCGCCATTGAAATTGACATTTGGCAGTGGTGTGACGGCCAAATCTGTGGTCAAGAAGCAAACCGCCGACCAATGCGAAGATGCGTTTGACTTCTAGCTCTAACGTAGGTCACACATGCTCCACTCGCTCTACTTCTCAATCGATGGCGTTTTGGGGCCCGGTGGATCCATTGACGCTCGTCGGAGCGAGATCCTTAAGCAGGCAGTTAGCCTAGCCAAGACTGGCCTCGAACTGCTCGGCGACTGGGCGAATGATGCGGATTGGTTTGATGGCGCGGGTCTGCCAGTTGACGCATGGTCACTCTTTGAAACTGAGGACGAAGACGAACTCCAAGACGCTGTTTCGCAAGTCAGTGACGCGATGAAGACGCAAGGCACCGGATTCATCGACGTGAAGCAGCATGGGGACCTCTTTGCCCTCATTGAACATCACTACATGAGTGAATGGGTGTCGCAGCCCTTGCGAGACCGCATTGCGGACGTGAAGCACGCATACTGGAGTCTTGCATCGGATCTCTCCGACGAATGGGGTGCCACCTAACATCGCACTTAACCGAGGCCGCGAGGGCGTCCTGCCGCGTCGGCCCGGTTTGCTGGAATGTCGGTTTGCGCAGGATGCCGCCGCGCTGAATTTGTACCTCCGCTCTCAGATTCACTGTTGACACCATCGATGTTTAAGTCTTTCTCCCCAGTCATCATGCTTGCTTTCTTGGCAGCACCTCTATCGCTTGAAGCGGCCTCGCCGGTTTTCAAGTGCACCATCAATGGCTCGGTCACATACCAGAACAGCGCTTGCCCATCAGGCGAGTCAAGGAAGCCCCCAACTGTCGAACAGCTGAATGCCGACCGACAGAAAAAGCTGCAGCAATCTGGCAATGCTCCAGCAGCCAGCCCCGCGCCTTCCCCCGGCGGTCAACTCTCTGCGAGTACTGGTGGCACTTCCGGATCGCCCAGGCTCTACGAGAAGGAACGGTCCAACTCTTCGGTCCCACCAATTGCATCTCCGGTCGAATCGTTCAAATGCGATGGGCGCGTTCACTGTTCACAGATGAACTCATGCTCAGAGGCAAAGTACTTTCTACGCCATTGCCCAGGCGTCAAGATGGACGGCGACGGGAACGGCATACCCTGTGAAAAGCAGTGGTGCAATAGGTAGGCTACGTAGGCGCCGGCCGCATATCCGGCAAGCCGGCATTGGGTTCTAGTAGTCGGCGCGTGGCACTTCGGGGCGCTCCAGTTCGGGCTTGCCCGACTCGCCCACGCCATGCACGGCGAAAACGTTTTTTGCCAGATCGATTCCGACGGTTACGATGGTCCTGATTTCCCCTATCGGTTGAGTTGATGAAAAGTTTTACCTCTCCATCGTGGCACTCAGCTGCCGTAAACCGCAAGCCCAACGGCTCGCGGCTCGCCTGGGACGGGGAAGTCCCCTTCATTCGTTAGGCCTCGCATGCCACTCAACGCAGCGCTCCTCCAGGAATCATGCTCTGCTTCCCCCTGGGATCTAGGAAACGAGGTTCTCTACGCCCTATGCCGCACTCATCCAACACATACAAACCGGGCGGCGGTGATCGCCAAGGTTTGGGTCATCGGCCGTTCCTACGCTGCTGCGATTGAGCGAGGACGTGACAAACCGGAAGAGAATGACGACTTCTATGTCGACAGAGTCGCTACGCAGATCGTCGCCTCCGCAATTGACCAATGGCTACAGCAACTGGTCCCGTTCTCGCACCCAAACAATCAGTCACTACCCCACATCCTGCGCATTCACGCACAAGTCACCGCGCTTTTCAGCCAAATCAGCGGCATGAACAAGCGCTCACTCGCATCAAAGTATCTTCACTTCCACTTGCCGCACCTCTTCTACATCTTTGACTCGCGCGCCGTGGAGGGAATGCGAAAGCTATCGGGGCTTGTAGGTCGTGTCCTCGGTACTCCGCCGGACGCCGACCTTGAGTACGGCAAATTCGCGCAGAAGTGCCTTCGGCTGCAGAACCATGCTACTCAAGCATATGGCATCACCATGCTCCCCCGTGGTCTGGACAACTTGCTGCTGCGGCTTCATGCGGGCAAGGCCTAACCCCGCGTTCGAGCCAAGGGCCCACGGCAAGGCGTGGTCTGCGGCTCAACGCAAACGTTAGGCTGCACAAATATCTTCCCTCGCCGGTACTTGCGACCCAAGGTGCTCAGTGCACAACCATCATCGCCGCCTCGCCCTCCTCGCCCTGGGCCAAGTGCCGCCTGTACGCGGAAATCTCAAGCGCATCCGCAAACGCCTGCTCCCGCGTCTGTAGTTCCTCGGTGGTCTGGACATCCCGTGATGCGTCTTCCCAAGCATTTTTTGCCGCCTCATAGCGCACATGGGCAAGCATTCGCCGCTTGGTGGTCCGTGCTGCAGCATCCGCCATGGCCGGGATCGATGGGTGGCTTGGATCTGCCCCGATCTGTCTTATGAACTCCCGCTGGATAGCCTGCTCTTGATCCGAAAGGTTACCCAGCTCATCGGCCCGAGCGACGAAGGCCCCGTGCGCGGCCGAGGCTCGCAGGTAGTCCACAAGGGGCACCGGGAACGCGCCCGAAAAGTGGTGAGGGGTGAGTCTGGCGAAGAATCCCGACTCGCCCCCCCATTCCGCCAGGTAAGGCTCGGGGGCACCCTCGCGGGGCTCCCCAATGAAGATGAAGCCTGGTGCTGGGCAGGTGCGCCCAACAGCGTCTGACTCGGAACTCATGCTGCCACCTCAACTTCGACCAGGTCCGTCTCCAATGGCGTAGGAGCACCCTTGACCCAAGGCACAGAGACAACCCGCCAATGCTCATTCTGAAACACGTACAGGTATTCCGCGTCACATTGGGCCGATGCCGCCAACAGCGCCGTGAACTCGGGGCTGCGCAGTGTACCGGCGCCCTTGTCGCCACGGTCACGCCCATAGGCCTGCGTGGTACAGCAATGCGGGTTGTCGAAGGTGTGGGAGATACCCTCGGGCGGTGCGAGCCGCTGGCGAAGGCTTGAGACGTCGCCCAGGGCGACCAGGGCCGTCACCAACTCCGTGGTTCCGTAGTAGCTGGCGAGCTTCGCGCCAACGCCCGCCGGACACCCGTCCCAGTGGCAGTAAATCGAAAGGAAGCGGCCGTCCGACAAGGCCAGTGCTATGCGTGAACGGGTGCTCATGATTGCACCGCCGCATCGATCACATCACGCAACGCAACCAAGCCCACTCCGTCCAGCGTGATCTGCAATGCAGTCTGCTCGGCCGTTGGATTCTTGGCGCTGCGCCAGACAGTGGTGATGGCAAGGCTGAATGAGCCGGGCCGCGCGTCGAGCTTGCGGACTTCGGCGTTGTAGGAAAAATCTTCGCTACTAACGAAGGTTGTCTTGTGAACCATGTGAACTACCTTTTCCCCCCGCAGACGTGTAGAAACGTCTGCTTGCGTGCGGGGGAGTGGTGCGCGGGCTCAACGTTTTAGCAGTTGGTGACGCCCCTGCAATAGTCATAACTCGGGCGGTTGGCTTTTGGAGCCGACAAACGTAGTGTAGCAGGGCAAGATTTGCGCTCCAAACGCCCTGCAAATGCGTTTCGAACCAGTATAAGATGATGCCAAAACAAGGCAATCTTGCCAGCGGGGGACACTCTTGCCACAGGCCGAATCCGACATCTTGACGATCGCCGAAAGAACTCTGAACCGTCTGACCGCTGCGAAGAAGATCCCGGCTTTCAAGGTCGGAGGCAGTTGCCGGTTCTCTAGAACTGATATCAATCAGTGGCTCAAACGTCAGACAACTGAAACGCACGTTAATGTCGGATCCGAAGCAACCGACAGGAATAACTGATGGCTGCCTCAGAGGTGTTAACCCGTCTGGAGCAGCTCACCTTCGCGATTTGCGAACTTCAAAGCAAGCTCATTCTGATCATTGGCCCACCCCAAATTGGCAAGACTCCGCTGCTACTTGCTCTGGCAAAGAAAAGGGGTGTCACGCCGCTAAACATAGGGGCTGAGTTGGGCGGTCGTTTGGCCGGCCTGCCGCAAAGGCAGCGCCACCTGCAGACCACGACGATTCTGCGTGAACTGGCCGATCAGCATGCCACCGGCGATTTGCTGCTGCTGTACAACATCGAGCTCTTGTTCGACCGATCGCTCCAGCTCGATCCCCTCGATCTACTAAAGCGACATGCGCATGCCAAAGGCGTCGTGGCTGTTTGGCCGGGCGAATTGCGCGATAGTCGCCTGACGTATGCCGATATGGGGCACCCAGAACATCAGGACTACGGCCTTGCCGGTTTGGTCACCTTCGAGCTTCAATAACACGGAAGAGAAAACACATGCGCTACGGCGATCTCATTCAATTCGAACCGATCGAATCGGTCATCCAACTGCTCGATGCCAATCGGCCGGACGAGGCCAAGAAGCTCGTCACGACCTACGTCATGTCGGACGACATGGCCGAGCGGATCGCCAAGCAAATGATTCCACAACTCTCCTTCGACGAGGCCGTCGACCACATGGGCGTACTGGTAAATCGCACTTGATGTCGGTGCTGTCACTTGTTGCTGAAGACGCGGCCTACCAGCCCATGATTCGTCACCCCAAGGTGGCGGAAGCGGCGGAGAAAATTGCGGGCAAGTTCAAGGTCCACCGCATCGAGATCTCCAGCCAGATGTCGCTGCGGGACATCATCACCCAGGAGCTTGAGCTCTTCCTCGAAAAGAACGGTGTCAGCTACTCGTTCCCGGCTGCCGACAAGGTGGTCAACAACAAGGCGGCGTTCGAGGAGATGATGGCCGCGTTCGCCGAGGTTCACCCCAACCACGGCGTGCTACTGGTGGTCGACGAATTTCTCGACTACCTGCGCTCCCGCAAGGACCACGACCTGGTGCTGGACCTGTCGTTCCTGCGTGAGATCGGTGAAGTCACCAAGCACTTGCGGTTCCGCTTCGTGGCGGGCGTGCAGGAAGCCATCTTCGACAGCAACCGTTTCCAGCACGTCGCCGACAGCCTGCGCCGCGTGAAGGACCGGTTCACGCAAGTGCTGCTGGCCCGGCAAGACGTCAGCTTCGTGGTCGCCGAGCGCCTGTTGAAGAAGACGGCGGACCAGCAGAACAAGATCCGGACCTACCTCACCAAGTTCGCGAAGTTCTACAGCTCGATGAACGAGCGCATGGACGAGTACGTACGGCTATTCCCCGTTCACCCAGAGTACATCGGCACCTTCGAGCGGCTGATCTTCACCGAGAAGCGCGGTGCCCTGGTCACCCTGCGCGACCAGATCCAGGCCGTCTTGAATGACGAGGTCCCCAACGATCGCCCTG
>CALMYW010000154.1 GCA_937873665.1 uncultured Sphingorhabdus sp.
AAAAATGCACCTATGTCTATGCGCAGGATGGCAAGGTTCGCATCCCCCGATCGAATGCTTACGTCACGACCGACCAGGAGCGCATCCTGCTGGTCGGGACTGACGACTTCGTCTTCAAGAATTACATCGAAGGACCTTTGCGCAAGCTCTTCGAGACGATCACCAGCAGCGAGCGCGGTACATGGCGCGAGGTCAAAGGGCGTCGACGTGGTGCGATGCTGCCTGGAAAGACGTACGAGCTGACCAAGCTGGGGCAGCAGGTGATGTATGTCTGCTTTGGTTATGACCGGGAATGGGCAACTGCGTATTTGCACCACGAGTTCCATCCGAAGATCACGGTCATGCTACGCGCCATGCGATCCAACGCGCGGGTGATCCGCCGCTTCGGCGTAGCCGGTAGCACGTATACGCAGGAGCTTCAGCTCGTGCAGGCCGTGGGGCGCGTCGTTCGCTTTGTGCGCCGTGTGGCACGGTCTTGGCGGTTCATCAACGCCATGAAGGCGCATGAGCGACAGGCACAGGATAACTTCGAGAGCGGCCGCGAGTTCCTCTACTACACCGCAGAAGGCCACTCCAAGCTGCTGCTCCTGCGCATCGACCTCTACTATCGACCGTACTACGACGTTGCGGGTGCGGATAAGGCGGTCAACAGCTTCCTTCGTTGGCTGCGCAGTCCCGCATGCAAGCGCAACGTTTTGCCGAGCTACATAGGGTTTCTGATCAAGCGCGAGAACGGGCTGATCCGTGGTACGCACTACCACGTCATGGTGGTCTGTAAGGGCAACCAGCAACGTAGTGCGTACTACTTGACGCGTCTGTTGGGCGAGCATTGGGCAAGGCTCACGGGGCAGGGGCCAGGCAGTTTCCACAACTGCTACGCCGATAAAGGCATCTACGACGCCAACGGCTTCAATGGCTTGGGTGTCATGACGCTCGACGACTGGCAGAAGATGGCGGGTCTGCGTGCAGCGCTGTGGTACATGACCAAGGCTGATTGCGTGATCAGGGCCACCAACAGCAAGACCAAGAACTTCTGGCGCTCACCGATCCCCAAGAAGGTCCGCAAGAAGCTGGGTCGGCCGCGTACCGGCACGGACCCGCTGAGGTTGCTCCGGCGGATGCTGGGTGGCGAGAGAAGCAAGTATCCACCGGGTATCGGGCCCCGGGATAGGTCCCAGGGTAGCTAGGCTCGTGATCGTCAGAAGGACTCGCGCGGAACTGGGTCGAACCTGGGTGCGCGCCCAATTGGCGTTTAGGGCCGGGTTGAGAGCAGGGCCGTGCCTGATTGAAGATCTTGCTAGGCTCGGCCTGCGACCGTGATGGTCGTCTTCTTGAAATCGGATCAGCGCATGGCAGGCAAACCATCAGTTGGTGAGTTGGAACCGTTCGATATGGTCGAGTGGAAAACCTTGGCGCCGAATCGCCATCCGATTGACGTCGCGATAGGAGAGCGAATGCGTGTTTACTACAAGATTGACGGCAAGAAGCATTTCGTGCGCGCGACAACCTGGAACGGACTGGTCAAAACGATAACAATGTCAGATGGCGTGACGTCATCGGCAGGTGAGCCAGGAGACAGTTGGTCGGACTACGACCTTCGTATGCTGCGGATCGGCCAAGAAGAGCTGGAAGATATTCGGAGGACGGGTTGTTGCAAGGTTTCAATTTTTACGAATGGGGGCTTGAAGAAATTCACAAGCCCATCAGTAGTGGAAACGACAGATGCTGGCGGGGTCGCCACGAATGCCAAGGATGTCCGATGGGAACATGTCGGGTTCCTATCTTGCTTTCTTGTTGAGATTCGCAAATGGTCCAGGCCTGGGCATCCGAAGGTGGCTGCAGACCCCTCCGTGGCCTTCGAGCAATGTGCATTCGAGCCGCAGGTGACGAGCGCCGATCTCTATGTTGCACGTGTCGATGCCGAACGTCTTAGGCTAAGGCCTGCTTCGGAATGGAAGTGCGCAAACTATCCATTCAAGATTCGAGAAGGGTTTCCGTCCTTGGTCTTCTGGTTGTTTCAGGCTGCGTGCGCAATACGGGACTTGCCTGAAAGCAAGCCTGCGGATGTTTTGAAGTGGCTAGAGAGCAATGCGCCGAATGGGGAGTGGGAAATAAGGGGTATTAAATCAATAGCCGTGCTTGCGCATCCAGGCTACAGGCTTCGGGCAACGTTCGATTCCGTCTCATTGGGCGACTTTTCTCCTGCAGAGGAGCTGCTTCCATGTCGCCTTCCCAAGGGCCTTTGCCTGTTGATGGCGATTACCGAGTGGTGGCTTGATCAAATCGAGCGTGGTGCTGCGGACAGGAAGGCGCTCAGTTGTAGGTTGGAAAGCGCCTCCTTTGGGACGTGTGTTATTCCGAACCTGGTGAGGCTGATCTCCAAGAAGGGGATGACGTTGGAGGAGGGGCAGGATACCGTCGATGAGAATGCATTGCGAAGAAGGGAATTGACCAAGGAAATTGTTGAGAAGAGTGGTTCGAGTGACATCGCGCTGATGAAGTGGTGAGGATCTGCGCGCATGCGCGTCTTTGCTACGGCGCACGGTTTCAAGGCAGAGATAGCATTATCCGATTCCAGAAAATTTCAGATCTATATCACCCGCTTGAATCCAGACAGGCCTGGCTTCGCGTGACAGTGCAACGCCTCAATGCACTCTTGGTGGAGAAGGATGATGTGCCGCCGACCAACTCTTGAAGCATGGACCTGCGTGGTCGTTGTGACCGCTGCAGTGCTCGTCGCGATCCATCGCTGTGGCAGCGGCCTTCCGCAGTTGCCTCGTTAACCCACTGTTGCCGATGACGCACAAGGCCCGGAGCGATCCGGGCCTTGTGCGTTATGGCGCCTTGCAAAGGAAGCCCCATGACATTGGCTACCGACATCCTCCGCGATGCGGAGGGCGACCTGCGCCTCTGCGCAGGATCATTGTTTCAGCGGCTTGCGATCCTCGAGGATCGTAGGCGCGTTTCCGCGTATCAGCGCGCGCGACCAGCACTGCCACTAAGCCTTGCAGCCGCTTTGGGCGCGGTTCGGGGCATCTGTCGCGATACCGCTTCCGAAACCGCCATTCGTGACATGCACGCTCTGGCGGGTGCTTCGCTGTCCGACCTCGAAGCGTGGCTGCACAACAGCAGGTTCGATGCCGATGCTTGCGCCGCCTGGTTTGATCGGGCTGAGGAGGCCTGCGGCATCCATCGTACCGAGGACGGTCATTTCACGGCCGACGCTTTCCGGTGCGAGCTGTATGAGATCTGGTACAGCCGGCAAACCCGCGCCATCGAGGTGGTCGTGCGCTGGCGCCATGGCCTGCGCACAGTCGAAACCTGGTCTGAGGACGCGGTCGAGGAGTCTGCCTTCTTCTGCGAAGGCAGCCAGCGCTACTACGCCAGCAGTGCGTTCGACGCCGGCCAAACCGTGGATGGGGACACCGTTTGTGACACCTGGGCTGAACTGAACGGCTACTGGTCAGGAAGCGATGGCCGCTGGCGGGACGAGGACGAGCGAGACGAAGATGATGACGACGATACATGTCCCATTCCCAGCTACCACGATGCGGATCGGCAGTGGTCTGTGGAGACAGCCCGGTTGTCCGCAGTGGCCTATTACGGGCTGGAGATCGAGCTGTGTTTCGAGTCTGCCGGTGATCGGCTTGACTACTACGAAGAACTCGACTTCCCGAACGCTGACCTGACGGCGGAGCGCGATGGCAGCCTGGACGACGACCAGGGCTTGGAGGTCATCACCCGGCCCTTCACTCTCCCGGAGTTGCGCCAACACCGCAATCCGCTCCAGCAGGCCATGGAGGCCGCGGATCGTTACGACGTGGCCTGCCCGTCGCCCTTGGGCTACGGCGTCCACATCACCACCAACGCCCAACGCCTGACCTCGGACCACCGCCGGCGGCTGGTGGACGCCACCTACGACATGCGCGCCCTGACCGAGTTCGTGGCAGGCCGGAAGAGCAACCCCGAGTACTACAGCTACAACAAGGGCTGCCGGGGCGGGGAGAAGTACACCGCGATCAACGAGCGGTCGGACGGCAGCTTCGAGTTCCGGGTGTTCCAGGGCACCCCGGACTGGCAGGTCCTGCTGTCCTACGTCGAATACGTCGATGCGCTGACCGAGTGGACCCGCAATCCGGCCAACCCCACCCAGGGGCCGGTCGGCCAGGCCCTGTTCCGGGCCTGGACCTACGCCACCGGGCGCTATCCGGCCCTGTCCCGTCGTTTCACCACCACGCTCACCCAGGAGGCACTGGCATGTGCATTGCCATCGTTAAGCCGCGCGGCGTGAGCCTCGCGGAGGATCGACTGCGGCTGTGTTTTACGAACAACCCGGATGGCGCGGGCTTCGCCATCGCCAGAGACGGAAGCGCGGAGATCCACAAGGGTTACACCACCGTCGAGGCGTTCCTGACGGCCTACCGCCACCACCAGGTGGATGAGCATGCCGCCTTGGTCCACTTCCGGATCACTACCCGGGGCGACAACGGGATCGGCAACCACCATCCGTTCCCGCTCTCGGTAGGCGCCCTGATCCACAACGGGACCATTGGCTGGCTTGGCAGGGCCAAGACCGGCCATAGCGACACCCGCCTGTTCGCGGATCTGTTGTTCGACATGACGGTTGATCAGCTCGTCCGGCTCCGTCCCATGGTGGAGCACAGCACCGGCTGGAGCCGGTTCGCGGTGCTGACCCATGCCGGGGAGTTCCTGTTGTTCAACCGGCCCGAATGGATCGAGGAAGACGGGGCGCTCTACAGCAACGACACCTACCTGCCCGAGCCGGGCGTACCGACACGGGCAGGGCTCTACGGCCAGGACCCGTTCCGCTGGGAGGGCGACCTGACCCTGACCCGGCTGACCTTGGACGGCACCGTCTACCGCGACGAGGCCCTGGAGCAAGACGTCCTGCAGGAATGGATCGCCTGTTACGGAGAACCGCCCACCGAACCGTGGGCGTGGGACCTGCTGGACGACATCACACGTGACTACATCGAGGAGGAATGCTATGAACTTGAACAATTGCACGCTGCGTAACGGCCGCGAATTCCAGATCATCAGCCAGGAAGCACCGGGGCCGTGCCCAATCGTCCTGCTGGCCGATGGCAAGGCCCACCTGCTGACCGCCGAGCTCAAATGCCCGGCGGACAGCAATTACGACCTGATCCAGCACGACCGGGCGCAGACGCGGTTCTTCAACGTCTACCGGGCCGCCGATGGCGGGTTCGTGTTCGGCAGCCGCGCATTCCGGACGGATGCGGCAAGGCGGGAGACGCAGGACTCGGAGCGCGCGCTGTTTGGACTGCAGGTCACCGTCGATGAGAACGCCAAGAGCGTGCAGGCCGCGATGACCTAAGGAAGGAACGACCAGGTCTTAAGGAACACGGGCCATGTCGCAGCATGGCCCCGAGATTAGGAGTCGGACGCGTCAAGCGCCAGCTGCATTGCCTTGCGTACCTTGTCACGCTCCCGCTTGGGCAGTGCCACGACTCGCAGCAAGGCCTTGACCAACGCAGGATCGGTTTGCAGGCCCCGCAAGAGCTCGGCAAATTTGGCTTGGCGCTCATCCGTGACTTGGCCGAGTGCCAGGATGGCATCGGCCATGGGTGCCGAGTCGGCCACCAGATAAGCAGGCGGCACCTGCAACGCCTGTGCAAGTTCGCCCAGACTCTCGAAGCTCGTGGCGGACGTCCGCTGCTCGTAGCGATTGATGCGGGTAGACCCCTTCGCCTTACCCAAACCCATGCGATCCCCCAGCGCGCGCTGGCTCAGGCCACGCAACTGCCGCGCCTGCAGGAGGCGTGCGGCGAACAGCGCGCGTGGCGTGGATTCGGTCACCGGCAAAGGCAAGGAAAAGAAGAGCCCGAATCATGGCTTGTCCTCTACAGTTGCGGCAGACTCTACGTACTATGTAGAGTCTAGGACATTCTTCATGTGTAGAGAAATGCCGAAAGCTCGTGGACGGAATCTCCCCAATGCAGTTGGTGTATCAGCGCGATCTCGTGACCGCGCCATAGATCTACATCTTGTCCAAGATCGAATCAGGGCGCCCACGGAGAAAAGGGGAAGCGCATGTCGCAATGTGAACGAATCGGGTCGATCCGAGTGGCTGCGGTTGTCCTGATGATGGGCGCATGCAGTGCGTCGTATGACCAATTGGCCCAGCTACAGCGTTCCTGGGTGCGGAAATATTCTCAATTTCATTTTTCTTGGAGGGGAGGCAAGAATGTCTAGAGCTAGGTTGAGTGCCGCAGTTTTCGTAATCGCATTAGGGCTGGCGTCGTGTGCTGGGGGCACGCCGAAATGTGCTTCGGGGGATGTTAAGGAAAATCTCAATCAGATTGCCGAAAATCGGCTAGCGAAACTGATCGACGCAAACGCGAAGATTGCAGCGATCCTGCCCGGATTTTCCGACGAGATTCGGAAGCGGGTCTCGTATCAATTTCATTCGTTTCGAATCGACAAGCATGACGAGTCTGCCGATACCTATCAATGCACGTCTACTTTGTCCGTATCCCTAGATAATGGAGAAAGTGGCAACTGGGAGGCTCCATTCCACTATATGGTCTATGGGGTGGAAGGGGGTAGTTCAGACTTCGAGGTCGAGTACGAAGAGGGAGAGTTAGATGGACTTGCAGAAGCAGGCCGAAAGATTGGTGCTGATCTTTTGGCGGAGTCCCAGCGAAAATACGACATCGAGCGGCTGGTAGAGAGATTGCAAAAAGCGCGCGACGGAGGGGCCGCATGGTCCGACTACGAAAAAACCATCGTGGATGAAATCCACAACAAGAAGGGAGAAGTTCCTGAAGTTACGCCGCAACAAAGAGCAAAGTCTATCGAGGAGAGGGTTCGTCTGGACGACGATCCGTTGCAAGCGTTTGTGAACCCACCAGCAGATGTAGTCGCGGAGATTCAAAGGCTTTGGAGTCAGCGTACCGGTCGACAATTTGGTAGCACATCGATTCCTGAAGATAGACAAATCGAGGACATTCCAGCGGCCGGAGATGAAGCTGCTGAAGCAGTGCCGGATCCTGACGGCGTTGCCGGTGAATAGCGGTCGTCGAGTATGTTGTTCATGCATCTCCAACTAGTCAGGAATGCGCTGTCATCGCTACCGTAGCTTTGTGCCTTCCTGTGAGACTCGTTCTTTGCAAATGAGTCTTGGCACCAAGCAATACTTTGCTTTCGCAATACACGCCCTTTAATCTCCAAGACGGTTTTCGCTCTGATGTTTGCCTAATCTTTCTACCAACCTGCGATCCAGAAGGCCCGCCCTCACCGGCGGGCCTTCTGCGTTTATGCCGCCCAACACGAGGATTCAACATGCACCTGGTCGAAACGATGGCCTATGCCGGCGAGAAGCCATGGCATGGCCTTGGCAACAAGCTCACCACCCTGCAGCCCATCGACGTCTGGAAGCGCCAGGCGGGCATGGACTGGATGATCGAGGAGTCCGAAGTCCGCTACATCACCGGCAACGACACGGTCGGTGCGATCCACTCCTTCCCCGAGCAGAAGGTGTTGTACCGCTCCGACACCAAGCGGCCCCTGGCCGTGGTGTCCAAGCGTTTCCAGGTCGTCCAGCCCGAGGAAGTGCTCGAGTTTTATCGGGATCTCACTGAAGACGCGGGCTTCGAGCTGGAGACGGCCGGTGTGCTTCGGGAAGGCAAGAAGTTCTGGGCGCTGGCCCGAACCGGCCAGAGCACGACGCTGAAGGGCAAGGACCAGGTGAACGGCTACCTGTTGCTGGCCACCGCCTGTGATGGGTCACTGGCGACCACGGCCCAGTTCACCTCGGTGCGGGTGGTCTGCAACAACACCCTGCAGATCGCGCTGGGCGACAACCGCGGTGCGGTGAAGGTGCCGCACCGATCGGCGTTCGATGCCGATGCGGTCAAGCAGCAGCTGGGGATCACGGTTGCCCCGTGGGCACGCTTCGTCAACCAGATGAAGGACCTGGTGGCCTGTCCGGTCGATCCGGACTCGGTCGAGGGCCTGCTGCGCCGGGTGCTGGTGTACCCGGGCCAGGTCGGCAAGGCGCCGGTGGTCAACGAACAGGCGGTACGGTCCGTTCGCGCGCTGTACGACGGCGGTGGCCGGGGTGCGCAGCTGGCCTCCAGCCGCGGCACGGCCTGGGGCCTGCTCAACAGCGTGACCGAGTACGTCGACCATCATCGGCGCGCGCGCAGCGATGACCACCGCCGGGAAGCGGCCTGGTTCGGCCAAGGTGCGCAGTTCAAGCAACGCGCCTGGGACGAGATGCTCCAGCTGACCGCCTGATCCCCCTCGTTGTTCCTCCCCACGCCCGGCCCTGTGCCGGGCGTTTTGCTTTGGAGAACCCAATGAAGAAGAACGCTGCCTTGCGGCTGGTGGACACGCGCACGCTCGATCGCCAGCAGTGGTTATCGGTGCGCCAGGGTGGCATCGGCAGTTCCGATGCCGCAGCGGCTGTGGGCCTGTGCCCCTACAAGAGCCAGCTGGAACTGTGGATGGAGAAGACCGGCAGGACGCCGGCTGACGATGCACGACCCGGGATGGACGATCCGCGTTACTGGGGCACCTTGCTGGAGCCCTATGTGGCCGTCGCGTACTCGCAGCAGACCGACCGCAAGGTCCGCAAGGTCAATGCGGTCCTGCAGCACCCCAGCTTCCCCTACATGCTGGCGAACATCGACCGCGAGGTGATCGGTTGCCCTGATGTGCAGATCCTGGAATGCAAGACTGCTGGGGAGTGGGGTTCCAAGCTCTGGCGGGACGGTGTCCCGGAGTACATCCAGCTGCAGGTCCAGCACCAGCTGGCCGTGACCAACCAGCAGGCCGCCGATGTGGCGGTGTTGCTTTGTGGCCAACGGCTGGAGATCCACCGGATCGAACGCGACGAGGAAGTCATCGCCCGCTTGATGGTGCTGGAAGCTCGCTTCTGGCAGTTCGTGACCACGGATATAGAACCCCCGGCGGATGGCAGTGAGTCAGCCGGCAAAGCCCTGCGCCAGCTCTACCCCGGTGGCGGCAACACGCTCGACTTCTGCGAGAACCGCGAGCTGTCGGACACCTTCGCCAAGCTGGTGACGTTGAAGGACGAGCTGGACGTGCGGGGTAAACACGCCGAACAGCTCAAACAGACCCTACAGCAGGCGATGGGCGATGCCGCCCGTGCGGTCTTCGCCACTGGCGAGGTGAGCTTCAAGCGGGCCCAGGACGGCACCAGCCTCGACACCAAGCGCCTGACCCAGGACCACCCGGACCTGGTGGCCCGCTACAGCACGACCAAACCCGGTGCACGCCGGTTCCTGATCTCGGCCAAGGCAGATCACCCCTAGGAGAACTTCATGTTGAAGGGATTTGCGATTACCCCGCCGGTGGTGGGGCGGATCTCGATCGGGCGCGTGGTCGAACGCAACGGCATGCGCCTGCCAGAAAAGGATGACCAATTTACCCTGACGAGTCAGGTGCAGAACCGCGATGGCTGGCTGCTGCATCCGCTCGACGAAACCCTGCGCCAGCAGGCCGGCGGCAAGCTGCGTAGCCTGCCTGTCCGGCTGTTGTTCAACGACCCGAGTCTCAACCTGCGGGCGGATTTCAACCTGTTCGATCGCACCAACGGGCGACCGGTGTGCGTGGGCAATGGCGAGAGCTGCAGGCGCAGCGGGCAGGACGGCATCGAGACGCTGCCATGTCCTGGGCCGGAAGGCTGTCGGTTCGCAGAAGGCCAGTGCAAGCCGTACGCGCGGTTCAATGTGCGTATCGGTGACGAAGACGAGATCGGCACGTTCGTGCTGCGGACCACGTCCTTCAACACCATCCGTACGCTGGCGGCAAGGCTGCAGTACTTCCAGGCCGCCTCGGGTGGGCTATTGGCCTGCCTGCCGCTGGAGCTGAAGCTGCGGGGTAAGTCCACAACCCAGAGCCACCGCACGCCGATCTTCTATGTGGATCTGGTGGTCCGCTCCGGAATGACCATGGAGCAAGCGATCACCGAAGCACGTCGACTGGATGGTGAGCGCCAGCAAGCCGGCTTTGACCAGGCCGCGCTGGACGAGGCGGCACGCCAAGGCTTTGCCAACGGCGCCTTCGAGGATCTGGAGGAAGACGTGCCGGCAGTGGTGGAAGAGTTCTTTCCGCCGTCGAGCGACGCCGTGGGCACGCCAGCACCTGCACCGCCGAGGCCGCTCCGGCTCGCCGGACGCCTCAACGACAAGGTCGCCCAGCTGGGCGACGCCTAAAACCCAACCCAAGGAGAAACACCATGCTGAAGCAACTCGGCATTGCCGCCGCGTGCGGCATCGCGCTGTATGGCATCGCCCGTTACATCAAGAACAACCATGTC
>CALMYW010000155.1 GCA_937873665.1 uncultured Sphingorhabdus sp.
CGCCCCGCAACGCCCCGCGAGAGGAAGAGAGCGGGATTGTCCCGTGACGGGCTGAGAGCGGCGAGAGAGGCTCGCTGCGGGTCCGTCGCGGAGACCTGCCATGGCGCAACGACATGTTGCCCGCTCAAACCCTGAGCGAATCAATCTTTACCAGCAAATCACCGACCGGATCATCGCTGATCTCGAGGCTGGGCGCGTCCCATGGGTTCAGCCCTGGGGAACGGCCAATGCCGGCATCGGCATGCCGCACAATGCTGTCAGTTCCCGTCGATACAGTGGCATCAATGTGCTTACCCTCTGGCATGCCGTCGTCTCCCGAGGGTTTTCGAGCCATGCCTTCCTGACGTTCCGGCAGGCTGCGGCCTTGGGGGGCTCGGTGCGTCGCGGCGAACGCGGTGTCGGTATCATCTACACCCGCCGCTTTGTGCCCAGCAGCGAACGTCGCCGAGCGGATACCGAAGGCACCGCAACCAGTGGCGGGATTCCGTTCCTCAAGCATTTCACGGTGTTCTCGGTCGACCAGTGTGACGACCTGCCCGAACATATCTGTCTCCCGCCGCCGCCCATCCCGGATGGCCTGATCCTGCCGCATGCCGAGGAACTGATTGCGGCTACGGGCGCCGATTTTCGCATCGGTGGCCCGTCCGCCTTTTACAGTCCGTCGCATGACTATGTCGCCGTGCCGCGGCCCGACGATTTCCATGAGCCGATCAACTGGCATCGCACGGCTTTTCACGAACTGGGCCATTGGACTGGCCATGCCACCCGGCTTGGCCGCGATCAGACCGGCAGCTTCGGCTCCAAGGACTATGGCCGCGAAGAATTGGTCGCGGAAATGGCCGGAGCCTTCATCTGCGCCGCGCTCGGGATTGTGCCAAGCGTTCGCCACGCTGATTACATCGGCTCGTGGCTCCAGATTATCCGGGAAGACAATCGCGCCATCCTGCGCGCCGCCAGCGCTGCCTCCAAGGCGGCAGATTATATCCTCGCCTGTCGTGACACCGCATCGACTGGCCTTGATGTCGCTGGTGAGGACGAAGCCGACGGCTTCGAGCTAGAGGGGAGGTTGGCGGCATGAACCTGCTCACCCCGGAAATCCGCGCGGCCTTGCTCGCGAACATGCACGCGCGCCGCAATGCGCTGGCACAAGGCGAACGAGAGCCTGATCCCGTTCCCGTTGCCCGGTTCTTCAATCCGCTTGGCGCTGCCACCTGGCTTGCCACCGAACTCGACGAGGACGGCATCCTGTTCGGCCTTGCCGATCTCGGCCTTGGCTGCCCTGAACTCGGCAGCTTTTCGTTGCGGGAATTGCAGTCGCTGCGCCTGCCGTTCGGCCTCGGTATCGAGCGGGATATCCTCTTCGACACCGCGTTGCCCATATCGGCCTACGTCGCGGCAGCCCGTCAGGCGGGTTCGATCCTGGGCGCTGAAAAGCTGCTGAGGGAACGCGCCATGCCAGAAGGGGATGGCTGAAATCTGGTAGCCTAGCGGCCTGCCAGATCGCGAGTTGGTCCGCCTGTGGCGGCCCGAGAGGAAGAGGAAGGCAGGGCCTTCGTGACGGGCTTGGAAGCCGAGAGAGTGTCTCGCGGCGGCCCGTCATGGAGACCTGCCATGGCCAGACAGCCTGCAAAAATCACCCTCAGCCCGTCGCGTGACATTCCCTTCGACCATCTGATCCTGTCACAATCCAATGTCCGCCGCGTGAAGGCCGGCGTGTCGATCCCCGAACTTGCTGAGGATATCGCGCGCCGGACTTTGCTTCAGAGCCTCAACGTGCGCCCGGTACTTGATGCCGAAGGTCAGGAGACCGGCATCTTCGAAGTTCCGGCCGGTGGCCGACGCTATCGCGCCCTTGAGCATTTGGTGAAACAGAAGCGCCTGGCGCGCACTGCTCCCATTCCCTGCATCGTCAAGGCGGCGGACAATGACGTTTCGGCGGAAGAAGACAGCTATGCCGAAAACGCGCACCGGGAGCAGTTGCATCCGCTCGACCAGTTCCGGGCCATGCAGGCCATGGTCGACAAGGGTAGCGCCGCCGAAGACATCGCCGCGCATTTCATGACCACGCCCGCTGTCGTGCGCCAGCGTCTCAAACTGGCGTCGGTCTCGCCCAAACTCCACGACATCTATGCCGAAGACGGCATGTCGCTGGACCAGTTGATGGCGTTCACCGTGTCCGAAGATCATGAGCGCCAGGAGCAGGTGTGGGAAATGCTCACCCATAGCTTCAACAAATCCGCCGCCTACATCCGCCAGCGCCTGACGGAAAACAGCGTCCGGGTTGCCGACAAGCGGGTGCGGTTCGTGTCCGTCGATGCCTATGTCGCAGCAGGCGGCGGCGTGATGCGCGACCTGTTCGAGGACGATGACGGGGGCTGGCTCACCGATCCCGCACTGCTCGACCGCTTGGTCGACGCGAAACTTGCCGCCGAGGGCAACCGCATTGGCACTGAAGGCTGGAAATGGGTGGCGACTGCCGTCGACCTGCCATGGAATGCGACCAACGGACACCGTGAGATCGTTGGCGCAGAATTGCCCATGACTGAGGATGAGCAGGCAAGGCTCACGGCGCTTCAGGCTGAAATCGAGCAGATCGAGACCGAATGGGCCGACGACCCCAACGTGCCGCAGGACGTCTATGCGCGGATCGAAGGGCTTGAAACGGAAATCGGCCAGCTGGTCGACCGGCCCATGATTTTCGATCCTGCCGAAATGGCAATCGCCGGTGCCTTTGTGACGATCGAGGCGGATGGTTCGCTTTGCATTGAGCGGGGCTACGTCCGAGCCGAAGACGAACCGGTGGTGGAAGTGGGCGGCGAAGACGATGGCTCCGGGGTCGATCCCGTTTCGGGCGAGCCAATGCCTGGCGCAAACCACAGCGGGACCGCACCAAGCGCCAGCGGTTCGGCATCTATCGGAACTGATGAAGAAGATGCCGACGATGACATCCTCAAGCCGTTGCCCGACCGGCTGGTTGCCGACCTGACCGCCTGGCGCACACTCGCGTTGCAGGATGCCTTTGCGCAAAGCCCCGCCACAGCCTTCGCGACGGTGCTGCACGCGCTCGTGCTCGACACCTTCTACAGCTACAGCCGCGAGAGCTGTCTGCAACTGTCGCTCAACCGGGTGTCCTTTGCCAATCCACCTGCAGGTCTGCGCGACAGTGCGCCCGCGCGGGCCATCGCCGAGCGCATGAAGCGCTGGGAGGATCGACTGCCGGAGTCCGACAAGGAACTTTGGGACGCGCTTCTGGCCTTCGACGCCGATGAGCAGGCCAGTCTGTTTGCCCATTGCACATCGCTGGCGGTGAATGCTCAGGCCGAGATCGTCCCCAAATACGACAATGGCCGGGTGTCGACGCATAGCGTTGCACGCCGCATCGCTCACAGCCATGTGCTGGCGCATGCCGTTGGTCTTGATGTCGTGGCGGCAGGCTGGAAGCCCACAGTCGATGGCTATTTCCGCAGCGTGACCAAACCGCGCATCCTTGCCGATGTGACCGAAGCGCGCGGGGAGCAGTTCGCTGGCATGATCGATCACCTGAAAAAAGGTGACATGGCCCGCGAAGCGGAACGGCTGCTGGAAGATGCCCACTGGCTTCCAGAGCCGTTGCGCACGCCCGACGCCGACGGTGGTCATGGCGCTACGCCTGACGTTGATCGTGAAGGGCTCGAGCTACCCGCGTTCCTTGATGATGACGAGGCGGCTTACGCGATCGCCGCCGAATGATCCGAACCGCGCGGGTTCAACATCCCGACTGTTTTTCCGTCACTCAGGCCCGGCCACCACGCCGGGCCGCCTCTTTTTGAGGAGACCTCACATGCCGAAAACCAGTGCTCCCGTGCCCTGCTGGGGAGGACGCCATGGCTGACTATCATTCACCAACGGTCGTGCAACCGGACATACCAGTCGCGGCGATGACCCCGCTCGAACGCCGTTTGCTGTGCGAACTGTTCGAGCATGAAGGCAATGACCAAGCGGTCTACTTTTTCGCCAGCGATAATGTCGCCGACACGGCTTGGATCGCGACCGCTGAGCTGGTCGAATTGCTCGGTCAGGATAATGGCATGGTCAGTCGCATCGCTGACGTGGTGCGCGCGGAAATCGCCAAGGGTGATCTTGGCGAAGACGAGTTCGAGCTCGATTTCTCGATGATCGGCTATGACCTGATCTTCCAGGACATTGTCCGGCGATCGCCTGACCTTGACCATGTGCAGATCATCGCAGCGTGGACCTGCACGAAGATGCGGCCCGACGGCTTTGGCGGGATGGCGACCGTCATAACGGCTGACGAGGTCCATTCGATGTCGACCGCGTCCTACATCGAAGAGGTGCTCGGGCGTTTGGGCGAGCCACCGCCCTCCACCTGAAATTTCCCGTCCAATCATCCCACGAAGCCCGGCCATTGCGCCGGGCTTTCGCGTTTCAAGGAGACCTGAAAATGTCAGCGCAATACATCTACGACACCGCCCCCTTGGGCAGCCTCATCCGCTATTCGAACGGCGAGCCGCGCCCGCCCGAGCGTTTTCGCCGCAAACTTGCCGCTTGGAACAACGACAATGGCACCGGCCGGCTCGTTGAACGCTACCCCGGCCAGGTGAGCGACAGCTACCGTTCGCCTGCGCATTTCATGCTCCATCTGGCGACCTACGGCAGTCAGGGCGTCATCGTCATGACCGTGCGCCGCGCCTACAGCGTCGAAAGCCCGCTCAATTTCGAGATCGTCGACACGCCGAAATCTGGGCAAGTGCGCGTCCTGACCACGTTTCAGGGCAAGGACGAATTGCGCCACCTCGCAGCCGACATGGCATCGGCAGAAGCATGGATGCGCGACAATCCCTATTCCGGGATGCGCGCCGAGATTGTGACCGACGCTGATCTGGCCGTTCTGCCCTCTGAACTCAGGAGGGCGGCATGAGCGACATCATCGTCGAACATGGCACGACCAGCGACGGCCTTATGGCCGCACGGGTCGATGGGCTCGCCTATATCGCCATTCCGCTCAAGGAAGGCTTCTCGATCGTGTCCGGCTGGAAGCTCAACCGGCCGATTGGCGAATGGTCCCGGTCAGATGTCTATTGCGCCGAAGGCGCCGTGGCTGATGAAGTCTCCTTCCGCGCCTATATTGCCGACATCGCGCTGCATGTCCGCCAGCGCAACGCCCTCGGCCGCGTCGATACGATCCTGCGCGTTTCCACGCCTTGGGGCATGTCTCAATCGGCGACCATCTACGCTGAGGGGATCGTCTTTCATTCCACTGCCGGTCATGGCGGCTTCAAGCTCGACCGGGCACGCAATGCGGGGATGGATCCCGCGTTGCGACTATCTGGCGGCTGGTATGAAGAAGACGCCGAATGGGCGCTCGTCGCCGCAGGTTACCCGGACCTGTTCACCTACCGCGAACAGGCAATGGCAGACAGAGCGATGCGCGATTGGTATCCCGATGCTTGGGAGGCGGTCCATGGCCGCACGTTGTCAGCGGCAGAATCTTTAACCCGCGATCGCCAGCAGTTTGCACGCCGCCACGAAAAGGACTGGGTGGTGATTTCCGCTGTTCGATCATCCGATCATCCTGGCATGGT
>CALMYW010000156.1 GCA_937873665.1 uncultured Sphingorhabdus sp.
CGCGCTGGATTGGGTGCTGCCCAAGCCGAAACAGGCGCTGCTCGTCGCCGCGCTGGTCTTCGCATCGAGCCTGTGGCCGATCAGCCAGACCGGGGGTGAGTTCATGCCGCAAATGAACGAAGGCGACTTGCTCTACATGCCCTCGGCGCTGCCCGGGATTTCGACCGCCAAGGCGTCGATGCTCCTCCAGCAGACCGACCGGCTCATCAAGACCGTGCCGGAAGTCGAAAGCGTGTTCGGCAAGGCAGGCCGTGCAGACACAGCGACCGACCCGGCCCCGCTCGAAATGTTCGAGACCACCATCCGCTTCAAGCCGAAAAGCGAGTGGCGCAGCGGCATGACCCAGGAAAAGCTGATCGAGGAACTCGACCGCACGGTCAAAGTCCCCGGTCTCGCCAATTTCTGGATTCCGCCGATCCGCAACCGGATCGACATGCTCGCCACCGGCATCAAGAGCCCCATCGGCATCAAGGTATCGGGCGCCAACCTTGACGAGATCGACCGCGTGGCGCGTGAGATCGAGGGCGTGGCAAAGACCGTGCCGGGGATCAGCTCCGCGCTGGCTGAACGGCTGACCGGCGGACGCTATATCGACGTCAGCATCAACCGCGCCGCCGCCGCGCGTTACGGCATGAACGTCGCCGACGTGCAGGCCGTAGTGTCCGGCGCAATCGGCGGCGAGGTAATCGGTCAGACCGTCGAAGGACTGGCGCGCTATCCGATCAACGTCCGCTACCCCCGCGAAATTCGCGACAGTTTGGATGAACTGATCAACCTGCCGGTGCTGACGCCGTCACGCGCGCAAATCACGCTGGGGACGGTCGCCGATGTCCGCATCGCCAACGGCCCGCCGATGCTGCGGAGCGAGAATGGCCGTCCCGCCACCTGGGTTTATGTTGACGGGCGAGGACGCGCGCTCACAGAAATCGTCGGCGATCTGCAACGCGCGGTCGCGGAAAAGGTCAAGCTGCCGCCGGGCATCAGCGTCGCTTACACCGGCCAGTTCGAGTTTCTCGAACGTGCGACGCAGCGGTTGAAGATTGTCGTCCCGGCGACATTGCTCATCATCTTCGCACTGCTCTATGCGACGTTCCGACGCTGGGATGAAGCCGCGCTGATCATGGCAACGCTGCCGTTCGCGCTCACCGGCGGAGTCTGGCTCCTCTATCTGCTCGGCTATAACCAGTCGGTAGCAACCGGCGTCGGCTTTATCGCGTTGGCAGGGGTTGCCGCCGAATTTGGCGTCGTCATGCTGATTTACCTCAAACACGCGCTGGCAGAACATAGGCCCGAAGATGTCGAGGCCGCCGTCCGCGAAGGCGCGCTACTGCGCGTCCGCCCCAAGGCGATGACGGTGGCGGTGATCCTCGCGGGGCTATTCCCGATCCTGATCGGCACCGGCACCGGCTCCGAAGTAATGAGCCGGATTGCCGCTCCCATGATCGGCGGGATGCTGACCGCTCCTCTGCTTTCGATGCTCATCATCCCCGCCGCCTATCTGCTGATGCGGCGGCACAGCCAAGTTCAATCCGAAGGAGAAAACCCGTGAACAAGACTATTTTGATTGTTGCACTGACTGCGCTGCCGCTCGGCCTTTCGGGCTGCGACAAAAAGCCCGACGCACCGAAGGCCGAAGCAAATGCCGATAGCATGGCAGGAATGGCGATGCCTGCCGATGCCAAGATGGGCAAAGGCAGTGGAACCGTCACAGCCGTTGATGCGATCGCTGGCAAGATCACTCTCGATCATGGCGCGATCCCCGCGGTCGGCTGGCCCCCTATGAAGATGGGCTTCTCCGCGAAGCCCGATCTGCTCAAGGGCATCGCGGTCGGTGACAAGGTGGATTTTGACCTGACCGTCACTGGCAATGCCGGGGAAGTGACGGCGATCCGGAAGCACTGATTTCCACCGTCGAACCAAGCCGTCGTCCGAAGCCAAATGCCTATAATTTGGGAAGCCGCCGGACGACGGTTGACGATTGGATAATGGCCGTGTCGGTCGATGCGAACGGCAGGAAGCGATCGACCACCGTTTCAAGGGCCTGCACGTCGCAAACCACCACCCTCGCCAGAAAGCAATCTTCGCCTGTGACATGATCCGCTTCGACAACCTCGGGTGTGTCGAAAAGCATCTGCGCCACCCGTTTTACTTCACCGGGTCTGGCGTGCATCCGAACATGCGCTGATATGCCAAGGCCAAAGACTTTGGGATCGACCAATACCGTATAGCCCCTGATTGCTCCCGCATCTTGCAGTTTGTGAATCCGCTCGGTCACACTTGGGCTGGACAGGCCGATCTGTGCCGCAAGCTCGCGGATTGTCATGCGGCCATCTTCGGTCAATGCCGCAATAATCTCCCGATCAATCGTATCGAGGCGCCGGGTTACATAACGGCTTCGGTTCATAATTCGCCCCTAGCTGGATGACGCCAGCGGGGCCTTGTGATTGCGAAGGCGAATGTTCGATTTCGCCTTATTTCCGTGAACTTGCCTCAAGAATCGACTGTCGGCGAACCCACCCAGCCACACGATGAACCCTGTCCGCAGGATCAAGATTGAAGGTCAAAGGCCGTTAGCGGTTTCGATAGGCAGGTCGAAACGCACATAACGCCTTCCTTAATCCATAGCTGATCCGTTTGTTCATTAGCTATCAATAGCTTGATAGTCGAACAGGGTATTCGCTCCCGAAATCGGCAGTTCGGGAGTGGTGAACGATGAAAGGCAAGTCACGGCCAAGAACAGTCACCAGATTTATCGGGAATAGAGTCTGATGGCCTATTCCGCGGCTGCCATCCTTGCTTTGGCGTCGCAATGCGCGCCAAGTGTCGCACCCGAAACGGTGCTGGCCATTGTTCAAACCGAAAGCAGCGGCGATCCCTTCGCGCTCAATGTCAACGGCGGACGGCAACCTGCCCGTCAAACCAATGCCGTCGATGCCGCCGCGACAGCGCGGCGATATGTTGCCGCCGGATATTCCGTCGATCTCGGCCTCGGTCAAATCAACTCGCGCAACATGCGCTGGCTCGGCCTGAACTGGGAAACGGTATTCGACCCCTGCACCAATGTCGCAGCCTTGGCCCGCGTCCTCACCACGAACTACAATG
>CALMYW010000157.1 GCA_937873665.1 uncultured Sphingorhabdus sp.
GGCCAGGTGGCAGGCCTGCTGCGTTTTCAGAACAACGATCTGGCCGAAGGGCGCTATCGCGTGGGTGGCAAGCCGGTAGCGATCGCCGACATCGAGGTGCCCATGTTCATCGTCGGAACGGTACGCGACCACGTCGCGCCTTGGCCTTCCGTGTACAAGATGCACTTGCTCAGTGATGCCGAGCTGACCTTCGTTCTCACCAGCGGCGGGCACAACGCCGGGGTGGTCAGCGAACCGGGGCATCCGCGGCGCAGCTTCCAGATCGCCACCCGCGCCACTGGTGATCGCTATGTCGATCCGCAGCAGTGGCGCGCCGACCAGCCGCTGTGCGAGGGCTCTTGGTGGCCGGCCTGGCAACAGTGGCTGGCGCAACGCTCGTCAGGGCGGGTAACGCCACCTGCCGTGGGTGGCATGCACGACGCATATGCACCGCTTGGCGATGCACCCGGAACCTATGTGATGACGAGATGAAATGACGCCCTGCGGCGGCGGCAAAGCCGCTGCGGTTCGATCGGGCCACCTTGAAAGGGATGCCCATACCCGCCCCACAGGGGCACACCATGACCGTGGAGTACCGCCATGAACCCCGAACTGCCGATCCAACTCTACAAGACCAATGCCAAACTGCAGCTGCAGATCACGCGCTTGCTGCAGGAAAGCGGCCATCACTGGCTCGAAGCCATGCAACAGCTGAGCGCCGACGGAATGCAGGAGACGTCATCTCGCATCAAAGGCCTGCAGCAGGCAGCCGACTGGCAGGCGCTTGCGACCCTACCGTCTGAAGTTTTCTGGCGTCTGTGCCAGGGCCGCATGGACGACGCCCAAGCAGCCGGACAAGCAGTTGCCAAGAGCCAGGCTGCTTTTGCCAATGGTTTGCGGCAGGCACTTATAGCCTGGCAAGAGTCTGTCTCCGAGGCACTCGGCGCCAATGCTGAAACGACCTCTTTTGCTCAGCTTTGTCAGCAATGGGCGCAGCCCTGGACCGCGCCTGCTGCCGCACCGCAGGGCAAAAACAAGAAATGAGGAGTACGCCATGAATCCCCCACAACGAACAGCGCTGGTCACGGGAGGCAGCCGTGGGTTGGGCGCAGCCATCGCCCGCGCCCTGCACGCTGTTGGCCACCGCGTGATCATCACGCATACACCGGACAACACCTCAATCAGCCAGTGGCAGCATGCGCAGGCTGCGCAGGGCTACGCATTTGCCGCCTATGGGGTGGATGTGTCCGACTATGAGTCGTCGCAGGAGCTGGCGCGGTGCATCCATGCCGATGACTATCAGATTGACATTCTGGTGAACAACGCCGGCATCACCCGCGACGCCACGCTGCGCAAGCTGGACAAGGCCGGCTGGGACGCCGTGCTGCGCACCAACCTGGACTCGATGTTCAACGTCACCAAACCGTTCATCGATCCGATGATGGAGCGTGGCTGGGGACGCATCATCAACATTTCGTCGATCAACGGCATCAAGGGTCAGTTCGGGCAGACCAACTATTCAGCGGCCAAGGCTGGCGTCCATGGATTCACGAAGGCACTCGCACAGGAAGTGGCGCGCAAGGGCGTGACCGTGAACACAGTCTCTCCGGGCTACCTGGCCACCGAGATGGTGATGGCGGTGCGCGAGGGTGTGCGCCAGAAGATCATCGATGCGATTCCAGTCGGCCGTCTTGGTCAGCCGGATGAAATCGCCGCGCTGGTGGCATTCATCGCGAGCGATGCCGCCGCCTTCATGACCGGCAGCAACGTTGCCATGAATGGCGGCCAACACATGTACTGACCAGGCTCTGATGATAGTTTGGATCTGTATCGCAGTTCTCATCTTGTTGGAGTTGCGCCTGAAAATATTCATTTTCAATAAATTTCACAGAAAGCAGAATTTTTAACCTTAAAAATAAAGATAATTTTTGATGAAGATATTGAAAGATTCGAGTCGATTAAAATGTGGCTAGCTGCCACCCATTGTTCGAGGCGCTGCCGTCAAAGAGGGTGAATTCCTGATCCTCACCGCAAGCGCTATGCTGCCGTGACGAGTGAGGTAAGGCATGGAATTGCGACATCTGCGCTGTTTTGTTGTTTTGGCTGAGGAACTACATTTCACACGTGCCGCTGAACGTCTGCATATTGAGCAGCCTCCTCTGTCTCGAACCATCAAGGAGCTTGAGGATGAGTTGAATGTTGTGCTTTTCGATCGAGATCGTAGAGGAACTCGTTTGACTTCAGCGGGTGCCGCCTTCTTACAGGACGCTCACAGATTATTCACCATCCTAGATCAAGCACGCGAGAATGCAAAAGCCGTAGCTTCAGGTTTGCGAGGTAGTTTGCGTATTGCGATATCTGATGGTGCGATTGATCTTCGACTGTCGGAATTTCTAGCGCGCTGCCGAGCAGAAGAGCCTGACGTCGAAATCCGTTTGTGTGAAGTTCCTTTGTCGGAACAATTGCGTGGGTTACGGTCAGGAGATTTTGCGATTGGTTTCGCGCATACAGCCGAGGTCGGAGACGGCATTGTGGCTGAACCAATTTGGCGTGATCCCTTGATGGTCGCTGTGCCTGCCAGGCATGAATTACTGATTTACAAAAAAATCCCATTCCAGGAAATAGGAAATCATCCAGTTGTTTTATGCGACCCGTTGGTGTGTGAAGGTTATTGGCGTGAATTAGCACGACTTCTTCGGCAACTGGAGTGTGAACTTGATATTGTCGAGCATGTATCTTCACTGGACATGCTGCTTACGCTGGTCGGCGCGGGTTACGGAATCGGATTTACGACTGTGGCAAGAGTTGCAGTTTGTCAACGTCCGGATGTGGTCATACGGCCTTTAGCGACGGACTCAGCGGTAATCACGACCTATTTACTTCGATCCAACAATAGTGAACAAGCGCTCTCACTGGAGCGATTTATAGATCGTTTGCGTGACCAGGTAGATTACTAAATTTATGCTCATACGAATGGTCTCAAGGGCTAGTATTATGGTTAATGTTGTATTCCGTTATTGCCATCAAGTCGGCGGCGGTGACCTTTAACGCCGTGGAAATTTTCAAGATTAACGCGAGCGTGGGCATATGCTCACCTCGTTCGATTTTTCCCATGTGCGAGCGCTCAATACCAGCCAAGGCAGCCAGCTCTTCCTGAGCGATTCCTTGCTCCACGCGCGTAGCACGCACTGCTTTCCCGAAAGCCTGGGCTGGTTCGGCTTCATAAGTGGTTGTACCTGGAGGACGGCCTCGTCGAACAATACGCTTCTGCATGAATAGAAGCGTCGGGCAGTCGAACAAATTTAACCACGTTAAATTTAACTCATTGGTATGATATCGCTTTGGTCGGCTCTTTTTTGAGGCTCTCATGCACGACGCCACCAGCCCGCCCGCCTGTCTTAGGCTTGCGGTAGCACCGGGCGTACCGTCATCACAATTCTCGACGCTTCTCGCGCGGCAACGCGCAGAAGAGCCAGACGTCACCCTCACATTTTTCGAGGTTGCAAGCGACGTCCTTCTTGATGGGCTTCTTGCGGATCGCTACGACGTTGGGTTGACGCTTCAAGGGCATAGCGACCCGACCCTCAAAACGCAGCTCTTGTGGACGGAGAACATGGCTGTCGCCATGTCGCCACAGTTCTATTTATCCGGCCAGGCAATGCTGACCATTGCCGACCTCCAAGGCTATCTCGTCTATCGCTGGCAGGCAGAGGCCTGTTCCCTGCTGGCTGAAAGGCTAACCTCCCTCCTGCCGGCAGACGAGAAGGGCATCGAGCAGGTAACTTCTTTCGAGATGATGGCGCTATGGGTTGCAGCCGGCTATGGTATCGGGGTATCCGCGCAATCACGCATCGAGCGCGCTCATGGATGGGGGATTGCCATGCGACCGCTGAGCGATGGCCCCTATCAGATTGGAACGTACTTACAGCGACCTTACAGGAAAACCAACCCAGTTGCCGAGCGCTTTGAACGTAGAGCGCTACAAATTGCCGGAGCAGGCTCAAGGTGATTGCATCCGTATGACCGGGAATTTCATTCCGGTCATACGCCGAAATGTGGTGACTAGACCTCCTCAAGCACCACTGCGCTATTCATAAGCCTATGGACGCGCTGCCGTACATCCTCGGGAATAGTCGGCGGGACAACGGCCCCGTGCGCATCCGCTTGGTGTTGGTAGTCGCCCATGATGACCCGGATGACCGCAGGCACGTTGGTCGGCGTCACTGCATCAATGGCTGCGCGATCACCCAGATCAGGATGCGGCTGGGTCAGCAGCCGGTATAGATCCCAAGGATCCGCGTGTGGACACTGTTTCATGAGCGCTTGGGCCAGCTTGTGCTTGAGCGGCACAAGTTGCCAATCGGGAACCCGCTGCCCCCGGTTGCCCAGACTGATAGCCAGCAATTTGCCAGCTTTCAGCTCGCGGTTGATCTGGTCTTTGGACTTCCCGGCCAGCTTGCCGAACAGCGAGACCGGCAGATTGTTCGGCGACTCGTAGATGGCCAGCATTTCTTCGCGCTCGCGCTGGATGGCGGACACTTCCGGCTCCGGGGCATGCACCGGAGGCGGCGGCACCTGCGACAGCCGCTGGAACGTGATTCCGCCGTTGTTGGGGGTCACGACGATGGACGTGGCTACCACGGGCGGCACGCCGGGTACAGCAGGCTCAGCAGTCGTGGAGACCGCGCCCACCACTTCCTCCACTTCCGCCATCGCCGGCACCCCGTCGATACGAATGGTCAGGTGCGCGCTCGCGGCTTCCACTTCGCCCTGTTCGAGCAGGTCGAGGCGATCGGCCCAGTCCTGCATCATCCGCCGGCGCGGCTCCACGTACTTCGCGTGGTTGTAGGCTGAACTGACCTTGTTGGGGTCGGAGTGCGAAAGCTGCGCGTCCACCCAAATCTTCGGGTAGCCGATCTCGTTGAGCGCCGTCGAGATGGTGCCACGGATGCCGTGGCCGGTCAGGCGCCCCTCATACCCCATGAGCTGCACAGCCTTGTTGAGGGTGTTCTCGCTGATGCGCTTCTTGAGTTCGCTGCGGTGCGACAGCAGGTACTTCTGCGCCGGACGCATCACGCCCAGGAGATAGCGCACGATCTCGATGGCCTGTACGGACAGGGGCACGATGTAGGGTGGCACGTCCTGCGGTCGCTTGCCGGCCTTGCGCATTTCGTCCTGGAGTTGCTTGACGACCTGCGGCGGGATAATCCACACGCCGCGGTCGAGGTCGAACTGCCCGGGTTCGGCCAGCCGCAACTCGCCCGTGCGCACCCCCGTCAGGAATAGCAGCCGGACACCAAGCTGGGTCTGCCAGCCGCGAGGGTTGTAGCGCCGGAGCTTCTGAAGAAACTCGGGCAGCTCGGGCAGGTGCAGGTAGGGGTTGTGCGCCACCGGGGGCTTGGGTTCGGCCACCACGTCCAGATCCGCGGCCGGGTTGACTTCCAACCCCTCGGCGATAACCAGGGCATAGCGGAACAACTGGTTGAACCAGGTGCGAACCTTCTCGGCGGTGGTGAACGCCTTGCGTTTCTCGATCGCCGCCAGAACGCCCAGGAGCTGGGGGCGGCGAATGTCGTAGATCGACATCTTCCCCAGGGTGGGCAGCACGTCCTTGTTGAAGATGCGCAGGATCTGCGAAAGCGTGCTCTGACGGCCTTCCTTGAGTTCCTTGCGGCGATGCTCGACCCAGGCATCGAAGACGTTCTTGAAGGTGTATTCGCCCGCCAGCTTGGCCGCGTGCCGGCGCTGATCGCGTTCGATTTGGGGATCAATGCCCTTGGCGAGCAGGACCTGGGCCTTGTCTCGTTCGGCACGGGCCTCGCGCAGGCTGAGGGCGGGATAGCTGCCCAGGGACATGCGCTTTTGCTTGCCCAGCCAGCAGTAACGGAAGACCCATGACTTGCCGCCTGCGGCAGAGACCATCAGGCTCAGGCAGTCGTTGTCGTAGAGGGTGTAGCGTTTGCCGGTGGTCTTGGCCTGCCGGACGATCAGATCAGAGAGTGCCATTTCGAGGCTCCTAAGTGATGACTTAGGTCCTATGCTCGTCATGGTTCCCGCTCAGCCCCAGCAACTATCCGGAAGCCGCCTCACCCGTATTCCTGTGCCTAGATTGGTGCCTAAAAAAGGCTGGCTGTGGGTGGATTTCCGTGGCGCTTGCTGGAATGAAAAAAGGAGCCGAAGCCCCTCTTTTCAACGACTTACAGACGTCAGTGGAAGTCTATAGATCATAACTTGGAGCGGGAAACGAGGCTCGAACTCGCGACCTCAACCTTGGCAAGGTTGCGCT
>CALMYW010000158.1 GCA_937873665.1 uncultured Sphingorhabdus sp.
CTGAGGCTTATGCTTTAGCAGCCTAACCTGTGCAGAAACTGCTGGGTCAATACAGTTTGACAAGGCCGTCATCCCCATGCCTGCACCACAGGGCTCCGGAGCGGCAGAGTTCGGCGTACGGGAGTCGGCTGATGGAATCGAAATTCGGGGTATCTCCACCGCCCCCGACACCCTCGACCCCCAGGACCTCCAGGCCTACGGCTTCACCTGGCAGAACCTCTCCTCCGGTGACTTGCCCGAAACCTCCACCGCCCTCATCACCGGCCTCGACCCCGCCACCCAATCCGCCAACGGCTGGGCCCCGCCCCAGCTGACCATCACCGACCTGGGCGACGGCCTGACCGAACGGCGCCTCACGCTGGGCAGCGGGGCGGAACTGGCCAGCGTGCGCGACGACGACCGGCGCGTGCTGCGCGTGATCTACCAGCGCGACGACACCGACAGCACGGGCGATCCCCGGCGCATCATCACCACAGAAAACCGCCACGCCGACGGCAGCGTCAACGGCCCGATCGAAGACCTCAGCCTGCGCCAGACCGACAGCGGCGACTGGCTGCCCCAATCGCGCACCTGGCGCAGCACCGGCACCGACCCCGACAGCGGCGAGCGCAGCACCACCGAAACCCGCACCACCAACGAAAGCACCTGCGTCAGGCGAAAAAGGCAAGGCGGGGGCTGCACCCAATCCGCTTTCCATGGCAAAGAGCGACCTTTTTATTGTGGGTATGGCAATGAAACTCGCATTTCTCGGTCCAAACAGCTCGTTGCGGCCAAAAGCGTGTCTGAGGAACCGTCAGCGACCGAACCGTAACCCGCAGGAGGCCGGCGAGACCCTGAAACACCACGAAAAAGATAGCGAACAAATACCATTTAACGTTGGGTACGTAGCGAAGAGACTGTGAATTCCGGTTGGCGGGGGCGGCATCCGGACACATTTACTGAGCTGCCCGTCATGAAAAGATGAGGCGGCCTGCCGCAATAATGCCGACCAGCCGTTCCGCTCGGTATCCTGAATTTGTATATTCCAATCGGCGTGCTCCGTTATGAATCACCGCTATACCATGAATTTGGGAAAGTATCAAATTTACTTGGATCTCTCCATTAATAAAAAGATCTATTCGATATTTTTGATTGTTTTCGGTTTGGGGTCAGTCTTCCTTGGGCCACCATCTACCGACAGAATACCTGCTCGGCATGAACTACGGGAGGTGAGTAGCGTATGGGTTCGGCAAGTGACCAAGCGAAGCGGCACTGCGTACGTTTTCGACGAATTTCCGGAGAATGAATCGAAATCTAAAAAAAGAGGGTGGCTCGTTCCGCTTTATCAGTTCGATCCCAATTTGGAGGATGGCCCGCATCAGCTTCAATATATTCCTGAAAATATCAGGCGTTCGATAAAAATATATGTCTTCGAGAATAGCCGTACCCCAAAGGTGTGGATTGTAAAAATTGGCGACAAGGAAATAATATCTTATGAGCGATCGATTGCCGTTTTCCGCGATGAAATGCGGGTTGCACAGGAATTCAAGGTTTTCGGAATTTTCTGTCTGATGCTTATCCCGGTTCTTACCGTGCGTGCGCGCGGGAGATAACTGTAAATTGGAGAAAAAATGAGTAATACGCAAGTTTGGGCGACCATTGCCGCTGGGATTCAACGGCGCAATGCTGCCGTAGATCGGGAGCGGCGCACTGGCTCCCTCACCGCATGGTCATACGGCCTTGCCGGGGTGGCCCCAGTAGGGGGAGTCAATGCTGCGAAAGACATCGTCGAGTTTCGAAATGATCCTGTCGGAAACGGATTGACTATTGCTGGCGGGTCCATTCAGATGAGCAGCGCCTACGCATCGCTTTTTGTTCAAGGGGCGGAGTCTGTTTCACGACGACTTGGCTACTTCGCCGTGGTTGGGGGCACTTCTTCCTTGCTAAGTGACGCATTTAAAGCGCGTCTTCAAATCACGACAAGTGGCCGTATTGAAGCTCCCACCCTCTGGAGTCTTGCGTCCGATTTTGGCGCAATACTCTCTGCTGGCGGTTTTTTGGCAATTTCGGCAGCTGTAGCGGCAGGTGCAACCACGGTCGCCTTGCCGGTCCTAGGTACTGTATCAATCGCAACCGCACTCACGTTGGCGGCTACGGCCGGCGTTGTTTCGACGGCTGCCTCTGCTGCTGCCGCGATAGCGCCAAGCACGGGACAACCGACCGCTGAACAATTGACATCGATTCAACAACTGGCGATTTCTGCGAAAAACAGCGACCTGTTCAAAGATCCCAATGCTATAAGAGCTATCGCGAATCTCATGACCGGGCCACCTCTGAACGATTGGGATGTTGACATTATCTCGAAGGCCGTTGGCGTTGCTACTGAAGGCGGCTTGCCTTCCGATGGGGCGCCTGTACCTGCTGCGGGACTGGACACCTCTTCACGTAATGGCGCCGGTTATCTTTCGCCTGTCAGCTCGGAAAGTGTCGCCATTACTTCGGGGGGAACTATTTCCGATCTTTTGCTGATGGAAAGAAGAGGTGGAAATATCTTCACGTTGGAATATTTCGGCAAAGCAATAAAGGTTAGTAACCCAGAGATAACCAATATAAACATTATAAAGGCCGGGCAGGTAATTTACATTCCACGTATGAACTCAGATGGGTCTATAACCTATCCTCTTTCGAATGGTGCCCGCATAAATTCGAACGCCGCCACCGGCCAATACCACATGCTCGTCCCCAACACCGACGGCCAGGGCGGACAAACCATCTACAGCCGGACGGCCAGCGAGTTCGGCTACACGGTCAGGCAGGTGTCCACCAACGCGGCGGGGGAAATCACGTTCTCATCCCT
>CALMYW010000159.1 GCA_937873665.1 uncultured Sphingorhabdus sp.
CGCCGCCATCGGTGTGCAACGCTTCTATCGTTGCGCCGCTTTCGTGGCCAAGGATGCCATCGAGCGCATGAATTGCCTCGCCTGCCGTTCCGGCAATCACGGTCTGATGCAGGGGTGCGTAGCGATCAGTAATCGTCGTGTAGATTTTGACGATGGGGTCGCGGCCATAGTGTGCATTGACGGTCCCTCCACCTTCACCGGGGCCGCCAAGATAGAAATGCTGACCGTCGGCCGATGCGCGCCACCCGTCACCAAACCATGCCGCTATCGGTTCGGCATGGATGGCATCGGTCAGACACCCGAGCGCAGCACGGAAGGTGTCCTCGCGCATGTGCCAGGTCTGCATCCGGAGCAGGGCTCGCCGGGACGCGACGCCGCAGATATCCGCCATGCGGGTCAGGCCGAGATTGGTGGATTCAGCAATCAGAGCCGCGAGAAACGCCCGTTCGTCGCTGGGCGGCAGCCCCGATGAGACATGCCCGAAATGATCGATGAAACCCGTCCACTGGGCAACCTGAGACAGCACATCGGTGATCCGGATCGTTGGCAGCGCGCTATAAGTCCGCGCAGCAAGCAGCTTAGCGGGATCGTTTTCAAGCACTTCGGTCCTCGGTCCCTTTGGAAATCTGAGCTTATCGCCGGTGAACAGCAACGGGGCCTTTCCCGATAGGCCATGCGCAGTATCGAGAAGTGCAGAATCGAGTTGGGCCGACTTCTGCGCGATCCATTCGTCGGCGCTCAACCTTGGTATTCGCGGCAACGGCACAGGGGTTTTCGTGGTGGCTGGCACACGCGGCCTCAGCAAATCCTCAAGCGACCGATGGATGCGCGATGTCGGCACCCATAGATCGCCTGACGCCAATGCGCTGGACACGCCGAAATAGGTTGCCAGCTCCCAATAGGTGCGGTCGATCTTCCCACCGTTCATGACGTGCCGATGCCAGCGAAGCTCGATATGCCCGAATGGAATGTCGGCGGGCAATGCTTTGCGCCAATCGCCGGCAAGCTCGATCAGCACATTCATCGCGGTCCGTAGAGTCCCCGTTGCGGATCGGCCGTTGAACGTAAATGTCGCCAGGAAACGGTCGCCCACCTGCTTGAACACGCGGTATTCCGGCGACAGTTCGCCTAGGACATCGGGACGCCCCGGCCTGATGGTCCGCCTGATGAGCGCGGCATCGGCATCAATGACGTCGAGATCGGCAATGGCAGCGACGGCAGTGCCAATATCAGCGCCGCTGCGCGCGGCTTTTGTCAGCGCTTCGAGCACTGCCGCGATGCGCGTCAGTCGCAAACGACCCTGATCGTTGGCGACTGCAATCGTCTCTTCAAGCCGTTTGCGCGCGTTGAGATTGGCGCGACCGACAAGCGCACTGAACATCGAAATGGCGGCATCGGACAGCGTGGCTTCTAACTCCCGAAGTGTCGCCACCAGCGTTGTTAACCGCCGCGCTGGGCCCATTTGCTGAAGCGCCTGGGCCGTATGCCGCGCGCCCTCGCGCGCCATCTGTGCCAGTCGGGGAAGATAATTGTCCGGCACCTTGATCGCCGCGTATTTAGTGGAGCGCAGCAGATCGATCTTGTCGAGAATTTCGTGAAGGCTCCGCCCCCCGACACGGGAGGCGGGTTCACGCAACCAGCTCAATCGGCTTTGCTGCGCATGGGTCTTTTCGGACAGCAGGGATTCGAGCAACGCGCGCTGCTCGTTGTCGATCAGGACATGAACATCGTTGGTAACACTGACATCGGCGGCGTGCATCGCCTCACCAGCCATGCGCTCGATTACGGAAACGCCTGGAATGATGATACGCTGCTCGCGCATCCTGATGATCAGCCGCTCGATCAGGATCTTCCCGTCGGTAAGACCAATGGCTTCCCCTGCAAGCCATGCTGCCAGTTCAGCTCGCCCTGGGCGGGTGAGGTCGCAATAGTTGTAGCGCCGCTTGATAACGGCGAGCTGTTCGTACCTGGTCTGAACGCGGCGCGCGAACTGCGCGATAACATCAGCTTCAACGCCAATTTGCTCGGCGATATGGTCGAGCATGATCGCCGGGAGCAATTCGCCTTTGCGAAGGTGACGCCCGGGATAGCGCAGGCAACAGAGTTGGAGCGCATAGCCAAGCCGAGTTTCTGGGGTCCGCGCATCGGCAATGGCGGCAAGGTCGGCGGCATCGAGACTATGGTGCTGGACAACAGCCTCTTCGGTGTCCGGCAGTGCCAACAGCGCAGCGCGCTGCTTCTCGGTCATTGGAATACGGGCGGGCACCGCAAAACCCCCTCAAAAACTACTTGCCATTTGCCGACGTTTTGAAAGAGGATATTGCAAGACGCAATGGCGCAGATTTCTGTTCGCCCAAAATCGGCAATGAAAACGTTCGTTTATGAAAGGCTCCGCAATTGCAGATCGGCTATGCCCGCATCTCGAAAGGCGATGATCAGAGTACCGCGCTGCAGCGTCGTGCGCTCAAAGATGCTGGATGCGAACGCATCTTCGAAGAAGCAGCCAGTGGCGGACGATGGGATCGGCCAGAGCTACACCGAATGATCGACCAGCTCCGCGCCGGTGATGTGGTAACGGTCTGGAAGCTGGACCGTCTATCCCGATCACTCAAAGATCTGCTCCATATTCTTGATCGGATCGAAGCTGAGGGTGGCGGCTTCCGCTCGCTCACCGAAAACATCGACACTACGACACCGGCAGGCCGCATGATGATGCAGATGGTTGGCAGCTTTGCCGAGTTCGAGCGCGCCATGATACGCGAGCGCACCTCTGCGGGGCTCGATCAGGCCCGTGCTGAAGGGCGGGTCGGTGGGCGGCGGCCAAAACTTTCACCCTCCCAACGAAGCGATGTCGTCGAGAACATCCTTTCGGGACGAAAGACGGCGGCGCAAATGGCGCGTCTTTACAGCGTCAGCGAGCCAACCATCAGCCGCATCGTCGCTGCCGCGCGGCGGGTTCCCGCATGAACGCACTGGGTCGCAATGGCCGCAAGCGACCAAATTTAGCCACTGTCGCTGACCGCGCGATATGCGAGAGGTAACGATGGAGTTGAGAAGGCTCATCGAAGCCTATCGTTGGCAACGAGGGCTGGGTCACGACATCATTGCGACCCCTTATGGGCGGATCGTTACGAATTTGGCTCACCCGACCGTATGGGACGCGAACCATGCTGACGCTGTGACGGCCGAGCAGCCTGAAGAAATCGCGGCGCTGCTCGCGAGCATGGACGATCACCTCGCGCACACGCCGTGGCGCGTCGTCCATACCGACCCGTTCACGCCGGAAGCTTTCTCCGCCCGTTTGGCACTCGATGGCTATGCCGAACAACCGGCGGTGATTCAGATGGTTCTAAGCCGTCAACTTCAGGCCGTGCCGGGAAGCGACATCACCCCGATCGAAACCGAAGCGGACTGGCGGGCGCTGGCGGCATTGGTTCGCCGCGATCATGAGGAAGGTGCCCGCACGGGTGGGGCGATCCTTTCTGCAAAGGTAACCGATGAAATCGTCGCGGGGTATCGGGCCAAGGATGGGCCTTATCGTTTCCTCCTCGCAAGTATTGGCGGTATTCCCGTTGCTTATGGGGCCTGCGCCGCCGCACCATCAGGCGCCGGAATGATCGAGGATTTATTTACGCTCCCGGCCTATCGGCAGCGCGGGATCGCCTCAGCCTTGATCGCGCATTTCTCGGGCCAGTTGGTGGCGCAGGGCTGCGACTTCATATTCCTCGGCGCGCTGGTTGGCGAGCAGGCACGGCATCTTTACGCCAAACTCGGCTTTCGCCCCGTCATGTTGACCCGGTGTTGGGTTCGTCAGACAGAGGAGCGGCGATCCTAGTTAGCGATTGTCCGCAACCATCCACTTGAGTTCCAGAGCGGACGGTCGCCAAACCACTCCAAAGCCGACATAACATCGGGGCGGTAAGCTGCGCAATTTTCTACCGTGAATCTGTGTCCCAATAATGTACTGGGGCCTTTTGAGAACAATTTCAGATCATCACGGATTCGGGGTATCAGTGCCCAACTCCCGGGTTTTCAGTTACCCAGATTCGGGGTATCAGTGACCCGTTCGTGGTATCAGTTACCTGCAAAGCGTTGGAAAAGCACAGGTTTTAATATCAGCATTCAGGCCGTAACCCAGAG
>CALMYW010000160.1 GCA_937873665.1 uncultured Sphingorhabdus sp.
AGCTGGAAGAATCGGAACGAGTCGAAATCAACAAAATCCGAGCATACAAAGGTCTGACTCCTTCTAGCAGTCCGGCAAGACGTTTGGGTGTCTTCATGTGCGTTCAGGGCTAGGGGCCGTGGGCGGGGTCGTTGCCTCATTTTCCCCTGAGCTGCCGCCAGGCTTTTCCGCTTGTTTCTGGCGTCGTTTCTCTTCCTGCTTGCTTTTCTTGGCGAGATCTCTTTGGCGCTTTTCGAACTGGTAGTTTGGTTTAGCCACGAGGCCTCCTCTAGTCGCCAACATGGCGGATAAAACTGGGGGAAAGTCGGAAGGAAATGATTCACAGCGGAATCAGCAGTTGCAGCGTATGTATGCTACATAACATTTCGCGCGGAGCCACGAGGCTCGCCTAAAGCTTTTTTGCATTCCTCTCGCGAACGATTGGCGGCATAAACTTGACGGAGCACTTCCAACCCTCGGGCGTGGCTTTCAGGATCAGGGTTTTCGAGTTAGCGCCTTCCTCAAGAACCGGCGCCAAGGTTACCAGTTCGACGGCGCCGATACCTTTGATGACGCATGCCCCAGGGATCGTGACGAAGGCGGATTCCGCTGCCACCAAAATGAACTGCCCTTCCTTGTTTTCTGAACAGGAAAGGCCCTTCGGTAGGGTGGAGTGATCATGCTTCCAGGCTGCACGTAGATTATCGAGGCCCTTAAGCAATTCCTTGGTGATCTTGATCGCCAAACTAACTTCACGGGATTTGGCATGAGCCATTCACTTTGGCCTTCCTTCAAATAGTGGGCCCCATTTTAGCTCTCATTCCCGGGTGTAAGCATTTGACTTGTGCGTGGCACCGGCTTCACTAGACACTGATTGTCTAGCCTTCGCGAAGCCGACTCAATTGCCGTCTATCCCGCTTGGTTGGGCGGCCCTTCTGTTCCGGGCCTGGCACAGGGGCTAGTTTGCGCAGTTTTGCCGCCTGGGTACGCAATTGAACGCTATCAGGTGTTTCTTGATAGAGCAGTTGGGCCTCTGAGGCAGGTCGGCGTTGCTCATTCAACCCTTGAACGACTATGTCCCAGTTCTGCTCTCCAGCACGGATATCCAAGCGGTCACCAAGTTTCACGTCCTTGGCCGGTTTGGTGGTGGATCCGTTCAGCTTCACCCTGCCGCCGTCAACAGCATCACTGGCCAAGGTTCGCGTCTTGAAGAAGCGGGCCGCCCACAGCCATTTATCGAGGCGCACGGTGACGACTCCCTATCCCCAGAAACACCCGTACTGATCCCGACCGACCACATCCAGGAACTCGTCGATCGAAGCCACGGCTGGGATACCGGGGAGCACCGCTATCGGTTTCTTCTTGCTCGCCTTGCTCGTCTTGCTTGGCATACATGCTCCTTGATGACATGTTATGCCTCACACACAAAATTTCTGACAGGCTCTTCCTTGAGCGTGATTGCGCAGGCCCCATAAAGGTGAAAGCCCCGCACCAGGGGGAGGAGTGCGAGGCTTTCAAGACGGCCCGTTGGGGGAGAGGGGGAGGGTTGGCCGTCTAGGCTGATGTCTGGTCAGCTCATGAATAGAAGATACGGGCGGCCCCCGCCGATTTCAAGTGACGGCTTGCAACAGTTTGTGTCGGGATGCAATATCTCGTGGAGATCAGTCGAATAGGTCCCCATTATGAATCCTGAGATTGCGATGCCGGCGCTGGATGAGGAAGGCTATCTGATCGAGCCAGGAGCGTGGAACGAAGAAGTTGCTTCGGAACTGGCCCATCGGCTGAATATCCAGCTTGTTGAAGACCACTGGGACGTAATCCGTTTCATGCGTGGTATGTACGAGGAACATCAGGTGGCTCCTGACGCCCGTCATGTCATCAAGCATCTGGAAACCCGCTACCCAAGCCAAGGCCGCAACCGGCTATTCGACCTGTTTCCCTACGGATATGTAGGGCAGGCTTGCAAGATTGCTGGCATGAAGCGACCACGGGGATGGAGTACGGGTTGAATCGCCTTCAACAACGATCTCCAGCGGCTCACTTTTTGTCCTTGTCATCGTCGCTGCCAACCACGGCCTTGATCCCGGCAGTGGTGACATCAACGGCAGTTCCGACCACGGTTGCGCCGACCTTGACCGTCGTAGCGAGGACCGTGACTGCCGCATCAGCTACCGTAACAACTGCACAGCCGGCGCAGAGGAGGGGGGCACAGGCGATGACAAGGATGGAATTCCAAGTTCGGTAGTGCGCCAAGTTACGCGTCTCTGGTTTGCTTCTCTGCCCACAGGGCTCTGGCAAAGGATTTCCACGCCGCTCCCCCATGGCTCTCAATGCCAACCGTGGCACTCTCTTCCATGGTGCGTAGCATGATCCCCGTCAGGCCAAACAGGTCCAACTTGGCCATCAGTTTCGGATCAACGGGGTCCGAGGCAGATATCTTGATTTCCCCTGTCGCGTGGTCAAGGGCTTCCCGGGCCAACGACCGTACCTGGGCGTCATCGTCCCAATTGATGCCGAGCGCGATCCCCTTGCGTTCGATTTCCTGTTCGATTTCGCGGATTTCTTGGCTGTAGTTCTCAAAACCGGCCATGGTCAGTCTTTCGGTAGTAGTGCGTTTGAATGTTAGCCCTAGTGGCCACCATCGTCTTAACGATATTCGTGCCGCCCTTCGTGCCGACAGCTGCCGTTATTGACCGCTCTTGTCGCCAGTTGATCTCGGTCAGGCTATTAAGGGCCTCGCGCCGGGGCGGGCTGTTGTTGGGAGGTGGTTAACCAGTCCTGCTGGGACAGGCTGGCCCGTGGGGATATGCGTCATCAAACAGAGTCCGGCCATCAATGGACGTTGAAACATTTACCCAAACCCGCCATTGGGGCGGTGTAGGTGTAAGCTGACCTCCGATATCTTGAAGTGCCGCCTTTGACGTGTGTTCAACTAAGCAGGAGTGAATGATGAACCGTTTATATGTGGCTACAGCGCTAGCTCTGAGCGTAGGCCTTACAGCCATACCCGCGGGCGCCGTCGTCTATTGCAAGACCGCAGGTGTGCCGAAAGGTTGTGTGGCTCGGCCCGCTGCTGCGGCTCCCGGCGTAGGTGCGCCAGGCATTGGGGTTGCGCCTGGAGTGGGTGTCGGTGCTCCCGGAGTGGGAGTTGCTCCCGGTGTCGGTGTGGCTTCGGGCGCAAGCGCAACCAATCGGAATGGTGGAGCGAACCGCTCTTCCGATCTGAACCGCGTGGGCGTTCGGCGCTGAATAGTGACCGACATGCGTCTATAGCGTCGTAGAGAGAAGAGAACCCCGCTTGATTCGGCGTCGCAATACTCTCGGAAACGGGCATTGAAATTCTTATCCTTGGATCGTGCGGATTTCCGACCCGCCTTTGTATTCCGCTTCCTTCGCTGCTACTGATGATTCGGGCTGTAGGACATAGAGATCAACCGTGTGGTTTGACAGACCTATCCTTTTCGCCGCAGCTGGAGCAGGTTGCCCAAGGGCGCATTGCGCCGAGCCAGTGGCACCGGCCGTAATGGGAGACTGCCGAAATGCCGCCAAATGACATCCCGATCTTTCAACCCCTGACCGGGGTCTACGAGGCGTCCGGCATCCAGCAGCTCGCCGACGGCCGCTTTCTCGTTGTCCAGGACGAAGAGCAGCGTGCGTTGAGTCTCCTTCGTATCACTGATGGCCACGTCAGTCACACGGCACTGAGCGCCCCTTTCTGGTCGTGGGGTGACGGCGATTTCTGGAGACTTGACGACCTCGAAGGCATCACTGCCGATCGAGCGGGCAACATCTACGCCATCACCTCGCATTCCCGCGATAGCGACGGAGATGAGCGGAAACCCAGGGAAAGACTGGTGCGCTTTCGCATCGAAGGCGACAAAGTCGTCGATCCGAGGGTAGTCGGCACCTTGAAGCGCGATCTGATGGCCGCACACCCGGTACTGGCCAAATCGGCCGGGATACGCAACGTCAAGATCGAGGGAGGGCTAAACATTGAGGCGCTGGAAATGAGCGCAGACCAGAGCCGCCTGCTGATCGGATTTCGCAGTCCGCTGCTCGACGAGCGAGCGATCATCGCCAGCATCGAGAATCCCGACGCCATCTTCGACGCCAATGAGGGGGTGAGGATCGGCGTCACCCTGACGACGCTAGATCTGGGC
>CALMYW010000161.1 GCA_937873665.1 uncultured Sphingorhabdus sp.
TCGGCCCAGGACTTCTTGATCCGATACTCCATCACGCGATTGTCACGGATCGCCTGATCGATTTCGGACAGCCCCTCCCACTTCGGAGTACGATGCTCAGAGGTGTCGATGTCAAACTTGGTCATGATCGCATTCATCTCGCTTCTCCTTGGAACATAGCAGAAACAAGGGTCCACGCCATAGAAACATGCCCCACGAGAAACGCGCAGTCTTTCCTCAGAACTTTGGCAGGAGGGTCACGTGCCGGCGCTTTCATCCGGCAGAAGCATGATCTCACTGCGGATGCCGGGCCGGGTCATCATTTCAGCGATAGTTGGCAGGCTTGCCTTCATGGACGAAAGAAGATTCGCCTCGAGTGCCTTCAGTTGCTCGCCGTTCACAGAAGGTCGTTTGGGATTGTCTGCTCGTCCCAATGTGTTGAGCATCTGCAGAACCTCCCAATCTCGCAGAACATGGGTCTGGCCTTCATGATCGCGCCATGCCCCCAACACAATCTTGGTAACCGAATGGTCCTGGCCGGTGATTTGGTCCTCGACCGAAGCAATGAGCAAGGGAGCTGGCAATCGCAGGCAAATCGCCAGCGTGCTTTGCAGACCCTCTCCTTCCTTCAAAGCGCGATCGAAAAGCGTATGACCCACACCCACAAGACGCGTTGGGCCTTCCCGTTCACCTAGGCGGACGTTGCGATCGAACAGCAAGCCTTTGTACCGATCCTGCATCGCGTAATCGTCATCCACCCATTTCTCAGGCGACAGGACATCCAGCCCATCGTCCCTCCGAAACACGCGGCGGCCTTGCGACTCCATCATCATCGCGAAGAAACGTTCGAGATCGGGAAGATCGACCTGCGGGAGGTTTCGTCCAACTTGCGCAAAATCGAAGCGGGTTACGTTTCCCATCATCGTCTTGACCTTGTCGACCAGGTCTTCTCCGCCAATGGTGGCGGATTCCCGGTCGAACCACTGATCAAGGCTTTCGCGCGACTGCGTCTGTCCAGCCGCAAAAATCTTTTCGAATGCGCTCGGGCCGGTCATGCCGATGACGAGCTGACTGATGTCTTCTCTCTCGTCCATGGCTTCGTCGAGAGCGCGCTGAATTCGCTCGAGCTTGGCGTTCAATAGGTCCCAAATTCGCGCCTCTACGGTGTCCGGGTTTCGCAGGATAAAGACCTGGACCGGCCGTGTCTGACCATATCTGGAAAGTCGCCCGACACGCTGATGCAAACGCATCGGATTCCATGGCATGTCTACATGTATCAGCGTGGCGCAACGCTCTTGGAGATCGATCCCCTCGCCTGCTGCCTCGGTTGAGACCAGAAACCGGATCGAACCCTGATTGAAAGCCTCTGCCGCCGCATCACGCGACCAACTTTTTGGCCCGCGAGACCCGTCTGCCTTGTTGATCTCCTCCAAGCGCTCATCGCCGTTGATAAAGGCACAGCAACCGTGCCCAAATCGAGCGTGCAGGGCATCAACGACCAAGGCTTGTGTCGCCTTATATTCGGTAAAGAGAAGTACGGGCTCACCTGAAGGCAGCTCGCGTTCAATGAGATCGACCAGACGTTCGATCTTGCGCTCCTGCTGAATAGGCTCTGCCAATTCGAGCAACTCATCAAGCCGAGCAATCTCCCCCTCCATGAGTTCGGCAAGCATCTTGCTCCACGCTTCCTCATCGGCTCGGGCGCGATCATCCAAAGTCTCGTCTTCGTCTTCCTCGGTTATCGTCGGAATAGGGGCGCGAGCCTGTTCGGCGACATCTGCCAGTTTGGCCCGGCGCTTGGTCAAAGCGCTTCGAATTGCGGCGATCGAACTGGCTGCCAGTTTTTGAAGCGCAATGAGCAAGAGCATCCGGGCTGACTGCGCCCGGCCGTCGAGTGTCGATGCATAAGCTCGCCCATCAATGATGAAGCTGCTCAGCGTTTCGTAAAAGGCGCTTTCCTCAGGGCTAAAGGCGTATTCTCGCGTCTCCACCGTGACCGGCGTGAAGAGGCGGTTGCCTTTGAGGTCAGTGACGGTCGCCTTGTTATTGCGGATCATCACATCCGGAAGCTTGGTCAACTGCTCGTCGATATCATGTTCGGGTCCGAACTGGTCCGGATCGAGCAGGCTGAGTAGGGAAAGAAAGCCGAAGTCCTTTCCGCGGTGCGGCGTACCGGTGAAAAGCAAAAGCGAGCGGATCTTGTGTCTTTCTTCCAGCGCGCGCAGGAGCTGGAAGGATAGAGTTTCCCCTGTCCGCTCATCGGCGTGAAGATGGTGCGCCTCGTCGACCACCACAGCGTCCCAAGGGTCGGCAGAAAGGAAGCGACTACCATCCGATCGACCATCGGCAACTTCACGGCGCAGAGTGTGAACCGATGCCACGACCATGTTCGCTGTGTCCCAGAAGTCCACGGTCGGCGTATCGACCGAGCGATCATAGACCTGCAGACGGATATCGAACATCTGACGGAGCCGCTTCTGCCATTGGGGCACCAGTTTGGCAGGCGCTAATACCAGTAGGCGGCGGATTTGTGCTCGTGCCACGAAAGGCATGAGCACAAGGCCAGCCTCAATGGTCTTTCCCAGCCCCACATCGTCGGCCACCAGCCAACGGAAGGGGAATGTCCGGTTGACCTTGTGACAAACCCAAAGCTGATGCGGGAGCAGCTGCACCCGCGATCTTGAAAATACCCCCCACTGATCGTTCACCGAGCGAATAGCCATAGCGCTGGCGCGCATTAAAGTTTCTGCGCTTTCATCAAATGTGCCGGTGGAAAGAGCCTGCTCGAGCGACCGAGCAAGGGTGAGTTCGGTGCGCAAGACCTGCTGAATCGTTGCGCCGAAACGAACAACGACAAATTCACCTGCATCCGCAATCACCTGGCCAGCGCCGTGGCGTGGGTGATTGACCCTTGTATCGGCGGCCAGCGCTTCAGGCATCGTCATCTTCGGCATCGTCCCAACTGTTATCTGGCCATTCTGCGACGTCGGCATCGTCGAGGATCGACACCAGGTCATCGCGGTGCTTGGCGAGTGTGATGATGTGCAATGGCAAATCACCGTCACCATCGAAATGGGCGGCATCTCCAATGCAACGCTCGACTGCCCCATACAGGGCGCGTCCTTCGTCAATGCCACGCTCGAACTGGCCCATGCCGAGCGTGTGGGCGAGGCGGCGGACACGTTCCGCTGCGCTCCAGCCGTAAGGCATAATCTGTTCGGATTGAGCCTGCGAATAGATACCCTTGCGGCCTAATTCGCGCACCAGCCAGTTTGCGCCAATACCAAGCGATCTTGCTAGGGGCGCTGCCTCTATGCTCATGCGGGCCGCAACGTGGGAGAACGCCGGCCGCAAGTGCCAGCGAAGTGATATATCGCCCTCTTGGGCAACTACCGCCGGTAATTTCATAAATAGTCTTTGGTAGCTCTCGAGGTGCCGTGCGATCATGCATAGATCGGGAAGGCATCGGCGCCACATCAGGTAGCTCTCATCCGCATCCGGATCGCTCCAGGCTCGAAGCCGCTCGACAAAAGGCCTCAGCTCCTCGTCACAAGGGTCGATTGTCGCGAGTTCCTGCCACCAGCCATCCTGGATCGCCCTGGCAACAAATTGCCGGGACTGAGCCGGTTTAATCCTCCCGAGCGTCTGGAAGGTTGCGAGCGAGAGCATGGTAAACCAAGCAGGCTTATCCCCGTCAGCCAAAGCCCCGGAGGAAAAGTCTTCAGGATAGACCGCGCGATCATAAGCTTCGCGCAGACCGACGTGATTGTCGTGCCACCATTGCGCGATGCCCGAAAGCGCCTGCTCTGCATCGGGTTGCCAAGAGCTGGTCGGATCGATCGGTATTGGAAGGAACCCGAAGGAATATCCAAGTTTGGCGAGCAATCGGTTTTTTTCGTCCTGCTGAAGTCCGGCGAGCAACGGAGAGTTCGCCAATTCGTCCACAGTGGGAAGCCACTTTGCCGCACTCGCCAATTGAGCGACAGTCCGATCATCCGCGCCGACCAAATAGCGAATGAAGGCTGTCTGGCGCACTGGACTGTCACCGGCACTCTCAGCCCATTTCTCCCAGACATTTGGCGTATGTCCGGACTGTTCACGTGCGAAGGCGGCGAGGTCAAAGGCAGACCCCGTGTAATTCGAAGCCAACCGCCCTGAAGGAGGCGCGAAGGCTGCCCGCTCTTGTTCATCGCTACTGCCCTGCGGAAATGCCAGCAGCCGGATGGACTGCCAACTTCCATCTTCGGCTAGCCAGTTCCGCTCGCGCAGAACCTTGCGGAATTCCGCTTCTTCCTCGCCGGTCATGGCAAGCGACACGGCTTCTCCGCAAAGGCAGGCAAGACTTCCCGCTAGTGCGCAGTCTATGCCCTCGCCTCCGGAGAGCGCTTCGACCAAGGTAACGGTATCCAAACGTTGCCCTGAAGGGAGCCCAACAGATTTCAGCAGCCGGCCAGTTTCCTCCGTGACAACGGCATTTGCGAATTCTTCCAAAGCGAGCAATTCAGTGATCGCGATTTGAGCGTCATGGTCGGCGATGGCTCCTGACAATCGCCATTTTACATCAGCCGCGCACGATGCACCGCCGAATGCCAAGGGAACTAGGGGGCGTTCCGCCCATAGTCGTGCAAGGCCCTGGCCTGATTTATGCAGCGAATGTTCAGGTCCATAACTTGCCAAGTCATGCGCAAAAAGCTGCACGAGTTTTCGCCAGAAGTCCTCTCGCCCTTCGGGATCCAGGCCCGTCGCTTGCGCAAAGCCTGCCCAGTCGGCACTGCAAGCGTCATAAAAGGAGATAAGCCGGGGGCCAAGGGAAAGGCCCAGCCGCGCAAATCGGCTTTCCTTCTCGTCTGCCGTACCGGACAATTGGGTGCGTCCAGGATCGACCGGAAAGCGGCCTTCCAATAGCCAGGCTCCCCGGCGGCGTTCGCCAACGAGCGGTACAAGATGCCAGAACTGAGGCACATCACTCGGGAAGGCATGGGGTCCATTGCGACCGAAGGGCAGGAAGAGCCGGAAATCATTCCCCAAATCGAAGCGCAGCACACGGCGAGTGCCATCGATGGCCAGCCAGCTTACGCCATCAACCAGCCGATGCTCCTCGTGTCGGAATACTTTCTCGCCTTCTGGGCCTGCCACTTCGATGGATGCGTCCTGACCGAGTGCAGCCAAGAACGGAGCGGCCTCCCGAAACGCTTTCCATGCCTCAAGCGCCTCTTCTGCTCGACCAGGTGCCACAGGAATTTCAATGAGTGTCGCTTTGCGCCCCCTGTCGTGAAAAGGGGCGATCGTCCTGCTTCCCGCTTCCCAGTCGGCAGGGATCATGCCGCCCAGGATACGAATGGCTATGCCACCGCTGGCCAGCCGCACTTCGTCGGCGAGCATGTGCACGGTCTTAAATCCAAGGCCGAAGCGACCGGTTACTGCATCCCCATCCTTTGCAGAGTGATTGATCGCGAGCAGGTTCGAAAGATCGCGGCGATGCCCTTCCTCTTCGGCCTTTAGAGGATCACTTCCAGGCTGATTGACCGGCCGCCCCCAATGGATCACCCGCAAACACGTGATCATTTGATCGCCGTCGGTGATGGCTTCGACACGAAAGCGTCCGTTGCCGTGCCACTGCGCCTGTGCATCGACAGCATTTTGGTACAGTTCGAACAGCACGCGATGTGGGGCATAGCCCATCTCATCGATCTTCTGGCGGGTGGCATCGAGAAGTTCCTTCGCACCCTCGTCCGACTGCGCGGCGGCCCAAAGTGCGCTGCGCGCCTTGTCGCGGTCGCGAGGCGCGTCGCGATGGTAGTCACTCACTGCAGATCGCATTACAGGCCCGGTCTTGATACCGGCCAGGCGATCATGAAGGACCTCCTGCAATTCCGCGCAGGTGTCTGACAGTGTGCGTTGATCGCTAGCGAAATAGCTGGCCAACAGCTCGGACAATGCCGTCTTTTGACGCTCGAAGCCGAGCATCAGAGCAATGGCCAGTTTTCTGACAAACTGATCCAGAAGCTGCCGAGCCTCGGTTTCATCAGATGGTGAAACCGGTCCGATGACCAAATCGTAGACGTGTCGGTACCCCGCTTCGTCGCGCTCTATTCCTCGCTGGATGCAATCGAGGAGCAATGCGTCCTCTTTGCCGGACAATGGTACCGTGCAGTCAGTCCCAGCCGCCGACGGCACACTAACCTGCCCGTGATCTGGCAGCGCTACGGCGAAACGGATTTCTGCAAGGCGGTCCAGATTAGCGTTGTCCACATCGCGCTGTTCGTCGGCCAGCTTATCGAGATCATCGCAAATTCGGTGAAACGAACGCTGCCCTTCCCATTTCGCGGCAAGCGACTGGATTCCGCGATCACGGCCGAGCATGGCCAAGGCCAAAAGAATGCCGTCATGCACATCATATTGGCTGAGCGGCGAGAAGGCGCGTTCGATGCCTACAAGCCAATCTGCATCGACCGACTGGGCCGTCAAAATTTCTTGAGTCGATTGATCTGTGGGCTGGTCAAGTTTGCCCGCATAATCACGTGCAAGAAGCGCGGATGAATCGATACCCGCTGCAGCGAGGGCAACGCTGTCCGCCCTTTCGAACCGACCGGCTTCGGTTGGAACAAGCATATCTGGCGGAAGAAAGCGGGAAGCATGCGTCAAAACCGGCAAGTTTCGGTCAAACGCGGCCCGATAAAGTCTCCGTGCCGCTTCAGCAGACGAGCCAAGTCCGGTTTGCGCAGCCATTGCGTTCATTTGCGCAACTATGCCTATCGAAGATGGCACGCATAGAACTTCACCCATCCCGGCAATGGTCGCGTCCACCATGCCGTCTCGCAACGCCGCAGAAATCAGGGGCCACGCTTCAGCGTTCAGCTCGGCATTCGCGCCAGCCAGCTTCGCCAAGTCATCAAGGTGCTCTACGATATCGAGGCAAAGGCCGGTCGCACCGTGATCAGCGGCAAGTTGGGCCGCCAGAAGGAATGACTGGGATCGATCCGGTCGAAGCCTCTCCATATGCAGCTGCACTTTCGGGTCGCGTAGAGGGCCGGGAAGCGCACTGGCAAACAGATACCCGCCCTTCTCGATAATCAGCACCTCGAGCGCATGTTCGGCTTCCAGAGGGAGGTCGAGGACTCTGGTTGGCGCCCATGGATCACCATCTGCACTGATCCAGGCCGTTTGACGAAGCGTATCGATCAAATCATCCGGCAACTGCTCCAGTTCGCCCAATGCACTGGCTATTTCCGAGGTGAACCGATGGGGGTTAGACGTGGACAACGCTGTCCGAATTGCCGCCTCAGGCCCCCAGCGCGCGATAAGCCTGTTCTGGACACCCGCTGCCGCAGTATCCCCCCAAAGCTCGACAAGATGGGTGAGTGGCATCAGCGCTGCCGGGACATCAGAGGCTCGCCCCCGGAAAAGGTCTGTGGCTGGCAACAAATGATCAACCCCATTGGATTGATGCAAAGGCAGCATTTTCAGAATGCCGTCATCGATACCCGACTTGAGCAATGCGATGGCCTTGGATTCATCCATCGAAGGCAAAGTTCCCTCAACTTGTGCATCACGGAGCCAATCTCCCAATTCCGCGACATCGATCCGACGCAAACCAATGCGGTCGCGGAGTGCCTTTTTCAGTTCTGCCGTTGTTGCGGAGGCAACGAGGCGATCTTCCCTGTCCAGTAAGAGGACTTGGACCAACTCATCGAGAATGCCACCAAGTTCATCCAGCTCGATCAAGGCGACATTCGCAGGCAAAGCCGGATCGAGTGCAACAAGTTTGCGCAGGTCGTCGCGCGAAGCATCGGCACCAAGAAGTTCCGCAAGCTTACCGCAACTACCGGGATCCCCGAAGCGCTCAGCCTGTCTCAAAACGGCCAAAAGGCAGTCCGTCTTTTTGGCCGACGCCAGATTTTCAAGACCACCGTCTTTCAAACCTAGCCGGTAAATACGAGGTGTCGCCACTGCCGCGGCAAGCACGCCCAGCTCTCGATTGGGTGCGGCATCGAAGAGCAAGCCTCGCCGCGTAAGAGCTGCAATGGACCCCAATGAGAGGCGAACGTCGTTCTCATCCTGCATCAATCGCGCAGGGATGACCTCCAATTTGTTCCCCCGATCATCGGCAGCGAGCGCGTCCAGCGACGGGCCATTTCGCAGAAGGTGCGAAATGAGGGCAGACGCCTCTTGCGCTACAGTGCCTCGAGCCGAGAGGAAGGGTTCTGTCACCGTCAACAATTCGATCGTCTCGTTCAAACCCAATTGCCGAGCTATCGATCCGCTCTGCTCTGCCCAGGACGATTTGATCGGGATGCTGCTGCCCGCAGCAACGAGTGCGCTAAGGAGTTCGCGGCTTTCGACGCTGGGAGGCAGGACGAAAATGCGATCCGGAGGAAGGTGGCGCACCAACCCCCGCAGCTTTTCCGTTCTTGCGAAACTCTGATTTACGTCGGCGACAGCTTCCCGATAGATGTCCGCCAAGGCTGCCTGTGTTTCCGCGCCAAGGTGTACCGTGTCGAGCAGCGCAACCAGCGTTTCGGCCACTTGGCCTTTTTGAAAGACAGCTGGTCCGGCAAGCCTCACCAACTCGGCTAATTGAGTATCTGGCCACCTTGGCTCGACATCGGCCAAAACAGTGCCGAACGCCAAAACGAGGCCGTTCTTATCGCACCATTCTTCAAGCCTTGGAAAAGCCAACTTGAGCCGGGTGAGCGTCGTCGCATCACCCCTCAAGATGGGACGTAGTGACACGCCCGAACATGTATTCCAGCTTTCAGATTTATCGCCTGGCCAGCATTTGGCGAGCGCCCGTCCTTGACAGACGGCACCTCGGTTTTCGTCCCACCACGGCGTACGATGTAAGGTGCGGACGAGTGCATGTCGCTCCGCATCGCTAGGCAAACTGGGCAATGCATGAGCCAAAGTTTCGAGCAACAAAGGCAGCGTCGCTTCGCGGTGGAGGGCCTGATTCCATCGGGTTTCGATATGATCATCATCACGCAGCTTGCGACGGTCACTCGAAACAAAAAAATAGCCGTGAACGAGCAGGTCGATGTCGTAGGAACTGCGCTCCAATTGTTCGGAGAACAGTGGTTCGCCTAGGGGCAAATACACTGCGTGACGCAACCGCAGATGGCCCGTGCCTTCCGCCGCAGCTGAGCGGCATAATATCACTGCGCCATGCGGATTTGCCTTAGGCCGAATATGCTTCCCATGGATGTCGAAGACTTTATCCCAACCATCTTCAAGCAAAAGCTGCGCCGCTTGCCCCTCGGGTTTCCATTGTTGGAAGCCGCTAAATGTCAGCTCAAAACCCGCACCATCAACTTTCCCTTCGATGTTGTGCTGTCCGCCCTCAACCCCCGGCCCCGAAAGGCGTCGCGCGCCGTGGGCCATTGAGATTTTGCGAGATTTTCCATCCACCGGAATAATCTCAATGGTCTCGAGATTTCTCAGGCAGGACAGAGTTGCAGCCAGCTCGCCCCCTTCCAGGATTTCGGCAATAGCGCCATCGGGCGACCAATTCCGATCGGACAGACTTAGTTCAGGACCAGGACGCAAATTCTCTGTCCTGAGCGGCAGGAACAAGACCATGCCCCGACCCAGGCCGAACTCCCCTGCACAGTCTAACAAGACGCGACCTTCCACCTGAGTGAGGGCGGCCCATTCTCCATGAGCCGCATCGGCTTCGGCTACCTGCTCCCAAGGGTTCATGATCAGAATTTGCGGCTGACCATCACGATCCTCGACGTGTCCCAGCGCGATAAAGGCGTCACACAAATGATAGACCGACTTCTGCCCGAGTCCGAAACGCCCGACTGTGGAACGCTCATCTGCCTTGCTACCACCGCTAGCACGGGTAATTGCGTCCATGTGTCGGGCAAGTACCTGACCGTCATTTGCGACAATTAGCCCGGGCGTGCGAAGCAAGGGATTGGCGGCATCAACAAGTCCTCGATGACCGGCGACGACCATGCGACGCGCCCCAGCGTCTTCAGCATTCTGAAGCAGTTCTTTGAAGATGGTGAAACCCGACGCATAACCCTCACGAAGGATCTGCTGGAGCCGCAAAATGTCTGTCTCGGCCGAATGCACAAGGCCGCTTGATCTCACGTCCATTTGCACATTGTACGCCGTTGCTACGTCAGATTTGGTCACACACCCCCCTGAATGCCCTTCAATATCGACTAACGATCGGGCAGCAGACAATTATTTTGCAACTCAATGACAATATTCTCTAAAGCAACGAAGCCGCCTATCAATAATTCCCAAACTACAACGCGACGGAAAGGATACCCTTTCTATTTGCCTAGTAGATCGACAACGCGGTTTCCGGAACTATCTACTCGGACCGAAAACCGTTCATTCTTGCTAAGATTGTAAGCCACGCGATCGCTGAAACTAAACGGGAAGAGCACGGGATTTGTTGTCACCGAGCTTATCGACATTGCTCGGCCGGCGTGGCTTAGCGCGGCCTCAACAAGCCAGACCTCCAGGTCTGGCGTGAGAGTGATGGGCTCGCGCCGTGCATTGATGTTCTTGCCCTTGTTCAGTCGCTCGATCGCGCCCCAATCTGCTTGGGATTGGAGCACCATGTTGGTCATGCGTCGGGTGCCCTCGCGTTCGCCGTAGGTCTCCGCCATTCGCCGATGAACTTCGGCGGATGTGCAATCTCCCTGTAGCCGGATGAGCCTGCCTACGATCTGCGCGACCGATCCAAAAAAGGGATATGTCGCGATCGCCATCCCCCAGGTTAGGGCGGCGACGGATACCCCTGGGTCAGCCACATAAATGGCGACGGCCCGATCGGATAATTCTGCCAATTCGGGCCTGGGTTCCAGCCAAAGCCGATTGAGGACCGTCCGCGTCTTCTTCTTGGCGGCAGCACCTGAGTGCGTTTCGTCGATCAGCTGCGCGAGATCCTCTGGATCCGAAAATCCGGCCCGCACGCGAAGTGCAGCACGTGCCCAATCCAACTGAATAAAGCGATCGAAGCCGATCTGCGGTGCGCCCTCACTTTTCATCATTCAAACTCTTCGAACTGATGCGGATGAAGGGGACGATCAGTTCCTCGACCGACATCCCTCCATGCGCCACTATTTGATCGCCTGCCCCTGTGAAGGCTCCCCTCCCCTTGGGATAAACAGGCAGGAAGTCAGTTGGCAGACCTGGAAGATCGAAGCGCACAGTTTCGAGATCTTCCGGGACGGAGGCAGCAAGGTCATCGCTTCGATAAATCCTGACCCGCTCACCTCGAAGCTCCGAGAGAACGCCTTGGTTCAAACGTCCAATACCGACTGCATCGACGTTGCCGTGGTCGGACGTCAGATGGATCTCGAAACCTTGGTTGATCAGAAGCTCTATGAGCTGCTCGACAAAGCCGGTGTCGCACCAGTTCTCAATCTGGCTGGCGATGCCGCGCTTCCCGAGCGT
>CALMYW010000162.1 GCA_937873665.1 uncultured Sphingorhabdus sp.
GAACTGACCGAGCAGACATCGCGTGCTACCGAGATCGAGAGCGAAATCGAGGCAGCCATTCTCGCCGAGAAGGCGGCAAAGGACGACCTTGCTACCTATCTGAGCCAGAGTGAGGTCAATCACGCCGTTGCAGAACGCGAAGCGGCGGCAGCACAGATGCATCTCGCCCTCGAGCGCTATCTCGAACTATCGGTTGCGCGCGAATTGGTGACGTCGGCCATGGCAACGATCCGCGCGGAGCAGCAAGATCCGCTCATTGCGCGGGCAGGCGAATTGTTCACGGCAACGACGCTTGGTGAATTTGCCGGAATCGAGACCGATATCGATGACAAAGGCCATCCGGTCGTGGTTGGACGGCGAGCCAATGGCGGTATCGCTGCGGTCTCTACCATGAGCGACGGCACACGCGACCAGCTTTTCCTCGCCTTCCGGCTGGCGAGTCTTGAGAACTATGCCAGTGCGACGGAGCCGCTGCCCTTCATCGCGGACGATATTCTGGTGCATTTCGATGATGAGCGCAGCCGGTCCACGCTCGACCTGCTCGCCGAGTTTGGCAAGAGCAACCAGGTCCTGCTGTTCACACATCATCGCAGCGTCCGGGCGCTTGCTGAACCGCTAGTGGAGCAAGGCCTTGCCAATATTATTGATCTTGATCGACCGAGTCGAACACCTGCTTAACGGTGTTTTGGTCAGGTGGTCCCATATCCGAAATGTTGGAAATCACGTACTTTCCGGAATCAGGAATGAAATTGCTGTAAGCGGACGTTGAAGAGTCAGCTGCCAATGAGCAGCTTCTCACTTAATTGATGTCAGCGCAGGGTCGTATAGCCGGGATTAAATCGCTTGAGCCTCTGGCCCGCAACGCCTTGCATGGCGCTGAGGTCTCGGAGGGTCAGGTCAAGTACGCCCAGGCCAGGACCTTGGTTTAAGCGGCGAACAATCTCCATCAATGCGAGGGTTGCGGCGATCACCCCGACAAAGGGCACGCCAACGGTTTTTGATGCGATCTCCAGCAAACCGCAATCATCCAGGCCACGCGCAACGAGGTCCTGATAGGCACTCGCCTCCGCTACCGCCTTGGCGTCCGCAGTGCGTGTGCTGGCGGCCTCGCCCCATCGCGCACGCGCCGTGACCAAGCCGGGGAACGTATGAAGCCGCATGGCGAGGTATTCATGCGGACCCGCACCAAGGCCTGCATCGACCACCAGATCGAAGCGGGGACCTTCCAGAGCCGCCCGTGCTTCGGCATTGTCGACGCCGCAGAAAAGGATGCGCGGATCGTCCTCGGCCAAGGTGATATCTCCGCCAAAGCGCCGCTCGACGAGCCGTGTCCGAAATCCCCGCGCCTCCGCCCATGCCGCAACCTCGCGCGTTTTGAGGCGGCCGACCATATCGACGCTTGTCAGCATCGAAGTGCTGTCGTTCGCCAGGGCCAGGCGGTCAAAATCCTGCAGCGTGAGTTCGACGTCGGCCGGGCGCTCAAACGGGAGCAGGCCCAGCGTCCACAGGAAGGCCTGACCCAGGTGGCCAAGCCCCAGAACCCAAAGCTTGGTCGGCGCCACCCATTCCACGGGGCCCGAGGCGCTGCGCCAGGGTGCGCGCGGGTCCCATAGGGACAGACCCACGTCTCTGTCTCCCGCCATCGGATTGCCCCGCAGGCCCTGGAACACTTCAGCGACAGCCAGGGCGCCCGCCAAGACTGCGGCGGGAATGTCATTTGCACCTTCTGTGAGCCGCTCGCCTTCGCCGGCGACGAACACGCCTCCGCGCCAGTCGCCAAAGGTGACTTGCAGCGCCCCCGCTGGCGCCCCGTCGCCGAGCCAAGCGAGCGGTGTTTGTGGCGAGGGTTCCCCTCGAGGTTTTCCCCCGAGGTTCACAATCGCCTCGCCAAGGTTTTCGCCCAGCCCTGGTAGATCGACCAGCAAGGGGAAGTTGAGGTCGCCAACCACTTCCACTCCGCCCAGCAAGGCTCGCCGCCCGCAGTTGACCATGGTCAATAAGGCGGCCTGGACGGCGAGTGACTGGCCGCTACCGGCACCCAGGCCGATCGTCATGCGATAGCTCGCGAACAGGGCGTAAGCAGCTTCGATGCTGTCGGCCTCGCCGTTGTCCAAGGCCATCTTGACACCCCTATGCAGGGCATCAGGGCTCATTTCGGTGATCATGTGGGTCATCATGCAAATGTTCCCGTTTTGAGGATGCGGCGGCTGCGCCAACCGCTCAAATTGATCCAGGCGTGTGCCCCCTCGTATTGGTAGAGGCCCATGCGGTGTCGCCACACCGGACTGCTGGCGAAGCGTTCGACGATGAGGGCCATGTGACCGGGCCGCGCGATCATCGGATTGCATCGGTCGGCCTCGCTCTGGGTCGCGGCGCCGCCATGGGTGTGGATGTCGGCGAGCACCTGAAGGCCCGAAGTCCGGCAGAATTCCCAAAGCCTCTCGAAGGCGTCGGCATAAAGAACACACACGCCGGTGCTGTAGGCATTCGCATCGAGTTCGTCGTAGAACACGCACCGCTCGAACAGGCGCCGATCGCCTTGGCGCTTGCCAAGCAGGAACGCACCGCTTTCGGTCCTGCCGCCGCCGCGGCGGCGCAGCTCGGCCATGAGGGCAAGCCATTGGGCACGCGGGATAACAAGTTTGTCAGCCACCGCGCACTCCCATGTAATCAAGGCTGTTCAGTAGTTCGTGCAGGAATTCGAGGTATTGCTGGATGCCCTTCTCGGGGCGCCAGATGTGGGCAGCGTGCTCCTGACGCCAGTTCGCATGACCGGCGATGCTCATTCGGTCGCACGGCGCATACAGGCAGGTCCCGTTCTGCCAGTCCGGGCGGAATACCGCCGAGACCCGCCGAGAACCGGCGGGCCACAAGGCAAAGGGCAAAGCCGTGTCGTTGGCAAGGAGCCAAGGCCGCGCGGTGGGTGGGTCTTGCGGATAGCCTGTGCAATCGAACCGAAAGCCGTACGCATCAGGAGCACCGGACCGGGGCGCGGCTGTGACCTCGATTTCGACAATTGGCCAGGCGATGCGGACAATGCGCCACCGGCCGAGGTAGACGGCGAGCTCGAAAGCACCGTCGGCTACCTCGTCCAGGAATGCCTGCGCATCCGGACGGTCGAGCTCCGTGGTCATGCTAGCCCTCGACGCGCTTGATGGGCACCAGGCTGAACGCGAGCTCGCAGCAACCAGTCACAAGGGCGCCGATCTGAACATCCGGGTCCGGCCGGTCGTTGGTTCCGGTGATCTGCAAGACGTGCTCGCTGGCATCGACCGGGGCCATCTCGAGATCGCGCACATACCAGCGTTTGACGTGGTTCACCGTCGCCGTGGGTGGGAACGCGTGGCGAACTTCAGGCGTGTCGGCGTAGTGCAGTGTGACGCCGATCTTCTTGCAGCGGTGCACATGGACCCGGTGCTTGTCCTTGACGCCCTGATGGTGGAGCGGTTTGTCCATATGCAGCGGGTGCTCGTCTTCGCCGGAGAAGACCATCGCCTCTTCGATAGCGAGGCCAAGGGCCGCCGCAGCCGCGAGGATTGCGTCGGGGCCGGCGTCCTCGGCGACCTCGATCAGTTCGATGGACCGGCGGCCCTCGATCTGCATGAACAGTTTAAGTTTCGTCATTTTGGGTTACCTCTTGCTTCGATGGGGCAGTTTTTGCCGCCGCAAGAGGTTCAAGAGCGCTCTGCGCGAAACCGGAAATCGAACGACCGGATTTTTTTGCTAGATTGCTAGAGGCGCAGCCCGTCGGCAGGACAGATGAAGAAGAATGGGCAGGTCGGGCAGTCACGGCTGCTGCGCTTCGGATCAAAACGACCTGCGGCAATCCCGCTCAACGCGTGCGCCGCCCCGTCGAGCGCCTCGGTCAGCTTGCCGGCGGCGGCCGTGGCGTCCTTCTGAACACCGTCGAGAAGCGAGATATGCAAGAAGCTGGCTGTAACCCCTTCGTCTTGCTTCACCATGGCTTGCAGGAGCGCATAGCGGGCCTTGGGCATTTCTCCGCTCTTGGCAAGCCGCCCGGCCTTCATCCGCTGAATGACGATGCCGCCTCCGGCCTTCTGGATGTGATCGGCCCGGGCAATGATGGTCACCCCCTCGATTGTCAGGCGCCGTTCGGTCTTCAATGCATGACCGCTCATGGCTGCGCCGGCATTGACGAGCATCCGCTGCGCCGTGCCCTTGTAGTGCATCGCTGCGGGGTGGTCGGCGGGGCCGCGCTCCAGCCAACTGGTGTCCAGGTGGACAGCGACGTCGGCGGCTGATCGGGCTGGCTGTTCGCGCAGCCAATCCAGTCCCGCGCGGATGACACCATGAAATCGAAGGTATGGCGTATCCGCGAGTCGGCGCGACAGTCCCAGAGCTTCACCGTAATAGTAGCGCCGAGGACAGGCGAGATAGTCTTCGAGGGCGGTGACGGCGAGCTCCGGTGACATGCCGTCAGGAGCTCTTTGCGGCACCGGGCTAGGATCTGCCGACCCGGCAGCCGTCCATTGCGGCGCAGGCTCGCCTCCGGGCGCAAGAATGGGCGACAGCGGCTTGAGCAATTTTGACGGGTTGGGCCTGGACGATCCGCCGTAGCGGTTGGCCCGGGACACGGTCAGGCGATCCTTCGCGCGAGAGAGGCCCACGAACATCAGGCTCTCTTCTTCGGCCTCGCTCGTCATCAGCGCGTCCTCCACCGCGATGCCGGGCGGCAAGGGGCAGAGATCAGGCCGGGCGTTCGGCGGGAAATAGGATGGGCTGACAGATGGGATGTAAACGTGCTGGAACTCCAGCCCTTTGGCGGCATGCACCGTCATCAGCTGGACGGCATCGATGCCTGACGCTGCGGCGGGAAGACGGCGGAGTTCCTTCTCTTCGTCGAGAACCTCGAGGCGGCGGATGTGCTCGAGGAAGTCGCGATTGGGGCTGCGGTTCCCTGGTGGCCGGTGGCCAAACGCCAAGGTGAGAAGCTGATAGACAGCGAGCTGGCGTTGCTGCGCCGCCACGTCGTCCCCGGCGAAGGGCGCGCTGTAGACCGCGGCCGCCTTGCCAAACAGGAAGGCGGAGATGAGGGCGTGTGGCGAGGTCTTGAAGTCAGCGCTGGCAAGATCATCCGCCAATCGCATAAGCCCGGCTCGGCCTTCCGCCGACAAGTTGGCCTCGTTTGCGCGCCTCAGCGCGGCCAGCATGGTGAGGTCCAAGTCTTTTCTGAAGCGAAACATCTCCAGGATGTCTGGCACGGGCACTGCGTAGCGCGAAAATTGGGCGACACGGAGCAGACCAACACCGTCATTCTCTCCAGCGACCGAGATCAGGGACAAAAGGTCGCGCACTTCTGGCCGTTCAAAGAAATCGCCGAAATAGAGCGCCGGCACACCCGCGCGCTGGAAATGCGCCGCCAGGGTGCTGAGTACGCCGTGGGTCCGCGCCAGAACGGCGTGCTGCCTGAACCCGCCTTGCTGGGTACGGCGCGTCAGGATTTCCTGAGCCAGCCCCTCGGCTTCGGATTCGCGCTCGCTGGCAACGCGGTACGCAATCTCGCCGCTGTCCTTGCCGCGGTTCGGTGTCAGCTCGTTCTTGGACGCAAAGGCAGCGGCTGTCATCGTTCGCCCATAGCGTTCAAACAGGCCGACAATTTGCCCACCGGAACGGTAATTGACCTCCAGATCCTTGAAGTCGGCGCCGGGGAAGGCGTCGGCGAAGCGGCTCATATTGAGCGGCGAGGCACCGCGGAACCGATAGATCGATTGCCGGACATCGCCGACGACCCAGGGACCTACAGCAGGATCGGCAAGCTGTTTGAGCAAGGCGGCGCTCGCCTTGTTCATGTCCTGATATTCGTCGACAAGGATGTGTCGGTAGGTCTGCCGGATTTCGGCGGCGACATCGGCGTGGTTCTTCAGCAGTTCGACACTGCGCGCGATAAGATCGCCAAAATCCACCCACCCCCGGGTTTCGAGTGCCTTCTGGTAAACTTCATAGATATGGGCCGCTTCCAGGGCCTTGTCCCTGGCCTCGCCCACCGGCATGGCCTGTGCCCGCGCAAGGTAGGTCTGCGGGTCGCACAGCTCATCCTTCGCGCGCGATATGGAGTTCAGTACCGACTTGAGCCCACGTAGCGGCTCGTGCAGGTCAAAATAATAGTCGAGCTTGAGGTGCTCGAGTTCCGACTCAAGAAGGAACAGCGAGTCCGCCCGGTCCAGGAGTTTCGGAGAATCGGGCAGGCCGAGCCGATCTCCGTAGAGGCGCAGCAGTTCCTGCCCAAAGGCGTGAAAAGTGCTGCACCAGACCGCGGTAGCGGCACCTCCAAGTTCGAGACGTAACCGGCGTGAAAGATCCTCGGCCGAAGCATTAGAATAGGTGAGGGCCAGAATGGACGCCGGATCGGCCTGCTTTTGGGATATGAGCCACGCTGCCCGGGCCACCAGCGTCCGCGTTTTGCCGGTGCCGGGTCCGGCTCGCACCTGTACAGGCCCCGGATCTACCTCTGCCGCAAGTCGCTGGCTGCCATCCAGCGACGGACGCTCGCCATCGGGATCCGGCGGCCGATCTTCGGGAAGCAAGAGTGCATCGGCCATCTGTTGCTGGACCAGATTCAACGGAAGCCCCAGATCGGCGGCGATAGTGTCCGCCGTAAGCTTGTGCGTGATGCACGCCGCCCTGAGGCGCCGACGAGGCAGCAGAAGTTCGCGGGCATAGACATTTGCCTGCGCTTCACGACGCTGCTTCGGACTATAGGCGTCGTTGTCGCCGACCGCCGAGCTCTCGGGCTCGGCGATCGTATAGGGATCGACGTCATCATCGTGGCAGCCGCCCTTCGGATGGTGCAGCCGGTGATGCCCATATTCATGGGCGACATGAAAGGCGCGGTCCTCGTCGCTAAGCGCGGCCGAGACCAGAATTCTCGGACCATCCGGATCATAGGAGGCCTCGGTGTTGTCCAGCAGCGCATCGTCCTTGGGGAGCACCAGGACCTTGACTCCGCTGGCCAGTGCGGCCGCGGCGAGGAGATCAACCGCCCGAAGCAGGTCAGCATGGGGGTTCAGCTCGTCGTGCCAAGCTGCAGCCTGGCTGCGCAGTTCAGACCAGGCGCTCATGCCGCCGGTTCATCCGAGTCCGCCAGTTGCCGCAACCAAAAGGCCTTGAGATCATCCGATAGCGTCGAGGCATTGATGGCCACGTCAAACGTCTCGGTTTCGATCTTTATTGGCCTTTTGGCCTTGCGCAGATTGCCCCTGGAGGACGGGATCGGCGCGCCGGTGGCCGAGGCAATCACATGCGCTGGCGGCAAGCGAATCTCACCGGCGATCCGACGGAACATTTCCAAAGGACGCCGCCCGACGATGCGGCGTCGGTCCAGCTTCATCATCAATCCCGCATCGAGACCGACACGGACGGCGACCTCGTCTTCCGTAAGGCCGCGCGCACGGATCAGCTGCGAGAGGCGCGGAGGCATTGATTTGATTTCAATCTCTCCGCTTGTGTCGTCGATATCCGTTGAGGTTTGTCCCTGTGCCTCGTGACGGCGGACCAGAACTCGGCTCACGCCAATATTCGCAAATTGCTCAACACTGCAGCCGGAGGGTGCCGGCTCGTCCTTCAAAGCCGTTTGCACGGCAAGATTGGCGAAAAACGCCACCAGCGCATCGCGGTGCTGGGGATAGGCGGCGATCGCCACCACGAGATTCTCATGCGTCGGCTCGACGCCGTCGATGAGGAGGTCAAGGATGACGTCATCCGCCGTTGGCTGATCCACACGGTTCATGACTCTTCTCCATGCGCTTCGCGCATTTGCTCAATTGCAGCGTTTATCCAGTTTCGAATTTGGCGTTCGCTCACCGGTTTGAACTTCTCGCAGAGGGTAGGTACGCCATCCGGGCCATCTTTGAGCGGCCAGTTGTAAATGTGCCGGAGGATAAAGGCTTCCCGGTGCCGCGGATCCGTCACCGCGTTGAGATACCTGAGCGCGCCTCCAGCTTCGTCCTCTTCCTCCGCGAGCAAATGCTCTTCAGGGTTGAGTTCCTCTGACGCAAGACGTTCGACTATCGGCGTGTACTGCCCGTCTTCATCTCGATCTGCGGACTGAAATGCCTGAGCCTTGGGACGGTCTGGCCCGATTGCACGGAGCGTCGCCTGCTTGACGACGGTTGCCGCGTCGACCTCAAGATATTCGGCCGTACGTGACGGAGGGGTTTCATTAAGCAGATCGCCGAGTTCATTCGCAACCGAGATCTGTATTTCTTCGCTATCGGCCGGGCCGTAGCCCCGTGACCAGCGGTTAACGATGGGCTTCACCCGTTCGAAAAATTGATATGTAAGTATGCCCAGAACATGCGGATCGTTGTCGCGTCGCCGAAGCCGGATGAGATGAACCAGGGTCTCGATCCGCCAAGATTGGTCACACCAGACGGTATGAGGCATTTCGAGAGCGAGCGCGATCTCGTTTTCCACTGCCTGGTGGCGGGTATAGCGTTCACCGCTTTTCCGGAAGCACGTCAGTGGTGCCGCTCGCATTTCAGTGGTCTCCTGATGCGTCTGACTGTGCGGCGACTGGTTCATGTCTGGCTCAAGAAACGGTTAGCCGCGATCGGAAATCCGGATGTAAAATTTTTGGCCCGAACTTCCCTCGCGCTCGCAGCCATCTTGCCGACCGCGAGAGATATCACGACATATCGAAATGAACGAAAGGCTCGTGTCCGACAACTTACGCTGATCTCCCACTATCTGCTTGGCCGGCAGAATTCTGCTAGACTGCATCCGCCTCCACAAGATCTACGGTATGACCTTCGGGATCCTCGATCGTCGCACGCCGTCCCCACCGCGTCGAATGCGGTGCTCTCAGAAGTCGTCCATTGTTAGATGCAACGGCAATGCACCGCGCATCGAGGTCATCAACCGTGAAACCGAGGCGCACGGCGCGTGTGCTCGCCTGCTCCTCATGGCAGGGATAGATTTCGAGGAGGCCCCCGCCCGTTTCACAGCTCAAATGCACGGGACCGCTTCCGTGCTTTTCAAGTTGGAACGCGAGACCGAGTGAACCGTAGAAATCAGCAAGGGCATGGGGATCGCGAGCGCGAAGGACGAGAAGGTTGAGCTGCATGGGGCAGGCTCCTTTCAATTCAGTCTTTGTTTGACCGCCACGGGATCTACAGGCTCAATGGGCGCCTCAAATGTTGGGAAATGCGCACGCAATTCCAGCCGGCCGCCCATGGCTCGCAAATAATTTATAAGTGCGCTGACTTTGATATCCGCACCCTTTTCCAAACGAGATACGCGCGCTTGATCTGTTCCCAGGCTATCAGCGAGGTGTGATTGCGTTTCGCCTAGAAGATGTCGCAACTCTCGAAGGCCCAATGGGTGTATTTGCGCATTCTTACGCCATTGCGCTGCAAGTTGTAGAATGCGTGCGCTAGCTTCTGCGGAATTCCTGTAAATTTCCTGAGGGCGTCGTCCATAGCTGTTCGTATCGATAAATAGACCAAAACCGAGCGCAGACTGCCACAGGACATTCGACCGCATGCCGTCGATCTCAATGTCGAGCCACCACTCACCGTCCGGATTGGAAGGCTCGTCGATGTCGAAGGAAACCGACACTTCAGACTGAAGCGCTTCGATCAACTCATGAATGGGTTCGCTCATAGCGTAATGCTCCTCGCGTTGTGGCCGGCCTTATCCAAAAGAACGACCTTGTTCAGATCGACTATCAGGATCGCACCGCTCTCACTGAAATAGGTATTGTGTCCCTGGCTGCGGTAGCGGTGCAAATCGTCGCGCCCGGGAACCGACCGGTGTGCGTCGTCTCGCGGCGGATACATCCGGCCATCATCCCGCGGAAAAGCAGGATCGAAGGCGATGCCGGAAAATTCGTTCTCGACCTCGATCAGAGTTAGGCTGAGAAGCTCGAAAGCCTCCGCCTTGGATGCGCAAGCCGGCGCAGCCAAAAGGCGGAGGCAAAACTCTTTGAGGCGATCGCGCATATCCATGTTAAAAACGACATATGTTTCTTTCGACATATTTTCAAGAGCCCATTTGAGGCAAAATCGCACCGGCGCAGTCATCGTTTGCCCACTGCCGTCCGTAGTGCCGCAGCCATAAGCCAGGGGCCCAGCGCATTCGACCCGGCTAAGATTCATCCCCTGCTCACATGCTGGACGGATGAACGGAAGGTAGGTTTTACGGATAGGATGAGGGCCGTGAACATCCACTTCTGGGTCGGGCCCTGACCGGCGCGGCAGCACGTTGTCTTTTGCGACTCGCCGCCTGTTTTGGCGGCTGCTACCGATGGTCCATGAACCGCGCCGCGCCCCTCGCTAGAAAAGTCACAACTAAATTTGAGATTGAGGAATCGGTCCGCCGGCTCGTGGCGTTCCTCGAGCGGAACAAGCAGGACGGGGCTTTCGATTTTCCTTTCAGCTACTCTTATCCCAATAATTGCTGCGAGAGCGTGTCACTAATCCTTACCTATCTTCTCGAGGAAAAGTACGGCCTGAAAAACGTCGTCATCATAAAGGGCACAAAACCCAGAAAGCACGAGCACCATTTTTGGGTCATGGTCGGAGATCTAAACTACGACCTGACAGCACATCAGTTTCCCAGGCACATACCAATTGTTGGCAAACTGGCTCACTCGCTGTTTTTCTCGTTCACCGAATGGGAGGTCGAGCACCGCCGTGATTTCGTTGAGCGCGATGCAGTGATCGCTCTTCACCGCGCCGGAGTTATTCCGTTCTGATCTCGCAATGCCATTTTTTCAGTCCTAGCTTCCCTGGCGCCATGGAGAATGGCAGGAAGATTTCTGAATCCCGCTGCTCGCAGCGGCTCAGCCAGCCTGCAAGGGTTTACTGAAGAACGGGCAGCCTGCGTCATCTTCGTATGCTTCGGCCAAAAGCTTGGGATGGAATTCGGCGATCTTTTCGGGGTGACCTTCGAGCATGCGCAACATCGAGCGGCGAAGGCACGCCATGGCGACCTCTATTGAAAGCGCCGGGATCTCGAATTGTGTATCACTTGGGTGGAAATAATCGATCCCATGATCTGCCATGCGCGAAAAACTCATCGGGGCCGAATGGGTATGGGCGGAAAAATAGGCGTAGACGCCGTTGAACTGCGTCTCGTCCCATCCCATCATCCTAGTCGCAACATTGCGCATACCGACGACGAACATTTCCTCGCCGCTAGCGACGCGCTTTTTGCGCTCATCCGAAAGTTTGTGGAAAGTTGGGCTTGCTTCGATTTGGGCCTTTAATTCGTCTCGGCCTACTCGAATATCATCGGCCGACATCCCAAAGCCTCGCATGAGTTTCAGCCTGCCGACGGAATCATGAAGTCTGAGCAGGGTGTGGCGAAATTCCCTTTCTTCGTCAGGCACTGGATCCAGCAGGTAAGCTATCATAGTCGAGGCCTCCATGATCATCCGGGCAAGAGCCATTATCGCATGATGATCGAACATTGATGACTGTAGGGCTATGGCGCCAATCGACCGGGCATGCGCACAGCATTTTGCAAAAACCATCGAGGCGAGCATACCACTGGTTGAAGTTGGAAGGCCCGTCAGGGCCATCGAGACATGGTTCGCGAAGCCGCCTAGCGAGCCGAGCCTGTCTATTTGTTCGCGGATAGGGCTACCCAGCGATCGAACTTCCTGTTCGCCTCCCCTATCGCGCGCCCGGGCTGCCCTTCGTTGCTTTCTGTTGTGACTGCTCATTCTGCAATCGTAATCTATCGAGTTGAAGCGTAAAGCGCCGGACACGTCGGGAATTGGCATCGCTAACATTGCTCGATCATCCGACTATAATTCATGAACGGATGGCAGCAGTCAGGGAGTGCTGCGAATTCCGCCTATGACCGCCTTTTAGGCGGCGAGCTACCAGGCATTCAGCGATTGAGCAGCCGTGAAATGAACCGGCTCAAGTGCTGCGAAGGGCCCGCATCACCGTCGCGCTGATCGTTCCTGAGGTGCATACCCAGTTCCAGCGGAAGCTCTGCGTACGGCAACAACTCAGCCTGAAGTTCCTCAACCGTAACAATCTGGTTGGGCTGGCCACCTAGCCAGTGCCGCACATCGGGATCGCGATCGGCACTGGGAACGCCGAACACTATCGCGAAGAACGTTCCCAGCCCCGGGTCCCACCCGACCGCGACCTCGAAGATGCCTGAATGCTCCGGCAATGGCTTCAACGAATACCGGCTCATCTCGTCACCAGTCGCTCGCCAGCATGATCGTGACCACGCGGAAGCTCTGCTGCGCGTCCCACGGCGTCTCGGACCCCCAGGAGAACGTCCCGTCATTGGCGTAGACATCGATCTTCCAGAAGATCTTATGCCACTGGAACTCGACCGCGCCAAAATCGCGCTCGCCGTGAGGGTCGTTCCCCGGCTCGATCGGAGTCTCGTTGATTAGCCTGCGCAGCGCCGCCTGGCCCATCATCAGGCTGGCTTGCCGGGCGCCAGGGTCCTCGCCGTCGCCAGCAAGGATGTCGGCAAGCGCCCGCGTGAACACCGTGCGCGAGGTGGGCAACGAACCTGCGCGGGCCGCGTCGTTGAGCCGGGCGATCTCCGCGGTGTGGTCAGCAGCGACCGGCGTAGATTGAGCAAGTTGGGTCATGGGTTGTTCCTTTCAAGATTGATCGACCGCCGAGTGCCCCCTCCCCTCCGCTGTCCGGTTGACGGGGTCTGAGCGTTCACGCTACGTTCTTTTGGAAAGGATTTCGCCATGCCTGCTCCCAGCCACCTCGACCATTTCGATCTCGACATTGGCCTCCGCGATGCGTCGTGCGACAAGAACCTGTCGCCGGTGCGCCGGGCGATCGCGGCGCTGTGCATCGGGGTCGGCGTGGACGACGCCTACTTGTCGGTCCGCGAACTGCGCGAAGCGGTGTCGCTCGTGCATGAAAACGCCCCCGGCGGACGGGCAAAACTCGCCGGCATCCTCAGCACCCAGTGCGACGACTTCCAGCGGGCGATCTACTACTGCCTCGCCGGGCGCGGCGTGGTCGAGATGGCTGAGGCGATGGATTGGCTGCTGACGATCCTCAAGGCGCGGGGCCGCACCGCAGCCTGGCTCAGCCGCATGCGGGTTCGGCGCAAGGAACTCATTTCGCCGTATGTGGCTGAAGCACCTGACGGACCGGTTGTGTCGGCCAGCGCCGATTTCGAGCTCGGGCAATCGTGGTTCGTCGAACGCGGCCCCGGCCCCTACTGATCATCCGGTTCGTCATCGTTGCAGGTGACGACGCGCGAGACGGTGCGCCCCGGCGCCGCCTTGCTAGCCAGCACCACGCGGAACGGCTGCAGCGGGTTGCCGGTCTTGACCACGGCGGTGTCGCCCTGGACGTGCTCGGCAACCCGGGTGGCGATCCTGTTGGCGTTCTCGATGCTGCAGAGGCGCGCCCGCTTGGAAGAGCGCTGCGGTGGGGCGGGGTCGGTCATGGCGCTACTCGCTTGGGTGCCGGGTCACGAGGTTGACGGAGCCGCAGGCGGCGGCACGATCGTCCACGCCCGGCACATCAGCTTACTGATCTTCACCCCGACCCCGTCGCTGACTCGGCGCAATATGGTCTTCCTGCCCGACTGGACCACCCGAAAGCTGCGCTCGCTCTGCCCGTCGGTGAAGGTCAGCGGCTCGGCCAAAACCAGCATGTCGCCCGGCGCCGGCTTGCGGCGCGTGGTCAGGGCGAGGCGCTGGCGGCAGTTCTCGCGCCAGTGCGCGGCGTATTCGTTACCGGGCGGTCCCAAGAGGTCGAGGATCGAGGCCGGGCAGTCGTAGCTATACGGCCCCATCGTTTCGGTCATATCCTTGTAGCCAAACTCCTCACCGCTCTTCGCGCCGGGGGTCCATTTGATCAGGCAGATGATCGCAAAGGTCTCGCGCTGGGTCTCAAGATCGTAGCTCTGGCAGGCGGCGTAGTAGGCGCCTGACCGGACGGTGGATTTGAGGACGCGCAGGCCCGTCGCCCGGCCCTTCTCAGGGTCGGGCGGATAGGTGCATTGGTTATCGAGATAGGCCTTCGGCGTGGCGAACGGGGCCATGCCGCCGCGGGACATGAACA
>CALMYW010000163.1 GCA_937873665.1 uncultured Sphingorhabdus sp.
CTTGGAACCAAGGGCAAGGGACGCGCTCTCCACCTCCACCGCAGCGCAATGTGCAGGTGAAGCATAGCAGACATGCGGCAAGGCCGGAATACCCGATGGGCATCCGGCCACTGCGCCAAGCGTAGATTGGCGCGTTCAGGGATTGAACGGGTCATATTCACGGACGATGCTATCGGCATCGCCATCGAATTCAGCCGTCGGGACGGCGGCGTAGCCATTACCGGCGTGGAACAGGGTGACGCAGACCATCAGGGTGCGGGCGAGGCTCCAGGCGTGACGCTGTGCGATGGTGAGTGACATGTTCGAGCTCCTGTCTCGGAGCAGGGACCATCCCCGCTCGACAGGCCCCGGACAGACGGCGCAAAGCCGCAATCACCACGAAGGCGCAGACGCAGTGGCCGCACGCGCAGCGTAGCGGACCCTTCACGGGTTGATTGAAGGAGGCTTGGGGTCGGCCAACGGATTGGCCTCAAAGAGCGGGGTGGTCGCTTGTGGTTCAAACAGCAGGAGAAGTTGTCAGTCGCGAAGGTCGTCAAAAGCGTTGGCAGTCTTGTTGCCGGAATCGCTAGCGAAACCACCCGAAGAGGACGCTTTCTCACTGCGGCCCCTGCGTCTAGATCGACACTCTCAATCGGCGAGCGCGGGCCTTGAAGGCATCCTCGCCTCCTTCTAAAATGGCGCAAACACGGTCACGAATGTGGGCCTCTTCGAGCCCGCCCATTGTGTAGCTGATGGCCGGTAAATGGCCCGGCGCATGCGTTCCGGCCTCAGCGATTATGACCTGATCGGCGTCAGTGTTTATGACGAGATTGGCATTGTGCGTGACCATGATGACCTGCCGCCGTTGTCGAGCGTCGGCGAAAAGCGGCACGAGTTCATCAAAGATGGACTTCGGGTCAAGATTCTCTTCCGGTTGATCGATGACAAGGGGACGATCATCTGATCGATCCAAGGCCAGATACAAGAGTAAAAGGACGATACCACGCGTGCCGGGGGAAAGGTTGCGAATGTCCGTTCTATCATATTCAACAGAGTAACTGACTGAGATATGGTCGGTGCTGTAGAGCCATTTGGCAAAAGACTTGAGCCATGCGCGATGTGCGACCGGATCGGTCTGAGCCACACGGGAGCTGGCGAGCAATATCTTGTCGTGAGCGATGCGAAACTGCTGCATCGCGTCCGATACGTCGTCGGCGGAGCCCGTCTCCCACACTTGGCGAAGGTGTTCTTCGGCAAGCTTGTAAAGCGTACCTTCACCCTTGAAGGGGCCGTTTTTGCGGAGGTCAACGAATGCCTCACCAGCCCGCGCCCATTGTTCCACGTCAGCGGTGCGCCGGACTGAAAAGGACAGTTTGCTCAGCGTCCCCGGTGAGGCGTTCAATCGCTCTTTGATTGGTGAGTATAGGTCATTCAGAACCGTCTCCTCTGCGATGATCGAATCAAACACGCTCTTGTAGGATTTGGTGCGTTCCTCAACCAAACCCTCGCGCCGAGCGGCGGCACCGTTCGCATCTTCCAAACGTGCCTTTAGATTTGTGAGCGCGTCGGTTTCTCCGTTTATCTTCGTGGTGAGTTGTGAGAACTTGTCCTGCGTCGCCTTATCGATGTTGATGATCTGATTGAGCCGGTCGATTTCGGCGTCGAGCACAGCCAGCGTCTGCTGCTCAAGGTTGACTGTGAGCTCCAGCGGCACGGGCTGAACGTCCGGTGCCAAGGGCGTGCCTTTCCATGCAGCAACGGCGTCACGGGCCTTTTTGAGGCGAGCCGTCACTACATCACCCACTGTTCCGATAAAATCGGTGCCGAACGGGTCCCAGTCTGCGCCGGCAAGTCCTGCTGAACCGAATTTCGATTGCAGACGCCGCAGGGCTTCCGGCGACTGGTTGGCGCGGAAATCGGCGACCTCATCCTGCAGCGTCAGAAGCTGCTGCTCCTGAATGCTGAAATATCGTATGTTGCCGCGCACCCTCTCCGCGGCGACCGACACGGCGCTAAAGTGCTCAGTCGTCGTCGTATCGCCCTTCTTAACCAAAAGCGCCCGTTCGCTGGTGAAGCGGGCTAGATTTTGTTCCTTTTCGGTGATCTGCTTTTGTAGGCCTTCGATGCTCTTCGTCTTCTCAATCTCGTCGCTTATCCGCTCCGAGAGATTAAGCAGCGCAACCTCGTCGCGCGACCGAGCTTCACGATGACGAGCAGCGCGAAGATCGAGCAGTTCGCCGAAATCAGTGGTTCCATCCCGGGTGGCGACCGAGTGAGATTCGAACACGACCCGCTCCACTTCGCGTAGGAGCTCGTCAGAAACACCGTCCGCCGCACACAAGCGATCGACAAACTGCTGCGATAGATATTGCGCGCGCTTGATCTGGAAATCGTCCCCATCGGTCGCGTCAGCCAAACTCCGATTATCGGCCTCGCCAGAAGCCCAGGAGGTCTTGACGACCACGCCCGTCAACAGGTCGCGCGCCCGAAAGAGAAAAGATTGCTTGTACGCGTCGAGCGGTAGCGGAGTTGTGTCGCAGCCAGCGACAATGAGTTCAACCAGCGCCGTTTTGCCCGAGCCTCTGGCACCGATGATGGTGATGAGACCGGAGTTGAGAAGTAGCGATGGAGTTTTCACCCAAGGCGCGCCTTCGATCGAAAAGTGCGAAATTACTTGCGAAGCTGATGCACCACTTGGCGGTGTCTCACCCACGAAAGCTCGATCGGGCGAAATGCAGGCTTGTCGAAGTGCATCGAAGGTCGGCGCGCCCTTGATCCAACCGAACCGCTTGCCTGTCGGCTCGCCTACGCGAGACAATGTGTGGGCATCGCTGCCGTGCAGGCAGGGCTTCTCGGATCCGTATTTTCGCACAAACTCTTCACGCGGGAGGGTCTTGCCGAGCCAAAAATCACGATCCTTCGGGTTGGCCGAGAAAATCGCGCTGGCAAACTTCTCGACTTCGCGCCGCAGGGTGGCATCGGCGCCATCCTGCATTCCAGAGGTGCCGTCGGCGCCGGCTGCGACGGCCACCAAGATGTTGTCGCGAGCCCAGCCGAAATCGTTGAAAATGCCCTTGAGCTGATCGAAGCTTACTTTGAACTGCGTAGACCCGTGTCGTCGCGCGGCAACCTCGTCTTTTATGGTTGGATCGGCTTTGAAGCCAAGTCTTTCTAGCTCCGCGGGCGTGCAGCTGAATCGATCATTGAGAGCACTGAACGTCAGACACGCCAAGATGCGTTTAATTTCGTCCAGGTGGTTGGGATCTTCCGGCGAAACTAGGAGATGGACGTTAACCCACGATCCAGCGGCAGTGCCCAGGCCTAGGCGCATTTCGATGTTTGGAAAAAGCGTCGTGCAATTGGGCAGGCGACCCTCCTTGTCCTTTGCTTCGCGCAGTCGGGCATAAGTGTCGGTGTTGTAGTAATCGGTAAGACCGATGACCTCGAGCGTTGGCGTGGCCGCTTCGAGCTTCGCCACATAATCTTCCCACGGGTCTGCTCCAGCGAAGAGGTCGTTCAATTGAGTACCGGGCGCATGGACATGGGGGTCCCATCGCCTCCAAATTGCGCCGACTTCAGTGCTTTTGATCAAATTTCTGCCCTCTTCGCTTCGAAAGGTTCTCGCTGACTTTTTAGGAAATACAAGCGAAACCGATATCAAAAGAGCTCAGAGCAAATGACGGCTTTCAGTATAGGCGGGTTCGGGATGACCCAGATCTGGGCGGTTTTCTATCCTCAATGCTTCCCTGATGAAACGGCAGCTTCCGGGCATTCACTTTGACGGCCGCAATGACCGGGATTGGGGCGCGGAGCTGACATGCCGGTTCCCCGCACGGAATGTCAGCTATCCCTGTGGGCGCTGCCGAAAGAAGCCGTTCCGGATCGTCCTTATTCGCGGTCATTCGATAGACCAGACCGAAATCCCGAGCTTGCGCGCCTTGTCGACGAGGTTGGCGTTAATGCCATTGCCCGGGCAGGCGACTATGGCCTTGGGCAGAGCTTCAAGCATCTGATCGTTACGGCGGAACGGTGCAGCCTTCTTGAACCGCACCCAGTCGGGCCGGAACGGGACATGGACGATCTTGCGATTGCGCGCCCAGAGCGAGGCGATGTGTTCGCCGCCGGTGGGGTTGCCGCCATGAAACAGCACCATGTCAGGATATTTGGCGAGCACCTTGTCGAGCACGGCCCAGATGCGGTTGTGATCCTGATAGGCGGGGCCAGCGGTGAATGCGATGCGCGTGCCGTTGGGCAGCAGCGGTTCGGTTTCCGAACGGCGCTTGGCGGCGAGGAAGTCGCGGCTGTCGATTATGCTGGCGGTCATCGTGCGGTGATTGACCAGCGAGCCGGCGCGCGGCGTCCAGGTCTTGCGGAAGTGCGCTTCGAACTGGTCTGAGGCGGCCTCGCGCATGAACTCCATGGCGTTGCGGCGTTCGATCAGGCCGATGCCTTCACGTGTCAGCCGTTCCAGCTCGACCGACTTGACCTCGGAGCCGTCCTGTTCGCGCTGGCTCCGCTTCTGGGCATCCTCGTTGTCGTCTAGATCGCGCTGGATCCGGCCCTGCGCGCGGTGGAAGAGATTGCCGAGCGACCAGCACAGGTCCTCAAGGTCAGGCTCGAGTCTCGTGTCGATCATAGTGGCAATCAGGGCGTCGAACATGTCGGCGACAGCGCCAGCGGCAACGCGGTCGTCGGGAAGCGGACGAGGGTCGGGCTCGTCCGAGAAGGGGCGGTAGCCGTAGAGGGCGATTTCATCGAGGAGATGGGCGGTGGGCGAGATTTCGTGGTCGGGTTCGAATGGGTCGGTCATGGGATTGATCCTTGGTCCGCGTAACCGGGCATTTTGCCCGGCCTTCATGCGATCCCTCTGACCGGCAGCCGCGAGGCTGCACCGGAACGGCCGAAGCGAAGCGGAGGATGGCGGGCAGCGGCTATTTTGAGTCGCGATGGAAAGGCGCGGCTTGCGGCGCCGCCGGAAAATAGCCGCGTGACCGCCATTGTAGCCTCGCGGCTGCCGGTCTCTTGGATCGCCCTCAAGGAAGGCCGAGCTTGGCCGGTGCGGAGTCCGGGCATCAATGACGGAATCCGTCGCCGCACGTCCCCGTCTCGGCAAACCTCAGCCCACTGTTGACCTGTCGCGGTCGGCTTTGCGCAACTGGGCGATCAACCGTGCCTTCAGCACCGATGCACCGTGCTGGCGCAAGTCATCGTTGAAGTCCCCAAGATCGGGCATCAGCGAGACTAGCTCGATCCCTGCAGCCTGTGCCCGGTCGGTCAGGATCGCAAATGCCGCATCGCCGGCCTTGTCGCGGTCGCGGGCGACGTAGAGCCGCCTGAGTTCACTGCCGAATAGGATAGCGGCAAGATGGGCTGACGAGGTGGCGGCTGCCATCGGCATGTCAGGCATGATCTCCCGCAGCGACAGGACGGTCTCGATGCCTTCGCCGGCGACCATGACGTCCGACGCTGGGCCGAACCGGATTGCGTGGCCGAGGATGTTTCCCATCGCCCGTCGCGGTGATGCGACTGCTGCTTTCGCCTTGCCGTTCGGATTAAGCCAAGTCCGGTGCGTGCCCGTTTGCACACTATCATCATCGGTCACCGATGCGATCAGGGCCGGGAAGCTGCCGGGCGTTCCGGGAATGTCATCATCATTCGGCCGATAATAGCATCGCGGGTGAAATCGCAATGCAGGCAGATCGCCGGTGCGTGTGATGCCGCGCGAGGCGAGATAAGTGGCCGCTACGGACCCAGCGAGTGGTTTGGAAGCTGCGAACAGTCGCCGTGCTGCGATTGGCGAACCTGCTCGTGCATGCGGTGGCTTCATGAATTGGCTGGGCTCATCGCCCCCGGACGGCGGCAACGACAAGAACCGTTCGGCCTCGTCGATGGTCTCGGAGAGGCGGCCATGGCGCTGGTTGATGCGGATGAGATCGACGAGATCACCGCGTTCGCCGGTTGCGGCATCGACCCAGTTGCCGACTGCGCCACGTTCGGTTTCGAACAGGCGGACGTAAAGGCTGCGCCCCGGTGATCCGGCGATGTCGCCGACCATCCAGTAGCGCCCCTCGCGGCGACCTGCGGGCAGGTAATGGCAACAGACGGCTTGCGCGTTCTGGGCAAGCCGTTCCGACAGTTCCGCCGCGCGGTTGGAAAGCCTGCTCATGTCACGCGGCTTTGCGGTCGAGGATGCGGGTCACCGGGTGACGGGCGAGCAGCCGTTCGAGCACTTCGCTGCCAAGCGCGGTGTCGTCGGGGACAAACAGACGGAGCTTCCAGCTGATAATTTCCGAGAACAGCCCCATGGCCTTCAAGCGGTCCACGGCGCTCGGACCGAAGCCTGTAAACTCGATCCGGTTGACCTGCATCAGCCGCGAGCGGCGCAGTTGCAGGCCGTCAGTCAGGTCGATCACCGTGTGACCTTCGCGCAATAGGGCCAGCGCTCGCGGCGGTGACAATTGCGGCGCGTCGGCGCTGATTGCGTTGGCGGCCCATGCGGGTGATACCCGGCGGCCAACGATGGTTTGGCCCTCGTCAGTCCTGAGGCGATAGACGCGCGTCGATTCTTCCGGCAGCCGCTTCCAGATCGGCAGCAGCAGACCGGTGACGATATGCAGTTCGCTGGTTTCGTACTCCGGGACTTGAGCGACTTCGGCGTCCCACGCCAATCGGAACGCACTTTCATCGGCCTGTTCCCAGCTGGTTTCCGGCAGGTGAGCGAGGGCGAAGTTGAGCTTCTCCACCGGCCGGACCAGTCGGACACGGCGTTCCACCTCGCCATCGTCGAGCATCAGGCTGCGGGCGGGCAGTTGCACGGCCGCCCGCTTCGAGCGGGAATTGACCAGCAAATTCGCACCCGGTTCGCGCAACAGATCTAGCGCCTGATCGGCAGTCACCGGCTGGTTGCGTGTTCGCATAGCGATGGTGAGCAACCGCGTCTCCGCGCCAGTCGCCGGGTGGGTGTAGATCGTCTCGCTGCGCGCGATAGTGAAGCTGTCCGCAGTCAACGTCTCCAACCCGACATCATATGTGCCGCTCGCCATGGCGCTTTCGACCTTGGCGGTCAGCAATTGCTCGAACACCGTGAACAGCACGTTTTGCATCGCGATCGTCAGCGCAAGCAGGCGATTGAGGAAGGTGGTGATCGGCGGCAGTTCGTCCTTCAGGCACCCGCTGCCGTCGGTGAGCGACAGTCCGGTGATGCTCTCGAATGTGCTGAGTAAGCAGCGTTCGACCTTGCCCGCATAGATCAGCAGGTAGAGCTGGCGTAGCGCGTCGCGGGCATAGGGGCTTTCGAGATTGTCCTCGGGACGGAACAGGCCTTGCCCGCCGGTCTGGCGCTGCCCGCGCGTGATTGCGCCCAAGGTGTCGAGCCGCCGGGCGATGGTCGAGAGGAAACGCTTTTCGGCTTGGACATCGGTCGCGACCGGGCGAAACAGCGGCGGCTGCGCCTGATTGGTGCGGTTGGTGCGCCCGAGCCCCTGGATCGCGGCGTCGGCCTTCCACCCGGCTTCGAGCAGGTAGTGATGCCGAAGCCGCTGGTTCCGACTGCCAAGGTCGGCATGGTAACTGCGCCCCGTGCCACCGGCGTCGGAGAACACGAGGATCTGCTTGCGATCCTCCATGAACGCCTGCGCTTCGGAGAGGTTGGCTTGCGCAGGCCGGTTCTCGACCACGAACCGTTCGCCGTCCGCATCGACCTTGCGCACGATCCGGCGAGATCGTCCGGTGACCTCCGCGACCATGTCAGTGCCGAACCGCTGGACAATTTGGTCGAGCGCGCCCTGGACAGGTTCCATCGATGCCAGATGCTCGATCAATTGGTCGCGGCGCTGACAAGCCTCGCGGCACTGGATGGCGTTCCCGGCATCGTCATAGGCGGGGCGCGAAGCAAGATTGCCGTCGCCATCGGAATAGGGCTCGTAAAGCTGCGTCGGAAAGCTGTGAGCCAGATAGTCCAGAACGTATTCCCTCGGGGTCACATCGCAGCGGACGTCGTTCCATTCACCCGGATCGATGTCGGCGAGCCGCCGAGATAGTAGCGCTTCGCCGGTCGAGACGAACTGCACGACCGAGGCGTGACCATCGGCCAGGCCCTGTTCGATCTCCCGGATCAGCGTTGGCGTCTTCATCGCTGTGATCAGGTGGTTGAAGAAGCGCTGCTTGCTGGATTCGAAGGCAGAGCGAGCGGCGGACTTGGCTTGGCGGTTCAAGGTGCCCTCGCTGCTGCTGGTCACGCCCGAGGCTTCGAGCGCCGCGTCGAGGTGGTTGTGGATCACCTGGAATGCCCCGGCGTAGGCATCGTAAATGCGGACCTGGTCGGTTGTCAGTTGATGTTCGATCAGTTCGTATTCGACGCCCTCGTAGGACAGCGACCGCGCAGAATAGAGCCCGAGTGCCTTCAAATCACGGGCCAGCACCTCCATCGCCGCGACACCGCCTGCCTCAATCGCCGCGACAAAATCGGTGCGCTTGTCGAACGGGAAGTCCGCGCCGCCCCAAAGGCCGAGCCGCTGCGCATAGGCAAGGTTCTCGACCGTCGTCGCCCCGGTCGCCGAGACGTAGAGCACACGGGCGTCGGGGAGCGCATGTTGCAGGCGCAGGCCGGCGCGGCCCTGCTGTGAGGGTGCCGCATCGCCGCGTTCGCTCTTGCCGCCACCAGCATTCTGCATCGCATGGCTCTCGTCGAAGACAATGACTCCATCGAAGTCAGTTCCCAGCCAATCGACGATCTGCTGCACCCGCGAAACCCTGCTATCGCGCGCATCGCTGCGTAGCGTGGCATAGGTCGTAAAAAGGATGCCCTGATCGAGCCGGATGGGCGTGCCCTGCCGGAAACGGGCGAGCGGGGTCACCAGCAAGGGTTCCTGGCCCAATGCGCGCCAATCACGCTGGGCATCCTCGAGCAGCTTGTCGGACTTGGATATCCAGACCGCTCGGCGGCGGCCCTTGAGCCAGTTGTCGAGGATGATCCCAGCGACCTGGCGTCCCTTTCCCGCGCCAGTGCCATCGCCAAGGAACCAGCCCTTGCGGAAGCGCACGGCGGTATCACAGTCGTCGGGCGCGGCATCGACCTTGTCGTAGGTCGCATCGACGGTCCAGTTGCCGTCGAGATGAGCGGAATGGGCTTCACCGGCATAGATGACCGATTCGAGTTGGGCATCGGAGAGCGGGCCCTGTTCGACGAGGTCGGCGGGCAGATGTGGGCGATAACTCGGCCTGGGCGGTGCGACCGATGCCATGGCGGCGGATTGCACGAGCCGGGTCGGATGCGGCTGCGCGCCCATTATGCTTAGCGACTGGAGCGTGTAATGCTCATAGAGCGTATCGCTCAGCCGGGCGGTGGCGTTGTTGGACCAGTCCACAGTCTTGTAGTCAAGCGGGATGCCTGTCGGCTCGGCACAGGCCACGGCAGCGAGCTTCGGCCGGCTTTTGGCAGCGGTGCGATTGGCCGATTGGAGCCGGGGAGTTTGCGGCGGTGCCACGACAACCGGCGATCGCGGCGGCAGGCGGTCGATGAGCCAGCGGAGCAGTGTCGCCAGGTTCGGCGCCTGCCCTGGTGCCGCGGGGAAGTAGGTCGGATCATCGGCGGGCAGCTTGTCGATCACCGTCAGCCGGGTTTCGACACTCGTGCCGTGGGCCGCGAACACGCTGCCAGCAATCGGCGCGGTGAACACGACGCGCGCTTTCTCCTGCAACCGCACGAACCCGTCGCGCCAGGCCCTGTGATCGGGCGAGCAGTTCGCGCCGGTGATCGCGACAAGGCGTCCACCTGCGGCAACCCGCGCCACCGCCGACGCCAGGTGCCGGAACGCTGCATCGGCAACGCGGTTCTCGACGCCGACCGCTGCCGAAAACGGCGGGTTCATCACGATGCAGGTGGGGACAAATGCAGCATCGAGCCGGTCGTGGATTTGTGCGGCATCGTGGGCGGTGACCTGCGCATCGGCGAAGAGTTGGCGGAGCAGCGCGCCCCGCACGTCCGCGACTTCGTTCAGCGCCAACCTGCTCGCGCCAAGCCCGGCCTGAATGGCGAGCAATCCGGTGCCCGCCGAGGGTTCGAGCACCAGTTCGCCTGGCTGGAAGTTTGCTGCGAAGCCTGCGACCCAGGCCAGCCCCAGTGGGGTCGAGAACTGCTGGTATGACTGCATTTCCTCGCTGCGCCGGGTCTGGGTCGGCGCGAGGGCAGCAATGCGCTCGACCAGTTTCAGCCGCTCGAACGGATCAGCATATCTGGCATGGATCGCCGGTCCATAGCGGCGCATAAACAGCACTTGGGCCACTTCGACCGCTTCGTAGGCGGTCTTCCAGTCCCAGGCACCGCTGGCGTCACTGGTGCCGAATGCGGACTGCATTGAGGTGCGGATGGCCGCGGCGTCGATACGGCGACCGGCGGCGAGGTGGCCAAGCAGGTCATGGGCGGCAGCGATGATGCCTGCGGCGATCTGATCCGGGTTAGAGGCGGCAAGCGGGCGCGCGGAAGCGTCCGCCAAAGGCAGGTTGGTCATGGAATTGTCCTTCAGATGATTGGTGTGGAGGGCTGACCCGCGCTCAGGCGGGCGGGATGTATGCTTCGTAGGGGTTGCCGGGGGCGAGATGGCCGAACGGCGTCATCACATAGTCGCCGTCATTTCGACCCACCGCGCAGAGGACGAAACGGGTCTCGCCGGTTTCGACTTCGGTGCATTCCATCAGCGCAAGGTCGCCTGCCTCAGCTGCTTTCAGCAGCGTCTCGAAGTTGCGGCGGGCATAGTCAGGAATGGCCATGACCGATCTCCCCATTGGCCTGAGCTTCGGCATAGAAGCGGTCGAACAGCGTGTTGGTCGAATCCGAGCGGATGGTGCTGGCCGTGATCAGCATGGCGAGCCCGCCGAAGCCATCGGGGCGCATCTTCGAGCAGGTGAACGCCATGGTGACGGTCAGATAGTCGAGATCGGGCGAGCGGTGGATGATGTCCTGCAGCACATCGGCCCAGAGGTCGCCGCACATGTCGAGATCGATATCATCGTCGCCGAGAATGGCATCGGCCTGTTCGTCGATTAGCTTTCGGGCTAACCGGCTGCTCTCCGGCGTCGCGGCATCGAGTGCGGCACGAACTTCGGCGGCGGGCAACGAGATCAGGTCGTTCGCGCCGTCCTCGCTGAAATAGTAGGCGGTCTCCCCATCCAGCTCTTCGTCGAAGACCTGAGCGAGAAACATGCGCTCGATCGGCAGCATCGCGGCAAGTGGGATCACCGGATCGATCACGGTGGGCGTGAAATAGTCAGCCATGACACGGCTCCTTCATGGAATTGGAGATGGAGTTTGGCGGGGCGGCCGGAGCCGCCCCGCGCACAGACTCATTCGGCGGCAATTGCCATGGGGTCGTATTCGCCGTCCTCGTCGCTGAGGAAGTCGGGCAGTTCGGCGTTTTCGACCTCCGGCTCGACAACTGGCAGGCGCAGCGGTTCGGGCAGCCAGCCCGTGCCGTCGAGCAGGCGTTCGGCCTCGCGGGCCATGTCGCCCTTCTTCAGGTGCTCGATCAGCACGGCGGTCGCGTCGCCCTTGGCTTCGCGGACGGCCTCGATGATCCGCGGCTTGGTCACGCGGCCGAGGTAATTGTCGACCGTCGGCGTCCAACCCGCCTGCGCCATATCGAGCCCGACGACCGATGCGAGTGCATCGGCCGCCGCGATCCGCTGGGCCACGCCGTGCGCCGAGATGCGCCCGTCATAGCCCTTGGTCGGCTCGAACAGGGCGTTGACGCCGAGCGACACGCAATGGGCGAGGAGCGCCATCTGCTCGTCATGCGGCATGGCGGCGAGTGAATCCCACAGCGCCTGCGGGTCATCGGGCAGCTTTTCGCCCCACTGCTCGTGCCGCGCCTGGATGGACTGGCTCCAGCAGCACTCGCGCAGGTTCGGGGCAACATTGCCAAGCCAGGCCTGGGTGACACCGATCTGCACGCAGCCCTGCGTTCCGTGCGACCGGAATACCGACAGGGTGAGCGCATGGAGCAGAGCGAGGAAAGCCGCCTGCGGGGCATTGGCCACGGCATCACGTAGCGCCACGGTGCGTTCGGCCGTCAGCTCGGAAATGAGCCGATCGGGCAGCGGACGAATGGCGTCGTCCTCGTCGGCAGGATTTCCGGCATCCTGCACCTGGCCACCGACCATGACGGTCGCATGCTGGACCGTGCCGTCGTCGCCCCCGGCTTCGCCCGCATCCTGGCCCTCGGCAACGGGCTCATCCTCGGGCCGGACGTAGCCGCGATCGATCCGCAGCCGCCCGTCGTGCGTCAGCGACACGAACACGCCAGCGCGGGCCTGCTCATCCGGCTCATAGCTAACCGGGCGGCAATTGAGCGCGGTCAGCTCGGCGTCGAGCTCGGTCAGCCGGGCATCGACCTCGTCGGGCAAGTCGCCGCCATCTCGATATTCCTCGCCGATCGCATCATATTCCTCGATCAGCACATCGAGCCGCGCCTGCTCCTCGTCGGTCAGGGGCACGGTGGTGCAGTTGATCCGGCGTTTGCCGCGCTCGCAGCCGTAGGGCAGGTCGATTGCGGCTTCGACCCACTTCCAGCCTTCGGCCCCGATTTCCCTGGCGATCTCGGACAGCTTTTCGGAGACGAGCAGTTCGACCAACGCAGGATCCTGCAGCCAGCCATCGTCGTCCGACGAAAACAGGTCGCGCATCACATAGCCGCCGGCCTCGATGTAGGCATCGAGCCCGATGAAACGCACGCGGCGATCGCTCGCGGCAATGGCATCCTCGGTCAGCAGGCGCCGGATCTGGTAAGCAGGCGCATGGTGCCCCTGGTTGACCTGTTCCCAGACCTGCTCCTGGCGGACATGATTGTCAGTGACAGTGAAAGCCATGAGCTGTTCGAGCGTCATGCCGTCGTCGGCGTAGACGTCGAGCAGGCCGGGGGCGACAGAAGCGAGCCGCAGGCGCTGACGCACGGTATGCCCTGAGACGAAGAACCGCGCCGCGATATCTTCCTCCGACAGACCCGCTTCGATCAAGGCGCTGAATGCGCGGAACTGGTCGAGCGGATGCAGACCCTCACGCATCACGTTCTCGGCCAGCGAATCTTCCTCGGCGATGCCGGCCTCGCGCACCACGCAGGGCACCGGCTGGTCCTTCGCCATCCGCTTGGTCTTGACCAGCAGCTCGAGCGCGCGGAAGCGGCGGCCGCCGGCGGGCACCTCGAACTGGCCAGTTTCCTGACCATCGGCATCGACGATCGCGCGGACATTCAGGCTCTGAAGCAGGGTCCGGCGGTAGATGTCGTCGGCCAGATCCTCGATCGAGATGCCGACCTTCACGCGCCGGACGTTCTTCTGGCTCAGCACCAGCTGGGAAAAGGGGATGTCGCGCGAGGAACTGAGCACGAGCTTGGGCAATGGCTTGGCCTCGGACTTGGTTTGAGACTTGGTCATGGGTGTTCTCCATGACGGGCCGCCGAGAGCCTCTCTCTCGGCCTTGACCCGTCACGAAGCAAAGCGCCGCCCTCTCACTCTGGAGAAGGCAGCGCCACGCGGGAAACAGACAGGATGAACCCAGATCAATGGACCCGGTCGAGCAGCTTCTTGGCCTTGCCTTCCATGTCGAGGCGAGCATCCTGGTGGGCCTTGCTGCGGGCCAGCGCTGTGATGCCCTGCACGAAGTCGAAGATCGATTCGGGCGGACGACCTTCCTCTGCAAGGACGGTCTCGATGATCTTGCCGGTTTCGGCCTTCGAGAAACCACGCGCTCGCAGGAAGTCGCTGCGATCCTCGTCGGTACGGGCGACGATGCGTTCGCGTGCCGCCTTGATGCCGTTGACGAAGGGCAGCGGCGAAGAGTTGGCAAAGCCTTCCAGCGCCGGCGCGGCTTCGTGAGCGAAGCGATTGGCCGCGTACTTGCTGTGCCGGATGCTGATCTCCTCGAAGTCCTCGACGCCCCACAGGTTCCGGTTCTGGCAGACCGCGCGCAGGTAGAAGCTCGCCATGCCGAGCGTCTTGGCGCCGACCTCGGAGTTCCAGCAGTAGAAGCCGCGGAAGTAGAGATCGGGCGATCCGTCGGGCA
>CALMYW010000164.1 GCA_937873665.1 uncultured Sphingorhabdus sp.
GACGGCGTCCTTCATCGTGTATGCGTGTACGATCCGACCAAATTTGTTTGCCGTCTTGTCGTCCTTCAGGAGGGGCGTGCCAGTGAACGCGACATAGGCGGCATTCGGCAGCGCCTTGCGCATTCGCTCGTGGTTTTCGCCGCCCTGGCTGCGGTGGCCTTCATCGACCAGCACGATCATGTCTGCACTCTCGTTCCGGCATTCCGGGTGGCGCGCTGCGCTGCCGAACTTGTTGATGATCGTGAAGATGATCCGCTCGGTTCCCTTGCCGATGCGCTTTGCAAGGTCGCGGCCCGATTGCGCCTTAGCCTTGCCTGCGTCCTTGGAGCCGATGTCCGAACCGAAGGCTCCACCGGTCAGGAAGTTGCCTGCCAGCTGCTTTTCCAGATCGCGCCGGTCGGTCACCACGACCAGACGGCAGGCCTTGAGCTTGTCGTGAAGCAGCAGCGCCTTGCAAAGCATCACCATCGTGAAGCTCTTGCCCGAACCGGTAGTGTGCCAGATCACCCCGCCTTCGCGTGCGCCATCGGGCTTGATCCGGCTGATCTGGTCAAGCAGCGCGCGAATGCCAAAGAATTGCTGGTGGCGGGCCACGATCTTGTCGACCTTGCGATCGAACAGGACGTAGGAACGCACGAATTCCAGCAGGCGCTCGGGCGTGCAGAGACCGATCAGGAGCCGGTCCTGAGCCGTCACCTCCTGCTCGTCGCTCCATAGATGCTGGAAGTGGTCGCGCACCTCGCGGACATGGTTTTTCAGGATTGCCGCGCGTGGGTCAGTTTTTTTCGCGGCGTTCTTGATCTGGCGGAAACGGTCCTCGGAAAACTCCTCCTCACGCCATTGCGCCCAGAATTTTTTCGGGGTCCTGGTGGTGCCATAGCGGCCATCGGTCATGCCGATGGACAGCAGCAAATGTGCATAGGCGAACAGGTGCGGGATTTCCTCCTGCCCCTGGTTGCGGATCGTCTGGCTGATCCCTTCGTCCACCATCGACTTGTTGGGATTGCCGCTGTCAGGCCGCTTGGCCTCGATCACCAGCAGCGGGATGCCGTTGACGAAACCGACAATATCGGGACGCCGCGTATGCGTACCGGGGACGGCAAGCACTTCCATCTCGTCGCTGGCAACGAAGCTGTTTGCCAGCGGGTGCGCCCAGTCGATGATCGGCACGGTGACGCTGTGCTTCTTGCCATCGACGAATTCCGTGACGGTGATGCCCAGCGTGATGGCGTTGTAGAGCTTCTCGTTGGCGGTGATCAGCCCTTCGTTGAGTGCGGGCGAAGTCAGCTCGCGGACGATCTGGTCGATCGCGTTGGTCGAAAGGGGATAGGTCCGCCCCTTATAGTCGAACGTTCGCCGCCGCAGTTGCTCGACCAGCACATCGCGCAGCACCACTCCCTGATTGCCGCCGCGCGCGGCAAGGCACGCCTCGGGCGAGAGGTAATCCCAGCCCAGCGAAACCAGCGTTGCGAGGGCCGGGATATGGGAGCTGTAAAGCTCGGCGGTGTTGGGGGGGATGGTCATGCGGCCTTCGCAAGAGGAAACGCGTGCCTCTTTTCGATAAGGGTGATCGCGACCTTGAAATCCATCTGCTGAAGGCGCTCGGCAGCCGGCTTGAGGCTTACCATGCTGAAGAACGGTAGATTGAGGCTCCCGTCCTTGAGCGGTTCACGCATGATCCCGAACACTACGGTGTAGTCAGCGCGTGTCGGCTCTGATCGGCCATCGGGAAGTAGCTTTTCGAACCCAGGCTTTAGCTTCTTCACCTTCGAACGTAGGTCCCGCCGAAACTTCTTGTCCATCGCAAATGCGTCGCCACTGACAACGCCCTGCATCCAGAGATGGCTGATGGGCCCAGACGAATGACCATCCTTCAGGTGAATGAATTCCTTCTTGTCCGACAGGAAGTCGCAAGGTTCGAGGTTGCCATAGCGTACGTTCTCCGGATTGATCTTCTGTCGATCCAGCTTGACCAAGTCCGCGCGTGAACCTTCCAACTCGACGATCAGCGCTTCTTCGTTTGGTGCCGAAGTGTGTGAAACCACCACGCGCTGTTCGAGCGATGCGAAGAATGACTCGATGCTCTTTTTGAAGCCTTTCTCAACTTCATACCAGTCGCCGGCAAACAAGACGAATGTGCGCTTCCGACCACCCGGCTCCTTCAACTCGGTTTCAAAAATGAAGCAATCATAGACCTTCCAAGCCTCTGTAAGCTTATCTGTGCCGACCTTGGCTGCCCTGATCCGGTGAGATTCCTTGATGTCTTGAATCGAGCCCTTGAATTTGCAGCGCGCCAATTCCGCAACGTAGTCCTCAATGGCCAAGCGGTGAAAGTTAACGCCATTACTGCCGAACCCATTGTAGTGAAGAACGCTGCCTTCTGTGTAATCCACGATCTCGGGAGGGGCCAAGTGAAGGTCGGCATCAACCCCGTTCATCAGGTCATCGATTGCTTTTCCCAGCTCAGCATCCGCGCGATCAATGTCATCCTTGCTAGCCACCCGACTAAGGTTGTCGATCCAGCCAAAATCGGATTTGTACGCCTTGGCGTTGAACGCCTGAAGAACTTCCTCGCATTTTGACAGTAGACCAGAGGGAGTAAGCTTGCAGGTTATTGAAAGACTGTCCTTCCCAGCCACGAACGAAGCAAAGGTCTTGTCTTTCGGCGTTCCGCCAGCAACCCGCGCCAAATCGCGAAAGATGTCTACTCCGAATTCCCCAATGTCGCTATCGCGACTGGCCTGCACACGCCGTTGGAAAGTGACGGCGTCAGGCGTAGCAAGATCAAGTGTTCGAATACCGCCGCGCGGAACTGTGTTAAGCGTCACCCGAAGACCAAATTGCCTTTCAAAGGCGTCGAGGTTCAGTGGAATGTGCGCATGTCCGAAGCAAACCGCGATCAGGCGGTCTTTGACGGGCACGAATATGATGGCAGCAGCGCCTCCGGAAGTGAGTTCGGGGAGGTCGGCGCTCCCTCTTGCCAGAAAGCCGTGCCAAGGGGGTGGATTGTTGAAAATTTGCCCTACCAATAACCGGGCTTCCGGGATTTCCGGCCACGGTCGTTCCTCAAGAGCATCAGCCTCGCCGGGCCGATAATCGTCCCGGAATGCATCCTCCAGCGCCTTGCCCTTCCGGAGCAGGCGCATTGTCAGAGTTATTGTCGAGCCCAGGTCTGCCATCAGGCCACCTCGCTTTCCGGGAATTTGACCCGCCGCTTGCCGGTGAGCAGTTGCTGCATCAGCGCGGCCTTTTCCTGGCGGAGGGCGGTGAGTTGTGTTTGGTATGCGGTCTCGGTGGCAGCAACTGCATCTACAGCCTCGCTGATCGCCTGCTGCTCTTCCAATGGCGGCAAGGGCAGAGGAATCCGAGAGAACTCCTTCCAGCGGAGGCTTCCCCGCCGGTCGACCGAGGCGTTCGTCGCGGCCGCGAAAATCTGGCGATAGCGGTCGGTTTTCAGAAGCTTGTAGAGAAAGCCGTCATCCACCTCGTTGCTGGTGGCGAATACGCAATAGATGGGGCTGACGATGCCCGCATCGCAAAGATCCTGGTAGCCGATCGATCCTTCCTCGACGTGATTGGAGGGAAAGCCGAACGTACCGCGCCGCATGACTTTGTAGTTAGACGTGTCGTCGCTGTAGACCTTCTTCTTGAAGTAGCTCAGCGACTCAACCATCCCGTCATATTTGGAGCAAGACAGGACCGGGTAACCGGCCTTCTCGCCTGCGCGTTCCGAAACCTCCTTCGCGACATCGCCGATGTGCAGCTTGCGCCACTCCCCCGAAAAGCCGGGGAGGCGTTTTTTGGGTGGGGTGGTGCCTTGCGGGAGCAACTGCTGCATCAGCGCCTGCTTCTGCGCGCGGGCGTTGGCGATCAGCGCCTCGACCGTCTCGATGGCTCGGTCCCACGCTTCAGCTGCATCTGCGATCTGACTTTGGACATTCTTGGGCGGATAGAAAAACGTAAACTTTTCAACATCGGCGATGTTTAGACCGGGCTGCGCTCCGCCCTTGATGGCACGGTATACGGCATTCTGCCCAAATCGGCTTTGCAGCAGAGCGCGAACATATCGATAATCGAACTTTTCATGATCAACGGCAATCCGCGCCGTGGTCTGGGTGATATTCGCTTCATCCAGCCAATCAGGGACAGTCGCGACGTTACCCGTTCCTGCCCCGACGATCGTCAAAATGAGGTCGCGAGGCTTGACCTTGGATCGCTTGTAGGGACGG
>CALMYW010000165.1 GCA_937873665.1 uncultured Sphingorhabdus sp.
GCGCGCCGGGACGGTCTTCCGGCGCTGACCGCCGACAAGCAGTGGCGCACCGTCGCGGACGCAGCCGGTGTCGCCGTCACCGTGATCCGCTGATCGCCATGACTATTGCCCGTGACTGGTCAGCCCGCCGCGAGGGCTGGACCCCGCAGAGCGAGGACGCGCGGGACGATGGCGACATCGACTATGCGCGCGTGATCCACTCGGCCTCGTTCCGGCGGCTGCAGGGCAAGACCCAGATCCTCAACCTCGGTGACAGCGATTTCTATCGCACCCGCCTCACCCATTCGCTCGAGGTTGCGCAGATCGCTGGCGGCATCGCCCGCCAGCTCGAGAAGTCCTTCCCCCATCATCCGGCGACCCCGCTGCTGCCCGATCGCGGCACGATCCACTCGATCGGGTGCACCCACGATTTCGGGCACCCGCCCTTCGGGCATGGCGGCGAAATCGCGCTCAACTACTGCATGCGCGGTGCTGGCGGGTTCGAGGGCAATGGCCAGACCTTGCGCATCCTCGCGCGCCTCGAGAATTTCTCCGCAGGCGCTGGCGCGAACCTGTCGCGCCGGACGATGCTCGGGGTCCTCAAATACCCGGTCGCCTTCAGCCGGATTGCAAACCCTGGTGTCGCCCCCGCACTGCTAGCTGGTCCCTCGACGATCAAGATCATCGACGGCCGCGCGAGCAAACCGCCGAAATGCTATCTCGATAGCGAACAGGACGTCGTCGACTGGATCCTCCAGCCCCTGTCGCATCCGGACCGCGAGGCCTTCCAGGCCTTCGCGGCGCAGGAGGGCAAGCACGGTAAGCCCCGCCACAAGGCACTCGACTGCTCGATCATGGATGCGGCCGATGACATTGCCTACGGCGTTCATGATCTGGAGGACGCGATCGCACTTGATCTCGTCACGCGCGAGCGCTTCGCGGCCGCGCTCCAGGACAAGTGCCCCTCATTCCTCGACGCGCTCAAGGCCAAGTACCCGGGCGAAAGCGACAACGACGTCTTTGCACAGATGGTCGATGGCCTGTTCGGCGGCCCCGCTTCGCGCAAGCGCTTCATCGGCCGCCTCGTCCACCACTTCCTGACCGCGGTCGAGTTCGTCGAGCGCCCCGAGTTCGCCGAGCCATTCCTGCGCTGGGGCGTTGCCGTCGCCTCTCCCCAGCGCGAGTTCCTCGACGTGCTGCAAGGCTTTGTCGTCGATGAGGTTATTACCTCGCCTGCCGTCCAGCACCTCGAGTTCAAGGGCCAGGGAATGGTGGTCGCCGTCTTCGAGGCGATGCAAGCCGATCCCGCTCGGCTGCTGCCACGCGAAGAGCTCGCAAAGTACGAAGTTGCTGGCGGCGACCTTCGGGTCATCTGCGACTTCGTTGCGGCGATGACCGACACGCATCTCCTCAAGACCTACGAGCGTCTGTTTTCGCCCCGCATGGGATCGGTGTTCGACCGCCTCTGAGTGGAAAAGGTCTAAGCGTGTTTTGCGGTTAACCCCGAACGCCCAGATGGGGTTCGGGGGCAAAACCGTAATCTCTCTCTCATCTCGGTGGCTGAGCGAAATCAGCATCGCCATAGCATGACGCCTGGGAGATTGGCGGCCGTCAAGGATCGCGGGTGCCCCCCGATTTTGGCCTGCTGCGGCTACCGCCTTGCGAGCAAAAATCGGCTCCCCCCACGCCCGCTGCTCGCGGCGGCAGCGCGTGCGCGCCGCCGTCCCTGACTGCCTGACTCCGGCGTCCTTCCGATGGGCATCTTTCATCAGCGTGATGAGAGACAATTCCTTTTGGAGGTTATCATGACGGACCGTTTCTCGAACTTCGCCGACCTTGCCGAACACTATGCGCGTGAAGTTGCCACGCCCGACTACGCCCGGGCATTCATGGAGCAGACCGAGTTTGCCAAGCTCTCGATTGAGCACGAACCGAGCAGCTTCGAAATGCCCGACCCCGAGGTGGCGCAGGCGGCGATCGAGATGATGCTGGCAACGGTCTTCGACCTGTTCCGCGACACCCGGATGGAGGACTTCGCGAGTGAAGTCGCATGGGGCGTGGCCAACAGCTTCCATGTCGTCGCCAAACGCCTCGATGACCGCGAGGATTCCATGGCGAACCGGTTGCAGGAAAAGCTGCGCGAATACGATCCTAGCGAGGTCTACGCGACTGACCTTGAGGACCTCACCATGCAGGCCCGCAGCCTTGCCGAATGCCGCGATGCGATGGAGTGCATGCGTGACCATGCCGCGCGGATCTACCTTGTCGAAACCGGCCGGCCCTTCTCGCCGGTGCGTGGGTCCAGGGTGTCGTCCAAGACCAATGCCTCGATGATCGAAGCGCGCGACTATCTCGCGGCACAGAAGGCGCAGCGGCGCGAGCAGTTTGCCCCATCGGGTCCGGTCGTGGTGTTCTCGGGCGGACAGCAGTTCACCGACATTGCGCTGGTCGAAGACTATCTCGATGCGATCCATGCCCGGGTCCCGTCGATGGCGCTGGCAACGACCGCCCAGAACAAGGGCGCGGACGTGATCGCGGCAGCCTGGGCATCGCGCCACAATGTGCCGGTGATCCTGTGCAAGCCCGATACCTCGCGGGGACCTTCGGCGCCCTATCAGCGCAATGCCCGCATGCTCGCCTTCAAGCC
>CALMYW010000166.1 GCA_937873665.1 uncultured Sphingorhabdus sp.
AAAACTTTCAGATCATTGGCAAATGAAAGCCGAAAACTGAAATAGGACTACTATAGTTTAAAGAACTTGTTGTGAATGACTTATTGAAAGAAAGTCCCGAATATTGGCTTTTGGGCAAGTTGGTCATAACCGGTTAACTAAGCCATGCAGATCGAGAAATTTTTTATATCTGCGGAACAAATGAGTCATATTTGAAAAGTACAAGCTGTAATCAGCCGATTGAAATGCATCCAATAAAAATTTGGCATCTAGTTGATTCGGCGAGATACTCTTAATGTTTATATGCGGCGCGCCAATTAATGAGCATATTTCAAGTGTACGAGAATCATGGGCAATCATAAGACATGGAATACCACTGGTTAATGCTGCGATATTGCCGTGTAGGCGACTCCCAATGCATCCTGACCTTGTGATCATGAAATTAGACCATGATTGATAGTTGCAAAAATAAAATGTGTTCTTGGAGAAATAATCAATCACACTGCTTTTATTTGAGCAATTAAAGTAGGATGTGACATTACTGATATCTACTTCCGATGCGACGCCATTAGCCATTGCTAACTCTTCAAGTTCATCCTGGGCAATAAAAGCGCAATTATGATTTATTGCAAATTCGAGTAGTGATTTTTCAATAAACTGAAGAATCTCGTGATTGAAAGAGTGACTTTGCACTCTTCTTGAAAAATTTACGGCAAGTCTTTCAAAGGATATATTTTTGCATTCTCTGATATGCTGCGGCGGACTGCATTGTGTATATAAGGAGGGGCAGCCTAAAACCTCGACATTAAGAATTCCATGTGCCGCTAATACTTCGGCGGTATAGTAACCTCTGACGCCAATGCTAGGCGAGCGTTCAGAGATGATTTTTATTAGACGTAGGGTATTAGGATGAATTTCAGAAACGAGTGATCTGTCATCTGTTTGAGCTCCAAGACCAATCATTGTCACTGGCAAGTTCGTCGGCTCGATGAAATCTGCCATAAACCCGAGATCAAAATTTTTCCATAAAAAATTGGATGCCGGGATGACAATGTGCCCACATTTTTCTTCAGCATCTTTAGGACTGAAAAGTTGACTGCGGAACAGGAACTTATATCCTTCAAGAACGGATGTAACGCCATTTCCAATCAATGTATTTCCAAGGTTATACCCAGATCGCTTATATGAGGTTATGAAATCCTCGTTCAATGGAAGTGAGGGGGGTGCTCCCCATAAAAATATATTACAAGCTTTCATGACACTCTTCCTAATTGCCGTCGCCGATTATTTCAGCTAATATTTAAAAGAGCTTTATGAATTTGAAGGTGTTTTGCTTTCGCGCATTGATCGATACTCATCAAAAACCGTGCGAGTTGGTCCTGTAGTGATAATTTGGCCATGCTCTATTAATATCGCTTTTGTGCACATGCTGGAAATTAAAGCCTCCGAATGTGAAGAGAGAACGATAATTGGTATTCGCGATGTGAAATTTTTTAATCTTCTGCTTGCCTTTATTAAAAAAGCCGCATCACCAGCACCAATACCTTCATCAAGGAGTAGTATGTCTGGTGCAACGGATGTTGAAACGGCAAAAGCCAATCGCATTCTCATCCCCGCCGAATAAGTTCGGATCGGTAGGTTGAGGAAGTCACCCAGTTCCGTAAAATCAGAGATTTCATCCAAATGGGATTTAATCTCAGTTTTGGTCATTCCCAAGAAAAGTCCACGAAGCAGGATATTTTCATAACCCGTGCTTTCGGGATCCATGCCTAGGCTGATGTCGAATAAGGGTACGACCGAACCTTCTACGGCGAGGTGACCTTCTCCAGGCTCATATATTCCCGCAAGTACCCGAAGAAGAGTCGTTTTACCAGCTCCATTGTGACCGACAAGACCAAGACGATCGCCACTTTTGATATGGAGATTTATATTTTTTAATGCCTGGATGACAGTGATTCTATTGGATCCCGAGGAAGAGTGAATCTCCCCTCCTGTTGCGGTTTGAATTAATCTATTTTTTATGGAACGCATCGTCGCGCCATAGACGGGAAATGAAAGAGAGACGTCGTTAAGTGTTATAGATGCCATGAGATTTGGTGTTGATGATTTCTTGGCGGCAGATATGGGGGAATTTGTTGTTAACCCTTGGGTAAATAAAATAATAAAATTAAACCCAGTATGCTATTCGCCAGCGGTAAGCAGAGTAGAAAACCAGGGTTACTGCCGATCCGAGAATGGAAATAAGAATAACGGCGGCCCAGTTTTCGACCGATGGGGTACCTCCAAGCAAGGGGGCACGGATAATCTCGACCATGTGATACAAAGGATTAAGGATAAGGAGCAGGGCGCGACCAGGCAGCATTTCAGGGCGCCATATTACGGGAGTAATAAAAAATACAACTTGGACGATGCTGGCGACTATCAGGGGTATATCTCTGAACCGCGCGCTTAAGAGACCTAGGAGGATCGAGATCCAGAATCCATTAAAAAGGGTAACAAACAGGGCTGGTACCGCCCATAACATGCTCAGGGATGGTTCTAGGCCGTACCACAAACCCACAGCGAAATAAATCCAGATGTTGTGCGCGAAAGAAATTATGGCAGACCATACTTGTCGGTAAGCGTAGATTGACAAAGGAGCATTCAGTTGGCGAATCATTCCCTCTGCAGTGACAAATGTTTCACAACCTTTCAATATCAGGGTTGAAATAAGATTCCAAATGACAAATCCGACGGCAATGAAAGGGAGGTATTCACGGAGATCTTGCCCGAAGATTTGACCATAGAGTAAGCCAAGGGCAAAAACCATAACCGCCAATGAAATGGTGATCCAAAAGGGACCCAAAGTCGATCGGCGATATCGCTGCCGAACATCATGCATACCAAGTGTAGACCATAGTTCGCGCCGCGCCCAACCCCGTTTTATATCATTAAGTGCTTTGATAATATTTACTGAGGATAACCCAAAGTTTAATTGCTCCATTAGAGGAGAATAGCCGGTTTGGTTGCGTACTGCCATGGAGGATACCCGGGGGGTTAGTGCAAACTCTGCTGAAATTTATACCGCCTAGATATTTTTTGATTTTTCAAATGTGTTTTCCTGCTAAACATACTGCCAGAGCAACGGTAATTTGCAATGAACTTATTGTTCAGGCTGGCTTTCACATTACGCTGAGAGACCTCAAATAATCACTCTGCCACTGCGAAATAAGTGTTTCCTGTTGCAGATCCTGGGCGAGGAGTTCATGCATAGCGGTGATTTCGGCGAGGTGCTGGGGTAACGCGTTAGTGCCGACCACACTGGCGGCATGGCGGCGATGCTGATTGAGAGGCTGGGCGACATAGTGTACCTCGCCGCCGGCGCGGCAGAGTTCGCAATACAGCCGCCAGTCCCCGGCGATGGTCCAGCGCTCCAGTTCCGTCCCCACCCGCGCCAAGGCAGCGACCAGCGCCGCACGACGGAAGAGGACGCCGCTCACATTGAGCACGGTGTTGCGGACCCCGAGCCCTTGCGTGAGGAAGGTCGCGCCGCTGACGCTGAAGTCCCGATGGAAATCAAGGGCAGAGTATTCGCCACAATAGGCGGCATAACTGTCTCCTAGCCGCTGCCCCGCGCTGTCGATCTGGGCCGCATCGACGAAGGCCATGGTTAGTGAGGGTGTCGCGGCGAAGCGCGGCGCCAAACTGGCCAGGAAGTCGGGCATCGCCAGGTCATCCGCCTCGGCAATCCACAGCAGATCACCACGGGCTCGGTCGATGCCTTGACGCCACTGGGCGAATACCGAGCCCGAGTTACGGTCATTGACGATCAGGGTTATGTCCCGGTCCCAATCTCGCTGGCAAGCGGCAACGACTTGAGTACTGTCATCGGTCGAGGCATCGTCGAGAACGAGGATTTCGAACACCGGGTACGACTGACCCAGGATCGAGGCCAGGCGCGCTCGCAAGTAGCGTGCATAGTTGTAATTGGGCACCACCACGGAGACGCATTGCAGTCCCGGCGCCAACTGGCGCAGCAGTTCCCAGCCATAGGCCACAAAATCGAAGCGCGCCCGCGCCGTCGCCGCCCGCCGAGCCCGCCGGCTGGGGTCCTGGGCCTCCCCCGCAGCGAGGTCGCGCAGGGCGAGGTCCAGGGCCTGGACCTCGCCACAGGCCCCGGCCAGGGTCCCGTTGAGCGGATCCGCCAGCAGCTCGCCATGGCCGCCAGTCCCGGCCGCGGCCACCACCGGTACACCGCAGGCCAGGGCCTCAAGCACCACCGAAGGAAAGGGATCTTCCCGGGAACTGAGGAGGAAGATATCCGCGGCGGCATAGTAGCGGCCGACATCAGGCGTGAAGGCGAGCTGGTGAAGGTGACCGATGAGGGGCGCGCGCTGGCGTTCCCGCTCCAGACGGGGCTGCCAGCCACTCTCGACCTGGCCGAGCCACAGGAAGTGAAAGCGGGGATCGGCGGTGACCGTAAGCCGGGCCGTGTCGAGAAAGAGATCAAAGCCCTTGCGCGTGTCACCGTAGCCTACGTTGATGACTAGGATGGCGTCGGCGGGCAGCCCCAGTGCCCGTGCCACCTGGGCGCGGGCATCGGCGGGGGCGGTGAGGTCCTGATAGATGCCCTGCGGCAGCACCCGGGTCCGCGCCGAGACCAGCGGGGCGAGGGTCGCGAAAGCCTGGCGGACGGTATCGGCGGCGAAGAGGACGGTGGTGGCATGCGCGGCCACCGCCCGGGCATTGTCCACCAGACCGCGTTCCTGGATGAGTTGAGGTAGTTCGTGGATCAGGGCCAGGGTCTTCATCCCGGCTTGATCCAAGGCGGGCAATACCGCGGCGCTGACCACGGTGTTGACGATCGCCTGGTCGATACCCTCGGCGCGCAGGCGTCGGGCCGCCGGGACTAGGTGCTCCGGTTCGGGATCGAGCCGTTCCACCTCGGCGAGGGCCTCATAGTCGGGACGCAGGGCGCCGTCACCGAGGAGCCACAGGCGGACGCGGTAACCGAAGCGCCGGGCGAACAGGCGCACCAAGTGCAGGGTGAGCAGTTGGGCGCCGTGGCGATGGGCATCGTGGCCGACGAACAGGAGGCGGGGGTTGGCCCCCGTCGGCCGGTTCGCGGCGGTGGTGGGGAAGCCCGCGGCAGCGTCAAGGAGGGCGTCGCGCGTGGCTTGCAGATAGGCGTAGCCATAGCGACGGTCCGGTTCCAGATAGCTCCCCTCGGCCCATTCGTTCCAGGCGTTGATGAAAACCAGGCGGCGATCCGCAGCCGGCTGGGCGAGGGCGCGCCGGCAGCAGGCGGTGAGCCAGCGGCCATAGGCGGCGGGACTGGCGTGGGCGAAGATGGTGGCCTGGTCCTGGCGGCGCGCGGTATTGTCCCAGGCGGTCATGATGCCGGGGAAGACCAGCTTGTCGCCTGGCAGGTCCACCTGGGCCTCGGCGGCCGCAACGCAGGCTTCATAGTCGAGCAGTTCGCCGCGAAAGTGGGGATTGAGCAACTGCATCCCGCTGACCGGAACCCGGGGAACGCCATGGGGGGGGAATTCGACCAGGGCATCGAACAAGGTGTCGTCGCGGGCGAGGGCATCGCGGAAGCTTTGCACCGCCGCCAGAAAGAGGCCAGGCTCCCCCTGATCGGCCAACTCCTGGCGCCAGCGGGCGACGGTAGCGGCGGGGTCGGGCAGGATTTGCGGCCGGTAGACCAACAGCAGGGGCTTGCCATCGACCTGGATATAGCGGGGGTCGCGGAAGACGGGAACCAGGGCGCGGATGAAGGCCAGGTCATCGTCCGGGGAGTGCTGCTGGCCGATGAGGATCTCCTGATCCTCTCCATCCCAGCGGCGGGGGCGCGTCTCCTTTGGCCCGCCCCCGCCGAAGGGGGGGGGGGGGGGGGGGGGGGGGGGGGGGGGGCGCCGGGGGCGGGGGGGGGGGGGCGGGGGG
>CALMYW010000167.1 GCA_937873665.1 uncultured Sphingorhabdus sp.
CCGCCGGTGCGGGCGCGCTCGGCCATGGCGGAGGCGACGAAATCGTTGCGCGTGCCGCCGAGCGCCGGCTTGATGAAGGTCGCCTGCAAGCGGCCGCCGAAATCGGACCACTTGATGTCCTTCAGCGACTTGATCTTGTCGCCCTCCCAGCGCGGCAGCATGGCGCCGTCGGCCTCAAGGCGCAGATATTCGGCGCCGCCGAACAGATTACGATGCTCCCAATAGGCGCGCACCGCCGGGCCGTCGAGCGTGGAGACGCGCACCGAACCGCCGATCAGGCGCTTGGCGCGTTCGCTGACGTCGACCATGACCGGCAGGCGGCCCTGCGCGTCGAGCGTCTCGGACTCGACCACGCGCGCCGAGGACAACGCCTGAATCCGCAGCACGGATTTTCGCATCGAGGCCATGGTCTGCGGCGAGTAGGCGTCGCCGGGCTCGGCGTAGATGTAGGAGCGGATCACGGCGGGATCGACGCCCGGCGCGCCCGACACGGCGATGTCGCCGATCGGGGCGACCGCGCCGGGGGCGACGACGATGGTCGCGTCCATCACTTTGGCGGCGTGATCGACGGTGGCGAGAATGTCGACGGGCTTGGTGAGCGGGCGCGACTGCTCGCGATAATAGTCCACGACCCGTGACTGGGCGGCGCGCACGCTCTCGGCGCGGGCCGGATCGCCGGGATCGACGCCGAGCTGCTTGGCCGGCACGTCGTCGAGCCGCGCGCCCTCGGGCGTCAGCACGACGATGCGGCGCAGGGTGAAGCGCTCGCCCGGCGTCGCGCGGATCGCGATGGGGACGACCTCGACGCCCTTCATCGCGGCGGCGGCGCTGGCGGCGGCGGCGACCTCGCCCGTGCGCACCGGGCGGCCGGCGACCAGCACCTCGACCGTTCCGTTGTAGTAGCCCTCGCCCCACAGCGCGTCGGTGAGCTTGCCGGCGTCGATCTCGGCGCGGCGGGCGAGCGATTCGCCATCTGCCGGAACGTCGTCCTTCAGGCGTTCGAGGGTCGAATTGTCCTTGAGGATCTGGACGACGGTCTTTTCGTCCTTCGGCTCGTAGGTCACGACGTAGGGCAGCAAATCGGGCTTGGGCTCGGGCGCGCTGTCCCATAAGCCAAACAGCGCCCGCGCCGGCTGCGGGGCGACCATGGCGCCCATCGCCATGACGAGGGCCAGCACTACGGCGGAGAGGGAACCCTGCTTCAATACCTGCACTCTGGAACGCGCCCTGATCGCGTCAGGGTTAGCTCATGGTGAAAGCTTGGGGTAAACAGACCGCCAAGACGCAAGGTTAACAAAATGTCACGCGCAGGCGCCCGACGCCAGCCCGACGGCGCCATTCAGGCGGCTCGAACGCGGTTCCCGGCGCGGTGCGGCCTCCATGTCACAGAAAGTCAGACAATCCCATGACGGAATTCGAGAATTCGACGCGCGACCGCGCCCCGGCGGGGCTGGTCGTCGGCGGGGGCCCTGCGGGCCTGACCGCGGCCATGCGGATGGCCGAGGCGGGGCTGGCGACGACCGTGATCGACCAGGCGCCGACGATCGGGCGCAAGTTCCTGATGGCCGGGCGCGGGGGGCTGAACCTCACCCATAGCGAGCCGTTCCAGCAGTTTCTGACCCGCTACGGGGCGGCGCAGGACCGGCTGGCGCCGATTCTCGAAGCCTATCCGCCCGATGCGCTGATCGCCTTCGCGCAGAGCCTGGGCCAGGCGCCCTTCGTGGGATCGAGCGGGCGCGTCTTCCCCAAACCGATGAAGGCCTCGCCGATGCTGCGGGCGTGGCGGGCGCGGCTGTCGGACCTCGGCGTGACCTTTCGCCCGCGCACGCGCTTTGTCGGCTTCGCGGAGGGCGGCGCGCGCGTCGAAGGGCCGCAGGGGATCGAGACGCTGGCGGCGAACGCCATCGTGCTGGCGATGGGCGGCGCGTCCTGGCCTCGGCTCGGGTCGGACGGGCGATGGGCGCCGGTTCTGGCGGGGGCGGGCGTCGGCGTGCTGCCGCTCGCGCCATCCAATTGCGGCGTTCTGATCAACTGGTCCGAGCGCATGGCGCAGCGCCACGGCGAGCCGCTGAAGCGGGTGACGCTGACGGCCGAAGGCGTCGAGGCGCGGGGCGACGTGACGCTCACCCGCACGGGCCTCGAAGGCGGGCCGGTTTACGCCCTCTCCCCGCGCCTGCGCGACGCGCTGGCGGGCGGGGGCGCGGGCGATCTGGTCCTCGATCTGCGGCCCGATCTCGACGCCCCCCAGCTCCCCGCGCGGCTGGCGGGACGGCGCAAGGGCGATTCCCTGTCGAACGCGCTGCGAAAGGCGGGGGGACTGTCGCCGGCGGCCGCCGGGCTGATGTTCGAATTCGGCCGCCCGCCGGTCGAGCCGGAGGCGCTGGCGCAGGCGATCAAATCGGTCCGCCTGCCCGTCGCGGGCGTCGCGGGGCTGGAGCGGGCGATCTCGTCGGCGGGCGGCGTGCGCTTTTCCGAACTGGACGACGCCCTGATGCTGCGCGCCCTGCCCGGCGTCTTCGCCGCCGGAGAGATGCTGGACTGGGAGGCGCCGACCGGCGGCTATCTGCTGCAAGCCTGTTTCGCCAGCGGCCATGTCGCCGGGCGGGCGGCGGCGGACTGGGCGAAGCGGGCTTAGTCGTCGTCGGCTTCGTCCGGCGCGGCGCGGCCGAGGGCGGATAGGATCAGGTTTTCGAGGCGGCGCAACGCGCGGCGCTCATGCTTGAGCGCGCGCAACTCGGCCTGCACCTGCGCGAGGCCTTCCGGCGAGGCCAGCGCGGCGGCATCCAGCCCCTCAGCGAGCGCGGCGCGGAAGGCGCCAGGCGGGGCGGCGGCGCGGTATTTATCGAGGGTCTGGCGCAGCCGCTTGTCGAGCTTGGCGGATTTGGCGGCTTGGGAAGCGGCGTCTAGCATGGCGGCGTCATCAGTCATGCCGCGTCTTCGCATGGCGCGAGGCGGCGGCATAGTCCTGAGGCGAGGGCGCTGGAGCGGGTGAAGGGAATCGAACCCTCGTATGCAGCTTGGGAAGAAGAGAACCCAGAACAATCGTCAGTGACAACGGAACCGAAATGCCCAGCCACACCATCTTCAGATGGGCGCAGGACCACGGCATCGAATGGCACTGTATAGCGCCCGGCAAGCCAAACCAAAACGCTTTCGTCGAGAGCATCAATGGCCGCTTGCGCGATGAATGCCTGAATGAGGAGCTGTTCTCGTCGCTGAGCCAGGCCCGCGCCGCGCTGGCGGCATGGGCAAGCCGACTACAACCAGCAGCGTCCGCACACGTCGCTCGGCGGACTGGCCCAAGTAGTCTTCGCCCGTAGCGACAAACCACACCCCCAACAAGCCAGGCCACCTCCCACCAAGCAGAAAGAAAGGCAAACAGACCCTCCAAATGAACGGCCCGGATCAGGGGGGCTGGGTCACTACCAGCGAGAGGCACATGGGAAGCATGCTGCGAATCGTCGAGCGCATCACCACCCCAAAGATCGTAGCCGCTTCTTGTTCAAGGCCGAACCAATCTTCGGAAAATACCGGATCGTGCCGGATGGGCTGCACAGCGTGCGTCTGAGCGGTGGCGCAGGGTGGTGGACCCGTTGCGATTCTGAGGCGCTGAGGGTCGGAAAGGGAGTAGGAAGTCAGCCGGATTGTTTGCTTTCTGCCGAATACGGAATTGTTCGAAGTGCCTTTTCAATTTTCAGGAGCCATGGCATTGTTCAGTTGTAAGGTGACACTCTTGCCTAGGAATTTTGGTTCATCACAACTGGAGTTATTTTCATGAGTGATCTTGTTCTTTCATCAGATGCCAGCTTGTTCCGCGAACCCATCTCCTCATCGCTCCTTGTCGCTGCAGTCAGGGCTGGCACCTTTGCTGCGTTATCAAATCGCCTCGGTAATTGGTCCCGCGTTTCCATCATTGACCCGTCTAGCCAAACCCTCGTCGGGTGGATCGAGAGTCATTTTTTGACTGAAGTGACTAGCGTTAGCTTTGTGCTGTACGATGCACCCTTTGGGACGGTTACAATAGTAGAAGGGCGCGTCATCGATGAAAAGGAAACCCTCGAAGCTTGGAAAAAAGTCGCTATCACGAAGTCAGACGGTGCGGTGGTTGAAGGCTGGATTGACACAGGGAATGCAAGCAACTTGGTCACCAGCGATCTTGCTGGAGCAGAGAAAGGAGCGGCAGAAGTAAAAGCGACCACGTCGCTTTTGCTCGGGGCAAACGACGGATATCGGGCTTATATCCTAAAGGCATCAGATCGCACCAGTATTGATCCTGCCGCTTTGGCCGCGCTGATTGATGCAGAGGCAGGGAAGAAATCCGGCGCGTGGGATCCAAATTCTAGAGCTACTGGGTCCAGCGCGTCAGGCCTAACTCAATTCCTAGACAGCACTTGGATTGGAGAGGCGTGTCGAACAGGAACATATTTGAATCAAACAGCAAAGATCAAAAACTATATCAGCGGCGATAGTAAAATTATAGCCGGGTGTGAAGTGGCGTTGCTGCAGCTTCGCTTTGATCCGGAGCTCTCTATCATAGCTGCGGCGGAATTTGGTAAGGCGAACCTCAAAGGCTTAGAGCAAGAAGGGTTGATCGCCGACGAGATTGGCGACGACGATCGCGCTCGGTTTATGTATCTCGCACACCACGAGGGGCTTGCCGGAGCCAAAGCTTATCTGCGCGGTACGGCGCAATACACGTTTGCAAGTTTGAAGATTCAGGTTGGCGCCCAACGTGCCCAGGCACTGACCGATGCGGCTGGTGGCGATACGACCAAGGCATATCGCAATTGGTTCGACGGATACCTTGATCAGAAAATCCAACCGTCAAAATTCCGGCAGGACCGCTCATGGGTTTTTCGGGTCCCCCGATCCCGATCGACGAATTGTCGAATCGCAAGGACCTCGCCAAGGCCATCCAATGGCGCTTGCACGACCTCGGCTATCTTGACCCCCCAGCTGACGGTGTATTTGGTCCCGTCTCGATTTGGGCGCTCGATGATTTCTGCCTGCGTAACGCTTTGGAGCTTGGCAACATCTTTACCAAGGACGTAGCGAAGCTCTTAGTTGCCCCAAAGAAAAATCTGCCTAAAATAATTGCCGGCAAAAACTGGTTTGATAAAGTAATCACCTACATGGAAATGAAAAATTATTTTATTTCTAAGCATCCAGATTGCTTTAATATTATCTATCTTGAAGGCGCCAATACAGACGGAGCGCTGAACAGCGACCTGCCGAATATGTTCAATGACGTGCGAATCCTATTCAAGATCGGCAATGATGGTAGGCCCGTATTCGACGAGTGGATTTGGGAGGCGACGACGGAGCCTGGTAAATATTGGACTGAAAATCCCATGAATCCTAAAGGCGCGGCTCGGATAGCCTTTGATCAATATAAGGCATGGCGGGTTGGCACACATCGTGCCGGCACGACGCGAGCGCACGAAGCATTGGTGCAGATAGCTCCAGTGACCGTGTTTCGTGATCTGAACAAGGATTACAAGCGCCCCGGTGACAAACCCGACTCCGGGTTGTTTGGAATCAACCAGCATTGGGGCTATGATGCCAGTGAATCCAATCTCGGGCGTTCCAGTGCCGGATGTCTTGTTGGACGCAGCACCTCAGGCCACAAAGACTTCATGAAACTCGTAAAGAAAGACGCACGCTTCATGGCCAACCGAGGGTATCGATTTATGACTGCAATTCTTCCTGCGAACGAGGTGTTCAATTAGGTCGTAAACTCATAAACGTTTAGCGGCTTAGCGTTTGTCGTGTTTCAAGGTTCCAGGAGGGGCCTTGATGAATGCTCAGTGCCGACACCAACTGTCCGATTTTGAGTGGTCGATCATCGAGTCGATCTTGCCCAACAAGCCGCGCGGCGTTCGCCGCCGGCGCCGGACTGGACG
>CALMYW010000168.1 GCA_937873665.1 uncultured Sphingorhabdus sp.
CGCCTCGAATTTTCGGTTTACTGGCGCGAAGACAATGACAATCCGGCGCTGCAACGCTTCTTTACCCTGATCAACGAGCGTTACCCCGTCTGAGGTGTCTTGCGCGCTTTGGCAAAAGCCCGGTCAGTTGCGATAAACCGCTCAAGCATGGGCGGAATAAGCCGCTCGGCGGTCGGCGCACCTTTGGCATCCCCGCCGTTTACGGCGAGCGCATAAGCCACCAGATCGCGGTGAAGCCGGGCAGAGAGCTCCAAGGTCAGCCGCACCGGCTTTTCATCGGCCAGATCAGCCAGTTTGAGACGGGTCATCGCGTTCCTCCTGCAGGCACAGGTTCGAGCACCAGATCGCGCGTCACGATGATGCGCAGCGAAAATCCGGGGCGCACGGTCAGTGTCGGCGGCACGTTCAATTGCCGCTGCACGACCTGCCTGCCGGTCTGGCTTATGGTGTCCTGCGTGCCGAAACGCAGCGCCCGAATGAGATCGCTATCACCGTTCGAGATGAGCTCTGTACCAGCGCCCAGCAATGTCGAAATGAGCGCGGCCTTGAGCATGTTGCCCCAATGATAGTTGGTCTGGTCTTCAAGGCCGGCCATACCGGCAGCATCAGCGCCGGGCAGGCGATCAAGCAGGATCGATTGACCTCCGGGAAGGATGAGGCGGTCCCACGCCAGCAGCACGCGGTTCTGTCCGGCGGCTACGTCGCTGTCATATTCACCGATCAGCCTTGAGCCTTGGGGGATCAGGAGGATCCGGCCGGTGGGGCTGTCATAGACGTTCTGCGTAACCTGCGCTGTGATCTGACCTGGAAGGTCGGACCGGATGCCGGTTATGAGCGCTGCCGGTATCACGCTTCCGGCCTGCACAACGTAAGGCGATGCAAGGCGCATGATGCGCTCAGGGCTTTCCGTGCTGCGGTTGCCGCGCTGTCCGAGAAATGCGCGGCGGCTTGACGTGGCTGTTGGTGCAGACGGTTGAGCTGGATCCGCACCTGGTATCGAAGCTGATGGCGCTGGCCCTACTGCGGTTGCAGACCGACTGTCGTTCGTTCCGGTCTCTCCGGCAAGAAACAGGCGACTGGTCCGGGCGCTGTCACGCTCCTGCGCCGCGCGCTCACGCGCTTGCTCGGCGGCGGCAATCCGCGGATCGGGCTGTCCTGCGGCCGGGGCGGTGCCAATGGGCGGGATCGGGACATTTTGCCCGCGCTGCTGCGCGGCAACGATCGGGCCGCCGAGATCACCGGGAAGTGCAGGCCCCAACTTGGGCACGTCGCCGTAGTTGGCAGGCGCACCGTTGACCGAGTCCGCGCGGTTGCGGCTGTTCGTGTCGTAGAGATTCTCGGCTGGCGCGTGGTTCTTGGGCTGAAGTGCGTAGATCAGCGAACCGCCAATCCCGACGCTGGCGATGACGCCAAGGATTGCCAGTGCCTTGCGCGACAAGCGCATGACGCGCGGCGGTTCCCCGCCAAGGCGAAACCCGTCGGGGTTGGCCGGTGCAACCGGGCGCTCGTCGTCAGGCTCATCGCCTTCGGCATCGACCTCAACGTCAGTTTCAACGTCGGTCTCGACGTCAGCCTCAACAATCCGGTTGGTGACCGGTGGCACGCCATCATCCTGCGGTCGCGTGTTCATGAGCGGCTCCGGCGGCGTGCGCGTTCACGCTCAATGCGAACCTGCTTGGCGCTGTTGCCTGCGCCAAGCCGCAATTCCGCACGCTCAAACAGCCGGTCGACAACCATATACCGGCCTTGCACACGGTAGTTCACCAGCTCAGCTGCCTGGTCCGCGCCGATCACGAACAGCGGCGGCATATCGCCGCTCGCAATGTCGCCCGGAAACTCGATGAACACCTGCCGGCCATCATCGAACACCCGCACTGGTCGCCATCCGGGATGATCGCCCCCGATGCGGTAGCGAAAGTTCAGGCTTGAGAAGTCGATACCCGACGCCACCGGTGCCGTGCGTTCACGCTCGGCCTCGGCAGTACGCAGGGCGATCAAGGCGTCCTGCGGATAGGTCCAGGAGACTGCGGCCATATAGGTCGAGTTCGTCGCGCTGAGTTCGAGATGATAGGTGCGCCGATTGGTATTGATGATGAGGTTGGTGCGAATGTCGGCCCGCGTCGGCTTGACGAGGATGTGAACGCGGCGCGCTGCTCCGGCACCGCTCACCGTGTCGCCGATGATCCAGCGGACCGTATCGCCCGATGCGACCGGCCCCGGTCCAACGAGTTCTTCGCCTTCCTGGAGCATGATGTCGGTAATCTGCCCCGGTGCGGTGTAAATCTGGAACAGGGCTCCATCGGTATAGGCATATTGCTGGATGGCATTGAAATAGCTGGTGCGCTCCGGTTCCACGCGCGCTGCGGCGTTGGCCCTACCAACACGGGTGCGCGGGTCGGCAGGCTCAACGGTCTGCGCCGATGTAGCAGGAATTGCATGGGGCTGAGCGCGCTGTTCGCGCGCCATGGCTTGGGCAGGGATGCAGATCAGTGTTACCGCTGAGAGCATAATCGATGTGCGCAGGGCGCGCGTCGGGCGGATCATTGGCTAAGCTCCTTTGACCAGTTGATGGCGTTGATGAACAGGCCGAGCGGATTCTTGCGCAGGGCATCGGGGGTGCGTGGTGGCTGCACGACGGTGGTCAGGATCGCTGACCACCGCGAGGTTTCGAGGAGTGCGCCATCCTGGTAACGCCGCTCGGTCCAGCCGACGCGAAAGCTGTCGTTCGACGCACGAACGACGCTCGACACATCGACCGCGACCTGCACCTTGCCGACTTGGGCGAAGGGATCGTTGTTGCGCGCATAGTCGTTGAGCGCCTGCGCGCCGCGGTCGGTGGTGAAGTCGTAAGCCCTGAGCCAGTCTTGCCGCAGCACGATCGGATCGGCGGGAATGGCGCGCACCTGTTCGATGAAGCGAGCAAGGTGGAACGCCATCTGCGGGTCGGTCGGGCGATAATCGACATCGGCAGGCGCGATGGCCTGTGCCTGGCCGAGCTTGTCGACCTCGACCACCCAGGGCGTGATCGTGCCGCGCGCCGATTGCCAGACGAGACCGCCTGCCAGCCCTCCCGAAAGCGCAAGGCAACCGAAGAAGGCGAGCCGCCAGTTTTTCGCCTGCACCCGGGCTGAACCGATGCGGTCGTCCCAGACCTGGGCGGCGCGTTGATAGGGCGTGACGGGCTCGGGACTGGTCCCGTAGCGGATAGAGGGGCGTCGAAACATGTCGGATCCTTTTCGGAAGTTTCAGCTTTTGTCGGAGATGTCGGGGCCAGAGCCGCCGCCGTGGCTGTCGCCGCCCTTGAGGGTATGCGAGGCCATGTTGGCACCCTGCGTCATCGCCTGACGCCGCTTCATCGCGGTGGCCCATGCAGGAGGGCCATCGGCGGCGCCGGTCGCTGCCGCATTGGCGGGCGTCCCGGCCTTGCCAGCGGCATAGTTCGCCTTGAGGCTGTCCGCGGCCCGGAGAAGCGGCGAAATCGCGCCGCTAGCAGCTGATTTTGCGACATTGGCGAGACCGGAGGCTGCTGCGGCCCGTCCGGTCTTGCCCGCGGCGCCGGCTGCATAGGCACCCGATGCGCCGCCTGCGGCGCGGGCACCACTCGCGCCCGCGCCCGCCATGGCCGAGCCGGCGGCACCCGCAGCAAGCTTGGCGCCTGCGATACCGCCCGCAATCGTCGCGCCAGCAGCGATCGCAGTGCCTGCGGCCGCACCTGCGCCGAGCTGCGGTCCGCCCGAAACAATGCCGTTGGCGATGCTGGGACCAAAGATACCAAGGCCAAGCAAAGTCAGCGCCGCGAGCGCAATCGCCATGACCTGCTGGATGTCGGGTTCGACCCCGAGTCCGGCATTGATGAACTGCGTGAAGAGGGTCGTGCCAATGCCGGTGATGACGGCAAGCACGAGCACTTTGATGCCGGAGGAAATGATGTGGCCAAGGACGCGCTCGGCCATGAAGGCGGTGCGCCCGAAAAAGGCGAACGGCAGCAGCACAAAGCCGGCGAGCGTCACCAGTTTGAACTCGATGATGGTGACGAAGACCTGGATCGCCAGCACGAAGAAGGCGATGACGACGATCAGCCAGGAAATCAGCAGGATCAGGATCTGCACGAAATTGGTGAACAGACCCACCGGCCCGACAAGATCGGCGGTGGCGTCGAGCAGCGGTTGTCCGGCATCAAGACCGGTTGCGGCCACAACGCCGGGGCGCATGAAATCGCCGATGGCCATGCCGCTGCCACTGGCCTGCAGGCCAAGCCCGGCAAAGCTCTGGAGCATGATGCCAGCGAGATTGGAGAAGTTGCCGATGATGAAGGCGAAAGTGCCGATGTAGAGCGTCTTCTTGATCAGGCGCTGCAGCACATCTTCATCGGTGCCCCAGGCCCAGAACAAGGCTGCTATGGTCACGTCGATGACGATGAGGGTGGTCGACAGGAAGCCGACCTCACCGCCGAGCAGGCCGAAGCCGCTGTCGATATATTGGGTGAAGACCGTCAGAAACTGGTCGATGACGCCGGTATCATTCATGGCTGCCGGTCCCTTCCATGGAAAAATCGGCGGCGCTCAGCTTCCCAGACCGCATCGCATCCCGATTCCGGCATGGTGATCGTGCTGCAGCGCTTGAGTTCTGCGGCGTGAGGGTTCGGAGATCCTGTCTCGTCCGCGACATAGGTCGTTGTGTCGTGCCGAGCCGGCGGCCGCGTTGCCGAAACAACCGCGACCGCGATCAGCAATCCGCCAAAAGCGGCGGCTGCCGCCAGCTTGACCGACCGGCTCATGTCAGTTCCGGGTCCGGAAGCGGCGGAAACGCTCGCGGCCCTCGGCCTCGGTCGCGGCATTGCGCGCGGCCTCGATCGACTGCGCGCGGCCCTGCGCCGCAATGGCGGCGGTCAGATCGGCCAGTTGCTGGGTTTGCAAAGCCAGTAGCTGATTGCCGGCCTGTGCCGCCTGCAAAGCCCCGGTCGCTGACTGGCTGGCGCCGACCAGTGTCGTGATCGAGCTGCGGGTCGCACCCAGATTGCCGACGATCCCGGCCTGCACCTTCATGGCATCTTCGAAGGCGCCGACGCTGTCCTGCCAGCGCGCATTGGCGTTGGCGACCATCTGGGCTTGCCCGCCGGTCAGTGCCGCCCCCTTGTAACGGCCGTTGAACACCTGCTGCACGTCGGTCACGTCATAGGCGATGCGCTGGGCCTGGTTCAGCAACTGGCGGGTCTGGTCGACCTGTTGCTGCAGCGTCTGGATCGTCGAGACCGGCAGACTGGCAAGATTGCGGGCCTCGTTGATGAGGCTGGTCGCCTGGTTCTGGATCTGCTGGATCTGGTTGTTGATCTGCTGCAGCGTCCGGGCGGCGGTCAGCACGTTCTGCGCGTAGTTGCTGGGATCATAGACGATCCCGCCAAACTGGGCCTGCGCTGGCGCGGCGATCATGGTGCCTGATACCAGCGAAGTGGCGATCGCCGTCGCCATGAGAGCGCGGCGGAGGACGGGTATTTTCATGGGCGGTTTTCCTTGTCCGTTAGTGCGGGCGGCGGGGGAGGAAGCAGCTCGGCCGCCCATTCGAGGCTGCGGTTCTGGAGCCAGGCCGCTGCAAAGCCTTCGCGGCCATGGGCTGCGACAAGCTCGGCGATGCGGATCTGATCGGTTTTGGAAGAGGCGGCGCTGAAGGCGAGTGCGACATCGCCGAGTCCCAGCTCGAACAACCGGTTGCCGCGCCGCGATTGACAATAATAATCGCGTTTCGGGGTAGCCCGGCTCAGGATTTCGATCTGGCGATCATTGAGGCCGAACCGCTCATAGACCCGTGCGATCTGCGGTTCGGCCGCGCGCTCGTTGGGCAGAAAGATGCGCGTCGGGCAGCTTTCGATGATGGCAGGCGCGATGGCCGACGTCTCGATGTCGGCAAGGCTCTGGGTCGCGAAGATGACGCTCGCATTCTTCTTGCGCAGCGTCTTCAGCCATTCGCGCAGCTGCGCGGCGAAGGCCGGGCTGTCGAGCACGAGCCAGCCTTCATCGATGATGATCATGGTCGGCGAGCCGTCGAGCCGCCCCTCGATCCGGTGGAACAGATAGGCGAGCACAGCAGCGGCCGATGACGCGCCGATCAGACCTTCGGTTTCGAAAGCCTGCACGGACGCCTCACCCAGACGTTCCTGTTCGGCATCAAGCAGCCGTCCCCATGGACCGCCGATGAGATACGGGGCGAGTGCCTGCTTCAATTCCTGGGATTGCAGGAGGACCGCGAGACCGGTGAGTGTGCGCTCGGCAGGTGGTGCGGACGCAAGCGATGTCAGGGCCGACCAGAGATGCTCTTTGGCGGCAGGGTCAATCACCATGCCTTCACCAGCCAGCATCGCCGCCAGCCATTCGGCGGCCCAGGCGCGTTCGCCGGCGTTGTCGATCCGTGCAAGCGGCTGCAGGGCGACGGCAGCGCTGTCGCCTTCCTCGGCATGCAGCGCGCCTCCGAGATCCTGCCAGTCGCCGCCCATGCCGAGCGCGGCAGCGCGGATCGATCCACCAAAATCGAAGGCGAAGATCTGGCTGCCTTTGTAGCGCCGGAACTGCAGCGCCATCAGCGCCAGCAGCACGGATTTGCCTGCCCCTGTCGGGCCGACGATCAGACTGTGGCCGACATCGCCGACATGAAGGGAAAGGCGGAACGGGGTCGAGCCTTCGGTCTTGCCGTAAAGCAAGGGGGCGTCACCGAAATGCTCGTCCCGTTCCGCTCCCGCCCATACCGCTGACAGGGGGATCAGGTGGGCGAGATTGAGAGTGGAAATGGGCGGCTGCCGGACATTGGCGTAGACATGGCCGGGGAGCGATCCGAGCCATGCCTCGAGCGCATTCATGCCTTCGATCGTGCAGGTGAAGTCGCGGCCCTGGATGACCTTTTCGACCAGCCTCAGCTTCTCCGCCGCCAGCGCCGGGTCGCGGTCCCAGACCGTGACCGTCGCAGTGACATAAGCAATGCCGGCATGATCTGCGCCAAGCTCCTGCAGCGCCATGTCGGCATCGGCCGCCTTGTTCGAGGCGTCCGAATCCATCAGCACCGACTGCTCGTTGGTCATCACCTCCTTGAGGATGGCGGCGACCGACTTGCGCTTGGCGAACCATTGCCGCCGAATCTTCGAGAGCAGCTTGGTCGCGTCGGTCTTGTCGAGCATGATTGCCCGCGTTGACCAGCGGTATGGGAAGGCTTGCCGGTTGAGCTCATCAAGCAGCCCGGGAAAGGTCGCCGTCGGAAAGCCGGTGATGGTGAGCGTGCGCAAATGATGGGCGCCGAGCATGGGTTCGAGACCGCCGGTCAGCGGCTCATCGGCCAGCAGCGCGTCGAGATAGACCGGCGTTTCGGGCACGCG
>CALMYW010000169.1 GCA_937873665.1 uncultured Sphingorhabdus sp.
CTGTTGCGCTCAAAGGGGGCGGGGCCGAAGGTCTTGTCTATCCGAGCATCCGGCATCCGGGTGGTGAATGTGTCGGCTTGTTCTACCCGGATTGTGCATCCGACCCCACTCAGGGACGTCACCTCGACTACCACTGGGACGGAATGGGTGTCGATCTTGTTCGAGACGCTGGTACAGGGGCGGTGTTTCGGCTGGTGGGTTCTGCTTGAGCGAAAGATCCACGGCGAGCAGGCCAAAAGGCAATCCAGCTATGAAACGACATCCGCCCAACTTAATTTCAACGAAGTGCCCTTCACCTTAGGCAGGGCTTTGCGGTCGATCAGCTTGCCCTGCACCTCAAAGTCAGAATCAATCTTCACGATCAGGACCTTGCTAAAGTTGCGCTTGAGATTGAGCGTAATTGTATCGTTGCTCTTGAAAGGCGTAATCGTCTTCACTTCAACGAAGTGATTGCCAATTTTGCCGTCCGACCCTTGTGCGTAATTCCGGTGCAGTTTGAGCCCGTGAGTGATGGCCCCATAGAGTTCACCGAGATCGCCATACACCTGAAGGTGGCTGCCCGTGAGCTCGTAATAGTTCTGCGCAACAGCGAGCAAGTCTTGAAATATCGGAACCAGATCGACGTCGAGGTTCGGGAACCGGGCTTCGAACTCCAAACGCGCCAGATGTGTGTTGATCTCAGTCCAGGTAATCCATTCACCATCGTCGTAAATGGCGTTGTCTTCGTTCCACATGTCTGTTGGGCCGTGCATCATATTGGCGTGACATGCCATCTTACCAGTAAATGACTGGTTTCCCTATTAACGACTGCGCCCATAGAAGAGGAAAGGAAGCTTGCTTCTGACTGAGCCGAAGGAGCGTCGATGGTCGATGCTTGAGCTCGCAATCAGGAGTAAGTCCCATGATCAAGACGATCCCGCTGACCAAGTTGGTCCAGTCCCCTCGCAATGTGCGCCGTCACCGCGACCCCGCCGCAGATTCCGAACTGAAAGCGAGCATTGCAGCCCATGGGTTGTTGCAGAACCTCATTGTTCGGCCTGCTGCTCGTGGAAAATTCGAGGTCGAAGCCGGAGAGCGCCGCCGGTGCGCCTTGCTGGCGCTTGCCGAAGAGAAAGTCCTGCCGAAGGGCTACGAGGTTACCTGCCTCGTGCTTGAGGACGATGCGGAAATCGCAGTCGAAACGAGCCTGGCCGAAAACTTCCATCGCCTCGCGATGAATCCAGCCGACGAAGCGCAGGCGTTCGCTGCCCTTATTGATGCTGGTGCCTCGACGGAAGATGTCGCGCGCCGCTTCGGACTGACGGTCCGCTTCGTCGAAGGCCGGCTGCGTCTCGCGACCCTTGCACCCGTCGTCTTCGATGCTCTGGCATCCGGTGAAATCACTCTCGATCTCGCCAAAGCTTTCGGCGCGACCTCCGACCAGGAAATTCAGGCTCGCGTCTATGAACAAGCGTCTTCGGGCTATTATGCGCCCAGCGCCGACAGTATCCGGCGCATGGTGCTCTCCGGCACGGTTCGCGGCAGCGATGCTCGGGCCCGTCTTGTCGGTCGCGAAGCCTATATCGCTGCAGGTGGCCGGATCGAACGCGAACTCTTCGACGACGATGACAGCGAGTCCTGGGTTGATGTCGCGCTTCTCGAAACGCTCGCCGCAGAGGAGATGGAAAAGCGCGCCAAGGCGCTCGCAGCAGAGCAGGGTCTTGCCTGGGTCAAGCCGACGCTTGACGCCTATGCCAGTCACGATCTCGTCGAAGGCCTCATTCGACTTCCAGCCGAGCCGGCTCCGTTGACTGACGCCGAACTGGCCCGCCTTGATGAGCTCGATGCCTCGTACGACGAGCATGCGGCCATTCTTGAAGACGAAGACAGCGCCGAAGAAGCAATTGCTGCGGCCGAGGCGACGATCGAAGCAATCGAGCGCGAATGCCAGGACATTCGGGCAAAGCCCCCGGAGCTGGCACCCGAACTGAAGGCCGATGCCGGAATGATCCTCGTTCTCTCGCGCGACGGCACACCGGTCCTCCAGCCGGTGTTCTACGGCGAGCGCGATATCGAAGTCGTTGGTGACGAAGATGTCGTCGAAGTCGTTGCGAGTGTCGGCAGTGATGGCAAACGCCGTGCAGCGCTTTCCAAGCGTCTGGTCGACGAACTTGCGATGCAACGTCGTGACGTGCTCGCGCTCCACGTGGCATCGGATCCCGGCCTTTCGCTCGACATCATGGTCTTCACCCTCGCGGATGCCGACATCCACGACTGGCGGTCACGCGCGGCCACGACCCTGCGTGGCGGCGTCCCCGCGGGTCCGATTGTCGGGTTCGAAGCGAAGGATGCGCCGGCAAGCGCATCCCTTGCGGACCTGCGCTCGGGTCTCGATGAGAGCTGGCGATCTGGCGAAGACGCTTCGTCGCGCTTCAAGATGTTTCGGGCACTCGCTGATGAAAGTCGCGCAGCATGGCTCGGCTTCGTCGTCGCTCGCACACTCGAGGCGAGCCTCAACATGGCAGGCGAACGTCAGATCACGTTCCAGGATCATCTGGGCAGCACGATCGGCATCGACATGGCGCAATGGTGGCGTCCGACCGCGGCAAACTACTTCGACCGCGTCTCGAAGCAGGTCATCCTCGATGCGCTCACCGATGTCGGCGGCCTGGAACTGTCCTCGCGCTTCGCATCGGTGAAAAAGGGCGATCTCGCGATGAGCGCCGAGCGCGTCTTCGCGGGGACCTACATCACCGAGGTCGAAGTTCGGGAAAGGGCCCTCGCCTGGGTGCCCGAAGTCATGCGTTTTGCCGACCAGCCGGAAATTCCTGCCGATAACGAAGCGCAAGGTCCCGACGCGGATTGCGTCGCCAACGACGACAATCAGCCCCCGAGCGAGCTGGCCGCCTGACCTCCTCCTGACAGGAACGGCTGCTCGCCACCGTGAAGCGGTCCTCCGGCACATGCCGGGGGGCCGCTTCCTTCATGGAAAGAGAGCGGAGGGGGCTCCGGGATCTCCGGCACTGACCGACGGAACTGTCGTCAGGCCATTTCAGGAGATCCAACATGGCCTATCGCAAGGGACAAAGCGGCGGAGTGTCGCCTGCTACCCGTATCACCCAGGAAATCATCGCCCGCCTCGAGTCCGGCACGAAGCCGTGGATCAAGCCATGGCGCGGTGTGCCAGTCTCGCGCCCATTGCGGGCGTGCGGCATCCCTTATCGCGGCATGAATGTATTCTGGCTCTGGATGGTTGCCGACATGTGCGGTTACGCCTCGCCGTTCTGGATGACCTACAATCAGGCCAAAGAACTGGGCGCACAGGTGCGCAAGGGTGAAAAATCCACCATCGCCATCTTCTACAAGAGCTACACCAAGGAAGTCGAAGCCCCCGAAACCGGCGAAAAAACCGACGAAAGTCGCCGCGTGTTGAAGGCCTATCCGGTTTTCAACGCCGATCAGGTCGAAGGTCTTCCGGAACGTTTCCATCCCCCCGCGACGCTTGAAGTGGTGGAACCCGAGGGCCGTCAGGCTGAACTCGACTCATTCTTTGCCAGTATTCCGGCCGTCCTGCGGCATCAGGGCGACGAAGCCTATTATGAGCCAGTGGCTGACCGGGTGACAATGCCGCCCGCGCATCTCTTCTCGGGCTTCGACCACTATTACGCGACGCTCGC
>CALMYW010000170.1 GCA_937873665.1 uncultured Sphingorhabdus sp.
TGGATGGCCAACCGCTGGGTCGAAGTCCCCACCCCGCGCGGGCTGCAACAGATGAAGCTGCGGCGCGGCCACCTGAACTACCGCATCAAGAACGCAGGCCTGCCGTGGACGAACGCAGCCGAGGCGGCGGACTGCATCGTCACCGTCGCGCCGATGTTCCCGGACGAGCTGAGCCACGAGCAGGAGGCAGCGATCGACCACCTGGTGGCCAGCAACTCCGGAACGGCCGGCACGCCCGCCGGCGACCGCATGGCGGCGTGGAACCGGGTGGTGGGTGGATGGCGGGATCGGCGGCGGTGAGGCCCTCGGTGACCATCAACAGGGGGGACTGATGGTGGCTTGATTGGGCCGAGGCCACCTGGATGAAGTGGTCGTTGGTTGCAAAGGTATGACCGACTTTTTCAGGCTGTCAGCTGCCGGTCGCGCGTCCAACGTCGAAGGACTGCTTTTACAGTGAGCGGACACTACGGCAGCTTCCTCTCATCGATAGCGTCCTGACAAGGCAGGCCGAGTCGACCTTGACGAACCTGCGCGCGATCGCGAAGGCCCGGCAGGCACACGGCCAATCCATCGACTCGATGCAAGAGGCGCTCGCCAGCTGGAGGCCGCCACTGCGCGCAAGCCACCCAGCGCCTGCCTGGCAGGTCGCAATCGCCCCAAGCAAGTCCCCGTGCCCCAGGTTTACGCCTATGCACGCGCGGCGACTTATCGAGAGGAATGCACCCTAAAATGGCCACCTTATCCGTGCAGCAGCCAACGCCTAGGAAGACGATGCACATTGCAGGAGGTCTGTACAAGGAAACATGCCTCGTCCCCGACTGGAACGCAGAGTACGGATCCGGCGGACGTGCCGCTGCCACAGTGGCTGGGCTGTCGCCCGTCACGGTGCTGCATGCCTACGCGCCAGCTTTCGGCTCGAGTGGCCAGGACGCGCTGGAACGACTCGGCGTGGAACTTCGCCTGCAGCCATCGTTGCATGGCATTGCATTCGCGTATTTTCACCCACTGTCGACTCCGCACATCGAGCCGCGCAGGTCTGCAATGGTGCGGCATGCACCCATTGAGCTATCAGGCGAGGCGGTACTTCGGTTTGGCTTCCTCGAAGGCGAGGCCATCGTCCAGGCAAACCGGGCCGTGTATGACCCGCAAACGTCCATCAATCCAGCAACGTTTGCAGACAATGGCTCGTCCGCCGACGAACTCGCGTTGGTGCTGAACGAGGCCGAGGCGCAAGCGTTATCGGGTAGAAACGACATCCGTGAAGCCGCAATCGCATTGCTGAACCCAGGCGGCGCACATGTCGTCGTCGTGAAGGGCGGTGCTCGGGGGGCGCTGGTCATGGAACGCGGCGGCGCTATGGCTGAGGTTCCAGCGTATCGGTCCGAGCGCGTATTCAAGATAGGCACGGGAGACGTGTTCAGCAGCGTGTTTGCCTTGGAATGGGCCGAACGCAAGCAACCCGCATTCCTCGCGGCAGATCGTGCATCGCTTTCCGTCGCCGCGTACTGCGCAAGCGGCATCTTGCCGTTGACGGCCGACGCGCAGATGCCGCGCGAGCCAGTCGCGCTGGAGGAAACGCCCGTGGTGTTGCTTGAAGGCGCCGTTGACACGATCGGGCGCCGGTTTGTGATGGAAGAAGCGCGGTCCTCGCTGCTTGAGCTCGGAGCTCGTGTGGTTTGCCCGATGCTCGACGAGACGCCAACGGTCGAGACAGCATCAATCATGTCAGCGCTCGTGATCGGCGAGGGCTTGCTCGGCGACCTGAGGTTGCGGCTGCAGGCACTCGAAAGTGCCGGCATCCCGGTCGTTCTGCTCGATGAACTGTGTGCAACCGACACCCCAGCTCAGGGCGGACTCCGCGTTATAGACGACTTCACTTCGGCCATCTACTTTGCGCTCTGGGCGGCATTTGCCCCGCGCAGCTGACCTGAAACAGCCCCAGCCATCCCACCATGGCAGACATCTTCATCAGCCACTCGAGCAAGACACCTGAGAACCTGGAAAGGGTGGGGCGGCTCGCAGAACTGCTGTCGGACAGATGGAGCGTCTGGTGGGACGACACGCTGGTTGGGCGCTATACCCAGGTCATTCCGAAAGAGATCGGTTCGGCTAAATGCATGGTGCCAGTCTGGACGCACGCAGCCAGTGCCAGCGATGCCGTGCACGGGGAACTCGTGCTCGCCAGGACCGCTGACAAGTACATCGTCCCCGCGCGCATGGAGGATTGTGCCGCGCCCTTCGACTTCGACGCCTACAGCGACGTCGATTTCACGTACTGGAAAGGCGAGGCTGACCATCCGGCAGTGCTGCAGCTGGTGCGCAAGCTAGCAACTATCCTCCCGCCTCCGGCCAAGCCGAAGCGACTCCGGAGGATCGGAGACGGTACTCTCGAATTGCCTGCACTGTTCATGTCGGTCTCGTCGCACGAGACGCAGGTCGAGCCGCTACCGGCAGTGCAAGCGCTGCGTATCTTCGGCGCGGATGCGGTCCTGGTATCGGCCTACGATCTCCTGCCGCCGCGACGCGACAACGCGATGCTCCTTGAACTGGCGAAGATCCGTCGACAGGGCGGGCTCGTACTGGTGGACTCCGGCAACTACGAGGCGAGTCGCCTGAAAGACACGAGCTGGACACCGCCGAAGTTCAAGCAGGCGCTGAAAGACGTCCCGCATGACTGGGCGTTCAGCTTTGACATCATGGAGCCTTCCCGAGGTTGGAAAAAGGCGACCAAGCAGGTCATCGCTGCGGTTGAGGCCAACCGAAAATTTACGTCTGCGCCCGTACTCCCGATCGTGCATGCGCCTTTTACGAAGATGCACGGGCATGATGTGGCGTCGCTCCCGAAAGTTGTCCGTGGCGTTGCCGATGCACTCGTCCCCCCGATGATCGCCGTGCCCGAACGCGAGCTAGGCCGCGGCCTCGCAGAGCGGGCAGCCACCGTACAGCGTATCCGCCAAGCGCTCGACACGCTGCCGTTTTACCAGCCCCTGCACCTGCTGGGCACGGGCAATCCATGGAGCATCGTTCTGCTGGCCGCCGCCGGCGCTGACAGTTTCGACGGCCTGGAGTGGTGCCGCGTGGTTGTTGATCGCGAGACCAATCGGCTCAACCACTTCCAGCACTTCGATTTGTTCACTTACCAGAGTGGCCATGCGGAATCTCCGCTCGTGGCCGAGGTGCTTAAGAACGACAATATCAACTTCAACGCCCGGGCAGCGCTCCACAATCTGGACTATTTCGCACAACTGAGAGACGAACTCCGCCACGCGGCGGCGAAGGGTAACTTCGAAGCCCTCAGCGCGCGCATTCTCGGTTCCTCGCATCGGTTCCTGGCGCGCAAGATGCCGGAATTGTTCCCATGAGCTTCACCTTTCCTCACCGTTTAGAACGCGCCGTGACTGCCATTTGCCCGGACATTCAGGCACGGATCGACACGCCACGGCCCGACATCATTGACGAGCGGTCATTGTGGTGGGAGCTGTCGTGCTGCATCCTCAGCAGCCAAGTGCCTTATGGCATCGCCTCCGCCGCAGCAGATGCAATCGCCCAGGCAGAACTGCTACTCAACCAGGCTACCGATCAGGTTGCGCTGGCTGACGCGCTCGAAGACATTTTGATGCACCGGGTGGAGCTGGACGACCGTCCTGTGCGCTACCGCTTTCCCGGATTACGCGCGAAACAGCTTGCCGCCGCCCATGCTGCGGTGTATCGCCGCGAGGCTGGCCTATCGGCGCTGGTCCAGGGCTTCGGCGATGCTTCGCAGGCTCGGCAGTGGCTCGTCAAGCACATACCCGGTGCGGGGCCGAAGCAGGCTAGCATGTTCCTGAGGAATGCTGGGATTACCTACTCGTTAGCCATCCTTGACCGCCACGTACTCAATTACATGTCCGAGGTCGGCATAAGCGACCATACCCAGCCCTATGTGTCCGGCATGTCGACCTACTTGCGCTTGGAGCAATCCTTGCGTGAACACGCCACCCGTATTGGCTATGACGTCGGTCTGCTCGACTGGGCCATCTGGATCGTGATGCGCGCGGACAAAGAACCCAATATGGAGCTGGATTTCGCATGAGCATTGTCACCCTCGTCTCTGGGGGCCTGGATTCCACTCTCGTCGCATGTCTTGCCAAGGAGGAAGGCGTCCACCAGTACCCGCTATTCGTTGATTATGGGCAGCGAGCCCGCGAACGCGAACTCGCGGCATGCCGCTCCGCGATGACGAGGCTCGGGCTACCCGATCCGCAGGTCGCCGAGCTCTCAGGTTATGGCCGCTTGATCCGCTCAGGCCTCACCGACACCGGTCTACGCGTCATAGAGGACGCGTTCACGCCCGGACGCAATATGCTGTTCCTGCTAACTGCTGCTGCGCACGCGATGCAGATGAACGCCGATGCCGTATCGATCGGCTTGCTGCACGAGGACACCAGCCTCTTTCCTGACCAGACGACCGCGTTTCTAATCGATGCAGAACAAATGATTGAGCGCTGCATGGGGCGACGCATCCGGATCCTTGCGCCGCTGTGTATGTTCCACAAACACGACGTCGTCGAGCTCGCTAGAAGCAAAGGCATCTCTGGCACATACTCCTGCCACTTAGGCGGGGCAACGCCGTGCATGAACTGCATTTCCTGCAACGAATTTAAGTTCAAGGAGAACTGAGATGGGTGGCGGTGGCGGCGGACGGCGATCCCTGGGAGACATCCGGGCACTTGAACAACGGGCCAAGGCGGCTCTGCAAAGCGGGAAGCGCAACGTCTTTATCAGTTTCGCGATGGAAGACCTGGACGAGGTCAACCTTCTACGCGCTCATGCGAAGAACGAAAAGAGTGATATTGAGTTCAACGACTACTCAGTCCGAGAGCCCTACGATAGCGAGCGTGCTGAGTACATCCGTCAAAAAATTACCGAGCGCATTGAACGCGCGTCCGTGACCGTCGTGTACTTGTCCGAGTCCACTCCTCAGAGCGAATGGGTGAAATGGGAAGTCGAAAAAAGCTTGAATCTTGGAAAGCGTGTCATCGCGATGTACGCTTCTGACAAGCCGCCGTCGCAGTTACCTGCGTGGGTCTCCGAAAAGAAGATCGGTGTCGTGCCATGGAAGAATTTGGCGGATGAACTAGGTAAATGAATCGCGGCGCGTCAGACTCCTAGGGAGGGCGAGCTTACATGCAAGAACAAGATTTCCCTTCCTTGTATCGATCCGCCGATGATCTATCCTTGAAGTCGCAGCAGCAGTTCTTTGG
>CALMYW010000171.1 GCA_937873665.1 uncultured Sphingorhabdus sp.
GGCGAAGCGCCGCGGGTTAGGGGCGGGGCCAATGCTTGAGCCGGTCACGGTGCCACGAAACTTCGGTATTCTTGCCAGTCTGGATCTCAAACACTTTGATGGAGTTACCGAGCATGAATGCCCCCACCCGGCCCGATTTTGCGACCTGCGATCTGTGCGATGCGTTTGAGAACGACACGACCGGCAGCTTCCGCGTGCTTCCGCCGGTCTTCAACGACTTCGGTGCGATCGGGAAGTTCTGTGGTCCGGTCGTGACTCTGCGTTGCCTGGAAGACAACTCGCGGGTGCGTGAGGCCGTCAATTCGCCGGGGTTCCTGGAGACGCCACAGGGCCGTGTCGGTCGGGTGCTTGTGATCGATGGCGCGGGTTCGCTGCGTCGCGCACTGGTGGGTGGCAATCTCGCCGCGGCGGCCGCCAGGAACGGGTGGGCTGGTATCGTGGTCGATGGCGCGGTGCGTGACCTGACGGAGTTGCGCGAGGCGCAGGTCGGCATCAGGGCGTTGGCGTTGGTGCCGATGCGCACGGCCAAGCGGGATGAGGGACAGGCTGACATTGCGGTGCAGATCCAGGGGACATGGGTGCGTCCTGGTGACTGGCTCTACGCCGATGAAGATGGAATCGTGGTCGCAGCACAGGCGCTGCACAACTGAACCTGGAACGGTGGCCTCAGTGGGGAACCCTGCGGGGCAGCGTGGCCAGCAACACGCCGGCCAGCGCAATGGCAAGTGCCATGAATTGCACCTTATCCAGGGACTCGCCCAGCACCAGAACGCCCACCAGGGCCGCGCTGATGGGTAACAGAACGGTGAACACACCGCCTTGTGCGGCCGGCACCACCTTCAAACCGGTCATCCACAGCCAGACGGTCCAGACGCAGGCGGCCAGCGCATAGAAGACCAGCAGCAGCCACATGGGCGCCGGCACGGAGCCGAAGTCAAATTGAAGGGCGACATAAACCCCCATCGGCGTGGACAGGGCGAATCCCCACAGGTTGATCAGTGAGGTGATGCGTTTCGGCCCCATGGCCTGGGTCAGGCGCTTGCCAATGACGGAGTACGCCGCTTCGCACAGTACGGCGCCAAACAACAGGAGAACGCCCAGTGCGGTTTGGAAATCGGTGAGGCGCGGTGCGCTTGATGCAACCCACCCGTTGTGGACCGTTGTGCCCGACATCGCCAGCAGGGCGATGCCGCATCCACCCAGGCCGATGGAAGCCCAGATTCGCCATCCAATCCGCTCGCCCAGAAAAGACCAACTCATCAGCGCGACCACGGCCGGGATCGATGCCATGATGACTCCGGCATAAACGGCGCTTGTCAGGCTGACACCGTACATCATGCAGAGGGTGAACAGGAAATTGCCGAACAGGGACTCCAGAAATAGGAGGCGTTTCGTTTGAGGCGTGAGCGCGGGTTCGCTCGGGGGCTTCTTCAGCCATCGCACCATGGCCATGGCCCCAATGCCGAATCGCATCCAGGCCAGCAGGAAGACCGGAATCACCGCTGCGAGTGGTTTGGAAAGTGCGACATAACTGCCGACAAGCGACATGCTCAGGGCGAGGCAGGCGTAGGCAACGAGTCGGCGGGGCTGATCCGGTTTCACTAGACTGGTATGACTCTTGAAAAGGATTCCATCATGCCCGAAGCGCCTTCAACGACCCAGCGCCACGTGTTCGTCTACGGCACCTTGCGCCGCGGCGACGACAACGACATCACACGGCTCAAACCCGAACCGCTCTTCGTGGGCTCAGCCGCCATTGCAGGCACGCTATATGACCTTGGCGCCTATCCCGGTATCCGGCTGGGCGGGGAGGGTCTTGTTCACGGGGAGGTGTATGCCATTGCGCTGGAACTGGAAGAGCAGCTCGATGAAATTGAAGAGCTCTATCCCCAACAGCGGGACGAGTATTTCAAGCGAATCGTCCCTGTGGCGGTGCAGGGGCGCACGTTTGCGTGCATCGTGTACGAGATCAATCCCAAATATGTGGTCGGGCGCGCCATCCTTGCGGGCGGTGACTGGTCGCGAGAGCGCAGTCGGAAATAAGGCGAAGATATTGTCACCTTGTGGAACGTGATGTTGCGAGTTGAAACTAATGGATGCTGCGGCGCGAAAGAATTTCTTGTTATGAGAAATGAAATTGCATATTGAGAAATTAATGAGGTAACTCATTGATTTTCAAGGGAATAGATTAAGTCTTCTATAAGACATAAGAGCACACAGAAGTCTTATAGAAGAGTTAAAGTACTGCTATCGGCACTCGTCTTGCATTGCTGACGCGTCTGTCCTGTTTTCAACTCAACTTTGGAGGTTTCCATGTCCAACAATTCCGCGCAACCGACCCGCGCTGAACAGATCGCCGCCCTGGAAAAGGATTGGGCGACCAACCCACGCTGGAAAGGTGTGAAGCGCGGCTACAGCGCCGCCGATGTGGTTCGCCTGCGCGGCAGCATGCAGCCCGAGTACACGCTGGCCAAGAGTGGTGCTGAGAAGCTCTGGGCCAAGGTCAACGGCGGTGCCAAGAAAGGCTATGTCAATGCGTTCGGCGCCATTACTGCAGGCCAGGCCATGCAGCAGGCCAAGGCTGGCCTTGAAGCGGTGTATCTGTCGGGATGGCAGGTCGCGGCCGACGGCAACACGAGCGAAACGATGTATCCCGACCAGTCGCTCTATGCCTACGATTCGGTGCCCACGATGGTCCGCCGTATCAACAATACGTTCAAGCGCGCCGATGAAATTCAGTGGAGCCGTGGCATCGAGCCCGGTTCGCCCGAATTCATTGATTACTTCCTGCCGATCGTGGCTGACGCCGAGGCCGGCTTTGGTGGCGTTCTGAACGCCTTCGAACTGATGAAGAACATGATTGCGGCTGGAGCTGCCGGCGTGCACTTCGAGGACCAGTTGGCCGCTGTGAAGAAGTGCGGTCACATGGGTGGCAAGGTGCTGGTTCCCACGCAAGAGGCCTGCGAGAAACTGATAGCCGCGCGCTTTGCCGCCGACGTGATGGGCGTTTCGACCATCGTGCTGGCCCGCACCGACGCCGAAGCCGCCAACCTGATCACAAGCGATCACGACGCCAACGACAAGCCTTTCCTGACCGGCGAGCGCACGCAAGAGGGCTTCTACCGTGTCAAGAACGGCCTTGAGCAGTCCATCAGCCGCGGCGTGGCCTACGCGCCGTACGCCGATCTGGTGTGGTGCGAAACCGGTGTGCCCGATATCGGCTTTGCCCGCGAATTCGCGCAAGCCGTGCACGCGGCCTGCCCCGGCAAACTCCTTTCGTACAACTGCTCGCCATCCTTCAACTGGAAGAAGAACCTCAACGACAAGCAGATCGCGTCCTTCCAGGAAGACCTGTCTGCGCTGGGCTACAAGTATCAGTTCATCACGCTGGCCGGCATCCACATCAACTGGTTCAATACCTTCCAGTTCGCCCACGCCTATGCCCGGGGCGAAGGCATGAAGCACTACACCGAAATGGTGCAGGAGCCCGAGTTCGCAGCTCGGGACAGGGGTTACACCTTCGTTTCGCACCAGCAGGAAGTCGGCGCGGGCTACTTCGACGACGTGACCACCGTCATCCAGGGCGGCTCCTCGTCCGTGAAGGCCCTCACCGGCTCGACCGAAGAAGAGCAGTTCCACTAGATTTCATCGCTACCTCATCCGGTAGCAGCGAGGCCGGCACTCACAAGGTGCCGGCCTTTTTCATTTCAGAACGCAATGTACCGGCCCGGATTGATCGGACACAGTCTTGCAACTCAGGCTGCCTTTCGCACGGCTCGATAGGTACCCTACCCCGCTTCCTTTGACATTTTCCCCCGAAAGTCTGTAAACCCCCTACGGCGTCAGGTTGTTATTCCCCCACGTTAAGGCTACCCAAAGGACGCTCAGATCGTTGTCATCAAAGAAGAGCTTTAGGTCGGTGTTGACGTCGACTGTAGGTGCCGGGGGCGTACTTGCGAATGTTCCGATGAGCAGGTTGCCCATGGCAACCGCCTTCGTAAGCGTGTAGCAGTTCGCTGGGTTGCCTGGCTTGTCCAACTTGTCGAACACGTTAATGGTCTGAGGCACCTCCTGTTTGCCGCTGCGCGCGACGATCTCCACCGGCGTCACGCGGGCCAAGTGACCCTTGCTCCAGAACGGGAAGTGCTCGGCGCGAAGCGGAAGCTCAAGCGCGAAGCGCTGTTGCGCACTCGGTTCCTGTGCCTGGACCTGTGCCCGGAACTTCGCCCACTCGGTCGGAAATTCTTCTCGAATAGAGAACAGGCGAACCGATCCAGCTGCCTGCGCCCTAGCGATCGGATTCTTCAGATTATTGATCGCCCCCTGGCGCAGCAACGAGCCGCCCTCGCGCGCCGTATACCGGATGTGCAGAATGACGTCGCTGATCGTCTTGTAGTCGAATTGACGGAACTCCGATGGCAATTCGAGCCGCCAGGTACTGATTGCTCCCGCTCCCTCGAACGGCAGATATCGCTCATCGCGCAGGTTAGTCTCAAATAAACCGGTGTCGCCTTGGGCACCGCTGGTAACGATCGACTGGATGGAACTGTAATCATCTCTGAAACGCGGGTCATCGACGTCGACTGACTTCATATACGTTGCTCCGCCTCCGCCGGCATCCTGGCGAACCGAACTCGAGAGCAAGGTCAAGGTGCAGTGGACACCCGCATAAGGGCCGGTTACGCAGGGAATCGTGATGCTGACCGACTTGATCCGCCGCTGGTAGTGGCCTGGGCAATCCAGGTCATAGAACGCCTCCGGAACGGTGAATTCGCAGCGGCCGTTCTGGCGCAGCGCGATGAGCGCCAAGGGCTCGATCTGCA
>CALMYW010000172.1 GCA_937873665.1 uncultured Sphingorhabdus sp.
CTCGAAGGGTAAGAAGTGCCATTTCGTTCAGGATCATGAAATCTTTCCCGGCCAGCCCGTCGATCGGGTCAGGGCGGTCTATCGTAGCGGCCTGACGACGTTCACGGTATCGCGCTGGCTCGCCGAAACGCTGAAATCCGAATATGGGATCGATGATATCGTCGTCATTCCCAATGGCGTTCAGACCGATCGCTTTCATCCACACCAATCCCCGGCAAGGAACCCGATCCCCATAGGTCATCGGTGGCCCTACACGCCGCGAAAGAACAGTTTGATGGCGGTTGAAGCCATGAGGATTGCACGTAAGGAGATGCCCGATTTGCGTGGCATGTTCTTTGGCGGCGACAAGGATCCGGTCGATATCCGAGATATCGAGTGGATCGAATATGCGCATTCGCCTTTGCAGAGCGAAATACCCGCTCATTATGCACAATGCCGCTGCTGGCTGTTCACGTCGATTACGGAGGGTTTCGGATTGCCGTTACTTGAGGCCCTGGCGAGCGGGACGCCTGTAATCGCGACACGTGCGGGCGCGGCGCCGGACTTGATCGATGAGGGCAACGGACGGTTGGTCGAGGGGACGGCTGAGGCTATGGCAGCGGCCATTCTCGATGTTGCGCGCCTGACTGAGGATGACTGGCAGGCTATGTCGAAGCATGCGCGCGGCGTAGCTGAAAAGCATGACTGGATCATGTCGGCCCGCAAATTCGAGATGGAACTCAAGGCCGTGGCAGGGCAGGATTAGCGGCGTAGGCGTGGCCCTTTTACCCGATAGGGCGGGCGCCCGAACAGGCCTCCTCGGCCGAGCCACCGATCCGCAAAGTGCTCCTGCCATGAGCCAGGTCAGCGGCGTCAGCGAAGAGTTCGGCAGCAGATCCAGCATGTTGACCATAAGAATCATGCCGAGTCCGGCCGTGGCCGGAGCAATGTTCTGGAGCGAACCCCGCTTCAACACCGGCGCGATGAGCGGATAGCAGAGCAGCCCAAAGACAGCGATGTAGCCCACCCAGCCGAACGTACCTACGGTGATGATCCAGGTGCCGTCCGTGACGCTGGTATCGCTGTCCAGGTAGCCGTCATAGATGCGATTTCGGCCCCATGTCCCCCACCCGAAAACAGGCCGTAGCTCAGCCTTCTTGAGAAGCTTGTCCTCGTTTTCCAGCCGGAAGAGGAGTGAATCTTCACGGTCGGTACTGACGAGGCCGAAGGCCGACGAGACAGCGTCCGTTGGTATCAGTTGCGCCCCGCGCAGCATGGGGTAGGCGAGAATGATCATTGCGACCACGCCTGCCAGCATCGCCATTGAACGCGGCTTGAAGAAGTACAGTATCGGGAACGCGGCGATTGTTAGAGCAAGCGCCCCCAGCGATTTGCACAGGACCAGAATGACAAACATGTAAATTGCAAGAGACGCACTGGAAACGGTAAACAATCTCCGCCCCTGGCGCGCAAGATAGGCGGTCGCAAGAAAGGCCATGGCGCAGAAAATCGCGACCAGCAGTCCATGGCCGAGGAACACCACCGGCCTGAAGCCGCCCCACCGCATCTGCTGGCCGAACGAGTGTGGAAAATAGCCGTAGATCCAGGTGTGCAATTGCGGACTGAGGCGGATTTCCACCAGCATGGGCAGCGAATAGAAGAGCCCCTCCAGCGCGACCGCCAGCAGGAGTTCCTCGTGCCCGCGCTCGTCGCCAAGCACGCTGTAGCCCATGATGAACGGGATCAGGACCAGCGCCTGGCCGACACAGGTGGATATCCCATCATAAAGCGTCATCGCCGGGATCGTGCGGATCGTCAGGAACAAGGGATCGCCATTTCCGTATGCCGTCAGCATCGGCGATGCGACGAACACCACCATCGCCATCGTCAGCAGCGTGGAACGCGGGAAGGAAACGACGCGCTGCTTGAAGATCAGGACCGCAAAGAGCAGCGCTGAAAGGTTCGGGAGGCTGGTCTTGTCGAGCGGCGGCACGCCGGGAAAGTCCAGCTTCGTCCCCACCGGCATGATCAGGAGTGCGGCTAGAAACGACCAGATCACCGCGCGCCGCGGCGGGAGCTTTAGCATCTGGATCAGAATGACAATCGGCCAACAAACCAGTGTCGCATAGGCGATGGCGTTCGGCATTGCCTAATCCCTGAGACAGCCAGGAGCGCCCTGGATTTGAGAACCGTCCGCACCTATTGCGCGCGACCCTGGCAGAGTTCAAGCGCCAATGGCGCTGTGTCGCCCCCGGTGTGTGCCGGGCCGTGTTGCGCTATGTTTCTTGCTTCGCGGGATGCTCAATGCGAACGGTGTGGGGAATGACGGGCCCTGATGCGGTCACGCGTTTCCGGAGTACCAAAGCCAGACCCATGATCGAGCGTTCCGCCTTCTCCGTGGTCATCGTCAACTATCGCACTCCCGAGCTGGTGGCGCGTTGCCTCGCGCTGCTTGCCGCCGAGCGTGCGGGGAAAGGCGGGTTCGATGTCGTGGTGGCTGACGGGCATTCGGACGACGGTTCGGTCGAGCAGATCGCTGCCTGCCTCGCCGGGATGGGTGATCCCGACTGGATCGAGCTGCTCGCCTTACCGTTCAATGGGGGCTTCGGCTGGGCGAACAACCAGGCGATGCTGCGCCTGCTGCAGCGGGACGATCCGCCGCGCTTCATTGCCCTGCTCAATCCGGATACCGAAATCGCGCCGGGCGCGCTTCGCAAGCTTGCCGATATTCTCGAGCGGCAGCCGCGCGTCGCTGCCGTCGGGAGCCAGTTGTTCGAGCCCGATGGTTCGCGATCGGGATCGGCATTCCGGTTTCCGTCAATCGCCCGCGAGTTCGTGCGTGGGTCCAATACGTCGGCGCTCGGGCGCTGGCTCGGAATCGCGCCGACGCTGGTGGAGCTCGATGTTGCCGGGCCGGTCGACTGGGTGACGGGCGCGAGCGTGATGCTCCGCGCGGATGCGCTGCGCGAGGTCGGATTGTTCGACGACGGCTTCTTCCTCTATTTCGAAGAGGTTGATCTGATGCACCGGCTGACGCGGGCGGGGTGGCAGATCTGGCATGAGCCGGAAAGCCACGTCATGCACATCGGTGGCGTTTCGACGGGCGTTCCCGGCGGTGCGGCTCTCGTCGTTCCGCCGCGGCCGCGTTACTGGTTCGCCTCGCGCCGCCGCTTTTTCGCGCGGGCTTATGGTCCGGGGCGCGCGTTGATGGCGAACCTTGCCTGGCTTGCGGGCCATGCCGTCTGGCGCCTGCGCAAGGCATTCGGCCTTGGTCGATCGACGGTCGAGGTGCCGGCCGAACTGAGCGGCGTGGTTCAATACGGGCTTGCGGCCTCCGCCTCCGATTTTCATGCGGCCGTCGTCGATTGGCGTGATGCTCCGGGCGCCATGCCGGCCTGGAGCCGCTGGAAATGAGCGCCGGCGTACGCATCGGAATCGTCGTGATCGGGCGCAATGAAGGGGAGCGGCTGCGCGCCTGCCTGTCCTCGCTGCCCCGCGATGTGCCCGTCGTCTATGTCGATTCCGGATCGACCGACGACAGTGTGGCGCTGGCGCGCGCGCAGCCGGTGACGGTGATCGAGCTCGATTCCCGCAGCCGGTTCACCGCGGCGCGCGCGCGCAATGCGGGCCTGGCGTGGATGGCGGCGCAGGCCGAGCCGCCGGACTATGTGCAGATGGTGGACGGCGATTGCACGATCGCGCCGGAATGGCTCGCGCGCGGCGCGGCAGCGCTGGCGGATAATCCGGGGCTCGTCGCCGTATTCGGACGCCTGCGCGAGCGATTTCCGGATCGCAGCCTTTTCAACCGGCTGTGCGATGACGAATGGAACGTGCCCGTCGGTCCGGCGGATGCCTGCGGCGGCAATGTCCTGTGGCGGCTGGTGCCCGTGGTGGCGGCGAGGGGCTATGCCGAAGACCTCATCGCCGGGGAGGAGCCGGACCTGTGCCTGCGCCTGCGCAAGGCGGGTTGGTCCGTGATCCGGATCGACGCCGAGATGGGCACGCATGATGCCGCGATGACGCGTGCCGGCCAGTGGTGGTCGCGGGCAAGGCGGGCGGGCTATGCCTTTGCAGATCATGTCTGGCGCCATCGCGGCGATGCGATACCGAATTGGCGGCGGCAATGCGCCAGCATCCTTGTCTGGGGGCTGATCCTGCCGGCGGCGATCGTGCTCGGCGTTGTCGCCTGGTGTTCGGGCGTAATCCCCGGCGTTGTTCCGGCCGCGCTGCTGGCCGTCTATCCGCTTCAGCTCGTGCGCATGGCGCGCCGCAAGCGCGCAGCGGGCG
>CALMYW010000173.1 GCA_937873665.1 uncultured Sphingorhabdus sp.
CGCTGAAGGGCTTCTTCGGCTACGGCGACGGCTTCAGCGGCAGCACCGGCGTCTCGCAGTGCTTCTCCGACGAGGAATTCCACGGCGCACCCTGCACCAACCTGGACAAGCGCGTCAGCGAGCGCGACTCGCTGGGCAAGGTCAACGTGACCTGGCAGATCGACGACACCAAGATGGTCTACGCGACCTGGTCGCAGGGCTACCGGCCGGGCGGGATCAACCGTCGCGGCACGCTGCCGCCGTACACCTCCGATTTCCTGACCAACTACGAGCTGGGCTGGAAGACCACCTGGGGCAATGCCTTCGTGTTCAACGGCGCGCTGTTCCGCGCGGACTGGGAGGATTTCCAGTTCTCCTACCTGGGCCAGAACGGCCTGACCGAGATCCGCAACGCCAATAGTGCGCAAGTCGACGGCCTGGAACTCGACCTCAGCTGGGCGGCCAGCTACAACCTGCAGATCAGCGGCGGCTTCGCCTGGTACGACGCCAGGCTGACCCGCAACTACTGCGGCTGGATCCGTCCCGATGGCGAACCTGAGACCGTGTGCCCGCCCGGCACGCTGAACCCCAACGGCGATCCGGTCGATGGACCGCAGGCGGCGTCCGGCACGCGCCTGCCGATCACCCCCAGGTTCAAGGGCGCGCTCAATGCCCGCTACACCTGGGATCTCGCCGGTGGCGAAGCCTACTGGCAGGCCTCGGCTTCGCATGTCGGCAACCGCCGGGTCGACCTGCGCGAAGCCGAAACCGCGTTGCTGGGCACCCTCGACGCCTACACCACGGCCGATGTCTCGGTGGGCTGGAGCAAGGACAGCTGGTCGATCGACCTGTTCCTCAAGAACGCTTTCGACGAACGCGCCGAGATGAGCCGTTTCGCCCAGTGCGCCGCGCTGACCTGCGGCAACCAGCCGTACACGGTGATCGCGCAACCGCGCACGTTCGGTTTGCGATTCTCTAAGAGCTTTTGAGAAATGAAGCTTACTAATGCGGAGTCTTTCGCTATGAAACCCACTATTGCTGCAGTTCTCCTCGTTGCTTTCTGTTCGGGGGTCTCGCATGCAGATGACTATTCTGCAGCTGACGAATACTCCACGAAAATCAAAAAGAGCAATAGTGTTCAGGCTATGACAAATGGTTTATTCGGGGAATCTATAGACCCCTACACCGGCAAAGTTACCTTTCGAATTACTGATGTTTCAATCCCCGGCAACAACGACCTAGATGTTTCCATATCACGTTATATTGATCTAGACCAGGTGTTGGGAACTCCCAAGATGGCCCGATGGAACGAGATATTCGGCGGATGGCAGATGGAACTGCCCTATCTTCACGGGATTTTTGCGACGTCTACCGGGTGGCAGGCTGGCTCAATAAGTGGAGTGAGGTGCAATCAACCCAGCGTCGCTCAAGCGGCCCCGCCCACAGTGAATGCGACCGTCGGTCCTCAAGCTTTTACTTCTGATATGTACTGGGGTGGTAGCTCTCTCTACGTTCCTAATCAAGGTGACGAAGAGCTTCTTCATGCGTCGGCGGCGGGAGTGCAGAAGCCAACCAACGGTCAAACGTTCAACTGGACCACAGCAAGTAATTGGTTCTTCGCTTGCAAATCTCAGACATCGAATGGAGTGGCCGGCGATGCGTTTATCGGCTACTCCCCCGACGGTAAAAGGTATTATTTCGACCATGTCGTTTCAAAGGTGGCATATCAGGTAAACACTAAGACTGGATCCCCATCTGCCTTAGCCCGACAAGATGTTCGAATCTTGCTCACCAGAGTAGAAGATAGGTTCGGTAACTGGGTCACGTATACATATCCCTCAGGAAATAATTGGAGATTACAGTCGATTCAATCGAGCGATGGCCGACAGCTTAATCTTACCTACAGCGGTCCCAAGGTTATTTCGGTTAGTGATGGTAGTCGCGTCTGGCAATACGACTATGGGACAAGTTCTCCGACTTTCATCTCACGACTCATGGCCGTCACTAATCCGGATGGATCCAGGTGGGACTATAATTTTGCGGGATTGCCGAGTGACGAGGCGACCGCTATCTATGCTTCTACTTGCCTCGGTATTGGTATCGCCTTCACCATCGATGCACCGGTGATCATTCGACATCCATCGGGTGCGCAAGGCACATTTACCTTCAAGTACGTGAAAAGCGGACGTACATTCGTCCCGCGAGTCTGTATTGGCGATGTGTCCAGGTTCCCTCATCAGTTCGCAACTTTTGCTTTGACAAAAAAACAAATTTCGGGTCCTGGCCTATCTCCCGGGTTAATTTGGACTTGGAATTACCCTGCAGCCGTGGCGAAGTTCGATGACGAGTGCGCAGTTGGCGGTTGCCCGGAATCTAAGGAAATAGTCATGACCGGCCCCAACGGCGTTAGTACCAAAACTACTTTTGGTATTAAGTATGGGGTGAATGAGGGGTTGCTACTTAGTTCGCAAGTTTGGCACAACGGTAGTTTGTATTCGCAGGTGACACGGGACTATGCGTTCAGTCCGCTGGGACAGAATTATCCTCAAAAATGGGGAATACCTGTTCAGCTTTACGCGGAGGCATTATCCGGGTTGCCTCGCCCCTTGACGAGAACTGTTAATCAGGTTGATGGGAGGCGGTTTACATGGGCGGTGGATATCGCCACGGGAATAACTTACCAGTTCGATAACCTCGCGCGTCCAACCCGTGTAATTAAGTCGAGTTCGCCATGAGGTGCCCACGTATGCTCAAACAATCGCAACTTGCGCAGGCCGTTATCTTGTTTTTGTTGCCGGTGCCTTTGATGGCCCAGACATATTCCAAGACCGAAGTAATCACCTACCACGACAACACAACTAAGTGGGTGCTGGGGCAGACCGCCACAGTGACCTGCGTGTCAGGGATGCCGGCGAGCACCGGCTGCGACAACAACGCGGGCAATGGCAGCGACACGGTCAGTTCGACCACCTTCGATGCGACGACAGCCTTGCCGCTGACGACCAGCGCGTTTGGCAAGCTTAGGTCCACGACGACCTATAACGGAGATGGAACGACGGCAACAATTAAGGACGGCAACAACAAGATTACGACACTCTCCAATTGGAAGCGCGGTATTCCGCAGATGGTTTTATTTGCGGACAACACTTCCATCTCGGCCGTAGTGAACGACAAGGGCTGGATCGAATCAGTCACTGATGAGAACGGGATAGGCTTCACGAGTTCGTATGGCTACGACAGTATGGGACGAACGTCTAGCATCACGTATCCAATTGGGGATGCTGTTTCTTGGACAAGCACCACCCGGAGCCTCGTCCCCGTGGCTTCCGTCGAGTACGGTATTGCTGCTGGCCATTGGCGGGAGACGGGCACGACCGGCCATGCGGGAAAAATTAACTACTACGATGCGATGTGGCGGCCGTTGTTGGTGGGCGAGTATGACTCCGCTAATGTCAGCGGGACCGAACGCTTCACGAAGACCGCGTATGACACCGAGGGCAGGGTCGCGTTTGCGGCCTATCCGACTTCCAGCGTGATCTATGCTGCGGAACAGGAAGCGGACACGGGTGTTTCGACCTACTACGACCCGCTTGGCCGCGTAACCTCCGTGAGTCAGGACAGCGACGGGGGGACAGTGCTCACGACGCTGACCACCTACAACACCGGGTTCACCACCACGGTCACCAATCCGCGCGGCTATAGCACCACTAGCACTTACCTGACTTTCGACCAGCCTGGCACCGACTGGCCGCTGGTGATAAACGCGCCCGAGAGCGCCACCACCACCATCGCCCGTGACACCTTTGGCAAGCCGACCAGCATGACCCGCAGCGGTGGTGGTGTGACGCCGGTCGTGCGCAGCTATGCCTACTATGGAAGTCAGGAACTCTGCCGCACGGTGGAGCCGGAGACCGGGGCCACCTTGTTCGGTTACGACGCCGTCGGGAATCTCACGTGGAGCGCATCGGGCTTGGCCTCCAGTACGGCCTGCTTGAGTGCTTACAACAGTACGCCTACCGCCGCCATCAATGCCCGCAAGGCCAGCCGAACCTACGACAACCGCAACCGCCTGCTGACCCTAGCCTTCCCGGACAGCAACGGCAACCAGACCTGGACCTACACCCCGGACGGCCTGCCCAGCACGGTCAGTACCAATAACATCACCGGTGGCGTCAGCAACGCCGTCACCAACGGCTATACCTACAACAAGCGTCGGTTGCTGACGGGCGAGAGCATGAAGCCCGACACAGTGCAGCTGGGTTGGGGCATCGGGTATGGCTACAACGGCTTGGCCCAGGTCGTCTCGGAAGCCTATCCGGCGTCTGTCTCGGTCAACTACACCGTCA
>CALMYW010000174.1 GCA_937873665.1 uncultured Sphingorhabdus sp.
GTGGTGACCGCCTACGTGGAGCCCTCACTGGCGGCCGCCAAGCCGGACGAGAAGTTCCAGTTCGAGCGCTTCGGCTACTTCGTCGCCGACCGCGTGGACCACGGGGTGAGGGGCAATGCGGTGTTCAACCGGGTGACGGGGTTGAAGGATTCTTGGGGGAAGTAAATCACCAAGAGTCTGCCCAATTCAAAAAAAAAAGCCGCTGGTCGAACCGACCCGCGGTTTTTTTTCATTTCGAATGTGTCATTCAAACCGGCATTTAAAAGAGCCAAAAGTTCATGCAGGATCCATATCAGCAAGAATCGACTCCAAGTCGCTTCGACAATGCTTAACAGTTGAATGTCCCTTAACGGCGTCCGGGAGACCTTCGGACAGGGAAAGAATTGTGTTCACCATCGAATTAATTAGTACCTTGTGAGAATCGGTGAGCTTCGACTTCTTCGCGTTATAGAAAGACAAATAAAGTCTAGCCACTTTGTATGGAGAATCTACCTTCTCCGTTCGAGCTTGTTTCAGCAACAGCCGATGCCCTTCATTCAACTCAAGAATCGCTGCATTGATCTCTTCAACTGAAATCGCATGCTGTATCCAGTAGCGAGCCTGAACGTTATCAAGGTGCCTTGTGTGATAGTTTTTTCGCTTTTCGGCCTGAGCATACGCGCTATCCAAGAATAGCTTAGCAGCCTGCAAATCCTCAGGTCGATCCGAGGCAAGTCTAGCAATTGCGTACTGCAGCCAGAAATGAGGATGGTTCTTTGCAGACTTCAAGTTTTTCAAACCTTCGTAGAGCCGAATCAAGGAGTCTCTCTTGCCCTTTTCAGGAAGCATTCCCTGAACCACAGAAAAGGTAACCAAGTCTCTGTAGATTCCAAAATACAACGTGCTATCCTGCCCCCGATCATGCGCGCTAGAAGCGATCTTAATCAATCTATCAACTAATGCCCGAGCATCCGAAAAAACGGTCAACCCATATTTGGCCAAAATAGACGACCGAGTAAATACCGCCCCAGAAGAGAATGATAGAAGCTCACGCGCCAGAGGGTCCAACTTAAACCCAAGAGAATATATATAGTTGCTATCAAGCAACTCACTGATAAGCGACTCTTTTGGGCTACTGAATCCTAGCATTTTCAGAACGGAAGCAGCAATGACTACATCTGTAAATTCCGACTTAGACTTAAAAGCATCAAACAGTTGATGGTAGCGCCGCTGAACTTCCGGCGATTTAACAATATCAAGCAGCACACCACTCAACTGCCCCCCACACTCCCTTAATACGAAGTCACGTTTCCTAGACTCAGGCAATGCATCTCGATCACCCCAAAGCTTATACCCATCCAAAAGACCAATCAGGGATGAGACGTCCTTCCCAGAAATTGTATTCAAGTCAAATTCTGCCGTCAGATCTGGATCAAGAATCTCAACCAGATCCCCTTGATAAACCTCATGCAGGCTATTCTTAATCGTAAGAATGAGCACCATCTCATCATGCCGCTTGGCCTGAGCCTGCCGAACTTCGTCTAAGCGTCGACTGTAATTTTCAATTATCAAGGCAACCTTGCCGGAGATTAGACAAAGCCGGTCTAACTCTTCCGCAGTGTTGTCCACGTCCTCATTTAGTGTGAATACTTGATATCCTTCTGCTGCCAGCTTGCATGCAAGTCCAAACGCAAGCATTGACTTGCCATTCGCCAAGTCACTTACAAGAACAACGTTCCTCGCACCCCCACACACAGATTCGTGCGCACGAAGCAGTTGCTCGCGAACAATATAGTAAGGCGCACTGAGGCCTCCTGCAACCGAGCTCCATACCAGATCCTGCCTATAGTCACCCGCGAGCAATAGACGAAAAACATCATCATCACGGAGCGGCTCAGGTGTTGCCAGTGGTTGCAGCTCAGAGAACGCGAACCAAGTGGTGTCAATTTCTTGAGGAATGTAGTCCGCGGACACCCTGTCATATTCCTCCCAGAAACCTTTCAAGCCGACAGGATATACAGAGCCAAAGTCAATCTGAAGGCTGCTTTCAATTTCCTCCTGCGACTTCCCCTCCCGCTCTACGAAGACCGTCTTTTCCTTTAGAGCGCCTCCTCCGTACATTATTCTTTGGATATCTATGTCATACATAGAATATCCAACAAAGATGATAGCTCTAGCCGTCTCGAGATTTCTTCGAAAAACAAAAGACCAATTCGATTTGGCGAACGCCTCAGTCAAATAACTGGTGTTCGTTAACTTGAAATCCGCACCAAGAGACTCTGGAGTTAAAGAATCAATATAGCCATTTATATGCAGAACCGAGTCATTTCTTCTAGTGTACGCTTGGGAGTCTTTATCGGGGGTTATTGGAATCAACTTCTTCCTTCGCTCGGAGAAAGCTCGCTCCAAGATATTATCGTAGTTGGTTGTATAAATTTCATGCCAGTTTATATCTGCCAATCGCCTGTGATAATCAGAAACAGTTGCGACCGTGAATTGGACTTGCAAAAGTTTTATCAATCGATGATCACCAAACAGTTTGCGATATCGTTGCGAAGAAAAATTCAGATCTTCAGAATATGGCGAAATATTTGCCTCTTTCGACAGTAGGAGTGACAAGCCCCGCCCAGTCAAAAATCCCCCCCCCGCCAACCGGACTAGCCCCAACAGATCCTCCGGAACCGAAAAATAACAGTGCTCGGCCTTCAATCGCATGTTTGATTGCAGTTGTCAGATCCACAATATTTCCTTCGTACTACAAAGTAAACTTCAGCAAACTATACCCAATATGAGCAAATCTTTTCGGAGAAACCGCCTCGCCCACTCCCCCCAATCACCAACCGCTGCGTCGCCCGCGTAGCCCCCACATAGAACAGCCGCGCCTCCTCGCGCTCTTCTTCGCCCTCGGCGGGCATGCGCCCGGCGCCCACCAGGGAAATCGGGGGAAATCGGGGTCAGACTCTATTTCACCAGATCAGGCACCAACCAACTCACAGGATGAGCGCCATATTTGAGCAGATCGACCGTGCGGATTCGGTCCAGCGTGCACGTTCCAAGTCAAATTGACTTCACTATTGATAGCGGTTTGTGCCCATTCCACGCCGGGATAGGGCCAATATCTCCCGAAGAATCAGCCTAAACCGCCTCCCAGCGCGACCAGATCGGTCAGTTCCCGGTACGCGGCGGCGCGCGAGACCTAGGCGATGGCGGTGTACGTCCCAGTGTTCATGCAGCCCGCAAAGCCGTCCCGGCCGGCATCGAACAGCTTGTTCAGCCCCTTGCGCTAGCTGGCTGAGCGTGGCGGGCGGATGGGGGTGCTTGGGGGGTGTTCGTCGGCCTGCTGGGAAAAGGACCGGGCTCGGCTGCGAAAACCTGGCAGCGTAAAATTCTATTTTGATAGCGGGCAGTGACCATTCCGCGCTGGGATGGTGCCATTTCCTCCTGAATCTTCCCGTTCCACGGTAAACTTTGGCCCATGCGCCCCTCCCTAGCCCTTGCCCAACACCGCGATGCGGTCTGCACCGCCGCGCGGCGGTACTGCGTAAGCAACCCGCGGGTGTATGGGTCGGTGCTGCGAGGACGCGACACCGAGGGCAGTGACCTCGACCTGTTGGTGGACCCCTTGCCCGGAACCACGCTGTTTGACCTGGGTGGCCTGCAAGACGAGTTGGAGCAGTTGATGGGCCTGCGGGTGGACGTGCGAACCCCCAAGGACTTGCCACTGACCTTCCGCGAGCAGGTGCTCGCCGAAGCCCGCCCGGTATGAGCGAAAACCGGCTGCCCGACTATCTTCAACACATGCGGCTGGCCACCGCCGACGCGGTCGGTTTTGTTGAGGGCCTGAACCGGGCTGATTTCCTGGCCGACAAGCGAACGCAGCAGGCGGTCGTCATGAGCCTGATCGTGCTGGGCGAGGCGGCCACCAAGGTGATGGACCGCTACCCCGATTTCGCCAACGCCCAGGCACAGATTCCGTGGCGCAGCATGCGCGGCATGCGCAACCGCATCGCGCATGGGTATTTCGACATTGATCTGGATGTGGTGTGGGACACGGTGCAGAACGCGCTGCCGCCATTGCTCGTCCATCTGAAGCAGTTGCCATGAAGGTCTGAAACCCGTCCGCACCCGGCGAACAAGGTCGGATCACTCCATACACGCCAGCCCCCGGTCTACGCCCCCAGCCGCTGCCCAAACCGCCCGTCCCCGCCAACCCCCATGATCAGCCGGTGCGAGGCGCGCGTGGCGCCGACGTAGATCAGCCGGGCGGCCTCCCTTTCATCCTCACCCGGCGCGGGCATCTGGCCCACGCCCACCAGCGCCACCACCGGAAACTCCAGCCCCTTGC
>CALMYW010000175.1 GCA_937873665.1 uncultured Sphingorhabdus sp.
TCGGGCCGTACCGGAGAGCATCGCTGCAATCTTCGCGCCGTCGTGCCGGAACACCAGAGCCCCGGGAAAGAGCTCCTCGAGCAGTTCCGCCCGCGTTGTTTCAAGTTCGTTGAGCAGGCACTGCTTCACCGCCCCCTTCGCCAAGGATGCAATGATCCCTGTACCGGCGCTCGGCTCTAGGAAGACATCTTCGGACCCGAGGTGCGCAAGATGGACCGCAAGGCAGGCTAACGTCGGCGGCGTCGAGAACTGCTGGAACGCGATCTGGTCTTCACTGCGTACCGTGTGGGTCGGAAGCTCCTTCGCCAGTGCCTCAAGCGTGGCAATGGCCGCACCGACGTCCATCCTGTTGACCATTTCGGGTATGGCCATGCTCAACGCTACCTCGAGCGCTTCGAAACTCTCGCGCTGGGTCCAGGCTCCTGCGGCGTCGCTATCGCCCGCGCTTTCGGTCATGGCCTGGGTAAGCCCGGCCCGGTCGATAGGAATGGCAAGCAACAGTTTGACGGCAAGCGTACGCGCAGCGCCGAGAATGGCGCTGCTGCGTGAGATCGTAGCGGTCATGAAGGTCTCCGGGAGATTTGCGAGGTCTGCTGCCGACCGGCGGCACGCCCCACCTGCCCCCCTCCCCTCACCGCTTCAGGAGCTGGGCCCAGTCATTCATGCGTCCGGGCGGCCATTCGGTTTCGAGGGTAAGACCCGGGCGGACATACGCTTCGAGGGCACGACGCTGTGCCCGCCGCCCTTCCGGGTCTTTGTCGGCCAGCAGGATCACGGTTTTGACCGATGCTGGTATCTCGACCTGGTGGAGGCGTTTAGCACCCATGGTGGCCCATGCCTGGATGCCAGTCAGCGAGGTGTAAGCCGCTGCGGTCTCGAAGCCTTCACAGATGCCGATAGTGCTGCCCGGCGGGCCGTTAGTCCATGCCGCGCCGATCGCCTGCCCCAGCACGCGCTTCTCGGTGTAAGTGTTGTCCTGACGATCGAGGAAAATGCGCTGGATCGCCGCAACCTGCCCTGCCCTGCGCATGGCGACCAGCAGCGAAGGATGGAATTGGACGAGCCTCCCCTGCCCCCGCGGGCATCGCGGATGGTAGCGGACGTCTTCTAGTGGGGCCCAGATGTTGCGGGTTTGACGAATGTAGCGTTCGGCTAGCGTGCCAGCGATAGGTCGCCCGGCCCGCCAGATACCCAGATGCGCGGTTGTAGGAGAAGCATTGAATTGTGATGGTAGCTCCGGGCCAGACTGAGGCAGGTCGGCAATGCGGCGTAGATTGCGCAGGACATCGCGGGTATCGCAGCCAGCGTGGCAGGTTACAAGGATGCCGCGATCACCTTGACGGATTGCAAGTGATGGGGTTCGGTCTGCGTGGGAGGGGCAGCGGCACATTGCCGTGTTCCCGGTCCACTTGCCGCGGAGGTGGGCAACAAGGGCACGTAGGTTTGACGTGGGATGATTGCTGACGAGGGACATAACCGCCCTGCCCTACCCTTCTCCCCTCCCTTAAAGCTGTTTGTGGGCTGCCTGGTCTCGGAACGTTCAGAACTTCTCGGGCTCGAGAGTCGGCGCCAGATTGTTCAAAACTCCTTATTACCAACGCCGCTGCTTGCAGCGGAAGGATTCCTGATTCTAAGGATTCATATTCAGGCTGGAATAACTGCGTAATATCAAGGTGTTGAAGGCGGCCACCTGACCAGATGGGGGAGTTCCCCTGACCTCTTGGGGGCATAATCCTGACCCATCGGGGGGGCTTACCTGACCTCTCGGGGCCATCCTGACTTCTTGGGGGGACCAGCTGGTTTGGTTTGCCTGGTATCGCCTGGACTGAATTTTGAATCGCGGAGCGGCCAAAATGCAGGACAACTTCCGATCTGCTTCAAGGGTAAGCCGACTCGCGGCGTTTCGGGGATTTCCTGTTCGGTCAGCAGTCATTCTAACCTGACCGCTTGGGGGAGGCTGAGTCATTCTATCCTGACCTGACTTGACGAGAGAGGTCAGGTCAGGCAGCAAACAGCAACTTGAGAATCACGCTCTGATCGAAATATGGCATGGAAAGCGAAGTTGGCCAATTGGCCGAAGCTGCTGAAAAGGAATCGGAGGACGTAGCTCCGGGTCGCGCCATGCGCGTTGCTGCGGCCTTGAAGGCGAAGGGCGGAGACGAATTTGCCAAGCCGGGCAGCATCATTGAAATCAAGTTCGTCAAAGGTGAATCGCTCAGTCTTACGGCCTCTCGGCTGCTGGCCTTGATGATCCTGACTGCTGGAGGGGACGCCTGGGAGGATCGGCCACACCGAATCCGTAAAGCTGACATCCGGCGCGGTCATAAGGGTAATGAGCGGATCACTGACATGCTTCAGGAGTTGCACCGAACGCTGTTTGCGGTCGATGACAAGTCCTGGCGCGGAAAGAAGGCTACACTGTTGTTCTCGTTGATCTCGCGGTCACGCGAGGAAACCGAGGAAGAGGGCGGCGAAGCAGGCTGGATCGAGTGGGAGTTTACGCCGGACGCGCGCAAACTGATCCAGGCGTCGGAGACGTATGCGGTTCTCAACCGGCAGGCTGTGCTTGGTTTCCGCTCGAATTACGCGCTCAAGCTCTATGAACTTGGGGCGCTTCGGTTGCATCGGCGTCAGGCCACCTGGCGAGGGGATATGCAGGCGCTTCGGGCAGCCCTTGGTATTCCCCCCGACGTCTACACCGACTTCGCGCAGCTTCGCCGAAAGGTCCTGGAGAAATCCAAGTCGGAAATTGACCAGTTGGCGCATTTCCGCGTTGAATGGCGCGAGATTCGGCAGGGCAGAACCGTTACCGAACTTGAGTTCCGGTTCGAGCCTAAAGGTGCTCCCGAAGTTATAGAAACAGTCGACGAGTTGGATCGACATTCAGCGGGCCGTCAGGCGCGCCGCGATGGGGCGGTTGAAAGCATCGCGGTGGGGCAGGGGCCTATTTCACCTCCGCGCAAGGCTGTCACGCGCTCCAAATTCACTGAGACGAGTTTTCCAGTTGGGTCGCTTCGCTATGGTGAACACGAATCCGAGTTTCTCGTGATCGGCCGGCAGTATGGTGGCGGTTGGGATGTCGATTTGATCGCTGATGGCTTCCGGACGCAGATGGGAGAGCGATTGGAAAAGCTTCGCGGTGCAAAGCTGACCGCGGCGTGGAAGGGGTTCTGTGAGGGGTGGGTTAATCGTCGCGGCCGACCATAAGGGCGGGAGAATTGCACGCGTGCAATTTTGCTATCCCCCACCGAGTCAGGTTGGATGCAGCTAGCGGCCAATTGAAGCGATTTTGGCCCCCGTACTTTCGAAATTTGTGAATTTCTTGACCCAAAAGCGCAAGTGAGTGTACCACCCGCATGGTTGCGAAAGGTGGATATATGTCGAACGGACTTCAAATCGAGGAGGCGGAGCGCCTGGTGTCGGTCGCGACGCTGGCCAGTCGAACGGCATCGGTGCTCGAAAAATTGCGGGATTCCGCACGGAGCGCCAGATCGGACGACCGCCGCGAACCGACTTTCACAATCGGCAAGGCCGCTGAACTGGTAGGCAGAACCCCAGCGGCGATACGCGATGCCGAGAAAGACGGACGGCTTCCCGAACCTGTGAGAGCGGACAACAACAGGCGCGAGCGATATACATTGGCACAGCTCAACGATATGCGGGGCGTCTTCGGAACAAGGCCTTACCGGGCTGCAGAGGACCCATGCTGTGTCGTTGCGGTTCAGAATTTCAAGGGCGGTGTTGGCAAGTCCACTCTGGCGGTCCATTTGGCCCAGTATCTTGCAATTCGAGGATACCGCGTAGCCCTGGTGGACTGCGACAGCCAGGCCTCGGCAACAACGCTTTTTGGCTACGTTCCCGATCTTGATCTGACTGAGGATGATACTCTTTACCCGTTCCTTCGTGAAGGTGAGCGAACGTCACTCGATTATGCCCTTCGCAAGACCCATTTCGATGGCCTGGAACTGATCCCGGCAAACCTGCGTCTGTTCAATTCCGAGTACGAGCTTGCAGCGCGGATGGCACAGGGCAATGCCTCCCTTCTCGACCGTTTGAAGGAGGGCATCGAGAGTATTTCGGATCGTTTTGATGTCATTGTAATGGATCCTCCTCCCGCCCTTGGTGCGATCTCCCTGTCGGTGCTTCGCGCGGCCAATTCGCTGGTGGTGCCAGTGCCGCCAACAGTTATGGATTTCTCATCGACTGCAGCATTCCTTGCGATGCTGGATGAGACGATCGAGCAGCTTGCCGAGCGCGGCCTCGCGCCGGAGCTGAACTTTCTCCGCTTCGTTGCGTCCAAGGTCGATGAGAATAAGTCGATGCAAAAGGAGCTGATCCAGCTCATGCGGACGCTTTTCGGGCACTCGATGGTGCGTACGCCGCTTAAGGATTCGGCCGAGATTGACAATGCAACCGCACGTTTGATGACAGTCTACGAGCTTGATGGACCTGGCACCAGTTCGGCTGTGCGTAACCGATGCCTGAATTATCTTGATGGCGTGAACGCTGAAATCGAAGTCGATATTCGCTCGATGTGGCCCAGCCATCACAAACGGCTGCGCCAGGAGGCGTTGGCGTGAATTCGGGGAATTGCACGCGTGCAATTGATCGCGCAAAATCGCGTCGCCCCAGAAAATTGCACGCGTGCAATTCAGCTGACGGGAGGGTCCGATGAGTAAGAAAAACAGCGGTTTTGCAGCTGATTTGGCAGCAGGCATAGATCTGACTGACGTCGGCGCGGCACCCCGTCGCTCAAGCATTGCCGCAAATGTGCTGACCGGTCGTTCGAACCGTCTTGCCGACCTTGCATCGGGGGCGATTGTCAATCGAACCCATGAGTTGGTGGATCCGGCCAGATGCCGGATGTGGGCCGGGCATAACCGTGATTACGCCTTGCTCAACGAAGAACGGTGTTCGGATCTCATTGAGAGCATCAAAGCGCAAGGTCGGCAGGAAATTCCTGCAATTGTTCGTCGTCTGTCCGGCGACGAGGGCTACGATTTTGAGGTTATTTGCGGCGCGCGGCGACACTGGTCGATCAGCTGGCTGCGGTCCCATAATTACCCGGACTTCAAGTTCCTCGTCGATGTTCGAGAGATTGGCGACGAAGAGGCCTTCAGGCTCGCTGACATTGAAAACCGCGCCAGGGACGATCTTACAGATCTTGAAAGGGCGAGGGACTATCTGCGCGCGCTCACAGCCTACTATGACGGCCGTCAGAAAACGATGGCCGAACGTCTGAAGGTTTCAGAAAGCTGGCTCACGCGATATCTCGATCTCGCCCGGCTTCCAGAGGAGCTCACCAGGGCGTTTGCCGATCCGCAAGAGCTGGGCATCCGTAACGCCATTGCCCTCAAAGGCTTTCTGAAACCTGACGAGCGCAAGCAACGCGCCTTCCGCGAGGCGGCTCGCCTGGCCGAAGAACGCGAGGCATCTGGACGGTCGATACCCGTGATTGATGTGATCAAGGCGATATCACTGGCTGTTGACCCCCCCAAGAGGTCAGGATCCCCCAAGAGGTCAGGAAAGGCGGAAACCGTTGCGAGTGTCAGTGGCAAGCCAGTTCTTCGGATCGAGGGCGCTGATCGCAAGGGCATTCGCCTCACGCTGCTGAGCAAGGGAGGAGCGACGCGCCAGGAAGCGGAAGAGGCGCTGCGAGCGGTTCTGGACCAGTACTGGAGGTAAATTCGGCTGTCTTCGCGGGCAAGGAAGCGGCACTGCGCCCACCAGTTGCTGCCTCATTCGGCCAGTGCCTTGTGAGGAATCGGTGGTCCCTGCCGCGCGGTCTCGGAGCCGCCCGGGAAGGGCTCAGGAGGCTCTGGGGGCGCAACTGGGGGTTAAGGCATGGTCGCCGGGGCGCAAGGCCGCGAGTCCGGCGTTCTCGAGTGCAATGGCAGCCTGCGATGCGGTACGGCGGGTGACGGCCAGCGCGCGGGCGAGCTCGGCTCGGGTGAGGGGGCCCAGACCGGCGATCAGCCGCCACGCCGAGGGTGCCTGCGACGAAGCGTAAAGCCCGGCCAGGCGTTCACTGCCGAGGGTAAATGCAGCGCGCATTGCGGCGAGGTCTGCGGCGAGTTCAGCAGCGGCCGTACTGACCGTTTCGCTCAGTAACGCGGGGATGGGGCTTACGGGCTCGGCGCGGAACAGGGCGCGCGGCGCGAGCCCAGACAGCGCGAGCGGGGCGGCGCCGAGACCGAACAGGTGCGGGCGCATCGCTGCGGCGAGTGAGGCGGCCCAGGCGCTGCCGCGCGGAGCGAAGCGCTGGAAGACCTTGCCCTCGATTACCACCTCCTCGCTGCCGAGTTCAAGGAAGTCGGGTTCGTCCGCGCGTAGCTGTTCAACCCATTCGATGAGCGCTGCCATGGGTTCGCGCGCGGGCAATAGCGCGTC
>CALMYW010000176.1 GCA_937873665.1 uncultured Sphingorhabdus sp.
CTTCGTAGCAACCCATGTCGAACAAAGTCTTGGCCACGGCGGCCGCCTGTTCCGGTGCAATGGCGCCCTCATAGGGGCAGCCGACGACGCACGAAACATAGCCGCGAACCGGTATTTCCAGCGCACTGGCAGCCGAAACGACGGGCTCGAAGCGCTTCAGGCTCTCGGCGATCGAACAATTGATATTTTTTCGCGAAAAAGACTCCGAGGCAGCGCCGAAAATGGCGACTTCTGTCGCCCCGGCCTGCACTGCCGCATCGAATCCCTGCAAATTCGGGGTCAAAACCGGGTAGACCGCGGCAGGATAGCGCTTGATGCCCTGCATCACAGCCGTGTTGTCCCCCATCTGCGGCACCCACTTCGGCGACACGAAGGAAGTGGCTTCGATGACGCGGACGCCGGCCTCGGCCAGCCGCTCGATCAGTTCGATCTTGGTTGCGGTCGGGACGACCTGTTTTTCATTCTGCAGCCCGTCACGCGGGCCGACTTCGACGATTTTGACTTTGGAGGGTAGCGGCATGGGTGAACTCTGGATTTGACGGAGGTAGATTGATAACGGTGCGAGGTTTCAGGAGAGGTGATTGGCTGATAGCGACCCTAAGCGACCTGATGACTTTCCATAAGCAGTGGCAGCTTTCTGATTGCCGCCCTGACGCTCGTCAGCTCAGCATTTTCAACAGCCAGAACACCTGCGGTGAGCAAGCTCCCAAACCCCCTATACCGCAGGGGCCCGATCATAATCCCAAGCGTAAAGCCCCTGGCGTCGTGCCGAACCATCGGTGGCAGGCCCGGGTCAGCGACCTCTGTTCGCTGTAGCCTAGCAGATTTGCCACTTCAGGCAATGGAAGCGCAGGCTGGCTCAGAAACTCGCGCGCCTGATTCTGGCGGACGCGATCGACGATATCGACGAAACGGACTTTCTGTGCGTCCAGACGACGTTGCAACGTACGCTCATGCATAGTCAATTGCCGGGCGACATCCGCAAGACTGCAGCCGCCGTTGGTCAACTGGCGAGCAACCAGCTCCTCAATCTGGCGACTCAGATCAAGCGGGTTGCGCCGAATCAGATGTGCCACATAGCGCGCGACAGCATCACAAATCTGTTGATTTCCACCATCGATCGAACGTTCAAGGACCGATTCCGGAAAAACCACGCCGTTGCCGGATTCCTGCCATGTCACTTCACAAGCGAAGATATCGCGATAGCGTGAAGGCGACACACCCGGACCATGCGCAAACAGCACCTGCCAATCGGTGCCAGATTCACCGCTGAGCATGCGCAGCGCCTGAATCTCCATCAGGCAGCACATCTCCACGGATTGCCGCTGCGCCGCGCCCGCGCCGGAAGGAAGTTCATAGCGTAGCCAGGCGAGTCCGTCAGCTGGGCCGGGGAGCAATTGCAGCGACGTACGTGCCACATGGTAGGGCAGATTCCGTGACATCGCCGCCAGAGCGTCGCCCACCGTTGGAGCACGACTCGCCACCAGCGCAATGGGGCCGAGGGCTGAGAAGTCTTGGCGTTGAGCCAGAAGCAATCCAAAATCCGGGGCAGCGAGTTTGGACGCTGCGTTTTCAAGCAATGCGACCGTAGCGGGCATGCTGATAGCGGATTCCGGTTGAGCGAGCATCTGCAGCGTCAGCCCGACACCGCGAAGCAATCCTTCGGCGTCCCCGTCCAGATCGCTGACGAGTTCGACAAAACCAGTGAGTGCTCGGGCGCGCACAAGCAAGGGAGGCTGTGTATTCATCATGGCATGATCGTCGATATGTCGTCAGATGTCCACGAGTTGTCGTCGAATGTCCTCGACCGGCAACCTCGCCAAGACCAGAATGCGATTTCCCCTACCCCTTTAACGGCCCCCTCTATGAACAACAACGCAGCATCGACAATCGTCATTACGGGCGCATCTTCAGGCATTGGTCGAGCATTGGCGCTGGAGATGGCGAGGCGTGGCCACCATTTGGGATTGACTGCTCGCCGCATGCCGCTGCTCGAGCAGTTACGCGATGAAATCCACACAACGATTGACGGGGAACTAAGGATTGAACTGGCAGTTCTGGATGTCTGCAAGACGGACACTGTCGCTGAGACCCTGCACGACCTTTTCTCCCGGCTTGGCGGCATCGATACTATCGTGGTCAATGCCGGCGCCAACGATGTCACCAACATCGGCCAGGAAGACCTGCACAAGGAATTGAAGCTGATCGACACCAACCTGTCGGGCGCGATCGCTACCATCGGTGCGGCCACCGAGCACTTTAACGCCCGTGGCAAAGGGCACGTGGTTGGCATTTCCTCGCTCGCATCTTTGCAGCCCTTCGCCCAGCAGGCGGCGTACAGTGCCAGCAAGGCAGGCTTTTCAATGTATCTGAAGGCGGCACGCATCGAGCTACGGAAAATGGGAATTACCGTTACCGACATTCTGCCCGGTTACATTGCGACCGATATCGTCGACGGCATGGATATCAGCAAGCTGCCTTTCGCGATCCCCACCACTCAGGCGGCGCAGGAGATGGCGCGCCTGATCGAGAAGAAGGCGGAGCGTGGCGTCGTGCCCGCCTTCCCCTGGAAATATTTGCGTCCCTTCATAGGCCATTTACCAGAGCGCTTCTCGCACTATTGAGTGTTTACTATTTCGTGCGAATGCTAAACTTGTCCGTGAATACAGATCTATCATTTTGGGGGTTACTGCCATGACATCCAGTCGTTACGCGTCCACCTTGGCTGTTATTGCGCTAGTGGCCCTCGGCGCCTGCCAGAAGAAGGAGCCCGAACCAGCCGCACCGGTGAAACCCGTGGCAGATGCTGCCAAGGCCCCGGTCGCTGCCGCCCCGGCCGAACCGCCCCCCGCGGCTGCGTCGCAGCCTAACCCGGAGCGCAATGCCTATTTCGGCGAAACGCACATTCACACCAGCTGGTCGGTCGATGCCTGGGTGATGGGCAACCGCATCACCGGCCCGACCGAAGCCTACCATTACGCGAAGGGCGGGACCATCAAGCACCCGA
>CALMYW010000177.1 GCA_937873665.1 uncultured Sphingorhabdus sp.
GAATTTCTCTCTGATGCACTGACGCGAGATAGATCCGGCTGGCCACCGGAGTTTGCTAATTTGGCCAGCTCTAGTTGTTGGCATCGGTAATAGTCGGCCGGCCCATTGACGCGTTTGTGATAGCCACACGCATTCTCGATTGCAACCTGTTCTGAAGGACTGGCCATCGAGACATCAGGCTTCCCGCTGGATAGTGATCGCTGTGGCTGGGGTATCGGGGCAGTGGCCAGTGTCGGCGTAGAAGAGGACTTAGAAACCGTAGTCGTAGCTGCAGTTGCAGTCGCGGCTGCGGCAGAGGGCGTATGTGCGCGCTCTAGCTGGAGCAACAACGCTTGATCTGCCAGGCCGGTAGCCGCCAAACCTCTGTCTTGCTGGAATGAGATGATGGCCGAACGAGTGCCCTGCCCCATCACCCCATCCGGAGTTCCGACGCTGTAGCCAAGCTCATTTAGGTTGCGTTGAATGGTTTGCACGGTCGAATTCGGAGGAGGGTGCGACGGTACTGACTCCGACCTGGTAGATGTACGAGCGAATCTGCTTCTACCTTCATTCTGGAACAGACTTCGGTACGGCTCGATGTCCCTACGCGCGCTTTCCAGTGCACCGCTTCGATAGCGGAAGCTCCCGCAGCGGCTGTTGTAATCAGCCACCATCGCGTTGAAGCGATCAACGTCTAAGTCGATGTAGTTATTGAGAGCCGATTTCGCACCCTCCATACGGATGTCCTCCGCCAAGCAGTAGCGAATCTGAGCCATTGAAAACACCAGATCCTGACCAACAGTTGGCATTGACTCTTGGGGGCGGGATGGTGCTTCCGGCACATCTGGCGATTGTGAGTAGATTGGCGTGGCGGTCTGCGCGGGAGCCGAGTAGGCGGAAACCGGCGCCATGGTGTGCTTGTTGAACTGGCCAATCAGCCAGAGCACGCCGATGACGGCTGCGATGCCCAACAGCCACTTGCCACCGGACGAGCCCTGAGACGATTGCGTAGGCGGCTGCTGGTACGTCTGGCGTGGTTGCGGCTTCGTTTGAGTGGCCTGCGTGGCTGGACGCGAGGCGCTCGGCCCAGGCGCCGCAGGCTCCTTCTTGGGTATAGGAGGTGGTGGCGTCGTGTCCACATTGGACACGAGCGAGGAAAGGCCCGCAAAGCCTTTGCCCTCCCCCTTCTCCTGCTCGTCATTTTCCCCTGTCACTACCCTCGCCCCTTAAACGAAACCGATCCGCCGCTTGGTTTGGCCACCACCCTCACGTTCCCTCGCCGGTGAGGAGTTCAGCGCAGCCAACAGGCTTGCCTGATCCAGCCGATCCTTGCCGGATCGTGCTGCCAGTCTCGCGCCCTCGCGCACCACAAAAGAGACGTCCGACAGCGGCCTGCCTGCCAGCGCCTTCGCCAGTGGCTTGGAGTCCACGTGCGACTCTGTGGGCAAGGAGGACAGCAGCTTGTCCAGCAGCGACTGCACCTCAGTCTCACTGGCAAAATCCACCTTGATGACGTGATCGAAGCGGCCTCTGCGCTGGATTGCGGGGTCGATCATGTCGATCCGGTTGGTCATGGCGATGATCAGCACGTCATTCTTCACGGCCTCCGGGATGCGGCGCAGGAACTCCGCCACTTCCTCGACCCGATGATGCCCCGAACCCATCTCGCGATCGGCTAGAAATGCTTCCATCTCATCGATCACGAGGACCGACGGCGAGTTCTCCATTGCCTGGTCGAATACCTGGGCAACCTTCTTGCTGGTCTCGTGAATGTAGGGACTAGCGACGCTCGATGCGTCGATCTGGAAGCTCGGCCAGCCGAGGAAGTCCACCAACTGGTCGACCGCAAAGGTTTTGCCACAACCCGGAGGACCGTGAAGGATCACCGCCGATGGGAACTCGATACCCAGTGCCTTGTAGCGGTCGCGATGCAGGATGATGTCGACGATGTGCTCATTGAAGAAGGCTGCCAGCCCTGGACGCCCAGCGAGCTCGAAGACCTTTTGGGGTTCCGGCTTGTCGCGTTTAGCTTCCTCCACCTTCTCGGCAGGCGCAGCTTCCGTTATTTCGGTAGGAGGCGCTTGCTTGCGCTGCAGTGGAATGATTTCCCCTACCTCGAAGCCAGCCGCTTGCACGACATCCTTTAGGTGGCTCGCGCCCAACCAGCTCATAGTCTGTCGCAATCTACGGAAGGACTTGGCAGATATGGGAGCGCCGCCGGTCAGCCAGTACCCAAGAACAACGTCATCATCGGCCTGAGAGCTGATGCTGTACGTTGGGAGAAGTCGGCTGATCTTCTCCACGTACAAGGCATCCTGCAGTGGCGATGCCGGATCAATTTCGCGAGTCGCCTTCAAGGCCAACGCGAAGGCCAGGGCCTCGACCTTGGTATCCGGAGACCGAGCCTCACTAACGGGCAGGATGACCTGGCTAGTACCGCAAGATATCGATTGGAAGTCGTACTCCCCGAACCTGAAGAAACTGAACTCCCCGTCATGAATCAAGTCAGCGGAGAGCCAGCGATCTGCCAGCTCTTGGTGAACCACCAGGGCATGCCCCTTCCCGGCAGTTCCGAAGATCTGCCAGCCGGCACCTTCAAACGCGGCGGAGCCGATCTTTGCGCCATCTGGTAACAGGAACCCATTGGGTAACCAAGCATCAATAGCCACGATCAACCTCGCCTGATGTTTGAGCCTTCCATCATGTCGTCGACACTGGAAGCCCCCATTCGAATGGACGACAGCTTTCCAACGACCGCTCGCAACTTGTCGATGTCGTTGGCCTTGAGCGCCTCCGCACCAATGGCAATCAACTGGGCGTGTTCGTTGACGTCCTGGAACATGTATGTCCGTTCGGCATACATCTTGAAGCGATCAATCACGAACCAATCCTGGCGCCACAGAATCTCAAAGTTGCGCCCCCGTAGCTCATCCAGGTGCGATTCAAAGTCACCACTGTTGTTGTCGATGGCGCGCTGTGACGTCCTTGCCAGGTTGTCGAATGCCGTGGCTTCAGTAGGTCGAGCATGCTGCCGCACTACTTCGTCAAAGAATCCGATGACATGGTCAAGATCCAGCTGACGAATATCCTTCAGGTTGCTCTTGCGCACCGCGGCCAGCAGCTTCTTGGCTTCCTGCACCAGATCGTCTGCCTGCTTAGCGTTCTCCGGATCATGCTGGCCGCGGGTGATCGCCTCAGCCTGCTCGAGCTTCTCCCGCGCCTGATCAAAGCGCGGATCCGACACCTTGCCTTCCATCTCCTCCAAACGACTGAGTGCGTGTTCCGACTGCTCCTCGATGAGCTTTGACTCCTTGGAATAGTCGCGCTGCCCAGATTGACGCGAGTAGAAGTTTCGTCCGCTATGGAACGAACCGCCAATGGACGGAACCGAAACCTCCATCTGAATGTTGCCGGAGTCGAGCACTTCGTACTCGCAGACGAGCTCGGCGCCTTTCGCAATGACACCATCATCAAAGTCAGAGCCCTTGATCTCGAACATTCCGATCATGCGGTTGTCCGTAATCGGATCGGAAATTTCGCCCTCCCAAAGCTTGAACTTGAGGGATCCGGCATCACCGGCTTTCAAGGTCTCGTCGGCCCGATAGACCTTCCTTCCCTTCTTCGGCAGCTGGTCACCGTCTCTGACCAGGAAATCGAGTTCCGGGCGCCCCTTCTCCCTTACCTCCACGCCAACGGAGTGGGAAGCGGGGATGGCATCAATGCTCGCGGCGGTACGTGAAATGACAATCTTGTCTTCCTTCAGCGCGATGGGTGCGCCATTGGAGTCAAAGACGAAAATTTTGAACAGATTCTCTCCGGGCTTGGTCAGGGCTACCTCCACCCCGGCGCCGTCCTTCAGTTCGATACGACCGGATGACCACCCGGTATCCAGGCTGTCCACCTGGAACTCTGCGCCCGCGGCAGAACCCTTGCCGAGTTTGAGTACCACCCGGGCCTTGATGTCGGGCGTCCTCGCGTTGTAGTTGATCGTTAGATCCAGGCCGCCACCGGCGCTGATGGTTCCGCGTGCGCTCTTGCGTCCCCGTGCCTGCGTTTTCCAGTCGATGGACTCGGCGAACACCGCCGCGCCTTCCGCAACAGCCGTCATCGGATTGACCTCGGTAGAGGCTGCGATGGCGAGTTCCTGGGCGACCTTGTCACGAAGCGGACGGTACTGGGTAGGGCCGCCGACGAACACGATCCGCTCGATGTCATTGGCGGTAAGTCCAGCCTTCTCGAGTGTCTCCCGTGTGGCATGAATGGATTCGTCGACCTTTGCGGAGATCAGCTCGTCGTAACGCTGGCGCTCAATCGGGATGTCGAGGTAGATCTCTTCACCGGCCTCGTCGCGGACGCCTATCTCGGTATCCGGCGCATTGATGACGGCCTCCTCCTTCTGGGAGAGCTCGATCTTGGCCTGCTCTGCGGCAAGCGTCGCCACTCGAATCAGTGTTTTGTACTTAGGATTGGCGCTCAGGTCGTCTGGCAGGTCGAAGTTGTCAAATAGCCAGGGCTTGACGACGTTATCGAACAGGGCGCGGTCAAAGTCTCGACCGCCGCACATGGCTACGCCGCCATGTGCAAGGAGATTCACCTTTCCGCCCGTACTGTCGGCAATGGCGACGTCCAAGGTGCCGCCACCCAGGTCATACACAACAAAGATGCCATCGTTCTTTCTCTGCCGCATCACGCTCATCACGGCTGCGACCGGTTCTTGCATCAATGCAACACGGCCAATGCCCGCCATGTCGGCCGCAGCCATCGTGGCGTCCTTTTGCATCTGGTTGAACGCGGCAGGCACCGTGATTACTGTGCCAGTGTCGCCCGCACCCCGAACCTCCTCCGGCAGGTAGCCGAACAGGGCTCGCAGGATTTCAGCCGAGCACTCTTCAGGCGTCATGGCCACATTGACCGCTGGCAGCTTCACCGGCGTACTCGTACCGATGAACCGCTTGAACAGCGTGGCCGAGTTGCCGGGACTCCGAGCTGAATTCCGATAGGCGCGTGCACCAATGTACTTGCCGCCGCGTTTGTCGATGAAGATCGCAGATGGCGTGACGTCGTGCTGCTCAGGGCTCTTGTAGAGATGAATCCGCTCACCGTCAAAGGAGCAGATGGCACTGTTGGTCGTGCCCAAATCGATACCGACGTACTTCACAGCTGCACCTTCCTGAGCATCACCGAGCCCTCCCTTCGCAGGCCTTCCGGCCCCATGACAATTGGTTCCAGCATCTGATCGACGATCAGATGATCATCCGCGGCAAAGTCATCCAGATTGAGGGCGGATGCCGCAACGCCCGCGTCGTAGGGAAGCCCCTCGACATTGACCAACTTGAGGCCATTGGCGTCCAGGGACTCTTCCATCTTCTTCTGGAAGTAGCGAACCTGATTGAGGTAGCGACCGGACTCACCTGCATCCAGCTTGCTGATCACGCGGGTGAACAGGCGCGAAAAACGCCAGCCCTCTACCGCCATGTCAATGAGCGATTGCTCGATCTGCTCGTTCTCAGTCTGCAATGTCAGTTCCCCTATACGTATCGAATTCAAATCCAGATGCTTGAAGCTTTACGTCATCAAAGCGGCGGTGGCGCATGTCCTTCCGGCGGCTTGCGATAAGTCATCCCGAATACCGTATCCGCAAGCCACTTCCTGAAACTGTCGTTGTCGCTGTACTGCCGGAACAGCTCGGTATCGTCCTTCATGAAGTCGATCAGCACGCGACCAAGCGCCTTGTCATGCTCGATTCTGGCATTGGCCGCTCCAGAGTTGGCCTGCGCGTTCTGATAGGCGGTGTCTGCAGCCACACGCTGCGGAATATCCTCGGTGATCAGCTTGCGGACGCGATCCTCGTCCTGCCAGGAGATGTTGCCGAACTGGTCGTTGAAGGTCTTGAGGATGTTGGACAGCGGCTCCAGCTCAGGGTCGCGCTTGCCGGCACCGCCGCCATCCGGCACGGGGTCCAATGAACCATCTGCATCCGCAAGCGCAATCTTCATGGCTGCCTGCTTCTCTACCCGATAGCTGTCCATGTCGATCGTTTCAAGGATCCCGCGGGACAGGTCTTCTTCCTTAGGTGCCGGGAGCTTGGGGACTAGCAGGTTCAGCACTATGGATAGCCGCTCCCAGTCCGCTTGCGTGTACGGCAGGATGGCGGAGAGGAAGGCGTAGGTCCTGACGAACGCCTTGGCCTTGCCCTTGAAGTCGACCTGCGCGTCTTCGTCCAGTTCGTTGTAGGTGGCGACGCAGGCGTCGAGGATCGGATCCAGCTTGTCGCGCTGTGCGCCGGTCAGGAACAGATCCACCAAGCGTTCAACCTGCTCGGGGGAATAGACCTGGTAGCCGTCGAGTGCAGACTTCAGATCATGGAGCTTGTTGGGATCGGTTTCGTCTGACAGCAGCGTCGTCCGGTAGTACGGCTCGAACGAGGCTTTGATCGTGTCGGCGTCGTTCATGAAGTCCAGGACAAACACCTCGCTCTTCTTCGGGTGCGCCCGGTTGAGCCGCGACAGTGTCTGCACGGCCTTGATGCCGGAGAGGCCCTTGTCCACGTACATCGTGTGCAGGAGCGGTTCGTCATAGCCGGTCAGGAACTTGTCTGCCACCACCAGCAAGCGGTACGGGTCTTCGGCAATCCGGTCGGCAATCAGGCTGGAGGCAAAGCCGTTCATCGACGCCTCGGTGACCTTCTTGCCGCCGTACTCGTGTTCGCCGGAGAACGCGACGATTGCGCGGATCGGACTCTTGCGCTCGATCAGGTACTCGCTGATGGCGTGGTAGTACTGGATCGCCCGTTCGATGCCGCTGGTGACCACCATCGCCCGCGCCTGCCCGCCGATCTTTTGGCGCGCCAGTACGTCCTGATGGAAGTGGTCGACCATAATCTCCGCCTTGAGACGGATGGCGTGGTCGTGGCTCTCGACGTAGCGGCGAAGCTTCTTCTTCGCCCGCGTGGCGTCGAACTTCGGGTCGTCCTCGATCTTCTTGATCAGCTTGTAGTAGCTGTTGACCGGGGTGTAATTCTTGAGCACATCAAGGATGAAACGCTCCTCAGTGGCCTGCTTCATGGTGTAGCTGTGGAAAGGCCGGTGCTTCACGGCCCCATCCGTCTGCGGCATGGGCACGCCGAACAGCTCCAGGGTCCTGTTCTTGGGCGTGGCGGTGAAGGCGAAGTAGCTGGCGTTGGGCAGCAGCTTGCGCGCCTCCATCAACGTGTTGATGCGGTCCTCGGTGGACTCGTCCTCGTCCTCATCGTTGCCGGCCAGGGCGCGGTTCATCGCCAGCGCGGTGCGACCGCCCTGCCCCGAGTGCGCCTCGTCGATCAGGATGGCGAAGCGACGCCCGGCGTGCTCGCTGCCGATCTCGTCCAGCACGTGCGGGAACTTCTGCACGGTGGTGATGATGATCTTCTTGCCGGCGGCGATGAACTGGCGCAAATCGCCGGAATGTTCGGCATGGCCGACGGTGGCCTTGACCTGGGCGAACTGCTTGATGGTGTCGCGGATCTGCTTGTCCAGGATGCGGCGGTCGGTCACCACGATCACCGAATGGAACACCGGCTGGTCGGTTGCCTCCTGCCGCAAGCCGACCAACCGGTGCCGCCGCCAAGCGATGGGGTTGGACTTGCCCCTGCCGGCCGA
>CALMYW010000178.1 GCA_937873665.1 uncultured Sphingorhabdus sp.
CGGAGCAGCTGGGCGATTTCTTTGCCGTGGGCGAACTCGCGCTGGATGGCCGGATCGTCGGTACGCCCGGCGTGCTGCTCGCCGCGCTCCATGCCGCAGGGCTCGATGCCGGGCTGATCTGCCCGGCCGCGCAAGGGGCGGAAGCGCGCTGGGCCAGCGGCCTCGCGCTGGTTGCCGCGCCCAACCTGGTCAGCCTGCTCAACCACCTCAAGGGCGTGCAGGTGCTTGCTCCCCCCGAGCCCGGGGAGGCGCAGGAACCCGGCTTCGGCCCCGACCTGAAACAGGTGAAGGGCCAGGAAGTCGCCAAGCGCGCGCTGGAGATCGCGGCGGCGGGCGGGCACAACCTGCTGCTGATCGGCCCGCCAGGCGCGGGCAAAAGCCTGCTTGCCTCATGCCTGCCGGGCATCCTGCCGCCGCTGACTCCGGCGGAGGCGCTGGAAGTGTCGATGGTTGCCTCGGTCGCCGGGCTGCTGGAGGAAGGGCGGATCAGCCGCGCCCGCCCGTTCCGCTCACCCCACCATTCCGCCTCGATGGCGGCGCTCACCGGCGGCGGGCTGAAGGTCAAGCCGGGCGAGGTCAGCCTCGCCCACCTCGGCGTGCTGTTTCTTGACGAGCTGCCCGAATTCCACGGCATTATGTAGCAAACGCACCAATGGGAATGTGACCGCCATCAAAGGCGATACGTCTGCCCACGTTTGCAATGCCGCTCCTAATCAGGAGTGAGCGCCATGGTAAATCTTCTTGAGCGTCTCGATAGAGAACAATGCCGGCTTCAACTCTGCCGGATCGCGGCGGTCGTCCTCGCCATTGTACCTGTCTATCGGGACGAAGCGTTCGCCATGTGGATGCCACGGCTCCCATGTGAACGCGAACTTTGTGCTGTGAGGCTCGTTGAAGGCGTCGGTGTAGAAGATACGGCCAGCAACACAGATGGACAACTGTTTCCGCTGCGCGGCCCAATACCAACGAACGTCAGGCAGGCCGCATTTGATCGGTTCAGTTTCACCCATATGCAGGTAGTGCCTGGTTTCGATATTTTCTCCTCTCGGGAGGAACGACTTCTCATTGGGGAACTCAGTCGGGGGACGCCCGAGCATTGGGACAGAGCAGAGTTGGATACGGCAGGATACGCCAGTGGCAGGGGTTTGCCCGAAGTTTTTCACATTGATCGTGATAAAATCAGGATAAATCAAACCTGGGGTGCCGAAATCAAGCGGACTGTATCCCGCCTCAACAGAGGCGATTTCAAACTTGATGCCAGAGACGCCGACATAAGCCCTGAGTTGACGCTTGGCGGTGTCGCGCGCGATCCCATTCGAGCGATAAGCCAGATAGAGGGCAATCAAAACAAAGCAGGTGCTAGCAATGCCGACAAGGCCGCTAGCCCATGCCCACCACGCGCTGTCGGCGGCAGCGTCTGCGGCTTTCCATTGGGCGCACAGATCGGCGCTGCCGCCATACTTGCGCTCGCCGCATGGGGCTTCATCTTGATCGGAGCGCTCCGCCCGTTCGGTTTGCTGGATATTCGCCGCCGCGATATCGCTAAGGCTCTTGGTTATGGACTGCTGGGCGCTGGGCTCCTGTTTGCCGCCTTCCGCATAGGCATGATTGGCGCAGGATAGCGCTAGTCCAAGCGCAAGGATGATGCCCCGATAGCCTCTAGACATTGGATCAAGAACACCGCCGTGAATTTCCCACGGCTGAGCTTGTTCCTGATATTCGGCTCAGAGTCCACAACACCAATCGCCGCCAGTTTTTCCACGAGCTGGGCGTAGGACACATTGCGACGCTTCAGCTCACCCTTGAGCAAGCCCTTTACTTTCGCTTCCCATTCCGTGTCAGCCACGAATGTATCTCCTATGATGGCAAAGCCATCATATACGATACGTTTGCCATTGACAACGGCGTGGCAATGCCATTATATGCGATGCATTGATATCGGATATAGTGACAATGCGACACTTCCTCCTTTCCGCCGCCGCCCGCTCGCTGAGCCTCAAGAAGGTTTTCCGCATGGGCGAGGACGTGGCTTATCAGACCTTCTGCCAGATGCGCTGGCCGGAAACGGAAGGCGAGGCCGTGTGCCCGCGTTGTGGTTGCACTGAAACCTATGGGATCACCTCGCGCTGCAAGTTCAAGTGCGTTGCCTGCTATCACCAGTTCAGCGTCACCAGCGGCACGATCTTTGCCTCGCGCAAGCTGTCCTTCACTGATCTGCTGGCGGCAATCGTGATCTTCGTGAACGGCGCCAAGGGCGTTTCCGCGCTTCAAGTCAGCCGCGATCTGGACGTGCAGTACAAGACTGCATTCGTACTCTCACACAAGCTGCGCGAAGCGATGGCGGCTGAGGACGCTGGCCAGATTCTGGAAGGCGAAGTCGAAGTGGACGGGGCCTATTTCGGCGGTCATGTCCGCCCGGCCAACGCCAAGGAAAACCGCCGCGACCGTCGCCTCGCCATCAATCAGACCGGCAAGCGCCAGGTCGTCGTGGTCGGTCGCGAACGCGGTGGTGAGTCGCTCACCGTGGTTGCTCGCAGCGAAGCGCAGGGCGGCGAAGTGGTCGCCTCGCGTATTCACCACATGGCGACTGTCCACGCGGACGAAGCCAGCCATTGGGACGATCTGCACGCCAAGTTCGATACGCACCGGATTAACCACACGCTGCGCTACTCGGATGGGATCGCCTGCACCAATCAGGCCGAAAGCTACTTTTCGCGCCTGCGCCGGATGGAAGTCGGTACGCACCACCATATCGCCGGCCCATATCTCGCCAGCTATGCGGCTGAGGCTTCGTGGCGTGAAGACAACCGCCGCGTGTGCAACGGCAATCAGACTGCGATGGTTGGGATGGCTGCTCTGGCTAGCGGCGTTTCGCGCCGTTGGGCAGGGTATTGGCAGCGCGCCGCGTAAGTGCTTGAAATTGACTCAGATAAAGCCGATACAATTCAATCACTTATTACTTGACAAAACCGTCAAGTTGTTCCTATAAAGCGGAACAATGGCGGGATTGGTCCAATTCGACAGAGAGAAAATGCGCGCAGTTGTTCTGCGTGCGTGTCACTCCTGTGACCCATCCGACCTAGGAGCCGTAAAGCTCAACAAGGTGCTCTATTTTCTGGATATGATTTCGTACGCCCATCACCGCTCGCCGGTTACGGGCGCGACATATCGCAAGCGTCCCAATGGACCGACATCAGATCAACTTTTGTTCCTCCTTCGGGAGATGGAGCGGAACGGGGATATCGACATCCGCGATGTCGATTATCATGGCTATTGGAAGAAAGAGTACACCGCCAAAGTCGGCGAACCGGAAGGTGTACTAAGCCAAGACGAGCTTAGCTTGCTGGACGATGTGCTTGAGTTTGTGTGCAGGCAAAATTCAGCGCGTAGCATTAGCGAATATAGCCACAGCCTGCCTTGGGAAATGGCTGAAATGGGGGATGAAATTCCCTACCATTCTGCTATGCTCCTGTTCCCAATGGAGCCGACGCCAGAGGCGTTCGAAATGGTCGAACAGGGGTTCGCGGAAATTGAAGCTGCGCGACAAGAGTCAAACACCGTGGATATGCAATTACTCGCAGCTTTTCGAAGCCGCCTTTTATCGGAGGCTGGCCTCGCTAGACCTTAATGGTTTTTGCGAGTTGCTCCAAAACTTTGAAAACATGATCGCCCGCAATCCGCGCATGGCGGGTGTTCCTCACCCGTACAAGCCGGACTACTGGGTCTATCAAAGCCCAAGGCTAGCTAGGCTCCCCAGTTGCATTCTAACTTATTCGATTGATGATGATGCAGGGATCGCCACCCTTTGGAATGCCTACCTGCAAAATTAGCGGGTGAGGCCCCAAACCAGCATCCCGCCAGACCCTTGCTCCGACCGCGCCAACTGCCGCTCCCGCAGGTTCCGCAGCGCCGCCCCAATCCGCTTCTGCATCGCCTTTGCCAGTACCTTGTCATTCAGGTTCAACTCGCGCTCTGCCATCAGCCGCAGGGTGATCGCCTTCGCGTCCATAGGCCCTTCCTTGCGCAGCATGGCGAGGATTGAGCGTGTCACCTGTCCCTTGAAGGCGTGGTGACGCGGGGGCAGCGGCCTGGGCTTGATTTCGTCCAGGTCAATGTCCGGCACGAATAGCCGCAACGTGCTGTCCACGTGATCGACGGCGATCATCGCTTCCCGCAACTGGTCTTGAAGGGCGTCTATCTGCCCGGCGAGTTCTGCGCGCTTCGTGCGAAGGGCGCTTACAACGTGTGGGTCTGCCATATGCGGACATTACGCACCGCAGGCGATTACATCTATCTAGGTCTTGGTGCGTTTGCTACATAATGCCGGAATTCCAGCGCGCCGTGCTCGATTCGCTGCGCCAGCCGCTGGAAGCGGGCGTGGTCGATGTTGCCCGGGCCAATGCCCACGTCACCTTCCCGGCGCGGGTGCAACTGATCGCGGCGATGAACCCGTGCCGCTGCGGCCATCTGGGCGATCCGGCGCTGGCCTGTAGCCGCGCGCCGCGCTGCGCCGCCGATTACCAGAGCAAGGTTTCCGGCCCGCTGCTCGACCGGATCGACCTGCATGTCGAAGTTGATCCCGTCAGCGCCGCCGACCTTGCCCTGCCGCCGCCCGCGGAAGGCAGCGCGCAAGTGGCCGCCCGCGTCGCCGCCGCGCGCGCCGTCCAGACCGCGCGGCTGGACGGTACCGGACGGCGCTCCAACGCCGAACTCGATGGTGACTTGCTGGAGCGTCACGCCACGCCGGACGAGCCGGGGCGCAAGCTGCTGATGCAGGCGGCCGAGGCGATGCGCCTGTCCGCGCGCGGCTATACCCGGATGCTGCGCGTGGCACGGACCATCGCGGACCTTGCAGGAAGCGAAGGGGTGGGGCGCATTCATGTGGCCGAGGCGCTGAGTTATCGCAGGCAAGCGCCGCGGGCTTAAGTTTGGCCGCACACGTCATCCCGGGCTCGACCCGGGATCGCTGGCAATCGCGAAGCTCAGTGGCGGCGTTGGACGGCCACCGGTCCCGGGTCGAGCCCGGGATGACGCTTACA
>CALMYW010000179.1 GCA_937873665.1 uncultured Sphingorhabdus sp.
TGTTGGGCCGCCTGAAGGACTGGCGCCGCGTGGCAACACGCTGCCACGCTGCCCAACCGTCTAATTCTCCGCACTCCCACTGGCCGCCAACGTGCTCATCTGGCTCTGATCAGTGAGTCCTGAGCCTAGGACGACACTCCTCTCCTCACGGCCGCCCAGTCGGTTGAGCCTATTTCGCCTGCGGCTCATACCCTAACTGAACCGTCTCAACTAGGTTGCCCTCTGGATCGTACCAAAAAGCGATTCTTACCTTGTGTTCAGTATCATCGCGGCGCTCGGTTACCCGCCCGCCACATTGCTGGACTCGGCTGATGAAGGCATCCATGTCATCTGTAAAGAAAACAAGAACGACCTGGCCGTGGCTAATATGCTTACTGGCCAAGAACCGGATTAGAACAAGAGGATGGCCAACTCCATTGGGAGATTCGAACATCTTTTCTTCCATGGGGCGCATATTCATCGTGGAAGTGAAGTGCTTTGTTTGGTATGTTTGGAGGACTTCACTGTAGAATGAAGACATTCTTTCAAGGTTTTCGACAATCAACTTTGACTGAAACATTCCAGCAGAAAGTGTCTTGGGCGTTGGCACTTTGACACGGGCTGTCGCGCGACACTGTTCGCCCCCAGCATTTGAGACCACCGGCGCTGCCATTAAACCCCGATCACTGGCAAGCGCTTCACCACCCCACAACAGAAAGCAGCAACCCGCGGCTGCTAGCAATCCTGAGCGACTGCTCAAGTTGGCAAGTTTCATTGCGATCCTCCTCCACAATATGGTGCGTCGCCTTGACGCAAGATTGCGTCGCTACGAAAGGAGCACAGCATAACTGGTCTCGAGCCTATCGACCGATAGTGCCGAGCAGTCGGCCTCGATACTCTTGGTGGCTCGGCCGGTTTCCCTTTTCGCCCCACCTCAGTTGGACGCGGTTGGTAAATCCATTGAATCCAGTGAATCCAGTGAATCCAGTCTAATCATTACGCTGATCGCGATATGGAATGAGCGATTGGGTCAATCCGACTCGAGTAAATATATCAATGGCTTGCCTAACCTGATCCAACGTGTGGTCGGCACAAAGCGAGCACCGCAACAATGTCATATGTGCCGGCGTAGCGGGCGGGCGCGCTAGGTTCACGTACAAGCCTTCATCCAGTAGCGCGCTCCAGAACAAAATGCCGCGTTTCAGACTGGGCATGATCAACGAGATAATGGCACTTTGAGGCTCGTCGACGCCCAACTGGAAGCCTGCTGTCTTCAACCCCTCGTGCAAGGTCCGCGAATTCTCCCATAGCCGCCTCCGCTTTTCGCGAGCGTGCGCAAGTTTCTTGATTGATGTACAGGCGGCTGCGACGACATTTGGAGGAAGACTGGCCGTAAATACGTAGGGTCGACAGGTTAACCGCATTATTTCGAACTTCGGGTGGTTCGAGATGCAAAATCCCCCGACCGTTCCCACGGATTTTGAAAATGTCCCGATTATGAAATCAACCTCGTCGAGGCAGTCCTGATCCTCGGCGGCACCTCGCCCATTGCGACCCAGAACACCCATCGAATGGGCCTCGTCTACAAGAACCATTGCGCCATATTTCTTGGCAATACCGAGCATTTCCCTTAGCGGCGCCACGTCTCCGAGCATCGAGTAGACGCCTTCCAGCACCAAGAGTTTCCCCGCATCAGCAGGCATGCGGCTCAAGCGCCTTTCTAACGCACTGCTGTCGTTGTGCTTGAAGGGCACGACTTCAGCGTCGCTCATCTTGCATCCATCCCAAATGGAAGCATGGCTGTCGATGTCCAAGAGAATATAGTCGCCCTTGCCGACGATCGTTGAGATTATCCCCAGATTCGCTTGGTAACCTGTAGAGAATACCATCGCATGATTCATGCCATAGAATTCACACAGTATCTGCTCGACCGCCCGGTGCCCTGCATAGGTTCCGTTGAAGACCCGACTGCCTGTCGTTCCGGCTCCAAACTCTGCCAGCGCTTCTTTCCCTGCGGTGATAACGTCTGGATCGAATGTCATGCCCATGTAGTTGTAAGTGCCCAAAAGCATCGTTTCACGACCGCCGCAAATTGCAACTGTCGGTGAAATCACTTGATCCATCACAACGTCGAAGGGATTGACCTCATTCAACTCAATCAGCCTGTCCCGCTCAGCGATAACATGATCAAATTTGCTGAATAAATCCATGTTGCTGACACCCCTTCACTCCACCGATGCACGCAAGCCATCGTTTCGTCTTCTGGCCTACCGATGATCGGGGATGATGACTCTAATGATCTTGCGCCGATCCTGTTGTGACGGCCGCAGCAGATTCACAGAGACCACCCTCCCCCGGCGACGATCACCTGCCCGGAAATGTAATCGGCTTCAGGCCGGCATAACAGGTATACAGCGCCTGCAGCTTCCTCCGGCGTGCCGGCCCGGCCCAGGGGGATACCGCTCTCCATCGCATCCAGAATTTCCCTGCTTAGGCCAGCCCTTATCTCGCGATCCTTAACGGTAATAGTCGACTTGCCGTGTTCCCCGGCAGTCATTCGGGTCTTGATGACGCCGAATGCCACGGCATTGACCGTTACATTGTAGCGCCCCCATTCCTTCATCAGGGTTTTGGTGAGACCGACGACGCCCATCTTCCCTGCGGCATAACCCGCCTGTCCTGCGTTGCCGCCCAGACCGGCCACCGAGGAAATGTTGATGACGGTGCGGCGCATCGCCCGGCCATCGCGTTCGATTTCGGCCTTCGCGGCATTGGCGATTACCGGTTGGGCTGCGCGCAAAAGACGAAACGGAGCGTTGAGATGCACATCGATCATGGCTTCCCATTGTTCATCGGTGGTCTTCTGGATCACTGAATCCCAGGCATAGCCCGCATTATTGATGATAATGTCGATCCCGCCGAACACTTCGACCGCAGTCCGGACCATCCGACCAGCGAACTCGGGTAAAGTCACGTCGCCGACGCATATCGCGGCGCGGGCACCCAGAGCAGTGATTTCGTCAGCAGTTTGTGCTGCAACCGATTCATCCAGATCGTTGACCACCACATCTGCACCGGCGTCCGCAAGCTTCAGCGCAATGGCCTTGCCGATCCCCCGACCAGACCCCGTTACGATCGCTACCTTGTTACTCAGAACTTTCAATGTGGATTCCACTCCTGCAAATGAGCCAGCCTCTAGACGAGCTTGCGTTCGTCCAGCCCCAGCGACCGACCGATGATCTCGCGCATGATTTCCGAGGTGCCCGCGAAGATGCGGCTGATGCGCGCATCCCTGTACATCCGGCTGATCCGATACTCGCTCATATAACCGGCCCCGCCATGCAGTTGGACGCACTCGTCCATGACGCGGGCTTCAAGCTCACTCGTCAAGAGTTTGGCGGCCGATGCATCTTCGGCAGCGAGCTCTCCGGCATTTAGGAGCAGCACGCACTGGTCGACATAGGTCTGCGCCATGTCCAGTTCGGCGCGCATCGTCGCCATCTTGAACCGGGTGTTCTGGAACGCGCCAATCGGCTTTCCGAAGGCTCGGCGTTCCTTGACGTAATCGAGCGTGATGTCGAAAGCGGTCTGCGCCGTGGCCAGAAAACCGATCGCCGCCACGAGACGTTCCTGCGCCAGAAAGCGGGAAAGGTAGCGAAAACCCTGCGACGGATCGCCCAGTACGTTGGCCTTGGGCACCTTGACGTCGTTGAAGAACAGCTCGGCTGTATCCTGGGCCTGCATCCCCATCTTGTCGAGCTTGCGACCACGCTCGAAGCCCTCCATTCCGCGCTCAACCACGAACAAGCCAAGCCCATGGCGGCTTTCCGGATCGGTTCGCGCGGCCACGACCACCAAGTCCGATAGGATGCCGTTGGAGATGTAGGTCTTCGCGCCATTGAGCAGCCAGTGGTCGCCCTTGTCCTCGGCACGCGTTCGCATGCCGGCCAGATCCGAACCGGTCGACGGTTCGGTCATGGCAACGGCCAGAATATTCTCGCCGCTGACGATACCTGGCATCCAGCGCGATTTCTGCTCTTCGGTCCCCAGCTTGGCGATGTAGGGCGCGACCAGATCGTTGTGCAGGTTGATGTAGAACCCGATGTCGCCGTGGCGCATGTTCTCTTCGATGATGATCTGTTCGAAGCGGAAATCATCGACCCCCGCGCCGCCGTATTTTTCCTCGGCCCAGGTGCAGAGCAAGCCCTGCGCCCCGGCCTTGAGGTAGAGCTCGCGATCGACCATGCCCTGCTGGAGGAAGCGCTCCACGTGGGGAGCGACTTCCGCCTGCATGAACTTGATCACGCTGTCCCGGAACTGCTCGTGTTCCGCCGCGAATGTCAGGCGCTTCATGCGGCCTTAGTTCCGTCAACGCCAGCCTCGGCCGGATAGATCGGCTCGCGCCGGCTCGCCTTGTCGCGCAACCAGGCGGACGGCAGGAACCGGGGGCCGTGCTTCTGCGCTAGGCGGGCGGACTCGGCTACAAACGTCTCGATCCCCACCGTGTCGAAGCAGCCGATCAAGCCTCCGGTCCATAGTGGGAAGCCCCAGCCGAATACTGCGCCGAGATCGGCGTCCTCGGGGGTCTCGAGCACGCCTTCCTCGAGGCAGCGCGCCGTTTCCATCGCCTGGGCATAGAGGAAGCGCTGCTTGAGTTCTTCGACGTCATACCCCAAACCGACCGGGAAATGCTTGGCCAAGCCCGGCCACAGCCGCTTTTTCCCGCCTTCGGGGTATTCGTAGAAGCCGCCGCCGGCCTTGCGGCTCGGGCGACCGATTTCGTCGCGCATCTTACGCAGCACCGCCACGCCGGCGGGTGGGATATGCTTGTCCCCATCCTCGGCAATCGCCTGTTCAACGATCTTGAGCGGCAGATCGACGGTCAGCTCGTCGAGAAGCGCCAGTGGGCCGACCGGCATACCAATCGCTTTCGCTGCGTTCTCGATGACGGCCGGCGGAACCCCGTCGTTCAGCATCGCAGCGCCTTCATGGATGAGGGTCTGGAACACCCGGCTGGTGTAGAAACCGCGGCTGTCGTTGACGACGATCGGCGTCTTGCGCAGTTGGCCGATAAAGTCGAGCGCGCGCGCGAGGGTTTCAGGCGACGTCTGCTTGCCGAGGATGACCTCGACCTCGAAGTCAGCCCGCTCCTGCACGGCGGTCGGGATGCCGCCGGGGTAACGCTTGTGCAGCCCGCGCTGGACCTCCTTGATGAACCAGGTGGTCTCCGACTCCCCCTCCGGACAGGGGAATCGGGGCATGTAGCGACCCTCCTCCTCGGTGAAGGAGACGTCACACTGCTCGGCGACCAGCAACGTGTTGTCGCACGCCTCGGGCAACTCACGGAACAACTCGCGCATCTGCGCAGGCGACTTGAGGTAGAACTCCTCAGCATCGAACTTGAACCGCCCCGGGTCCATGAGCGTCGACCCCGACTGCACACACAGC
>CALMYW010000180.1 GCA_937873665.1 uncultured Sphingorhabdus sp.
CGTCCAGCCATTCGCGCGGATCGGAGGTGGCGCCATGCAGCAGGTACACCACCGGGTAGCGCCGCGCGGGATCGCGGTCGTAGCTGGCGGGCAAGTAGACCGTGACCCGGCGGTCGGCGGTGTCGCCGATGCGGTTGCCCTCCAGCGCCTGCAGGTGCAGCGTTTCCACCACGATGCGGCCCTGCGCGGCGAAGGCCGGTGCGCACAGGGCCAGGAGGCACAGCAGCAGGGCGAAGAGACGGGTCATCGGGACGTGCGGCGTGTGCCGCAGCGGGGCGGTGCGTGGCGACGTGCAGTTTCCCGCAAGGTTCGCGCGGCTGTGAAATCCAAACAGCAGTGTGCCTTGACTCATGTTCGCGACCGCCGTTTGATCCAGTGGGGATGTGCGAAAAAGTTGGCTGCGCGAAAGCGTACTCAGCGCAGCATCGCACGGGGCACAAGATTTCGAGACAAGCACGGGGATCCACAGCCTTTATCCACCACACGATCTAGGCAGCTCAAGGACAACGCACCGCGCCAAGGCTCGCGGCTCAGTCGATTCAAACGAAACAAGCCGCTTTTCGCGCACGTCACTACGAAGACTTTTTCAACCGAGTCTGTGGCATATCGAACTACCGACTTGTGATTAGCAGAGCGTTTTCGTGGCTTCGGACTCGGCTGGGTACTTGGGGTAGGCGGCAGTTTGACAGCCACGGGCTGTTGCTGGCCAAATACGTCATGCCCGACGCCCGTACCCAAAGTCAATTTGCGCCAAGCCAGCCGAGCCAAAGTCAGCTGCCAGGATCTGTCGTCGACGATGGTGCATTGGCTGAAGCAATCCAAGCTGCTTGGGCGACTTGCCAAGAGGCAGTCATGGCTGGCGATAAAGGTCGACTTCGCGAACTTCACTTTCAAGCCAAGGCACATGACCGTGAGGTGTCATATGCAGACTTGCGTCGCCTCTATGTGCGCCATAGACGGTACTTCCCGCAGCCGGCGAGAATTGATCCTACCCGCATCGACCCGGTCCTCGTAGCCGTCCAGCATCGTTCGCTGGAAGGGGACCTATTTCGCGTGGCGCGTGGGTATTGGTCTATGCCTTTTTCCAAAGGATATGGGCGGCGCCTGAGGTTCCTGTTGATGGATCGCTATCATGAGGCGGTCATCGGTGTGATCGGGCTGCAATCACCATCGGCCGACTTGGCGTGCCGAGACCGCTATCTGGGCGTCGACAAGGCGCGCAAGCTAGCCATCGTCAATAACACGCTGGACGCCTACACCGTCGGTGCGATGCCCTCCTATGCGCCTCTACTCGGCGGCAAGCTGATCGCAGGCATGCTGTGTTCGAACAAGATTCGCCAAGGCTACTGGCGCACCTACGGCGAGAAAGTAACGACACTTCGCCACGAGCGTATTCCACAACCGCTAATCGCGATTACTACCGCGAGCGCATTCGGCCGCAGCTCAATCTACAACCGGTTGCGCTTCCGTGACTGGCTCTTGGCCAAGCCGATCGGTTATACCAAAGGATTTGGGACCGTCCACCTGGAGCATCTTTATCCACTAATGGCGGACTGGCTGAAATCTTGTGGGCAACACGTACCGGCAGGGTTCGGTCGCGGTCCCAAGGTACGTTGGCAGAACATCATGCGTGCGCTCCTCGGTCTTGGCGTGCCGCGTACGTGTCTAGCCCATGGCATCCAGCGGCAGGTGTTTCTGATTGAGCTTGTCCACAACCTAGACCAGGTTTGTAACGACAGTGCCACTCCCAGTCCTATCGATTTTGACGACGACGCGTGGATCGACTACTGGCAGGAGCGATGGTGCGGTCCCCGCGTCACGCGCGATCCCGAGTGGCAGTGTGTAGATACCAACGCACTGTTTGAGCGGGCGTTTGCGTATGGTAGTCAGCACTAAGCGGGCCCATCCTTCCAGAAGCCCAAAGCGAGCGCCGCGAATGTCAACACCCCAACCAAACCCGGGACCACAAGGTCCGCCAGTGTTACCCCACCTTCAGGCGGCGCGTCCCAGGCAAGTGACGCTGAACTCAGCGCGAGCAGCAGGGACGCGAGGACGGGACGAAGTCGGCCGATGACTAGTGGCATATCGTAGCGAGCGAGTGTTGCTTCGACGCGATCATCCTTCGCCACTGTCCGCTCAACGCAAACCTGCTCCCGTCCCGCGGTCTGAAAATCGACGATTCGCAGGGACAGATGGCTCCGCGCGCGGCGGAATAGTGATGCGCCATTGAGTCGGATTTGTTTCACATCTCGCGGTGAATCGACACGTAAGCGGCGTGAAGTGGCAAACGAAGCCGATGGGTGCGAGAGCTCCAAGACGATCTCACCGATCGGGTTGCGAAGGATACTGCCCTTGCTCCTCGCCATCGAATGCAGATCGAAACTCACCCTGGATCCTGCCTCAATGATGAAATCGCCTGTACGATTAAGGCGTGTCTGCACATGAGTCGGCAGCCCCGTAAGCAGGTAGGCGAAGGGGATACAGGGCGACTCGGCATGCTGCATGTCGTCGAGATCGAGTACGCGCTTAGCGACCCTTTCCCAAGCAACGACATCGAGTCCGCTTATGAGGGTCGTGATCCGCTCGTTCACGAGATGGACGTAGATGCCCGGAGCCTTAATATTGGAACGGAAGTGGTCCGGCATCTCCAATCCGAACGTTCCGATCTCCGCTCCAAAATTGCCGACAGGTTCTGATTCGAATAAGAACGCATCCAGGGACACATCGAGGATGATAAGTTCGCCCTCATGTGTAGCTTGGACAACGTTTCCACTGCGTATCGGAACTATCCTTGAAGCCTCCGCTTCCGTGCTCGCGCCTAGCGCGACTACGACCTGGCAATTGTGCAGGTCACCAGAATCGATGCGCTGCAAAACGTGTTTAGAGACGTACGACCTACGGTACCGCAGTCGTATGCGTGTACCGGATGGCAAGCCAACCATATTGATCACGTCTTCCACGTAGCGCCGATGTCGCAGAGAAGTCAGGCACAGTAAGATCTCCGTCTTCTTTGCGAACGCCTGATAGTGAGTACTCGTGACCACCTCAACAGGCCGCTATCTTGAGGGTGCCAATCGCGGTAAGCCGTCGAACGTGCTGCCACAATTCCTCGAACTGAAGCTGATACTTCTCACCTACCCCGTCCGAGTATGTTGCAGCTGAAAAACCAGATGGCCGCGCGTGTACGAGTGCAACTTCCGGACGTGCCGCGAGCGCAAACGCTACGCCGATTGCCTGGAGCTTCGTGCCCATATGGATAACGGACATGTTGGTGCCGCTGTGGTGTTCAATTTCCCTCAGCACGAGGCGTGCACAATCGGAATAGTTCAATGCGCCGCAGTTGGCGAAGCTGCCGCTTGGCAGCGTGTCGGGCGCGTCATCAGCACCGCTGTATAGGATGTCGAGGACAGTGCGCATCACGGCATCAAAGCGCCATTTGTGATCATTGCTGTCAGTATCTGGCAATATCCAAAAGACCTCCTGCTCATCGATATCATGCGGTGCTAGGCTGAGGTGACCCAAGCATCGTTGAAGGCGTGAAGCGAACATCGATGGAATCGCAATAGCAAAGCCAGGCAAGTGATCATGGTGGATGCCGGTCTGCAGCTCATTTGTTCCTACGTCGGACACGCCTTGCTCACGCTGATCGTTTTCTGACCACTGCATGGTCGGTCGGCCGGCATCCTCCTGCTTGGGTTGGTGATACACCGCCGCAGTCGCATAGAGGATCGTCAGACGGATTGGCCTGTCGATGGCCATCAACGCTAAGAGGGAAGAGAGGATAAATGTCGACGACGCTGCGCTGACATCGACAACAACATGGCAGGGATGACCAGCCGGAAAATGCTCGATCACAGAGCCGATTGCCCGCTGGATATCGGAGGGAGTATCCGCATCGCATTCGATGTGCTGCCGTGTCGAGATGGCATCAAGCAACGGGGTTAACTCTACAGCCCGCCGATCGTTATCCAGTGTATTCGTGCGATACCGACCAATAAGAATGGTTCCTCTGATCTGTGTTCCTCGTTCAGCAAGATCCGAAGGAAACGCGCAGGCGCGAGGCTCGAATCCTCGTGGCACGATGAACAAGTCGACATCCCCAAGCGTACCGTCCCATTTAGCGAGGGCAGGTAGCTGTGTGACAGCATCGTCGATGCTGTACGCCGATGCCTGAAACCGCTTGCGTTCGGTCATGGCAATAACCCCTGTTGCGGGCTATCAAAAAGCGAACTGTCAATGCCATAGCGAAGCCACACCTGTTCCATGTACACCTTCGGCTTCACTAGCAGTTCCACGAAATCCTCAATGCGCTTGATGTCAATGTAGTCCTTGCGGATCAGTGACGTGCCGAAGCTTGGCAAGACCGAGGTGCGAAGATCCCACCGAACTGTTCGATGGCCAGGCGACTCTTTTCCCCTACTCTCGAGATGCTCGATGAAGACGCCGCGTCGGACCAGCTCTTTGCGCAGCGCCACCAAGTAAGCGCCATTCGGCATTCCCATCAGCTCCGTATCTAGCGATATACCTGGTGGCAGGCTCATCTCGAAACGATAGCGACGCTGCGGCTGCATCCGTCCTTCGACGTCTTGCAATTTCCCCTCGACCAAAATGCGTGCTGCCGTGTCGCCAAATGCCGCCATGATGCGGTACATCTCTTCGCCATAAGGATGGAAGCCCTGCACTCTTGCGCGCATGCCGTTAGCGATCTTAACTATCGAATCGTGCTGGATCTCAGGCTTGATGGTGTTGACCGAATCCTTGTCGACGCGTGCTTTTGCAAACATTTCGCGGGTAATGTGCAGGATTGTGGCGACATCGCCACTCCAGGCGTCTGATAGGACATGCAGACCGTGGTAGTGTGTTTTTCGTCCGCTACGTGGATTGTCCCTGGTTCCGCGGATTGCAACAGCGAGCTCGGTGTCTTCCGTGTAAGTGCTGTTGCCAATCAAGCTCTCGGCTGTGCCCTTGTACTCAGCAGAGTGCAGTCGCTTGTTGAGCAGCTTGGTGATGAAGGTGCGACGATCCGCGCGACGGTCGTTCCCCAGAGTGAGGAGGCCGGCGTCTATTGGCGTGAACTCGCGGTTCGGGTCGATGCGCGCGCCGTCATGGTGGGTGGTGTCGAAGCCGTAGGGCTCGGATGAAACCTTGAAGGTGTGGCTACTGTCTCGCTGCCAGACCACCGTGTTTAAGATCTTCTGGATATCCGAATGCAGACGTGTTTCCGTGTAGTCATCCAGTAGGAACGTGATCCTGTGCTGCAAGAAGCCTGGCGCCACAGTATTGATATGTCGGCATAAGTCACGAATGAATGTCGTGGGCAAGGCGAACAAGGTCGATGCATCACCCGAGAGCAGCGCGCGTCCAAGACCTAGTCGGGCTTGATCAAGCGCGTCCACGCAGGTTTGCAGCACATCCATGCCACTGATACGCGTCAAGCCCAGCGCACCGGCACATTGCTCTGACACATGGTCACTGATTGAGCGCTTGGCCTGCTCGGATAAGCCGAGAGAGTTGGCGATCAGAGGCGCCTGCCCGCAGACAGCCATGGAGCGTAGGAGCTCACGGCCAAGTACCAGATTGAAGTAAGTGGTAATGTCACGTGCGTGGCGTGCCACTCGCCCGGCTTCCCGTGATAACCACTGCAAGTCGTTGCCAAGGTCACTGGAACAGCCGATGTACACCCCGAAGAAGCCCGTCCTGTCGATGGCTGCCGGAGTCGCCAAGCGATTGGCAACATGCGTACGCACGCTAAGGTAACGGAATACCATTGACTTCCCGCACCCTCGGGGTCCATACAGCAGACACGGCTCGTCTTTGGACACGAGTTCGATCCAAGGAAGCTTCTCCACGAAGAGCGCCAAAAGCAGTTCGTCGCTTGCTAAGTGCTCTGCACTGATTGCGCTGAATGGCGCGAAAGTTCTTTTAGCGCGTGGCAGCAGAGTTATGCTGTTGGCGGCGTCGCGCAAATTGGCCACGTAGTCGCCAGGATCGGGGAAGAAGCGCGATGGATTCTCGTCTGCGAGCTGCGTAATGAAGGTCTTGAACAGCGACATGAACTCCGGATATCGACTGGCTTCCCTCCGGTTCCGATGCAAAGTGTTGTAGAGCGCCGCTAGGCACTTGGCGACGGATGACCAGTCGTCGTCCTCCTTCTTAGTAGCGCGATCGATATCCTTCATGCTTCCGATGTCGATGATCGCGAGGTATGGGTCCCCACGAGCGGGATCAATCATCTTCAGGTTCGGATCGGCCTCCACCAGCATCAAGTTCCCGAGATGCAAGTCATCATGCTTCAGCCCGTTCGCCTCGAGAAATAGGATGCCGGTTAAGAGATCAATGGCGATCTTCGAAACATGTTCTGCCGTCACCGTCTGGGGCGATTGCTTGAGTAGATCGTCTATTGTTCGACCCGGTAGCCAATCACTAATGAAGCAGACCCACGGTCGTGCATCGGCGGGCGCGCCTTCACTGTCGAACGGCTTTACCGTCCCCACTGAGTCCGGGACGTGGATCAGGCGGCCCGCGCCTTTGAGGCGCTTGGCGTATTCCAAGTCTTTCAGCGGGGTAGCGCCATCGAAGTCTTCAGGAATTGTGAGTTTCGCCGCTAGCAGTCGGGTACCAAGATGTTCCTTGACCTGAAGTACGAAGCTCTTTTTCCCGCGGCGCGATGGGGACGCGAGTGCCTCGATGCGTCCGTCAGCGTCACGACCTAGGATTTCATAGCGTTGACTGTATTGTTGCTGGTTCGGGCCCATCGTCGTAACGATGAGTTGATCCGGAAATGGTCCACCAGCATCTAGCCAAGCGAGCGTCGCTGGCCCAAGTGTGGGCCCCTTCCTTTGTGTGTTTGTCACGTCGATCCCCATTCGACAAGTGGACATCTGGCTGGACTCAAAGTTGACGTCATGTCCAAAGGACTTCCATCCGCGGAAAAATCGCTTCGAACAATACGTTCAGGCGACATGCCTCACCAATTACCGCTCCTTGCTTAAAGCAGGCATTCCAACGATTAAATCTCTCCATTAGCTTTCAAGAGCTTCCGCATTCTCCGAAATTTGCTTTCCGCCTAACACCACTGCTGCTCGCACGGCTCGCCATCGCGGTCGCCATCCATCTGCGTGTTCGGGCAATGCTGGATGA
>CALMYW010000181.1 GCA_937873665.1 uncultured Sphingorhabdus sp.
TTCGATGTGGAGGGTGTAGAAGACCCGGACGAACTGCTGTTCCTCTCCGAACTAACCGCGATTCCGCGGTTTCTGCTTTACCGGCATGCGAATACACTTGTAGAGCGGGGACTGGCGCAAGTTCGGGGGCGTTGGCGTGCCGTGCTTCCGCATGCTCTTGCAAACCGTTTGGCGCGTCGGGCGATCCACAACTTGCCATGGCGCGAACTAGGCATTGCGTTCAGCAAGCCTGGGGCTGGGCGGCTGAGACGTTCCTTCGCGCGCCGGCTCGCCTACCTGCATGATGTCCAGGCGGTCCGACAGATCGTGGAACTCTGGATGCAGCCAAATGGTCCGCTCGATTCTGCCCAAGGTATCACAGGGTACGATCTCGATCTCCTGGAGCGCTTGTGTCACCTCGTGCCTGCAGAGGCTCTGAACCATTTGCGACTGCTTGCGGGACAACTTTCTGGAGAGCGCCACTCGACGCGAGGAATCGACCAGATAACGCGGCTTCTGGTGCGAGTTTCCCATTCGCCTGATCATTTTGACCGCGCAGTTGAGGGCCTTGTTGATCTCGCCATCTCCTCGGAAGAGCGTGATGCTGCAAACGCGGATCGCGCCATAGAAAGCCTTTTCGGCCTGTACCTTTCTGGCACCCTCGCGCGCACCGATCAGCGCATTGATGTGGCGCGGCGGACAGCATTTTCGCCGGATCCCAAGGTCGCCAAGCGTGGTCTTGCGATGCTGAGGGCGGCATTGAAGACGTCGATGTGGAGCTCAGCATTCTTCTCGACGGAGGATGCCAGGCCCGAAGCCTTTGGCTGGCACCCTCGAGGCCACGAAGTTGTGGAATGGTTTCGTGGCTGGATGGCACTCGGGGAAGAATGTGCGCTTGGATCACATGATGAAGTCAAGAAGGAGGCAAGGGACATCCTTGCACAAGGATGCGCAAGCATCTGGCGTCGAGTTCCTTCGTTGCGCGATGATATCGAGAAGACCGCAGCACGAATGAGCTCAACTGAACCATGGGTGGAAGGCTGGAATGCGCTGCGGCGCATGCGAAGTCTCGAAATCAGAAGGTCGACGGATCATGAGAGTGTAGAACTTGAACGATTGTCGGCGTTAATCAGGGAAATGGAGCCTCTGGACCTGATTGACCGGGCGCGGGCCATATTGCGTTCCGAAGGGTATCTCGGTGATGAGCCAGATGGGGAAGGCGATCGGGATTTCGCGGCAGCCATGCAACGGCATTCAGCGAAGCTGCGCGAGATCGGGGAAGAGCTGGCAGAACGGCCCGACGTCGTCGATGCCTTGGCAGACGATCTTTTCGCGGCACGTCACAACAACCCTTTCGAACTTGGTAGGGGTCTTGGTTCGGTCACTTCTGACCCCCCCGGGCAGTGGAGTAAACTGCGCGACTTGTATCTCTCTGCACTTGGGCCGCGCACTAGGCCAAGTATTCTTTCCGGGTTCCTTGCTGCCATCGAGGAGCGCGTTCCTGATATTGCCAATGAAATTCGAGACGAGTGCCTCCGAACGCCAGCGCTACGGCAGACCTATGCGGCCTTTGCTCCGGGCGGGGAGGTTTCGAATGCTGAACTCCATCGCCTGACAGTAGCCGCCAGCGATCCCAATGTCTGGGCCGGGCAATTCAGTGGGTTCGTATGGTCCGACCAGCACGGTCTAAATGATGCCGATCGCGTCAGGTTACTCACAGCCATGCAGACCGGTCAGTATGGCGTCGAAGCCATCATCGATGCGCTGGCGATGTTGAGGCATAACGAAGAGAAGTCACCTAGTGACTGGCCGCTGGAACTACGCGGTGTCGGGATCAACACGGTTGCATTAATGCTCACCCGCGGAGATGACAGGCTGAATAGCAATCTGGATTTTCACGCGGCCGAAGTGGTGCAGAAGTGTCTGGTCCCTGGGGATGAAGTCGGTGCGCGGCGCCTTGTTGATGCGATGGTTGCTCATGCACATCGGCGATACGGCTCGCTCTATGATGTTGAAAGGACAGTTGCCGCACTGGCGGAACGAGCGCCGTTTGTCTTCCTCGACAGGGCACTTGGCGCATCAGACCCGAGGCTCAGGCTCAGCAGAGACTCAACCCTTGAAAAGTCGCCGCTGGGCGGTATCGAGCCTCAGCTGCTGATCGATTGGTGCCGAATGGGCGGAGCTGAACGCTGGATTTCGGTGGCTGACGCAATGCAGCCTTTCGGGCCAGACGACTCTCCAGAAGGTGGTTCACATGCTACCGGACTGTCGTCACAAGCGAAGCTACTGCTCGCTGCAGCACCAGATCCCGAAGCTGTTGTCGCAGTTTTCTTCGGCCATGTTAGTCCGATGGGCTGGAGCGGTAGCAGAGCCGATATCATGGAGCGTCGGCTTCTTGCCATGGAGCAACTCGCCAGTCACCCAAGTGAGAGGGTCAGGCAGGCGTTCGACCAAGGAGCGTTAGGGTTGCGCCAAATCATTGCTAGGGAACGCGAAAGGGAGCGCGCCGAAGACCGGGAGCGCGACGTCTCCTTCGAATAGAACACGGAAGATATGGCGTGCTAGGGGAACTTACGCAGCGGGATTACGGCCTGACGGCCTGT
>CALMYW010000182.1 GCA_937873665.1 uncultured Sphingorhabdus sp.
CAAGGACGGGCCGGTCTCTGTGGCCAAGTTCGAGCTTGGTGAAGGGCCGGAGCCTGAACTCCGCGAGGCCAGGATGCTCCGGCAGCGCCAGGCCAGTGATCTCATCGACCGGCTGCTTGCCGGCATCGGGTAGCGGACATGTCGATCGAGTGCCTCTCCATGCGCGATGCCCCGACTGCGGCTCTATCCGAACTGCTCGCGTGCCGGCCTGGTGGTGCCCGCAAAGTTCCGGCGATTGACCGTCGATGGGTCTCAGCAGGCTCATCCGGTGAGCTTGTTGCCCGTCACTATTCAAGGTTGACTACCAAAGGAATAGGAGAGGCGACGACATGAGCCGGTTATCACTTCACTTCGCCGGAGCTGGCTCGCCTGGTGGTCGCGGTATTCAATCGGCATGCCGCCTCGGCAACTTTCAGGGCATCTTCTGACCATGCGCCGCCGAGTCCTGATCTCCTGGATAGCTGTCAACAACGATCCCTTCGAGCGAGACCGGACCGGAAACGCGTTCCGCCTCGTTGAGGGCTCACCGGTTCCCGGGCCCACCCTGACGTTGTTGTTCGATGCTGATTCGCCCTATGCCGGGAGCATCGCCGATGTCGTGCTGCTTCACAGCCAGCCCCCTGAAGGGCAAGAGACCCGTCAGTCACGCGCCTTCCAACAAACGGTAGAAGAACTGCGCCTTCGTGATCCCGGGCTGCGAATCCACTCGGAGCCTTGGGATGGAGATGACCCTACCGATCACGTTCAGCTCTTCGACTTCCTGAGGGAGAAGCTGCCGACGATGCGGAGAAAGTTTGCCGACAGGGAACTGATCCTTCGTGTCAGCCCCGGCACGCCTTCCATGCAAACTGTGCTCGTGCTGATGGGCGAGACCGGTTTCATCGATCCCCCCTTCGTGCTCGTCAAGTCGTACCGGAAAGAGGAGCGCAACGGCCGTCCCGCAGTCGTGCCCGTCCAACTCGGTATCGACAGCTACTACAAGGCTTATCGCGCTGCCCGCCCCTCAGCGGTGTCGTCGGAGGACGCGGCGGTCGTCTGGGATCCCGCGCGGTTCAAGTCCAGTCGCATGCGTGAGATCTTCGATGAAGCTCGCCGATTTGCTCAGTTGAATGTGCCAGTGCTCCTTTTGGGCGAGCGCGGCACAGGCAAGACGACGCTGGCGGGCTGGATTCGTTCCCACAGTCCCTATCGAGTGCCGGATCGAGATGGGCACTGGCCGGCGGTTGCGTGTGGTCAGTACAACCCCGAAACAATGCGTGCCGAGTTGTTCGGCTACAAGCGAGGATCCTTCACTGGTGCACTCAAGGACCACGAAGGACTTCTCGCAGTGGCCCACAAGGACACTCTGTTCCTCGACGAGATCGGCGACGTTGGACGAGACCTCCAGCGTCTGCTGATCAAGGCTGTCGAGGAAAAGCGCTACATGCGTCTTGGTGATGACCGGCAGCTGACGAGCGACTTCAGGCTGATCTCGGCGACCAACCTTCCCGACGAAAAACTCCGCGAGCGACTCGATCCGGACTTCTTCGACCGCATCAGCATGCTGACACTGCGGATGCCGCCGCTGCGCGAGATTCCGGAAGAGATCCCATGGCTCTGGGAAATGGTGTTTGCGCAGGCGGCGCATCGGGCTGGCAGTGTCCGCGTTCGACTTCCAGCCAGTGCACACCGGGCGATCGTCGACCAACTGTCGCGGCATCCGCTTCCCGGCAACCTGCGGGACTTGTTCCGTGTGGCATACCGAACCATCGCCGCCAGAGTCGATCAGCACTCACCGCTCTCAGCCGCCGACGCGTCGGCGTACGGACTTGCGGGTGTGGAAGGGCCCTCCTCCGAGATTGGCGCAGACGCGCTGCCCAAGGCCGTGGCACTTGCCTTCGCCGAATCGACAAGTCTGGAGCCCCTCGTCGCATCGGGCGAGTCGATCAATACGAAGGCGGTCGAGAAAGCTTTCAAGGCCTACCTGGCTGAAGAGATCCGCAGGATCGCCAAGAAGCGCGGGGTCTCCTCTGAATCCCTCTGCGATGTCACGGATCGTGCCTTGAGGGAGTGGGCAGCCACTCGGGAGGGGAAAAAATGATCCGACTGACGGAAATATTATTCCTGAAATGGCTGTTTTCGAGTGGCGTCAGCAGGACTGAATCAAGTGTGGATAATGATGTTAAGTCATTGATTTACAAGGAGTTAAGCACCTCTCTAGCGCTGTCTTGGCGAGCGTTGGCACGCATATCGCACTACTGGTTGGTGTGGAGCACGGAATCCTTCCGAGCCCGATCAACCCAGGAGAACCAGCGAAATGAACATGAATGTGACCACGAACGGCTCCGTATTCGGCAGCGCACCGGCAGTTACGCAGCACGCCTGGGCCCGGATGTGCGGGCGCCGGTTGAACGGACAGACCATCGATGCGGTGCTGAGCTATGGGCGCGTGATCCACGTACGTGGGGCGGCGATCTACGCCATCGGTCGGAAGGAAGTGGAGAGGCTTGGGCGGTCAGGCGTGGATGTAGCGGAATACGAAGGTGTGCAAGTCGTCTGCACCCCGGACAGCTCTGCAATCTTGACCGTGTACAGGAACAGCGACTTTCGCGGTCTCAAGCCGCGCAGTGGACGGCGTTGGCATTGATGGTCTGCACCTCACTCACCTGGAACCACAAGGGGTAGCAAATGGGATGGGCCAAGTACCTGGAAGACATTGTCAGTCGGCACAACGGGACATCGATGGCGCAAGCCCAGTTGCAGCGTGAAATCGACAGGAGACACCCTCGTGACGCTGCAAAGATGACGATCAATCAACTTGCACAAAGGAAGCAGAAGATGACTAGCCTAAAGAAGTTTGCGGTTTCGGCCCCGAGACCCTTGCCAGTAATCGTCTTGGCTGACGCCAGTGGCAGCATGGGCGAGAACGGAAAGATTGAAGCGCTGAACGCCTCTTTGAAAAGCATGGTCGCGACCTTTGCAAAGGAGAGCCGACTGCGCGCCGAAATCCAGGTTGGCTTGATCACCTTCGGAGGCAAGGCGCAAATGCACCTTCCCCTGGTCGCAGCGCATAGCGTCACGGGTTTGACTGAACTGTTGGCGGATGGTGTCACTCCGATGGGCGCTGCGTTTGATCTTGCACGGCAGCTGCTCGAAGACAAGGACCGGATTCCTTCACGTGCATACCGACCAGTACTGATCCTGCTTTCAGATGGTCAGCCCACTGACGATTGGGAGGCTCCGTTCAAAGCTCTGCGTGAATCGGAGCGCGCGCAGAAGGCCACGCGCATTGCCATGGCAATCGGACCAGACGCCGACGAAGCCATGTTGCGTGACTTCGCGAACGACAAAGAGGCGCCGATCTTCAAGGCGCACAACGCTAGAGACATTCATCGATTTTTCCGTGCGGTCACCATGAGTGTGACCACCCGGAGCGCTAGCCAAGATCCGGATGTGGTGGATACCTTTGTCGTTCCCCCCCCGGATGACGACGGTCTGGATCTCGATTTCCAATGAGGTCTTGCGCGTTTGGAGTCAGTGTGACTGGCCCTCGCCATTTAGATCTGACCGAGCCTAACCAGGACGCCATGGGGCTGAATGGTTGGCGAGGAGGGTGGTTGGCCGCGGTGGCGGATGGGCTGGGATCACGCCCGCGTAGTGCCGTCGGTTCACGGCGGGCGTGTCAAGTGACTAGGCGTGTACTTAGGTCTTATCCACCAGGCGACCCCCTGTCTGGCGCCCTACGGTCGATCCACGAACAGTGGCTTGAAGAGATTGCGCCCACCCCCCCGGAAGACGCGGCGACCACGCTCTTGCTCGCCAGCGTCACAGCGCAGGGCGATGTTCGAGCCGCTCAGATGGGAGATGGCTTGTTACTGATGCGGTGCGCTGGAGAGTTTCGCTGCATAACGCCCGAGCGAGCTGGATTCGGTAACCAGACTTCGGCACTCGAATCGGAGCATCGGCCAGATGGATGGGCAACCGCAGAAGGAAGGTTCACACAGGCAGGAGATGGCGTCTTGCTGATTTCCGATGGGGTGGCGGATGACCTCGACTCGAAGCATCTGCCCGAG
>CALMYW010000183.1 GCA_937873665.1 uncultured Sphingorhabdus sp.
CCCCGCGACCGCTGGCGACCAGTGTTCCGGCTTCATCGTGAATGCGTACGTCGGCCACGCTTAACGATCTTCCGGCCTTGATCAGGCGCCCTTCGGCAAGGAGCGTCTGGCGGCTCGCCGCCCGGTGGTAATCAACCCTCAGATCGGCGGTGGACTTGGACATGCTTCCTGACGCGAGGACAGTGTAGAAACCTGTCAGATCGATCAGCGAGGCAAGAATTCCGCCGTGCATTGACGGCAGCGTCGGGTTGGAGATCATCTCGTCCCGCCACGGCATTTCGATCAGAATGTGTTCGGTATCAGCTTTGACCATTCGCAGGTTCAGCCACCGGTGAAACGGCGCGACCAACAGTGTGCGGTTAAGATCTTCGAGTGTCACGCGATTGTCTCCGGTTCGGCCTGGCTTTCGAGGAACTCGAGAATTGCCCTGCTGAAGACGTCGTTGTCGTCACCGACGACCATATGTCCCGCGCCGGAGACATCGGTGAACTGCGCGCCGGGCACCTTCGCGACAAATCGTTTCGCAGCCTCAAGGGAGATCAGGTCGCTCGATCCGCCCCGCACCAGGTGGATCGGTAGCGCAAGGGCGCATGCAGCCGCCTGGGCTTGGGCATAGTCCTGTTCGAGGCGCGCGGCCATGTGACTCAGAAAACCAGGATCCCAATGCCAGCGGTAACGCTGGTCAGCGTCGAGGCGGAGATAGCTCTTCAGACCCTCGCTGGCGCCTCGCTTCTCGCGGTTCGGCATATAGTCTGCGATCGCCTCCGCGGCTTCGTCGTATGACGCGAAGCCGCGCTCCACATGGGCGTTCATGAATCCGACAATTCGGGAAACGCCCTCCGGGTCCATTTCCGGCGCAACATCGACCAGCGTCAGCGACGCAAAGCTGCCCGGTCGCACCGCGCCTTCCGCTACAAGTGCGGCCAATCCGCCAAGCGATGCACCGATCACATGCGGCCGCTGGTCCAGCCTGTCGCATACAGCTAGGATGTCCTTGCCGAAATCGGCAAAGCGGTATTGGTCAGGGGCTGCCCAGTCGCTCTCGCCGTGGCCGCGCATGTCGATCGCCACAGAACGATAACCGTGCTGCGCCAATTGCTGCATCGTCTTGCGCCAGGTTCGCCGGGTCTGCCCCCCGCCATGCGCCAGTAAGACTGGCGGTCGACCAAGGCCATCGCCGACAAGGCTTGCGGCGATGGAGATGCCGCCGCTTCCGTCAAACGTCATGTGCATGGCGTCTTGCTCAGTGCTGAAGTTCTGGCAGATGCAGCACCAAGCCATCGAGTTCGGGGACCATCGAAATCTGGCAGGCAAGGCGACTAGTCTCGGTCGTCCCCTCAGCGAACTGGATCAGATCGCTCTCCATGCCGCCTTCTTCCGGCGGCCCGACCAGATCCATCCAGGCCAGGTCGACATGGACATGGCACGTGGCGCAGGCACAGACCCCGCCGCAATCGCCGTCGATCCCCGGCACACTGTTGAATAGGGCGGCTTCACGGGCGCTGAGCCCCTCGTCTATTTCAACCGTTCGACGGGTGCCATCGGCGGAAACAAAAGTCACTTTGATCATTTCGATGTTCCGTATTTCAAGCGAAATCAAGGCTTCAGTGCGCGTGGAGCTTCACCGGCAGCCGGGTGATCCCGCGCACCAGATTCGACAGTAGCCGCTCGGGTTCGCCGACAACTTCGACGAAGCTGTAGCGCTTGAGGATTTCCTCCCAGATGATGCGAAGTTGCAATTCGGCCAGACGGTTGCCCATGCAGCGGTGGATACCGAACCCGAACGAGAGATGGTGGCGCGGATTTTCGCGATCGATGATGAACTCTTCGGCCCGGTCGATCACGGTGTCGTCGCGGTTGCCCGATAGATACCACATCACCACCTTGTCACCTGTTCTGATCTGCTTCCCGCCAATCTTCACGTCCTCAAGCGCGGTGCGGCGCATATGGGTCAGCGGGGTCTGCCAGCGGATGATCTCGGGGATCATGCTTGAACCGAGCGCCGGATTGTTCCGGATTTTCTGAAATTCGCCTGGGTTCTGGTTGAGGGCCAGGACCCCGCCGCTGATCGAATTGCGGGTGGTGTCGTTACCGCCCACGATCAACAGCAACAGATTACCGAGAAATTCCAGGAAGGGCATATCGCGGGTGGCCGGGGAATGCGCCATCATCGAGATCAGGTCGTTGCCGCCGGGCTGGTCGATCCGCTGGTCCCACAGGCCCTTGAAATACATCGCGCACTGGATGAGTTCTTCGCGGCGCTGTTCAAACGATTCAACGATGCCAGTCTCTGGGGACGCGGTGGTGACATCCGACCAACGCGTAAGCTTGGCCCTTTCTTCCCAGGGAAAATCGAAGATCGTCGCAAGCGTCATGGTGGTAAGTTCGACCGAGACCAGCTTGACCCAGTCGATCTCTTCTCCAATGGGCAGCGCATCGAGGATGGAGCCTGCCCGTTCGCGGATGATCGGTTCAAGCAGGAGCAGGTTCGAAGGCGCGACAACAGGACTTACAGCCTTGCGCTGCTGATCGTGCTTGGGCTGATCCATCGCGATAAACATTTCAAGCTCAAGCGCGCTTTCGTCGCTGTGCATGTCCTGGACTGAGATGCCGCCCAGCTTGGCTTCCGACGAAAAGACCTTGTGGTTGGTATCGACCGCCATGATGTCGTTGAACTTGGTCACCGACCAATAGGGTCCGAACCGGCTCTCTGCGCAATAGTGGACCGGGTCTTCGCGGCGAAGCCGGGAAAAATATTCCCCCACCGTGTCATTTTGGAAGAGGTACGGATTGGCGACATTGATCTCGCCAAGCGGAATGGAATCGACGGTTTGGTTATGGACTGCCGAGGTTGCCATGCATCTGCCCTTTCCTGATGCGTCAGCTGCTAGCCAAATGGATCGCACGAGTCAATAAAGATTATCAGCTTTTACGCCTTTCCCTCAAGCATGAACTGCCTAACGTAGGGGTCAAGGCGAGAGCGTCCGGATTTCTGCTGTATTCAAGCCAATGCCCGATGGATGATTTGAGCCTAGACATCGCAATGAATTAATGCTTATACCCTTTTTATGATTTCGAAATCGAACGCCTCACTAAATCCCGGCACGGTTGCCGCAATCAAGGCCAAGCGCGCATTGCAGGTTGCACAGGCAATCGTTCTGGACATCCAGTCGAATGCACGGGAAATCGGTGACAGGCTGCCTCAAGAGGAAGACATGCTCGCGCGCTACGAGGTGGCGCGCGCGACGTTGCGCGAGGCGCTCAGGTTCCTCGAACTCCAGGGCGTTATTCATCTCCAGCTGGGCAGGGGCGGTGGTCCTGTGGTATCGCGACCGCAAACCAGAT
>CALMYW010000184.1 GCA_937873665.1 uncultured Sphingorhabdus sp.
AGGAAGGCGAGTTCGTCGAGTGGAGTGGGAAAGGTTTCGTCCGCCTTCATTTTGCAAGCGCCTTATGAGCCACCATCACGGTCCCGCAAAGCATTATTAAAGCGCTTTACGATAATCCCTCTTACAGTCTATGCAGCGTCCATGCATCCCACTGCCATTAAACTCAATCCCAGACAAAAAGGATTGCCACGTCAAGCGGCGGTGGCCGCGCTGCTTCTTCTCTCCCTTGCCGGCTGTGGCTCGCAATCTGGTGATGCGGAAAAAACCGCAGCCGCCTCGGGACAAGGCGCAACCGAAGTCGAAACAGTGATCGTCGAGCGGTCGAACTTGTCCCAACCGGTTCAAGGGCGAGGAACGATCGCGGCATTCCAGCGCAGCAACCTCGGAGCGCTTGTCCAGGGGCCTGTCGATCGAATCTTCGTCCGCGTTGGAGACAGAGTCGCCAAGGGCGCACCTCTGTTTCGCACGAGGCAGGCGGACTACCAGCGCAGGCTGAACGAGGCTCTCGCCGCGGTGAGGCTCGCCCGGGCAGAAGCGCAGCAGGCCGAACGCACCAATGAGAGGGTTCAGGCGCTGAAGCCGCGCGGCTTCGTATCGCTATCGCGCGTCGACGAAGCTGAGACGGCGGTCGCAGTTGCCAAGGCTCGCGTTTCTCAAGCCGAGGCCGTGGCCGCGACTGCACAGCAAGCGCTCAATGACACCATTGTGCGAGCGCCCTACGACGCCGTGGTGACGAGCCGCAATGTCGATGAGGGTGTCTACCTCAGCACCTTTGGAGTGGGTGGACAATCGTCAATTCTGGAAATTCAGGAAGTCGCTTTCGTCGCGGCGATCGTCAGCTTTCCTCAAGACAAGCTCGGGCAAGTCCAGCGGAACCAGCCCGCACACCTGTTCATCGAGGGCTTCGCCAAGCCGTTCGAAAGCTACGTAGCGGTCATCAATGATCGAGTGGATGCCCAGGCGCGGACCGTCGAGGTCAGATTGCCGCTGCGCAATCCCACTTATGAGGTGAAGCCCGGACTTTCGGTGCGCGCCGAAATCTCGGCACCGCCGACACCAGCGCTGATCTTGCCTCGCCGCGCCATCGCCGGAGACAGCGCCGCGCCCTTCGCTTTCGCGGTCGCCAATAGCAGCGTCCGCAAGGTCGCGGTTCGCATCCGGTCGATCGATTTCGACCGGGTGGAAATCCTGTCGGGCCTCAATGCGGGGCAGCGGGTCGTACTCAATCCCCCGTCGATGTTGCATGACGGGATGAAGGTGAAGGAAAGACGGGCAGTGCCCGCGAAAACTGGTTCAGACAATGTGGCTCGTTGACGTTTCGATCCGGCGACCGGTCTTTGCCACAATGATGATCAGCTCGTTGGTGGTCATGGGATTCGTGGCCTTTCGAGGTCTGGGCGTCGATCTCTTCCCGAAGATCGAATTCCCATATGTTTCAGTGCAGACCACGCAGCCGGGGGCTGCCCCCTCGAGCATCGAAACCGAAGTGACAGACAAGATCGAGGAGGCGGTCAATTCGATTTCGGGGATCCGCCAGCTCCGGTCGGTCAGCGCGGACGGGCTGTCGCAGGTCAACATTGAGTTTGAGCTCAATGAAGATCCCGATGTGAAGGCGCAGGAGGTGCGCGACAAGATTTCCGGAATTGTCGCCGATCTGCCTGACGATGCGGATGCGCCCATAGTTGAACGGCTCGATCCTGACGCGGCACCTGTCGTTTCGGTGATGATTGCCGGCGAGCAGCCCGTCGCGGAACTGACTCGCTTTGCCGATGAAGTAGTCAAGGAACGGCTGCAGCGCATCTCCGGAGTCGGCTCGGTCACCCTGGTTGGCGGTCGCGACCGGGAAATGCGAATCTGGCTCGATCCATCGAAGCTGAAGGCGGTTGGCCTGAGCGCGCCCGATGTCCTCAGGTCGGTCCGGAACGAAAACGCCCAATTGCCCGGCGGGCGGTTGGAAACCGAAGCGCGACAACGCGAATTCGGTGTGCGCACGCTTGCCGAGGCCCGCACCGCCGAAGAGTTCAAGCAGATGATGCTCGCCCATCGCGAAGGCGGGCGCAGCACCCGGCTCGACGATATTGCCCGGGTCGAGGATTCCGTGACCGACGAACGAAGCTACGCACAACTCAACGGCGTCGTCGGTGTTGCGCTCGAAGTGCGGCGCCAATCCGGGCGCAACACCATCGAGGTGGCCAAGGCCGTCATGGCCGAAGTCGCTGAGCTCCAGCAGAACGCGCCACAAGGCATGCGTCTGGTCGTAGCCCGCGACATCTCGCGCTTCATCGAATCCTCGATCGATGACGTACTGTTCGATCTGGTATTGGCCGTAATCCTCGTTATCGGAATCACCTTTTTCTTTCTGCTGTCCTGGCGAGCGACTGTCATTGTCGGACTGGCGATCCCGACCTCGATCATGGCGACTTTCTTCATTTTTGGGGTGGCCGATTTCACCGTCAATATCATGACGATGCTTGCCCTGACGGTCGCCGTCGGGTTGCTGGTCGACGACGCCATTGTTGTAGTTGAGGCGGTCGAGCGCGACATCGAGGCCGGCCTGAGCCCGCCTGAGGCGGCCGCTTCTGCCACCCGGCGAGTGGCGCTTGCGGTTCTGGCAGGCACATTTGCTACGTTGGCGGTATTCGTCCCGATCTCGGTGATGGAAGGTATTGTTGGACAATTCCTGATCCAATACGGGCTGACCATTGTCTTCTCGGTCTCGGTATCGTTGCTCGTTGCGCTTACGCTCACACCGATGCTGGCATCGCGTTTCATGCGGCTCGAACATCGTGACCACGGCTGGCTTGGGCGGATCGAAAACTTTCATCGGCGCATGGCGGAACGCTACGCTGAGCTTGTCGCCTGGACTTTCAGTCACACAAAGCTCGTCATTCTTGCTGCGGCAGGGAGCCTGGTGATTGGCGGTATTTTTGCCTCAATGGTCCCATCGACCTTCCTTGGCGAAGCGGACCGCAGCGAGTATCTCGCAACGGTTAAGCTGCCTTTGGGCACTGGCATCGCCACTGCCCGCGATGCGGCTCTGCGCGCTGATGCGGCCCTGCGCAGAGACGATCAGATCAAACTGGTCTTCATCACGGCTGGCGCCGGCATAAGAGGGCGCACAAATCTTCTCGAATTCTACGTCGAGACGACACCCAAACGTGGTCGGTCCGTATCGCAAGGCGAACTCATGAACCGCGCACGTACGACACTCACCAAAACCTTTCCCGAGGCGGTTGAAATTTCGATCAACGAAGTGCCTTGGGTGTCGGGCGGCGGGGTCGCCATGAATCCGATAGAACTGGTGGTCAGCGGCAGCGACATCAACCGGATCGCCCAATATGCCGCGACGCTGGAAGAGCAGTTCCGCGCCGATCCATTATTCACCGACATTCGCTCGACATATGAGGGCGGCCGGCCCGAGGTCCAGGTGAGGTTGGATCGGGCCCGAGCAACCGATCTTGGCGTTGCTGCGCGCGAAGTCGCGAGTGCCACGCAGATCATGCTGGGCGGAGTCGAGGCCGGGACATTTGAGGTAGGTGGCAGGCGCTACGATGTGCGGGTTCGTATGGAGGAAGACCTTCGCCAGTCGCTTTTCGATCTTGGCCAATTACCGGTTCGTTCCGCAAGTGGGGCACTGGCAGACATGGCTTCAGTCGCAGACATCGGCGTGGAATCCGGGCCTACGCAGATCGACCGGCTCAACCGTGCGCGTCAGGTCACCATCATCCTCAATCTCCCACCCGGAACCGCGCTGGGCGATGCGGACGCGCGCGCCGACGAGATCGTCGCGGACTTCCCGCCGCCTGCCGGAATGACTATCCAGAAAGAGGGCATGGCGCGCCGACTGGGCGACACGTCGTCGGCAATCATAGCCGCCTTTGTCCTCGCTTTGATCGCGCTCTACATAGTGCTCGCCAGCCAGTTCGATCGCTTTGCTCAGCCTTTGCTGATCATGCTGACCGCGCCGCTGTCCTTTTCGGGGGCGTTTTTTGCCATGTGGGCGGCCGGGCAGCAAATGAGTCTCTTTGCCCAGATCGGTCTGCTGGCCCTGATGGGTATCGTCATGAAGAACGGCATCCTCCTCATCGACCGTGCCAATCAGTTGCGCGAAGAGGGACGTGGGGCACACGAAGCCATGTTACAGGCTGCGCCAGAACGTCTCCGTCCGGTACTGATGACCGCGATGGCTGCCGTCTTCGGGATGATTCCGGTCGCCCTTTCCCAATCAGACGGAGCGGAGTGGCGCAATCCCATGGGCTTCATCATCATCGGTGGCCTGACGACATCGACCTTGCTGACGTTGGTGGTGATCCCGGCAATCTACGTGGCCGTGGCGGGCGTCGGAAGCAAGTTGGCCGGAATTTTCGGAAACAGGGGCCGGTTGATCGACGTCGTTCCAGAACAAACTCCAGATTCAACGTCTCCTCACAAACCGCGGCTGCCATGAAGCAAAAGCGCACCGGCGTGCTGATTGGCCCGGCACTGACTGAAAAATACGGCTGGAAAGAGGGCGACCGGGTGCCGCTGAAGTCGCTGCTCTCGGCCAATCGCGATCGCGCTACGGGCAACCTGATGTTGAGACAGTACTCATCGTTGAAGCCCGCCCTGCTGGCAGGACTTGTTGCCGCATTGCCTGCGCCGTTGCTGGCCGACGATCTGCGCGATGCGCTAAACGCGGCCTATGCCACCAACCCGTCGCTGCAAGGCGCGCGGGCCCAGCAGCGAGCGACAGACGAAACCGTGCCGATTGCCCGCGCCGCCGGTCTGCCCTCGCTGCAGGGCGCATCAAGCTACACCGAATTTCTCAAGAACAGCGCCAACAATTTTACCTCGCCCGACCGCGCTTTCGATTCCTCCTTACAGCTTAGCGTGCCGGTCTATTCGGGCGGCGGCGTGAAGAATTCGGTGCTCGCAGCAGAAACGCGGGTGAAGGCAGGGCAAGCCGATCTGCGCGGTGCGGAGTCTGGTATATTCAGCCGAGTTGTCGCCAGCTACATGGACGTGATCCTTGCCGAAGCCGTCGTGGGCCTCAATCGCAACAATGTCGAAGTCCTCACAGTCAACCTGCGGGCAACGCGTGACCGTTTCGAGATCGGCGATCTGACCCGCACCGATGTGGCCCAGTCGCAGGCTCGGCTGGCGCTCGCTCAGGGCGATCTGCGCTCTGCACAGTCCAGCCTGATTGCCGCGCGCGAGTTCTATCTGTCCATAGTTGGCAAGCCTCCCGTGGCGCTGCAACCGCCGCCACCGCTGGCCGGTCTTCCGGACACGCCGGCTGAGGCCACCCAAATCGCGCTCGACAACAACCCAGACCTGATCGCAGCGCGTCAGCGCAGCACTGCTGCTGGTTTCGATGTGAAAGCGGTGAGTGCATCGCGCCTGCCACGGATTAGTGTGTTCACCGGACTTGGCTATACCGACTATCTTGGCACGCTCGGTGGCACAGCAGCCGGCACCGGTGCCTTTACCCAGAGCCAGACGACAGCACAGGCAGGCATTCGCGCGTCCATCCCCATGTTCCAGGGCGGGCTTCCCGCAGCCCAGCGCCGTCAGGCACAGGCGCGGGAGAACGCGACGATGGAGCAAGAGATCGCCATTGAGCGTGAGGTCATCGCCACCGTCCGCGCTGCCTTTGCCTCTTGGCAGGCTACCGACGAGATCATCGCGTCGAGCCAAAGCGCAGTCGATGCTGCAACTCTCAGCCTTGAAGGGGTGCGCGCCGAAAACAGCGTCGGCAACCGCACCATTCTGGATATTCTCGATGCCGAGCGTGAGTTGCTTCAAGCCCAGACCCGCCTCGTCACTGCGCGGCGCAATGCCTATGTCGCGGGATTCTCGCTGCTCTCAGCGATGGGCATGGCCGAGGCACGCGACCTCGGCCTCGATGGTGGCCCGCTGTATGATCCCGATGTCAACTACCAGCGCGTGCGCGGCAAGGTGTTCGACTGGGACAGTGACCCGGCACCCGTCGCCAAATCCACGCGAACGGTTGACTCGGCACCGCAAGACGGGGCACCGTCTGACGTGCCGGAGTGAACGACGGCACTGGCTGAATATTCGCTAATT
>CALMYW010000185.1 GCA_937873665.1 uncultured Sphingorhabdus sp.
ACTTACAGTTACAAAGCAGGGGCACGGTTACTACGTCCCTCCTCTGGGGGGTGGAGAAGACGCAATCATCAACATGCTGCCAATTCAACTGCCCGACGATATATTCGTCGCTCAAACGCAGCTCTCCACGGCCAAGGCGCTAGAAACGATGAAAAGGGCCAAGGTGGGCCAACGCTACGACTGGATGATAAATGAATCGTCGCTTTGGACATTTCGCGACCCGCTGACTACGCCTGTCCGCGACCTCGTCGAGCGAGATCAGGTCGAGAAAATTGAAACTGCCTTTCTTGCGACACATGATGCGGTCGACCAGCAGCACAAGTTTGCTGGCCTGCTGCGTCACACTATGGCGCATGACTTCCGCGATCTTCTTGGTTGGAACCAGAAGAAAAAGCAATTCTACTTTTTACCCGTTCCGGGCGGTCTTGCACGGACATTCCGATATCTTGGCGCCAAGCAGAAGACGCAGGCGGAGGTCGTCAGTGTGTACAAGAAATCAAAGGACGAAGGACCTGTGGACTACGTCAGACACCATTCCTTCATTCCAAGGTTCGAACGTTTAGCGGATCAGTGGTATCTAATTGTTAATCCGTCTTATCTCTTCACTTCTAACGGCACGCGAGAGCTCAATTATCCCGACGCATTGTTATCCGGGAAGAAGCGCCTCGACACCAACAGCACAGTGAGGGGCCAAGTTATCATGTGGCATCGGTTATTGTCTGGCATGGAATTTGAAGATTCTGGTGGCCTGCTGGGCGATGATTCGAGGTCTGATCGGATTCTCAAGTTCGGCGAGCCGCCAGTCATCGAACTGCCAAAGAGCGTGCCAGATGACGTATGGGGCAGAAAGGGGCAGAAAGATAAGAAGCCGTCTGCAATTGAGGAACAGGGCAGCCTGAACCTATGAGCGCATTTAAGACCAAAATCTTTCCCGAACCGGAACTAGAGTTCGGGGACCAACACCACCACCCCGACCCACGGCTTGGCTTGCTCCAGGCAGGTCCGCTGCAGACAAGCCTTGGTGACACGATCAAAGTAGGCATCGTCGGGAGTGCTCTTACGGTAGAGAAATCTATCGAATTCCTGCGTTTGATCGAAGATGGTTTCGCGGGCAAGACAGAGAAGCACCCGAACCTACATCCAGACTTTCCAGGGCTGAGAAATCAAAACCCATTTCGCTGTAAATTTGAGGCGGGGGCGCCCGAAGAAGGAGCGCTGACGAAGGGGCAAATTGAGAAGATAACCAAGGAACCAAACGACGCGTGTGCCGTAGAAATGGCGATCGACGCGGTGATGTCGCAGTTGGAAAAACTCGAGACACACCGTGAACGGCCGGCCGTGGTCATCGTGGCATTACCTGTCAATCTGATCGAACGTGTTTGGAGAAACGAACTCGGCTTTGATGATGTCGTTGATGATGAGTCTGCCGAGCCTGGCAAGGGCAAAGCTTCGCCAAATTTCCGAGGATTGCTCAAGGCGAGGGCCATGGGACTCAGCTTTCCCATTCAAATTGTCTGGGAGGATGTCATCAATCTTGATGCCAAGATACCACGCAAAATCAAGGATAGTTCTGACCGCCAAACACAGGATCGCGCTGATGTTGCTTGGAACCTGATGACGACCATTTACTACAAAGGCAGCGGTAAAGTGCCTTGGCGGAGAATGCCCGAAGAGGGGGAGTTCACAGCGTGTTACATCGGGATCAGCTTCTTCAAAGACGCTGAGACGGATCAGATCTGGACAAGTGCCGCGCAAATGTTCGACGAGCGCGGCAGAGGGTTCATTCTGCGAGGTGGTCCGGCACAGTCAGAGTCGCGGGGTCGCCACCCATACCTCACTATTCAAGAGTCCCGACAAATTACCGAGATGGCTCTGGCCGCCTATAAGTCAGTCCACAGAACCATGCCGGCCCGAGTGATCGTTATGAAGACTTCGCGTTTTCGGGAGGATGAGGCTGAAGGGGTCTGTCTGGCGCTAGACGAAGCTGGCGTTGAATTGCGCGACCTCGTTTGGATACACGAAAGTTACTCGGTCAAAGTGCTGCGGGATGGCGATTTTCCGGTACTTCGTGGAACATTCGTTGAGCTTGATGGCAACGGGCTTCTCTACACCAACGGCAGCATCCCGTATTATGGAACATATCCCGGCGTCTACGTCCCGAACCCTGTGTTGCTCTGTCCACATCCACGAAGCGAAAGCACTATCGAACAAATAGCAAGGGAGGTTTTCAGCCTGACCAAGATCAACTGGAACTCGACCCAGATGAACCAACGTCTGCCGATCCCTATACGGGCGGCACGGAAGGTTGGAGATGTACTGAAATACGTACCCGTTGACCAGAAAGTGAGTAGCGACTATCGTAGATACATTTGACTCGCATACCCGATTATTACTGTCGAACACACAAGCCCGAAGCGCTGGGATGCAAAGTGCCATAACGATTCGTATGATGTGCTTGGCACCTTGGGTGGATCGCGCCGTCCTGCACATGGCAGTGCTTACAGTCAACAAAGGATCGCTTGCGGTCATGTATGGTAGGTAAGCCACAAGATTAAGAAAGAACTGTCGGCCTGTCCCAAACAATCAAACTACTGGTTCCGTCAAGGCTCGTATTTGATCGCCGCTAGAAACTTGCGATCAAGTTCCGGCTCATCCCACTTCCCTGCAACGGCCATCCATTTCTCCGTCTGTGCAAGAAAACCCGGATCATCGCAGCTGACGTGAAACGTGTAGAGCCGATTGACGATTTCGCGCATGAGCGCGCGCATCTGATCATCGTCGAAGTGTGATACCTCAGCCCAAGGGATCTTCAGGCCATCAGCATCAAGTACAAAGACATCAGAATAGTCGCCCGTCCGAGTGACCGGAACCAGACCTGCATGCAGCGATTCCAACCCGGTATTGCGCACGCACATCATGGCCATAAGCTTGGCCAGACTGGCAGCAATGCGCTCTTTGTCCTCTTGCTTCATATGCGAAGGCTATCGCGCTGCCATGGTCAGGGCCAGAAAATTCAAAAAGGCCATTTGGCGATTGGATCGGCGGCCGTTTTCCGTCCGAAACTTTAGCCCGGCGGATTTCCCCGCCGGGCCCTGGGGAGACCCCGTTCTTTTCAGAACGGGATCTCGTCGTCGCGGTCGAC
>CALMYW010000186.1 GCA_937873665.1 uncultured Sphingorhabdus sp.
TGGCCCTAATGCGCGAACAGATGCGTCAGGCTGAACAGGCATCTGAAGGAGATCTGTTTCGTGCTGGCCTTCTCGACGCCGTGAGAGCACGGGCTTCGGAAGCTGGTGGTGACGGAGACCTAGATTTCGCGTTTGTCTGCGAGGTTGGAGCTCGCATGGCGGATGCCGAGGAATTTCATGACTTCATCCCCAGTCACTTCCTCGGCACGGGGCAACGCGGGCGAAAGCTCCGGGTTGATGGATACGAGGCCGATGAGGCCGATGACTCACTCCGACTTCTCATCTCCGATTTCAGGGGTTCCGCAGCGACAGAGACCATAACCAAGACTCGCGTTGAAGCCGTCTTTACCCAATTGCAGTCCTTCATCGAAGAGGCTGCTGCTGGGAAGATCGGAGTTTCCACCAGAGGAAACGCGGGGCAAGCGCGCGAGCTCTCAGACCTAATCGAACAGAGGCACCAAGTCCGCGGCGACGGGGGCCGTGGTGTCAGCAGGTATCGGCTTTACCTGATCACCGACTCATCCCTCAGTGAACGCTTGAGGGAACTGCCAATGGGTGAGATTGACGGCGTTCCGGTCGAGTTCCACATCTGGGACATCAACCGCCTCATGTCTGTGTCCACTTCGATGCTCGGCACAGACGAGCTGGAGATCGATTTCACCGAATTCGCACCAGGCGGGCTGCCCTGCCTTTTAGCCGGTCAGACTGACGACTACGACGGCTATCTTTGCGTGATGCCAGGTGACGTTCTGACTGCCATCTATGATCGATACGGCAGCAGACTCCTGGAGGGAAACGTCCGTTCATTCTTGAGCGCAACCGGGAAGATCAACAAAGGGATACAGGCAACGATCCGGAAGGAATCTGATCGCTTCTTCGTCTACAACAACGGCATATCGGCAACAGCGACGTCTGCGAATGTGCAGCATACGGAGTCCGGCCCAAGACTCCTGTCCGCCAAGTACCTACAGATCGTAAACGGTGGACAGACGACCGCTTCCCTACATGTGGCGAAGCGAAAGGACAACGCGGATCTGTCGGCGATCTATGTTCAGATGAAATTGACTGTGGTCAATTCCGAGGATTCCGACACCTTGGATACGCTGATACAGCAGATCGCCAAGTTCTCAAACAAGCAGAACCAAGTCAGTGAAGTCGACTTCTTTTCGAATCACGCATTTCATCGCGCCATTGAAGGCCGCTCACGCAAGGTAAAAGCCCCCGCTGCAGGCGGATCCCAATTCAACACGTACTGGTTCTATGAGCGAGCCCGAGGTCAGTATTTCAACGAGCAATCAAAACTATCCCTGAAAGAGAAAAAAACATTTCAACGCGATAAGCCAAGATCTCAGTTGATTACCAAAACCGATCTGGCCAAATACGAGAACTCCTGGCGAAAACTACCTCACATAGTTAGCCGGCATGCACAAAAGAATTTCATCGAGTTCGCCGACTTCGTCGGCAAGCAATACGGTGAGGATGGCCGTCGCTTCGACAACGACGTTTATTTCAAGAATGCCGTCGCCCGCGCCATCCTCTTTAGATTCACTGAACGATTGGTCTCGCAAGCCCGTACCACTTGGTATCCCGGTGACTACCGAGCACAGATCGTTACCTATACGTTGGCAAGACTCGTCGAGCTGATAGAACAAGAGGCACCCAAGTACGCCGTGAATCTCAGCGCTATCTGGAATCAACAGGGGGTATCCCATGCGCTGAGTGCACAGCTTGAGGACATCGCCAAGCTTGTGTCCGAGTCAATAACCTCCCCACCGCCCGGTTATAGAAACGTAGGCGAATGGTGCAAGAAGGTGGAATGCTGGGAGGCTGTTAGAGCGCTTCCGGTCACCCTGAATTCTGATTTTCGTAAAGAACTTGTCCCTATAGAACATGTCTCTGATGAGGAGAAGACAGGTCGAACTCAAGGCACTGAGGACGCCAAGATCAATGCTGTCGTGCAAGTACACGAGCTTAGACAGTCAGGCTGTTGGACTCGGTTAACTGAGTGGAGCAAGAAATGCTCCCCGATCTACGGAAAGGAAGCCGATCTTCTGAGAAACGTCTTGCAACCGATGTGGATCCCCTCTGATGCACAAGCAAAGGTGTTGATGAGGCTACTTGATCGGCTGGACTCGGAAGGTTTCAAACGCGAAGGCTAATCACGCACTTATCTATCAACACACGCTTTTGGGTGACACCTAGTTGGATAGCCTGCACTGCCTCCACTTACAACAAGACATCGCCGTTTGGGACCGTGATGAAGAGGGTTCGCTCCCACACTGGGCGGCTGCTCTTGTTTGGCTTGGTGACTGGTGCAGAAGAACACAGCTTCTCGACAAGCGCTTAATTGTATTTGCCACGCTTCCTACCCGTGAGTTGGCAGCTTCATTTGTTGCGCTTGGCGCAGTTCTAGGTGGAGCGGGCTCATTCAAGGATTCACTCTCCTGGTCCCGATTCCGCAACAAGCCGATCGGATCTGTGGTGTACTGGAGAGAACGACACGGCACGAAGAGGTTTGCCGGAACAATCCTCAAATTTGAAGAGATGTACGGGACAGAGCTCATAACCTTGAAAGTTGCGAAGCCTGCATCCGAGGCAAAGAAGGGCGGCACGACAAGCATCGGTCGTGGACAGTTTGACAACTACCTATTTACGGAAGAAGAACCACCTTCCGCTTCGAGATCATCGGCGTTCAATCACAGCGAAAATCTGTTGAAAAAGTTGCTCGGCGATCTGAATCCTAAATGGATCTGGGCAGATGGCGCAGAAAGCATTCTTGTGACACGAATGACCCGCTTCGAGGAAGG
>CALMYW010000187.1 GCA_937873665.1 uncultured Sphingorhabdus sp.
TCCGCGCGACGGTCCAATCAGGATGACAGCGTTCCACCAACCTGATGATGTCGCCCGCAGCGACCATTCCCGGCTCGATCACCCGGTAGTACCAACCGCAGCGTCCGGTTTTGACCACGCGATCGACCATCGCCGGATCGCCGAAACGGTGGCCCAGTTTCCAGCAGGGCTGGCGACCCTGACTGATTTCGACCAGAGCCGTGCCCATACGGAAGCGGTCGCCGATACAGACAGTTTCCTCGCGCCACCCCAGCGTCGATATGTTTTCCCCGAATGCGCCCGGCTCGCTGAAGGCCGCCGTCAGTCCCGGCCGTTCGGCGATCCATGCCGGGTAATGATCGATGGCATAGTGATGGACCGCCTTGTCCACGCCGCCATGGTGGACAAGGTCGGCCTGCTCGTCCCCCTCGAGGCCAAGCAAGGTGACTTCCACCCGGTCGGTGCGGATCGCTTTGGCATAACCGCTCGGCTCGCCCATGGGGCCAAATGGCGCGACTCGCCCCGACAGCACCCCCCTGATCCTTGTTTCCATGCTGCCTTGTCCTTTCCCGGCACCGCTTAGACGAAGCGGAACGTAAGCACGAGCACGTCCCGGTGTGCCTCGCGCCCGGGGAGCAGGCTGGAAATCGGCGTCACCCCATGCCGCACCCGCCGATCATCGATGAACACCGCATCCAGCGGATTGGTGAGCGTGAATTCGGTCATATCCTTTTCGCCATCAATCGCGATACGGGTCGATCCGGCTTCCACATTGTAGCGCTCGATCAGGAATACACCGACCCGATCGACACCGTCCCGGTGCATGCCTTCGGGCGTGGGGTACCCGGGAGTCTCTCCCGCCTCGATCCGGAACTGATGAACCTCGATCTCGCAAGGTACGTCCGCCAGCGCAAAAACGTCGCGGCACAACGCAAGCAAGGTACGAAAGGTTTCGCTGCCGAGCACCTCGGGCTGCACTTGCGCGAACCAGCGCTCGATCCCGCCGTTGAGCGAGTTGTAGTCGCGGCTCTGGTAATGCGGACGTGGCGGCAAGGTGCGAACTTCACCATCGGTCAGCGCCAGAACGGCATGACGCCTGCGCCGGTAACGCCCGCCATCTGCCATGTAGCGATCATCACCCAGCGCGGACCAGCTTCTGCCGAAAGCATCCCATTCGGGCCCGTGCACGATCCCGGTCAGCGCACGCACCTGCCTCCCTGAAAGCGCGGCCCAGCCCTGGCTGGCGATCATGGCGCCAATGCGTCCGGGTTCCTCATTCGCCATGTCCTGTCAGCTGCAATCGCCTCCTGCCCGGCAGGTCTCGCCATACGGCTGCTGCCCATCGCTGCTGGCCACAACCTCTGCGCCTTCGGCCAGCAGCATCGCGATCCGCGCGCCAAGCGCAAGATCCGGCTCGTGCCCGAAACTGCTGTGCCGCAGGCGTCCCTGCCGGTCGATCAGGACCAGCGACGGCGTGCCGCGCAAGTTGTAGCGCTGCATGGTGATCGGCATCCCAGCCGGATCGTCATGGGCATCGAAGCCGACAGGAAACCCGATCCGGTATTCGTGGAGGAACGCTTCGAGCGCTACCGGCATCATCGCCGCGTGATGCTCGAACACCGTGTGCAGGGCGACGACCGCGACATCCTCTCGGGCGAAAGTCTGTTCCACCCGCTGCAATTGCGGCAGGCCATTCGCGACGCAGCCCGGGCACAGCATCTGGAACGTGCCCAGCACGACAATCCGGCCGCGCAAGTCCGCAAGCGTCAGCGGCGGGCTGTTGAACCACTGGCTGGTCACCCATTCGGGGGCGAGTTGATCGAGCATCAGTCGTGTCTCTTCAAAGGGGCGGGCTCCGTCAGCACGAAAGCCCGCCCGGTCTGGTCAGGTGCGATCAGCCCACGCCCTTCACTGCCGCCATCGACGCACCGAAGTTGATGTGGAAGGGCTGGCCGTCGATCACATAGGCTGGGACCGACTGAACCCCGGCAGCTTCCGCCTCGGCAATCCGGTCCGGGGCCGTGTTGAAATCCACGATCTCGACATCATAACGCGCCGGATCGAGCGCCTGGCCCAGCGCCTGTTCAACCGATACGCACACGCTGCATCCGGCGTGATAGAAGGTTGCCTTGGGCTTCATGATAGGACTCCTAATATTCTAGGGCGCAAAAGACGCTGCGCCCGACGCGTGCCCTCACCCCGAGGGAATGGTCAGCATCAGCCCGTCGCTTCGTGCTCCGGGCAGTTCACCCTGAGGTCGGCGGGCTGGAGCGGCTGATTGACCAAACTGCAAAAATGTCCGCCTGCCCCGTCAGCTTCGGACACAAAATAGCGGCAAGTCACGCACAGACGCTGAGGTGCGATCCGACCGGCCTGCTGCAAGCGGACGATAGTGCTGATGACGATGCCGTGCAGCGTGCCCGCATCCGCGTCGGACAACATATCGACGACGGCATCGAAGCCATCGGGCATCTGTCCCAGCATCGCGCGGCCTGCATCGGTCAACACCACGCGCACGGCGCGGGCATTGTCGGGATCAGGCAGGCGCCGGACCAGTTCCTTGGCGACCAGCACCGCGACCACGTCACTGGCGGTGGAAGGCCGCACACTGAGGTGGGCGGCCAGTTCGCCAAGCCGAAGCCCTGCCGGACGATCCGCCAGCAAGCGCAAGGTATCGCCCTGGGTGGGCGTCAGTCCGGCTGCTTCACCCGTAACCCAATCCCGCTGGCGAGCGAGAGCGGCAAGGCGACCAAGGCCGTAGGAGAGCTGTTCGCGACTCATAGTAGGAGTCCTAATATTTTAAGCGAAGACGTCAACGTCGGAGTTTCACCACCCTGGAAATCCCTCACGGGCATGACCAGCGATCAAACGCCCTTCCTCACTGTGCATCCCCGCCGGGCAAGATAGTCGCGCAGCACCCGCACATGGTTGTGGCGCTCGTCCCGTGCGGCATAGACCAGCGTGACATCCTGATCCTGCAATGTACCGCAGAGCCGCACCACCGGGGCGGGGTTCCCGTCCAGTTCCTCGAGATACAGATTGCCGAATTCGGCAAACCGCGCCGGATCGTGGCCGAACCACTTGCGCAACGCTGGCGAAGGGGCGATCTCCTTGATCCAGTCGTCGATTGCGGCCTCGCTGCGGCTGAGACCGCGCGGCCAGAGCCGGTCGACCAGGATGCGCTTCCCGTCGCTTTCCGCCGGCGGCGCGTAGACCCGCTTGATTGCCAGGTTTCCCATCACTCGCGGCCACCGGTCGAGCCGCCATGCCTGCGACCGATCCAAGCCGGCGGATCACTGGCCGGAAACGATTCGAGCGAAGCCTCGTCGATCGCATCGGACATGGCCTCGCTGGCCAGCAGACGGCGCACTTCGATGACGACGGCCGCCAGCAGATCAGGGCCATCGATACCGTCCGCGCGGTGATGCTGGATGGCACTTGTTACCAGGTCGTTGAGCGATTCGACGCTAGCGTCGTAATGCAGCCGAATTTCCGGCAGGATCAGCGCCGCAAGTTCGCTGCTGCGACAGGCCATGTGAAGCTCTCCTTTCAGGCAAGATTGAACAGGGTCACCATCATCCCCAGTGCAAATCCGAAAACCATGACCATGACCCCGGCGATGCGAAGGCCATAGGCTGTCGGATCCGCCTCACAGGTCTTGCCCGGCGCCGGCGACCACCCGAGCATTCTCCTCACGAACGATTGCCGGAAAGCCATGCTAAAGCCCAGGGCCACCAGCACCAGCCCGAAGAGGTCTACGATCACCACATGAGCCGACATGCCAACGCCTCCCTGTCCGTTACCGCTGCCCAACTCCTCAAACCGCGCATGCGTCGAGCCCCCGTTCCAGCCCGGCGATCAGATCCTGCTCCGCCTCGATGCCGACCGAGAGGCGCAGAAGGCTGTCGCTGATCCCGGCAAGCGCCCGGGCCTCGACGCCCATGTCGGCGTGAGTCATCGTCGCCGGGTGGACCACCAGGCTTTCCACCCCGCCCAGCGATTCCGCGAGGGTAAAACAGTCCACGGCGGCGATGAACCGCTTCACCGCCTCAGTCCCTCCCGCCAGTTCGAAGCTCAGCATTGCGCCGAAGCCGCGCTGCTGGCGGCTGGCGATGGCATGGCCGGGATGAGAGGACAAACCAGGGTAGTGCACGATCGACACCGCCGAGTGATGCTCCAGATACTGCGCGACGGCCATCGCGTTAATCTGCTGGCGTTCCATGCGGGGAAACAACGTGCGCAGGCCGCGCAAGGTCAGCCAGGCATCGAACGGCGCGCCGGTGCTGCCGACAACGTTGCCCCAGTGGCGCAGCGCCTCCACTTCAACCGGGTCGGCGGCGACAACCGCGCCGCCGATCACGTCGGAATGCCCGTTGAGGTACTTGGTTGTGGAATGGACGACGTAGTCGGCACCCTGCGTCAGCGGCTGCTGGATTACTGGGGAGAGGAAGGTGTTATCGACGGCCACCTTGGCACCCACCTCGTGCGCAGCGGACGCCAACGCCGCGATATCAACCACCCGCATCAGCGGGTTGCTGGGCGTCTCGACCAACACCAGCCCGGGCCGGTCGCGCAGCGCCTCTGCAACGGCATCGGTATCTCCCTGGTCGACCAACCGTAGCGCGATCTGTCCCCGTTCGGCGCGGGCCTTGAGCAGACGGATGGTCCCGCCATAGCAATCGTGCGGAGCCAGCACTCCGTTGCCCGCCGAAAGCCGGCTGACGAGAAGGTCGATCGCTGCCATTCCGCTGGACGTAATGACCGCCCCTGCCCCGCCCTCCAGCCGGGCGATCGCATCGGCCAGAAGGTCGCGCGTGGGGTTGCCAGCGCGACCATAGTCGTAGGCGCGCGGCTGATCGTATCCGGCAAATTCGTAGGTCGTGGAAAAATACAGCGGCGGAGATACCGCTCCGAACGCGGCATCGCTGGCCACGCCATGCGCGGCGGCGATGGTTTCAGGGCGCGGTCGACTGTTGTTGTCAGTCATTGAACAGGTGTCCTTCTGTGACCTCGCGCACAATACCGGCGCGGATTGTGAAATCGCCTAGCCGTTCACCCGGTTCGCGTTCGCGGGCATAGCGCCCCAGCACTTCGTCCAGCACCTCGAGGATCACCGCCTCGCCCACGTTCTCGCGGATCATCCGATTGAGCCGGTCCCCGTGAAATCCACCGCCGAGATAGAGATTGTACTTGCCGGGAGCCCGCCCGGTCAGCCCGATTTCGGCGATGTAGGGGCGCGAACAGCCGTTAGGGCAACCGCTCATGCGGATGGTGATCGGTTCTTCCGACAGTCCGTGTGCCGCAAGGATCGCCTCGATCCGGCCGAGTAGCGAAGGAAGGTAACGCTCGCTCTCCGCCATGGCCAGCCCGCAAGTCGGCAGGGCGACACAGGCAATGGCATTGCGCCGAAGCGTGGACGCCTCGCTCCCGTCGGGCCAGTGCTCGGCCAGCAGCGCTTCGATTGCCGCGCGATCCTCCGCCCACACCCCGGCGATGATGACGTTCTGGTTGGGAGTCATGCGGAAGGTGCCTCGATGAATGCGGGCGACATCACGAAAGGCATCGAGCAGCCGCGTATCGAGCCGGCCGTTCTCGACGAATATCGTGCGGTGGAACCGGCCGTCGGGGGTTTCCTGCCAGCCAAACGTATCGCCGTTCGAGGCGAACGAGAACCGTCGCGCTTCTTCGAAGGATGCGCCCATCACGCGCTCGATCTCGGCCTTGACCCAGTCCAGCCCCTTGTCGTCGATCGTGTACTTGAACCGGGCGCGCTGCCGGTCCTTGCGGTCGCCATAGTCACGCTGCACGGTCATCACTGCGTCGGCGCAGGCGATCACGCGGTCTTCAGGCACAAAGCCGATCAGGCTCGCCAGACGCGGATATGTTTCGGGTGCCTGGTCGGTCCGTCCCATGCCCCCGCCGATTACTACGTTGAAGCCTTCGAGCCCCCCTTCGCCGCCGATCGCGATGAACCCCAGATCCTGCGCATAGACGTCGATGTCGTTCGACGGCGGCAGAGCGAAGCCGATCTTGAACTTTCGCGGCATGTAGGTCCGGCCATAGAACAGCTCTTCCGGCGCGGACGAGGCAACGCGTTCATCACCGTACCAGATTTCGTGATATGCCCGCGTCTTCGGGATCACATGATCGCTAACCCGCTTGGCCAGGGCGGCTACTTCAGCATGAAAGCGCGATGCCTGCGGATCGACCGTGGACATCACGCCGCGGCTGTCGTCGCCGCAAGCGGCGATCGTGTCGAGCAGGGTTTCGTGCAAGCCCTGGATAATCGGGCGCAAGCTGTCCTTCAGCACCCAGTGGAACTGGAATGTCTGGCGGGTAGTGATGCGCAGCGTCTCTCCGCCATGCGCGCGGGCCAGCTCGTCCAGCTTCAGCCACTGCGCCGGGGTGCAGACCCCGCCCGGCAGGCGCACCCGGATCATGAACTGGTAGGCCGGTTCCAGCTTCTGGCGGCGGCGCTCGTCGCGCAAGTCCCGGTCGTCCTGCTGGTAGATGCCGTGAAACTTCATCAGCTTCACGTCATCCGCCGATGGGACGGCCCCGGTGATGCGGTCGAGCAGGCCTTCGGCGATGGTCCCGCGCAAGTAGTCGCTGGCATCCTTCATCCGCTCGTCGGCGCTTAGCCGGTCGAGCGCTTGCGAAATGTCGTGGCTGCGGTCGATGGTCTCGGTCATGCTCGGCCCCTCAATAGACATCGCGCTGGTAGCGGTGGTCGGCCTGAAGCGAACGGATATAATCTTCGGCCGCCTCGCGCCCGATGTGCGCCTCACACGCCACGACGTCGATCAGCGCCGCGTGAACATCTGGCGCAAGATGGGCAGCATCGCCGCAGACATAGACGTGCGCACCGTCCTCCAGCCAGGCAAACAGGTCGCGCGCCTGTTCCTTCATGCGATGCTGGACGTAGACCTTGTCACTCCGGTCGCGCGAAAACGCGACGTCCATCCGGCCCAGCGTTCCGTCCTTCAGCCACGCCTGCCATTCGCTTTGGTAAAGGAAGTCGGTGCGAAAATTGCGCTCGCCAAAGAACAGCCAGTTCTTGCCGCCGGCGCCGTGCGCCTCGCGCTCCTGCATGAAAGCGCGGTAAGGCGCGACGCCAGTTCCCGCGCCGATCATCACGATGGGCACATCGCCGTCCGGAAGACGGAAATGGGGGTTGGCCTGAACATAGACCGGCAGCACCGCGTCAGGTGCGGCGCGGTCCGCCAGCAGGCCGGATGCCACCCCGCTGCGCGCCTCCCCGTGCAGCGCATAGCGCACCGGCGCGACCGTAAGGTGCGCCTCGTCCGGCGCGGCGGCCAGGCTCGATGCGATTGAATAGAGCCGGGGCTGCAACGGGCGCAGCGCCGAAACGAAGCTTTGCGGCATCACCCCTGCCACCGGAAAGCGGCGGACGATATCGACGATGTGGTGCGTGCGCAGGAAGACTGAGCGCTCGCCCGAACGGTCCTCTTCGCGCAACTGCTTCAAGGCGCTACTGTCGCTCAACATGGCCCAGTAGTCGAGGAACCGGGGCGTTGTGAGCGTGATCTCGAAGCGGTGAGTCAGCGCCTCGCCAAGGGTGGCCTGCCGCCCTTTGATTTCAAACGCGGCGTCGGGCGAAAGCGCGAGTGCATCGAGCAGGTCCGCCACCACCCCTGGATCGTTCGAGGCCGCGATTCCCAGCGCATCGCCCGGCTGATAGGTCAGGCCCGATCCCGCCAGCGAGAATTCGACATGGCGGGTTTCCTTGCTCGACCCCCGGCCAACGATGGCGATGTTCTCGATGATCGCGGCCGGAAACGGATTGCGCTTGTCGTGGACTGTCGCCGGCACGGTTTCGCCTGTCGCTGCAGCTACCGATACGGGCGTGGCGGCCGCTTCACTGGCGAGGTGTTCAACGACAGCTGTCGTCCACGCCGCAGCTGCATCGTCATAGTCGATATCGCAATCGACCCTCTCAAGCAGACGTTTGGCGCCGAGTTCCTCGAGCCGGCGATCGAGCCGCTTGCCGGCTTCGCAGAAGTATTCGTAGGTGGAATCGCCGAGAGCCAGGACGGCAAAGCGCAGGTTTTCCAGCCGGGGCGCCTTGCGCCCTTCAACGAATTCGAAAAAGCCGGTTGCCGGTTGCGGCGGATCACCTTCGCCATAGGTGCTGACCACGATCAGCAGGTCTTCTTCTTGCGCCAATTGCCGCATCTTGTAATCGGCCATGTCCGCCACCGTTGCGGCCATCCCTCTGTCCCGGGCCGTCGTCTCCAGTGCGCAGGCGAGTTCGGCCGCGTTGCCGGTTTCGCTGCCATAGAGAATGGTCAGGCGCCGCGCCCCTGTCGCAGGCGTTGCGGCAGGCTGGCCAGCAGGAAAGCCTTGAGCCAGCCCGGCAAAATATCCGCTGAGCCACAGGGCCTGCGCGGGCACGAGGCCCTTGCCCAGATCTTGCACCAATTGCCATTGTGACGGTGCCAAGGCTGACCCCGGCACAACATTCGCCGCCATCTGTTACGTTCCTCGAAACGGCCTCCAGATGCATCGCCGGAATTGGGGCGCTGTCGGGTCGTTGCCGTGTCGGAGAACATGTCCGGCAGTTGATGAAATAACACAAACGAATGTTATTGGTTATTCAACACGCAAAAATTGCACTCAACTGCCCGAGCTGTGGAAGGCGTTGGCGATATCGATGTTCGTCCGGTGCCCGGCGACCATCGCATTCAAATCGGCATGAAGTGCATCGTCGCGCACCCTCGGCAGCAATTCTACCAGCTTGCGCACAACCCAGCCCTGTCCGCGATTGAGAAACGCCAGACGCTCCAGCGGATCGGCGATGGCGAGGGCTTTTTCGCGGAACGCTCCGGTCGCGGCGGACGGCGTTCCGCCAAGGCGGCGAATCTGCCGATCGAGCATTTCGCACCAGTGCGCTTCGTCTTCCCGGACTTGCCGCATCAGGGCGGCATAGTCGTCCGCCACCGCCTTGGTGCTGGCGAGTGCAACCTTCGCCCCGGCACGTTCGGCTTCAAGCAACTCGTTGAGCACCAACAGCAATTCGTTGCGACCGGCATAGCCAATGTAGACGTCGTCCGCTTCGGCGGCGCCACAGGGAGGTGAGGAGGGCTGGTTGGTCATGTCGCAATCTCCGCCGCTGCGCGCAGACCCGCGCGTATCCGATCCATCACGCCCGCATCGGCCTTGGTCGAATGGACGACATAGGCCGAATAGGAAAATTCCGGACTACCCGGCACTAGTGCCAGTCGCCCCTCTTCCAGATAGGAACGGATGAAGCCTTTGCGGAAATAACCGCTCCCCCCGGTCGCGAGGATGTATTCGAGCGCCAGAGGACCATAACTGATCGAGACCACGGCGTTGGGCAGGTCGGGAAAGGCCGCCTGGTAGCTGGCGGCAAATTCCTCGCCCCAGTCGATCTGCACGTGATCCTCGGGCGCAAGCGGAGCGCTGGTCGGCGTTGTCCGGGCCAGCACCAGCTTTTCCTCGAACAGGAGTTCGGCAATCACACCGGGCCGGCTCGGCGCGGCATAGATCACGGCAACGTCGAGCGATCCATCCTGAACCTGTTCCATCAGGCGTTCCGAAGCGTCGATCTGCGTGCTGACAGCAATCTCCGGACACTCGCGCCGCATCCACAGCAACCAGTGCCTGAGCAGGGGGCTCCATAGACTGAGTTCCGCGCCGATGGTGACCACCGTTTCGCGCCCCGGAGGCAAGGCCACCGCCCGCTGCGCCCGGGCCCAGACCTGCACGAGAGTGGTGGCGAAACGCTGGAACTGCTCGCCAGCCGGTGTCAACCGAGCGCCGGCCTTGTTGCGGATGAACACCGGTCGGTCGAGTTGATCCTCCAGCACGCGGATGCGGGCGCTGACTGCAGTTTGAGTGAGGTTCAGGTTTTCCGCAGCGCGGACGAAGCTTCCGGTCTTGACCACTTCCAGGAACGTCCGCGCGATTCCGATGTCCATACCGCAATATTCCTTATTTGAATTGCCATACAACTCATCATCTTGGATGTATTAGCCAGCGACGAGAAGCAAAAGCCCGTGGAGCGCTTGGCTGCGAGATGCACAGGCAGTCCGGACTAGATGCGCTTCTCCTCGAATCGGAGAGCGGTCATTCAAGCATATTTATTGCTTTCAAACAACAATATCATTCGTTTGCTTGCTGCATTTAGCGGTTCCACATCTCCGCAATCATTTAGACAGGAGCCTGTATGACCATCCAGCTCGGGCAGGTTGCCCCCGATTTCGAACAGAACAGCACCCATGGGCCTATCCGCTTCCATGAATGGCTGGGGTCCAGTTGGGGGCTGCTTTTCAGTCACCCGAAGAACTTCACGCCCGTGTGCACGACGGAGCTTGGCGAAGTGGCAAAGTTGCGACCCGAATGGGACAAGCGCAACGTCAAGCCGATCGGTCTGTCGGTGGACCCGGTGGAGGCGCACCACAAATGGGAAAAAGACATCGAGGAAACCCAAGGCGCTCGTCTCGACTTTCCGATGATCGCTGATCCCGATGGCCGGGTCGCCGCGCTTTACGACATGATCCACCCCGACTGCGATCCTGCAGTTACCGTGCGTTCCGTGTTCGTGATTGATCCGGCGAAAAAAGTGCGCCTGATTCTCACCTATCCGCCCAGCACCGGCCGCAATTTTGCGGAGATCCTGCGCGCGATCGACAGCCTGCAGTTGACCGACGCACGCAGCATCGCCACCCCGGTCAACTGGACGCCCGGCGAGCCGGTGGTCATTTCGCCGAAGCTCTCCGACGACGAAGCCACGCGGCAATTCCCCCAAGGATACCGGACGCTCAAGCCCTATCTGCGAATTGTAGATCTCCAAGCGGGTCGACCATGACCGCGGCGTCCGCCCCGGAGCATCCCGCTTCCGCCGAGGACGGCCAACTGGCAAGGCTGTTCGAGCGGAACGCGAAATGGGCCGAGGGGAAGACAGATATCGATCCCGGCTTCTTTCAGCGTCTCGTCGATCAGCAGAAGCCGCGCTATTTCTGGATTGGCTGTTCCGACAGCCGTGTTCCCGCGACCGAAATCGTCGATCTCGATCCGGGCGAAATGTTCGTGCACCGCAACGTGGCCAATCTGACCAAACCAGATGACCCGAACTTCCTTGCCGCGCTGCAGTTCGCGGTCGACGTCCTCAAGGTCGAGCACGTCATAGTCGTCGGCCACTACGGGTGCGGCGGGGTACATGCCGCAATGAATGGTGGAGTACCGGGCGCCATTTCCAGATGGCTCGAACCACTAGGCGCCCTGCACGCTCGCCTCCAGGCCGAACTCGGGGGGCAGTCGCTCATGCCCGACGAATTGTGTCGGCGGAATGTATCGGCCCAAGTCGACCTTCTCGCGGAGAACCCGATGATCCGTAAGGCTTGGGCAAGCGGTACCAAGATCAACCTCCACGGTTGGGTCTATTCGATTGCCGATGGGCTGCTGGAAGTGGTCGAGGCCCCCGTCGAACACTCCGCGGCACTTGGGGTGAACAGGGCCTCCCAAAGAGGATCGGGCTGATGGCCGAGCGTCTGCCACAGCTCGACCCTGATCGCCGTGAAGTGGCCCTGATGTCGCGCGCCATCAAGGCATGCATGCTCGCCACCGCCGCCTCGCGCGGTCTGGACGCAACCATTTGCGCGGCTGCTTTTCCGTCTCTGGCGGAGATGGAGGAACTGGAGCCGGGCATCTGGAGAGGTAGCAATGGCGAACGGGTTCGAGCCTTGCGCTACAGCCGCATCTGGAAGGCTGCGGCGACGCTGGTGCCCGCTGGCTGCTGGATCGAACACGATTGCGACGATGTCGTCGTATGCGGACCAGACGGAGAGGCGCGCGGGACGCACGACATATTTCCCATCGCTCTGTGCCTGGCTGCGATGCGCGCCCGCGTGATCGCACACGAACCACGAGCGCCACATCAAGATTTACCGCAGGAGCAATTCAATGTCTGACCAAACCGTCCATACAGCTTTTGAACTTCCCGCACTGCCTTACGGCCTGCAGGACCTTGAGCCTCATCTCGGTGAGGAGACATTGAAAGTTCATCACGGGCGCCATCACGCCAAATACGTCGAGAACCTGAACCGCCTCCTGGCCGGGCAGGATCTGGCTGGGGTAAGCCTTGAAGGTGTGCTTCGAAGGGCGAGCGAGTCAAACCAGACTGCCCTGTTCAATAACGCCGCCCAGACGTGGAACCACGCCTTCTTCTGGGAGAGCATGTCGGCGCGAAGCTCGGTACCAGATGGCCAGCTTGCCCAAGCGTGTCTGGGCAGATTCGGCAGCCTGAACAATCTGCGGGAGCAGTTTATTTCCGAAGGCGTCGGACATTTCGGATCCGGCTGGGTCTGGCTCGTGGCCAGGAGCGGTGCGCTCGAGGTTCTGTCGACACATGATGCGGCCACGCCGATCACAGCTGACGGGACTGTTGCACTGCTGACATGCGATGTCTGGGAACACGCCTATTACATCGACTATCGCCAGGACCGCGCCAAATGGCTGGCTACCTGGTGGGACAACTTAGCCAATTGGCGTTTCGCCGAGCGACAATACGCCGCAGCCCTGGGCCAGGAAGACGAATGGCGATTTGCCTCGACCATCCAATGAAGCGACACCGAAAGGAGCAAGATTATGCTGGTTGATATTTTTTCCGGCCGAGATAGACAGTCGGCCCTTAGCAAGGGAAGTTTTCACTTCTCCGCACTTCCCTCCCACGGCGAACAGCTCGAACTGGCCGGTGAGCGCTTCACCGTTGCCGATGCTTGGCACAGACCCGACATTTGCTATCGTGGCGCCAAGTTCGCGATTCTGGTAACCGATGCCATCGAACCAGCTCAGCACCTAGCTCGGCCGGATATAGCCGACGCGTTTGGCTGAACGCCGTAACCGGAAGACCTCCATCGTCGTAAGATGACTCCGGCCGTGATGCGCTGCATCCTGCGAGCATGCAGTCTCGCGCAGCCATGTTGCATTTCCGTTCTCATGCAGGCCAGTGGCGCGGATCGGACGGTCGAACTCGTCTATCCGCGTGATGCCGATATTTCCGCCGGGCGGGTGTCCATTCTCACGCCGGTCGGAGCAGGCGTGATCGGACTGCGCACCGGGCAGTCAATCCTATGGCCGGATCGGGATGGCCGCGAGCGAAAGCTGACCATCGTCAAGGTACTGCAGAACAGAAAAAGCCCGCAGCCTGACAGCGCGGCCTAACGTCACCATGCGGTTGCATCGCAGACCCGCTTGCCCCATTTTAGGGTATGCATCTCAGTCTACAAACCGACTACGGCCTGCGGGTCCTTATGCTGCTCGCGTCGACCGACCGGCAAATGTCTGTCGATGAGATCGCGCGCAGCTATGGCATATCGCGTAATCATCTGGCCAAGGTGGCGCAGCGTCTGCAGTCCTCGGGCTACGTCGAAACTGTCCGGCGTCAGCGCCAATGGCACAGATTTGAGGTTGTGAATTAAGGAGGATTTGGGCTTCGTCGTAGTGACGAAGGAACGAATCTATGGACGCCTCCCGCGCAAGGTAGTTTCTCGATGTTGCTCCGGCATTGGATGCGTGAATCTATCCGGCCTGTTGATTGAGGTGTTTTCGCCCCTGGCCATGATGGGAATCCGCGCGGTTCAGTGCCTTTTAAGATGAGCGGCCTCGAGGGCCATCGTTCCTTACAGGCTGTGAAGCGGCGGTCCGTGCCGTTACACCATCAAGTCTTCACCTCGCATTTGTAACCTCTGATCAGATTGCGGCCCGCTGCCCGAACGGTCACGCCATTTTGTAACTTTCGCCGCTTCGCAACATCGCCCAGGCCATGCGAGCAGTCTTGTTTGCCATGGCGACGAGTGTCTTGTTGTGGCCTGCCCTTGATTGCAGTTCCTGCGCCCATTTTGAACGCCGGTCGTCATGCTTGGCGATCCGCAGCAACGCAGACCGTGCACCATGTATCAGCTGGCGCCTCAGGTAATGATTGGCTCTGTTCCCGATACCACCGAGCCTTGGCTTTCCGCCGGTCGTGTATTGTCGCGGAACCAGTCCAATCCAGGCAGAAAGGGCTCGGCCGGATGCGAAGTGTCGGCCATCGTCAATTGCGGCGATGAGGGAGGTTGCGACAATCGGTCCTACCCCCGGCAGCGTAGTCAGACGTTTGCAACGATCGTCTCTCCGGCAGATATCAACCAGCATGTCATCCAGAGTGGATACTCTGGCATCCAAGTCGCGATACTCCTCGACGAGCTTCAGGAACAGGTCCTTCGCCAAGTGCGATAGTTCGGCAATTTCGATCATCTTGTCGACCTGCAGCCGGAACCGGGACGCACCTGCCGGCATGACGACGCCATACTCGGCCAAAAGACCACGAGTGTGATTGATCAACGCGGTGCGCTGCACGATCAGTCTGTCACGCGTTCGGTGCAGAGCTTGCAGATCCTGCTGTTCGACGCTCTTCAGCGGCACGAACCGCATGGTTGGCCTGTTGGCAGCTTCGAAAATGGCTTCGGCATCAACCGCATCATTCTTCGATCCCTTCACGAATGGCTTGACGAAACGCGGATGGATCAGGCGAACGGCATAACTCAGCGCCTCGAAGACGCGGCCCCAGTGGTGTGAACTGGCGCAGGCTTCCATCGCGACCGACTGCGGTTGCAATCTGGTCACCGCATCGACCAGCTTTGCCCTGCTAACCTTCCGCGAGATTACCTCACCTTCGCAAGTGATCCCGTAGATGTGAAAAGACTGCTTGCCCAAATCGATCGCTAGCATTTGCATGTGATGAACTCCTCTTCCCGGTCGCTGTGGCAACATGCTCGGCCCGCTTGCGGGAGGCGTCCATCCCATAAGATGAAGCCCCAACCCTCCTTGAAAAAATCGTCGGTAAAGGCCCCCGCTGAGCGGGTGGTGAAGGACATCCGGCGACAGACCCGCCGGCACTTCTCGGCCGAGGACAAGATCCGTATAGTGCTGGATGGCCTGCGCGGCGAGGACAGCATTGCGGAGCTGTGCCGCAAGGAAGGCATTGCCCAGAGCCTGTATTATACCTGGTCCAAGGAGTTCATGGAGGCCGGCAAGCGCCGCCTGGCCGGCGACACCGCCCGTGCCGCGACCAGCGGCGAGGTGCAGGATCTGCGCCGCGAAGCCCGCGCCCTGAAGGAATGCGTGGCCGACCTGACGCTCGAGAACCGCCTGCT
>CALMYW010000188.1 GCA_937873665.1 uncultured Sphingorhabdus sp.
GCATGGAGACGATCATTGGTGACAAGGCGACGGAGTACCAATCAGTACCAAACTGACTGGCCGCTTCTTCCAGGCGCTTGACTATGACTCCTTCGAGTGCTGTCTTGCGATCGCCAATAGCCACGAAATTTTCAGCGGCAATCGCGATGCGAAGGACATAGCAGTCCGTTCCGGCGTTCCAGTTGTCCCTGTGATCCCACTCAAACTTGCAGCGGCCGCTTCGGATCAGGCTTGCTGCCTCGGTCTCTCCCGCCGCGGCCAGCATCCGGGCCATGGTTTCAAGCACGTCCTCATCGTCAACCGGGAAACCTCCATCACGCATTTGACAACCTGCCCTTAGTATCCCGGATCACTATATTCAGACCAACGGCCCCTGTCGCGCTCCTCCTCCATCTCCGCCAGTGGTACATCCAGTTTCTTGAGATCCATGCTCCACATTGGAAACGGCCAAGCATCTTTGACCTGCCAAACGTCATTTGGCTGGGCGTCCTGAGGTATTTTGCCGCTCTTCTCTAGCTCAATCAACGTTTGGTGGCTGAGGTCGCGCGCAAGCACCGCGCCATCCGTATCCATGAAATCGACCTTGCCCCATGTTTCCTCGATGGCCTTGACGCCCTCCACAGTGAGCAGGCCAATTCGAGACATCGATATGATCAGACTCACAATTGCAGGCGGATGGTCGAAGAAAGGAAGGGTGCCCTTCGCAGCACCCGATCCGACAGGGTCGTTCCAATGGATGGCCCTATCCTCATAGGCGATCACATCCGCATAGAGCTTTCTCTCACGCTCAAAGACGGGTCCGTTTGGCAAAATGAACTCACCTGCAGGGCCATCAAGCGTGTGGCTTCTCCGTGTATGGTCAAGATATTCTTGGAGCTGTGCCCTGTGCATCGGCTTCCACTTTACGGCCTCAGCATAGATTAATCTGTCGTGGTGACTGTAAAACCGTTTCAGCTGTTGGCGTAGAACGTCCCCGTGCCGTGCGGGTGGTGCGCGAAAAACGTCAAGAAGAATCAAAATCTTTGCCGCCTCTTCGGTGGCGTATTCTTCCAGTACATCTGCTTCACGCGTACGGGAACTGAGCAGTCGGGCACCTTCCCAGAAACTGATTGCACTCGTGTAAATAATCGTCAGACCTTCCGAAATGAACGCACGCCTATCATCTGTTGGCATGCTGGCCAGGCGGTCAGCCTGCTTCAGGCCTATCCTTAAAGATTTCATTCAGTGTCCTCGATGTTGCTCGCCCCCAAAATATCTGCGGCGTAGGTTCTGCCGATCCAGACCGATGGATTGGGCCTGACCCGGACCAGAAGGCCACGTTCAAAGGTTAGAACAAGCTTCGGGGGTCGGCCCGCAACCGAGTTGTCGTAGACGAGGCCAATATCGGCAAGGTGCACGGCCTCGCGGATGAGGGGTGCCGAGCGGTCATATCGCTCGCGAATCTTGCCTTCGGGCACGTCGTGGCCGCCAGTTCCGACCCGGTGCGCGACGCGCGCTACCGAGAGGTCGGGGCTGTCCACGCCCACATGCATCACCCAGATGGTGTAGCCTAAGGCGCGCGCCTCAATTACGAGATCAAGCTTTGATGGATGCGAAAACACCGTCTCGGTCGCGAAATCGCCGCCAGCGGCCAGGATCGCGCTTCGTCTTTGCGTTGCAATCTCCGCTGCCCTATACGCGGCCTCGGGGCTAGGATCTCTAAGCTCTTCGCGCTGAATGATGTCGGCATTGATGAAAGTTCCTGCAAAAGCAGGCGCCACGCGGGTCTGATAGAGCGTCGACTTACCAGCGCCGTTTGGCCCTGCAAGCAGAATAAGAGTGGGGCTCATTCCTCGGCTTGCGCTTCTGCGGCGATGAGTTTGCCGGAAGCATCAAGACCGACCGCTTTGCCGCTGACGCGCAGCTCGGTGAAAAAGGCCTCTTCTGCGGGTCCGGGTTCCGACATTTTAACCAAGAAACGTTCCGACCAAGCCGCCTTCTCCTCGGGTGTGAGGGCGGTCGTCTCAGCCTCGCCCGCCAGCACCCGCGACAGCCTAACATGATCGAACCGG
>CALMYW010000189.1 GCA_937873665.1 uncultured Sphingorhabdus sp.
TCGGGATTTGCCCGAAAGGACATTGGATGGCGGACAGTTGTTGCGAGGCGCCTTCGGCTAGCAAGGTGGCGAGCGATCCTGCTGATCACCGAGCGCTTTGGTGCGTCGTGGCGTTGAATATCGACTTCGGTTTGATCGCCGCCCACTCCGAAGCGTAGTCGCCCCCGATGCTCCTCAACCATTTGAATCGCTCGCTCGCGGATTTCAGGCGAAAACCTGTTCCTTGTCGTCGTCACAGCTCCTTCTCGTATCAAGGAGCCTCCGAATAACCCGGAACGCGTCACGTCCGGTTTGCTGTTTCGTCGAATATGATTTCACATGGATGGACGGGAGGGAGGATTGTTGTGAACGAAATCGTCAGCCGCCAATCTGTCTCTCTTTTCGAGGCGCGGGAGGGCGGAGTGCTGCGTTCGCAAACAATCAGCGACGGGATCGGTACAATTCCGGATCTGCTCGTTGCCGCGCGGATTGCCCGCGGGATGACTCAGAAGGATCTCGCCGAATTCATGGGTCTGAAAATGCAGCAGATCCAGGCCTATGAAGCGGATCGCTATCAGTCCGCGGGCCTGTCCAGAATTGCGTGGGTAGCTAAGGCGCTGGGCATCAAGATTCCACTAACCGCCGAACTTCTCGGTGAGCATGAAATAGGTGACTTCGATCTTGAGGAGTTCGAGGCATTCCCGGTCGGGGAAATGTATCGCCGGGGCTGGCTGGGGCCGAACCAAGGCGGGGTCAAGGAACTCCAGCGAAGTTCGAAAAGCTTGCTGAAAGCATTCTTTGACATCCCTTTGGTCACTGACCGACGGCGCTACGCAAGGACCAAGGAACGTCCGCATGAGGCGGCCTTGATTGCTTGGGAGACACAGCTTCTGCGCTCGGCCAATTCCGGGCTTGGATTGCCTCGGTTCGAGCGCGAACGTATCGATGCAAAATGGCTCCGCGACCTTGTCGGGCTTAGCGGGAAGCGCAACGGCTTGCGACAAATCCGGCAGCATCTCGCCGCGATCGGCTTGATCCTCCGGATCGAGGCCGTCCTGCCTGGAATGTCGGTCGATGCAGCTATAGTGCGGACTCCCAACCAATCGATGATCGTCGCGCTGACGTTTCGCAAGCGGTGCGAAGAGACATTTTGGTTCGCACTATTGCACGCTATCGCTCATGCGCGCTTGCATGTCAGTCTCGGCGAATGGGATACGGTGTTTCATGAAGACGAAGCGCCGGCCACTAAGCCATGGCTGGCGGACGCCGATGTATTCGCCCGCGAAGCGCTTATTCCGATGTCGGCATGGTCTACTTGCCGTTCGAAAGCTAAGCCGACAATGGGTGTCATCGGCGACGACGCTAGGCGACTGGGTGTGAGCCCAGCGGTCATAGTCGGACGGCTTCGCCACGAACTCGGCACACACGCTCTGCCGAGGATCACATTTCCCCGCCGGGATGTCGCCAAGTTTTTGCGCGACGGTTGATCGGTAGGGGCCGGGAAGTCCGCGCGGCTTGGCGGACTTCCCGGCTCAGAGCTAGAAGGAAACCGAAAGGCTACCCACGACACCCGCCTTGGAGATGTTGCGCGTGCCCACCAGAATATCCTTGTCAGTGTCGACATAGCTGACGCCAAGCGACAGGTTTCGCCAAGTATAGGTGGCCCCCACGCTCCAGTCCGTGTATTTCTGGCCAAACGTCAAATAGCTTCGCTCGAAGCTGTGGCCCACATGCGCGTTGAGCGAGATCGGGGTCTGCGGGATCCCAGCGGACAAGTCCGCGCCTACATAGAGACTGTCTTCCTTGTTGATCCCGTCGAGCGACAGCGCTTGCTGCTTGGGCGCATAAATCACCCCGACCTTTCCAGTAACCGGGCCGAGTGTGTGCGACAGCGAGCCATAGACTTCGTAAAAGTCGGAAAACTGGAAGCTTGAATTGGGGTAATGATAATAGGTCACACCGACATCGACCGTCGCCTGCCCGATGTTGCGCTTGTACCCCGCGATCAAGTCGAGCTCGGTGCCGTTGTCGGCGATATAATCGTCGATCGACGATCCCCATACCGAGCCGTAGAAGCCCGATTTGTGGCTGATTGTCGCCGTTCCCTGAATTGCCGCCCGCTTGTTGGATTGAGAGATGCCGCGGAAGCGATAGTCGGTGACGACAGTGGCTCCGCCCGAAATCGTAACGTCGGAAGGAGCGTCGGCCTCTTCGGCATGCGCTGACGTTGCCGCCATTGCGATCGCAACAGCGAGCGCGAGATTGTATCTTTTCATGAACAAATTCCTTGTGGCCTAAAGAATTTGTTCCTCCTGCGCTCGAAATCCACCCTGTTTTCAGGGCTTAATGATCGAACGAATCACTCAGTGCCACGACGTGCTGCGCTGCACAATAGCGGCATGGTCACCTGCGCGGAAATCTGCGCGGGGTGTGGCGAAAGAGCCACATCTCATGGCGAGGGTCGTCGACCGCTGCGATTCACCGACTGCATCGAGACCGAGGCTCAAAACTCCGTGCTCGACGAATCAACAAGACGCGCGCGAGTTGCTCATTCCTATGTGTGCGATTGTTCGAGGCGCGGGCGGACGGCACGAGCAGCCCAATCTTTTCATCGCTTGACCCTGTAGTTGCTTCAGGGTGCATATGCCCTTCCGACTCGGGATTTGTCGAGAAGGATTCCGGATGGCCGACAGTTGTTGCGAAGCGCCCTCAGCCAGCAAATTGGCGAGCGATCCCGCCTACCGGCGGGCGCTGTGGCTGGTCGTGGCGTTGAACATCGGCTTCGGGTTGATCGAGGTCGGCGCGGGCTTTGTTGGCAACAGCCAGGCGTTGAAGGCCGACGCGCTCGATTTTCTCGGCGACGGATCGATCACCCTCGTCGGGCTTCTGGCCCTGGCATGGAGTGCTGCGGCACGGGCGCGGGTCGCGCTGACGCAAGGCGTGTTCCTGGGGGCGCTGGGCCTTGGCGTCGTCGGCTTTGCGCTCTGGCGCGCGCTTAACGCCGTCCCGCCCGAAGCCGACATCATGGGCGGCGTCGGCATTGTCGCGCTTGGCGTCAATGTTTCCGCTGCGCTCATTCTGGCGCGGTTCCGCGACGATGGCGATGCACAGGCGCGCGCTATCTGGCTGTTTTCGCGGAACGACGCACTGGCGAATGTAGCCGTCATTGCAGCAGCGGCGCTGGTCTTCTGGTTCAAGAGCGCATGGCCGGATATCGTCGTGGCACCTGCGGGCACCGGGCTTGTCATCAAGTCTGCGATCGAGAGCATGCGCGGTGCGCGTTCCGAGCTCCTTGCCTTGGGTCAAAAGACTTGACCGCGCAGGCTTTCACTCCCGCAGCTGGCCGGTTTGCGCCCACGCGGTTTTATGATCGCGGCGTCGCGCTTCTCACTCGGGAGAGAGTCTGGCGGCACAGCCTTCTGCGACTGCTCGATCCCGCGAACGGCGAAGCGATTTTGGATGTCGGTTGCGGCACGGGAAGCCTAGCGATCTTGATGAAGCAAAGGGCGCCGGGCGCTCATGTCGTCGCGATCGACCCCGATCCCGAGGCGCTTGCGCTGGCCAAGGACAAGTCCGAGGCGGCTGGCGTCGAGATCGAATGGCGAAAGGGCTTTGCCCGCGATGCGGTCCACGCCGGCGTTTTCGATAAGGTCGTATCGAGTCTCGTTTTCCATCAAGTGCCACTGGCAGAAAAACGTGCTGGAATTGCAGCCATGTTTGCAGCCGCGAAGCCTGGCGGATTGGTTTGCATTGCCGACTATGCGCGGCAGGATCGCTGGCACATGCGCCAGTCCTTTCGTTTCATCCAGCTCATCGACGGCAAAGCCAATACCCAGTTCAACGCGGATGGCTTCCTCGAAAGCGAATTGTCCACGCTGTGCGGCCGGTCCGTCGAGGCCCGGACGGCGATCGACACGCCGACCGGAACCATCTCGATCTTCCTGGAAAAGAAAACAACTGAATGACCCGACAATTGCTCGTTGCCATCGAAATGCCAAAGAATCGCGTCCGCCACACAGGCGTCGCTATGATCCTTCTGGCAATGTTCGCCATGATAGTTGGATTATCGTCGCCCGTTCGTGCCGCTCCCGGAGACGAGGACGTCCAGACGGCTTGGCGGCTGCTCGACTATATTGCCGTCGATTATCGTGGCGCGGTGGCCGGTGGACGCATCACGAGCGCCCCCGAATATGCCGAGATGGTCGAGTTCTCCAGCACGGTCGCAGCCAAGATTGCCTCGCTTCCGCCGAAACGCGATCGCGCCGCCCTTGTGGCTGAGGCCGGCGCGATTCGAGGCATGATTGCACGGAAAGCTCCTCCCAACGACGTGGCGATTTCGGCACGGGGGTTATCGATCCGTTTGCTGGCGGCGTATCCGGTGCCGCTTGCCCCGACCGGAGCGCCCGACCTCAATCGCGGTGCGGGGCTTTACGCACAGAATTGCGCGAGCTGTCACGGCTTGAACGGCGATGGCCGCGGTCCCGATGCCGCGAAGCTGGACCCGCCGCCGATTGCCTTTCTGGACGCCAGCCATGCCCGCGAGCGCAGCCCCTTCGCGCTCT
>CALMYW010000190.1 GCA_937873665.1 uncultured Sphingorhabdus sp.
GCCTCCTTGGTGGAAGTCGGGGCTTGCGAGCTTGGCATTCTGGCGCTACTATTAAAGAGAATTGCATTGATCTCTATAGATAGAACTGGCCATGGATCGCTCTACAACGTGCACCTAGTGCGTCTTGCTCTTATTAGGAGCATATCAACTCGGTGGTCAGTATTTTTTTGTGCACTTGGTAAAATATTAATACTATTTCAAATGAAATAAGTTTTAATAATATTTATTGACCTATGCAGCATCAGAACTCATCTTGCAAATATAGCGAGCTATTTATTATTTTTATCGATGTTACCGGCCAAGAGTCTTTATAGATTGAAGAAATTCATTTACTCAATGACCAGTAACGATCAACGTAGCTTGTTTACACGTCGAAAAATACGCTTTCGCCTTCGCCTTGAAGTCTGATTGAAATTTCATAGCAATCTGGTTCGATTTCCTTGGCAATCAGTTTCGACCGGAGATCTTCTGGAATGGAATTCAGAACTGGATCGCTCTTGTTCGCCTCCTCATCATCGAAATACACCCGCGTGTACAGGTGGCGATTCAATCCTTTGCCGAAAATCGAAACAGCAACGTGCGGCGCCTGAATAACTCCATCCCGCATCGGGGCTCCACCTGGTTTCACCGTTTCGAAAGAAAATAGGCCTAAAGCATCGCACATCGCGCGACCAAAACCTTTGAACTCGGCGGTCTTGAGTAAGGGATGATGGCCTGAAAACCGACCGAGTCCATCCGGTTGCCAGATTTCTATCAGCGCGTCTGGAACTGGAAGTCCATCACCATCAAGAACGGTGCCACGCAATGTAATATGCTTTCCCTCGACATCTTTCGTCACCAGCGAATTTGATGCCAACATGCGAAACTTGTAATTAACCGGGCTAAGGCAGTATGCATAGAACGGACCGACTGTTTGAGACGGCGTAATTGTCTTAGGCTTATTTGTGACCATTTTATGCCTCGATGTGTGTGTTTTTTTGACCGCGCAGCACGATGTCAAAACGGTAAGCGAGCGCCCACTCTGACTTTGTTGCACTCATATCGAATTTGGCAATCATTGCTTCCCGAGATGATTCCGGCGCGGTACTGTAAATCATGTCATGCTGAATAAGTGGGTCACCCTCGAAATAGAGCTGTGTAACCAGTCGCGTCAGGAATGATGGGCCAAACAACGACAAATGAATGTGTGCAGGTCGCCAGTAATTATTTAGCCCCATGATTGGATAAGGGCCCGGCTTGATGGTGGTGAACGTGTAAGTGCCGTCGTCTGCCGTTACCGTACGTCCCGCGCCGTAAAAGTTCGGATCAAGTGGTGCCGGGTGAGAGTCCAGAGCATGAATGTAGCGGCCAGCAGCATTGGCCTGCCAGATTTCAATCAGAGTGTTCGGAATTGCGCGGCCGTCCTCGTCCATAACCTGTCCATGCACGAAGATACGCTCACCGATCGGCTCGCCTTCGCCCTGCTTAGTCAAGTCATTGTCAAGGGGCTGCACAGAATCATGCCCGTAGATTGGACCGGACAACTCTGTGAGAGTATGAGGGATCACCCGAAGAGGACGATGCGGCGCGCGCTTGCGGGTGAAAACGTAGCTTGGAGTAAGCATCGGAGGATGTGCCCGAGTGCTTTCTAGGGGGTAATCTGTAGAGATCTCTAGCGGATTAGGTGTGTCCGTTATCATGCTGTATGTTCCTTCATTGTGAACGATGTTTTCCTATAGTAACCGCAAGATTAAGGAGCGTCAACTGGTTCTGTCGCGTTGCCAGTTGATAAACGAGTTTGGGGTAGGAACGGATGCCAGTTCTTCAAACGGGACGGATTTAAGACCGCTGCATAACTGGTAGCACTCCTGATGCGCGTCCTTGGCCGATGCGCTCCAATCGCCCCAGGAGGTGATGACCGATGGACAGCTTCTTTCTGATGGGCGCGCGCCCGCTGGTCGAGTTCAGCCCGAGCATGAAGCTGCACGAGTTGCTTGACTGGAGCGCCATTGCTGGGCAGTTGACGGGCCTGTACCAGCGCGAGATCAGCGGCGCCGGTGGTCCCCAGCCTTATTCGTCGCTGGGCATGTTCAAGCTCATGCTGCTGGGTCAGTGGCACGGTCTGTCCGATACCCAACTGGAGCAGGCCCTGCGCGTGCGCCTGGACTTCATGGTCTTCACTGGTTTCGAACCCTCGGCCGGTGAGTTGCCCGATGCCAGCACCATTTGCCGCTTCCGCAACCGCCTGGTCAAGGCCGAACTCGAGCAGAAACTGCTGGCGCTCATCAACAGCCAGTTGGAGCAACGAGGCCTGAAGGTGCAAGGCGCGCGCGGGGCCATCATTGATGCCACCATCATCCCCAGCGCTGCACGCCCGAGGCAGCACGTCGAAGGTGAAGGCGAGCAAGCCAGACTCGTTGACAGCGCCGACAGTGAAGCGCGCTGGGTCAAGAAAGGCAAACACGCCTTCTTCGGCTACCGGGGCCACACGGCAGTCGACAGCGAAGACGGCTACGTCGAGCATGTGCAGGTGCACCCAGCCAACGAAGCCGAGATCAACAAGTTGCCTGAGATCGTCGAGGCACTCTCGCCTGGGATAGAGGCCGTGCTGGCCGACAAGGGTTATGCGAGCAAGGCCAACCGGCAGTGGCTCGCCGAGCGTGGCATCGGTGATCTGATCCAGCACAAGGGCAGCGCGGGCAAGCCGGTGCATGCGCTACTCAAGCAATTCAACAAGCAGATCGGCTCCATCCGCTTCAAGGTTGAGCAGGCCTTCGGCACGATGAAGCGCAGGTTCCACTTGGGCAGGGCGCGCTACTTCGGCACAGCGAAGGTACAGGCGCAGATGTGCTGGGCGGCATTGGGGATGAATCTGCTGAAGGCCCATCGCAAGCTCAAAGCGATGGAGCTTGCTGGGGCAGGTGCGCCCTGAAAGGCGAAACGGGGCGCTGAAACGCCCCCAAGCACAGAAATCCGGGGCAACAAACGCTCGAAAACATCCAAGATGGCGCCGTAGACCAGCATCACGCCTCAATCCGAGCGGTTATGCAATGGTCTTGATTAACGACAGAATCGCAAAAGTCAAGCACTCATGCCGCGTTCACTCGCACAAAA
>CALMYW010000191.1 GCA_937873665.1 uncultured Sphingorhabdus sp.
GAAAATATCAGGGTAGCAAAGTTTGCTAAGCAATCCTAGCGATAAGGGCACTACCCTCCGCTGTTAATTGCATGCCTGGGTGACCAATGAAAATTAAGGTGATTATTCACGAAGCCGAAGAAGGGGGTTATTGGGCTGAGGTGCCGGCGATTTCGGGTTGCGCCACCCAGGGCGAAACCTTTGATGAACTCTTGGCCAATCTCGATGAAGCCGTCGAAGGCTGTTTGGCCGTCGATATTGAGGCGGTCGACTTGGCGCTTGATTCCAGAGTCATGGAGATTGCCGTGTGAAATCCATCAGCGGCAAGCGGTTCTGTCAGGTGTTGGAATCACGGGGCTGGATGTTGTAACGGGTGAATGGTAGTCATCATATTTTCACCAAACCGGGTTACCTGGCACGTATCTCGGTACCCGTTCATGGCAATCCAGCCCTGAAAATCGGCCTGCTACGGTATTTGATGAAAGTTGCCGAGCTTGATGAGTCAGATCTGTGGTGTTAGCAGCCTGATGGCGGGATTTTATACTGACGATCTCCCGCTATTGGCACACCTTGCGTGGAGTGCCACGTGGTAGCTCACATCCGACAGGAGCTTGAGGGTGGGGATCACGACCGGATCAGGTGAGGAGCAGGGACTGGTTTGGGGGCGTAATGTTCTGGCACGGGTATTCTCGCAGGTAGAGCTGATAGCCGCTCAGCTTCAGCAGGGTGGCCTTGGTCTCCCATTAACCTGGCGCGGAATGCGGACCTCTGCGAGTCTTTGCCGATTGAGCCTGAGGAGTGAGCCTTTCTGCGCAATCTGTTAAGTCACCCACATCAAATTCTTGGTACCAGCCAGCCCATAATATCCAGATAGTCAGAGACATTTGTTGATGGTGACTTGTTGTGACTGGCTTAAGTCACGGATGTCAATTCCCCCGATCGCTTCCTCAGAGCAATACCTGCTCGATACCTCCGTCCCGTAACCGATCGATAAAGCGCCGCTGCCATTCAGGACCGAGGTGCAGTTGCGCGATCTCGGTCACGATATAACCGGTGGTCAAGCCTGTCTCATCGGTGTATTTGGCCAGGCCCTGCTGGCACGCAGGACATGAGGTTAGAAGCTTAACCCTTCCTTGGGCCTGATCCCGCCCCGTTAAGACATGGATACCTTGCAACAAGGACTCCCGTTTTCGGTAACGCAACTGACTCGCGATGTCAGGACGGGCGGTCCCCAGGGTGCCAGCCTCACCGCAGCAGCGATCCGTCAGGGTAACTTCCATACCCAATAAATTGCTCACAACCTTAAGGGGGTTGTAAGTCTTCATCGGGCTGTGGCAGGGATCGTGATAGAGATATTGGATCTTCTCATCCTCGGCGAAATCCAATGCCCTACCTTCTATCTTCATTGGCATCTTATTTATGGGAGCCTTGGCTGGTTGATCCACTTCTGCTGGGAGAGAGGAGGGCTGATGAGCACTCAGGGAGCTGAGTGTCATGCCTTTTTCCATCAGGTATTCGTGAATATCTAGCAAACGGCAGCCGGGGAAGATGCGCTCAAACTCATAGTGAAGCAACTGATCCATGCAAGTGCCACATGAGACAAGCACCGTACGGATATCCATATAGTTAAGGGTATTGGCCACTCGGTGGAAGAGCACTCGGTTTTCCATGGTCAGACGCCGTCCCTGGTCCTCGTGGCCAGCAGCGCTCTGGGGATAGCCACAGCAGAGGTAGCCAGGTGGGAGCACCGTCTGGGCGCCAAGGTCGTAGAGGAGGGCGAGCGTAGCCAGGCCAATATCGGCGAAGAGACGCTCGGAGCCGCAGCCGGGAAAATAAAAGACGGCTTCCATTTCCTCGGGCTGAAGCCGCGGGTCCCGGAGGATGGGTATCTGAATGTTGTCCTCAAGGGCTAGGATCTGACGGAAGGTCCGTTTTGGAACCTCGACACGAATAGGGCGGCGAACCAACTCCTTTGTCATAATACAGGCCTTGGGCTGGCCCGTGGTGACCGCCGGCGGCTCCTCATGCCGGTAAATCCCAAGGCGCCGAGCGGTGGAACTGGCCAGGTTGAGTCCACGGAATCCCCACCGGGCCAGTCCGACCCTAAGCAGGCGAATGGCGCGGGGATCCCTACTGTTCAGGAAACCTAGGGCGGCCCAGGCCCCGGGGCTGAAACGCTTCTGGCGCCGGTTGACGAGGATGCGACGAAGGCGCGTCGTGACCTCGCCGTAGTCAATCTTGACCGGGCAAGGTGTTTGGCACTTATGGCAAATCGTGCAATGATCCGCTAGGTCATTCATTGCTTCGAAGTGGCGATGGGATAGACCTCGACGAGTCTGTTCCTCATAAAGGAATGCCTCGATGATGAGGCCGGTACCGAGGATCTTGTTGCGGGGCGAGTAGAGCAGATTGGCCCGCGGAACGTGGGTCATGCACACCGGTTTGCATTTACCGCAACGTAGGCAATGCTTGATGTCATCATTTAGGGCTCCCAGTTCCGTTTCTTCTAGGATGATGGCCTCCTGGCTTACCAACCGCAAGGAGGGCGTATAAGCTCTCTCCAGCCCAGAGCCAGGGAGGAGCTTTCCCGGGTTGAAGCGTCCTAAGGGGTCCAAGTCCTGTTTGTAGCGGGCAAAGGCCGCCAGCTTCTCGGGCTCCAGGAACTGGATCTTGGTCAAACCAATGCCATGTTCCCCAGAAATGACTCCCCCCAGGTCGGTCGCCAGAGCCATGATTCGTGCTACAACGCGGTCGGCCTCGTGGAGCATGGCGTAGTCCGAGGAGTGTACGGGGATATTGGTGTGTACATTGCCATCCCCTGCGTGCATGTGCAGCGCGACGAAAAGGCGACTATCTCGGACCTGAGAGTGGATTGCGACAAGCCGATCACGTACTCCGGCCATATCCTGACCGCCAAAGATCTCATCCAGGGACTGGCGTACCTCCCGACGCAAGGATTGACGCAAATCCCGGCGTAGCATTAGGTCCACAAGAAGGTCACCGGGCTGGATGAAAGTCCCCTCCCCCGCCAACAGCAGATTGGCGTTTGTGTTGGCTGGGGTATCCAATCGATCCAAGATCAGTCGCCAGCGTGTTTGTGTCTCCTGGATTACCTGCCGGGCGGTCTTGCGTTTTGCGTTCAGAATGGCCTGCGCCTCTAGAGAGTCTTCATGCCCTGGCCATTCGCGGGCCTCGGGTATGTCTCCCGCCAGATAATCCAGCCAGGCGCTCAGAATACGGTCCTTGTTCTTGATGGACTGTTCAATGTTAATGCGTTCGATTTCGCGCGAATACTCCGCCAGCCGCTCTAGAGGGATGACCACATCCTCGTTGATCTTGAAGGCGTTGGTGTGTCGCGAAATGGCGGCGGTACGAGCACGATCAAGCCAAAACCGGCGCCGAGCTTCCGGGCTGCTGGCAATGAAACCCTCCCCCTGGCGAGCCCTAGTAAGCATGACGACCTGTTCCGCGGCTGCCGCCACTGCCTCCTCCTCATCCGCGACCAGGTCGGCGAGCAGCACCATCTTCGGCAACTCGGGACGGGATGCCTTAGTGGAATAGTCCAGGGCGCGCAGGTAACGCTCATCCAGATGCTCTAGCCCAGCAATCCGTACGTCGGGTAACTTCTCGATATAGTTCCTGATTTCCAAGATAGCCGGAACCGCCAGCGACAGATTGGCGCCATAGAATTCCATGCAGACCGTACGCGTAAAATTGGGCATGCGATGCAGAAGAAAGCGGGCGGAGGTGACAAGACCATCACAACCCTCCTTCTGCACCCCTGGCAGGCCAGAGAGAAACTTGTCCGTTACATCTTTACCCAGACCCACCTTGCGAAAGGCTTGACCGGGGAGTGTCAACAGTTCCGTTGGGCACTTAGGTGTAATTCCATCCACCTCATAACGACTGATACGAAAGCGCACCGGGTCCTGATCATGGATTTTGCCCAGGTTATGTCCCAGGCGCTCGACTTCCATCCACCCTCCATCTGGAGTAACCATGCGCCAGGAAACCAGACTGTCGAGAGTGGTACCCCACAGGACGGCTTTCTTACCTCCTGCATTCATGGCAATGTTGCCCCCAATCGTTGAAGCGTCTTGGGAGGTGGGATCCACAGCGAACACCAATTTTGCAGCCTCCGCTACCTCCGCGACGCGCCGCGTAATGGCGCCCGCACCGCACCACACCGTAGGATAGGTTCCAGGCAAATCTGGCAAGAGGGTTCGTTCGCCGAAAGTGATAGCATCCAGCTTTTCCGTATTGATGACGGCGCACCAGGGGTCTAACGGAATCGCCGAGCCCGTATAGCCAGTTCCCCCACCTCGTGGGATCAGGCTCAGGCCACACTGAAGACAGGCACGAACGATCTGGACTATCTCCGCCTCCGAGTCCGGCGTAATGACAACGAAAGGCAACTCCACACGCCAGTCTGTGGCATCCGTGGCATGGGCAACACGGGCAAGACCTCCAAAGTCGAGGTTATCTGCTCGGGTAACAGCACCCAGGATTTTCCGCACCTCTTCTCGGCGGCGGCCCATCTCATTCAGCCAGTCACCAAAAGCGACCACCGCATTTTTCGCGGCCAGCAAGAGCATTTCGGCGAGGCGGTTATTGTTCAACCGGAGCTCAAACTGATCCAAGCGATGCTTCAGGGCACCAAGCAGGAGATTACGTCGCTTACGATCACCCAGTAGATCATCCTGTAGATAAGGATTGCGGGTGATCACCCACATATCACCTAGGATCTCGAACAACATGCGAGCCGAACGCCCGGTACGCCGACTGCCACGCAACTCGTCGATTAGATTCCACATCTCTAACCCTAGGAAACGAATCACAATCTCACGGTCAGAAAATGAGGTGTAGTTATAGGGTATTTCGCGAATACGCTGATGTTGTGAACTGGACATGATGCTAGCGACTGGTGGGTTGGAAAGTTAACTTTGGTTAAATTATACTTGCAAATTGTCAATGTGAAAATCTAATCTTTCGCCGAATGCGATTCGACCTGATCTTATAGGCATACTATTTAATTTTCGGGGCCATTAAAATTGAAAAAATTATTGGAAGGTGGACTGAGAACACGTGGAGTTATCAAATTATCAACTCCAGATCAACCATTATTGTCTGTAATTACTGTTGTTTACAACGGCGCCGGCCATGTTGAACGGGCCTTCGAGAGTGTCTTCAATCAAAGCTATACCAATATTGAATATATTATCGTTGATGGAGGATCGAGCGATGGCACTATTGAAATGATTAGGAGCCATGATAATACAATTGATTACTGGGTGAGTGAGCCAGATAATGGAATTTATGATGCCATGAACAAAGGCATTAAGGTTTCTAAAGGCGAATTAATTGGATTTTTGAATTCCGATGATTATTATGAGCCGGAGACGATCATGGAGGTGATCAAGGTTTATTTGGAAACAGGATGTAGGGGGATATTTTTCGGTAATAGTCTCGTGATTCAGGGAGATCTTGGAATCCGTTATATTTCTATTGGCAATGCTACCCTCTGGCGTGGCCTGGGATTCAAGCACCAAGCGATGTTCGTTCATCGATATGTTCACGAGAAATTTGGTCTGTATAATACTGCCTATAGAATTGCTGCGGACTACGATTTTGTGATGAATGTCGTTTCGAAAGGAGTAAGACTGATACATATTGACAAATGCCTTGTAAATTACAGCAATACAGGGATTAGCGGCATCAATCGAATTGAGACATTGAATGAACTTAGAGTAATTTCAAAAAACCATTATGGATTATTCAGTCTTTCATTTCTTGGCTTTATGGCAGTCTATATTCGAAGTTACTTATTTCAGGGTGTTGGGCGGTTGGTACATGTTACTTTTGGAGAAAAAGCACTGCTAGTGGTACGAGCGATTTATACGAGACTTAAACACAATCGCTCGAAAGTCTAGCGGTTTTTTTCGAACACTGCTGAATATTCGGTTGTGCTCGGTAGCAAAAAATATTCTTATGCTTTAAATGAAGCAAGAAATTTTTTTTAAATCGAAAAACTCCATGTAACCTCCACAGAACAAGTACGAAGATTCAGACTTTCTTCTTACATCTATTTTTACGGGCCAATTGAAAATATCAAATTAGGGTCGAAATCGCACCAAGTTCGCCATTCCATGAAGTTTAGTCCGGAGCTTTGTCTACTCTCTATCCATGTCCAGTACAATACCACGATTATTTTTACTCGCACTCCATGTCCTGCGCACTGAAGGGCTTTGGGTACTCTTGCAAAAGATTCGCCGTCGTATTCGCGCTGTGGCTTACCGACCACAAAAGCCCAAATATCTACACATGGAAATACCCTTTAGCCCCCTTAGCTTGCCGGATCCAGGCAATGCCCCTTCAGTATCCATTATCATCCCCACCTTTGGCAGAATCCTGTATACGCATTATTGCTTAGCCGCCATATGCAATTGTGGCGACAAGACATCCTTTGAGGTCATCCTTATCGACGATGACCCTGGAAGCGACACAACTTATCGCCTGCAGGATTATGGATATTTACGCATTGTGCGCAATGAGGAAAACCTCGGATTTGTACGATCATGCAACCGAGGTGCTTTGCTAGCGAAAGGTGATTATTTGGTCTTTTTAAATAACGATACCCAGGTCCAGCCTGGGTGGTTGGATGCCCTGTTATGGACTTTCGAGCATCAACCTGACGCGGGACTAGTGGGCAGTAGACTGATTTATCCAGACGGACGTTTGCAGGAAGCCGGCGGGATCGTGTTCAGGGATGGCACAGCCTGGAATTACGGCCACCTCGATGATCCCTACCGACCTGAATATGGATATTTGCGCGAGCCTGATTATGTGTCCGGAGCCGCATTGGCTATACCACGAGATCTATTTGAACAACTAGGCAGATTCGATCCCTGTTATGTACCAGGATATTATGAGGATACCGATCTCGCCTTCCGCGTTCGTGCCGCTGGATATCGTATTTTCTATCAGCCCTGGTCTTGTGTATTGCATGTTGAAGGTGGAAGCGCCGGACGTGATGAGAATGCCCCGACGGGTATGAAGCGCTACCAGGAAATCAATAGACGCAAATTTTTTGATCGCTGGCAATCAGTGCTTGTGAATCATGGTGAAAGAGCTAAGGGTCTTGAACATCAAAAAGAGCGTTGGGTACGCCGGCGTGCCTTTGTCGTCGATATTTACCTACCAACCCCAGACAAGGAATCTGGGTCCTTGAGGTTAGTGAACCTGTTCGCGCTTTTACGAGAAATCGGGTTCAAGGTCACTTTTGCGGCAACAAACCTAGAGGCCCCAGAAAGTTATCTGGCCGACTTACAAAAACAAGGGACAGAGGTCCTTTATCGGCCTTATGTTAAATCCATTTCTCGTCACTTGAAAGTTCGGGGGGGAGAATATGATTTGGTGATCCTGAGCCGAGCCGATGCTGCTGTGGAACTGATAGGTGAAGTCCGCCGCTACTGTCCTAATGCGCACATCGTATATGACACGGTAGATTTGCATTTTTTGCGTGAACAGAGACTAGCAAAACTGACAGGGGACGCCAGTACCCGCCGCCTAGCGGAATATCGGCAGCAAGAAGAACTTGGCCTGATTGCCCTTGCCGACAGCACATTAGTAGTAAGTCCGGTCGAACGGGAACTACTTGCTCAATTGGCGCCCGGTGCGGATGTTCGCATCCTATCGAATATTCATCGCATTCCCGGACGACGGACTAATTTTACTGATCGGCGCAATATATTCTTTGTTGGGGCTTTCTCCCATCCCCCCAATGTGGATGCAGTATTATGGTTCAGCCGGGCTATTTTACCGCTAATACTAATTAAACTACCAGAATTGCAATTCTTCATTATCGGTGCAGATCCGCCAGCAGAGGTCCGTTCATTATCGTCCACTTCTATTCATGTTCTTGGTCATGTGCCTGATTTAATGCCATACCTTGAAGGCTGTCGCTTATCAGTTGCGCCTTTACGTTATGGCGCTGGTGTAAAAGGTAAAGTGAATCTAAGTTTAGCTCATGGGTTGCCTGTTGTTGGGACCAGCACGGCGGTAGAAGGTATGTTTTTAGAAGATGGTAAGTCGATATTTGTCGCGGACACTCCATCAGAATTTGCAGCAGCCGTGGCAAAAATTTACTTGGATTCCGATATCTGGGAGTGTCTTTCCATTGAAGGGATTAAGGTAATGGAGAAGTATTTTAGCTTTAACGCAGCTCGAAATGCGCTCTTCGATTTAGTAGGAAAGTGAAGGCTGGAAATCATATAAAACGCATTTTATTTCAACTGCATCAATCTTGGTGAATTGACTAATTAAGTCGTTTACACAAAGTCATTATAACCATGGCGGCCAGCAAGGATTTGCGGTAAGGTTGCCTT
>CALMYW010000192.1 GCA_937873665.1 uncultured Sphingorhabdus sp.
TTCGTCCACGCACATCCCTTGGGGGGCGCAGCACGGGTTCGACTTCTTGCACACCATCGAAATGGAATCCCCCCCGCCTTTGGCGGGGAACCGTCCCCCGCCTGCCTCACGGGTTCGCAGGCAAGCGGGGTTCGGTTACACGTTCGGTTACGAGCGGATCAGCCGCGACGACGCGGCACCGGGGCGGCATTGCCGTCGTGCGCCTGGAGCGTGCCGCCCATCGCGACGCAGGTGCCTGCACGCACGTTCTTCCACGCGTTGCCCTGGTAATCGACCGACGAGGTTCCCGCGCAGCTCGTGCCAGGTCCCGCCTTGCAGTCGTTCTTGCCCGCGAGCGCGACGCCGAAGCATTTCTCCATCGCGGGCGCGCGGCTCGATTTGGCGAGGGTCGGCGAAGAGGCGAGCAGCGCAGCGGCAGCAGGCGAGGCGGCGGTGGCGGCAATAGTCCGGTTGGTCATCGAAAATCCTTTCACAAGGGTCTAGAGACAGACAGTCTCGGCCACTGGTTCGCAGGATTTTCCGGAGCGGTTACAGCGCGCCCGAATGGTGCGGCAGCGAGGTTCTACAGCGTTTGCCTTTGCAAACGCGCTGATGGCGCATGAATGAACGGCAAATTTCGACGTTTGGATTAGGGCCTATAAAAGACTGCTATTTGAGCGGCAGCAGTCGTTTACGCCACATGCCCTTAGGCTGGCTAGGTATCTGTCAACAGTTCGAGCCTCTCAAACAACGGCAACAGTTTGAGCAATTCTGCCGCGCAGTGCACCGGGCCATCGGCTCCGAAGGCGATGGCGGGATCGCGCTGATCGAGCCAGGCGCTGAGACCCTTGCGGCGAAGCTGGGCTTCGCTGGGATGATCGGCGCTCCACGGTGCGGGCACGCGCTTGAGTTCGGGTTCAGAGAGGCGCGCACCTGCATTTGTGAGCTCGGAGAGCAGCACTTCAATCGCCGCGCTTTCCGCACTGGTGCACCATTCCCGCCACTGTGTGAGCTGGGCCGGAGAGAACACAAAGATTCCAGCGCCAAGTGTCAGCCCGTCGGGATCGAGGCCGAACATCCAGGCAGGGCCGCCTTCGCGGCAACCGCCATCCGGTGACAGGCTGATGTGAAGATGGGCGTTGTATGGCGTCTTGTCCTTGGCGAAACGGACGTCGCGATGAATGCGGAAGATCCGGTATTCGTGCGGCGTACCACTCTGCTCAGCGAGTTCACCGGCCAGAGCCGAGGCGAACTGCTCCGCCGGACATTTGAGTTGCGCCACATAGTCCCCCTTGTGCGCGGTGAACCACGCGCGGTCGTTGTTCTCGCGCAGCGCGCCGAGAAAGGCGGTTGTCGCGGGCGACAGCCAGGCCAACACGTCGCTCATTTGGGCGGCAGGCTACGCGCGTGTTCGAGCGCCAGGTCGAGCCATTGGGCAAGCAGAGCCGCGTCGCACCGTTCGGCATCGACAAAGTAGAACCCCGGCATGATCCGGTCGCCGAGCAGCAGTGGCCCGAGCGCGCCAAGCTCGGCCGCGTGATCAGCATTGGCCTTGCCGACCCGGAACATGAAGCGCCGCTGGCCGTCCTTGGCCCGGTCCGCGCCGCCCACCATGTTGCCATCGAGGAAGAAGCAGGTGCCGCCCATCATCCGCTTTTCGGTAATATCGGCACCCTCACCCAGCGCGGTGCGCATCCGTTCGGCGAGGCCAGGATCGTGCGCCACGCTCAGGAACCGGGCATAACGGACTGCGGTCCGCCTTCGGGCATTTCCGCAAAGACCGGCTTGTCCTTTTCAATCAGCGCCCACGACGGGGCACGACTGGCATAGACCGTCATCATCGGCGCGATGCTGTCAGGATCATCGAGGCTCGAAGCGCGGATGGCGACGACGCCGGGCATGCCCGAATTGGTCGAATGGATCGCGCAGCCGCATTCCGGGCAGAAATGGCGGGTCACCACATTGCCGCTGTCCGCCGGACTCGAGTAGCCTTTGGTCATGCCCTTCTGGACATAGTCGTCCGCCGGAAACATCGCGTGAGTGCCGTGGCTGGTGCCACTGGCCTTGCGGCAGTCGACGCAGAAACAGTTGCCCGCCATCATCTGTTGCCCGGAAACCTCATAACGCACCGCCCCGCACAGGCACCCGCCTTCGAGTGTGTCCGCCATGTTCCATCTCCCTTGCCGAATCGATTGAAGCCGAACGTTCCCACAGTAACTTGCATTTTACAAGTTACTCTATAGGATGATCGGAAATGGCCGATTTTCCGCGCTCACCTTGCCCGATTGCCAGTTCGCTAGACCTGATCGGCGACAAGTGGACCATGGTGATCCTGCGGGATCTCCTGAATGGCAAATCGCGCTACTCCGAGTTCCTCGCCTCGCCTGAGCGGATCACCACCAACATCCTAGCCGATCGTCTCGAACGGATGGAAGCATCAGGGCTGATCTTGCGGCGGCCCTATCAGGATCGGCCCGTGCGTTACGAATACCGCCTGACCGAGAAGGGACGCGGGCTGCACCCGACCCTGCGTGCGCTATGCCGCTGGGCCAACGAGTTCATGCCTGGGACATGGACGCCGCCGCAGAACTTCATGACCGAGAAATGACTGTCACTTTTGATCCTTGGGTGGCTGTTCCTGAATGAATGGCAAGTCTCGACGTTCAGACCAGAGCTTCCGAATGACGGCTTTGTCAGCGTGAGCTGCCCTTCGGGCGACCTGCTCTGTCCACCAAAGCGGACCGGGCCTGTAGTCCCGGCAAATTCGGGTGACGATCAGGAGCAGCAGGTTGAGCGGGATTGTTTGCTGTCGCACTCTGTCCCGCGCTGGCGCGCTCCTGAGGGTGCGGAGTCTTTTTGCTGGCCCGCTGGCACGCTTGCCTCTCTCATTGCCTGACGCCCGCTGGCCCACAGGCCCGGGCGCAGGGCGTCCGGCGGCTTCGCGCCGTTGCAAGGGTGCCATTTCGTTCGTTGCCGAAGTCCGATGCTTTATGCTCGCAGGATTCTGCATGCGATGTGCAGATCAGCATCGTCGCACTTTGCCCCAGTCGGCTTCAGTCGATCCCACCGAAAATGTGGGAACGAGTGTGGTATAGCTCGAGTGGACATCGGATAATATCACGGAAAAACAGCGTGATAAATCACTTGAATGGTAGGGAGGAGGGACTCGAATAACCCCTTAAAAACAAATACCTTTCAGTATTTTACTCTTAGCCATACGCTACAAAGGCCCCCAATTAGGCCCCAAAAAGAGAAGGCTTTGTGCTACCTATTCCAAGGCCGATGGAAAAATGCCTGTCGAGCTACTGCGTTCATATACCTCCAGCTCTGTCTTTCTAAGGACACCCGTTTGCGATTGCATCCTGATGGATGCGGAGCCGAAAGACTCCTGTTTGCCGTCAGGCGCAAAACGGTCAGTCGTCTAGCAACCCCTTGGAAACTTTGCCGAAGAGGCAGCAAACGCCTTAGAGACCAGCCCGAGCATGTGATAATCGTAGTTCTGACCTCAAAATCTCGATTTCAGGCTTGTACTCTTCGCACGTCAACCAAGGTGGGCCTTGCTCACTGATAGCCGTCCAAATTTCCAGATCTTCTTGGGTTCTGATGCCATGC
>CALMYW010000193.1 GCA_937873665.1 uncultured Sphingorhabdus sp.
GAGCTTGGTGCATGGCATGATACAAATCAACTTGAGTTCAGACAAAGAGCGATATGATGAATTTAATAAAAGCGCCGTCATCGCTGGAAGCGGATTTTCTGGACACAGCAAAAAGCAAGGGGCTGATCGGACTTTTGATCCTCTCTTGCGAACGTGGCGTCGATCTTGTGGGCGATGCCGAAGCATCAATGATTGCGATCAAGGCGCTTCGATTGGCACGCCGTCAAGCAGATGTGCAGAGATTGGCAATAGAAGTGTCCCAGCGCCACATCGACAATCCTACGGTTGTTGCCGGTTGCATTCATGCGCTTCACCGGTGTGGTGCATGGGAAGAAGCGCTCGACGTGTTGGGGCAAGGCAAGTCAATCCGATCGATCAAGGCTGATACTAACTTGGCGGCAGTTGAGGCCGATTGTCAATTTCATCGTGGGCGGTTTCGCCTCGCGCGACATTTAGCGAAAGCGATTAAGGCCAACCGCCTCGCGGGTCCCTACCGGACCATTCTTAATCGTCTTTTGGATACGCCGTTGCCGGCGATCTGTTCGGAGGCTGAAAGGATTGAGCATTTGTTTGACACGGGGGCGCTGGAAGAGGCAACGCAGGCTTTTCATGCGTTTTTGCAGCAAACCCGGCATGGTGCTAAGCAGAAGGATGGTGTTCGCGATATTGAAAGCGCGAAATTTGCAGCTGCCTTCGACATGAAAGGAACCAATGCTGCAAAGACGAAGCCAACGGTTTCATTTTTGACCGATTCCATCGCCTTGCCGCGGCCTACCATCGGGGTGGCGATAGAAGATACCTATCCATGGCTTACAAGAGAAAGACTGTCGGCGGCCTTGGGCCGAAAAATCGGTGTGCAGATCAATTGTACACGTGGTAGCACCATGCGCGATGCGCGAGAGTCCATCCAGGCTATCGCACCCAGCGATGCGCTGGTGCTACAGATGGGCATCGTTGATTGCGCGCCTCGCATCTTCTCAGACACAGACGTAAAAGGCATACGTGCAATCTACGGTGATCCGACTGCGGAGGCCATAGTTACACTTGGTTCAATTCATCGCCGCCTTTTGCAGGGAGCACGGACCGAATCCGTTTACGTATCGTTGAAGGATTTCGAGCGTTTTCTGATCGAAATTCTCGAATTTGCCGTGCCGCGTCATAAGACAATTGTGGTAGTCAATATCGTCGGCCCCGGACACGGTGGCAGCCAAAAGAAAGTCGGCGCCTTCGCGGAAAATATTGCGGAGTATAATCTTGTCTTGTCGAAAGCGGCTGAACGCTTCAATTGCGACTTTGTTGACTTGAATAGTATACTCTGGGGAAGAGCCGATGCATCGCGGTGTTTCTCGGGCGATAATTATCATTATAATGGAATGGGCCATATCGTCTGCGCGGATACGCTAAGTTCTAGACTTCTGCCAAAACTGAAGATGCTGACGTAGTGGTTCGTTCGATGTCGCAATTAAACGCCGCCCCCAATCCCCTGCCCACGACGAGACAACTGCCTTTTTTTGTCGCAGCGTGGGTGCGCGACGTACGAATGGCGTGTTTGGCAGGGAATAAACCGGGGGGGATTGCCAAGATGGCCGAAATGCCTGCCGCGGCATGGCAAGAGCCATCGGCTCTTCGCGCGTTGATTACTCCCGTCGGTCGGTTGGATTTACGCTGGGTGCAATTGCGGTTGTGGTTGGGATTGGTAAGCCTGCCAGATGCAATTGATGACGATCATTTGGCGCGTTTGCTGCGTGTTTGCGCGGATACTGTAACGACGCGGAACAGAAACGGACCCAGCACTCCTGCGGAAAAGAAGGCGTTTTTTGATCAATTTATCACTTATTGCCTTTCCCGAGATCTTTCACGCCGCTCGTGCACCGACCTTCTCAAGATCTGCGCCTATTGCGATCCCCGTGCCGCAGATAATCGGCTCGCGCAAATTTTCGAAAAGACCCATGAAGTTCTGATGCCAAACCATCTCGAAGCTTTGGTTGCGGCAAGTACACAATTTCGGCAAGGTTGGCTTGTCGCTCTTTATGGCTATAGTTTGAGGCACAAGCGCTTTGAAACAGGCGAATGGGCCGCCCGTCATATTTTTAAGGCATCACCAACTGCGGCATCACAATTTCGTTTATGTGATGTATTATTAAGGCGCGGCGACGTTCGGAACGTATTAACACAAATTGCGGCGGGCATCCTGGATGGACTTGACATCACGCTTGTCAAACAGATCGTGAAACGTCTTTTGACTTTGAATATTGCATTCTCCAAAATTGCCCGACTTATGTCCACGGAAGTTGCCGTGACTCTATTTCTCGATTGGGCAATTAACAGTGAAGAATACCCGGCGCGTCTGACTCTTATCGATGTTATTTGCGAACGCTCACCTGAACAAATATATTTCGAGTGCGCGAGATTCATCGCATGCACTGGATCAGTAGGGGGCCAAGCCCTCCTTGAGCTTGCAAGACTGCTTTCCAACAAAAACACGACAGGGTTTCGCGTTGCAGAAGTTCTGGTTCCGTTGTCCTCGGGGCAGTGGGCGCAGGCACATGTAACAATGGCCAAACAAGGATCAACGTCAGTTGATTTGGTGCGGTTTGCCGCCACTCAGGTGGTGGGGCAAGTCCTACCCTGGCATGCGTTGGTTTCCGGTCTCTTGAAATCACCGCCTGTTGTCAGTTCGACTGAAATAGATGCTGTAATCAGCTTTCGTGCGATTTCTCCGCGCCGCCGTTCCGCCGGGGCCTTCACATCCGATGGGGTGCCACGACGGCGCAGGAGCGTATGGATGGCGTGTTGGAAATCAACGATATCGGCTCCGTACACAATTCTGAGCAAGATTTTGCCAGTGCACGCTTATCGAGTGAAGTTGCTGGCTATGCGACGCCTTATCTGGTGACGCAACCAGGCAATCCATTTCAGCGGGCTTATTGCGATGAAACGATCGGCCTGTGCCTTGATGATCGATTATTTTCGGGCGTGAAGGCAAGAGCTGCGCTTCTCGAGCAATTGCGCGCCCGCAATGTCAAACGCGTTTCAATTCTGGGGACAATAAACCGTCTGCTCCACAGTGTCGAGCTAGCGCATTTTTTGACTGTGCTCGGTTTTGAAGTGGTATGGGGCCTAGATTACGCCCTTCCGCAGGGTTGGAACGTGTTGGTCGAAGCCTTCGCGGATCCTTTAAAAGATTCAGAGGCCTGCGTTCTGGCTCTCGCCCAGTTTGAATTGGGCGAGGGTGAAACAGACCCTCTTGCGTTGCCAGATGAGCACGAGGCTTCTCGGAAAGATCGTCTAGGTAAAACACTGATTGTTTGCAGCTTGAGCGACCCGAGTTACTTCACAGCCTCTGTTGCACTCTGCCGTTCATTGTTGGCTGAAGGAGACTTTGACGTTTATAACGGCGGTGGTGGGGGATCGTTCGCATTTGCTACACGTACTGGGTTTACTCCAATTGAATTGGATGAGGATAGTGATAATTCTGCAGTCCTGAGCGTAGAGAATGCGATTCGGTATTGCTTTGATAGACTTGCGAAATACAGAGACGATAATCCATTGCGGCCTTGGTTCGTCGGTTCAATCTCACGCCTTCTGTCAGCTGGACGCGTCGGACTTGCGCTAGACAGGGCGCATGATATTCGCATCAGAAAAGCATTAGGCGATGCTCGACGTCTTATCACGATCCCTGGGCGCATGACTTGCGCACGATCTGCAACGCTACGCGCGCGATCTGCCGGCATGCCAACGCTGGATGTTCAAGCCTTCTTCATATCGGCACATCCACGCTATCGGCCAAGCTTGGCTGATGCCTATTGTGCAATCACACAAGACCAGCTGGACATTTATCGTGCCAAAGTCCCACCAAGCTGGCAGCGCCTTGTACGTGTGGGTTCGCTGGTGATCGACGAAAATTTGAGAAATTTGTCGGCGCGCATGTCTGAAATTTCTCCGAGAGAGGAGCATGCTATTAAGCACGTGATTTACTGTGCGCAGCATGGTGAAGGCGAAGACAGTGATGAAGCGATGCGCTTCATGATGGAAGCTGTTCGTGTATCTCTTGCATCCCGCTTGACCATCAAATTGCATCCCCGCTCGCCGATATCGGCGGTGGAGACGGTCCAACGGTTAATAGGTAAAGAATACACCGATCTGGTAAATGTTCAGCGCGATGGCAATATCTACGACATTATTGCAAACGCTAATCTGATTGTCACACGTTACTCAAATGTAGGTCTTGAGGCGGCTGTACTTGGCCGACCGGTTTTATCTATCAATACGACAGGGGCGGACTACGTCGTCGATCTGCACACGATGGGTCTGGCGGAGCGAGCAGACTCGCAAGACACAGCCACAGAATTCACGCGCCGACTTTTGTTCGACGTTGACTTTCAAGCCGACCATCGCGCCCGCCAGGAGGCCTATTTTCGCAGAAACCCGGAACTGCGCTCAAATAGGACTGCGGACAACATCATCAACGTGCTGAACAGCCTCAGCGTATAAAGTGGCCTGTTGAGCTCAGGGCTCATGGCTGAGGGATCGCCTGAACCACCCTGGGTTTGCCGGAGGGCGGATTGCTTGAGTCCTACGCGGCCAATTCGAGGTTCTCAAGGGCGGCGTCGTAGTTCGCTTCCGCCTCGGCTGGCGGTATGTCGCCGATCGGCTCCAGCAGGCGCTGGTGGTTGAACCAATCAACCCATTCGAGGGTCTTGTGCTCCACCGCCGCGAAGGACTTCCACGGCGCAAGCCGGTGGATGACTTCGGTCTTGAACAGCCCGATCACGGTTTCGGCGAGCGCATTGTCATCACTGTCCCCGACGCTGCCGACGCAGCGATCGACGCCGGCTTCGGCGAGCCGTTGCGTGTAGCGGATGCTGACATATTGCGATCCGCGGTCCGCATGATGAATGAGGCTGTCGGTCGGCCTGCGGGCATGCAGAGCCGGGACTGTCCGGGATTTTGTGTCCGGGGCCCTAGAGCACGGCGACATTAGGCGGAAACATATCCTGAGTTTCTGAAATAGTTCGCGCATTCTTTGGGGGAGAAGAGGTCGAGGAGTTCGCCGA
>CALMYW010000194.1 GCA_937873665.1 uncultured Sphingorhabdus sp.
ACGACAATTTTGGTAGGCCGTGCAGGACTTGAACCCGCGACCAAGGGATTATGAGCATGGTTACGGCTAATGTTGTTTTTCGCCACTCGTCGCCATCTGCGGACAACGGACGTTAACAACCTCAACAGCCCTGCGGGTCGCACGGCAAGTCTCGGTAAACCGTGACCGGCCTCGATCAACGCTCGGCGTAGCAAGCGTGCGATCTATCTCTGCAAAAGGCACGGGGCTCGTAGCCACCGCGTAGCAAGATTTCCCGCATGCACAAAGACCGACCAACCCCCAGCAACCGCCTTAATTTCACCAAGCGAGTCCTGGACCGGCTGACGCTGCCGTCCGAAGGCGTGGCCTACTTCTACGACACAGACACCAAAGGACTCGCGATCAGCGTCGGCAAGACCGGCCGGAAGAGTTTCTTGCTCTACCGACGCATCCAAGGCCGGCCGGAGCGCATCAAGATCGGGCGCTACCCGGATGTGAGCATTGAGCAAGCTCGCAAGACGGTCGCGGCGCTGAATGCAGACATCGCGCAGGATCTCAACCCTGCCGAGTCGATGCGCGAACGACGCAGCGAGATAACGCTGGCCGACTTCTTCAAGGTCTACTACGAGCGGCACTCGTCCGTCCGCAAGGTGTCCCACAAGGAAGACATCGAGAAGTTCGAGCGCCACATCGACACGAACAGGTACGGCGTCAACCTTGCAAAGCTGCGGCTGTCAGACATCACGCGCGCTCAGCTGATCTCCCATCACGCAAAGATGGGCCACATCCCGACGACGGCCAACCGCGTGATCGCACTCATCAGCTCGATGTACAGCCGTGCCATCCAATGGGGCTACTTCGACGGTAACCATCCCTGCCGAGGCATGGACAAGTACAGGGAGAAGTCCCGCTCAAGATTCGTACTCCCCGATGAGATGCCCCGGCTCATGCTGGCCATGGAGCATGAAACGAACGAGCTGGTGCGTGACTTCGTGAAACTCGCCCTGTACACGGGCGCACGCCGCAGCAACGTCATGTCGATGCAATGGCCGGATGTTCACCTGGAACGCAAGGAATGGAACATCGAGAGGACGAAGAACGGCGAGCCGCAGACCGTGCTGCTGACCCCCGAGGCCATCGAGGTTCTAGAACGAAGAAAGAAGGCTGCCCAAGGCAGCGATTCTCTTTTCGTGTTCCCTGGTTCAGGCGAATGCGGTCATTTGGTGGAGCCACGAGGGGCTTGGGAGCGCATGCTGGCGCGCGGCACGGCGTTGGGTTTGGTGGAGGCATTGGCGGAGAAGGCAACGGCCAAGACCTTCGACTACCAACTGGCCCTGGAAGAGGCCATCGACTTCCCGGTCCAGACCATCGAACGCTACACGCCGTTGGCGGAGAAGCACGGACTGCACTTGCAGCACTACGAGATGCGTGACCTGCACATCCATGACCTGCGCCGCACGCTGGGCTCTTGGCTGGCCAGCAGCGGCACCAGCCTGCCCATCATCGGCAGGGTTCTGAACCACAAGACCCCGGAAGCCACCAAGGTCTACGCTCGATTGATCGTCGCCCCGGTTCGCAACGCCATGGAAGAAGCCACGGCGGCCATGCGCAAGATCGGCGAGCAGTAGAACCACGGCATGGGACTGATTGAATTTCGCATCACTTGAACAAAAGTAATGCGGATATTAAACTCACCCCTCATGAACCAGTCTGACCACATCCTCGAACTGGCCCGGCACCGACGCGTGCTGCGGGCAGCGGATGTGCGCGAGCATGGCTGGTCACCGCAGCTGCTGATCCGGCTGCACCAGGCCGGCAAGCTGCAACGGCTGGGCCGTGGACTGTATGGACTGCCCGATGCTGAAGTCACCGAGCACCAGACGCTGATCGAGGTCTGCCAGCGCGTGCCCAAGGCCGTGCTGTGTCTGCTGAGTGCGCTGCAATTCCATGAGATCGGCACGCAGCTGCCGCACGAAGTGTGGATCGCACTGCCCGAAGCGACACAAACCCCGGCGCTGAGCTACCCCTCAATGCGCATCACGCGCCTGCGCGGCGCCGCCTACAGCGATGGCATCCAGACCGTGACCAACCACGGCGCGCCCATCCGCGTGTACAGCGCCGCCAAGACGGTGACCGACTGCTTCAAGTTCCGCAACAAGATTGGCCTGGACGTGGCGCTGGAGGCGCTAAAAGACGCTTGGCGCAGCCGCAAGGTCACCATGGCCGAACTGAGCCACTTCGCCAAGATCAACCGGGTCGAACGCGTCATGCAACCCTATCTGGAGGCTGTGACGCAATGACTGGCAATCTATCCGCATCGATCCTGGCCCGACTGCTGACCCTCGCCAAACAGCGCGGCGACGACTACAACCTGCTGCTGAACCGATTTGGCATGGAGCGCCTACTGGCTCGCGTCAGCACGTCCCCGCATGCTGACCGCTTTCTGCTCAAGGGCGCCCTGCTCTTCGCCCTCTGGTACGACAACCCGCACCGACCGACAAGGGACGCCGACTTGCTGGGGTTCGGCCCTGACGACGAGGCGAATCTGATCGCCACCTTCCGCGAAATCGCCGCCATGGACCTGGGGGACGGCATCGTGTTTGACCCCGACTCCGTGAAGGCCGATGCCATTCGCGAGGACAACACCTACGGCGGCACCCGCATCACGATGGTGGCACGCATCGGTTCCGCACGCTGTGCCTTGCAGATCGACGTGGGCTTCGGTGACGCCGTCACGCCGGGGCCACAAACAGTGGCTTACCCCACCTTGCTGGGCGACTTCACTGCCCCCACGCTGCGGGTCTATCCGGTCTACACCGTGATCGCCGAGAAGTACCAGGCTATGGTGATGCTGGGACAAGCGAACAGCCGCATGAAGGACTTCTTCGACCTCGCGGTAATAGCAAGGCGCACAGAACTGGATGGCGCCACGCTGGCCGCAGCCATCGCCGCCACCTTCGCCCGGCGGCAGACCGCCCTTCCCCATGAGCGGCCCTTGGCACTGACCAAGCAGTTCAGCGAAGACACTGCCAAGCTGCGCCAGTGGCAAGCCTTCCTGAACAAGAACCGCATTGAAGCCGCAAGCCTGGGTGACACTGTGGCGCTGCTGGACGACCTACTGTGGCCACCAACGGAGGTCGCCGCTGCTGGCAGTCAGACAACGGCCACTTGGAATCCCGCCTCACAGGGATGGCGTTGAGTACCCCATGTCCGAGAACCTTGTCGCGTAAAGCCGGGGGGTCAGCTAGGTGCGCCGACTTGGGCAGGGCGACTGTGGGGTTGGGCATGCTTGAGCAATTCGCCGTTCGCACTCACACGCTGGAAGAGCTGGTCTCGCCATTCGATCTTCACCCCTGGTGGAACATCAAGAAGTAGCGACCCGTGCAGGCTTGGCCCGCGTTCAGTGACCACACCAAACACTTGACCAGGACCTTGACGGTAAAGGCCGACCAATTGGGGCTCACCTCCAGACATCGGATCTTCTTTCGCTTGCAGCGAATCACAGAACGCACTGAACATAGTGCGACTGGTATTTCCTTGATCTGACAACGTCCATGCATCGCTCCATTTGTCTACACCAGCCTTACCGGTCCCGTGTGTCTTGAGTACACCGGAGCGACTGGGCAGCACTACCGGCCAAGTCCTTAAAACCCTCGCCTTTGAGTCCCAAGAGATAACGTGCAAGTGAAAAGTCGAATTCGGAGGCATACCCATACCCGAACGCTGGCCGTAGAAGATCGTGAAGTCCTCGATACGACGATTCGGATGCATGGCCACTTCACGCTCGGCCAAGTCCTTAAGCCACGCCACTCGGGTCTCGAAACTTTCGCTGGCGCTGCTGGCACGCATTCCCCGGTCGATGAAGGAGCAAGCCTTACCGAGAATGCTTTGAGGAAGCAAAACGTATCCCGTGAACCCAAAAATTTCTGCCCCTGCATTAGCAGGCCGTTGAAAAAATGCTCATCGAACGCGCCAGGGTCGTGGATTTCGAAG
>CALMYW010000195.1 GCA_937873665.1 uncultured Sphingorhabdus sp.
AGTTCAGGGCCGGACGTGAAGTTCCGTCTGTCTGGTGCGGTCAAGAAGACTCGAATTATATCTATAAGTATCTATTATAGATACATATTAAAAATTTGATTTTGAAATATGCCCCCAAATATGCCCCCAACAGACTGGGGCTAGGCGGTCGATATTTAATTGCTGGATTGAGAAAAATGCTGCGGATACTCTCTCAAAATTACCCGCTCCACGGCACTCATATCTGGGTCGAAGGGCGTATCGTATGCATCTAAGCGCGCAAAGGCAGGTGCCGCAGGGTCCAGACCCTCTCTCTCCGCAAATGTTGTTATTCCAAATTCTTTACGGTCGCCGCTGAAATCTGCAAATAGCTTGGCATCAGATTTCATGTATTTGATGGGGAGTAGATAAAAAGAAACCTGAGTTGCGCCATCCTTGGTTTGATTTTTTGGCAGCGTAGTGATTTTTTGCAGTGGAATACGAACATCTTTGTAAATCACGTAAACGCTGCGCAGCGGCAATTCGGTAGAAATTACGCTAGTGGAATCTAAGGCTAAGATGGCATGCTTGCCTAGCTCCTCATATTCTTCGGCCGTAGCAGGAAGGCAAATGTCGTTGCTGATTTGCCGAACAACGCCGGAGTCCAGCATTTCCGATTTATCAACCCCGCCGTCTGGTGCAGCGACAGCAGGACATATGGTGAATGCCGCCGAAAGCGACAGTAGGACCGCAACTATAATTTTCATGGCTACGCCGTTCCTTTCCAAAGTTCCCGTTGCCTTCGGTGATGTCGCATTATTTGAGTAGTCACTTTTTCAATCAGGAGCAAAAATTCGATTTGAAAGGGCGTTACTGCAAATCGCGCTGAGGCCGGCTTGAAGTAATATGAGTGGAATTCTATTTCCGTGCTATTATCTTTTTCTCTGCTGATATTCGGCTTGGCGAAAAGGGATGATTCTCATGTTGAAATTTATGATTCCGGCTTTGGCGTTGATAGCGATGCCAGCCGCTGCTGAGACCGTTCGAGTCAAAGGCCACGTCAACAAAAACGGTGTCTATGTCGCGCCACATGCTCGTACCGCACCCGATAGCAGGGTAACAAATAACTGGAGTTCGAAGCCGAACGTCAATCCATATACTGGCAAGGCGGGTACGGTTGACCCTTATAAGCCGTACACACCTAAGACCTACAAGCCGCGTAAATACTGACCTGACAACAGCATTGGTTTTGGTGCGGCTACACTGGGCAGGTTAGTTCTTTTTCGGGCTCCAGAAGTTGCGCTGCAACGAAACTGCTTTGCCTGTTTTTTGCCTGTATTATCAGCCAAGGTGCGATTGCTACTCTTTGCTACTTCAGCGAACCCGATGGTCTGCCCTCGCGCGTGCGCGTAATTGTCCTATTATTGTCTATTTTAGGGTCAGCGAGGAATGCAGAACGCCTTTGTTCTAGGCGCGCCATATATCACGCCGGGCGTGTTAGGTGGTGAAGCAACTTGACGACGGATGGAATCCCGAGCCTTCGCGCAAAGCGGGCCTGTTTTGTAGTCTATGCGGGTCATGGCCGAACCGTCGCTTACAACGAGCGTATGAGGCCCGGCCCCTAGTTTTTCTTCTGCAGGTGCATACTTTTGGTATGGATTTTCCGCATTGGTCACTGATGCCAGCATCAATAGCAAACCAAATATCATTCTTATTCCTCCAACGGTTTTTGCTTAACCAAGTGGCGCATCGTATGCCGTTATTTGCCATTATAAAAGCGCTGTTCAACCTTAACAAAAGCTAACATGCGCGCGCGATATTGCCCCGTAATTCGATGTCGCAGTTACGCGCGCGGGCGAAAAACTGGGTTAGCGTTATCGTTGCGGAAACCAGCCGCCATAGCCCCTTGATAGCCCTAGCGATTGCCGTACCCCCCTCGCGCGCGCTCGCGTATTGGTCCCGAAATGTTGATTTCTGAATGTTGAGAACAAGCGCGAGTTGCCTGTTATTGCCCTGTTAAAACAGCAAACTGCCTCGCGTGCGCGAGTGCGTATTCGCCGCATAATGGTGTGTTGAATGTTTGATAGTTTATCAATCATCGCCATAGCTTCATGCGTGAGTGCGTGAGTGCGTGAGTGCGTGAGTGAGTGCGTGCGTGCGTGCGCGATGGCGAGGGTTTGCCAGTTTCTGGGTATTATCTGCAAATGTCAGGTTTTGTTAGGTTGGGCTGCGCGACACTAAATCTCACTAGTTTAGTGACGCCTTTGCGCGCGTATCCGTGACATAATGCCTCGCGTGCGCGGAATGCGCGATTAAATGCCCTCTAATATATTTCGGTATTTTATTGGCTGTCAGGTCTGGGCCTTGCCGTAGCCCTACCATTGAATGTTTGCACAAATCTCTATTCCAGCGCGTTTGATACCAAAGCAATTACCAGCATTACGGCGGTTATACCCGTTGCAATGATGGCGGCAGTTTTTGAACTGGGAGCGGGCTTCATTCGACCCTGACGGCCGTAGCCACCTGACAATGATATTAACACAAAGATGAATAGCCACAGGCCACCGATGCCAATCAGCATAGCTAATACGACTTTGGTTCGATTTTACCCTTGGGCTTTGGCTTTGAGGCGTTCGGGATGGGTATTGCGAGATTGCGCATGCTGCACAAATTCGGTGGCCGGTTCATCGAACCACCTCAATGAAGCAATCATGAAATGAAATTTTTTGAATTGCCAATTTGAATTTTTTACAGTTGGCCGATATCTCGTCGCCTACCGCAAATCTCCGCATTTTTTCAATCGTGGGTGAGTTGAGGTGAAGATAAACCTCAGCACCGCCTGATGTCTTTAGCTGAAACGAATTGAGAGATTTTTGGCTCTCCTCCAACATTTTTTCAAAATCTAAGTTTAAGTCTCTTGCCTTCGGCGCTTCACGTTTTCCAGTTTCCTCAATGCGGTCGTTCGCCTTGCTCGCAATCTTTCCTCGCACAAGTACAGTTTTACCCCCATACTTAATCTTTGCCGCTGCATAATCCGTCAAAAATTCCGAACTAACAGCTTCTGCATCGACGGAAAAATCCATGCCTTCGAACATTAACGTGGAATATCCCGTCGACTGAGCGGCAGAATCAGAATTGGTGCGGGTTACAGGAATTTTGTCAGGTTCTGACCCATACCATATGTAGATTGCCGCAGCGGCCAAGAGCGCGGAGCCGCCCAGTATGCCAACTGTCAAACGTCGCATCACAGAGTTAGTCACGTGCATTTTAGTTCGCTTGGTTTGGGGAATTTTGCGGGTATTGAACCGCAGATGTTTTGGTCACTCGGTGAGCAAACCCCAAGCGATACGCTCAAAGTCAATACAATCGCACTCTTCATGACTGTTCTCCTTGCGTAGGCCGTACGCGTGGCCTGCCGTACCCTTTAATAGTCTGGGTCACTACCCGAGTTGTAATCGTCCTCCATCTCTTCGACCTTGTTTTCTACCTCGTCCTCATAAGCTTGTGCACCCTCTTCAAACGAACGGCTATTGCCAGCGGTGACATAGCCATTATCCCGACGCCACTCAAAGCCAGCTTCATGGCCTGAGCAGTCGGTTGTGCATCCGTAAGGCGACCCGATGCCTGTATACGAGTCTGACGCCACCTGTCGCTCGGCTTCCTCCCGCGCAGCATCCTCATCAAAAGCCTCCCCCTCGTCCTGAAAAACGGCAGCGGCTTCCTCTTCCCCGTCCGAATATTCTCCGGTCAAATGATAACTTGAGTCAGCCTCTTCGCTATACTCACTCTCTCCTTCCCCGCAGGAAGCCAGCGCCAATGCTGCAATTATAACGAGCGGCCGCGGTATCTTAAAAGTTAGCATAAGTTCCCTCTATCGCCAGTTGCGGACCTTGGAGAATGACATGCGCGGCAACCTATCGCCCCCGATAAGGTTCGCACGCTATGCCATCCCCGTCGCCGTCCATCTCGGAACGGTATCCCGGTTGTCCTCGATATATTGGTGCAGCACCAGCCGCCCAAGCTTGGGCACAGTTGCGATAATAAACTCCGCCCTGATTAGTGTCTACGCGGGTTGAAGGCACAAATCTTTCGGGCAGTCTTCGCTGAGGCCTTTGTTGCTCGGCGTAAAGTTTAGGGTTTGCTGCACGATAATCGGCTGGCAGTTGGAACTCACCACCCCATATACCTGTTTTCGAAGCCTTAGCATTTGCTTCTGCTGAAACGTACGCACTGCTAAATTGTGGAAGCGCCACGGCTAGTCCTGCTGCTATCAGTTCATTACCCAAATCGTTACCAGCAGCGCGACATACAGCGACCGTGCGGCCATACTGGTCACGGTCAATCGCTTGGCATTCTAGTGAGCCTTTGGACAGAAGTGAGGCCAGCAATTGTTTAGCTTCGGCTCCACATTGCCACGGCTGGCCTGCGCGAGAACAATTTTGTGATGCTTCAACTGCGTCGATTCCGTGCAGCCTGTATCGCTCTTCACCGAAGGCAATCGTATCACCATCAATTGCCGTTGCTCGACCAAGCATAAGTTGTGCAGATGCCACTGTCGGCATGAGCATCAAAATAAGGGAAAGCAAAATCTTCATAGAGCGCTAATCCTAATTGAAATCACCTCAATTGAAACTGCAAAAACGGCTAAGGTTTTGCGACCGGCCGCACCGCTTCCCCATAACGCGGCCTTGCGCCTTTATGCGTTCAAGTTCGAGCGCTACTCCCGCGTTTGGGCAAGTGCCTTTGATGAGATAGCCGACTACCGTCGCAAGGTTTGCCAGATATAGCCCAGGATTTTGTTCATGCGCCTTGGCAGTGCCGCCGATGCGGGTCGTTTTGATTGCTCCCTTTTTGTAAGGACGGCCGGATATGCGCTCTATCCAACGTTGCACCCGTCGCCCCTGCCAGTTGTAACCGGCCGGTAAGTGCAGCAAGATATGCACATGGCCGCCGATAATTGCGCCATGCTCGCGCGTCCAGATATAGGCAATCTCGCCATCCGCGGTTTTCCGCACATGGTCGCGCAGTAGCGTTATCAGTCTGCCAATGGCATTCACCGCGTTAGCATCCGAAACGCCTTGCCGCTCCAGCCGGACCGTCAAATGTCGGGTTAGGGGCTTGCCCATAGCCAGTGCATATTGTGCCGCCACCATCATGTCTTGGGCTTGTCGCAATGTTAGATAATCGCTTGTTACCGTCGCTCGATTGCCAGCCCCGCCACGCGTCAATAATGGCTGTTTCCCGTTAAGTGGGCGCACACGAATAACTACAGCTTAAATTGCAAGGGCCGTGCCAATAGCCAAAAATGGCAGATTGCCGACGTTCCACCTTCTTTCTTGATTTGACTGTTAGCAATGCAATTACAACAGGCATAATTGAAATATCCTAGCGACATAGCGAACATACTCCCCCCAGCGTTCCCATGTTCAAGCGCACAAGGGGGAACGACGGGCTTTCAGGTAAAAAAGGGGAGTGGCGTGAAGCCACCCCCGCAATTTTCCTTAGCCCTAGCGGCCTGTAAGTGCAGCTGGGTCGATTGTGGCTAGATATGCCCCCAGTGCTTTATGCAGTGTCGGAAGCATTTCGAGTGGAATCGTAACGCCTTGCCTTGTCGGCTTTAGGACGTCGCCATCGGGATACCATTTGCGGAAATTGGCAAAGGTTTTCCCGTTATGCTGGTTAATCTGCACCAGCACCGTGTCGCCGCGCTGGGGTACGGATAGCAGGGTATGAGCGCTCATTTTGAAACCCCTTGCCTTGCCGTTAAATACGGGGGGTTTACGGGTATGGCGGCAACTTCTGGGGTGCAACTATCCCCAGTCGCTTGGTTATCCTGAAACGGCGTCCCCTCGCACCCGTTTGGAACCTTACCGGCAACGATAGCGACGGCTTCTACATTCGGCATTGAGCGCCAATTATCGGGAAGCCTTGCCGCGTCTCTCGCTAACAGCCATGCGGGCGCATTGCCGTGCAAAGGTCGAAACGTCCAAAGCGCGCAATGGACTACCGGACAGGTTGCCGTTTGCTGCCTCCAGTTACCGGCTGCCTCGGTGTCATACGTGCAGTCTTTGCATTTGCTGGCTATCGCTTGCCTTGGCGAAACTGTGCGGCCCTTCATGCTGCACCGCCGATAATCCGGCAGGGGGTGTGCAACACATAGCGACCATGCCAGCCGCCATCATGGGGTTCGCGCAATGTCTCGATTGCCAGCCCATAGTCATGGCGCAATGTGTGGATATAAGCCCCCAGCCGGTAAGCCCAGCTTGATAACTCCAAAGCCGTGACGCCTTGGCTGCCAGCCTTTATCAAGGCCGCCAATGCCCGCCGCTGTTGCCGTGCGCTTATGGCAATGCGTCCGGCCGGTGTATCGACCGTCAAAGCATTTTGCTTGCCCTTGTTGTCGTTTTCGGCGTAACCGTTCGGAGTTACTTTGCTGCCAAGCCTTGTAACGCTCTTGAGGCTGGACAGCGGTGCAACGCGTCCGGCCTCATTTGATTTGTAGTCCGGTATTTTCATGCTGCACCGCCGGACAGGCTTGCCAACCATGCTTCAGCGTCAGCAACTCGTATGCGGGTCGACGCGCCGATTTTAATCGTCCGCAGCCGCCCAGCCGCTCTCTGACGATAAAAAGCGGTATGAGATATTTGGTAGCGCTCTTTAAATTGCGCGACCGTCAGAAGTTCTTGATTCATTCTGCTTCTCCATGCCGCCGCGCCGGTATTGGCTAGGCTCTTTCGGCATGGCCAAGTGTTTAGCGGAACACCTAACAAGGCGTCCAATAAGTAGCAGTCCAGCTAATCTTCGAAATCGCTAGACCTTGGACTTTTGTTATTGTCACTCGGTCCAAAGATTTTTCTGCATGATTCCAGAAATTCTTCCGCTGCCTTAATGTCTGCAAAAACCGCGGCTCTGGAAATTCCAAAACCTTCCTGCATTCGTGCAATTGCCGCCTCGGTTTTCCAGCCCTTTTTTTCCAAGCTAGCGACGGAATATAGGATAGACATCTGGCGGTCGTGTGCATCCGATTCAACGTTTGGAGCCTTATACTTACCGCGCTTTTTTTGAACCAGCTTCAGTTTGAAATCGTCGTCAGCGCCCAGCAACGCGTTAGCCACGGCATGCAAAACCATGAATTCATCGGATAGACCGTAATGGTTAGAGGCGACCGTTTTCAACATTTGACCTATCGACGTTTCATCAAATTCCATTGGTTCGTCATCAAGACCAGATAAAATGCGTTGTGTTCGCTCCAATCCTACGCGCCAGTCAGTCGCCGCAGAAAAATGTCTTTCCAGCTTTTCTTCGATTGATTCACTTCCGCTATTGTCGAGCAGGGATGACAGATGCCTGCCGCTTACGTCGCCGCTGCCAGCTGGTTCGGCTTCATCATCTGCGCGCTTCACGCTGTCGCTCCCGTGTTGAAGGGCAACACAATCGCACCTGTTTTGAGCGTATCCAGATAGTCGCTCCACCATTGCATCATCTGCACACGTTCGGTCCAATATGTGCCACGGTTATAAATGGCGCGAATGGCGTCCGCATCCTTGTGGGCAAGCGCCTTTTCGATAGCGTCCTTATTCCACTTACCCGTCTCGTTGAGAAATGTTGAAGCCGTTGTCCGAAAGCCGTGCGGCGTCACTTCATCCGAACCAAAGCCCATGCGTCGATACGCCTGATTAAGCGTGTTTTCGCTTATCGGTCCCTTTTTGCCTTGGCCTCGGAACATATACTCCAGCCCAACGGTGTGGCGCTCCAGTTCGCGCAAAAGGGTAACGGCTTGGGCAGATAATGGCACGGCATGGGGCTTCCGCATTTTCGTGCGTTCGGCTGGAATAAGCCATACGGACTTGTCGAAGTCTATTTCCTGCCAATGTCCTAGCCGCAATTCGCCCGGTCTAAGCATGACATGGGGAAGCAACTGCACTGCAATCTGCACTATGGCTTGTCCGGTGTAGCTATCGGCTGCGCGCAAAAATTCGCCCATGCGCTTGGGGTTTAATATCGCTTCCCTGTGCTTTACCTTGGGAGCCGACAGGTTGCCGGATAATAGGCGCGCTGGGTCGTCACTGCACTTGCCGATACCGACGCCATAGCGAAACACACGGCTGGCAAACGCGCGGGTGCATTTGGCGGTTTGCCGATGGCCCTTCGCCTCCAGCTTTCGCAATGCTGCCATTAGTTCAATCGGCTTTATCTCGCCCAGTGGCGTATTGCCCAGCGTCGGCGTCAGGTGCGACAGGAAAAAATACTGCTTATCGACCGTCGCCTTGGCCCTGCCTTCGCTTTCGTATTTTACGCGAATGTAATCCGCTGCCACATCGCCAAAGGTATGCCCCGCATTGACCTTGCGCTCCAACCGGTCCAGCCGCTTCTCGCGCGCTGGGTCGATACCGTCCTTAACTTGTTTCCGGCGTGCATCGCGTTGGTCTCTAGCATCCTGCAAAGTCGTTTCGGGATACGCCCCCAGCGCCAAGCGCTTTTCCTTGCCGCCTATGCGGTATTTGAAGCGCCATAGCTTTGAGCCATTCGGGAAGACTTCAAGATAAAGCCCCTTTTCGTCTGCCTTGCGATAAGACTTATCCAGCGGGTGCAACGCGGCAATCTGCAAAACTGTTAGTGGCATAAATCCCCCAAAGTTCGATTTAGCGATATGCCCCCAAATATGCCCCCAAAAGAGACGGGCTAGGGAAGAACAAAAGGGAATGCCTAACGCTGGGTAGGCACAATAATTGGCAGAAACCCGATGGTTTTGCAAGATGTTTGGGAATTACAGAAAACAGCCAAAAACGGCTGTCTGGTGCGGTCAAGAAGACTCGAACTTCCACGGGCTTTCGCCCACAACGACCTCAACGTTGCGCGTCTACCAATTCCGCCATGACCGCACTGCCCTGACAGGTAGGAGCGGGCCCCTAGCAAATGGCTTTGGGCGACGCAACCGCAATTGCACGATAATATCTGCCACATGACCTGTACCGTTCCGGGGCGGTTTGCCTCTCCAAAAGTCTAAATCGCCAATTAACCATGTTGCCGACCGCTATTAACCCTCTTTGCAGCTTGCCCCTGAAGGTTAACAGATCGTTAAAGCTGCTGGATGTCGATGTGGTTACTCGCTCTTTCATCTGCCGCCAGCACCCCGGCCCTGCCGCCCGCCCGCGCGCAGACTGTAGGAACCGCAACGGTAACCATAGTGCAACTGGAACGTATCGATATTTCGAAGCCTGCAAACCGCAGAGAGGAAGTCTCCGCCCGCCAGTCAGGAACGCGCGATGGCGCGCCGCACATCGATTTCTACTGAAAGCTGGTTTAGCTGCCCAACGCCCAGCCAACGCTGATACGTGACGCGGCAAGCGGGACGTCACGGCGCAGCTGGCTGAAATCGGATTTTGCCCCTGGTGCCAAGGTGCGCACTGGTGCCTTCATCGTCCAGCTATAGACTGGCCGCCCGCTTGCATCTTTAAGCGTTACCAGCATTTCTGGAACCTTCTGCGTTTGCGCTGTCGGGTTCACAATCGAACCGCTGGCAATGAAGTAGGGTGAGCCATCGGCATCACGACCCAATTCGAGATTGTCGTGTAGGACGATTTTCAGATCAGGCTCGGCAACCGCCGCACCGAAACTGTTGTCCAGCCAGCCATAGTGCCAGGTGGCAGCCCCCAATGCGGCTATCAAGATGGCAAAGCCAACGGCCGCATAGGTCCACAGCTTTGCAGGATTACGGCGCGGCCGGAATGGGGGCTCATGCGCAAACTGGCTGCGCGATCCTGAAATTGGAGCCGGATCGGCATAGACAGCGGGCTCGGGTATCGACGGTGTCACACTGGACTCGAACCGGGGTGGCAGATCGGGCTTTTCCATGACCTGCTCTTCGTCAACCGCCTCGCTTTGTATGTCTTCATCGAAGGCAGCAAAGCCGGGGGCCACAGGCTCATCCAAAGGCTCCTGACGGGCCACTGAAACCTCCGGAGCAGGTCGGCGCTCCACTGGCGCGGGCGCTTCCGGTGGTGCTACTATAGCTGGAGCTGGGGGCGCCGGCGGCAAGCTGATCCCGTCCTGATACCAGCTGTGCCGGCAATTGGCGCAGCGTACCTGGCGGCCATTGGCACCGATCGCACTGTCGGGAACGACATAGCGGGTGCGGCATTCGGGGCAGACAAGCAGCATGTGCCAGTCATAGACACCAGCGATTCGCGTATGCAAGCATATCCGGCGATTATACTGTGGACGGAGCACGTTTTATCGTCGTGCACGGGCATCCTGCCGTGCAACAAGCCTTTGCGAAGCCGTGGGTAATGTGCAATGCGGTTGCGCGATGCAAAGCGTTGCCGAATTCGACAATGTAGGCCTGCGATATGGCACCGGCGCGGAAACGCTGACCGATGTCAGTTTCAAGCTGTTTCCGGGGAGTTTCTACTTCCTCACCGGCGCTTCTGGCGCGGGTAAAACTTCATTGCTCAAGCTGCTTTATCTCGCGCACCGGCCTAGTCGCGGCGCGATCCGCATGTTTGGCGAAGATCTGGTCAACATGCCTCGCAGCCGCCTGCCTGGGTTCCGTCGCCGCATCGGCGTGGTGTTTCAGGATTTCCGGCTGGTGTCGCATCTGAGCGCCTTCGACAATATCGCCCTTCCCTTGCGCATCGCCGGGATTTCGGAACGCGACCTTGCCGGACCGGTCAATGAAATGCTCGACTGGATCGGTTTGACCGAGCGCGCGTCTGCCCGCCCGGCAACACTTTCGGGCGGAGAGCAGCAGCGCGTCGCCATAGCGCGCGCGGTAATCGGCAGGCCGGAAATGCTGGTTGCAGACGAGCCCACGGGCAATGTCGATCCCGATATGGCGCTTCGTTTGCTGAAGCTGTTCGCCGCGCTGAATCGTTTGGGCACTACCGTGGTCGTCGCCACCCACGATATCCACTTGCTGCAGGAAATTGACGGCGCGCAGATGATGCGGCTCGACAAAGGCAAGCTGTCGGACCCCACCGGTTCGCTGAAGCATCCGCCGCAACCGCTTGTGCTCCGAAACTAGGTGGCAGACATGCAACTGCCCTTCACCGCCAATCCGCACGAACGCCAATTAATTCCCGACGGACGCTTTACCGGGCCGATGCCTTGGGTGATGGCAATCATGCTGTTCCTGTCGCTGCTCGCGGCGGCAGCAGCCTTGGCGCTGGTACACGCCGCGAGCCAAGGTAGCGAATCGCTTTCGCGGCAAGCGACTGTTCAGATATTGGAAAATGACCCAGGCGCTCGCCTTTCACAGCAGCAGCAAGTTGCCGCGCGCTTGCGGGACCAGCCCGGCATAAGCGCCGTGACGATTGTCCCCGAAAGTGAGGCGCGAGCGCTTCTGGAGCCTTGGCTGGGCGATGTCGCCGAGGACAGCGACATCCCCGTACCGGCATTGATTGACCTTGAATTCAGCGCCACGCCAAACGCCACCCGCCTTGCATCCTTGCGCAAGGACGCTGCCCGGATCGCACCTTCGGTTCGTATTGACAGCAATGCCCAATGGCTCAAGCCCTGGTTTGATCTGGTCTATTCGATGCTGTGGGTGGCACTGGCAATCGTGCTGCTCCTTCTGTTTGCAACTGCCGCCACCGTTGCCTTGGCAGTACGCGGCGCGCTCAACACGCATAAGGGTACAATCGAGATCATGCATATGATGGGCGGAACCGACCTGCAGGTCGCCCGTCTGTTCCAGCGTCGGGTTGCGCTGGATGCGCTGTTTGGTGGTGCTTTAGGGCTGGTGTTGGCGGTTGTCGTGATCCTGCTGCTCGGCGAGAGATTGGCTGCGCTCGAACCCGGATTGCTCTCGGGGGCATCGGTGCCGCTTTATGGTTGGCCGCTCTTGCTGTTAATACCTCTGGCGGTTACTGCATTGTCGATGGCGATGGCCCGTTGGACGGTGCTGTCGACGCTCAAGAAAATGCTATGATAAGACGCCTCCTCTCTTCGATCCTGCTCATATGGATGCTTGGCTTCATGTGGTTTGCGATCTTTCTGCCACAACCGGCCGGGCTGGAGGCGACAGACGGTGTGGTGGTTTTGACCGGCGGCCCAAAACGAATAGACCGCGGACTTGAAATTATCGAGAAGAAGCAAGCACGCCGGATGCTGATTTCTGGCGTCGATCTGGACGTCAAACCGGCAGAGCTAGCCGCCGAATATAAGCGCCCGATGAAGCTGTTCAATTGCTGCATCGACCTTGGCTTCCGCGCGGTCGACACGCGGTCCAACGCGCTGGAAACTGCCCGCTGGGTCGCGCGCAACAAGGTTAAGACACTGCGCGTGGTAACCCACGACTGGCACATGCGCAGGGGGTTGCTGGAATTGAAGATCGCCTTGCCGGACGATGTCGAAATTCTGGCAGATGCCGTTCCGACAAAGCCTAGTTTTTACGTGCTGTTCCGCGAATATAACAAATATTGGCTGAGAGGCGCTGCTGCGCTGATCGGTGTTTGATCCCATGTTCCTGCTGCGATCCCTGCTTTTCGGCATAATATTCTATATCGGCTCGGTCCCCTATGTCCTTGCAGCGCTGCTGGGTGCCCATATCTCCCAGCCATTGTTGCGGGCATCCGTCCATGGCTGGAGCCGCTTCCACTACGACTGCGCAAAATGGCTGCTCGGTATTAAAGTGGTCGTGGACGGCAAATTGTCAGAAGAGCCTGTGCTTTACGCAATCAAGCATGAAGCAATGTTCGAGACGATCGATATGCCGCGCCTGTTCCATCTGCCTGCGGTAATCACCAAACGCGAATTGTTCGATATTCCGGGATGGGGTCCCGCAGCGAAAGCCTATGGCATGATTCCTGTCGACCGAGAGGCCGGCGCCAGCGCGCTGCGTGCAATGATCACGCTCGCGCGTAAGATGCAAGCCGATGGCCGCCCTATCGTCATCTTTCCCGAGGGCACCCGAGTACCGCATGGGGAGAGACCACCGCTGCAGTCAGGCTTTGCCGGGCTCTACAAGCTACTCGGCCTGCCCGTGGTGCCGATAGCTGTGAACAGCGGCGTGCTGACGCCCAAAGGCAAGCCCTGGTGGCATAGCGGAACGATGACGTACAAGGTGGGCGAAACCATCCCGCCCGGCCTTCCGCGTGATGAAGTCGAGGCGCGGGTGCATGCGGCCATTAACGCTTTGAACGACCCAGCTTAGTGCTTGCGCCCGAAGTCGGGTGCATCATCATCCTGACCCTGTTCAACGATCGAACGGCGAATGTCGCGGGTGCGGGCAAACAGCGCCTCCAGATCATCACCCTTGCCATAGCGGATGGCGCGTTGCAGCGCGGTCAGGTCTTCGCTGAACCGCTGGAGCATTTCGAGCACCGCGTCCTTATTGTTCAGAAAGACATCGCGCCACATCACCGGATCGGAGGCTGCGATGCGGGTGAAATCGCGGAAACCGCCCGCCGAATATTTGATGACCTCGCTTTGCGTGACTTCCTCCAGATCATCGGCGGTGCCGACAATCGTATAGGCGATAAGGTGCGGTAAATGGCTGGTGACGGCGAGCACCAGATCGTGATGCCGTGCATCCATGATCTCGACATCGGCGCCCAACCGCTGCCAGAAGCTGGACAATGCCTCAACCGCCGCTTCGGGCGCGTCCGCAGGCGGGGTGAGGATACACCAGCGGCCTTTGAACAGCGTCGCAAAGCCCGCATCGGGGCCGCTCTTTTCGGTGCCCGCCACCGGATGGGCGGGAATGATTGTCGCCTGCGGAAGAGCCGCTGCCAATGCTTCAGCAACGCTCTGTTTGCAGCTGCCAACATCGCTGACAATGGCATCGGAAGGTAAGTCCGCTGCCATCAATTCGGCCACCGGACCCATCGCTCCTACCGGAACGCAGAGAATGACCAGCCCCGCATCTATCACAGCCGTTCCGGCCGTGTCGGCAACATCGTCGCAAAAGCCCAAATCGCGTGCGCGGTCGCGCACTTCAGGGTCAGCGTCAAAACCCGTAACCCGCACCTCGGGCATGTTGGCCTTGACCGCGCGCGCTACCGAAGAGCCGATAAGGCCCAGTCCGATAATCGAGACACGCGCAAAGGGCAGCATCAGTTGTGCGCTTCCAGAATCTTGCGCAGTGCGGCCATAACCCCAAGATTTTCCTCTTCACTGCCGATGGTGATGCGCAGGCCATTGGCCAGTCCCTGCCCGGGCAACCAGCGGACGATATAGCCTTCGTCCATAAGGTCTTTGTAAACCGTCTCGGCGCTCGTCTTGCCTTCGAAAATGACCATCAGGAAGTTGGCCCAGCTGGGGATCGCCTTCAGGCCGTGATTGGACAGCGAAGCGATTTCGCCCGCCATCCACTCACGCCATTCGAGGTTATGTTTGCGGCTGTGCGCGACAAATTCGGTGTCAGCAAGCGCGGCAATCGCAGCTGCTTGCCCCGCGCTGGTGACATTGAACGGCGCGCGGATGCGGTTCAGCGTCGCGATCAACCCCGGCTGGCCATAGGCCCAGCCGATGCGTTCCGCAGCCAACCCGTAAATCTTCGAAAAGGTGCGGGTGATGAGGACATTGGCATGCTTGCGCGCCAGATCGAACGCCGCCGGGCCGTCATCCTCCAGATATTCGCCATAGGCCTGATCGAGTACGAGCACGCAATCGGTAGGCAATCCGGCATGCAGCTGCGCGATTTCTGCATCGGCGCTAAAGGTGCCTGTGGGATTGTTCGGGTTGGCGATGAAAACCACCCGGGTCTTTTCATTCACCAGCGCCAGCAGCGCATCAACATCGGTACCATAATCCTTGTCTGGCGCGACAACCACGGTCGCAGCACATTTGCGCGCGGCAATATCGTAAACCGAAAAGCCGTAGCGGACGTAGATGATCTCATCCCCCGCCCCGGCATAGCCCATCGCGATAAGGTTCAGCAGTTCGTCCGAGCCGGTACCGCAAACGATCTGGTCGGCTTCCAGATCATAGGCGTTGCCCAGCGCTTCGCGCAGCGCGTTCGATGCCGGATCGGGATAGCGTGCCAGCGTAGCGCGCGCCTCGACCAGCGCCGCCGTCGCCTGCTCGCTGCACCCCAGCGGATTCTCGTTCGCCGACAATTTGATCAGCACGCGCCCGTCATCGCTCTTCGCCTTGCCGGGCGTATAGGCGTGAATGGCGTTGATCCAGGGCTTGGCTTCAGGCTGTGTCATGCAGCGCGCCATAGCGGCGGGGGGGATAGTGTGCAACTGGACCATTACGCATGCCCGCTCTGACGGTGCCATGATATTTCACGCGAAGAACACGAAGATTTTGAAGAGGGTAGTTCTCGGAGAATTCGCCTTTCGCGCGGCGACATTGATCATTTTACGCGCTGTGCGCGGTCGGTTTGAATTGCTACTGACCTCTTGAAAATCTTCGTGTTCTTCGCGTGAAACAAAAAATATCGGCGCTTGCCTCGCATGAAGAGGCTGATATGTCGCAAAGCCATGAGCGAAGACGGTCGATTTGGCCTCGACAGGCGGACGAAACTGCTGGGGCCGGTAAGGCTCGACAGCGGGGTGCAATTTGCGCCCGTCGAATTCGCCTATGAAACCTATGGCGAGCTGAACGCCGACAAGTCGAACGCGATCCTGATCTGCCACGCCCTGACCGGCGACCAATATGTCGCGTCGACCCATCCGCGTACCGGCAAGCCCGGATGGTGGACAAGACTGGTGGGTGAAGGAAAGCCTGTCGATCCCGCGCGCCACTGCATCATCTGCATCAATGTGCTCGGCAGTTGCATGGGTTCATCAGGCCCTGCAAGTTTCGACCCCGGTACGGGCGAGCCCTATGCCATGGACTTCCCCGTGATAACCATCGCCGACATGGTGCGTGCACAGGCGATCCTGCTCGATCACCTGGGGATCGAACGCCTCGCTTGCGTCATCGGCGGATCGATGGGGGGGATGCAGGCGCTGACCTGGGCGTCGCTTTTCCCTGACCGCGTCCAATCCGCCATCGTGATCGCCTCGACCGCGCGGCACAGCGCGCAGAATATCGCCTTCCACGAAGTCGGGCGGCAGGCGATTATGGCCGATCCCCATTGGCAAGGCGGCAATTATTATGGTTCCGTCGACCTGCCCGATGCCGGCTTAGCAGTCGCGCGGATGGCGGCACATATCACTTACCTTTCCGAAGAAGGCCTGACGCAGAAATTCGGGCGGCAGTTGCAAGACCGCGAAACCAAGACCTTCGGTTTCGACGCCGATTTCCAAGTTGAAAGCTATTTGCGGCATCAGGGACTGAGTTTCGTCGAACGGTTCGACGCCAATAGCTATCTCTATATCACCCGCGCGATGGACTATTATGACCTCGCCGAAGAGCATAGCGGCGTTCTCGCCAAGGCCTTTTCGGGAACCCGCACCCGTTTCTGCCTGGTCAGCTTCGACAGCGACTGGTTGTACCCAACCATCGAATCAAAGCGCGTCGTGCAGGCGCTCAATGCCGCCGGGGCTGCAGCAAGCTTCGTCGAACTGTCGAGCCCCTTCGGCCATGACGCCTTCCTGCTAGACGCACCCGAGATGAACCGGATTATCGACGGATTCCTGAAAGCAGGCGGACTATGATCGACCTTGGCAATGGCTACCACCTTTCAACCGATCCGGAAGCGATGCAGCTTGATGCCATTCACGCCTATCTGACACGCAGCTATTGGTCGACGGGGATTCCGCTCGCCACCGTCCGCACAGCTGTTGCAAACTCGATCAGCGTTGGTGTTTTTCAACAGGGGGCACAGGTCGGCTTTGGCCGTGTCACGACCGACCGGGCAACATTTGCCTATCTGGCCGATGTCTATGTCCTGGAAGAGCATCAGGGGCAGGGTCTGGCGCAAGCGATGGTCAAAGCCCTACACGATCATCCCGATCTGCAAGGGCTGCGCCGCTGGATGCTGGCGACAAGCGACGCGCACGGCGTCTATGCCCGACTGGGGTGGATGCAAGTTACCGATCCCGCCCCATTCATGCAACGCCATTTTCCGGATGTGTATAAATGAACGGATTACGCCCCGATCTTGCCGCCATCGCTGCGCATGTTCGGGAAGGTGCGCGCGTGCTTGATGTCGGCTGCGGTGACGGTGCGCTGATGGCGGCGTTGCGCGACGAAAAAGGGATCGATGCGCGGGGCATGGAGCTGGACGCGACCAATGTCGCCAATGCCGTGACGCGCGGGCTGGCAGTGGTTCAAGGCGATGCCGATACCGACTTGGCCGACTATCCGGACAATTCGTTCGACTATGCCATATTGAGCCAGACCTTGCAGACTACAAGGCGCCCCGATCTGGTGCTCGACCAGTTGCTGCGCATCGGCAAGCAGGCCTTTGTCTCATTCCCCAATTTCGCCCAGTGGAAAATCCGGTTCGCGCATATGTTTGGCGGGCGGATGCCCGTGACCAAGCAATTGCCGCACCGCTGGTACGACACGCCCAATATCCACCATGTCACCATCGACGATTTCAAAAGCTTCGTGAAAGAACGCGGCTACACGATCGAGGGCGAGTGGTATCTGACGGGCGAGAAGCAACGTGGGCCCGGAATGGCCAACTTGCTTGCCGAACATGCAGTATTTTTGCTGAGGCGATGAAGCCTCAGTTGAGCGTCATCCGGTCGCCTTCGATCTGCACATTATCGACCCGCGACAGGAAGGACTGACCAAGCAGCGAAACGTCAAGGCCTTCCGGAATGATCACTGCCTCAACATTGTCTGCCTGAAGGTCGCCGACCGTCACGCTGTCGAGCATTACGGGCTTCCCCATCACGTCCCCATTCACCCCGCGACCGACATGCTGCAGCTCGCTCAGGCTCCAGTCGAAACCGAGCGTGCGTGCATCGGCGGCACTGAGCGCGATCATGCTCGCGCCAGTATCAACCATCAGGCGGATCGGCGTACCATCGACATCGGCTGCGGCATAAAAATGCCCGTCGGGCTGGCGTTCAAGTTCAACCGCGTCAAAACTGCCAGAGCCGACATTCCGGGTGCCAGACTTTTCCTCAATGACATAATGATGCGCTGTGTCCGCTGGCTCCGCCGCCGGCAGCACAAGGTTACGCGGAAAGGACCAGCCAATCGCGACGGCAAGCACAACAACAGGAGCAAGCAGCTTCCACATAGCGCTTGTCTAATCGAACAGGTTTAAGCGGGGGTAAATTCCGCAAAATAGCGGTAAACATCGTCCTCGTCCCGGCTCGCGGCGTTGCGCCAGCTGGCGGCGTCTTTCTTGCTGTTGAGCAGTTTGCCTTGGGGAGAAACGACCAGCAGCGTAGGGGTTCCCTTGATCTTTTTGATGCCAAAACGTTTGGCAATATCGAGATTGCGGCCATTGCCCGTTTGCGGGACGCCGACATCGACAAACAATACCTCATATTTCTGCGTAATCATCCCAACGAAGCGGGGGGAGTCGATCAGATTGGCCAGTGCCGCACTGTCGTGACACCAGTTGCCACCCATGATGATGAGCAGATTTTTGCCAGAAGTCGCAACGTCTTTGAGCCTGAATTCAAGTTCCGACGCCGCATCTTCGGTCGGATCATAGGCGATGGTGGAAAAGCGGTCTTCGGGAGAGGCTTCGCGTATAGGTGGCGGCACGGGTTCAGGTGTTGGGACCGCTCCAGGAGCGGGCGCCAAAAGCGCCAAGGCAAACAACAGATCGTGCATCAACCGCCCTTTGCCAGATCGATCAGGGCAGCCCCGTCGGCACGGTAGATGGTCCATTCGTCCATCGGCTTCGCGCCCAAGGATTTGTAGAACTGGATCGCTGGGTCATTCCAGTCGAGCACCGACCATTCGAGCCGCGCGCAATCGCGCTCAACCGCCAACGCGGCGAGCCGCTTGAGCAGCGCCTTGCCAAGGCCCGATCCGCGCGCCTCTGGCCGGACGAACAGATCCTCCAGATAAATCCCCGGCTTTCCCTCAAAAGTCGAGAAATTGTGGAAGAAGAGCGCAAAGCCCTGGGGGGCACCGTCAATTTCACCGATCAACACCTCGGCATAGGGGCGCGGGCCAAACAGCTTGGCCTCCAGCACCGCCTCATCAAAGCGCACCTCATGCGCGAGGCGTTCATACTCCGCCAGATCGCGGATGAATTGCGCTATCAGAGACAGATCGGCCAAGGTTGCAAAACGGATGGAAAGGGACATTTTAGCGATCTTCTCTGTCTGGCCGCACATAACGCCCGCGCGGGATGAGATCGGGCAGCAAATCCGGGCCATCAATACGTAACCGCATATATGTAAAGGGCGGTCGATACAGACCCGAAGAGGGGATCAGCACATTTTGTACGCCTGCCTCCATCGACGGCATCGGCAGGACGACATCGTCGCCCTCCGGCAGCCAGTCGGCCGAAATACGGACTTCATCCGCAAGCCTTCCGGCACGGTAAGGAAACACCGCTGAGGCATCTTCATCGGTAATGGCGTTGTCCTCGCTGCCATCGGCATAACGCAGCGTGATTTTGACATAGCGGTAGCGGGCATTTTCGTCGGGATCGGTCAGCTTTATCGCAATGCCCTTTTGCCATTGGCTTTCTATCTCTGCCGCCTCGTCGGGCTTTTGCGGCCATTGGCAAACCATGGGTAGCGCGGGTCCTGCCATCTTATTGGCACCGAGACCCGCTTCCTCCACTAACTGTGAAAGATTCCAATTTTCTTCATTCCATTTCATCATCGCATCGATTGCTGCGTCATCAAGCGCCAGGTCATTGGGCGCTTGCGAAGCAGCGAGCGCCATTGCAATTTCCGCTTTCTTGCGGGCGTCTGCAGCGGCGCCGGTCGCGGCCTCAATTTGTGAAGGAGAGATGTTGGGTTTAGGCGTTTCCGTGCCCGCTAAAAACGGCACTGCCGGGGTCGCTGCAATGTCAACGACGTTGAAAAGCGCATAAGGGCAGCGCTCTTCGGCGCGAACCCTTGCCTGCCATTGCAGATGGGCCATCAATCTGCGCTCGGCATCGAGATCCCAAGGTCGCCTTTCGGCAAGACTGGCTATCGGTGCATTGGAGATTTGCGTGGGCACATGGAGCAACAGGAAATCACCGTCGCGAACCCACTGTCCATCCGCTGTCTGGTCCAGCGCGCCGACAGCAAGATACCAGATAAAACTGCCATCCTTTTTCAGCAGCAATTCCGATCCGGTTTCCATCACGCCATGAAGATAGTAATGGCCCGCAAATTTTTGATCGACCACGCCTGCTGCCAACGCAGCGCTGTTGCGTTCGGCTTCCAGACCGGGATCGTCATCGCGGGGAAATGAAGACACTTCCACAGAGCCAGCACCCTCCTGGCCAACAGCGCCAGTCGCGCAGGCTCCGGCAACCAATAAAAGTGACAGAAAGGTCCTCAAGCAGCCTTCCCGTGCAGCGTATCCATGCTGACTGCGGTACCGGCTTCGATCTCGGCCGCCTTGGCCTCGACCAGCTTGACGATATGGCCGATCATGTCGGCATCTTCGACATGGTGGTCGGTGACGCCGGAGAGATAGACCATATGCTTGCCATTGCCGCCGCCGGTGATGCCGATATCGGTCTCGCGCGCTTCGCCCGGGCCATTGACGACACAGCCGAGCACCGAAAGCGACATCGGCGTCTTGATATGCTGGAGCGCGTCTTCGAGTTTCTGCACGGTGCGGATCACATCAAAGCCCTGCCGTGCGCAGCTGGGGCAGCTGACCACGCGGACACCGCGGGTGCGCAGGCCCAACGTCTTCAGGATTTCATAGCCAACTCGGACTTCCTCTTCGGGTTCTGCCGACAACGAGACGCGGATGGTGTCGCCGATCCCCGCCCAGAGCAGATTGCCGATACCGAGCGCCGACTTCACCGTACCGCCGATCAGACCGCCCGCCTCGGTAATGCCGAGGTGCAGCGGACAATCGACGGCATCGGCAAGGCCCATATAGGCCGATACCGCGAGGAACACGTCGGATGCTTTCACCGCGACCTTATATTCGTGGAAATCCCGATCCTGCAGCAGCTTGATATGGTCGAGCGCGGATTCGATCAGCGCCTCGGGGCAAGGCTCGCCATATTTTTCGAGAAGGTCTTTTTCGAGGCTGCCCGCATTGACGCCGATGCGGATCGCGCAACCATTGGCCTTCGCCGCATTGACCACCTCATTCACCCGCTCTGCACTGCCGATATTGCCGGGGTTGATACGCAGGCACGCTGCCCCCGCATCCGCCGCCTCAAGCGCGCGCTTATAGTGGAAATGGATGTCGGCGACGACCGGCACATGTGCCGCGCGGACAATCTGCTTGAGCGCTGTGGTGCTCTCGACATCGGGGCAGGAGACGCGGATGATATCGACGCCCGCATCTTCGCAGCGGCGGATCTGGTCGATCGTCGCCTTGGCATCGCTGGTCAAAGTGTTGGTCATCGTCTGCACCGCAATCGGCGCATCACCGCCAATGGGGACCGAACCGACCATGATTTGGCGGGATTGACGACGCGCGATATCGCGCCAGGGGCGTATGGAAGACATGGGGGGTGATATAGGGTTGCTTGGCGTGCGGGGCAATCTTTGCAATCACACCACGCGAAACAGCCTTCTCGCGCCCTGCCTTTCGGCATAGACCATTGTTAATAGGGAATATTTACATTTGACTCTCGGTTACAAGAGGCGCAGCCTCCGCGCTCCTTGTCCTCAACCGGATATCTGGGTCGCCCGAACTGGCGGCAAGGTGGGGTGCTCCACAAACTGGAGCCGATAAGAGGAGGAAAGTCATGCGTAAGTCTATGCTTGCGGCGTTGCTCGCCGTGCCCTTTCTGCTGTCTGTTACAACACCCGCAGCCGGGCAAAACTCACCCTTTACGCCGGGGGACTATGAAGATGTCGGTATGATCGACGTCAGCGATGGTGGCGGATATGAATATGCGATGTTCCTGGCCAATACATGGCGCAAGAATCAGGAGTTTGCCAAGTCCAAGGGCTGGATTACCGGCTATCAGGTGCTGGCCAATGTGAACGCGCGTCCGGGCGAACCGGACCTGTATCTTGTCACATCCTATTCGACGATGCCAGACGCTGCCGAGGAAGAAAAGCGGGCAGCGGCCTATCGTGAGTTCATGAAGCAGACCGATGCGCAAATGGAAGCTGCATCAGGCGACCGCGCCAAATACCGCACGGTGATGGGATCCTTCCTGCTCCGCCAACTCAAGTTCAAATGATGTAGATTGGCGGGCGCGCTTGCAGCGCCCGCCTTTTACCAGCTATGCGAATCGCATGAGCTGGAAGAGAGAGATCGAGCATCTGCGGGCACGTGAAGCGCTGGCGGAGAAAATGGGAGGCGAGGAAAAGCTCGCACGGCAGCACGGGCAGGGAAAGCTCGATGCGCGCGAACGGTTGAAGCGCCTGCTCGATCCGGACAGTTTCCGCGAGATCGGAAAGATTGCAGGGCGCGGCACCTATGACGAGGCGGGCGAACTCACCGACTTCGCGCCATCCAATTTCATCTTTGGACGCGGCCAGATCGATGGTCGCCCGGTGGTGGCCTCAGCTGATGACTTCACCGTACGCGGCGGGGCAGCCGATGCCGCGCTGCATCGCAAGTTCGTCCAATGCGAGAAGATGGCGCACACCATGGGCCTGCCGCTGATCCGCATGATCGACGGCACCGGTGGCGGGGGCTCGGTCAAGACGCTGGAAGATACCGGCTACACCTATGTGCCCGTCACCCCCAGCTGGGAAGATATCATCAAGAATCTGGAGACGGTGCCGGTGGTAGCCCTGGCACTCGGTCCGACAGCGGGGATGGGCGCAGCACGCACCGTTGCCAGCCACTATTCGATCATGGTCAAGGGGCTCAGTCAGCTGTTCGCTGCCGGCCCTGTGGTGGCCGCCCAGATTGGTGACGAGCTATCGAAGGAGCAACTCGGCGGCAGCGAGATCCATGCGCGCAACGGCGTGGTCGACGAAGAGGTGGCGAGCGAAGACGAAGCTTTTGCCTATGCCCGGCGCTTCCTATCCTATCTCCCCCCTTCAGTAGGCAAACTAGCCGCACGCACCGCCTGCACCGATCCTGTCGACCGGCGCGACGAGAAATTGCTGTCGATTGTCCCGCGTGAAGACAAGCAGGTCTATTCGATGCGCGCGGTGATGACCTCGGTTTTCGACAAGGGATCGGTGTTTGAAATGGGCAAGCGCTGGGGCCGAGCGGCGATCACCGCCTTTGCGCGGCTCGATGGCTGGCCGGTCGCGGTGCTCGCCAGCGACCCGACCTTTCTGGGCGGATCGTGGGAGGCGTTGACCAGCCAGAAGGTGAAGCGCTTTGTCGAATTTGCCGAGCAGTTCAAACTGCCCGTCGTGCATCTGGTCGACAATCCCGGCTTCATGGTCGGGCTGGAGGCCGAACGCACCGGCACGATTCGTTACGGGGTCGAGGCTATGAACGCAGTGTACAAGGCGACCGTACCCTGGGCCTCAGTGATCGTGCGCCGTGCCTATGGCATCGCCGGCAGCGCGATGTCGAATGGCGAACGTTTCCAGTATCGCTTTGCCTGGCCGTCGGGTGATTGGGGCAGCCTGCCGATCGCGGGCGGGCTGGAGGCTGCGTATAAATCGGAGATCGCGGCAGCCGACGATCCGGCGGCGAAGCTGGAGGAGATCAAGGCGCGATTGAACGCCGTCACTTCCCCCTTCCGCACTGCCGAGAAGTTCAATGTCGAGGACATCATCGACCCACGCGATACGCGACCGTTGCTGTGCGAATATGCCAATCTGGCATGGGCGAAACTGGGCGCGGCTTAGCTACCCCAGCGCCACTTCCATCCGCCCTCGGTGCGCGCAGCATAAATCGGCAGTGGAGCAATGCCTGCGAGCAGGATCAATGGGAAGGCCAGCGCAGGGCGGTCTCCGAGGCCAATTGCCAGCCCGATGATCAGCGCCATATGCGACACCAGAAACACCCAGCCCTGCCATTTGAAGGGCAACCCGGCGCCATAGCCATAGCGCTTGGCCCGGAACCAGGGGCCTTTATCGAAAAACAGATGCAACATGGATTTTCTCCTTTGTTGTACTTTCAGACTTATTCGCACCCAGAACCTTCTTTGGCAGGCGGACGACCACGGCGCGGTCCTTCGGTTACGCCAACCTTCACGCCGCGCCGCTCGAGCGCCTCGCGGAGCAAAACCTCCACCTGCGCATTCACACTGCGAAAGTCGCACGCCGCCGCCCGCTCGATCGCGGCATAAAGCGCCGGATCGAGACGGAGTGGAAAGGCTTTTTTGGCAGGCGGCGGCATCGTCAGGTTATTGGTAAAGCGAGCCTGTATTGACGACCGGCTGGGTATCCCGTTCGCCGCACAGCACAACCATCAGGTTCGAGACCATCGCTGCCTTGCGTTCGTCATCCAGATGCACCACATCCTTTTCCGAAAGCTGGTGCAGTGCCATTTCAACCATGGTGACAGCACCTTCGACCAGTTTCTTGCGTGCGGCGATGACGGCTTCGGCCTGCTGGCGACGCAGCATGGCACCGGCAATTTCCTGCGCATAAGCAAGGTGGGTGAAGCCGCATTCGTCAACGGTGATGCCAGCAACGGCGAGCCGTTCCATCAGCACGGTTCGCAATTCGGCACCCACTTCATCATGGTTGCCGCGCAGCGTGACTTCCTTGTGCTCGATATCGTCATAGGGATAGCGCGAGCCGATGGTGCGGACCGCAGCCTCGATCTGCGCGAGGACAAACGCTTTGTAATCATCGACATCAAACAGCGCCTGTGCGGTATCGGTGACCCTCCAGACAACCTGTGCTGCAATCTCGATCGGGTTGCCGCGCAAGTCGTTCACCTTGATCTTTTCCGAAATCAGGTTGTTTGCGCGAACCGAAATCTTGGTCGAGGTCATCCACGGCCAGACCCAGCGCAGGCCTTCCTTACGGTCAGTGCCTTGATAGGAACCGAACATCGTGATCGACGCAGCCTGGTTGGGCTGCAACATATAGAAGCCTGAAGAGGCGATGGTAAAGGCAACGAACCAGCCAATGCTCGCTCCGATGCGACCCATACCACCCTGCATTTCGATGGCGTTGAAGATCGACCAGATAAAAACACCCAGAAGAAGCATGGCCACCGCAAACATCAGATAGCCGCTATATGTGCGTGCGCCGCGTTCCTTGCTGGCGTTCAATGAAACCGAATCAGACATGATGCCCTCCAATAAATTATGATATCATATTTATATCAATCGCAGCGGGACGCAAGCCAAATCGGATTTGAGCGGTGACGGTTTTCACATCGCTTGTTTTCCACGCCGTCCAACGGCACAGTCGCACCCGAGAAAGGGGCACTACCATGCAAGATTTGAAGACAACGACCACCCGTCGGGGCTTGATTCGCGGAGGCGCAATGCTGACAGGCGGGGCGATGCTAATGCGGCCCACCACTGTGCTTGCTGCCGATTCAAATATGGATGCGATTCGCAAAGCCGCTGAGGCAGGGCGCGATGCCTCGCTGAAACGCATCCGTGACTGGATTGCGCTGCCGTCCATAGCGGCCGAGAACCGCAACATGAAGGAGGGGGCCGAATATATGGCCGAACTCGCGCGCGATGCCGGATTCCAGCATGTCGAGATTGTGCCGACCGATGGCCACCCCGGCGTGTTCGCCACGCTAGATACCGGGTCGAAGCGCACGCTCGGCATCTATTTCATGTACGACGTAAAGCAATATGACCCAGCCGAATGGAGCTCGCCACCGCTCGAAAGCCGGATGGTCGACAAGCCCGGCCTTGGTAAGGCGATTGTCGGGCGCGGGGCGGTGAACCAGAAAGGGCCGGAGGCGACTTTCCTTGCGGCGCTCCATGCCATCCGTGCGGCGGGACGCAAATTGCCGGTAAACATCGTCCTTATTTGTGAGGGCGAGGAAGAAGTAGGCTCGCCGCATTTCAAACAAGTCGCAACCAAGCCCAATGTCCTTGCTGCCTTGCGGAAATGCGAAGGCATCTTCATCCCGGCCAGTTGGCAGGACGGGCAGGGCAATGTGCAGGTCAATCTGGGCTCCAAAGGCATCATCGAGCTCGAGCTGGTCGCCTCGGGCGAGAAATGGGGCAAGGGGCCAAAGGGCGATATCCATAGCAGCCTGAAGGCCATGGTCGATTCGCCGAGCTGGCGGCTGGTGCAGGCATTGCAAACGCTGGTGACGCCTGATGGCAACACCCCCGTTATCGAAGGCTGGTTCGAAAATGTCCGTCCGCTGACCGAGCGCGAAAAGGCGCTGATCGGCGAGATCGCTCGATCAGCCGATGAAGCCCAGCAGAAGAAGCTGCTTGGCGTTACCCATTGGATCGATGGCCTGCCTTACGACAAGGCACTGATGCGCTTGGCGCAGGAGCCTACGGTCAATATCGAAGGGCTGGTTGCCGGCTATACCGGCCCGGGCGGAAAGACCGTGCTGCCGGGCAAGGCCGTTGCCAAACTCGACTTGCGACTGGTGCCCAACCAGACCCGGGCCGAAGCCGAGCGCAAATTACGCGCGCATCTCGACAAGCACGGTTTTCCCGATGTCGAGGTCAATGTCAGCGGCGGCTATGACCCGACCGAGGTTTCGGAAGACAGCCGCCTGATCAAGACCATGCTCGCCACTTATGCCCGTGCAGGCGTGAAGGCGACGCTCAACCCGCGCATTGCGGGAAGCTGGCCAGGAGCTACCTTTACCGCACCTCCGGTATCGATACCCGCCGGGCATTTCGGCATGGGCCATGGATCAGGGGCACATGCACCCGATGAATATTATCTGATCGAATCGACCAACCCCAAAGTTGCAGGACTGGTCGAGGCAACAATGGGTTATGCCGATTTCCTCTATCAGCTGGCAGCCATCAAATAGGTCAAACGAGAAAGGGCGGGGAAATCCCCCGCCCCTTGCATCTTATTTGGTCGTTTCCGCGGGAAGCGGGAAGCCCCGCTTCTGCATGATATATTTCACATCCGGATCACGCCCACGGAAAGCGCGATAGGCTTCGATGCGATCCGACTCGTTGCCGGTTGAGAGCAACATCGACCGGAAGCGCTCTGCGGTTTCCTTGTCCCAGACATCACCCTTTTCGGTGAAGGCCGCCCAGGTATCGGCATCCATCGTTTCGGACCAAAGATAGCTGTAATAGCCCGCCGAATATCCGTCGGAAGAGAAGAGATGGTTGAACTGCGGCAGGCGGTGTCGCATCACCATTTCCTTCGGCATGCCGATCTTGGCAAGCGCTTCTTTCTCGAACGCGCGCGGATCGGTGACCGGATCCTTGCGGTGGTGCAGCATCATGTCGAGGATCGCGCTCGACAGATATTCGACCGTGGCAAAACCCTGCATGAAGGTGTCGCTCGCCTTGATCTTTTCGACCAATGCCTGCGGGATCGGCTCGCCGGTTTCCGCATGCTTGGCATAGGTATTGAGAATATAAGGCGTCAGCAGCCAATTCTCGTTCACCTGGCTGGGATATTCCACGAAGTCGCGCGGCGTGTTGCCAAGACCCGGCCATGTGATGTCGTAGTTCAGATAATGAATCGCATGACCGAATTCGTGGAACAGTGTCGACGCGTCGTCGATGCTGATCAGGGTCGGCTTGCCACCCGCACCCTTCACGAAATTATTGTTGTTCGAAGCCAGCGTGATGTTGTTCTTGCCCGAAAGCTTGAACTGGTCGCGATAGGTCGTCATCCACGCGCCCGAGCGTTTGCCCGGACGAGCGAAGTTATCGAGATAGAACAGCCCTATCAGCTTGCCGTCGCGCTTCACCTCGAAAGTGCGCACTTCGGGTTCGAACACCGGAACCGTGCCGGTATTCTCGGTGAAGCTCATGCCATAAAGCTTGTTCGCAGCATCGAACATCGCCGCTACCATGTTGTCGAGCTGGAAATAGGGTTTCAGCTCATTCTGGTCGAGATCGTACTTCGCCTTGCGAACCTTTTCGGCATAGTAACGATAATCCCAAGGCTCGATTGTGATGCCGGCTTTTTCCTTGTCGGCAATCGCCTGCATGTCGGCGACTTCTTCCTTCACGCGCGCGACCGCGGCAGGCCAGACCTTCATCATCAGGTCCATAGCCTTTTCGGGCTGCTTCGCCATGGTATCGGCCATGCGGTAATGCGCATGGGTTTCGAAACCGAGCAGCTCGGCGCGCTGCTGGCGTAGCTTCAGGATTTCGGCAATGGTCGCGTTGGTATCATTGGCATCCTGGTTGTCGCCACGCATGACAAAGGCGCGCCAGATTTTCTCGCGCAGATCGCGCCGCGGTGAATTTTCGAGGAACGGCTGGATCGCCGAGCGGGTGTTGGCCACGGCCCAACCCGTTTTACCCTTGGCTTCCGCCGCAGCTTTCAACGAGGCGACAAAGCTGTCGGGAAGACCGGCAACTTCTGAAGGATCGGTCAACAGGATATAGGTTTCTTCGTCGGCCAAAACCTTGTTCTGGAAGTCGGAAAACTTTTTCGAAATCTCGGTTTCGATTCCGATAAGTTGCGTCTTCTGTTCGGCGTTGAGCAGCGCGCCGTTGCGGACAAGGCCGTCATAGGTGCGTTCGAGCAGGCGCATCTGCGCCTTGTCCAGACCGAGATTCTCCCGCTCCTGATAAAGATATTGCACCCGCTGGAACCAGCGCGCGTCGAGCTGCAGCTCGTTGAAGAAGGCGCTGATCTTGGGCTCCCACTCTGCTTGAATCTTGCGAATCTCGGGATTGGACAGGTTGGAACTGTGCACGCCCCAGATCGAGAATAGTCGGCTGACCGAAGCGCCAGCGAGTTCGTTTGCCTTGATCGTATTATCAAACGTGACCGGCGCGGGGTTGGTGAGGATCGCCTCGAACTCTACCTTGGTCCGCTTCATCGCCTCTTCAAAGGCGGGCGGGAAATCGGCAGGTTTTACCTTATCCCAGGGCGGCACGCCGTCATAGGGGCCGGTCCATGGATCGAGCATCACATTCGCCACAGCGGGCGCCGCGACAGGCTTTGCAGCCTCAGCAAATGCCGGCATCGTCGTTCCTGTCATCAGCAAAATCGATAGGGGCCATGTTTTGATTCCTTTGTTCACATTCGCACTCCTGAAATGGGTGTCGAACCCGGCCCAGCAAAGGCCGATGGCTCGCATATTGCCTGCTTAGCCGCAGTGTGCGGCGAGGCAAAGCTGGATTTGGGATGGACAAATTGCTCCAAATTGGTGAGATGTAAAACGGGTGGTGGGCAATTTGAACTGTTTGAAGTTCGGAGCCCAACTAATGAAGCGCCTTCCGCCAATCTCCAATTTTGTGGTTGATAAATCTCGATTTTCAATCGGTGTAATCGACCCGTTGAAATTTGACTCCGACGAACTCAATCGATTCGCACGCGACTGTGGTGAGCTCATTCAGAAATCATACCCGGAATGTGAGTATATCATAATTGCTCGAACACCCAAAACGGATGCAAATTGCCGTTACCAGTTTGATGTTTCGGGTTACCCCGTTAACCATGATTCTGGAGCAGTCATTTGGAAAAATCCGCCGCTTTGCAGCGAGATTGGTGAAGAACAATCTCACCATTTCTCCAATACTCTTGTTGCAACTGAAAGCTGGAAAGCGATCTCGTCTGTGAGTAGTCTGTCAGATCACTTACCTATGAATCATTTGAGTGATGTATCTTCTGATGATGAGCTCCGAGAACTTAATAGAATTAGCAAAGAGCTTTCTGAGTTCGCTCAGACATTGAACAGCATCACTCAAAAAGAAAACAAAAGTATTCACTATTCGCTCCAAGAGCGCCCGATTGGATACCGGCATTCTTCAACAAACTTGGCCAGAGCGTTTGTTGAGCCAAAACGCACCGATCCACGAATTGGCACCGATTTTGTTCGAAACGTCATCAAACTGCGCCGGATGCGCGAACGTCTATTGGGCGAAGATCTGTTCGCCGATCCCGGCTGGGATATTTTGCTCGACCTCTTTGCGGCGCAAGAGGAAGGGCAGCAGGTTTCAGTTTCCAGCCTGTGCATCGCCGCAGCTGTGCCACCGACCACAGCTTTACGCTGGATTACCAACATGACCGAGGCGGGCTATCTGGTCCGACGGCAGGACCCGTATGATGCCCGCCGAGTCTATATCGAACTGTCCGAAAACATGGCTGAAAGGCTGAAAGAGTATTTTGAGGCGATCGCTGATCGGGTTGCCATGCCGATATGACTTGCCTTGGCGGCAGAGGTTTGGCAAAGGCGGCCCTTGTCCTGCTGGGGCGCTTAGCTCAGTTGGTAGAGCATCTCGTTTACACCGAGAGGGTCAGCGGTTCGAGCCCGTTAGCGCCCACCAGGACAGGACCATGGCCTTGCCGTTCATATTGTAGCAAGCTTCAGGAACGCATTCTGTGCCGATGAGAGGGATCAGCTTCAAAACTGCTGTTGGTGGCGCGCTGCTGGCGTCGGCCCTTTTATGCAGCCCCGCCCATGCAACGGTCAGCGTCTCGCCTTTCACAGCAAAAAAATCGCCTGCAGCCACCCTGTTGAAGAACAAAGGCCAGCGAGACACCGCTAACGATACGCGCCAGCAAAACTGCAAGCCTGCTGTCCGCTCCATGACCGAAGGTCAGCCCAGTCGTAATTGCAATTGCCCCAAACCACGCCCAATCCTGATGTAAGTGTCGCTCAGGCGGCCTCGCCGAGCAGCTTCGCAATCTCGGCATCATCCCATTCGACCCCGCCGACTATGCGCCAGACTTCTTTGCCCTGACTGTCGTATAAGATAGTCGTCGGAAGAGCTATCGTTCCGCCAACCGAAGATGAGAGCGCATTGTCTGTATCGGTAAAAGGTTCGAGATTGACGATTCGCGCCGAATCGAAAAAAGCGCGCACCGGTTTGCGGCCTTGCAGATCCTGCGACACAGCTATCACCGTAATCTCACCTTCTTCCAGTTGAGCCAAGGCATCAAGCGTTGGCATCTCCGCCTTGCACGGCGCGCACCAGGTCGCCCACAGATTCACCAATAATGGCCGCCCGGCATAGTCGCTGAGCGCAACATCACGACCATCCGCTCCGGTAAAGCTGGCATCGGGAGCGGTGCGTCCGGCGAATAGATAGCTGAGTTCGGCTTTCAACCCGCTCTTGCTTTCCAGTCCGAAGCCCGCTTTGGGCGACTCTTGTGCTTTGGCGGGTTCCGCTTGCCCCGATGGCGCAGTTTCCCTATCGCAAGCCGCCAGAAACAGCGGTCCGACGAAGAGAAGGAACAGGATCATTACCCGCGGCACATCAAACTCCAGCAGCATGTGGGGCGGCCGGTTCGGCGCTGGCCCTGCAGACGTGATGCGCGAGATAAACGCCTCCATCCCCGTCGACAAGCGGCTTTGGCAGCAGGATATTTCCGGCAGCAAGGCGCATGCAGCCATGCTGGGGGCGCAGGGGATCCTTTCCGCTACAGATGTTGAAGCGATATTGGGCGGGCTGGACACAATCGAGCGCGAATATGCGGAACAGGGCGTGCCAGAGCATATCGAGCTGGAAGACATCCATATGCAGGTCGAAAGCCGACTGCGCGAGTTGATTGGCGATGCGGCAGGACGGCTGCACACGGCCCGCTCGCGCAACGATCAGGTGGCAACCGATTTCCGCCTCTGGGTACGCGGCGCCTGTACAGAGGTCGACAAAGCGCTTGCCGCGCTGCAGGCGGCACTGGTCGAGCGCGCAGACGAACATGCCGAAAGCATCATGCCCGGTTTCACCCATTTGCAGGTTGCCCAGCCGGTGACGCTCGGCCATCATCTGATGGCCTATTATGAAATGGCGAAACGTGACCGCAGCCGCTTTGCCGATTGCGCGCGCCGGATGAACCAGTCACCCTTGGGATCAGCTGCGCTGGCGGGCACGTCCTTCCCTATTGACCGGCACGCAACCGCACGTGCGCTTGATTTCGACGCACCGACCGCGAACAGCATGGACGGCGTTTCCGACCGCGACTTTGCTGTCGAATATCTGGGCTGCGCCGCACAAGCGGCAATCCATCTGTCGCGCCTTGCCGAGGAAATGATCCTATGGGCTTCACAGCCTTTTGGTTTCGTCAAACTACCCGATGCCTGGTCAACCGGCAGTTCGATCATGCCGCAAAAGCGCAACCCCGACGCTGCCGAATTGGTACGCGGCCATGCGGGTAGGATCATTGGCGCCTTCACCAGCCTGATGGTGACAATGAAGGGCCTGCCGCTGACCTATTCGAAGGACATGCAGAACGACAAAGCCCCACTGTTCGAAGCGAATGACTTGCTCGACCTCTGTCTGGCAGCGATTACCGGCATGGTATCGAGCGTGGAATTTGATACCGCCCGGATGCGCGCCGTCGCTGCGACCGGGTTTTCTACTGCAACCGATCTGGCCGACTGGCTGGTGCGCGAACATGGCATCCCCTTTCGCGAGGCACACCATATCACCGGCAGCGCGGTCAAGCTGTGTGAGGCACGCGGCGGCGAACTCGAACTGCTGACCGCCGATGATCTGGCCGGCATTAATCCACGACTTGCCGGAACCAGCCTGCCCGATCTTTCGGTTGAGGGATCGGTCCGCAGCCGCACCAGCGCTGGCGGCACTGCACCTCTTCGGGTAAAAGAAGCGGTAGCGGCAGCCCGAAAGGAATTGGGACTATGAGAGATAAGCGCAAAATGGTCGGTGGCGCGCTACTTGCGCTGACGCTCGCGGGATGTGGCAAGGTTGGCGATCTGCAGCCCAAGACCGGTCAGGCAATGCCCGCCAAGGCCTATGGGCAGAACGAGATTCCGGGTGCCGAAGAGCTGTCGACCCCCGCGGTCCAGACCCGCCCCGGGCGCAGCGACGAACTAATGCGTCGGTCGGAGCGTCGACGCGACGATCCTTTTGACCTTGCCCCCGGCGCAGAAGCGGATAAGGGCGACACGCCCGCGGAATCCACCGCGGAAGATCCGAAGAATCCGGCCTGAAATCATTCCTATGGACCATTTCCAGATCATCGATGGCGTGATGCACGCCGAAAACGTCCCGCTCACGCGTATTGCCGATGAAGTTGGCTCTCCTGTCTATGTCTATTCGCAAGCGACATTGGTGCGCCATGCCCAGGTGTTTCGTGAAGCCCTGACCAAGGCAGGGATCGAAAATCCGCATATCGCCTTTGCTATCAAGGCCAATCCCAATCTCGCCGTGCTCAAAGTATTGGCGGGCGAAGGCTATGGTGCGGATGTCGTTTCGGCAGGCGAGATGAACCGCGCGCTGGCAGCGGGCGTTCCGGCCAAAGACATCGTTTTTTCCGGTGTCGGCAAAAGCGCAGAGGAAATGGTTGCTGCGCTGAAAGCAGGCATCGGCCAGTTCAACATTGAATCCGAAGAGGAAGGCCGCGAACTGGCTGCAATTGCCGAGACGCTGGGCTATCGCGCAGACGCGGTGCTGCGCATCAATCCCGATGTCGACGCGCAGACCAATGCCAAGATTTCGACCGGCAAGGCGGAAAACAAATTCGGCCTCGGCCTGCATCAGGCGCAAGGCATATATGCGCGGCTGGCGGCTCTACCGGGCCTTAACATGCGCGGTGTTGCCCTGCATATTGGCAGCCAGCTATTGAATCTCGAACCATTGGAAACCGCATTCGGAAAGATCGGGAAGCTGATCACCGACCTGCGTAACGCAGGGCATAGCATCACCCATGTTGATCTCGGCGGCGGGCTGGGAGTCCGTTACAAAGAAGGCGACAATCCTCCACATCCCGATGAATATGGCGAAATGGTTGCGCGCGCCACCAAGGGCTGGAATGTCCAGCTGATGTTCGAACCGGGCCGCGTCATTTGTGGCAATGCCGGTGTACTCGTCACCAAGGTAGTCCGTGTGAAACCGGGTTCAGGCAATGTGCCCTTCGTGATCGTCGATGCCGCCATGAACGATTTGGCCCGTCCAGCTCTTTATGACGCATGGCATGATTTTGAGGCGGTCGAGCCCAAGGGCAATCGCTTCACTGCCAATATCGTCGGCCCGGTTTGTGAGACCGGCGACACCTTTGCGATGGCGCGCGAAGTCGATGTGGTACAAGCGGGCGATCTGGCAATTTTCCGGACATGCGGTGCTTATGGAGCTACAATGGCTAGCACCTATAACAGCCGAGGGCTGGTGCCCGAGGTTCTGGTAAACGGCGATCGCTATGCCGTGGTTGCAGAGCGTATCGTGCCCGCAACCATTCTCGATGCCGAACATGTTCCCGACTGGCTGGCTTGACTAGGCCATGAATCAGTTGCCGCTCTTCGTCTCGATCCGCGGCAAACCCGTCATCCTGCTTGGTGAGGGCGATGCCGCGGACGCCAAGCGCCGCCTGATCGAGCGCGCAGGCGGAATCTGCGTCGGCGAGGACGATGCGAAGGCACGGATTGCTTTTGTCGCCATCGAAGATCGGGGTGCTGCAGTTGATGCCTCTGCACGGCTGAAGTCGCGTGGTCTGCTGGTCAATGTCGTCGATCAGCCGGACCTGTGCGATTTTACCACGCCAGCCATAGTCGACCGCGATCCATTGCTTGTTGCGATAGGGACCGGAGGGGCGTCGGCGGGATTGGCCAAAATGGTGCGGCAGGCAATTGAACGTATCCTGCCTGCCAGACTCGGCGAATTGGCAGTTCGTCTGCAATCGGCCCGCGAAGGCATGCGCACAAGATGGCCCGATGGAGCAGACCGTCGGCGACAACTCGATGCAGCGCTTGCGCCCGGTGGCAGACTCGACCCGATCGACCCGGATAGCGCAGACCGCGTCGAAAGCTGGCTGGATGCAGGCAGTCCTGTTCCTGAACCGAACATTGTGGCTGTTGACCTTCGCTCTGCCGATCCCGAGGAGCTGACGCTGCGTACCGCGCGCCTACTGGGCCAAGCCGACCATATCTTTATCGACGGACCGATAAGCGACGATCTGGTCAATCGCGCACGGGCTGATGCCGTTCGTCACATAGGTGCACCGGGCAACGACCTTCCGCCAGGTCTTGTCATCCATCTGCGGCTGCGCCACGCTTAGTCAGATGACTGAAATTTCGCGCGACAACCCTTTATTGTTCTTTGGCTGCGGCAATATGGGCGGTGCCATGCTCGATGGCTGGATTGCAGGCGGCATGGATCCCGCCGCTTTCATCGTGGTCGATCCCATGGCCCAATCCCTTCCCGATGGTGTTTGGCATTTTGCCGATGCCTCACAAGTTGGACGAAAAGTCGGTGTCGGGCTGATCGCCGTCAAGCCGCAAATTTTTGGACAGATTGCCAGCCAGCTTGAAGCGATATTGTCGGCCGATGCGCTGCTGCTGTCGGTTATGGCAGGGGTTCGTGTTGAAACATTGCAAGCCGCGTTGCCGGGCCGAAGGTTCATGCGCCTGATGCCGAATCTTGCCGCTGCTTTGGGCAAATCACCGCTAGGCCTGTTCGATCCCTCAGGCGACGCTGTGCTGCGGGAAGAAATCGAAGCACTGCTCAACCCCTTGGGCACCCCGGTGTGGATTGCCGAAGAACATTTGATGGACGCAGTCACAGCTCTCGCGGGTTCGGGTCCGGCCTTTGTCTACCGCTTCATCGACGCGCTGGCAAAAGCCGGAGAAGCGCTGGGCCTTGAGCCAGCGGTTTCATCAACATTGGCGAAGGCGATGATCGATGGCGCTGTCGATCTGGCGGTGGGTTCCGATACCAGTGCTGAAGAACTGGCAAGACGCGTCACCAGCCCGGGAGGAACAACAGCTGCTGGTCTCGCTGTCCTGGATACCGGATTACAACAGTTGGTGAATGGCACGCTGAAAGCCGCCCGCGATCGCGGTGTCGAATTGTCAAAGCCAGATTAAGCCAAATAAAAAGGCCGCAACCCCCTAGAGACTGCGGCCTTTAAGATTTTGGCTGCTGGGTATCAGCGATAGAAAATATGGTTGTCGATCGAACCAATGCGCTTCAGGCGCCAGCCGGGCGAAACATGGCGCGCGTGGAAGAACAGGGCGCCTTCAACCGGGCTTTTCCAGCTATCGTTGAGCGCGATCTGGCTGATCGCGACAGCATTGCGCCAGTGCAGACTGCCGGTGTTAATGGCAGGCATCCGTCCACCACGGACAAACGAGAACTGGCTCTTCTGGTAAACGACACCGCACAGCGAAGTGGGGAAACGACCCGACTTGGCGCGGGCCATCACGACGCGGGCCACGGCGAGCTGGCCTTCGAGCGATTCGCCCTTCGATTCGAAATAGACGGCGCCCGCAAGGCAGCGCTCTTCAGCATTCAACTCATCGGGCGCGCCATGTCCGCGGACCAGTTCTGAAAGGCTGTCGGCCTTATTGATTTCGTTGTCCTCGGCGACAGGCTCTGCATCACGCACGTCAGCGTCCGACACGCCCGTGCCCGGGGTGAACATCACATCGCCATTTGGAAGTTTGGTCACCGAAACTGTTCCGGTGGTTGCCGCAGTCAATGCGGCCTGGTCGGCGGCGAGGACAGTGGGATCGATGCTGATCGTCTGCGCCGACAATTTTTCGCCATTTGAAGCGCCGAATGCAAAACCGGCGTCCGAATAAGCAGCTCCGCCAAGTAGCGTGAGCGAAACAACCGCAGCAGGTGCGGTCTTGAGGAGGAATTTCATTATGTCTGTTCGTTGTGCGGCTGTGTCGCCAATGACGCGCGGTTGGTACTTTGCTTATATGTGCGTCAAATCTTCCACGTCCGACTTGCGTGTTTGCCCTGTTCCACCCCAGAACGTGCGGGCAACCTTCGCTATCTGTGCGCGCGCATCTATTGCGCAGCGCAACAATGTCAATTCATCGATGCCAATATGTCGGTGAACCGTTCTGCAGACGGGACGTCCAGTTCCAAAATCCAGATATCCGGGTCCCGTGCTGCCCGACGGTCGAGAATTTCAGATATTTTCTCTTCTTTTTCAATATCTTCTATGGTTACTTCGGACCATTTTCCAGATCCGTCAAGGCTGGGAAACCGTTCAAAAAGGGCTGGATTCCGCCCTTTTTCGCGCCGCAGAAGAAGAACCGCACCTGCTATCCGGTCACCTTTGCGCAACACGGCTGCAAAGCTACCATGGGCCGCGGCTTGCCGGATCAAACCGGACACCAACATGTGCGAAGCGAGCCTTGGCTCGATCATGGGAAAGCCATGCGCATGCCGTCAGGCGGCATCGCGCTCCTCAATCGGGCTGAGCAGCGCGAACAGCGCACCGGCATCCTTGGCACCACGCAACTGGGCGCAGCTCGCCTCGTCGCGGAACATACGCGATACTTCGGCCAGTGCCTTCAGATGCGAAGCACCGTCATGCACGGGAGAAAAGAGCGCAAAGACCAGATCGACCGGCTCATCGTCCACCGCGCCATATTCAACAGGCTTGATCAAGCGTACGAAAACACCCGCCGGTGCCTCGATCCCATCGACCTTGCAATGCGGAATCGCGGTACCACCGCCAAAACCGGTCGGGCCCAAACGTTCGCGCTCCAGCAGTCCTTCATGGACCACAGATGCATCAACACCGTAATTTTCGGCGGCCAGCTTCGAAACGGTGTCGAGCAGGCAATTTTTGTCGGCGCATTCGATGTCAGCGAGTACCGCGCCATCGACCAGCCGGGTCGTTATACGAATCATCATTATACCCCATTGCGCCGGTGAACCTGCACCGAGGCAATATTCAAATCATTGATCCCTAAAGTGAATATGCTTTGATTCAGACCGATGTCAGGGTGTGGATTTCGGTTCAACCCACCCGATCGTGCCGTCTTCGCGGCGGTAAACCATATTATGCCGCCCAGTACCAGCGTTTTTGAAGAGCAGTGCGGGCGTGTTGCGCAAATCCATCAGCATCACGGCATCCGAAACGCTCGATTCGGGGATGTCGACGCTCATCTCGGCGACGATTACCGGGGCTTCAGGCGGCGGGGATTCGGCTTCAACATCACCGGCATCAAAAACGGTATAAGCCGCCTCTTCCTGCCGCTGGGCATGTGCCGTCTGCTCATGACGGTCCTGAAGGCGACGCATATAGCGGCGCAATTGCTTTTCGATTTTATCGGCCGCGCCATCAAATGCCAGATGCGCATCTGATGCTTCGCTCCGTCCTTTAAGGATCAGGCCTTGCATCACATGGACGATGATGTCGCAGGAAAATTTGTCATGCGGTGCGCGGCCAACCGTTACCTGCGCAGAAAGAGCCTTGGAGAAATATTTGTCGGCAATCCCGCCCAAACGGGATTCGACATGGGTTCGCAGCGCTTCGCCGGTTTCCAACTGATGCCCTGAGACCCTTATATCCATGGTTCTTCTCCTTATTTGCGCCGTTCCGAAAGAAACGGCTGTTAATCACTTGGCGAAAATGCGCGTCTTTCCCCTTCGGTCCAGAGCGCGTCCTTGATGGTAGCGACAAAAGCGCGATGGCGCTCCAGCTCGTCAGGGAGAGGTTGGTGTGGTCGCGGGCTGCGAAATGGCCGGTCGGTGCGGACCAGCGAAATCCGCGTAGCTTCGATTTCGATGCTGGTGGTCGCTGAATCGCCAAAACCAAGGCCGATTTGCCGCCCTCCGGTCAGCTCAATGTAAAGCTGGGCGAGCAATTCGGCGTCAAGCAGGGCGCCGTGCTTGGTGCGGTGGCTCCGATCAATGCCGTAACGGGTGCAGAGCGCGTCGAGCGAGAGCTTCGCACCCGGATGCTTTGTTCGCGCAATCGCTATGGTATCGACCATGCGCCCCATATCGATCGGCGCACGACCACACCGCCCCAGCTCCATATTGAGAAAACCGAAGTCGAAGCTTGCATTGTGCGCGACCAGCGGGCTGTCGCCGAGAAATTCGAGCAGGGAGTCGGCCTGACTGGCGAAAAGTGGCTTGTCCGAAAGGAACTTGTCCGAAAGCCCGTGCACCGCTTCAGCGGCAGAGGGCATGCCCCGTTCAGGGTTGAAATAACAGTGGAAGGTTGCGCCGGTCATCACCCGTCCGACCATTTCGATGCAACCGATCTCGACCATCCTGTCTCCGGTCAGCGGGTCGAAACCGGTGGTTTCGGTATCGAAAATAATCTCTCGCATTCTATCGATTCATATCGGCCTATTTGCGTGAGTCTGCAAGGCTAGCCCGCAAATTTTTAATGAGATTTCTCACCTGTTCGCGCGTGTCCGCTATACTGGTGCCGGTATCGATGACGAAATCGGCACGTTTGCGCTTTTCATCGTCAGGCATTTGCAGCGAAAGGATATGTTCGAACTTCTCGATCGTCATGCCTTCACGTGCAAGGGCGCGACGACGCTGCTGATCGGCTGGAGCCGAGACGACCAAAATCTTGTCGACACCCTGATGCCCGCCTTTTTCAAACAGCAGCGGGATGTCGAACAGGACCATCGGTGCATCGCGATGGGCTTCGAGGAAATCGGCACGCAACTTACCCACTGCGGGGTGAATAATGCCTTCAAGCTTTGCCAGCTTTTCTTTATCACCCAGTACGATCGGACCCAGTTTCAGGCGGTCAACGCCTTGCGGGCCGGTGGTGCCTGGAAAGGCCGCCTCGATCTCGGTGACCAACGCCCCACCCGGACCCTGCAGCTTATGCACCGCTGCATCGGCATCAAAATGCGGGACATCTTCATCGACGAACATTTGCGAGACGGTCGATTTCCCCATCGCAATCGAGCCAGTAAGGCCGAGGATAAGCGGACGTTTTCGGGTTTCGGTCATTTGAGCAACAACGTACGCAATTCGTCTTCGCAATCGGCGGGTGGCGCCTGTCCGAAGAACAGTTCAAAAGCAAAAGCTGCCTGTCCGATCAACATGTCGAGCCCGTCAACCGTATCGAGACCAAGGCCGCGCGCTTGCTTCAGCAGACTGGTTTCAAGCGGCGAGTAGACAATGTCATAAACCACCGCATCTTCAGGCAATGGCGACAGGTTGATTTCCAGTGGCGGCTGTCCGGTCATGCCCAGCGGGCTCGAATTCACCAGCAATTCCGCAGGAGGCAAAGGCGCATCCATTTTCAACACCTGGCCCTTCAATCCGAAATGGCTCAGCAAGGCTGCCGCCTTTAATGGACTGCGCGCCAATATCGTCACCGAACCAATATCGGCCTGCGCCAGCGCAAACAGGATCGCGCGGGCTGCTCCACCTGCGCCAATGACAACAGCATCGCGATGCGCCCATTCGTCCTCTGAAATCGGGGCAAAGAAACCTGCTGCATCCGTGTTGGTTCCCACCAACTCACCCTTTTCACCGCGAAAGACCGTGTTGATAGCGCCTATGGATTGCCGCACCCCGCCGGGGTCGGTGACATGATCGAGTGCGGCAATCTTGTGTGGAATGGTTATGTTGCACCCGCGCCAATCGGGATCGCCGCTGCGATTATCGAAATAGGTGGCCAGATCTTCTGCAAGCACATGATGCACCCTGTAATCGGCAACAATACCAAGCTTCTGTAACCAGAATCCGTGGATCAATGGCGATTTGCTGTGCTTGATCGGATCGCCGATCACTTCGGCATAAGCAGTCATGACGGCATTTCCTTTCGCTCGCGCAGATAGGCGAGGAGGGGTAGAAGCGGCAATCCCATGATGTCGAAATAATCCCCCTCTATTCGGGTGAATAGCTGCGCGCCCTCTCCCTCGATCTGGTAACAGCCCACACAATGGCGGATCTCGTTCCAGTTGCGCTCAACATAGGAATCGATGAAAGCCGGACTCAATGGCCGGACATGCATCCGGACAACGCCTATATGCCGCCAGACCGGTTGACCCGATTGGGCAACGACTATTGCGCTGAACAGGCGGTGGCTGCAGTCGGCCATTTGTTCCAATTGCGCCTTGGCCGTGTCCGGGCTGTCCGGCTTGTCGAAAAGCGGACCTTTATCGAGTGCCAGCGTCTGATCTGCACCGATCACCAGCGACTCCGGATATTTTGCCGACAGCTTGGTTGCTTTGGCCTCAGCAAGCGCATCGGCGATATCGCGCGGCCCAAGACCTTCATCCTGCAGGCTTTGCTTGATGGCATCCTCGTCAACCATCGGCGCCATGGCGTCAAATGATAATCCAGCATTATCAAGTATTTGTTTTCGAGAAACGCTCGTCGAAGCCAATATGATCCGGGTCAAACGGGTGCACCCTCTCCACTCGGCACATCACGCACCTGCCGTTCGTTGAACAGGTTGATGATTGCCGCCGCGCTTTCCTCAATCGATCGTCGGGTCACGTCGATTACGGGCCAACCATTGTCGCCAAAGATGCGCCGGGCAAAGGCGATTTCTTCCTTCACCTTGTCTTCAGCAACATAATCGGTGTCAGGTGCCTGGTTTAGCGACAGCAATCTATTACGCCGTACCTGCACCAGCCGGTCTGCACTGGTGACAAGGCCGACAACCATCGGATGTTTGAGAGTGTAGAGCGCGGGAGGCGGCGGCGATTCCGGAACCAACGGAATATTGGCTGTCTTATAGCCGCGATTGGCGAGATAGATGCTGGTTGGAGTCTTTGATGTGCGCGAAACACCCACCAGCACGATATCAGCCTCTTCCCATTCATGATGGTTTAGCCCGTCATCATGCGCAATGGTATATTGGATCGCCTCGACCCGGGCGAAATAGGCGGCATCAAGCGCATGTTGCCGCCCCGGTCGTGCTTTCGCCTGTTGCCCCAATATGCCGGACAATGCATCGGTTACCGCGTCCAAAGCCGCAACGGTCGGCAAACCAAGTGCGCGGCATCGATCTTCAAGCTTTTGCCGCATCGCGAGATTGACCAGCGTGAACAGCACCAGACCGGGATTTGCCGCAACATCGACAAGGATGCGATCAAGATGCGCTTCTGACCGCACCATGGGCCAGAAATGCTTGACGACATCAACCTCGTCGAACTGGGCAAGCGCGGCCTTCGCGATATTTTCCAGCGTTTCGCCAGTGGAGTCCGAAAGAAGATGAAGATGGATGCGGCTTTGCAATGAAATGTCCTTCCCGCACAGCTTTGTGGGCAGCTTGGGGATAAATCAAGGGATGAAAATGGGGAGTAGATTTATGCCCGTCGCATCCTGAATCTCTCTCGGATTCGGGCACAATTCATCCACAGCCGGAAACTGCTGTCCACAGCCTGTGAATAACGGGGAAAGCGGACACCGAATCGTCCGCTTATCAACGACCTCAAGAGTCAATATGTTGGCAAAAGATAGATATGTGCCTAAAGGCCACACTTGCCCACAGCGCATCATATTTCATCATCCTTATATCTATTATTTATTTGTTGGATTCCTGCATGGCGACCGAATTGCCCACCCGAAAATTGCTCGCCGTATTGCGTGGTCAAAAACTCGACGTCCCGCCAGTCTGGCTCATGCGTCAGGCTGGTCGCTATTTACCTGAATATCGCGAACTGCGTGCGCAGAAGGGCGGATTCCTCGAACTCGCTTATGATAGCGATGCAGCATGCGAAATCACCTTGCAGCCGATCCGCCGTTTCGGCTTTGATGGCGCGATCCTCTTTTCCGATATCCTCGTTGTCCCGCACGCGATGGGACAGGATCTCTGGTTTGAGACGGGTGAGGGCCCGCGGTTGGCGCCCAGACTGTCCGAAAATGATTGGCGCGAATTCACTCCAGCCCCAGAACGTCTGGAGCCGGTCTATGAGACGGTACGCAAGGTTCGTGCTGCCTTGCCCGCCGAAACCACCTTTCTCGGCTTTGCAGGCAGCCCCTGGACTGTTGCGACCTATATGGTGGTGGGGCAGGGCAGCAAGGACCATGCGGAGACGCGGGCACTGGCTTATTCGGACCCGCAAAAGTTCGGTGAGCTGATTGACGCCATAACAGCAACCACCATTGATTATCTTTCCAAGCAGATTGCGGCGGGCGTTGATGCGGTGCAGCTGTTTGATAGCTGGGCTGGTTCGCTGAGCCCGGCGCAATTCGAGCGCTGGGTGATAGCGCCTAATGCAAAGATCGTTTCAGAGCTGCGCAAACGCCATCCGGAAACCCCGATCATCGGCTTTCCCAAGGGAGCGGGTGCCAAACTTGTGGCCTATGCTCAGGAGGTAAAGCCTGGCGCGATCGGCCTTGACGAAACAGTCGATCCGGTCTGGGCGAATGCCTCGCTACCCGAAAGCTTGCCGGTGCAGGGAAATCTCGATCCGTTGGCATTGATGGCCGGAGGGGAATCTTTGGAAGACGCAGTCGCGCGGATTTTGGCTGCCTTCGAAAACCGCCCACATATTTTCAACCTCGGCCATGGCATTTTGCAGCATACCCCCATTGCGCATGTCGAAAAGCTGCTTAATTTGGTCCGCGGGGGATAACCAAGGCGGATTCCCGAATGACGGAAACCATCGCATTGCTCTATTTCTGGCTCAAATCGGCGCATATCATCTTCGTCATCTTCTGGATGGCCGGGCTGTTCATGCTACCGCGCTTCTTCGTCTACCATCAGGAAAACCCTGAAGGATCTGAAGAGGCGTCACGCTGGGTCGAACGCGAGCGGCGTCTGGTGCGGATCATCCTCAACCCGTCGATGGTCATCGTCTGGGTCGTCGGCCTGCTGCTCGCCTGGCATATCTCGGCGCTGAGCGAAGGCTGGTTCCATGCCAAGCTGCTCGCGGTGCTGGGGCTCTCGGCCTATCATGGCTGGATGGTCGGCTATGCTAAGAAACTGGCGGCCGGCGAGCGCCCGATTGAGGGGAAGAAATTGCGCATCCTCAACGAAGTGCCGGGGATTGCGGCTGCCATTATCGTGATATTGGTTGTTGCCAAGCCGTTCTGACCAGCATTGACTATTTGGCTTCAATAGCCTAATTAACTCCCAAGCCCGTTCTGGGCGTGAGGCGCATTCCTCTTTTCAACGACAGCGCCATCGACCTTTTCCTATCCCGCCGGCATCTCTTTACGTCGGCCAGCTATTTTCCAGCGGAACACGCACATGCATTTAAAAGACCTCAAGAACAAGAAACCCGCCGAACTCGTCTCGATGGCCGAAGAGCTGGAGATTGAAGGTGCCTCGACGCTGCGCAAGCAGGACCTTATGTTCGCCATCCTCAAGGAAATGGCGGAAGATGGCGAGCAGATCATCGGCGAAGGCACGATCGAGGTACTCCCCGACAGTTTCGGTTTCTTGCGTTCTCCCGAAGCCAATTATCTCGCCGGACCCGACGATATCTATGTCTCGCCCAATATGGTGCGCCAATATGGCCTGCGCACCGGTGACACTGTCGAAGGCGAAATCCGCGCACCCAAGGATGGTGAGCGTTATTTCGCACTGACCAAGGTGCTCAAGGTCAATTTCGATGATCCTGATGCTGTCCGCCACCGGGTCAATTTCGATAACCTGACGCCGCTTTATCCCGACCAGAAACTGACGCTCGATACGCTCGATCCGACCGTCAAGGACAAGTCGGCACGTGTGATCGATATCATCAGCCCGCAGGGCAAAGGCCAGCGCGCGCTGATCGTAGCGCCGCCGCGCACTGGTAAAACCGTGCTGCTGCAGAATATCGCCAAGGCGATCACCGATAACCACCCGGAAGTCTTCCTGATCGTCCTTTTGATCGATGAGCGTCCCGAAGAAGTCACCGACATGCAGCGCAGCGTGAAGGGCGAAGTTGTCAGCTCGACCTTTGACGAACCCGCCACTCGCCACGTTCAGGTCGCTGAAATGGTGATCGAAAAGGCGAAGCGCCTCGTCGAGCACAAGCATGATGTCGTCATCCTGCTCGACTCGATCACCCGCTTGGGCCGCGCCTACAACACCGTGGTTCCCTCTTCGGGCAAGGTGCTGACCGGTGGTGTCGATGCCAACGCCCTGCAGCGCCCGAAACGCTTCTTCGGTGCTGCGCGCAACATTGAGGAAGGTGGTTCGCTCTCCATCATTGCTACCGCGCTGATCGATACTGGTAGCCGTATGGACGAAGTGATCTTCGAAGAATTCAAGGGCACGGGTAACTCCGAAATCGTCCTCGATCGCAAGGTCGCGGACAAGCGCATCTTCCCGGCATTGGATGTCGGCAAATCGGGCACCCGCAAGGAAGAGCTGCTGGTCGAGAAGGACAAGCTCACCAAGATGTGGGTCCTGCGCCGCATATTGATGCAGATGGGCACCGTCGATGCGATGGAGTTCCTGCTCGACAAGATGAAGGATTCGAAGACCAACGAGGACTTCTTCGATTCGATGAACCAGTAAGACTGGACTGCGCATGATAATCGAACATGCGCTTTTACAAGTTCGGCCCGGCGAGGAAGCAGCTTTTGAGTTGGCGATGGCAAATGCCAAGCCACTGATTAACGCTTCGCCGGGCTTTCAGGGAATCGAGGTTCGTCCAGCAGCCGAAAAGCCAGGGCTTTATCTGCTGCTCGTGCGTTGGGATTCGATTGCCGACCATCGCGACGGATTCCGCAATTCGGATCGCTATCAGCAATGGCGGGCCTTGCTCCATCCTTTCTATGACCCTATGCCGAGCGTCGACTATTTTGAGGATCCGTTGTGATTGAATTGATTTTTGCCAGCGCCGCTGCTGTCCCTTCGCTGGGTGGACCCGCCGAAATCTGGGCGGCGATCGTCAAGGATTTTTCGAACATAGGTTCGCCCTCGGCGTTGACCGCATTCCTGCAGGTGTTGATGATCGACATCGTGCTTGCGGGGGACAATGCCATCGTCGTCGGTGCACTTGCAGCCGGTCTACCTGCGGACCAGCGTAAAAAGGTGATCGCCATTGGTGTGATCGCCGCATTGGTGCTGCGCGTTGCCTTTGCGCTGATGGTGACATGGCTGCTGGGAATCGTCGGGCTGATCTTTGCGGGCGGCGTGTTGCTGCTCTGGGTCGCCTGGCGGATGTACCGCGACATTGGCGCAGATCATGGTACCGATTCCCCCGGCTCTCCCGAAATAGCGGGTGACGAGGATTCGGGTATCAAGCCTGCGAAAAGTTTTGTCGGTGCCGCTTGGGCGGTAGCCATAGCTGACGTGTCGATGAGCCTCGACAATGTCCTCGCGGTTGCTGGTGCGGCGAAGGACCATCCCGGCATCATGATCGTCGGCCTCGTCTTTGCTGTCGCCTTGATGGGCGTCGCTGCCAACATCATCGCCAAATATATCGAACGTTATCGGTGGATTGCCTGGATCGGCCTTGCCGTCATCGTCTATGTCGCGATCAAGATGATCTATGACGGCTGGGTTGATCCGCAATTGGGTCTTGGCAAGTTCGTCGCTCCGCTGATTGGTGGCTGAGGAATCCGGATATGGCGAACTCCTGGACCGAACAACCGGTGCTGGAGGGTCGCCATGTCCTGCTGAGGCCGATGGTTCGCGCTGACGGGCCTGCAATCGTTGACGCTGCAAGTGATGGCAAGCTGTGGGAGTTGTTCTATACTGTCGTCCCTGGCCCGGATTCGATACAGGCCTATCTCGACCGAGCCGAGCGCGAGCAGGGCTGGGGCCGGATCATGCCCTTTGTGGTCATAGAGAAGGCCAGCGGCGATATAGTCGGTGCCACACGCTATATGCGGATGAATGCGCCGCATCGCAGGCTTGAAATTGGTACAACCTTTTACGCCAGTCGGGTGCAACGCACACCGATCAACAGTGAAGCCAAGCTACTGCTCCTGACGCACGCTTTTGAAGCGATGGATTGCGTTTGCGTGCAGTTCCGCACCGATCATTTCAATTTCGCCTGGCAGCGCGCGATCGAAAGGCTGGGCGCGAAGCGAGACGGACTGATCCGCAACCACCAGATCCTAGACGGGCGTGTTCGCGATACGGTGCTTTATTCGATTCTGGCCAACGAATGGGAAGGCGTGAAGCGCAATCTGCAGATGCGATTGGCGCGCGGCTGACGCCTAGCCCAGATGCTCGCGGAAGAACGCCAAAGTCCGTGAATCCGCCAGTTGCGCGCCTGCTTCATCACGACGATTGCCCATCTCGGCTGCAAAGCCATGATCGAGCCCTACATAGTCGTGCAAGACGACTTTGGGGTGCCCATCTAGCCCGGAATGGATTGCCGCCTGCGCTTCGGGGCCGACAAAATGGTCTGCCGTCGGGATATGCAGCATCAGCGGGTTGGCGATGGCGTGGCTTTCATTGATCATGGTATCAATCATGACGCCATAATAGCCGACCGAGGCGTCCACATCGGTGCGTGCAGCGGCCATATAGGCGAGGCGACCCCCCAGGCAGTAGCCGACGCAGCCAACCTTCTGCACTGCAGGCGCACCCAGTTCGCCGCGGCGGATAGCGTGGATGGCGGCTTCGATATCCTTGACCCCGTCATTGGGTTCATATTGCCCGAAATAGCCGAAAGCTTCCTGCAACTGCGCCTCCACATCGGGATCGAGCTCGACACCCGGTGCGAAGCGCCAGAAAATGTCGATGGCGACGGCCAGGTAACCAGCCTCTGCCCAATTTTCGCATTTCTGCCGGATTCCGGGATTCACACCGAAGATTTCCGGAATGACGATGATGGCTGCCTTTGCCTCGCCTTCGGGCTTGGCAACATAGGCACCGAACAAGGCATCTTCATCAAATGCGCGAATCTTTGTCATTTCACCCATGGGCTTGCTCCTGAAATCAAAAAATTGCCCCTTTCGCTTATGCGACTATAGTGCGGCCGACAATCGGGTAATATCGCTGTAAGGCAGGGAGGCTAGCCATGAAATTCAACATCGAAGTCGATACCACCCCAGAGGAAGTCCGCCGCCTGATGGGGCTGCCCGATCTTTCCGAAGTGCATGAAGTCTATCTCGACAAGCTGAAAAAGGTCGCCGACAAAGGTCTTACGCCAGACATGGTGCAAGGCATGATCCGCAATTGGGTGCCGATGGGCGATCAGAGCATGGATTTCATCAAAAGCCTGATGGGCGGATTGGCCGGTGGCGGCCTGGGCGGCAAGGACAAGAAGTAGATTTCAGCTATGGACAGCGTCGATACGATCTTCGCGCTGTCCAGCGGCGCGCCACCTGCTGCAATTGCGGTGGTACGCATCAGCGGGGCTCAAGCTTTTAAGGCAGTCAGGCTGCTGACGGGCACATTGCCGCCGCCGCGCAAGGCAGCGCTGCGGAACCTCAAAAGCCCTGCCAGCGGGGAATTGCTTGATCAGGGTCTAGTCTTGATCTTTTCCGGTCCGGCAACGGCGACGGGGGAGGACCTCGCCGAGCTCCATCTTCATGGCGGGCGTGCAGTCGTGCGCGCGGTTGAAACTGCGCTGTCAGAAATCGATGGTCTGCGCCGCGCAGAAGCCGGCGAGTTCACCCGGCGCGCTTTTGCCAATGGCCGAATCGATCTCAACGAAGCCGAGGGGTTGGCGGACCTGCTATCCGCCGAAACCGAATGGCAACGGCGAGCGGCTGCATCAATGGCCGGAGGAGCCTTCAGTCAACAGGTAGAAGCGTGGCGTGAAGCCTTGCTGCGGCTGGCTGCAATGCTCGAGGCAGAACTGGATTTCTCCGACGAGGACAATGTTGGAGATCAAGAATATTCAAAAATATCAAAAAGTTGTACTTTGCTTCATGACGCCATCGCCGATCATCTGAAATTCCCGCCGGTCGAAAAATTGCGCGATGGTTTGCGGATCGTTTTGGCTGGGCCGCCCAATAGCGGCAAGTCCACCTTGCTCAACGCGTTGGTGGCGCGCGAGGCAGCGATCGTTTCAGACATTGCCGGCACAACACGCGATCTGATTGAGGTGCCGGTTGCGTTTGAGGGGATTCCATTCCTGTTCACCGACACTGCCGGTTTGCGTGATGACAGTGGGGATGTCATCGAGGCCATTGGCATAGAAAGGGCTGCACAGGCGATTGCGGAAGCGGACATTGTGCTGTGGCTTGGCGCTGAGGGTGAAGGGCCTAAGCATGCCAATCTGGTCGAGATTGAAGCAAAGTCGGATATGGACGGTCGTGTTCGAAAATCCGCGGCTGTCACTGTTTCCGCCAAAAGCAGCCAAGGAATGGCCGAACTGGTTGCGCTTCTGGTTTCCAAAGGGCGGGAGATGCTGCCTCCGCCTGATGCCTTCGCACTCAACCAGCGGCAGCGGCACTTACTGCGCGATACGGCGTTGTTCTTATCGCATGCGAGCAAGGCCCATGATCCCTTGATCATGGCGGAGGAACTGCGCCAGGCGCGGCTGGCTCTCGATACGCTGACCGGTCGGGCGAGCACCGAAGATATGCTCGATGCCCTTTTTGGACGATTCTGTATCGGCAAATAGCAGTTGTTCCACGTGGAACATCTTCGACTTGCTTTGACCCTTAGCGCGGGGTGCGCTATGCGGCCGGGCGATGAGTAATCGGGCAGACACAGATTTTGACGTTGTCGTTATCGGCGGCGGCCATGCAGGCGTGGAGGCGGCTACCGCTGCTGCACGTATGGGTGTGCGCACAGCCTTGGTCAGTTTTGCTCGTGACACTATTGGCGCGATGTCGTGCAATCCCGCAATTGGGGGGCTGGGCAAAGGCCATCTCGTACGCGAGGTTGATGCCTTTGACGGGTTGATTGCCCGCGCGGCGGATGATGCGGCGATTCATTACCGCATGCTCAATGCCTCGAAAGGTGCGGCAGTGCAGGGCCCGCGTATCCAGGCCGACCGCGCATTGTTCAAGGCCTCCATTCACCGTCAAGTAGCGGCGACACCCAATCTGACAGTGATCGAAGGAGAGGCGGCCGCACTTCGTTTCGCGGTAGGTAGCGATCGCAAGGTGGCAGGCCTCGATCTTTCGGATGGGACGGCATTGGTGGCAAAAGCCGTCATATTGTGCACCGGCACCTTCTTGGGCGGAGCGCTGTTTCGCGGTGAGGAACGGCTGACCGGTGGACGCATCGGTGAGCAGAGCGCGCTGAAACTGGCCGAGCAGGTTCGGGGGGCAGGGCTGCCCATGGCGCGGCTGAAAACCGGTACGCCGCCACGGTTGGATGGCCGGACAATTAATTGGGCGGTTCTCGATGAACAGGCCTCTGATTCCGAAAGCTGGACAATGTCGGCGATGACGGCGCGCCGCCATGTCCCGCAGATCTTCTGCGCAATTACCCGCACCAATTCCCAAACCCACGATATCATTCGCGGCGGCCTCGATCGCTCCCCTTTATTTGGCGGTGCGATCCAAGGGCAGGGCCCCCGCTATTGTCCCTCGATCGAAGACAAGATCTTCCGCTTTGGCGATCGCGAAGGCCATCAGGTTTTTCTCGAACCAGAGGGCCTCGACACCCATCTCATTTACCCCAACGGAATTTCAACTTCGCTGCCCACTGATGTCCAGCTGGCTATGGTACGTTCGATGGCAGGGTTGGAGACCGTGGAAATGGTTGTTCCAGGTTATGCCGTAGAATATGATTATATCGATCCGCGCGCGCTCGACCGAACCTTGAAAGTGCGGGATTTTGAAGGGCTTTATTGCGCTGGACAGATCAATGGCACCACCGGTTATGAAGAAGCGGCAGCGCAAGGTCTGGTTGCCGGGATGGGCGCGGCCAGTGCTATACTGGGCAAAGAAATGCCGGCGCTGGACCGCTCCAACAGCTATATTGCCGTGATGGTGGATGATCTGGTCCTACATGGTGTCACCGAACCTTATCGGATGCTTACTGCGCGTGCCGAGTATCGACTGCGTCTGCGGGCCGATAATGCCACAACTCGGCTCACTCCGCTGGGGATGGAAGCGGGCGTGGTCGGTGTCGAGCGTCAGGCGCAATATCAAGCAAAGGCGGCTGAGAAAGTACGCTTGTCCGCACTTCTTCAAGCCAGCGCCACTGCGGATCAACTCATTGCTGAAGGCATTCCCGTAAAGCGGGATTCCGGCAAGATGCCGCTTATCGATTGGCTTCGTTTTCCCGATGTAATCCTGTCTGAACTTTTGCGTGTCGTGCCATCGGATGAAGTTGTTTCACGTGAAACAGCACTCGACTGGTCTGAGGATGTTATAGCAGAGCTCGAGCAAGACGGTCGTTATGCTCCATATGTCGACCGGCAGGCAGCGGAGTTACGCGATCTTGCCGCGAATGAACGGATCCGCATTCCGGACAATATGAACTATCGGACCATCGCCGGGCTTTCAAATGAAATGGTCGAACGGCTCGACAGTGCGCGGCCAGACACTTTGGCTGCCGCAAGCCGCATACGCGGGATTACACCTGCTGCGCTGGCAGCGATTCTGGTTCATGCGAAACGCGCGCAAGCGAGCGACAAGAAGGCTGCATGACAGAGGATGAAGCCCGGACCTGGCTGGATCAGAATTTCAATGTTTCACGTGAAACATGGGAAAAGCTCGAGGCGTTTATCACTTTTCTCAAGGTAGAGGCTGCAAGGCAGAACCTCATCTCTGCATCGACACTCGACCATATCTGGGCAAGGCACATAGTCGACAGCGCGCAATTACTAATGTTGGCGCCATCCGAACCAGGCCAATGGATAGACCTTGGCTCGGGTGCCGGTTTTCCCGGCATTGTCGTTGCACTGCTCAGCGACTGGCATGTGGTTCTGGTCGAATCACGTGCAAAGCGCATCGAGTATCTCAACCGGGCAGTCGTCTTTCTTGGTCTTGAAGGCCGAACGAGAGTTGCTGGCATGCCTGTCGAGCGTGTCGAAACGCAAAAATATGATGTCATCAGCGCACGTGCATTCGCGCCTCTACCCAAATTGCTCGATTTATCCGCGCGATTTTCCACAGATAAGACGAAATGGCTGCTGCCAAAGGGTCGAAATGCGGTTAATGAACTTGAGGAAGCCCGAAAGGCGTGGGATTTTGACTTTTCGGTCGAACCCAGCGTGACCGACCCCGAAGCAGGGATTTTGGTGGGCACAGTGCGCGGAACCAATATTCAGCCCGCATCCGGGGCTAGAGCCGGTGCTGCGGCGAAAGGACGGCGGAAGAGATGATCCGGATCGCCATTGCGAACCAAAAGGGCGGCGTTGGCAAGACGACGACAGCCATCAACCTTGCAACAGCTTTGGCTGCCTGTGGCCGCCGCTGCCTGCTGATTGATCTTGATCCGCAGGGCAATGCCTCGACCGGTCTCGGCGTGAAATCATCTGATCGTGAATATAGCAGCTATAATCTGTTGATGGGTGAAGCCACGCTGGCCGAAGCGGTAGCTGGAACAATGATTCCGGGCCTTGATATCCTACCAGCGACAGTCGACCTGTCGGGCGTCGAGGTCGAGTTGGTCGATCATCCCGATCGCGCACACAAATTGCAAAGAGCATTGGCAGTCGAGGAAAGCCGCTGGGATGTCTGCCTGATCGATTGCCCGCCTTCGCTGGGCATGTTGACGATCAACGCGTTGGTGGCCGCAGATTCCATCCTGGTACCGCTGCAGTGCGAATTTTTTGCGCTGGAGGGATTAAGTCAGCTTTTACAAACAGTTGAGCGCATCCAAAATCGCTTCAACTCGTCGCTTTCGATCCTGGGTGTGGCGCTCACCATGTTTGATCGGCGCAACCGCCTGACCGATCAGGTGGCCGAAGATGTACGCAGCTGTCTGGGCGATCTGGTGTTCGAAACGGTGATCCCCCGCAATGTCCGTCTGTCTGAAGCGCCCAGCCACGGCCTACCGGCCCTGATTTACGATCATCGCTGCTCAGGCTCGGAAGCCTATATGAGTCTTGCGCGCGAATTGCTGGCGCGCTTGCCCGCACAGGAGATGGCAGCATGAGCGAAGGGGAAAAGCCGCTGCGCAAGAAAATGGGGCTGGGCAGGGGCCTTGATGCGCTTTTGGGCGAAGTATCACTCGATCGCAGCGCAAGCCGGGTCGCCGGCGGCGGAGAGCCTGCCGCTATTGGCACAGCGCAACCGACGGACGGTGTTTCGACGATTGCCGTTGCCGACATCCATCCTAATCCCGCCCAGCCGCGCCGCCATTTCAGTGAGGAATCGCTGCAGGAGCTGGCCGCCAGCCTCAAACGTCACGGCTTGATCCAGCCGATATTGGTGCGTCCGCATGGCGGCGGCTATCAGATTGTCGCAGGCGAACGGCGCTGGCGCGCCGCGCAAAAGGCACAGTTGCACCAAATCAAAGCAGTTGTCCGGGAGCTTTCCGATGAGGAAACGCTCGAAATCGCACTGATCGAGAATATCCAGCGCCAGGATCTCAATCCGATCGAAGAGGCCGATGCCTATCGCAAGCTGTGCGACGATTTCGGCCATAGCCAGAGTGAGCTGGCAGCAATTGTCGAGAAATCGCGCAGCCACGTCGCCAATATGATGCGTTTGCTCGAATTGCCGACGCTGGTCCGCGAGCTGGTGATCGAAGGCAAATTGTCGATGGGTCATGCGCGCGCTTTGCTGGGCAGCGATGATTGCGCCCGTCTGGCGGCGGTGGTCGTCAAGCAAGGTCTGTCGGTTCGCCAGACCGAGGCATTGGTTCGCCGCTCGCGTGTCCAAGAGGGCAAGGCCCCCAAACCGCGTATTCAGCAAGGCTCGAACAACGATGCTGATATCCGCGCCGTCGAACAGCATTTGGGCGACCTTCTAGGACTCAAGGTAAAGATCGCACATAAGGGGCAGGGCGGGGCAGGCGCTGTCACCTTCGAGTATCGCAGCCTCGATCAGCTCGACATGCTGTGCCAGCGTTTGACGGGCGAACAATTTTAGAGATTTACGCGATTTTACGGCGAAGTCTTACCGACAAAACGGCACCGTTAATTCCATATATAATTGTATTATATGCATTTTATAGGCGAATTAACTATAGCGCGTTAACCATGCGCAGAAGCATCATCTTATGATTCGATGTCCATAAGCGACCGTGAATGCAGTGGGGCATTCCGAATTTTTTAGTTTGTCGCAAAAGGGACCAGATAAATGATCAACAAGATGAAGCTTGCGCTTGCTGGCGCAATCGTCGCTACCGGCATGGTATCGAATGCCGCTTATGCTGCCACTGAACAGGCCGATGCCACCGTTCAGGTTCTCGCTGCTGTGGAGCTTTCGGCTGTAACTGACCTTAATTTTGGTGTTGTTGCTGCTTCCGCTGCTGGTGGCACCGTAACGATCGCTGCAGCTTCAGGCGCCACTCCGACGGCCTCGGGTGTTATCGCAATTAGTGGCGGTGCTCCCGCGAGCTTTCAGGTAACGCAGGCAACTGACGGTGAAGTTATTGATCTCACTGTTGGCAATCCCGCTGCACTCGTCGGTCCGTCGGGTTCGACCCCGATCCCGCTGTCGGGCCTGGCGCTGTCGACCAGCAGCATTACCTACAGCTCAACGACACCCGAAACGGTTTACGTTGGTGGTACCATTTCACTTGGGGCCAGCCAGATGGCAGGCACCTACACCGGCACGTTCGACGTGACCGCTGAATATCAATAAGAACTGAAATGCAGCCATAGCGCTGCAACCAGACCTCAAAAACCCCGGCAGGCCCAGTGCTTGCCGGGGTTTTTCCTTGGTTCCCGCCGCATCGTTAGCGGCTTGGTAACCATGTCCTGTTAGTCCGAAATGGAGGGAAACCCGTGTTTCCCATCCGCATTGGACCAGATGAGACAGGTTAAATATATGAAGTTTCTTCGGAATATGGCTGTGGCTACATTGAGCGGGCTGGTTGCGATCGCGGCCTTGTCGGGTGCGCCCGCACAGGCTGCTGGCGATTTGCTCGTCGCGCCGACACGCGTCATTCTCGATGGCAAGCGCGGCACACAAGTGATCCTCAACAATGTCGGCGCCGAAGAAACCACCTATCGCATCTCACTCGAGATCAAACGGATGGGGGAAGACGGCCGTCTGGAGGACATCGATCCGGCTGGAACCAACGAAGCCGAAAAGGCCGCACTGGCGCTGGTCCGCTATGCGCCGCGCCGCGTGACTCTGCCGCCCAACCAGCCACAGTCGATCCGCATTGGCCTCAATCCCGCCGATACCCTGCCCGATGGTGAATATCGCGTGCATATGCTCTTCCGTGCGATTCCGAAGACTCAGGCGGTAACCGATGAGGCAGGGGCGAGCGATCTCAAGATCCAGCTGATCCCGCTCTATGGCATCACCATCCCCATCATTGTCCGCAAAGGCAATCTCTCGGCTACCGCCGCGCTCGCCAACGCCCGTTTGGGCCGCGACGAGGATGGTCCGGTGCTTGAGCTTGATGCGACCCGCAAAGGAACCCGATCGGTCTATGGCGAATTCCGCGTGATGAAGCCTGGTCAGGCGAAACCGATCATCGTGCAAAAGGGTATCGCCATCTATCCCGAAATCGGCAAGCGCAAGGTCGATCTACCGCTCAGCGACGAAGAGGCTGCGGCCATTCGCGGCAGTGAGGTGATCATCGCCTATCATGACACGCCGGAAAATGGCGGCGGGATGATCGCCGAACTGCGGACGGTCGTGCGTTGAACGAACGGAGCTGAGCCAGAACGGCAACGGCCATGACGTCGTTTCTTTCCAGACTATGCCGGGGCTTTATAGCCCTGGCCCTAGCCACCGGAGCCTTATTGGCCCCGGTGGTTCCTGCGTTTGCGGCAGGATGGAAAGCCAATGACGATGACCAGCTGCTGCTTGACGTGCGCGTCGGTCGCTATCGCGTCGGCGATGGCGTGCGTGGCTATCAGACCGACGCCGGCACCTGCATCGATTTTGCCGATCTGATCATTGCATTCGACCTTCCAGTCCGGCTCGACAAAAAGTCGCGCCGCGCGACTGGCTGGTTGTTTGAAGAAAGCCGTACCTTCACCCTCGACCGCGAAGCCAATAGAGTACAAATCATGAACAAAAGTTCGGCGCTTACAGCGTCGGACATTTATGACACCCCCGAAGGCTGGTGTGTTGACAGCAAGGCGCTCAGCCGCTGGCTCGAAGTAACGCTGACACCCGATCTCTCCGATGCGTTGCTGGTGGTCAAGGCGGATCGCAAATTGCCCTTCGAAATGGCCGAAGAACGCAAGGAGCGCGCAGCCAAGGTTCGCCCTGCCGCGACATTTGACCTACGCACCCTGCCGCAGGCCAAGGATGCCTATCGCTTCTGGCGCACGCCCTCGGTCGACGTCGTGGCGTCAACCGGTTTCACCAAGGAAGCGCAGGGTTCGGGCAAGTTCAACGCGCGCTATGATATTTTCGCCAGCGGCGAGGTTGCTGGCGCATCCTTCGATGCGCGACTTTCCTCGAATGAAAAGGGCGTTCCCGAAAGTTTCCGTGTGCGCGCCTATCGCACCAGCGCGGAAGGTGATCTGCTTGGTCCGTTCAAGGCGACGCATTTCGGTGTGGGTGACGTAAATCTGCCCGCTTCTTTCGTCGGTAGCCAGTCGACACCCGGCCGGGGCCTGTTCGTGACCAACCGGCCGCTCTCGCGTCCCGACAATTTTGATCGCACCAGCTTCCGTGGCGAATTGCCCGATGGCTGGGATGCCGAACTGTACCGCAATGATCAGCTGATCGGCTATTTCCAGAGCCGCGGCGACGGGCGCTACGAATTTCTCGATGTGCCTTTGCTCTATGGGCAAAACCGGATGGAAGTCGTGCTCTATGGCCCGCAGGGGCAGATCAAGCGCGACGTCCGGATGATCCCGGTCGGGGCCAATTCGATCCCGCCACGTGAAACTTATTATTGGGCAGGGGTCCAGGACGCCGGGCGTGACCTGTTCAACTTCGGTGACAGCGACGACCGACCCTATAATGGCCTGCGCGCCGGCTTTGGTGTCGAGCGCGGGCTAGATGCGAAGACCTCGATCGGCGCCTCGGCAATCAGCTCGATCTATGAAGGGCGTCGCGACAGCTATGCCGAGGCGATGATCCGGCGTGCGGTCGGCCCCACCCTGATCGAAGTGGCGGGTGCGGCCAATATTGATGGAGGTTATGCCATTCGCGGGCAAATGCTGGGGCAATTCGGCCAGGCGATGGTCGGCGCCCAATCGCTCTGGCTGTTTGGCGGTTTCCGCAGCGAGCAATATCTGCCCGGATTGCGCGCCGAACATATGCTGTCGGTCGACCACAGCCTGAAAATCGGCAACAAATCGATACCTTATGGCGTCAGCGCGACTTATCGCGAATGGCTGAGCGGCAATAGTTCGCTTGAGGCCAAGGCAAGAATATCGTTTAATATCAATAACATAAATGCGTCCACCGATCTCATCTGGGAACAGATGAAATTCGCCTTTGGTACAGACCCGCCGCAGAAACTCGATGCATTGCTGCGTCTCAGCGGTCGTGTCGGCGGGTTGCGCCTGCGCGGCGAGGCGCGCTTTGGCTTGATGGGCGACAGCGGTTTCAAGGAGTCGCGGATCACCGGCGAATGGCGCGCGGACGACAAGGCAAATTGGCGGGCCGAGCTGGGCTATGACGCGCTCAACAAGCGCGGACGGGCGACTTTTGGCTATACGCGGCATTTCGACAAGTTTGCGTTGACCGGCCAGGTCATGGGCGCAACCGATGGTGCGGTTGCCGCACAGCTAAGTGTTGCCTTTAGCATGGGGCCGAACCCGCATGGCAAGGGCTTCCACATCTCGTCGGAGAAACTGGCGTCAAGCGGTCAGGCAGCGGTGCTGGTCTATCAGGATCTGAACGCGGATGGCGCACGCCAATCGAACGAACCCGTTGAAAAAGCGGTAGAAATTACAGCTGGCTTGAATGGCCGCGGAAAAGCTACCGATGACAGAGGCCAAACGATCATTGGTGGGCTGGAGCCGTACAAGCCGATCCTGATCGGGATCGATGCGGGCAGCCTGCCCGATCCCTATGTGCAGCCGGCCAATAGCGGCATGGTGGTCACCCCGCGTCCGGGTGTGCCGATCATTGTCGAACTTCCGCTCGTCTCGGCGGGTGAGATTAGCGGCTATCTGCTCAAGGAGGGCGGCAAGGCGCTGAACGGGGTCGATCTGGAACTGCTCGACAAGGCAGGCCGTGTCGTGAAAACCACGCGCGTCGAATATGACGGCTTCTTCCTTTTTGAAAGCGTGCCTTATGGGCAGTATCGCCTGCGGGTGGGCGCGGTCGCTGCGGGCATTGTTGGCGTTCAGCCCGAGATCAGCGTTGCGGCTGCGCTCGATCGCAAGAGCCCGACGGTCGATCTGGGGCAAATCCTGCTCAAGCCTTCGCAGCGGATCGCAGCAAGCAACTAACTTGACCGGACAGCCGCAACAGGCTTTGGCAGCGACATGACAATCGAAACGCTATCAACCAATCGCAGTTTCGGCGGAACGCAGGGTGTTTATGCCCATGCCTCTGCCGAAACCGGAACTCGCATGACTTTTTCGGTCTATGTGCCCGACCACGACCCTGGCTTGAAACTGCCTGCGATCTGGTATCTGTCAGGCCTCACCTGCACCCATGCCAATGTGACGGAGAAGGGCGAGTATCGCCGTGCCTGTGCTGAACTCGGCCTGATCTTTGTCGCGCCCGACACCTCGCCGCGCGGCGAGGGTGTGGCTGACGATGCCGAAGGCGCTTATGATTTCGGCTTGGGGGCCGGCTTCTATGTCGATGCAACCGAGGCACCTTTCGCCCAACATTACCGGATGCGCAGCTATATCGAGAGCGAATTACCCGAACTCATCGCGAACAACTTTCCGGTCAACATGGCTGCTCAGGGTATCATGGGACATTCGATGGGCGGGCATGGCGCACTGACGATTTCCTTGCGCAATCCGGGGCGTTTTCGTTCAACCTCCGCCTTCGCGCCGATCGTTGCGCCGTCGCAGGTGCCGTGGGGGCATAAGGCGCTGGCTGGCTATCTAGGACAGGATCGCGCAGCATGGTCGGAATATGATGCCTGTGCGCTGATAGACGGCGGCGCACGTTTTCCGGACCTGCTGGTCGATCAGGGCGAAGCCGACAATTTCCTCGCCGAGCAGTTGAAAACACACCTCCTTGAAGAATCATGCGCCAAGGCCGGTCAGAAAGCGACGATCCGGATGCAACCCGGTTATGACCATAGCTATTACTTCATCTCCACTTTCATGGCCGATCATCTCGCCTGGCACGCTGAGCGGCTGAAATGAGGCTGCGCTTTTGAGAGTTTTGGGGGCTATCCTCGCAGGCGGGCAATCGCGCCGCTTTGGATCGGACAAGGCCGAAGCGCTTTTCGAACGACAGGCGCTGCTTGACCATGTTGCCGATGCCTTGCGACCGCAGGTCGCCGGACTGGTTGTTGCGGGGCGCGAATGGCCAGGGCTTCCCAAGGTCGCCGATTTGCCGGAGGTGGGGATTGGCCCGCTTGGCGGCCTTGCAGGCGCCCTGGATCATGCATGGCGTCATGATTTTGATGCAGTGTTGAGTTCAAGCTGTGACGTTATTGGGCTGCCCGACGATCTGGAAAAGTGGCTGGGACCCGGTCCTGCGATAGTAGCTGATTTGCCGATTGTCGGTCTATGGCCGGTATCGGTGCGTGACGAGCTGCTCGACTGGCTTTCGGATTCCGCAAACCGCTCAGTCTATGGGTTCGCGGCCCAGATCGGCGCGCGACGGGTGGAACTTGACACCCCTTTGCGGAACATCAATCGACCGGAAGACCTGTCATAGCAGACTGGCGCGCACCGCTTTCCATGCTTATCTAGGCGAACGAATCGCGGGTGTAGCTCAATGGTAGAGCAGCAGCTTCCCAAGCTGACGACGGGGGTTCGATTCCCCTCACCCGCTCCAGCCCTTTCTTCGAACGCGCCGGGTTCGATTATCCGCGCGATGCGCGTTCGTCTGCGACTCCCCCTCACCCGCTCCAGCCTTTTCCAAATCGTTAAAGCCGTTATAGCGTCCACCATGATTGACGCGACCGTGCCCTTTGTCCTGCTTGATGATGCACGGCGTTGCAATGCGTCGCCTGCCCGGTTGTACACGAGGCCACAAAGAACGATTGTCGCAACCGATGCAGTTGAACTGGAACGTGCTTTTGAAGAGCTAAAGCAGGCTCAACAGGCAGAGAGGCACGTCGCAGGATTTCTGTCCTACGAAGCTGGATTTGTACTTGAACCGAAACTGTCGGGGAAGCTTGCAGGGCGGCAAATGCCAACATCACTCTGCTGGTTCGGCATTTTCGACGGCTGTGAAGAAATCGAGGCGGACACAGTTCCAAGCCTGTTGCCCGAACCCGATGGCAGCTGGTTGGGTGCGATGCGGCCCTCGATCAGTCGCGCCGCCTATGGCGCCGCGTTTGATACGGTCGAAGACTATATAGCGGCAGGGGATATCTACCAGGCAAACCTGACTTTCAGGGCAAGCGCGCGTTATGCGGGCAATCCGCTCGCGCTCTATGCGGCAATTCGACCACGAGCGGCGGCCGGCTATGGTGGCGTGATCTGGACTGGGCAGGACTGGTTTCTCTCCTTCTCACCAGAGTTGTTCTTCGCGCTGCGTGACGGCCGGGTTACGGCAAAGCCGATGAAGGGAACCGCCATACGCGGAGCAGATCCGATTACTGACAAGGCTTTGGCAGACGAATTGCGCACCGATCCCAAGCAGCGTGCCGAGAATTTGATGATCGTCGATCTGCTGCGCAATGATCTGTCGCGTATCGCCAAGGCCGCTTCGGTGGAAGTACCGCACCTTTTTGCGGTGGAAAGCTACCCCACGGTTCACCAGATGACCTCAACGGTTACGGCGGAGTTGGACAATGGCAAGGATGCGTTCGAATTGCTTCGCGCAATTTATCCTTGTGGTTCGATTACCGGTGCACCGAAGATCCGCGCGATGGAGATTATCGACGAGGTAGAGACCAGCCCGCGCGGGATCTATTGCGGCTCAATCGGGCGTATCGATCCCAATGGCGATGCCGCGTTCAACGTTGCCATCCGCACATTTCACTTGAACGAAGCCGACAAGCAGGCAAGCTTGGGACTTGGTTCGGGGGTGGTTGCGGATTCCGAAGTTGCAACCGAATGGGCAGAATGTCTGGCCAAGGGGGAATTTGCGCGGGTGCAGCGACGCGATTTTGATCTGATCGAAACCATGCGGTTCGAACCGGCCGCCGGGATATTGCGGCTGGAGCTGCATCTGGAGCGGATGAAGGCAAGTGCACAAGCACTCGATTTCGAGTTTGACCGGCATGAGGCGCGTAACCGGCTGCATGCGGCGACATTCCATCTCGATCATGACGCCAGGATACGACTGCTTGCCTCGCCCAGCGGCGCATTGGCAATCGAGATTGGAGATGCACCTGCGCCGCTGGCTGGCTGGCAGGTTTCCGTTGTTCCGCTGCCTGTCGACAATCAGGATTTTCGTTTACGGCACAAGACGACCGATCGGGCCTTTTACGATGATGCGCGCAAAGCGGCGGGCACATCCGAAATTCTCTTCCACGACAAGCAAGGCTATTTGACCGAAGGCAGTTTCACCTGCCTGTTTGTGGAACGCGACGGGCGTTTGCTCACGCCGCCCCTTCAACGCGGTCTTTTGCCCTCGGTTTTGCGCCGCGATCTCATCGAAAGCGGAAAGGCATTTGAAGCCGAGTTGACCGTTGCCGACCTTGCAAATGGGTTCCTCCTCGGCAACAGTTTGCGCGGCTTGATTCCGGCCACAAGGGTTGCGTAATTTCCGCGCTCGCTCTAGGGGCAGGCGCGCAATCTTGCTTCGTCCAAACTAGCTTCGGGAATAAGAAATGATCGACAGGCTCTCCGCCGCCCTCGGCCGCATCGCGCCCTCCCCCACGCTCGCCATGTCGGGCCGCGTGCTGGAAATGAAAGCGCGCGGCTTGGACGTGATCGGCCTTTCCGCTGGGGAGCCTGATTTCGATACACCCGACTTCGTCAAGGATGCGGCAATCGAAGCGATCCGTTCGGGCAAGACCAAATATACTGCCGTCGATGGCATCCCTGAACTCAAGCTGGCGATCCAGGCAAAGTTCAAGCGCGACAATGGCATTGACTACACCACTAAGCAGATCACGGTGAATGCGGGCGGCAAGCACACCCTTTTCAACGCGCTGGTGGCGACCGTCGACAAGGGTGATGAGGTGATCATCCCCGCGCCCTATTGGGTCAGCTATCCCGATATCGTCCAGTTTGCAGGGGGAACGCCGGTCGTGCTGCTGGCAGGCGCGGATCAGGGATACAAGATTACGCCCGAACAGCTGGATGCCGCGATCACCCCCAAGACCCGCTGGTTGATCCTCAATTCGCCTTCGAACCCAACAGGCGCTGCCTATACTGCGCTCGAACTGCAGGCACTGGGCGAAGTGTTGCTCAAGCACCCGCATGTCCTGTTGCTGACCGACGATATGTATGAGCATATCTGGTACGCACAGCAGCCTTTCGCGACGATGCTCCAGGTTTGCCCCGATCTGTACGACCGCACGTTGACCATGAATGGCGCGTCCAAGGCCTATGCCATGACCGGTTGGCGCATCGGCTATGCCGGCGGCCCCGAATGGCTGATCAAGGCGATGGGCGATCTGCAGTCGCAATCGACCAGCAACCCTTGCTCGATCAGCCAATATGCTGTGGCTGCCGCGCTCAACGGCCCGCAAGACTTCCTCAAGGAACGCAACGCCAAGTTCAGGGAGCGGCGCGATCTGGTGGTGGCGATGCTCAACGATGCACCTGGCCTGAGCTGCCCGACGCCCGAAGGTGCTTTCTATGTCTATCCGGATGCGAGCGGCGTGATGGGCAAGACAACGCCAAAGGGCAAGAAAATCGAAACCGACGCCGACCTGATCGACTATTTCCTCGAAGACTGGAATGTCGCTGCGGTACACGGCGCGGCTTTCGGCCTCTCGCCGGGTTTCCGCATCAGCTATGCGACATCGAACGAAGCGCTCAAGGAAGCGTGCACCCGAATCCAGTCGGCGTGCGCAGCACTCGTTTGACCGCAAATAGCCAGTTGTTAAGTCGGGCTTAACCAGCGTCATGGTTGAGAAAGCGTCGATGCTGCTCTAGCGGCGGCATCGAAATTTCGACTCCAGACTTGAAGCCCTTCGATGACCCGTATGATCGCCTTTTTCCGTTCTGACCTGTTCCTGAGCCTTGCCGGTGGTTTCGCGCTGGGCCTAGCAGGTATTGCACTGGTTCGTCCGGCAAGTGCCGAGACTAAGAGCTATGAAAGCAAGGCTGTTGTGGTCGAGTCGCCGACTTCGCAATCGATTCGTTAAATTACAATCCTTTGCACGCGTCGGGGTTAAGCATAATCCCGAAGATAATCCCTTTTGATTCCCGCGTGATGGCCTGTCGCGTCAATGCGCGCGCCGGATTCGCTTTGTGGATAAGTTGAGTCGTTGTAAAATTCGAGTCGTTGGGGGTTAGGGCAATTGGTTCCGCCTCAAATTTCCCCAAGCAGTAGGCTTTCTGCGACCCGAAACCTGCTGCTGCTTCGCCCGCGACCGGCATTTCCGGCGCGGGCGTTTCTTTATCTGGATGCCGCCGATTTTCGACGCTGGCGTACAATCAAAAGCCAGAATGCCATCAACAGACTGATCAGTGACAGCCCCGCAAAGCCGATAAGAATCGGATGGCTGCTATCCTCACGTGTTTGCAGGTCCATGATGTGCAACCCCCACATGAAATCGAAAGTACGCCACTGTGGGGTACGCACCGCGAGCAGGCTGCCGCTTTCGGCGTCAACGTAGAGGTTGGTTCCGTCCTTTAGCGCCACCTGCCATGCCGGACGCCCGCGGCGCAGCTCCATCGGCTCCCTGTCGGCAGGAAAGAGCTGGACAGATGCGACCGCTGACTTCCCGCGATAATAGCTTTCGGCGAGCGCCCGCACCTCGCGTGCACCGGGCTTGGGCAGCAACTTACCCGTTGTTGGATCTGCCCGCCGTTCGCCGCCATCGGTATAGCGAATGATCCAGACCGGACCGTCTGCGCGCTGTTCGAGCGTGAGTTTCTCGACAGTACGTCCGCCGAGGAATGGAGCTGTCGCTGCGATTGCAGCTATCGGTGCTGGCTTGGCGCGCAGATGTTCGCCGCGCACTTCCTCGATCGGACGCGCAACCATGAACAGCCCGGACGCAGTCCAAAGAATCAGCGGCACGCCGACCAGCCAGCCAAGCCAGATATGCCATTTGTGCAGCGTGGCATATTTCATGCGCTCATCCTTTATAGGCCGGAATGGCCAATCCCTTGTGGATGGCCGCCGCACGTAATGCGAAGCCTGCGGCCGCACTTATGGCGGCGGCCAATATTATCGGCATACCGAACCAGAAGAGCAGAACATAAAGACCTGCCGCCAATGCCGATGCGGTCACATACAGCTCCGGTCGCAATATGATTGACGGAACGCCCGCCAGCATATCGCGGATGACGCCGCCGACGCAGGCGGTAATCACGCCCATCATCATTGCAGGCAGCGGTCCGATCCCAAGACTGGCCGCCTTCCAGGCACCGAAGACCGAATAGACCGCGAGCCCCACCGCGTCGAACCAGTCAAGCGCGCGCGGGCTCCAGATGCGGACGGGGGTTATCCAGACGAGTAATGCAGTTGCCAGGCAGGTTGCCGGAAAGCGCCAGTCCTGCACCCAGAATACCGGCGCGCCGATCAGCAGATCGCGGACCGTGCCACCGCCGACTCCGGTGAGCAGCGCGAAAAAGGCAAAGGTGACCAGCGTCTGTTTCAACCGGGCAGCGGCGAGCGCACCAGAAGCGGCAAAGACAGCGATACCGAACAGGTCAAGCGCTGCAATCAGCGCCGGTGCGATCTCGGCGACGCCATTTTCCATCACATGTGGATCGGTTTGCCCTGCACCGCCATCGCGGCTTCCTTCAGCGCTTCCGAATGGGTCGGGTGCGCATGGCAGGTGTAGGCGATGTCTTCCGACGTCGCGCCGAATTCCATCGCCAAGGCCGCTTCAGCGATCATCGTGCCCGCGACGCTCGCAATGCACCATACGCCCACGACACGATCGGTCGCGGCATCGGAGATGACCTTCACGAAACCGTCGGGCTCATGGTTGGTCTTGGCGCGGCTGTTCGCCATCATCGGGAATTTGCCGACCTTGATCTCGCCTTTCGCTTTCGCGGCCTCTTCGGTCAGGCCGACGCCTGCTATTTCAGGCCAAGTGTAGACCACGGAGGGGATGACGTCATGATTTATGATGCCGGTCAGTCCAGCGACATTTTCTGCGCAGGCAATGCCCTCATCCTCGGCCTTGTGCGCGAGCATCGGCCCGGGGACGACATCGCCGATAGCCCAGATTCCGGGGACCGCCGTGCGGAAATCATGGTCGATTTCGATTTGACCGCGCGCGTTGACTGAAAGACCGGCTTTGTCGAGCGCGAGGCCATCGGTATTGGGGCGACGACCGATGGAGACAAGCACGCAATCGGCCTCGATGGTTTCGCTGGCGCCACCCGCTGCAGGTTCGACGGTCAGCGTGGCTTTCTTGCCCTTCACCTGTGCACCGGTAACCTTGGTCGAAAGCTTGAATTCAAAACCCTGCTTCTTGAAAATCTTGTTGGCTTCCTTGCGGACGTCGCCGTCCATGCCGGGCAGGATCTGGTCGAGATATTCGACCACCGTGACCTTGGCACCCAAGCGGCGCCAGACCGAGCCTAGCTCGAGCCCGATCACCCCGCCGCCGATGACCACCAGATGGTCGGGCACCTTGGGCAGTTCGAGTGCGCCGGTTGAATCGACGACAATGCCCTTGGCATTATCGACTTCAACGCCGGGCAGCGGCGTAACCGAAGAACCGGTGGCGATGATGAAATTGTCGGCGGTATAGCTTTTGCCCGCAACCTCGATGGCGTTGGCCGAGGTGAAGGCGGCATGGCCCTTGATCCATTCGACCTTGTTCTTCTTGAACAGGAATTCGATCCCGCCGGTCAGCCCCTTCACCGCATCGCGGCGCTGGCCGTGCATGGTGTCGAGGTCGAGGCTCATCTTGTCGATCTTGACGCCGAGCTTGGCGAGCGCGCCGCTGGCGGCCTCGCTGTAAAGCTCGGATGCATGCAACATCGCCTTGGACGGAATACAGCCGACATTGAGGCAGGTGCCGCCCAAAGTCTCGCGACTTTCAACGCACGCCGTCTTCAGCCCCAATTGCGCTGCACGGATGGCCGCAACATAGCCGCCGGGGCCGGCACCGATAACGATCAGGTCAAAATCTGCCATGGTCTGTTCCTTACAGGTCGATCAGCAAGCGGGTGGGGTCTTCAATCGCTTCCTTGATCGTCTTGAGCGCGGTTACCGCTTCGCGGCCGTCGATGATGCGGTGGTCATAGCTGAGTGCCAAATACATCATCGGGCGGATGACGATCTGGCCGTCGCGCACGACCGGGCGATCTTCGATGCGGTGCAGGCCGAGCACGGCGGATTGCGGGGGATTGATGATCGGGGTCGACATCAGGCCGCCGAAAATCCCGCCATTCGAAATGGTGAAGGTGCCGCCGGCCATGTCTTCCATGGTCAATGCACCGTCTTTGGCGCGCTTGCCGAGATCGGCGATCGCCTTCTCGATATCGGCAAAGCCCAGCTGATCGACATTGCGGACGACGGGAACGACCAGGCCATTGGGTGCCGAGACCGCAACCGACATGTCGACATAGTCGTGATAGATGATTTCATCGCCCTGGATCTGCGCGTTGACCGCCGGAAAATCCTTGAGCGCGAGGCACGCTGCCTTGGTGAAGAAGCTCATGAAGCCCAGCTTTACGCCATGCTTCTTTTCAAAGCTGTCCTTATAGCGGTTGCGCGCTTCCATCACCGCCGACATGTCGACATCGTTGAAGGTGGTGAGCAAGGCTGCCGTGTTCTGCGCATCCTTCAGCCTTTTGGCGATGGTCTGGCGCAGGCGGGTCATCTTGACGCGTTCTTCGCGGCGTTCGCCAGCGGTGGCGGTGACAGGTGCCGCTGCAGCGGGCGCGACAGCCGGGGCCGCAGGTGCGCCACCCTTGGCTGCTGCCAGCACATCTTCCTTGGTCAGGCGACCATCCTTGCCGCTGCCTTTGACCTTGGTCGGATCAATACCGAGTTCGAGCACGAGACGGCGCACGGCAGGAGACAGCGTCAGGTCTGCCGAGGCGGCGGGTGCCGCTTCGGCGATGGCTGCCGCCGGTGCAGGCGTTGCCGCAGGGGCAGCCGCAGGAGCCGAAGCGGCAGCGGGCGCGCCGGAACCGGCTTCGATGCTGCCGATGACAGCACCAACATTGACCGTATCACCTTCCTGAACCAGATACTGGCCCATCACACCAGCGGCGGGCGCGGGAACTTCGACCGCAACCTTGTCTGTTTCAAGGCTGGCAATGGGTTCGTCGGCAGCCACAGCCTCGCCGGGCTTTTTCAGCCATTGGCCGAGCGTGGCTTCGGTGATCGATTCACCCAGCGTGGGGACTTTGACTTCGGTGCTCATATCATTCGCTCCTTGGGCGGAGATTATTTCTTTTTAGACGTGCGCTGGCGGCGGATTTCGTCGCGGACGCCATGGCCCAGCGCATGGGCTATCAATGCCGCCTGCTCTGCCTGGTGGCGCTTCATCAGCCCCGTTGCAGGCGAAGCGCTCGCCTTGCGTCCGGCATATCGCGCGCGTGCCGGACCAACCTTGGCTTCGGCCAGACAGGCTTCGATGAACGGTTCCACAAAGAACCAGCTGCCATTATTCTGCGGTTCTTCCTGCGCCCAGACGACCTCTTCGAGATTCGCCATACGCTTCAGGCGGACAATCAGCGGCTCACCGGGGAAGGGATAAAGCTGCTCAAGCCGGACGATTGCGGTGTTCGTGTCACCCGCCGCGTTGCGTGCCTCCATCAGGTCATAGGCGACCTTGCCCGAGCAGAGCACGAGCCGCTTCACATCCTTGTCCGCCGGCGCCCATGGGTCCGAAAGGATTCGCATGAAATGGCTTTCGCCTTGGAAATCCTCGGCTTTTGAAACTGCCAGCTTGTGCCGTAGCAGCGATTTTGGCGTCATGACGACAAGCGGCTTGCGGAAGGTGCGGTGCATCTGGCGCCGCAGCAAGTGAAAGAAATTGGCAGGCGTCGTGCAGTTGGCCACCTGGATATTGTCCTCGGCGCACAGCTGCAGGAAGCGTTCGAGACGTGCCGAACTATGCTCCGGCCCCTGACCTTCAAAGCCGTGCGGCAACAGCATGACAAGGCCATTGGCGCGGAGCCACTTGGATTCCCCGCTCGCAATGAACTGGTCGATGATCGTCTGCGCGCCGTTGACGAAATCGCCGAACTGGCCTTCCCACATCACCAGCGTCTTGGGATCGGCTCCGGCAAAGCCATATTCATAGCCGAGCACGCCGAATTCGGAGAGCGGGCTGTCATAGACTTCAAACCGGCCATGCGGGACGGTCGATAGCGGTATATATTTGGCTTCATTGGTCTGATCGACCCAGACGGCGTGGCGCTGGCTGAACGTGCCGCGACCCGAATCCTGGCCAGAAAGACGCACGCCGAAACCTTCGGATAGCAGTGATCCGAACGCGAGAGCCTCGCCGGTCGCCCAGTCGAAATTTTCACCGCTGGCGAACATGTTCTTCTTGGCCTCCAGCACGCGCCCCAATGTCGGGTGGATGCTGTGGCCTTCCGGAACACTTGTCAGGATGCGGCCAAGGCCGTCCATCAGTTTCTTGGTGATACCCGTCGGCACATTGCGTCGCGAGGTTTCCGGATCGGCAGGCTTGTTGAAGCCCGCCCAACGTCCACCGAACCAGTCAGCATCATTGGCCTTGTAGGTCTGGCCCGCTTCAAATTCCTGCTCGAGGATCTGGGTGAAGCGCATTGTGTGCTCAGCAGCCCAATTGGCGTCGATCACGCCTTCGGCCTGCAGCCGTGCGGCATAGACTTCGCTCACGCCCGGCTTGCCCTTGATCACCTTGTACATCAGCGGCTGGGTGAAACCGGGTTCGTCGCCTTCATTGTGGCCGAAGCGGCGATAGCACCACATGTCGATCACGATGTCGCGGTGGAAACGCTGGCGGAACTCGATTGCCATCTTGCAGGCAAAGGTCACCGCCTCCGGATCGTCGCCATTGACGTGGAAGATCGGCGCCTGCACACCCTTGGCCACATCGCTCGGATAGGGCGAAGAGCGCGCGAATTGCGGGCTGGTGGTAAAGCCGACCTGATTGTTGACGATGAAGTGGATACAGCCACCGGTGTTGTACCCACGGATGCCGGAGAAGCCGAGGCATTCCCAGACGATGCCTTGTCCAGCAAAGGCGGCATCGCCGTGGAGCAGCACCGGCAGCACCTGTTCGTGCTTGCCCAGATCGTCGCGGATCGTCTGGTTGGCGCGGACCTTGCCGAGCACCACCGGATTCACCGCCTCAAGGTGCGACGGGTTGGGAACCAGCGACATATGGACTTTGACGCCGTCAAATTCACGGTCGGTCGAGGTGCCGAGGTGATATTTCACATCACCCGAACCGCCGACATCTTCGGGGTTGGCAGAGCCGCCCGAAAATTCGTGGAAGATGATGCGATAGGGCTTGGCCATCACATTGGCGAGCACGTTGAGGCGGCCGCGATGCGGCATGCCATAGACGATTTCGCGCACGCCCAGATGGCCGCCATATTTGATGATGGCTTCGAGCGCCGGGATCATCGCTTCTCCGCCATCAAGGCCGAAGCGCTTGGTGCCGACATATTTTTTGGCGAGGAATTTCTCATATTGCTCGGCCTCGATCACCTTGGCGAGGATGGCCTTCTTGCCTTCCGGAGTGAAGGAAATCGCGGCGTCGCGGCCTTCCATCCGCTCCTGCAGGAAACGGCGCTCCTCGACATCGGCGATATGCATATATTCAAGGCCAACGGGTCCGCAATAATTTGCACGTAGCGTGGCGACGAGTTCGCGGACACTGACCCATTCAAAGCCCAGCGTGCCGCCGACATAGACCTGGCGGTCGAGGTCCGCGTCGGTGAAACCATGATAGGCAGGGTCAAGGTCCGCCGGGATGTCCTGCTTCGAAAGGCCCAGCGGATCGAGATTGGCGGCCAGATGCCCGCGCACACGATAGGTGCGCACCAGCATCATCGCGCGGATCGAATCGCCAGCAGCGGCGACAGCATCGCCCTGCGCGATCGGCTTGCCCGCTGCCTTTGCCGCCGCCTTGATCTCGACCGCCATTTGCGTGGGGTCGAGCGCACCGGTCAGATCGTCGGTTTCGCCGAAGCGCCAGTTGGGGCGCTGCCAGCTTGGGCCGCGCTCCGCTTCAAATTCGTGATTCTCAAAACCCATTGGCCTTGCCTTTCCCGGGGAGGAGGAAAATGCCGTCCCTTTTTAGCCTTTAAGGGCCTCGACGAGCGTGGTGCCAAGTTCGCTGGGCGAAGCGGCCACGCGGATGCCGGCAGCTTCCATCGCTGCGATCTTCGATTCTGCATCGCCTTTGCCGCCCGAAACGATCGCACCGGCATGGCCCATGCGGCGGCCCGGAGGTGCGGTGCGCCCGGCGATGAAGCCGGCCATCGGTTTCTTGCGACCCTTTTTCGCTTCGTCGATCAGGAACTGTGCTGCCTGCTCTTCGGCGTCGCCGCCGATTTCGCCGATCATGATGATCGATTTGGTTTCGTCATCAGCCAGGAACAGCTCGAGCACGTCGATGAAGTTGGTGCCGTTGACCGGGTCACCGCCAATGCCGACGGCCGTGGTCTGGCCCAGGCCTTCATTTGTGGTCTGGAACACGGCTTCATAGGTCAGCGTGCCTGAACGCGAGACGACGCCGACCGAACCCTTTTTGAAGATGCTGCCCGGCATGATACCGATCTTGCATTCATCGGGGGTCAGGACTCCGGGGCAGTTCGGCCCGATCAGGCGCGATTTCGAACCCGAAAGCGCGCGCTTTACCTTGACCATGTCGAGCACTGGAATGCCTTCGGTGATGCAGACGATCAGTTCCATCTCGGCATCAATCGCTTCGAGGATCGAGTCGGCTGCAAATGGCGGCGGCACATAGATGCAGCTGGCGGTTGCGCCGGTCAAAGCCTTGGCTTCGGCGACAGTATCATAGATGGGGAGGCCAAGAGCCGTTTCGCCGCCCTTGCCGGGGGTGACGCCTGCGACCATCTGCGTGCCATAGGCCAGCGCTGCTTCGGTGTGGAACAGGCCGGTCGCGCCCGTCATGCCCTGGGTGATGACCTTTGTATTCTTGTTGATTAAAATCGACATTCAAAATCCTCCAATCGAAGAGGCGATCATCACGACGCCCGACAAACCAAATTTTTCGTTGAACTCGCCGCCATGTCCGGCGAAATCTACATCCACGCTTACTCCGCTGCGCCAGCCCGGCTCCCATTTGCGGATTACGCCACCATTAGGCAGCTCTTCCTTATGGGTTGGCTCACGCGTCATCCATTTAACCAGCGTTGCGTCCGCAATCGGCGCACCGGCGTCAAAATCATACAGGCGACATCCGCTTGCCCAGATACCGCTCTCGTCAGTCACCCGGCTGGTGACCAGATAGAGTTGTCGGCCCGCAACCGACTTGCGATATTCATGGCCATCAAGTCTCTCGCCATCCTCGAGCGCTGCCCTGCCTTTGGACACCAACTGCGCGATGCGCGGTTCGCTGCCTGCAGGCAAAGCCTCCCAGCCCTTTTTGGGCAGTTGCTTTTCGAGCTTTTCGAACTTCCGCGTATTTGCGCAGGCTGTCCGAAAGGCATCAAGCACCTCTGTAGCCGGATAGGGCTGGCTGGCGGCAGGTGCCGCCAGCATCAGGAGCGCCGCGCCCAGCACCTTATTGCAGTGTGGGATCGATATTCTTGCAGGCGACGAGCAGTTCCTTGACTGCATCGACACTGACCTGCAGATTGCCCTTTGCCTCGTCGTCGAGCGCGATTTCGACTATCTCCTCAATGCCGTCGGCACCGATGATGCAGGGCACGCCGACATAAAGGCCATCAAGGCCATATTTGCCATCCACATAGGCAGCGCAGGGCAGCAGGCGCTTCTGGTCGAACAGATAGGCTTCTGCCATGGCGATACCGCTGGTCGCGGGGGCGTAATAGGCAGAGCCGGTGCCGAGCAGCGCGACGATTTCGCCGCCGCCGCCGCGGGTGCGCTTGACGATGGCGTCGATGCGCTCCTGCGTTGATTTGCCCATCTTGATCAGGTCTGGAACGGGAATACCCGCGACGGTCGAATATTGCACGACAGGCACCATCGTGTCGCCATGGCCGCCGAGGACGAAGGTGGTGACGTCGCGCGCCGAGACGTTGAACTCCTCGGCCAGGAAATGGCTGAAGCGGCCCGAATCGAGCACGCCTGCCATGCCGACAACGCGGTTATGCGGCAGGCCCGAAAATTCGCGCAAGGCCCAGACCATGGCGTCGAGCGGGTTGGTGATGCAAATGACAAAAGCGTTGGGGGCATTGTTCTTGATGCCTTCGCCGACTGCTTTCATGACCTTCAAGTTGATGCCGAGCAAATCGTCACGGCTCATGCCCGGCTTGCGCGCGACCCCGGCGGTGACGATGATGACGTCTGAACCGGCGATGTCCTTATAGTCGTTCGTTCCGATGATCTTTGCGTCGAAGCCCTCGATTGGTCCGCACTGTGAAAGGTCGAGCGCCTTGCCCTGCGGCACGCCTTCAACAACGTCAAACAAGACGATGTCGCCGAGTTCCTTTTGAGCAGCGAGGTGGGCGAGCGTGCCGCCAATATTGCCTGCGCCGATGAGCGCGATCTTCTTGCGGGCCATTATCAATGTCCTTCCTTTGGGCCTGAGGCACGCGCCATCCGCACGGGACGTGCCGTTAAGGGAATTAAGGGCGCGTTAGGCCGATTCGAACCTTACGGCAACCCTATAAAAGGCCTAAGTTAAGGCTTTTTATGATAATAGTTCGCAATAGCTATAAGGGGTGCGACTTGCATGCTCCTTGGTGTCGACTTTGTATATTTTCAGCCCGCTACGCGCTTCAGCATGTCCATCCAAATCGGTATCTGGTCGTGAAAGCCATCAGCATAGACGCGCTCGTCGAGTCCGTGTGCGCCTTCTCGTTCCCCGACGATGCCCCACAGTCCGCCAAAACCATATACCGCTATGCCATTGGCCCGCAGGAACGCCCCATCGGTGGCCCCTGCCGACTGATAGGGAACAACGGGCGCGCCTTTGAACCGGGTTGCAACGGCGGCCTTATAGGCATCGAGCACATCCTGCCGGATCGGGGTGGGTGCAGTTTCAGGAGTTTGCGATCCTTCAACCGCCGCAACTGTCACATCGGGGCCAGCCAGTGCCTGCAATTGTTGCCGCACTTCCTCTACCTTCACGCCCGGGAAGATACGGCAATTGACATTTGCCTCGGCCTTTTGGGGCAGAGCATTGGGGGCATGCCCGCCTGACAGCATCGTCGCTACACAGCGGGTACGCGTACTTCCCGGATCATTCGCCTCGACTAAGTCCGCCGTCTCCCGGTCTGTGGGATCGGCGAGGTAGCGTTTGATCAGTTCGCCATATTGCCCGCCGTCCTTCTCGGCGAGCAAGGCAAAACCTGCACGGGTTGCATCGTTGATCATCGGAGGAAAGCGATGCGCTTCGAGCGCGGTCAACGCATTCGACAACGCGTAGATGGCGTTATCCGGTCGGGGCGCGCTGCTATGGCCACCACGGTTGATGGCTGTCAGCTTGAAATCAGCATAGGTCTTTTCGGCGATCTGCATCGCAAACAGCTCGGGCCGCCCATCCTTGAACACCGAACCACCGCCAGCATCGCTGTTGAGACCATATTCGGCATCGATCAGCGAACGCCATTCGGTCGCTGCCCGCCGTGCGCCATTTCCAGTGGTTTCCTCGTCACCGGTAAAGAGGACAATCAGGTCGCGTGTCGGTTGAAAGCCTTCGGCCTTCAGATATTGCAGCGCAATCAATATGCCGGTCAGCCCCGCTTTGTTATCATTGGCGCCGCGGCCAAGATACCAGCCGCCCTCCTCGCGGAACTTGAAGGGTGGATATTTCCAATCGCTGTCCTTTGCTTCAACCACATCCATATGTGCCATCAGCAGGATCGGCTTCTTCCCGCTCGGCTTGGCGGCGGGCCAGCGCGCGATCAAGGTTTGCGTGCCGTCATGGTCTTTGACGATGACATTGGTGATTCCCACCTTGCGGAATTCGGCATTCAGCAGCGTTGTCAGCTTCTTGAACTCGGCGGTGCGACCTTCGACAGTGGGTATCTCGACGATCTTGGCAAATAGATCGCGCTCCGCCGCCCGTTTTGCATCTTGCGCCTGTGCCGCCGAACACAGGAGCGTTGCCCCCAACAGTGCCGATATGTACCTTTTCATCATTTTCTCCCTGCACGCAGCCTAACGTGCGCCATGCCCTTCGGCCAGATATTCTTCGGACTGCATTTCCATAAGGCGCGACACTGTCCGTTCAAATTCAAATCGGCCGTCGCCTTCCGGATATAACGCATCAGGCGCAGCATCTGCCGCAGCGAGCAGTTTGACCCGATATTCGTACAGGGCGTCAATCAGCGTCACAAAGCGAGCTGCTTCGTTGCGGTTGTGCGGCCCGAGGACCGGAATGCCGACAATGATCACGGTGTGGAAACGACGCGCGATTGCCAGATAGTCGGCTGCTCCCCGCGCCTCGGCACAAAGCCGCTTGAACGAGAAGACCGCAACACCCTTCAGGGCCTTGGGTACATGCATGGTCCGGCCTGCGCCGACATCGATTTCGGCGGACGGGACATGAGACCTGTCCTCAGGCGGATAGTCGGTCAGGTGGAAGAAGGTTTCTGACAGTTCTTTGGTCGCTTCGGGGCCATTGGGAACCAGCCACGTGCGCGCCTGGCCAAGCCGGTCGCGGCGATAATCGGTGGGCCCATCAAGCGCCATGACGTCAAGCCGCACCTTTACCAGATCGATAAAGGGCAGGAAAAGCTGGCGATTCAAGCCATCCTTGTAGAGATCATCGGGATGGCGGTTCGATGTCGTGATGACCGTGACGCCAGCGTCGAACAGCCCGGCAAAGAGCCGCGACATGATCGCGGCGTCGGCCATATTGTTGACCACCATTTCATCGAAGCAGAGCAATCGAGCTTCATCGGCAAGCGATGCCACCACCGGCGGTATCGGATCGCCCTTTTCCTTTTCGCGCTCAACCTTCAGCCGGGCATGGATATCGAGCATGAACTCGTGGAAATGCGCCCGCCGCTTCCGCTTCATCTGCACATTGTCGTAGAACAGGTCCATCAACATCGATTTGCCACGCCCAACGCCACCCCACAGATAAAGACCGCGAACCGGTTCCGGCTTCTTGCCAAGCAGACGCCACAAGGTGCTGCCGCGTGGAGGAACGGCCTGCAGTTGTTGCTGGATATCTGCCAGCTTTGCGGCTGCCCGCGCCTGATCCGGATCAGGTTTCAGCTCGCCTGCCGCAACCAGCGCTTGATAGGCAGCGAGCAGTCCGGTCATTTCTTGTCTTGGGATGCCTTGCGAATCGTGCCGGAAAAGGACGCAACGATATGCTCGTCATTCGGTCCCTGTACCACCATGCCGCGCAGGAAGATCAAGCGGCCGGTTTCGCGTACCTGTTCGACAACTGCATCAAGCGGTTCGCCCAGCCGGCCACCCCCGATGAATTGCGTTCCCAGATCGAGTGTCACAGAAAAGCCGGCATTGAGCGAGCCGAATTGATGCGCGGCGGCGAACAGCGCCACGTCGATCAGCGACAGCGTTACCGCGCCATGCACATTATCGCCCAAATTGCTGTGTTTGCGCGTGGGATGCATCCGGATGCGGGCGCGCGGGCGGCCATCGGGCAGCGGTGCTTCGGGGCGGACCGCCAGAGGCTCGATAAAAGAGTTGAACCGCGTCTTGTCGTTCAGGTTCCAGCTCAGCCAGCCGCCGTCTTGCGCCTGAGCGTCGAAATAGGCGGGTGGCAGCGGCGCCTCTATGCCGTCGTTCAAATCTGGCGCTCCGCCATCATTTTCTTGGTTTCGGCAATCGCCTTGGCCGGATTCAGGCCCTTGGGGCAGGCATTGGCGCAGTTCATGATGGTATGGCAACGATAGAGGCGGAACGGATCTTCGAGGTCGTCAAGGCGCTCGCCGGTCATCTCGTCGCGGCTGTCGGCGAGCCAGCGATAGGCCTGCAAAAGGATTGCGGGGCCCAGAAACTTGTCGCTGTTCCACCAATAGGACGGGCAGCTGGTCGAGCAACAGGCACACAGGATGCACTCATACAGGCCGTCGAGCTTTGCGCGGTCTTCGGGCGATTGCAGGCGCTCCTTGCCTGAAGGGGTCGGCGTAACGGTCTGCAGCCAGGGCTTGATCGAGGCATATTGCGCGTAGAAATGGGTAAGGTCGGGGACGAGGTCCTTGACCACTTCCATATGCGGCAGCGGGGTGATCGTGACTTCGCCCTTGCAGTCTTCGATGGCGGTGGTGCAGGCGAGACCATTCTTGCCGTTCATGTTCATCGCGCACGAACCGCAAATGCCTTCGCGGCACGAACGGCGGAAGGTGAGCGAGCTGTCCTGTTCCGACTTCATCTTGATCAGGGCGTCGAGCACCATTGGACCGCAATTGTCGGTATCGACTTCGAACGTATCGTAACGGGGGTTTTCACCGCTGTCGGGATCGTAGCGATAGACCTTGAATTTGCGCGCAGTACCATTGCTGGTTGCGGCGTGGGTCTTGCCCTTCTGGACCTTGCTGTTCTTGGGCAAAGTGAATTCGGCCATGTTTCTATCCCGATACTGAATCTTCGAACGCCCTAACCAAGCGGGCACTCCCAAGCAAATGCAATTTTTAACCGCGCAGTTGAATGCGGGTTTATATCCTAGGCATCAATCCGCGACGGATGAGGCTTTCGGCGACGATGGTTTCGATCAGGTCTTCCTGCTTCCAGCCCATCAGCACCGCAGATCGGCCATAGACCTTTTCCGACCAGAGGTTGCACTGCAGATTGACCTCGAGAAGATTGATCTCGCCGGTTGCCTCGTTGAAGCGGAATTCGAAGCGGCCGAAATCGAACGGGCGGAAAATCTCGGCGAGCGTCAGCGTCATCGCCTTGATCTTCTCCCAGGCCTCGTCGCCTTCAAATGGCACCAGCGTATATTTATGCTCGCGCTCGACAAGATCGCGCTTTTCGGCGTGGGTGCGCAGGTGAGACGGGTCATTCTGCTTGAACAGCATCGGCGGCATCACGAAGGGGGCGCCGTCCTTGGTAATAACCGGAACCTCTACATCGCTGCCATTCATGAACGGCTCGACAATGGCATCATGGCCCTCGGCATGGATGCGCAGCACAGCCTCTTTGACGCCTTCCCAATCATGCGCGTCACCGATCCCCCAACTGGCCGAGCTGTTATTGGGCTTGATCACGAAACGGCTGCCCTTGGGGCAACGCGCCTCTTCGACCGGAGCACCCGCGCGGTAGACAGCCCAGTCGCAAGTTGGAACGCCGCGCGCCTTGCCTTCCAATTTGGTCAGATGCTTGTCATCGGCAAGGCCACGCAGGATCGGATTGGCGCCGAGATAGGGCACGCCCAAACGTTCGCACAGCAGCGGGCAGAGCATTTCCGAATTGAAGAAACCGCCGCGATTAAGCATCGGCCAGACGAAATCGACGCCGGGATCGGTAAACAGCGATTCATAATTGTTCGCCACGCTCAGCTTTTCGAACAGTCCGGCGAGAATTGTCTTCATCTCATAATGGTAGGGCGAATGATTGCCATCGGTGCCATGCAGGCTGCCATCGCCCAGCGCATGTTTGGCGATGAACAGGATGCGCAAATTCTTGCGGGCTTCGGCTGTGAGGCGGGTGGGTTCGGTCATATCCATAGTCCTTTGACGGGCTTTGCCCCTCTTCGCCGCCGCTCATAGTCGCTTTGCCGAATTTCGCAATTTCCTAATTGCGGCTTGGCGGCTATAGGCCGGGGCCATCAAGGGAAACAAAGGGCCAGTTACGCGCTTATGACCATTTCCGAACTGGCCGACTGGATGACCAGAGGCGGCGACGCGCGCATCGTGATCGATCCTGCCACCGCGCTAAACCGCTATCACAGCTCCCCCTATCCGCGCGATGTTTTGGCCTTCGCTTCCTCGACCGCGAACGATCTGAGCGCTGATGCCATGGCCTTCCTGGAGGCCGAGTTTGCTGAAGGCGCGGGCGTGCTCGAAGCTGGCGATGCTTATACCGCTTATCTGGATAAGATGCGTGGTCGGATATCGACGGCCTACAGCCTGCCAGAGGGAACCGATATTTTCTTCGCGCCTTCGGGCACTGATCTTGAATATGTTGCGTTGTTAGCTGTTGCGGGTCGCAAGCCCAATGGCATCGCCAACCTGTTGCTTGGTGCCGACGAGGTCGGTTCGGGCTGCATCCACAGCGCCGCCGGACGCTATTTCGCCAATGAAACGGCGCTTATCGCCGAAGTAGTTCCTGGCCAGCCGATTGACGGCCTTCCTCCCATCGAGATGGGGGATTTTCCGGTGCGCAATCCGGAAGGCGAGGCCTTCGACAGTGAAACGCTTGCCGCGCAAATGGGTGTCGCGATTGCCAACGCGCTGACAGAAGGTCGTTACCCCCTTGTCCATGTCGTGCATGGTTCGAAAACCGGTCTGGTGCTGCCGCATCTGGATGATATCTACCGTCTGCAAAGCCGATTTGGCGGCGATGTCGCCTTTGTTGTCGATGCCTGCCAGGCGCGGATCACCACACAGGCGATCCATGACTATCTGGCGCGCGATATCATCGTTTTCCTTACCGGATCGAAGTTTATGGGTGGTCCGCCGTTCAGCGGATTTGCCCTGTTGCCAAACGGCATGGCTGGTTCAGCGGCACCGCTCGCTTCCGGCATGGCAACGGTGTTCCGCCGTGCCGAAGTACCAACTGTTTGGGCGGGCGCAGAGTCGCTTACCCAAAGCGGCAATGCAGGCCTTGCCCTCCGCCTTTCGGCCTCGCTGTTCGAACTGGAGCGGTTTCAGAAATTGAGCATCGATCGGGTAACCCGGGTCGTGTCTGCATTCAATCAGGCGGCCGGAGCGATGGCTGATCAGTTGCGTGCGCGCAAGGTGGCTGCCACCCCCGCCGAGGATGTCGACGAAGAAGTTGAACATCCGATAGAGATGCAGACGCTGGTGACGCTAGATCTTTGCCACGACGAAAGTGGAGCCGTAAGCCGTACGCTCGATTTTGACAGCGCGGTTGCAATCCACAAGGCGATGACCGCGGACGGTGTGCGTCTGGGTCAACCGGTGCGCTGCGTCAAACTGGCCGACGGCCGCTGGGGCGCGACTCTGCGCGTCGGCCTGTCGATGCCGCAAGTGGTCAGGCTGGATGGTGTCGGCGATGCCGAAATGATCGAATGGCTGCAAAGCGCGATGGACAGGATTGCTGCGGCATTGGAGCCGCGCTTGGGGTGACTCAGCCGACGCGAAGGCGCTGCAGGAAGGCCGCGCTCGCTTCGCGCAATGAAATAGCCCGTGACTCCATCTCACGCATGACCTGATGCATTTCATCGGCAACTTCGCCGACCCGCAGTGCATCCTGATTCACTTCCTGGCTCTGCGACCGGACTTCTTCGGCATTCCGGGCGGCGTGCTCGGCATTGTCACCGATTTCGCGAGTCGCTGCCTGTTGTTGCGAAATAGCGGCGGCGATGTTCCCGGCACCCTGTTGCACCCGATCAATCTTTTCGACGACCGATTCCACCTTTTCAGCAGTTGTTTCCATCTGCCCGCGAATATTGGCTACGGTCCCTGAAACAGAGGCGATGGCCTGGTGCGTCTGGCTCGCGAGCGATTTGACCTCTTGTGCGACGACAGCAAAGCCGCGACCCGCTTCCCCGGCACGTGCCGCTTCAATCGTGGCATTGAGCGCGAGCAGGTTGGTGCGGCTGGCGACATCCTCGATGATCGCAGCAATCTCTCCGACCTTATCGGCATCCTGCGAGAGTGCACCGATAGCCGTGCTACTCAGGCGGCTGCTACCCGTGGCTGCATTGGCGGCCTCGACCTGATCGTCAACCTGATCGGAAATGGCCTGCGTTGCATCGCCCAGCTGCCGCGCGGCGCCGGCTACCATCTGGATGGCGCTACTCATATTTTCGGCCATGATCGCCATCGCATCGGCCCGGTTGCGCGTCTGCGCGCCGATACCTGCCAGTTGCTCTGCCGATTCGCCGACCGCCCTAATCGCAGTGGTGATGGCATCTGCCGTCATGATAACGGATCGCTCGAATTCATGCGCCAACTGCTCCATCTCCGCCTGTCGCTGCCGATCGGCCTTGGCGCGGATTTCGGCCTCGACTTGCTCTGCACGCTTGCGCTCGGCCTCAATCTCGTCGCGTCGTTCGCGTTCCTGCTCATAGAAATCGGCGCGTGCATGGGCAAAAGCATGGGCATCATCGATCGATTTGAGGAAGGATCGCCATTGGCGCATTGCGATACGGTGCAACGCAAAACCGTAAATCGCGGTGGCGGCGTAGAAGTACCAGGGCAGTTGCTCATTTGACAGCAGGGGCCCGGCGATGCCGCCTGCAGTGACCATTACCAGCCAGACAAACATTGATCGCGGCAGGCACAGAAAGGTCAACGCACCTACGCCGATCAGGCCAAAGGCCGTGCCTCCGGCGATGACATGATTGATTTCGCCTGGGAGCGTCCACAGGTCGCAGATCAACCCTGCCCATGCGATGGAACCGATGCCGACATATTCGACGAAGCGGTTGCGTAGCCTTTTCAGAATGAGACCGTCTTCATCGGCATCGAGATCATAGTCTTTGAGCTTCAAATGCAGGCGAAAAATCAGAAACTGGGACAGCACTACAAAAGGCGCACCGACGATCGAGAAATAGGGAATGATCGACGTCGACATCAGCGCGGCCGTCGAAAGATAGAACAGGATGGCCGTGATCAGAATTGCAACATTGGCCCCAGCCGCGGCCTGCAATTGAGCAAGCAGGAGCGAGCGATTCTCGCCGGTTGCGCTGCGTCGCAACGTTTCCATCTCGTCCCCCAGATCGAGGACAATGGAGAACAGGTCGCGATATTTGCCGAATATGTTCATCGAGCTTCCCGAAATCTATGCCAGTCGGCTATCGCAGGAAGTTCCAAAGGAAATATTAACTATGCGCGGCCGCTTTCCGCATGCTGGTGGTCTCTAAACTGCCGCCCTGCCTATTTTGCTTGTTGCCGTGTGAATGCCAGGACATCGTCGATGACCGGGGCCTTGCTGCGGAATGGGCGGGCGATGGCCATGATTATCCCGCTATGGGTGACCTCGGGATAAAGTCGTAATTCTGCCTTGCCTGTGTCCTCATTGACCTTTTGCGCCAACGCCTTGCTGTTTCGCGGCTTGACCGTCGTATCGGCATCGCCGGTCAGCAACAACAACGGTGGCACCTTTCCATTGGCAAAGTGGATTGGCTGGGTCTCTTCAGGTTTGTGCCAATGTCCCAGTGCGTCGCGCGCGGCATCGCTCGTAAAGGGAAGGAAATCATAGGGTCCTGCTAGGCCGATAATGCCGGCTATTGCAGAAGCGTCGAGACCATGCCGCCGAAGCCATTTTGGATCGAGCGCTGCAAGCATGGCGATATGCGCGCCCGCACTATGCCCCATGACGAACAGGCGCTCCGGGTCACCGCACGCACTTTGATTCAGCTCCCGATTGGCGCTGGCAATGGCTTGCGCCGCATCATCGATAAAATCGGGGAAGCGATGCCCGGGTGCCTTCCGGTAATCGGCGATGAAAGTGATGAAACCACGCGCGGCAAAGGCGCGCCCGACAAAGGCGTAGCTGCTCCTGTCTCCTTCGCGCCATGAACCACCATGGAAGAAGAGCAGCGACGGAAATTTGCGGTCACCACATTCTTTGCCGGCACCAACCGGGTAATAGATGTCATAGCTTTGCTGTAATGACGCAGTCTCGCTGTAATGGGTGCCAAGAACCGCAGAACCGATTGCGTCCGCTTTGCCGGGCCACCAGCGGTCCGCGAGCTCAAGTTGTGCAGGGCCTCCTAAGCGGTAAAACCAGATTCCGGCTCCGGTCAGCAGAAGCGCTATAACAATCAGTGCGGTTTTCAGCATCGCCCGGTGATATCCTATGGCGCGCAAAAGAAAAGGGCGACCCGAGGGCCGCCCTTTCGAAAATCCAGAAAGGATTTGCTTAGCGCTTCGAGAACTGGAAGCTGCGGCGGGCTTTCGCCTTGCCGTACTTCTTACGCTCGACGGTACGGCTGTCGCGGGTCAGGAAGCCTTCGGCTTTGACCGCACCACGCAACGCGGGCTCGAACTTCGACAGTGCCTGGGCGATGCCATGCTTGACTGCACCGGCCTGTCCCGAAAGACCGCCACCCTTGACGGTAGCGACCACGTCATATTGTCCGGTCCGTTCGGTCACGCCGAAGGGCTGGTTGATGACGAGGCGCAGCGAGGGACGTGCAAAATACACTTCCTGGTCGCGGCCATTGACGATGATTTTGCCGGTGCCGGGCTTCAGCCAAACGCGGGCAACGGCATCCTTACGGCGACCGGTCGCATAGCTGCGGCCCTGTGCGTCGACTTCCTTCTCGCGCAGCGGGGCTGCGGGTGCAGCCGGAGCCGAACCTTCGGCACCCAGCGTCTGGAGATCAGCGAGCGATTCTACGGTGTCGGACATTATGCACCCACCTTGTTCTTGCGGTTCAGGGAAGCGACGTCGAGCACCTTGGGCTGCTGGCCGTCATGCGGGTGTTCGGTGCCGTTGTAGAGGTGCAGAGCACGCATCTGCTGGCGACCGAGCGGGCCGCGCGGAACCATGCGCTCGACAGCCTTTTCGAGTACGCGCTCAGGGAAACGGCCTTCGAGAACCTTGGCTGCGGTAACACCCTTGATGCCGCCGGCATAGCCGGTGTGGCGATAGTACACCTTGTCGCCCAGCTTCTTGCCGGTAAACTTCACCTTGTCGGCGTTGATGACGATGACATGGTCACCGCAATCGACGTGCGGGGTAAAGCTCGGCTTGTGCTTGCCGCGCAGGATATTGGCGATAATCGTGGCCACGCGACCGACAACCAGGCCGTCGGCATCAATGATATGCCAATCCTTCTGGACGTCCTGCGGGCGGATCGACTTCGTGACTTTGGACAGCGTTTTCATGGCTGCTGTTCGAACCTCCGATAGGGATAGGGTGCTGAAGAGAATCGAATCCTCATCAGCGGACGGGCGCTATTGGCGCGTAGGTGTGCAATAGTCAAGCAAATGCACGCATTTCGAGGCGGGTATAATAATACCCTAGGCAAGGGTCTCCGCCTTGACCCACATGGCATAGGCCGGATGGGCGGCATCTACCCGCCATGCCAAGATGGCCGGGACCTTGTGTCGATGCATCTGCGCAATCCGGTCGATAACTTCCTGTTGGCGCGATGCGGTGGTTTTGAGGATGACCGGATGTTCTTCGACAGTCTCGATCTCGCCTTCCCACCGATAATGCGAGATAATCGGTGTCAGCCGGTTGGCGCAGGCCACAAGATTTTGTTCCAACAGAGCGCGGCAGCAGTCATGCGCCTCACCCGCAGTTGGAAAAACGGCATAGACAATCGCCAGATCGGACACTTTTACCTGTAATCCCCTATTCGGCCCAGCCGGTGTGCGCCCCAGACCGTCGTTGCGACCACCAAGGCACCGACGGCCTGATGCAGCACCGCCAGTGTGATGTTCATGCCGGTCATTACAGTAGCAATTCCTAACAATATCTGCGTTCCGAATGCTGAATGGATGGCTATCGAAACCGGACGTGCGCCAAGCTTTTTGAGGTGCCGTGCCATAACCACCAGCGCGGCCACGGTAACCCAGGCCCACCAGCGGTGAATGAAGTGTGTCAGGAACGGGTCGTGGGTCAGCGCAAACCACGCTCCGTGGCCCCAATCCACGCCATCGGGATACAACCTGCCATTCATTAGAGGCCAGCTGTTGGAGACATAGCCGGCATTCAATCCGGCCACCCAGGCGCCGAAAAGCAGCTGGAGGAAAAGGATCAATATTATGGTTAAGCTGAAGCCGGTCAGCCGCGCTGGACGGTGTGCCCCGCTTCTGGCAAGTTCATGGAGATCAAGCGCAGTCCAGATCAGTCCACCCATGATGAAAAGCGCGGTCAACAGGTGCACCGCGAGGCGGAAATGGCTGACGTCGGTGCGCTCGCTGAGGCCCGACGATACCATCCACCAGCCTATCGTCCCCTGTAGCGCTCCAAGTGCCAGCAACGCCAGCAAGCGCCCCTTATAGCCATTTGGAATCTGGCGCCTGATCCAGAACCAGGCAAGCGGAATGGCAAATGCCAACCCGATTACGCGTCCCAACAGGCGATGCACCCACTCCCAGAAATAAATGAATTTGAATTCGGCGAGGGTCATTCCAGCCGGACCATTAATTTCAAGATATTCAGGAATTTGCTTATATTTCTCGAACTCTTGCGCCCATTGCGCTTCGTTCAGCGGCGGAATGGCACCGGTAACGGGCTTCCATTCGGTGATGGACAGCCCCGATTCGGTCAGGCGGGTGATGCCGCCGACGATGACCATCAGGAAAACCAAAAAGGCTACTGACATCAACCAGTTGACTAGTTTCTGCGGAGAACCGCCCGCGCTCGGCATTGAAGAGGATGCATTTGGCATGCGGGCGATATGATTGGCAGCAACCTGCATGGCAAGGCTTGGTTTCGCATAGCTATGCGTAAATTTTTTCGAACCGAAGAACAGCCGCTTAAGAGGATCGACCCGATGTTGCGTGGTCAAATCATGGCTTTCCGCCATAAAATATGCAATATGGCTAATTATATTACGCATGTTGGGGCATTTATTGCTCTTCTGCGGAAGCAAATTACGATTTGTTTGGAATGACTTATGAGCGGCATTGCTGGCGGCTCGCTTTCGAGCGTGCCCAACGGGAAAATTATCGATTTTGATCGCGCGGAATTGCGCCGGGTTCCGTTCCAGGATTCACTGTATCTATGGGTTTCGGCACGGACGCCCGGGACCAGCCTCGAACTGCGCCTCGCACCGCGCATTTATCATGATCGCCCAGACTATTGGGGAATAGAGGTTGTCGCCATCAGCGCCCCACAGGCCGATAATGATACTGGTGTCGATACACCGCTAAATGTCGTTGAGCGATCGGTTCCTCTGGTTGGCATCATCGGGACCAAGGGCATTTCGGTCATCGGAGCAAACCAGACCAAATTTATCAAGATCGACAGCGGGGCCTTTTAGGGTCGCACCCTGTTGTCATGGGGCGGGGGCTGGCCGCGATGCCTTTTTTGGAAGGCAACACCTCAACAACGGCCTGCCCTCAAACCCTCACAGTATGTCAGCTTTCAATTGCTTCGGCTATAATGTCCGGTGTCAGTATCTGCGGTAGTTCCTTGGCTTCCCCCCGCCGTGGGTAGAACAGATAAAGTGGAACACCCGACCGGCCATGTTCGGTTAGGAAGCGCGCTATTGCGGCGTCCCGCCGCGTGAAATCGCACACCATCACCTTGATGCCCTTCGCTTCAAACAGCCTGATTGTCTCATCGCGATTGATGGCAGCCGCTTCATTCACTTTACAGGTCACACACCAGTCAGCCGTGAAGTAGAGGAAGACGGGTGTGCCCTGCGCGCGGAGCTCCGCCAGCTTTCCGGCATCGAAAGGCAGTGCGCCCGGAATCGCAGGCTCGCCTTTCGCATCTGCATTGCGGCTTTCCGGAATGAACTGCGCACCGACTGCGACCATCGCTATGCCCGCAATCAAAAGCAGAAGCGGCGCTTTAGGCAATCTGGCTTGCACGATGCGGTAGCCGATCAGCATCGCCAGAAGCAAAACGATTGCGACGACGCCGGCCAATAGACCTTCCGTCCCGGTTAAACGCCACATTAGCCAGAGCAATGCCAGCGCAGTCAGACCCATCGGGATAGCCATCAGTCTGCGGAACCGCCCCAACCAAGGCCCCGGCTTGGGCAGAATGGCCCGCATCCGCGGCACATAGGCGATCATAAGGAACGGCAGGGCGATCCCGATGCCCAGGCTGGCAAACAGCAACATTGCCTCAACAGCGGGGAGCAAAAGCGCAGCGCCCATGGCGGCTGCCATAAAGGGTCCCGTGCAGGGTGTAGCAACCACCGCCGCCAATACCCCCGTCCAGAATGAACCGGACATTCCGGATTTTCGTGTCAGACCATCGCCGACAGCGAAACCCGGTAGCTCGAAAAGACCGGCAAGATTGGCCGTTACCACAACCATAAGCGCGAGCAGCGCGAATATAACGACAGGTTCCTGCAACTGGAATGCCCAGCCAATTTCCTCCCCCGCCGCTCGTAGCGACAGCATGGTCACACCCAAGGCCAGACAGCTCAAAACCACGCCTGCTGTGTAGGCCAGCGCATCTTGTCGCGCTTCACGCTGGTCACCTCCCGCTTTGGCCAGCGTGAGTGCCTTGAGACCAAGGATCGGAAAGACGCATGGCATCAGGTTCAGCAGCAGCCCTCCGACCAGCGCCCCCAGAAGCAGCCATGGCAATGCGGGCAATGCGGGAACGGCGGGTGTCAGCTTGTCGCTCGCGCCCAAAGCCGCCACTTCATCACCACCTTTGGGAATGGGGCCAGCGACCGTGCGGATCAAAAGCCCCTGGCCGTCACCAATCCGCAACAGACCGTCAACCGGCGCCGCCTGGCCCTGCGCTTCGGTTGTGATGATCAACCAGTCACCGGCCCTGCGCGCGGCTTGCGGCGCTGCATAACGGATGCGATCGGTCGTCAGTGCAAAAAAATAGGGGCGGTCGAGCGGGGCACTGGCCGGATAGGGAATGGCGATTGCATAGGTTTTGCCGCTGATGGCATAACGCGCATTTTGATCCAGCGGTACAGGGATTGCACTTCGCCATTGGTCGAATTGTTTGCGCTTGTTAAATTCGACCGTGCCGCCACCTGCCCGCAACTGCAGCGTGAAGCGGTCCTGTTGCGGGACGCATATTGTATCAGTGCAAGCCAGCCAGTTGGCGGCTACCTCCAATGGCACCGAAGTGCCGGACTGCACAGAACTGTCAATCGCCAGATCAACCAGTATCGCGTGCGGCTCTTCATATACATGGTTCATCAATCCGCCGATCAGCAGCGGCTTGGGAACCGGAAAGCGGGGCTTGCCAGGCGTGATTCCGGCGGGCAGCTTCCATTCCAGCTGCAGCCCCAAACCGGCATCGCCGGGATTCTCCCAATAGCCATGCCAACCCGCTTTGGGTTCAAAGACGAAGGCGAGAGTGAGGGAGGAACCGGGTGCTGGAGCATCGGTTTCGGCAACCAGACGGCCGGGAACATTCAGCTGTTGGGCCGATGCGACTTGTGCACCCAGCAGCGCCAAAGCGACCAGCAGCCACCTAAAGAGCCAATGCATCAGCCGGTAATCGCTTTCACGGCACCCAGGAACTGAACCATTCCGACAGGCTTCGACAGATAGGCGCGTGCGCCCGCGCCCAATATGCGTTCCTCGTCGCCCTTCCCGGCATAAGCGGTCACGGCAAGCACGGGGATCGGTTTGAGGTCGTCTTCGCTCTGCATCGCTTCAATCAGGTCGAGGCCGCTGACATGCGGCATTTGGATATCCATGATGATCAAGTCGGGCCCAAACTCGCGCATCCGCGAAAAAGCTTCGCGTCCATCACGCAGGCCTGCGACCTCAAACTGGTGCGCGCGCAGCAGGTCGGTGAACAGTTTGAGGTTCAGCTCATTATCCTCGACGATCAGAACCTTCTTGCCCACAACATTCCCTTTAGCATTGGCTATTTTGCTGCCTAGGCAGCGCCGTTGCTTTCGCTTAAGCGAAAGCCATGCTCGAAACAAATGCGAAAAGCGTGGGCCAAATTCAACTCGACCCGGCAACGCTTGCCCTCAGTGCGCTTGGCTGGATTCTATCGGATTCCGAACGCGCCTCACGAATGCTTGCGCTCACCGGGCTGACGCCGGATATATTGCGCCACGACATATCCCAAAAATCGACACAGGCGGCGATCCTGTCTTTCCTTGAAGCCCATGAACCCGACCTGGTTGCCGCTGCCGACCATATGAATGTGAAACCTGAGGCGCTGGTACGTGCCCGAATGGAGCTTGAAGCATGAGCCGCCCCTTGTTGATTTCCGATTGTGACGAGGTGCTGCTGCACATGGTCGTGCCCTTCCGTGACTGGCTGGACGAAGCGCATCACATCCATTTTGATCTTGTCCATGGCGACTGGGGAGAGGCGCTGCGTCACAAGCATGATGGCACGCAGGTCGAGCGCGGCCATGTCTGGAACCTGTTGAACGGCTTCTTCCTGACCGAGATGCACCGGCAGCAGCCGATCGACGGCGCGGTTGAAGCCGTCAACCGGATAGCCGAGCATGCCGATGTCGTGATCCTGACCAATTTGATGGATCACCATAATGAATCGCGTGTCGAACAATTACGCGCAGTCGGTATCGATGCTCCGGTCTATACCAACCAGGGCGGCAAGGGCGAGGCGCTTGCACGGATTGTCGAACGCTACAATCCCAGCGTCACTGTTTTCGTCGACGATCTTGGCCATCAGCATGAATCGGTGGCTGAAACCCTGCCCGATGTCTGGCGGCTGCAATTTGTTGGCGAGCCGATATTGTGGCAGCGCGTCCAGTCATCGCAATTGGCGCATGCCCGTATCGATCTGTGGCATGAGGCCGAGCATTGGATTACCGATAAACTGCTCGCGGGGAGCCCCGCGCCCAATATTCAGAAAGAACCCGTATGATCGAAGACCGCCTCGCCGAACTCGGCATCACCCTCCCCGAACCCGCTGCGCCGGTCGCGTCCTATGTGCCGACGGTCGAAGTCGGCGGACTGCTCTACATTTCGGGTCAGGTCTCGTTCGTTGATGGCAAGCTGATGACCGGTAAGGTCGGCGACAGCCGCAGCGAGGAAGCGGGCATATTGGCGGCGCAAGGTTGTGGCCTGATGCTTATCGCGCAGATGAAAAAAGCGCTCGGCTCGCTCGATCGCGTCGAGCGTATCGTCAAACTGGGCGCTTTCGTCGCGTCCACCCCCGATTTCACCGGCCAACCCAAGGTTGCCAATGGCGCTTCGGACCTGATGGAGGCGGTGTTTGGCGATGCCGGCAAACATGCACGCAGTGCCGTGGGCGTTCCCGTCCTGCCGCTCGATTCGACGGTGGAGATTGACGCCATAGTGGCGGTAAAGCCCGCCTGAGGAAAAGGACATGGCGGAAGGCGATACGCCCGACGACCCGATCATAGCCCAAATTGCCGAGGGCGTGTCCGCGCTGGATGCAGCGCAATGGGATGCGTTGAATGCATCCGCCAACCCTTTTGTCTGCCATGCCTTCCTTGCAGCCCTTGAGGATTCGGGAAGTGTTGGCTCGGGAACCGGCTGGTCACCAACGCCGATTTCTATTCGCGATGCAGGCGGGAACATTTGCGGTGCGTTACCTGCCTATTTGAAATCGCACAGCCAGGGCGAATATGTCTTCGATCATGCCTGGGCCGATGCTTATGAAAGGGCAGGCGGGCGCTATTATCCGAAGCTGCAGATAGCCGCACCCTTTTCACCGGTGCCGGGTCCGCGTCTGCTCGCGCGCGATGATGATATAGCGCTCAAACTTCTTCGAGCTACTGAAAGCGTTGTACTGCAAAACGGCCTTTCGTCCGCGCACGCAACCTTTGTCGACGAGGACCAGTTGTATCTGTTTCGAAAGGCCGGATGGCTGATCCGTTCGGGTACGCAATTCCATTGGGCGAATGACGGCTATTCCGGCTTCGATGATTTTATGGCGACGCTTGCTTCGCGTAAACGTCGCGCGATTCGCAAGGAACGGACCGCTGCGCAATCGGCGGTCGACATTCAGATATTGCGCGGTGACCAGATCTTGCCCGCCCATTGGGACATGTTCTGGGTCTTCTATCAGGACACCGGCGCGCGCAAATGGGGGCGGCCCTATCTGACGCGTACGTTTTTTGATCAGATTGTCCAGAGCATGGGCGATAGCATCGTTCTGTTCCTGGCATATCGGGGCGGACAGCCAGTGGCGGGCGCGCTCAACCTGCTCGGGCCCGATTGCCTCTATGGCCGCTATTGGGGTTGTGTCGAAGACATCCCCTTCCTGCATTTCGAGCTTTGTTACTATCAGGCAATCGACTTCGCGATTGCCCATGGCTTGGCGCGGGTCGAGGCGGGCGCACAGGGTGAGCATAAACTGGCGCGCGGCTATCTGCCGGTCACGACCTGGTCGGCGCATTTCATCGCCGATCCGGGCTTCCGCGCGGCCATCGAGGATTTTCTGGTGCGCGAACGCCGCGCGGTGGATCGAGAACAGGAGTTTCTGGCCGAACTCGGTCCGTTCAAACGCGGTTAGCGGATAAGCTCGCCGCCCTTCATCACATGGTCGATCGCTTCCAGAGCGACAATGTCGGCCAGCGGATCGTCTTTGACCGCGACAAGATCGGCAAAGCGTCCGGGTGCGATGCTGCCCAGTTCATGCTCCTTGCCCAGTAATTTCGCCGCGCGGATGGTGGCGGACTGGATCGCCTGCATCGGCGTCATCCCGTACCGCACCATATAGGCGAACTGTCGCCCGTTGACCCCGTGCGGATAGACGCCGCTGTCGGTGCCATAGGCGATCTTGACGCCCATCTTCACCGCCTTGGCAAAGCCCGCGCGCTGGACGTCAGTGGTCTCGCGGTTCTTGCGCAGATATTCCTCGGGCCAACCCTCTTTGGTGCCGATATCGTCGATATAGTCGCCATTATAGATATCCATCACCAGCCAGGTGCCATTGGCCTTGGCAAGCTTGAGCGCTTCGTCGTCGATCAGGCTGGCATGTTCGATTGAGCGCACGCCTGCGGCAATCGCATTTTTGATACCCTGCGCGCCATGCGCATGAGCGGTCACATAGACGCCGCGTTTGGAGGCGGTATCGACCGCCGCCTTCATTTCCTCGACGCTCAATTCGGGTTCACCCGGTTCGGTGCCGATGGCAAGGACCGCGCCGGTCGCAATCAGCTTCAGGAAATCGGCGCCTTCTTCAATGAAATATTCGGCATTGGTCGCCGCCTGCTCGGGCCCGACCGAAACGCCATAGCGCATATCCTCGGGCAGCTTTTCATTGTCGGTGACGCCGTTGAGTTCGCCGCCACCACCCGGCTTGGTGATATAGCCACCTGCGACAAACATGCGCGGCCCGGGCACGCGGCCCATGTTGATCGCGTCTTTCAACGCAACATCGGTAAGCCCGCGATAAGTGCCGACATCGCGGACTGTGGTGAACCCCGCCATCAGCGTATCACGCGCATTTTTTGCGCCGATCAGCGCGGTGGCAGCAGGCGAGGTTTTCAGTGGCAGCGCGAGGTCTGCACTCTGCCCTGCATCGGCAAGGTGGGTGTGCAGGTCCATCAGGCCGGGCAACACGGTGTAGGTGGACCAGTCGATCGTCCGGATGCTATCGGGCTGCGCCTTGCACGGCTCGACGGCAGCAATCTTCTCCCCCGCAATCGTGATGCAGTGACCGGTCAGTACTTTGCCAGCTGCAACATCGACGATGCGACCAGCTTTCAAGTAAACTGTTTCGGCAAGGGCAGGCTTTGCGAATAGCAGTACTACAAACAAAAACCGTAGTGTTGAGCTTGTCGAAGCACGTCTCACAGCCATAGCATAAACCTTGAAGCGCCCTTCGACAGGCTCAGGGCTACGGTGATGGATAAACCGGCAATCGGGGCCCTAGCCCTTCTTGGTGATGCGTTCGATTTCGCGCGCAACCATCGCCTCGACAATGCCGGGCAGGTTGGTGTCGAGCCATTCCTTGAGCATCGGCTTCATCAATTCGCGGGTCAGGCCTTCAAGCGAAGTCTCGCCCGAGCGGACGATCTGCGGCGCTACGCCGGGTTCGGAGAGCGTCTGCAGCACCGAAAAGCTCTGGCGCAGGCTCTGCGCCTTGCCGGTGTCGAGCAATTCTTCTTCGCGCTCATCGGCAGCGGCTTCGGTCAGTTCGAGGACATCCTCGTTTTCGCTGTCATCGCGGAGTGTTTCGCGGGCAGGCCGACGCGAGTTGATGGCGCGCGAGCGGTCTTCATCAGCGATGATCTTCTTGATCGAAGACAGGATCGCTTCCATCGATGGTTCGTTCCGATCAGTCGCCATGTGCCAACGCCCCTAAATGCCCCACTGATTCCCTTAATATTTGGGAAGCGGCTCTATTTCTGCCTTTTGGGCTTGTGTGTCAACCGTGCGGGTGGCTTTGGCGGTGGGGTCGGGTTGGGACGACCAATCGAACCAGCTGCCTTTGACGGCATCATATTCGGCAACCGGATCGTAAAGCGGGCCGCCTTCAAGTCCCAGATCGCGGGCCTCGGCCCGGCCCATCGCAGCGAGCAAGGAGAAACCAGCGACATAGGCGTTGCGCCGTGCGGTGACGAGCTGGACTTTGCTGTTGAGCAGTTCCTGCTCGGCATTCAAAATGTCGAGAATGGTGCGGTTTCCGACGCTGTTCTCGGCGCGGGTGCCTTCGAGCGAGAGTTCGTTTGCCGACACCGCGCGTTCGGACGCGGCGATCACATCCTGTGAAGCCTTCCAGCTGGCATAAGCGGCGCGGGTCTGCGCGATCGCTTCGCGCTCGGCGGCGATTTCCTGCTCGATCGCTTGACCCATCCGCGCCTGCGCCTGACGGATCTGGGCCGCCGGTTGTCCACCCTGATACAGCGGCAAGGTTGCGCGCACACCGACCTGCGCCGAGGTCGAGGTCTTGTCAAACGGGGCAAGTGTCCCCGAATCGATGCTACCGAAATTGTTCGAATAACTGCCCGAGCCAAAGCCGGCGACCTGCGGCAGGCGGCTGGCCTCGGCACCCTTGCGGTCAAAGCGCGCAGCTTCGCGCAGTTCCTTCGATGCAATCAGGTCGGGATTATTCTCCAGCGCAACGCTAACCGCCGCATCGGGCGATTCAGGAAGGTTGGGCAACGGTGGCGGGGCTTCGAGATTTTCCGGTGCCTTGCCGACCAGCTGGATATAGATTTCTTTCGAACGAATAAGGTTCGCGCGCGCCGCCTCCATGCTGCTCGTTGCAAGCGCTAGCCTTGCTTCGGACTGCGCCACATCGGTGCGGGTCAGATCGCCGATTTCAAACCGGTCGCGCGTGGCTTCCAGATTGACCTGCAATACACCGACCTGCGCACGATTGAGCTCGACAATCGCCTCGTCGCGGATCACGTCCATATAGGCGCCGACCACGGCGGAGAAAATCGCGCTCTCGGTTGCGCGCAATCCGGCAATTCCAGCCTCGACCCTATTCTCGGCCGCCCGAACCGCATTTTTGACTGCTCCACCGAGATAGAGCGGCACCGTCACATCGGCGCGCCCGTTCAGTGTCCGGTCGGGTGTGAAGTTGGTGCCGTCCGACCTCGGGAACAATTCGGTATAGGTGGCGCTGGTGCTGACATCGGGGCGGCCATTGGCCTTGGCGATCGGAACCGCCTCGTTCACCACCTTCTGTCCCTCACGTGCACCTGTCAGCACCGGGTTGGTCTGATAGGCTTCAGCCAATGCCTCACGCAGCGTGTCTGCCGACGCAGGCGCGGCTATTGCCAGCGCAGCCGTCGCAGCGAGCAGAATCGCTCTAACTGTCCCCCGATTGTTGCTCAAAACACGAATTCCTTCGCGCGTTCAAAGCCCGGCAACGGGGCAATTTCGATGTCAGCCAAAGCGCGCAATGCGACATGGCCTCCATATTTGGTGCCGCTTGCCAGCCTGCACACTGGCCCTTCGACAATCCCCGTAACGATCCGGCCACCCTCGGCCAGTTGCTCTTCGATTGCTGCGGGAAGCTGTTCAACGGCACCGTCTATAAGGATCAGGCTATACGGAGCGCTTTTCTTGGTGCCTTCGTTAAGCGCGGTTTCGACGATGTCGAGCCCTGGAACATTGGCGCGAGCTGCCGGAGCCAATTCCGCGTCGTCTTCAACGGCAACCAGCTTTGCGACCCGCCCGGCCAGCAACGCAGCCATATATCCTGTGCCAGCCCCAATCAGCAGCACATTGTCCTTCTCTATTATGCTGGCAGCCTGCAACATTTCGGCAGTCGCCAATGGTGGATTGAGCATACGGCCATTGCCGAGCGGAACCGACCGATCAAGATAGGCAAACGCCTCCTTACCCGCAGGCAGGAACTTTTCGCGGGGCAGTTCGCCCATCGCTTTTACGATCCATGCTTCGGTGATGCCGTTGGTTCTTAGCTGGCTGTCGATCATGTGCCGACGGTTGGTTTCCGATTGCGCTGACTGCATAAGACTTTCCGCTGCCGCTATTTTATGGCTCGATTGTTACTGACACAACTGTATTGTAGATGCAATACAGCCTTTCGATTCTCTTCTAGTGAGCGCAGGCGCAAAGTCCAAGCCGCTTTCGGACAAACGCACGAATTTGCCATGCAAGCGGCGTCGCTTTGTTTCCTGCCTGTTGCCAAATCGTCGCGAATCGGATTGCAAAGCGCAAATCCAGCCGCTAGGGACGCGCTCCTGCACCACATGTGACGCTTTTCTGTCGCAGCGCGAGGCCCGATGGCGGAGTGGTGACGCAGAGGACTGCAAATCCTTGCACGCCGGTTCGATTCCGGCTCGGGCCTCCACACATATCTCGGTTTTTATATTTAATTTCCCATAGCTTGGTTCCGGGAAATCACTGCAACACGGTCGTGCCTATCGTACTCGTCAAAATGCCTTATCGGCCTTGACTGATAAACTTCCAGTCAAGTTCCGTAACCCCGCTATTCCCTGTTTTACGGTTTCGCGCGAACAAGACGATCCGGTATCGGCCTTTGGCTGGCGTCGCGATTGTGCCAGCGAAACGGCCGGGCGCTTCGATGAAAGCTAGCGGTGCAGAGCCGAGCGGCCTCCTGCCTTTCCAGACGGTCGCTTCCACTTCATATTCGGCTGCATCCCAGAGACCTCCCGGTGTAATCGGACAGCCGCACATCAATTCCACCTTGGCGTCAACCCAGAGTCCCTCATCCTTTCGGGCTATCTGCGGAGTTATCGCGAGCCCTGGCAATTCGATAGTCCAGCCATCGCCAATCGTCAGGTCTTTGCCGGGTAAGACCCAGCGTTGCGCGCGCACTGTCACCATTGATTGCGGTTTTGCGTTCGGCCCTGTTATGACCGCTTCAACGAGCGTCGGTCGATCAATGTCGATCGTCGCGAGAAAAGCAGCGGCATCGGGCGTCGAGCGCAGCGGGCTTCGCCCAGTTGTTTCCATGATCTTTTTAGTGTCGCCGGTGCCGCCCTTGGTCTTGCCCTGAACGAGAAGTTTGCCGGTACGGGCATCGCGTAATGTCACCGCTGCCCCACCCATGCTGTCGCCAATGAACTTGGCATCCGCGCTAATCACCCGCACGGCAATTTGTGTCGGCTCGGCGCTCAATTGCGACGACATCAAGCCGAGGGAAACAATTCCGATCCCGGTTCTGACTATGGATAGCATGACATTTTTCCGCAAGTTGGGACGCAAGATCTCATTTCCGAGGCCGGTTATCTAGTGCATAATGACCTGACCCACGAGCGAAAATCAACAGCAGCGCGCCAAGGATCGCAACGTTTTTGAATAGTGGCCCAACGTGACCCGGCGCGAAATGGATTGTGACGGTAATCGGGACCAACGTTGTAAACAATGCGATGGCAGACAGACGGGTCATCCAGCCCAGCGCGAGTGCTATCCCTGCCGCAACGAACACGCCTCCAGACAGCCAAAGCAACCAGATTGGATCGCCTAATGCGTTGATTGTGTCGCGCCATGGGGATTCCTCCATGCGCGCAAGCATTTCGTTCGATCTGCCGAAATGTCCCAGCCCGCCGATGATGAAGATCAAGCTCGTCAAGAACCGGAATATCGGGTCTGCAAGGGCTTTCACCTGCTCACCCGGCTCCACCAATGACTCAAATTTCCTCAACATTGTCCCGATCCCTCCCCACGAGATCAAATGTCTCGTCACTGCCTGTTAGCGCCTGAGGATAGATTGAGAAAACCGATATTTCGGCTGACGGTCATTCAGTTAACCGATTAACGGTTGATAGCGGATTGCAAATGCAGGGCCCGGACAGGAGGAGGTGGCGTCCGGACCCTGCTGTCATCGAACTGGCAAAACCAGTCGAAGATTATTTGACGTTTACGGTGCGCAGATAGGGGCGATGTTCGACCCAACCCTGCGGGAACAGGGTGGCGGCTTCTTCATTGGCGATTGACGGCGGGATGATGACATCCTTGCCCGGGGTCCAATCCGCAGGGGTTGCAATGCGCTTGGCATCACTGAGCTGCAATGCATCGATAACGCGAAGGATTTCGTCAAAATTCCGTCCAACGCTCATCGGGTATGTCATGGTCAGGCGGATCTTCTTTTTCGGGTCGATGATGAACACCGAACGCACAGCCGCCGTTTCGCTCTGATCGGGGTGGATCATTTCATAGGTCTTGGCAATGGCCAGATCGGTATCCGCGACAATCGGGAAGGTAAGGTTGGTGTGCTGGGTGTCGTTGACGTCGGCAATCCACTCATGATGTTCTTCAACCGAGTCGGTCGAAAGGCCGAGCGGCTTCACATTTCGCTTTGCAAACTCATCAGCCAATTGCGCCGTGCGCCCCATCTCGGTCGTGCAGACCGGGGTAAAGTCGGCGGGATGGCTGAAGAAAAAGACCCAGCTGTCGCCAGCCCAATCGTGCAGGCTGATTTTACCCACCTGGGTGTCGACGGTGAAATCGGGGGCGATATCGCCAATATGGAGAGACATTTGCAATTCCTTTTCTAGAATTTCGATGGATTGAAAATGCCACCCACGGCACATAATTGCAAATACAATATATCGATTAATGAAAGTGAATGTTTGAATGGATGTCAGCGATTGCCGATTTGCAACCGCTGCACCGCCAGCGTGGCCATCATTGGCCGGTGGCTGATCAGAATCAGTCCGGTTTTGCTATCGGCCAGCCACCGGTCCAGCCGATCAATCAGGCGGGCCTCTGTCTCGGCGTCAAGACCTTCGCTCGGCTCATCAAGCACCAGCCAGGGTCGTTTCGCCAGCAGAGCGCGTGCCAGAGCGATCCGCCTTTGCTGCCCTCCGGAAAGCCGCGCACCACTTTCGCCAAGCCATTGGTAGAGCCCGTCAGGAAGTCCCTGCACAAAGTCTGAAGCACAGGCCGTATCGAGCGCCTGCCACATATCGGATTCCGTTATGCCTGGCCGCGCCATGCGCAGATTGTCGGCAACCGAGCCGGCTATCAGGCCGGGCTCTTGCATTGCTGGCGCTGATATTTGCCGTAAAACGTCTAGCGGCAGTGCGCGCGCATCGATGCCGTCGATTAGCAATGTTTCGGGCGCATCGACACGAAGCCCACCCAGCATTGCTGCAAGCCGTGTTTTACCAGCTCCGGACGGCCCGTCGAGTAACAGCCGTTCACCCGGCCCGACGATTAAGCGACTATTTCCACTGACAAATTCCAGCGTCGGGGTGGCTGAAATGGACGTTTCGTCCTCCACGGTTCGAATGGGTAAAGCCAGCAACGCTTCAAGCCTGACTATAGCGTCCGCGCGTTCGGTTTCCCGAAGGTCACCCATCACCAATTGCCCCCAGACCTCGGCGGCTCCCAAGGCAGCGAGAGCGCCCAGAGCGAGTAATGGTGCAGGCGCATCGGCCAGCAAGAACATCGCTGCGATCATGACCCCCGTCAGTGCGGTTTGACAGGCCTGTACTATTGCTTCGATCCGTGTGAATTGAAGGCGGGCGGCATCATGTTCACGTGCCGTCTCGCCGAGCGATTGTGCAACGCGCTGCCCAAGCCCATAAATAGAAATGTCGGCACCCGCGCGGGCATAATCGGCATAGTCGGCCCGCAGCGCGGCCAAGCTATCCGCCAGCTGGGCAGATAGCGCCAGCATTCTTTTTCGGGCAAACTGAAGAGGCATCCAACGCATTACAATCAGTGCAGCCAGCCAAGGCAGCCATGCCAACCCGCCCATAGCCACTACGCCGCCTGTTCCCGCCAGTGCAGACAGCCAATGTGCCGGTTTGCCCAATCGGTGAATCAGATCATTTTCGATCCGATCGACATCGCTACCCAGGCGAGCGGCGATAACACCGCTGCGCTCAGCAAACAGGGCTTGCGGTTCGCGCTGCGCCAGATGGAGAAACAATGCAGGCCGCAATTGCGCCAATGTCTGTAGCGCTGCCTTATGGCCGATCAGTCGCTCGCCATAGCGGGAGAGGGTGCGCGTTATCGCCAGCATCCGGATTGCTGCGCTTGGCAGCAGGTAATTGAAGCCTCGCACCGCGATGAGCCCGCCTGCACCTGCTAATGCAGCGCCGGTCAGAAACCAGCCTGAAAGCGCCAAAAGGGCAATTCCGGAAAGCGCGCCGGCAATGGATAGCGAAATCGCCGTGCGATTGGCGGCCCCCTGGCCTTTCTCACAGTCTTTGAGAAGCGATTCTATCATCGCAATTCCAGCACAGAATGGCCTGCTGCGACCAACCGGTCGTCGTGCGTGGCTGCTATGATCAAACAGGTCTGCGCTGCTTCAGACAGCAGGTCAATGACCGCACGGGCAGCGACATCATCGAGATCTGCGGTAGGCTCGTCGAGCAGCAGCAATGGGCGGCCTGATGCGATGGCGCGCATTAACCCGATGCGCCGTCGCTCGCCGCCCGAAAGGCCCGAGCCTCTATGATCAATGATGGCGTCGAGTCCGTTTCGCTCCCCAAACATGCTTTCGAGACCGAGACGAGCGGCAAGTGCCAATAGAGCATCGTCGCTATATTCGGTTCCACATGGGGCAATGTTGTTGCGCAAATCACCGCGAAACAGTGCAACTGTTTGCCCGGCCCATGCAAGTTTGCCAGCCAACATATTCGGATCAATCGCTGTTCCATCGGCGACAAGCTCACCCCGATCTATTGGTATTAACCCCGCAATAGCTTTCAACAGGCTCGATTTTCCCGATCCCGTCGGACCGTGCAGAATGTGCAGACCGGGTGATTGCCACAGGCCGTTGAAGGGGCCGATACATTGCCCATCGGGGTAGCGAAGCGCAAAGTTCCGCAATCCCAATTGCTTCGGCATGGTTTCCAACCGTACCGAAATGTCCGCCTGATCAATTTGCCTCACTTCCTCGTCGATCCGCAATGCAGCCGATTCGCCCTGCTGTTTTTCGTGATAGGCGGTCGCCAGGCGGCGAATGGGCAGATAGAATTCCGGCGCCATCACCAGCGCAAAGAAGGCCTCGGTCAGTCCAAGTTGTTCGGGTGCCCGAAAGGGTAACAAGCCGAGCAGCGAGAAACCGGCGTAAACAGCGATCAGCGCGACCGACAATGCAGCAAAAAACTCCATGATCGCGCTGGAGGCAAAGGCGATCCGCAGCACATGGACTGTCCGGTCAGCGACCTCTTTCGTAGCTGTCGCCAGATGACGACCAATCCGCCCTTCAACGCCAAAAGCGAGGATCGAAGGCAGATTTTGCACCCGGTCGACAAATAGTCCCGACATGCGGGTAAGCGCAGCAAGTTGTGCATCGGATTCCTTGCGCGCGGCAAAACCGGCCAGCGCCATTCCAAGTGCAAAGGGCAACAGCGTCGCCAGCATGATAGCCGCGGCCACCCAGCTCGCCGGTGCCACGAGCGCCGCAACCAGCAAAGGTGACAGCGTGGCAGCGGCTCTGATAGGCAGGTAGCGGGCCGCATGACCCTCAATGGCCTCCGGATTATCAATCGCAAGGCGAACATCTTCACCAATGAGGCGGTTGCGCCGGGTGCCCGAAACCAAAAGCATTTGATGGAGTCGCGTACGCAGCTGCCCCTTGTGGGAGGTTGCGGCCTTCTGTGCGGAATAGCGTGCGGCAAATTGCGCCAGGGATCTCACGACGCCGCCACCGACGATTAGCAAAACCGCTGTTCCGATGCCGAACCAGCCCGCAGATCCGGCGACGGTGCTTATGCAATTGGCAAGCCCTGCGGCAAGCATTGCAGCACCAAACACATCGGCAAGCCACCAGCCCACAGGTGCCATATGCGGACGGCTGGGCAATGTGGTCTGTCCGCGGTGAGCATCGGATGGCATTTTGAAGCTTGACATCAGTTCAATTATATAGATACATTATTTGTATAAATGAAGTTCATTTTTTGAGTCGAAGGCCTCCCCTGCATATCGCTCGCGGTGCCTAGTATATGGAGCAATTCGATGGATATGGCAGTTGTAGAATTGTCGCGGTTGCAATTTGCGCTGACGGCGATGTATCACTTCCTTTTTGTTCCGCTCACGCTCGGTCTGTCTTTCATCCTTGTTATCATGGAGAGCATCTATGTGATGACGGGCCGCGAAATATGGCGGACGATCACCCGTTTCTGGGGCAAATTATTCGGCATCAACTTCGTACTCGGGGTCGCAACCGGTATAACGATGGAATTCGAATTTGGGACCAACTGGTCCTATTATTCGCATTATGTCGGCGATATTTTCGGCGCACCTCTCGCGATTGAAGGGCTGATGGCCTTTTTCCTTGAGGCGACCTTCGTCGGGTTGATGTTCTTCGGGTGGGACAAATTGTCGCGGGTCAAGCATCTGATGGTGACCTTCATGGTCGCCCTCGGCTCCAACCTCTCGGCGCTCTGGATTCTGATTGCCAATGGCTGGATGCAGAATCCGGTCGGTTCGAAATTCAATCCCGAAACCATGCGAATGGAAGTCACTGACTTCTATTCGGTTCTGTTCAACCCCGTTGCCCAAGCAAAATTCGTCCATACCGTTAGCGCGGGCTATGTCGCCGCTTCGGTTTTCGTACTTGGCGTGTCCGCCTGGTATATGCTCAAAGGCAAATGGGTTGGTATCGCGCGCCGTTCGATGATGGTCGCATCCGCTTTCGGCTTGGCCTCTTCGCTCTCGGTGGTCGTTCTCGGGGACGAATCTGGTTATGCGCTGACTGACAACCAGAAAATGAAGCTCGCCGCGATCGAGGCGATGTGGGAAACCGAACCGGCTCCCGCCGGATTGGCCATTTTCGGTATTCCCGACATGGCTGCGCAGGAAACGCATTATGAAGTCAAGATTCCCTATGTACTCGGCCTGATATCCACCCGCAGCCTTTCTGGTGAAGTCGAGGGCATCAACGAACTGGTGCTGCGCGCGGACGAGCGTATTCGCACAGGCATATTGGCTTATGATGCTGTTGAAAAACTGAAAGTTGATCGCGAGGACATGGCAGCACGCGAGACCTTTGAACGGCATAAGGCTGATCTGGGTTATGCAATGCTGCTCAAACGCTACATCAGTGATCCGCGTCAGGCGAGTGATGCCCAGATTTTGCAGGCCGCACGCGATACGATACCCAATGTCCCAGTGATGTTCTGGCTGTTCCGTTTCATGGCCGGGCTTGGTTTCTTCTTCATCGCCTTCTTTGCGGCAGCTTTCTATTGCGCATCGGCTTGCGGCTTCAACCGGAAGTGGTTCCTCCGTCTCGCCGTAGCCATCATTCCATTGCCATGGTTTGCGATCGAATTTGGTTGGGTGCTGGCCGAAATCGGGCGCCAGCCCTGGGCGGTAGAAGGGGTCTTGCCGACTTTCCTCGCGGCCTCCTCGCTCTCCATTGCGCAGATCTGGACCACAATAATCGGCTTCACTCTGCTCTACGGGACGCTCGCGGTTATCGAAATTCGCCTGATGCTCGCGACGATCCGCAAGGGGCCCGTCGAAGCACCGCATCATGAAAACAACGGGGCCGCCAGCCTGCCCGGTGTCGGCTACGCGCCTGTACCTGCAGAATAAGGGAGAAAGATGATGGGACTTCCCCTTGATTACGAAACGCTGCGCCTGATCTGGTGGCTTTTACTGGGCGTGCTGCTGATCGGCTTTGCTCTGACAGATGGTTATGATCTGGGCGTCGCAACCTTGATGCCGTTTATCGGCAAAACCGACGACGAACGGCGTATGGTCATCAACAGTATTGCCCCGACATGGGAGGGCCATCAAGTATGGTTCATCCTCGGTGGTGGCGCAATTTTTGCCGCATGGCCCTTTGTCTATGCGGTTAGCTTCTCGGGTTTCTATCTCGCCATGTTTCTGGTTCTGGCCGCGTTGATATTACGCCCTGTGGCATTCAAATATCGTTCGAAGCGGCCGGATGCAGCGTGGCGCAACCGTTGGGACTGGGCGCTGTTCATAGGTGGGGCGGTGCCTGCGCTGGTCTTCGGGGTTGCCGTGGGTAATGTACTGACAGGCGCACCTTTCCGCCTCGACAGCGACCTGCGCAGTTTCTTTGAAGGCAGCCTGATCGGATTGTTCCATCCCTTCTCCTTGCTTGCCGGCTTGCTCTCGGTGGCAATGGTCGTACTGCACGGTGCGGGTTGGCTGTCGGTGAAGATCGAACGCGGCCCGGTGATGGATCGCGCCCGCCGGATCGGATCGGTGGCAGCGATCGTTGCAATACTGTTGTTCGCTGCGGGCGGAGCGATGGTTGCCTGGTATGGCATGGGCTTCCGTATCGAAGGTGTGGTCGATCCCAATGGTCCTTCCAATCCGCTGTTCGTCAAAACGGTCGCCGCCTCTGGCGCATGGCTGGATAACTATAGCCGCTATCCCTGGATGATGATTGCACCTGCGCTCGGTTTTGCTGGCCCTGCACTTGCACTGCTGGCGATGGCGAAACGCAGCCATCAGTTGCTGATTGCGGGCTCTTCACTCGCTACCGTTGGCATCATTTCAACCGTTGGCCTGTCCATGTTCCCCTTCATCCTGCCGAGTTCGATTGACGCGCAGTCGAGCCTCACTGTTTGGAACGCCTCGTCGAGCCATCTCACGCTTTTCATCATGCTGGTCGTGACGCTGATATTCCTGCCGCTTGTGCTGGCCTATACAGCCTGGGTGATGAAAGTCCTTTTCGGGCGTGTCACGCTCGCGGACGTTCGCACCAACCCCGACTTTTATTGAACAAGGAAACTGCACCAATGTGGTATTTCGCATGGATATTGGGCTTGGGGTTGGCAGTCGCCTTCGGCATTATCAACGGGATGTGGCACGAGTTCAGCCTGCCTGAAGATGAGGATCCCAATCTGTGATCCGCCTGTTTGGGTTGGCCGCGCTAGCCATATTGGCTGGATGTTCGGGTGCAACGGAAAAACCGCCCGTACAGCAAAAAGTCCAACCGCAAGTCATTGCCGACCGCTTCCAGAAGGAACTGCAGGCCGAGCTGCAAGCTGCCTTGAAAGCGGGTGGTCCAACAGCGGCTATTGGCGTTTGCCAACAGGCTGCACCAGCGATAGCCGCGTCACTTTCCGACGAATATGGCGTAGAAGTGCGGCGGATCGCTCTGAAACCCCGCAATCCTGCAGCAGCGGTTCAAGGCCGTGTTGAACAGGAATTGCAAGCAATGTCTCAGGCCCCACTGAATGCATCGGGTAAACCCGCCATACGCCAATGGGGTGATGGCAACAAAAGCCATTGGATGCGTGCCATACCGATGAAAGAGGAGCCTTGTGCCGCCTGCCATGGCACATCGATTTCTGCGCCGGTAAAGGAAAAGCTCGATGCACTTTACCCTGAGGACAAAGCTACCGGTTTTTCTGCGGGCGATCTGCGTGGTGCAATTTTGATCAGCATGACGGCGGACAATTGAAATGAGCGGGTCAATCTCGCCCACCAGCGGCAACTTGCCCAAAATACTGGTTCCGGTTTTGCTGGCCATCATCCTTGCGCTGCTCGCCTTCATCTATTTCGACGAGAGCAGCGTCGAACCAAATTCCAGCGCCACGGGTCCACAAATTGCAAAGGGTGCGGGGGATGACAGGACGGCAGTTTCTTTGCCACCTGAACATGTCGCGCATGTGCTCGGAGAAATGCGCGGATTGATGACCGCATTGAGCGAGATCCAGAGCGCCCGCACCACCGACGATCTGGCTGCGATCGCCACGGCGGCAGGACAACAGTCTCCGGGGCGAAGAGGAAAGCCCCCCGCTGGGCTGCGTGAGGCCATGCCTGATGCTTTCCGGCTGATGAGCCAAGAAATGCGCCAAGATTTCGCGCTGGTTGCAGATGCCGCAGCAAAAGGGGATCGCAAAGCGATGGACAGCCATCTGTCTTCGGCCATGGCCAAATGCGTGGCCTGTCATGGTGGATACCGGTTGGAAACGAGGCGCTGATCTTCCTTATCACTCAGCCTCGACTGCACAGTTACATTTTTTGCAATAATGTGTATGATGGGCGAAATAGTAGTTCGGGGGTGATGGAGTGACAGTTACGGATATGATGGCGCACAGCCTGCAAATTGGCGATGCTGCGCCGAATTTTCAGGCGCGCAGCACGCAGGGGAATATCAGCCTGGCTGATTTTCGAGGCAAATGGCTGGTCCTCTTCTCGCACCCAGCCGATTTCACACCGGTATGCACCAGCGAATTTGTGGCACTGGCCAAAGCCAAAGATCGCTTTGATGCCATAGGCTGCGCGCTCATCGCCGTATCGGTCGACAGTCTCTATTCGCATTTTGGCTGGATCAGCGCCATCCGCGAGGGGCTGGGCGTGTCGCTCAACTTCCCGATTGTCGAAGACCCGTCGTTGGTCATCGGTCGCGCTTATGGAATGATCTCGGACCGCTCGCAGGATGCTTCAGCAATGCGGAGCAGCTATTATATTGATCCGGAGGGTGTAATCCGGGCGATCACCACCTATCCGGCGACAATTGGTCGTTCGGTTGAAGAAATGCTTCGTATAGTCGCAGCCTTACAGCGCGTGGATCAAGGGGGCGCGGTGACGCCGGAGGGTTGGCATCCAGGCGATCCTGCGCTGATACCGCCCCCGTTAGATATGCGATCTTTTGTTGAACGGGCTGACGATCCGCTATGGTTTTATAAGTTCGAAGGCGGCAACAAATGACCGGCAATGTGCATGACATTGTCGAGCTCGCCGAGCTGTTCCGTGTTCTGGGGCATGAAACCCGGCTTGGTCTGGTGGGCAATCTCCATGATCGGGGCGAGTCCAGCGTTGGCCAGCTTGAAGCCTTTTCCGGCGTGGGCCAACCGGCATTGTCCCAGCAACTGGCGGTCTTGCGCAAGGCAGAACTTGTGTTGACCCGCCGCGAAGCAAAGCAGGTTTATTACCGGATCAATCCGGATAAAATATTGCTGCTGAGAGGATTTCTCTCTGCGCTGGCATCTGACCAAGTTCTTATGGAGCGTCCTGCAAGCCTACCAACTCCCACCGCCGGAGCGGCAGGCTTTGCCCGGATAATTAGCAATTAGCGCAATGACACGGTCGTTTGTCGAGCATCCAGATCGCACCTATGTGATTGAGGAGCTGCACCTTCGACGCATGCCTCCTATACCTGTTCCGGCACTCGTTCTTCAAACACTTCATATCGTGGAGAGCGAAAATCGCGAGGCCGAAAAGGCTTATATTCAGACACTTCCCTTTGAACCCGTGATAACGCGATGTAGCGCCAGACATTGAGAAGCACATGCCGAAGACGGAACTATCATTCTGTGGGAACGCCACAGCGAGGCTTCAACCACAACGCTGATCGTACCAGCTTCTCGATCGCTCCATTTTGTAATGGATATATTCGATCCAAATCTGCTCGACTGGCTTCACCACGTGCCCGGCGCAGTCATGCGCGCGACACATATCGTCGTCGTCGAGAATGATGCAGCGGCGATCGCGCTCCTCGACAAGGCAGCCTTTGATCCCGACGAGTTGCTGAGCACACATATCGATCGGACTGCTCGAATTTGGTCTGATTTCAAGGTCCATGAAAATGGTTTCGGACATTTGCTGGTTGCTGCGAATGGTGCGGATACGCGCGATCTGGGCCGCATGTTGCAGCGGCTTCAGGAGTTGGGCAATTACCGCAATCTTGCTTTGATGGGACTACGCGTCGCGCAGCAGGAAAATGGCGCTTTGTCCAACCTTGAGACGGACTTGCTGGAAGTTACCAACGCAATGCAGAACGACGAAAGCGACGCTGAGGCAATGCTGGATCACCTCGTCTCGATTGCAACATCGGTCGCCGCATTGTCAGCAAAGACAGGTTTTCGGTTGAGCGCGACTGCTGCCTATACCGAAATCGCGATGCAACGACTGGAAGCATTGGAGGCTCGTTCCATTGCCGGCTACCAGTCACTTGGCGACTTCATCGAACGAAGACTGCTTCCTGGTGCAAGAACCTGCCAGACTTTCGAGCGGCGACTTGAACGCCTCTCATTGCGAACCGAACGTGCCACCGCACAACTGCGCACGCGTGTTGATTTGGCCATCCAGCAGCAGAATAGTGCAATGTTGGCTTCGATGGAGCGCAGCGCCAGCCAACAGCTCCATCTACAGCATATGGTTGAAGGGCTATCGGTAGTCGCAGTCAGTTATTATGCCATCGGGCTGTTTGGCTATCTGATCAAAGCGGTGGCCCACGCTGTGCCGATATTCGATCCGACTCTGGCTACTGGATTTGCCACGCTGCCAATTTTCGGTTTGGTCTGGCTCTATTTACGTTTGCGAACCTCTGCGTGGCGTAGTGCGAAATCAGAAAGCTAAACTTATACTGCCTTTGCGGTACTTTCTTTTGGGCCAAAGCGGTCGCACAACATATCGATGATCGCCTTGATATCATCATTGGCAAGACTGTAAAAAATCGTTGTGCCTTCGCGCCTTGTACCGACGACACCGCTACCCCTGATGCGAGCCAGATGCTGTGAGACGCTTGATTGAGACAAGCCGGATAGCTCGACCAGCTCGTTTACGGCACATTCGCCATGCTTCAATCGGCACAACAGCAACAGTCGTTGTTCATTTGCCAGCACTTTAAGTAGCCCGGCCGCCTGTGACGCGTTTTGCGACAGCGTGGCCATCTGGAGATCTGCAAGGTTCATGGCGTCGCCATATCCTTTCCGTCGTCGCGTAACACAATATAAATTGCCGGAATCACGAGCACCGTCAGCAAGGTTGACGAGGCCAGCCCAAACAGCAGAGAGATGGCGAGCCCCTGGAAAATCGGGTCGCTAAGGATCGTCGCCGCGCCAATCATGGCTGCCGCAGCCGTTAGCACGATCGGTTTGAAACGGATGGAACCAGCTTCGATCAGCACCTGGCGCAAGGGTTTGTCAGGTGCCTGAGCATGGCGGATGAAATCGACCAGCAAAATCGAATTGCGGACTATAATCCCGGCGAGCGCGATGAAACCTATCATGGACGTGGCGGTAAAGGGCGCCTGAAACAGCATATGACCGAGCACGATACCCACCAACGTCAGCGGCACGGGCGTCAGGATGACCAGCGGCAGTTTGAAACTGCGGAATTGCGCAACCACCAAAACATAGATTCCAAGCAGTGCGACCATGAAGGCAGCACCCATATCCCGGAAGGTGACCCAGGTGATTTCCCATTCGCCATCCCATAACAATGCCGGCGTGGCCTCATCCTTGGGCTGGCCGTTCAGACTGATTACCGGCTTCACCAAACCTTTGGCGGCCCAATCAACCTCGTCAATCGCCCTGTTGACTGCGAGCATACCGTAAATCGGTGCCTCATAATCGCCGGCCAGTTCGGCCAACACCATATCGGCGGCGCGTCCATCGCGGCGGAAAATGGTGTGGCTGCCTTGATCATTTTGAGCCCTGACCACCGCTCCAAGCTCAATCAACCCACCATTTGGGGCCTGGGCCACCGGCGTAGAAGCCAAGGTTGACGTCCAGGATCGCGCAGATTGCGGCAGCGCGACCGTGATCGGCAGAGGCGAGCGCCCATCACCGCGCGGCACATAGCCGACCGTCTGGCTGCCCAGCAGTGCGCCGATGCTATCGTTGATCTGGCGTTCGGATAGGCCGTAATAGTCGATCCGGTCGCGCTCCGGAATCAGCCGCAATCTGGGCCGTTGTGTGCCAAAGCTGTTGTCCACATCGACAATATAAGGAACCGAATTGAAGATCTTTTCAACCTCCAGCGCAGTTTTGCGACGGGTTTCGGCGTCGGGGCCATAAATTTCGGCGAGCAGGGTTGCCATCACCGGAGGCCCCGGCGGCGTTTCGACGACCTTGACCGAAGCGCCTGCGGGCAGCTTCAATGTCTTCAATTTTCCGCGAAGGTCCAAGGCGACATCATGGCTTGAGCGATCGCGATCATCCTTGGGAGCGAGCGTCACCATGACATCGCCCATTTCAGGGCGTGCCCTCAGGAAATAATGGCGCACCAGGCCGTTGAAATTGAAAGGGGCAGAGGTGCCTGCATAAGCCTCGATCGAGACCGTTTCAGGCAGCGAACGAGTGATAGTGGCAACATCTTCCAGCACCCGTGCCGTGTTCTCCAGCGCGGTTCCTTCTGGCATGTCGACCACCACCTGAACCTCCGACTTGTTGTCAAAGGGGAGGAGCTTCACCGTCACGGCTTTGAAGTAGAACATCGAGCAAGCCAGCAGCGTCGCCACCCCAACCCATATCAGGAAGGTCTTGGCGGACTTTTGGGTGTCGATAATGCGATGTGCGACCCTTGCATAGGCGACACCCAGCTTGCCGCCATCCTCTGCATGACCATGCCCGCCTTCAAGCGTTTTGCGTGCAAAGCGGATCATCAGCCACGGCGCGATTACAACTGCTACGAAGAAGGAAAAGACCATCGCTGCCGACGCGTTGACCGGAATCGGCGCCATATAGGGGCCCATGAGACCCGAAACGAACAGCATCGGTAAAAGCGCGACGACAACGGTCAGCGTCGCGACAATTGTCGGGTTGCCCACTTCCGCGACGGCTTCGACCGCTGCATCGATGCGGCTGCGGTCATCGTCCATTGCCCAATGCCGGGCGATATTCTCGATCATGACAATGGCGTCATCGACCAATATGCCGATCGAGAAAATCAGTGCAAACAGGCTGACGCGGTTAATGGTGAAACCCATCAGGTTTGATGCGAACATGGTGAGCAAGATCGTGGTCGGGATGACAACTGCCGTTACACCCGCCTCACGCCAGCCAATGGCAAAGCCGATCAACGCAACGATCGAGATTGTCGCCAGCGCGAGGTGAAACAGCAGCTCATTGGCTTTCTCATTCGCGGTCTCGCCATAATTGCGGGTCACCGATACCTCGACACCATCGGGTATCAGGCTGCCTTTCATCAGCTCAAGCCGTTCGAGAATGGATTCAGACAGGACGACGGCGTTGGCGCCGCTGCGCTTTGCAACGGCCAGACTGACCGCAGGGGCACTATGCCATTTGCCATCACTCTTGGCCCAGCGCCACGCGCGCGCCTGATCCTCACGCGGGCCTTGATCGACATTGGCAACGTCGCGCAGATAGACTGGTGCGCCGGTTGCAGAGCGCACTGTCAAAAGCCCGACTTCCTGTGCCGAGGTCAGCGTGCGTCCCGCAGAAACCGAGATGGCCTTGCCACCCTCCCGTATCGTTCCAACCGGAAAGGATCGGTTCGCCTGTCCAGCCGCTTCGATAACGCTGCCTAGGGGCACGCCATATTGGCTGAGCTTTGCCGGATCAGGCTGGATACGCACTTCGTCGGGACGACCACCTGTAATGAAGGTCAAACCGACATTGTCGACTTTGGCGATTTCGGTGCGCAGCTTTCCTGCCAGCTCGTACAACGCCTGATCAGACCACTGCCCGACAGCGCCCGGTTTGGGTGTCAGAGTCAGGACGACAATCGGTACATCGTTGATACCGCGCACTGTCACCTTGGGATCAGGGATGCCAACCGGGATGCGGTCCCAATTGGCCTGCAGTTTCTCGTTGATGCGGATGGCCGCGTCTTCGGGGTCGGATCCGACGAGGAAGCGTGCGGTCACCATCACGCCATCATCTTCAGCCTGCGTATAGACATGCTCGACACCATCGACGCTCTTGACGATGGTTTCCAGGGGAATGCCGACCAACTCGACAGCATCAGGTGCAGCAAGGCCGGGGGCCATCACCTGGATATCGACCATCGGGACACTGATTTGGGGTTCTTCTTCGCGCGGAATCGCCATCAAGGCGAGCAGACCGACCGCAATCGACGCCAGCAGGAACAGCGGCGTCAGCGGAGATGTTATCGTCGCGCGGGTCAGCCGCCCCGATACGCCCAGATTCATTTCCCGCCACCCGTGGTGTAGAGCGTGTCGCCTTCACCGACGCCGCTCAATATCTCGACCATTCCAGCGTCGGCGGCGGGCGCAAGCTGCACCGGAACGCTCGACAGGGCGCCATCCTTGGCGACGACATCGACATAATCCATGCCATAACGGGTTGAGACAAATTTGCGCGGAACGACAATGGCATTGCGTTGCCCAACTTCAACCGTCGCGCTGACGCGGCGCCCGACCGAGGTGGTAGCGAGGCCGGATACGGTGGCATCCACACGCACCCGGCCCCCGGCGATGGCAGGATAGACCTGCACCACCTGCCCAACGAGCGACCCGGAGGGCATATCAGGATCGGCAAGAGAAATCCGTGCCCCAATGCGGATTTTGTCTACCAATGATTCGGGAAGGTCGAGCCGAACAATCGGATCGCCTGCAGTAATGGTGGCAACCGATACGCCGGGCGCAACAGCGGAGCCCTGCGGCACATCGGCACGCAGAACCCGGCCAGATGCAGGCGCAATAATCGCGCCTTGCCCGGCGACACTTGACACGGCTCCTTGCTGGGCACGCGCAGCGGCCACCTGTGCATTGGCGGCGCGCGCAGCGGCTTCGGCCTGTTCGAGACGCGCTTTGGCATAAACATTCTGGTTGTAGAGATAGCGGATGCGTTCCAGTTCGGCTTGCGCACGGCCCGCTTCCGCCTGTGCCGCCGCAATCTGCGCACCAAAGGCTGCGGATTCATATCCGAGCCGGGAGTCTACCACCATTCCGATCCGCTGGCCCTTTTTGACCATGTCGCCTTCGCGGACCGTAAGACTTTGCAAAATGCCTGGGATGCGCACCGTTGCTTCGGCCATGTCGCGGGTCGTAATTTCGGCACCGACCGCTTTCATATCCGCCATCGGCATGGCTTTCAGCAGCAACCTTTCACCACCTTTGACGGCTTCGGCTTTCGGCGCTGTCGCCTGCTCGCTGCCGCAGGCTGCAAGCGGTAGGGTCAAGGCTAACAGCAACGTCAGATAGGAACGGCTACGCATCGGGTTACTCCTCAACCGCGAACAATAGGGAGGCCAGCAGACTTCCACGCGCCAATGCCGCCCGCAAGATGCGTTTCAATGGCGGCCTGCGCCGACGCGCATTTGTCGAGCGCCATGGCCGATCGCTTGCCGCCGGCGCATTGGAGCACGACGGTCTTGCCACCGGCGTCAGGGATAAGCGAAGCCTGAAAGCGGGACAGCGGCATGTTGATCGCGCCTGCAATATGGCCATCGGAAAATTCGTCGACTTCCCGGACGTCCACCAACAAAACAGCATCATCCTTGAGCATTGCGTTGAGCTCTGCAGCGCTGATTTCCTTATGCTTATTGCCGCCGAAACCGAACATGGGAACCTCCAAATCAATTTGTATATTGCATATATCGTTTAATTATCATATTTAGTCAATATACGAAAATCAGAATGATGGCAGGAGACGATCATGACGACCCCCAGGATAGTGGTAATAGGTGCCGGACTCGGCGGAACAATCGCGGCTTATGAAATCAATGGCGCGGTCGGTAATCGTGCGGAAATCTTGATGATTTCCGACTCGGACACTTACTCTTTTGTTCCGTCAAACCCTTGGGTGGCGGTTCGCTGGCGTGAGCCAGAGGCCATTCAGGTCCACCTGCCACCGATCTTTGCCAAAAAGGGAATCGGCTTCACTTCTGCGGGTGCCAAGCGCATTCATCCCGCAGAAAAACGGGTCGAGCTTAACAATGGCGAGTCAATCAATTACGATTATCTTGTAATTGCAACCGGCCCCAATCTCGCCTTTGACGAAATTGAAGGCTTTGGTCCAAATGGCGGTCATACCGTTTCGGTATGCCATACCAGCCATGCTTCCGAAGCCGCCGATGCCTTCGAAGAATTCTGCAAGAATCCGGGCCCAATCGTTGTCGGTGCTGCGCAGGGCGCGTCCTGCTATGGCCCGGCCTACGAATTTGCCTTGATCCTCGATACCGAACTCAAGCGTCGCAAGATCCGCGACAAGGTGCCAATGACCTTCGTCACGGCTGAACCTTATATAGGTCATCTGGGTCTGGACGGTGTCGGCGATACCAAGACGCTGCTCGAAAGCGAGTTGCGTAATCGCCATATCAAATGGATAACCAACGCCCGCGTTACCAGCTTTGAAGCGGGCATGGCGCATGTCGAGGAGGTAGCGGACGATGGATCGGTCAAGTCCAAACATGACCTGCCCTTCGGCTACTCGATGCTCTTGCCTGCATTCCGCGGCGTCCCGGCGGTGCGGGATATTGAAGGGCTAACCAATCCGCGCGGTTTCATCCTGATTGACAAGCATCAGCGCAATCCGAACTTCCCTGAAATATTCGCGCTTGGCGTTTGTGTGGCCATACCGCCGACGGGCCCGACTCCCGTTCCGGTCGGGGTGCCGAAGACCGGCTTCATGATCGAATCGATGGTTACGGCGATTGCCGAGAACTTTGTCGAAATACTCGATGGCAAGGAACCCACGCACGAAGCAACCTGGAATGCGGTCTGCCTTGCCGACTTTGGCGATGGTGGCGTTGCCTTTGTCGCGCAGCCGCAAATTCCGCCGCGCAACCTCAACTGGTCGGCGAGCGGCAAATGGGTGCATCTCGCGAAAATCGGGTTTGAAAAATACTTTCTGCGCAAAGTTCGCAAGGGCGAGAGCGAACCCTTTTATGAAAAGCTTGCCATGCATGTGATGGGCATTCGCAAACTGAAAATGTGATGGAAGGATTAGAAAATGACACTTGATCGAGCTGTACTGGCTTTTGCCGGTTTCGTTGTGCTCATTGGCATCGCGCTCTCATTGACCGTTCATCCCTATTGGCTGGGCCTCAGCGCTTTTGCCGGGCTGAATATGTTGCAGGCGGCGTTTACGGGCTTCTGCCCCGCTGCGAAGATATTCAAAGCGATGGGCGTTGCCCCGGGAGTTGCCTTCAAGTGAGGAATGCCGCGCTCGTTCTTGGCCTTGCGACCCTCATTTGGGCTATACCGCTGCACGCCACAACTCTTGAAGAGGCGATAGCAGCAGCGAAGGAGCATGCACCAGAAGTGGAAGTTGCCGAGGCCGAAAGCGACATCGCCAAGGCACGGCTGCAACAAGCCAAATCGGGCGGACGGCCAAGCGCAACGCTGTCAGGCACCATTGGCGCAGGACGACTGGACCCCAAGGGTTATTTCGGGCTGACAGCAGACAATGTCACGCCTGCCGCTGCCCAGTTGGTTATTGAACAGCCCCTGTTCACCGGCGGCAAGGTTTCGGCCGGGGTCGAACAGGCGCGTGCCAGCATGGCGGCGGCCGAGGCGGGTGTCGTCGCTACCGAGGCCAATCTGGTCGCCAATGTAGCCGGGGCCTATGGGTCTGTGATCGCTGCCGAGACAATGGTGGGCAACTATGCGCAGTTGGTTGACGAGACGGAGGAGATTGAGCGGCAAGCGCGCCTTCGGTTCAGCGTCGGTGAAAGCCCCAGAACCGATGTCGCGCAGGCTCAGGCGCGGACGGCAGAGGCAAAGGCCGGTTTGGCTCGCTCCGAAGGGCAATTGGTGACGGCGCGTGCACGGTTCCGGTCATTGACTGGACTTGAGGGTAATGACTTGCAACCCCTGCCTGCCAGCCCGCTGCTTCCCGCAACACTCGACGATGCTGTCGCACAGGCTGAAGCCAATAACCCGCAACTCGCACAGGCCGAAGCAGGCGTGAAAGCTGCACAAGCCGGATTGAAGGGCGAAAAAGCCGATCAACTTCCCATGGTTAGCGCCTTTGCGGAAGGTGCGGTGGTGCGCGACCAGTTTTTCCCGGGATATAAGGCCGATAGCGCAACTGTGGGTGTCAGGGCCCGTTGGCAGATTTTTAGCGGCGGGCGCGTCTCCGGCAAGATTGCCGAAAGCGATGCCCGGCTGCGTGTCGCCGAGGCGCAATTGCGCGCTGCCCAGGATGCGATCCGCGAACATGTCATCGCGGCCTTCTCTGGCGTTCGCACAGCTACCCTGATTGAAACCGCAGCACAGGAGCAGGAAAGCGCCGCGCGCGAGGCACTGCGCAGCGTGCGTGAGGAAGTACGCGTCGGCATGAAACCGCAGCTCGCTTTGCTGGACGCCGAACGCGAGGCGATCGCTGCCTCTGCTGCGCTGGAATCCGCACGTACAGACCGAATCGTCTCGGCTTACCGCCTGCTTGCCCTTGTCGGCGCGCAATGAAACAGAACCGGAAAGGCTTCTATCATGGCAATTAGCAAAAATCTCCAAAACGGGACCCTGTCAGTAATTGGAGCATTGGCAATATGCGGATGCGCTTCCCCTTCACTCGCGGTTGCCAAAGCAGATCAGGAGGCGCTGGTTGCTGCGCTTGACGACGAGTATCGTGCCGAAGCGATTTATGCGGCTGTGATAGGGAAATTTGGCGAAGCGCGTCCCTTCATCAACATCATTGAAGCCGAACGGCGGCATGCCGCCATGGTCAAAGCCGAAATGGATCGTCTTGGGATCAGCTATGAAAAAGCCAATCCCTGGCTGGATAAGGAGCAAGCTCCTGCCTCACTGCTAAAAGCGTGCGAGCAAGGTATAATCGCTGAGCAGGAAAACATCGCGCTCTACGATAAATTGCTTCCTTCCATTCAGGATGCACAAGTTCGCGCAACCCTCACCAAACTGCAAGCCGCTTCACGCGATCGCCATCTTCCAGCCTTTGAGCGTTGCGTCGCCCGGGGTGGTGCGATGGGTCGCGGCCCTGGGCGCGGAATGAACGGACAAGGTCGCGGGCAATAAAAGCGGGCTACCGCAAATAAATCAGAAAGGAACCCTCCCCATGCACAAGGATTGGGCCGCCATGGCCAGCGAATTGTCGGGCGCGATCAAGCAGGTCCGCCTCGGCAGCCCAGAAGTCACCAAAGCTTTTTCGGCGATGGCGCAGGCGGCGACTGCGGGCGGTGCTGTCGACACCAAGACCAAGGAGCTGATTGCGCTTGCCATATCGGTTGCGATCCGGTGCGATGGCTGTGTTGCTTTCCATGCGCAAGCAGCGGTCAAACATGGTGCGACGCGCGAAGAGATCATGGAAGTGATGGGCATGGCGCTGTATATGGGCGCTGGTCCCAGTCTGATGTATGCCGCGCAGGCAGTTGAGGCTTATGACCAGTTCAAGGAGGCAGCCAATGGCTGACGCAATCATCGATCAGGCGGCGGCGATAATTGAGCGCGGCAAATCTGCACCCGTTGTCGTCAAAACCTTCTTCGACGAGGACACGTTTACCGCTACGCATGTCGTCAGCGACCCGGCAACGTCCAAGGCTGCCATCATCGACTCGGTGCTCGATTTTGACGCACCGTCGGGCCGGACGTCGACCAAGTCAGCCGATCTAGTTGTCGAATATGTGAAGAACGCCAATCTCGACATCGAATGGATCTTGGAAACGCATGCCCATGCCGACCATATCTCTGCCGCGCCCTACTTGCAGGAACGGCTGGGTGGAACGCTCGCCATCGGGGCAGAGATTACCCATGTACAGGGCGTGTTTGGCAAGGTGTTCAACCTCGATGATCGGTTCAAGCGCGATGGTTCGCAGTTCGAACGGTTGTTCGGCGATGGTGCGACATTCAAACTGGGTTCCGTTGATGCACTGGCATTGCATGTCCCCGGCCACACGCCAGCCGACATGGCCTTCGTCATCGGCGACGCGGCCTTCATCGGCGACACCTTGTTCATGCCCGACTATGGCACCGCCAGAGCGGATTTCCCCGGCGGCGATGCGCGGACCTTGTTCCGCTCGATCAAGCGTCTGTTGACGCTTCCCGGCGAAACGCGGCTCTTTTTGTGCCACGATTATAAGGCACCGGGCCGCGATGTCTTTGCCTGGGAAACCACTGTCGCAGCCCAACGTAGCGGCAACGTCCATGTGCATGACGGCGTAAGCGAGGATGAATTTGTCGCAATGCGCGAAGCCCGCGATGCGACGCTAGGCATGCCCAAGCTGATCCTGCCATCAATACAGGTCAACATTCGCGGCGGGCACTTCCCCGAACCCGAGGCCAATGGCAGCCGTTACCTGAAACTGCCGGTCGACGCGTTGTAAGCCGATGATGCTCGAGCCCTTCCAATATTGGCTCGGCGGCGGGGCCGGGGCTTTGGTTGGTTTCGTTCTCGGATTGGTCGGCGGTGGAGGTTCGATCCTCGCCGTACCACTGATGGTATATCTGGTCGGTGTCACCAATCCCCATGTCGCCATCGGCACCAGCGCGCTGGCTGTAGCAGCCAATGCACTGGCCAATCTGGTCCCGCATGCGCGCAAAGGCAATGTTATCTGGCGCTGCGGGGGCATGTATGCCTTTGCCGGAGCGATCGGGGCCTTTGCCGGTTCGACCATTGGCAAGGCAGTCGACGGGCAGAAACTGCTGCTGCTGTTCGCGCTTCTTATGCTTGTGGTCGGTGCCGTCATGCTCAAAAACCGCAACGACAGCGGTGATCCAGACGCGAGCTGCCATCGCGAGAACGCCCCCAAGGTGATGGCTTATGGCGGCGTGACGGGACTATTCTCTGGATTTTTCGGGATTGGCGGAGGGTTCCTCATCGTTCCCGGCCTGATCGCGGCCACCCATATGCCAATGGTCAATGCGGTCGGGTCTTCCCTGGTTGCCGTTGCTGCCTTTGGCCTGTCGACCTCGTTCAACTATGCCCTTTCTGGGTTGGTCGACTGGTGGTTGGCAGGGGCCTTTATTGGCGGCGGTATCATTGGCGGATGGCTCGGCACCATTGCCTCAACGCGCCTGTCGAGCAAGAAAGGCGCGCTTAACACGTTGTTCGCTCTGCTGATCTTTGTGGTTGCCGCCTATATGATCTACCGCGGCATTGGCGAACTCTGATTGGCTTTTACTGCCGCAATTTGGTGATCTGTCGCGAAACAAGCCACGTCACGGGCAAGGCAGCGACAAATCCCGCGGCGGCCGCGATCATGATCGGTTTGCCGGTATCAAGCTGCATCGTCAGAACGGCGACAATGGCACTCCCCATCATCGTTGTGGCGATCACAAAAAACAACGCGAACATCAAACGACCGGTCATAGAGCGTCTCCATTTTTAAGAGACAATAATGGTAGCCGATTGCGAGGCATTGATTTGCGTCAAGTTCAGTTCGACAGTTGAATTATGATTTCGCAATTAATGTTGTTCGACGTCGTTTTATCGACCAACTAGACACCTGCTGCGAGGCAGTTGTCGTTACCCCGACCGAATAGCAGCCTCTCGTTTTGGCCAAGCCACATCTTGCCTTTGCGTTTCATATGCATGTTCAAACGCGACGAGCGAACGATTGCCCGGCCAATGGAGCAGCGCCGGCGAGGTTGGAACGCGACTATAT
>CALMYW010000196.1 GCA_937873665.1 uncultured Sphingorhabdus sp.
CTCCAGACCCCGATTACCACGAGAAGCTGTCAATCCGAGGTGGGGGCCTGTCAGCCCGATCGCGCCATCACATCCCCTACCTCCGTGACACCGCTTCCTTCGGACTCAAAAGTTCTGCATATGTTCTTTTTGATTTCCTACAGGTGGAAATTCTGCAAACTCATCGGCAGGAGGTGAACAACACGTAGCTCAAGGCTAGAGTCGTGCTGCAAGATCTAGGACGTAGGCGATCTGACAGGAATGATCTGACGTCAGAAAAAGTGCCAATCATTTTCATAACGGTTGAAGAGTTCGCTCTCGCGGCCAGGCTGTCGCGCAGGCAAATTGATCGGCTCCGAAAGGCCCGTCCCGCCGGCTTTCCAAGGGAGTATGAACTGGGCAGCGGGATGAGCAAGCACCGCAACTGCCCAAGATTCAAGCTGAGTGACGTCAACAAATGGCTGGATTCACGCGCACTGTGGTAGTTCGTGAGGCACCTGTTTGGCGGGAAAAGGGATAATTCTATCTGTCCTGGGTACGCCTAGCGCTTCTGCTGCCCTGGCACGCTCGGCAATCGCGGCCACCTCACGCTCCCATTTGAGGAACCAGGCGCGCTTTTCCTCCTCCATCTCGTAGAGGTCATAAGTGCGCTCGAGGCCCTTCTTGACGTGATTGAGCATCGCCTCGGCGGTGTCGAAATCAACATTGAGCCGCTTCGTGTTCGAGCGTGCGGTTCTTCGAAAATCATGCGGCGTAAACCGCTCGATCTGTTGCCCTGAGGCTTCGATCATCCGGGCGTGAACCCGGTCTCTGGCCTTGTACCATACTGACCGGTTGCGAGGACCCTCGATCGTGTCTGCGGGAAAGACCCATTCACTGTCACTAGCCATCAGAGAGAGCCCCCATGGGCCCAGCGCAATCCGATGGGGGGTGGAGTTCTTCGAACGCTCACTTGGGATGGTCCAGATCCCATCGCAAACTTCTTCGGTTCGTGCATTGGCCACTTCCGAGATCCGCGCGGCCGTCAGCAGCCATAGCAGCATACCTCTTTGAAAGTGCCTCGGTTCTTCGCCCAGGGCCGCCAGGAACCATTCGATCTCCTGCATGCTGAGCTTCCGGGAGCGCGGGCTCTCAGGAAAGCGCAGATCGCCGAGACGGCGGGATGGATCCGATTCCAATCCAACAGCAAGCCCGCGTAGAGAAGCGGCCCAGCCAAAAAAGACCTTCAGCTCGGCGGCAAGTCGGTTTGCCCGGATCGTTGCCGTCTTGCCCTTCTTCTCGACCAGGTTGATCAGGTCGCGCTCGGTAACGTCGTAGACGCAGCGCTTGCCCAGCGTTGGCTTGATGTCGAGTTCGAAAATATCGATCTTGTCTTTGATCGTTCTGGGCTTGTTTGGCCGTTTGGCGCGAGAGGACCGACCTTCCTTGACTGCCACAATGTAGAGTTCGTGAGCCTTGGACACGGTCATGATGTCCCGGCGCTTTTCTTCACGCAGGACCACCCGCGGATCGATGCCAGCGTCAATCTGTTCGTTGATTTTTTCCGCCCACTCGCGCGCGTCGGCGATTGTCACGGTGGGAAAGAATCCACCCAGCATGGTCACGATAATGGACGTTTTTGGTATTCTTCTCCGTAACTTCCAACGCTTTTTTCCAGTTCTCGCCATGACTTCGATCACCAGTCCGAGTGACACAGGATCGACTAGCGATCCCTTGCGCAAGGAATCGACAGATGCGGGGGAAAACAATAGCTTCTTCGACATGAGTCCAGCTCCGGTCGGTCTCCGGGCCAGTGAAATCAGGACACAAATCGTGGCACAATACGGGCCAAACTCGGGCCAATTGAGGCAAACCGAGTCTAACTGATTTTTACCAGAA
>CALMYW010000197.1 GCA_937873665.1 uncultured Sphingorhabdus sp.
ATTCTATCTCAGAAACTGTCTGAAGCGCCTCAACGACAGGAAAAAAAGAACTGATCCAATCACGATAAGCGCCAGGAGCTGCGGCCAAACCACATCAAGACCGGCGCCTCGAAACAGGATGGACTGCGCCAGCATCACGAAATGCGTGTTCGGCGCTGCCAGCATGATGTTCTGAATAATCTCGGGCATGCTTTCGCGTGGGGTCATACTGCCGGACAATGCCTGAAGCGGAAGAAGAACGAGCATCAGCAGCAAACCAAACTGCGGCATCGTACCCGCCATGGTGGCGAGAAAGATGCCCATGCAGGTGGTAGCGAACAGATGCAGCGTTGCGCCGAACAAGAAAAGTGCCAGCGATCCTTGTATGGGAACCGCAAGCCAGCCTTTAACGACGAAAACAAGGGAAAACGCGGAGGCGATCAAAACTACGAAGCCCATCGACCAGATCTTGCTTGCCATGATCTCAAATGGCGTGACCGGCATGACAAGAAGATGCTCCGTCGTCCCGTGCTCGCGCTCGCGGATAAGGGCGGCACCGGTCAGGACGATCGACAGCATGGTGATAGAATTGATCACATTATTAATTGCGCTAAACCAACTCTTGTTGAGCGTCGGATTGAAGCGGGCCCGTTGCGCAAGCTCGATGGGCACGGTACTTGCCGCCCGATAGTGCTTTAGAAATTCGTTTATCTCGCTGGTGACGATCGATTGAACGTATCCGCTGCCCGTGAAGGCCTGCGACATGCGGGTCGCGTCAACGTTGATCTGAATCGTAGGCGATTTGTTGGCCAGGAGGTCGCGCTGGAAGTTCGGCGGGATATCGAGCGCGAAGGTGTCCAGGCCAGCGTCCATGCGGCGGTCCATCTCTGATTGAGTAATCAGCTTCGGAATCGAAAAGTAAGGAGGATTGAACGCCGTGATGATGCGGGATGATATTGGTGACTGATCCTCGTCAACCACTGCAATCGCTGCTCGATTGAGTGTTTCCGGCATTGCTTTCGATGCGGTATAGATCGAAATGGTGAAAGCGTAGATGATCAGCGCCAGCATCATGGGGTCACGAATGAGTCCCCACAATTCCTTGATACCCAATTGAACGATATTGGTCAGGCGCATGGCTAATTCGCCTGCTTTTTGAGAAGAACAACGCCCAGTCCCAACAAGACGGGAATCGCGATGAAGAGAGGTACGAACGAACCAGCCAAGTCGGAAAATTCGAGCCCCTTGGAGAAGGTACCGCGCGCAATGGTGACGAAATAAGTGGTCGGATAAATCTTCCCGATGAACGCGCCGACTCCCTGAAGGGACGACACCGGATCGATAAGCCCAGAATATTGCATGGCAGGAATCATTGTCAGCAGGGCCGTACCGAAGATTGCTGCGATCTGACTGGTGATGAAAGCCGATATGACAAGGCCCATGCCGGTCGCAGCCACGACATAGAGGAATGCCGCACCGGTGAGCGTCATGAAGCTTCCCGTAAACGGCACGTGGAAAATAAAGATCGCAAAGATCACCAGCAGCAAGAAGTTCAGCATCGCAAGCACGACATAAGGGATTTGCTTTCCGATCAGGAATTCCAGTCGCGTGACGGGCGTTGTGTAGAAATTAATGATGGACCCAAGTTCCTTTTCCCGAACAACGCTGAGTACGGCGAGCATCGTCGGTATCATCAGGAGGAGTAGCGGGATCACGGCGGGCACCATCGCCACCAGACTCTTGACGTTCGGGTTGTATCGATAACGAAGCTGGATCTGGAAACTACCCGATGTTGCGGCGCTCCCGTAAAGCTCCCGAGCCTTTTGGGTCAGCCAATTTGCGTGCATGGCCTGCACATACCCGCTTATGGTTTCAGCGCGCGATGGCATGGCGCCGTCGATCCATGCGCCGATCTGAACATTGCGGCCGTGTGAGACATCCCGTGCGAACCCTGGAGGTATCTCGATCGCCAAACTAAGTTCGCCGCTGCGCATCCTCTGATCCAGATCGGCATAGTCAGTAATCGGCGCCTTTTCCGTGAAATAGCGTGAGCCGGCAATTTGGAGAATATAGTCGCGGCTGATCGTGGAGTTGTCACGATCGAGCGCCGCGAAGGAGAGGTTTTCAACGTCCATCGTGATGCCGTAGCCCAAAACAAACAACAGAATGACGCTGCCAAGCGTGGCGAGCGTGGCGCGTATCGGATCGCGACGCAGTTCGAGCGCCTCACGCTGAGTGTAGGCGAACATGCGCCGGAAATTGAAAAGCCGATTCGCCGTTGTTCTTCTGTCGACTTTATTCTGTGTGTCAGCTGCCGCGGCCGAAGATAGCGGCACAGGCGTTGTTGTGGGGGACGATTTTTCCTTCTGTCCGCTGGCATCCAGGAGATAGGCAACGAAAGCGTCTTCGAGCGTTTTAGCGCTTCTCTTCTGTGTTATTGCAGCCGGAGTGTCGCTGATCAGGACCTTGCCTGCGTGCATGAGCGAGATGCGGTCGCAACGCTCTGCTTCGTTCATGAAATGCGTGGAAACGAAAATCGTAACATGATCCTTGCGCGAAAGGTCGGACAGAATTTGCCAGAAGCCATCGCGTGCGACGGGATCGACACCGGATGTCGGCTCGTCAAGGATCAGGATATCGGGAGAGTGAATCATCGCGACTGCAAGCGATAGTCGTTGACGGATACCGAGCGGCAATGCGTCCGGCAAAGAATCCATAACAGCGGCGAGATCGAAGCGCTGCGCCATCTCCTGGGTTCGCGCGGGAATTGCATCCAAAGGGATGCTGAATAAACGGGCGTGCAGATCGAGATTCTGCCGAACCGTCAACTCCGAATATAGCGAGAAGGCTTGCGACATGTAGCCGACACGGCGCCGGACAGTCATATCGTTCGGATCCACTTGGTGTCCGAACAGCCTCGCGTTGCCCTGGCTGGTCGACAGCAGTCCAGTCAACGCCTTCATTGTCGTTGATTTGCCGCAGCCGTTCGAGCCGAGGAAGCCGAAGATTTCGCCTCGGCTGATGCGAAAGCTGACGTCATCAACCGCCGTGAAGTCTCCAAAGCGGACGGTAAGATGCTCGGCCTCGATGGCAATCTCTTCATCGTGCTCGAAGGAGCGAGGTGGAATCACCACTTCCCTGTAATCCGCACGCTCCTTTTCCGGGAGCAGGCCGATGAATGCGGCATCGAGATTAAGAGCGCCGGTCTGCTCCAGCAGGTCTGTGGGCGTACCGGTTGCGAGCACCTTGCCCGAATCCATCGCCACCAGCCAATCAAAGCGCGCAGCCTCTTCCATATAGGCGGTCGCGACAATGACGCTCATACCCAAGCGGTCGTACCGAATCCGGTCGATCAACTCCCAGAATTGCCGCCGTGACAAAGGATCGACGCCGGTCGTTGGTTCATCGAGGATCAGGAGATCAGGATCATGGATCAGGGCGCAGCAAAGACCAAGCTTCTGCTTCATACCGCCCGAAAGTTTACCCGCTGGTCGATCCGCAAAAGGAGCCAGGCCGGTACTTTGCAACAGTTCGCCGATGCGACGCTCGCGCTCTTGCCTGTCTTGACCGAACAAACGGCCAAAAAAGTCAACGTTCTCGAATACCGAAAGTGTCGGATAGAGGTTCTTTCCGAGTCCCTGCGGCATATACGCAATGCGCGGACAAGCCATCGCCCGGTGAGATGCGTCGGCAATGTCTCCACCCAGCACGGTAATACGGCCTTGCTGAATGGCGCGAGCGCCCGCAATCAGCGAAAGGAGACTGGACTTGCCGACACCGTCAGGTCCGATCAGCCCGACCATGCAGCCCGCCGGCATATTGAGCGTAATGGAGCCGAGTGCCCGGGTCTTTCCGTATGACAGCCCGACAGTGTCCAGGCGGACGACCGG
>CALMYW010000198.1 GCA_937873665.1 uncultured Sphingorhabdus sp.
TCATCGACGCGCTCTTGGCCGCTCGCGGGGCGGGTTCACCAGTAAACTTCACTGCTTGGCTGATGCTCTCGGACGACCGCTCGCCTTCCATCTGACGGTCGGCGAGGCGGCAGACTGCAAAGCCTATGACGCCCTGATCGACCTACCCGAGCGCGCACCTGACGCCTTGCTCGCCGACAAGGGCTACGACGCCGACGCAATCCGTGCCGACCTTGTCAAACGGAATATCGAGGCTGTCATTCCGGGCCGGTCAAACCGGCGCGTGAAAATCGCGCATGACCGAGCGCTCTACAAGCAGCGCAACCGCATCGAACGAATGTTCGGGCAACTCAAGATCAACCGGGCGTTCGCCACCCGATACGACCAACTGGCAACAGCTTCCTCGGCATGGTCCATCTCGCCACCGCGAGATATTGGCTCAAATTTGTCCACGCGGCCTAGTCGCCTGAATGACAGACGGCCTAATGGGATCTTTTGCTCAAGGACCTAGGTGTGTGGAAACGGCATCTCGAATCTGGTGCACTCCACGCATTTAAGAACAATGCGTCGATTGACGCCGGGACGGCGCCAGTTTGGACTCGGCATGGGCGTCCTGAGACACGCCATCCTGATTAGCGCGCCGACAGGCTTTTCGACTGACGGCTGCTTGGCCAAATAACGATGAACACAGCCCAACGACGTACTACAAGTTGGCTGACATCATAGCCAGAACGCGCTTGTAAGTAGCGATGTCGCCTGAGTTGATCCCAGCCAGTAATTTCGCGTATACTACGTCAGCTTCGGCTCTCAGCGAAGGCAGTATGCTGACGGCTTTCGGACGTATGTGTAACGTCCATACTCTTCGATTGCCTTCTACCGCTCTGCGCTCGACATAGTCTGCCTTTTGAAGCTGATCTATTATGTGGCCAACGCTTGCACGTTCCAGTTCAAGGCATTTGGCAAGCTCGGTCTGCGTTAGTCCGGGTGTTCTGAAGATGTATGCCAGTGCGCGCCACTGGGTACGCGTCAGCCCAAATTTCGCGGTTGAAGCATCAAACGCACGACGTAGCTTGCGCGGCACCTCTTCGATCAGGAACACGAGCCCATCGGCATCAGTCAGGTAGCTGTGCGGTTCTGACGTGTCTGTCATGTGCATGCCTCATAGCTTCTGATTGGCCGAAAAGATAGTCTTTACTGTAAGGCGCTTTACAGTAAGATATGCGCATGCCGATTCCTCACGTCACTCTGTCCGGCCATTCCGGCCATACAATCGCCGCCCTGGTCGAAGGCCCTGAGCATGGTTTTCCTGTGATGCTGGCTCATGGCGGAGGTCAGACCAAGCGAGCATGGAAGAAGGTCACGGCGACGCTTGCCACGCACGGCTTTCGCGCCATCGCTCTCGATCTGCGCGGTCATGGTGACAGCGCCTGGGCCGATGATGGCGCCTATGACATTGTCGATTTCGCTGGCGACTTGGTCGCTGTCGCCGGGGCGCTCGAATGCAGGCCCGCGCTAATCGGGGCGTCGCTTGGCGGGCTTGCCGGGATCATGGCCGAAGGAGAGGTCGCCCCAGGCAGCTTCGCCTCGCTGACCTTGGTAGACATCACCCCGCAAATGGAGGCGAGTGGTGTGGCCCGGGTGGTCGGCTTCATGGCGGCGCATGCCCGCGAAGGCTTTGCTTCGCCGGAAGAAGCGGCACGGGTTATATCCGAATACCTCCCCCATCGGCCAAGCCGCAAAGCTTCGTCCGGACTGGCCCACTATCTGCGGCAAAAGGCGGATGGTCGGTATTACTGGCATTGGGATCCCGCCTTCATCGAAGGCATCATGCGCCGCCACTCCGGACGCGGCAATGGCACTGACTATGGCGGAAGCGAACTCGGGGAAGCCGCCTCGCGGCTCGCACTTCCCGTCCACCTGATCCGAGGCGGATCGAGCGATTTGGTATCCCCCGAAGCCGTCATGCATTTCCGTAAGCTAGTGCCTCATGCCGATTATAGCGACATTGCCGATGCCACGCACATGGTCGTCGGCGACCAGAACGATGCCTTTGGCGATGCGATCCTCGATTTCCTCGTGCGCACGCATGGGAACGAGATCAAGGCATGAGCCAACGAGTCGCAAGAATGGACATCGAACAATTGCGTGCCATGCTTCTGGTTGCGCCGTTCCACCAATGGCTCGGATTAGAGATCGCCGAACTCACCGATACGGAACTGATCCTCAAAATGCCGTGGCGAGATGAGATAGTCTCCAATCCGATGATTGGCTCGGCGCATGGCGGCATTATCTCTACTTTGATCGACCTGACCGGCCTCTACGCGATCAACGCGCTGGGCGGATCGGCGCGCGCCACCGCCGACATGCGGGTCGATTTTCATCGGCCTGCCACGTCGGGTCCCTTGTACGCCATCGGCCGGGTAATCAAACTGGGTAGACAGCTAAGCGTCGCCGAAAGCCGGATAGAAGATGCCGAAGGTCGAATGGTTGCAAGTGGCAGGGGGGCTTATGTCAGATAGCATGCGCCTGTATTTCGGTGCAGCGATGGCACTGGCACTGTCCGCTTGCATCCCGGTTCCCAATGCCGGGATGCGGCTCGCGATGCGCAGTGCCGATACGATTGAGGCGGCGCAGACTCTCGCCGCTCGCGGCAATACGGCCTGGCCGCCGGACCAATGGTGGCGCTTGGCTGGAGATCCGCAACTGACCGCCTTGATCGAAGAGGGCTTGGCCAATTCACCGCAGGTATCGGTGGCCATGGCGCGCATTCGCAGGGCAGAAGCAGAAGCCCAACGGGTCGGAGCCGCGCGGATGCCGACGATTGGAGCAGATGCTGAAGGCGGCCTGCGCCGCCAGAGCGGCAACAACGGGATCCCCGCACAGTTCCTGCCCAATGGGTGGCAGGATTATGGACAGACCTCGCTTAGCTTCGGTTTCGATCTGGATCTGTGGGGACGGAACAGGGCTGCCTATGCTGCGGCGACTTCGGATGCCCGGGCGGCCGTAGTGGATGCGGCGCAGGCCCGCCTGGTGCTGTCGGTTGCTATAACCGCCGCTTATGCTGAACTTGGTCGTCATCACCGGGAGCACGATACCGCAGCCGCTACGCTCTCCAATCGTCGGGCGTTACGCAACCTCGTCGGCCAGCTTCAGCGCAACGGCCTTGACAATCTCGGAAGTCTGCGCCGGGCAGATGCCGAAGTCGCTGCGGCGGAGCAGGATCTCGCGGCGGCTGACGAGAACATCGGCATCCGGCGCAATCAGTTGGCAGCGCTTGTTGGATCTGGTCCAGACCGTGGACAGTCAATCACCCGCCCCGCGCTTGCGCCCTCGACACCCGGCGGTGTTCCTGCCGGTGTCACCACCGATCTGCTTGGCCGGCGACCCGATATCGTCGCGGCGCGCGAACGGGTCGAGGCCGCAGCCAGCCGAATCAAGGTAGCGCGGGCCAGCTTCTTTCCGTCCGTGAACGTGAGGGCATTGGTAGGGCTTCAGGCGCTGGGACTTGGCAATCTGGTCGATTCGGGCTCGCTATTCGGAGCCGTCGGTCCAGCCATCAGCCTGCCGATCTTTCAGGGCGGCGCGCTCAAGGCGCAATATGGCAGCGCTGAGGCGGCCTATGACGAGGCCGTTGCGAACTACAACCAGACGGTGGTCACAGCCTACCAACAGATCGCCGACGCGATCACCCAGCGCGACGCGGCGGACAGGCGGCTTGGCGCTGCCCGTACTGCGCTGCTCGCCAGCGAGGATGCGCTTGGCCTGGTGCGCACACGTTACGAGGCCGGGCTTGCGAGTTACCTCGATGTCCTCGCCAGCGAACGCAGCGTGCACGACCTTCGCCTCGCCGTCATCGGCCTCGAGACATACGAACGCGGCGCGACGCTGGCGATGATCCGCGCACTCGGCGGCGGGTTTGGCCCGGCCACCACGCCATCAGCAGGACAGACCGACCAATGAATGATACCCCGACACAGACTGCCGAAGTCGATCCGGAACTGTCCGCCTATCGCAAGGCTCGCCGGACAAAGTGGCTCAAACGCCTGGCCATAGCGCTGGCAATTGCTGGAGTGGTCTGGCTGGCATGGTATCTGCTCGTCGCTCGCCATCACGTCAGCACCGACAACGCCTATGTGAATGCGCAGATGGCGCAGGTCACCCCGCTGGTCGCGGGATCGGCCATCGAGGTGTTGGTCGAAGACACGCAGCAGGTGAAGGCGGGTGATGTCCTGGTCCGGCTCGATCAGGCCAACGCCAAAATCGCCGTCGCGCAGGCCCAAGCCGATCTCGCCGCTGCTCGCCGCAAATTCGGCCAGACCGTTGCGACCAACAGCGCGCTGTCGGCCCAGATCGACACATCGAGCGCCGGTCTTGTCCAGGCGCAGGCACGGCTTCGCACCGCGCAGGCGGAATTCGAAAAGGCCCGGATCGATTTGCAGCGCCGGGAGGCCGTCATTGCCAGCGGCGCGATCTCGGGCGAGGATCTGACGCAGGCGCGCAAAGCCTATGCCGCGGCAAGTGCTGCGCTCGAAGCAGCACGTGGCGGCATCTCGGAAGTCGCTTCGGCCCGCCGGGTCGCGCAAGGCCAACTCGCTGCCAACGATGCCCTCGTCCGCGGCTCAAGCGTGGACACCGATCCGGCCGTACAAGCTGCCCAGGCCCGGCTCGACGCAGCCTTGCTTGACCTCCAGCGAACAGAAATTCGCGCGCCAGTTTCCGGGGTGGTGAGCCGCCTGCAAATTCAGGTCGGGCAGCGTCTGAACCCCGGCCAGACGATCATGACCATCGTCCCGGTCGATAAGCTCTATGTCGATGCAAATTTCAAGGAAGGCCAGCTCGGGCGTGTCCGGATCGGCATGCCGGTTACCCTGACTTCGGACCTATATGGCGGCGATGTCGTCTATCACGGCAAGGTCACCGGGCTGGCCGGCGGTACGGGATCGTCGATGGCGATCATCCCTGCCCAGAACGCCACCGGCAACTGGATCAAGACCGTCCAGCGCCTGCCGGTGCGGATCGAGCTCGATCCCGCCGAACTGCGCAAGCACCCGTTGCGTGTCGGGCTCTCGATGGAAGTCGAGATCGATGTCTCGGGCGAGTGACACCCAATGAGCGAGACTGCCTCATCAGGTGCAAGGATTCCCCCATCTCGGCAACTCGTCGCCGCGTTGGTACTCGCCCTTGCCAATTTCATGGTCATTCTCGATCTGACCATAGCCAACGTCTCTATCCCCCATGTCGCGGGTAATCTCGGCATCACGCTCGAGCAAGGTGCGTGGATTATCACCTCCTACGCCGTGGCGGAGGCGATTTGTGTGCCTCTAACCGGCTGGATCGCCGGCCGGTTCGGATCGGTGCGCACCTTCCTGTTCAGTATGATCGGGTTCGGGATCTGCTCCTTCCTGTGCGGCATATCCGTGACGATGGGTATGCTGGTCGCTAGCAGGATCGGTCAGGGAATCTTCGGCGCTTTCCTGATGCCGATGTCGCAAACCTTGCTGCTCAGCGTCTTCCCCCCCGAAAAGCGCAACATGGCAATGGGGCTGTGGGCCGTCACCCTGCTGATGGGACCGGCGCTTGGTCCGATGATAGGTGGCTACCTTACCGAGAATTATTCCTGGCATTGGATATTCCTGATCAACATTCCTGTTGCAATATTGTGCATCGTCGTGGGCTTCGCGCTGCTCAGGCCAATCGAGACTGATCGGCAGACCCTGCCGATCGACTTCGTAGGCCTTGGCTTGCTGGTGCTCTGGGTCGGCTGCCTGCAAATAGTGCTCGATCTTGGCCGCAACCATGACTGGTTTGCCGATCCGATGATTGTCGCCTTATCGATCACTTCGTTGGTCGGTTTTATCGTGTTCGTGATCTGGGAGTTGGGGGAAGATCACCCGATCGTTGATTTGCGGGTGCTCAGGCACCGTGGTTTCAGCGTCAGTCTCACCGTGCTGTCTATTGCTTTTGCGGGATACTTTGCCGGATTTGTCCTCGTTCCCCAATGGCAGCAGGCCTGGCTCGGGTTTCCAGCGACAGCCGCCGGCTTGTCCTCATCCTTCTCCGCCATAGGCGGACTGATTACCGCGCCATTGGTGGCTTTCCTTATGAGCCGCGTCGACCCGCGCTTCCTTGTGTCAGGTGGTGTTGCCTGGATTGCGGCGATGGCGCTGGTCCGCACGACCTGGACGACAGACTCCGATTTCTGGACCCTCAGCATTCCGCAGTTCATACAGGGGCTGGGCGTCACCTTCATGATGCTTCCGCTTATGACTCTTACGCTCAACACGGTTAATGATAACGAGGTCGCATCGGCCGCCGGCCTTCAAAGCTTCATGCGAACAATCGCGACCGCCGTGGCGACCTCGATCACACTCTCCTACTGGGGAGATACTCAGCGCCTCGCGCGCAGCGATGCGGTGGCGGTCCTGCAGCCGGAAGCAGCTCAGACAAGCCTTTCCAGCCTCGGTTTCCCCCCTGACCAGATACGACAAGTGCTCAGCAACATGGTTGATCTGGAGGCGACAACCCTGGCGCTCATCCATACCTTCTGGGCGACGACTGCTATTCTCCTCTTTGCCGCTGCCCTTATCTGGCTGGCCCCACGTCCCGCAAAGTCTGGTGGGATGTCTATCGGACACTGAGAGGCATATGCTTTATTGCAGTTTCTTAAGAGCGGACAGGCACTCCGACTTTCCCCCAGTGAGCAAGGATATCGACAAATGACTCGAACCAGACTGCTTTGGATCGCAGTCATTTTCACGATGTCGATTGCAAACGCACCTGCTCCGCACGTCTCCGGAGCAATTTGGCGCAACCCTTCGAATAGCGTACATATTCGCGCGCAAACGTGCGACGACAGAATTTGCGGCGTTGTGGTGTGGGCCAATGAAAAGGCAAAAGCCGATGCACGCCGGGGCGGTCTCGACCAACTGGTCGGAGCACAGCTCTTTCGTGACTTTCATCAACAGAAGCAAGGCGTCTGGCGAGGTCGAGTTTTTGTACCCGATATTGGGCAAACATTTTCGGGAAGCATCAGGGTGCTCGGCGAAGGCAGGATGGAGGCGAAGGGCTGTGTAATCGGGCGTTTGGGCTGTCGGTCTCAAATATGGACTCGTGTACAGGACTGAAGTTCCAGTGTGACCACATAATTGCTGATGCCGAGAGATGAAGACTTGTTGAGTTTACGGAAACGACAGCGATGCGGCAGGAACACAAGGGCGAGCTTGGCGAAGGCAAACGGATCGCTAAAAAGTCGAGCCGTGGAGGCTTTGCGGGACGCCGAAAACACCACCTTTTTGCGTCCTCGATCCTGTTAGTGACAGGCTGTGCACCACATGTTGCGGATATTCAACCATCCATCAACATGCCGGCGACCTTCGGTTCCGATGAGCCCGCCGCTACCTCGGCCGCCCGTGTCCACTGGCGAACATTTGTCCGGGATCCGCGACTTGCAGCACTGATCGACGTTGCCCTGGCAAACAATCGCGACATTGCTGTCGCGGCAGGCCGCGTGGCGGAAGCTAGGGCGCTCTACCGGATCCAGCGATCGCCGTTGCTGCCCAATGTCGGCGCTGGCTCGGGTGCTATACGAGCCCGGACGCCTGCAGACCTGTCGATCACCGGACAAGCCATGACCAGCGACCAATTCTTTTCCCGGTTGAGCGCAGGCTGGGAATTGGATTTCTGGGGCAAGTTCGATGCCTTGCGGGATGCCGCGCGCGAGCAATTCCTGGCGACGCGTGAGGCGCATGATGCGGTGGCCACCGCGATCGTCGTCGATCTTGGCAATCGCTACCTTCTTGAACGCGAATATGCCGAACGCATCGCGTTGGCGACACAAAGCCTCGCCACTCGCGAACATAGCCTGCGGATCATGACCCGCCGGTTTGAGGTGGGGTCCGGATCGAAACTCGAAGTCACGCAGGCCGCCACGCTGTTGGATCAGGCCCGCACCGCTCACGCCGCGCTGATCCAGGAGCGGGACATCAATCGCAATGCGCTGGCGCTGCTGGCGGGCGTGCCGGTCCGACTGGACGAAGGGAGTCTGTCGCCCCCCGCTGCTGACGAAATTCCCGTCGGCCTGTCCTCGGACCTGCTGCTGTTCCGTCCCGATGTCCGCTCGGCCGAATTGCGGCTCAAGGCGGCTCGTGCCAATGTCCGCGCAGCGCGGGCAGCTTTCTTTCCGTCGATCACGCTCACCGGTGCCTTCGGGACCGCGAGCGCGGAACTTGATGGATTGTTCCGCACTGGCAGCGAAAGCTGGAGCTTCTCCCCGACCATCAGCCTGCCTTTGTTCGATAATGACCGGACCCGCGCCAATTTCGATCTGGCAGAGGCCCGGCAGAACGTGGCCGTGGCGGATTATGAGCGCACGGTGCAGTCCGCTTTCCGGGATGTTTCCGATGCGCTGGTCTTGCGCCGACAACTCCTGCAGCAAGTGGACAGCCTGCAGTCCATGGTCGCCACGGCGCGCGAACGCACCCGGCTGGCCCAGTTGCGCTATGACAATGGCCGTTCCGCCTATCTGGAAGTCCTCGATGCCCAGCGCGACCTGTTCGACGTGGAACAGCGCCTCGTCCAGGTGCGCCGGGCCCACCTTGCCACGGGACTGGGGCTCTATGCAGCGCTTGGCGGCAATTTCGCTGCAGCTGTGCCAGGTAAACAATTACCCGAGACGATTTCCGATACGGAGCCAAGACCATGAACCTGAAGTCCCGCAACTGGATCGTCAGGGGCGGCGTAGCTGTCGGCATTGTGTTGGCGGGGTTTGCTGCCTGGCATTTCTCTGATCGCGGAGCGCTGCCGGAAGGCATCGTTGCGGGCAATGGACGTATCGAGGCCATTGAGACCGATGTTGCCGCAAAGGCGCCGGGCCGGTTGCTGGAACTGCTGGTGGATGAAGGGCAGACGGTTGCTGCCGGGCAACTGATCGCGCGTATCGATGCAGCCAATCTGCAGGCGCAAAAGAGCGAGGCCGAGGCGCGGCTGCAGCAGGCGCTAAACGCGATCTCGACCGCCGAGGCGCAGGTCGCGCAACGCCAGAGCGAGCGCGCTGCGGCCTTCGCTGTCGTGCGCCAACGGGAAGCGGAGTTGAACGCTGCGCGCAAGCGCTTCGTCCGGTCCGAAACACTGGCTCAGGAGGGCGCAACTTCCGTTCAGGAACGGGACGACGACCGCGCCCGCGTAGAAGGCGTTGCCGCTGCGGTGGAGGCGGCGCGAGCGCAGCTGGCGGCCGTGGAAGCGGCGATCGGGGCTGCCCGGTCGCAAGTGATCGGCGCAAGATCCAACGTCGATGCAGCGCGGGCCACGATCGCCCGCCTCGATGTCGAAATCCGGGACAGTAACCTGGTCGCTCCGCGTGCCGGGCGGGTCCAGTACCGCATCGCTCAGCCCGGAGAGGTTATCGGCGCCGGTGGGCGGGTGGTCAATCTGGTCAGCCTGACGGATGTCGACATGATCTTCTTCCTGCCCGAGGCGCTGGCCGGGCGTGTGGCCCTTGGCAGTGAAGTAAGGGTCGTTCTCGATGCCGCTCCGGACGATGTGATCCCCGCCAAGGTTACCTTCGTTGCCGATGTCGCCCAGTTTACGCCCAAATCGGTGGAGACCGAAAGCGAGCGGGAAAAGTTGATGTTCCGGGTAAAAGCCCGGATCGACCCGGCGTTTCTGGCGCGCCATCCCCGTCAGGTAAAAAGCGGGCTCCCGGGCATGGCCTATGTGCGGCTTGATCCCAAGACGCCCTGGCCGGATAATCTGGCGACGCTGACAACACGCTGATGCGTGAAGGGCCAACACCTTCGGCACCGGTGGCCACCCTTTCCGGCGTCAGCCTTGCCTATGGCAAGACGCAGGCGCTTGCCGGCATTGACCTTGCCATTCCGGCAGGCTGCATGGTCGCTCTCATCGGTCCTGACGGAGTGGGCAAATCCAGCCTTTTCTCCCTGATCTCAGGCGCGCGTCAAATCCAGGAAGGCACCGTGCAGGTGCTGGGCGGCGACATGGCGAACCGGCGTCATCGCACCGCAGTGTGCCCTCGGATCGCCTATATGCCGCAAGGGCTCGGCCGGAACCTGTATCCGACACTTTCGGTGTTCGAGAACCTGGACTTTTTCGGACGGTTGTTTGCCCAGCCCCCCGAGGAGCGGGAGCGGCGCATCGCACAATTGCTGGAAAGCACGGGACTGGCCGCGTTCCGGGATCGCCCCGCCGGAAAGCTTTCGGGCGGGATGAAGCAAAAGCTTGGCCTGTGCTGCGCCTTGTTGCACGATCCTGACTTCCTGCTGCTTGACGAGCCGACGACCGGCGTCGATCCCTTGTCCCGGCGCCAATTCTGGGAACTGATCGACCGCATCCGCGCCGATCGTCCGGCCATGAGCGTGCTGATCGCCACCGCCTATCTTGAAGAAGCTGCCCGCTTCGATTGGCTGATCGCCATGAACGAGGGGCGCATACTGGCCGAAGGCCCCCCCGGCGATCTGCTGAAACGGACGGGAACGGGCAATCTGGAAGAGGCGTTCATCGCGCTTCTGCCTGAAGCGCAGCGGGCCGGCCATAAGGCCGTGGAAATCCGGCCTCGCCCCCACGATGCTGACGCGCAGATCGCGATCGAAGCACGAGACCTGACCCTGCGCTTTGGTGACTTCACCGCGGTGGATCAGGTCAGCTTCCGGATCGAAAAAGGCGAGATCTTCGGCTTTCTGGGGTCCAATGGCTGCGGCAAGACCACGACCATGAAGATGCTGACCGGCCTGCTGCCCGCGAGCGAGGGCGAAGCATGGCTGCTGGGCAAACCGGTCGAAGGCAGGGATCTCTCCACCCGGCGGCGGGTGGGCTACATGACGCAAGCCTTCTCGCTTTACGGGGAACTGACGGTTCGTCAGAACCTGGAACTCCACGCAAAGCTGTTTGCCGTCGAGAAAGAGTTGATCCCCGCACGGATCGCGGAAATGGAGGCGCGTTTCGACCTTGCCGAAATCATGGACTCGCTTCCGGGCGCGATCCCGCTGGGGCAGCGCCAGCGGTTGTCGTTGGCGGTCGCGATGATCCACAAGCCCGAGATGCTCATCCTCGACGAGCCGACTTCGGGCGTTGATCCGATCGCCCGGGACCAGTTCTGGGCCATGCTGATCGATCTGGCCCGCAACGATGGCGTGACGATTTTCATCTCCACCCACTTCATGAACGAGGCATCGCGGTGCGATCGCATTTCGCTGATGCACGCCGGCAAGGTTCTGGTCAGCGATAGTCCGGCAGGCATCATGGCGAGCTGCGGCGCGGACACGCTGGAAGAGGCCTTCATCGCCTACCTCGAAAAAGCGTCCGGGAGTGACGTGCCAAAAGCGTCGACGGCGCTCCCCGAAGTCAGCTCCGAGCCATCGCTCCAAGCGAATGCCCCCGGCCAGCCTGCCCCGTTCTTCGGTGGCTTCAATCTGCGCCGGATGTTCAGCTATACCTGGCGCGAGGCGCTTGAACTTCGGCGCGATCCGATCCGTGCTACCATGGCCCTGCTTGGCAGTGCCTTGCTCATGCTGATCATCGGTTACGGCATCAGCATGGATGTCGAGGACTTGCCGTTTGCCGTGCTGGACCGCGACGGGACCAGTGCGAGCGAGAGCTATGCGCTGAACCTGTCGGGCTCACGCTATTTCGTCGAGAGGCCGCCGCTCACCAGCTACGCCGAACTGGACCGCCGCATGCGCGACAGCGAATTGAGCCTGGCGATCGAGATTCCGCCGGGCTTCGGGCGGGATATCCGGCGCGGCCAATCCGTGGCGATCGGCGTGTGGATCGACGGGGCGATGCCGCAGCGGGCCGAGACCGTCCAGGGTTATATCCAGGGTCTCCATGCCCAGTGGCTGAGCGATGCGGTCATGCAGGCAACAGGCATACGGCCGGCCAGTGGGCTGGTGAACATCGAGTTCCGCTATCGTTACAACCCTGACGTCAAGAGCAAGGTCGCAATCGCGCCGGCGGTCATTCCCATCCTGCTCCTGCTGATCCCGGCCATCCTGACGGCGCTGAGCGTGGTCAGGGAGAAGGAACTGGGTTCGATCGTCAATTTCTATGTGACGCCGGTCACGGCCATCGAATTCCTGATCGGCAAGCAATTGCCCTATGTGGCGCTGGCCATGGTCAACTACCTCCTGCTGGTAGCGCTGGCGCTGACGGCATTCCAGGTCAGCATGAACGGCAGCTTCCTTGCCATGAGCCTTGGCGCCCTGCTCTATGTCCTGTCGGCCACGGCATTCGGGCTGCTGGCATCGGTATTCATGCGCAGCCAGGTGTCCGCCCTGTTCGCGACGGCGATCGGCACCATCCTGCCTGCCATCCAGTTTTCCGGCCTCATCAATCCGGTGTCGTCGCTGGAAGGAATGGGGCGCTGGATCGGGGAAGTCTTTCCGACCAATCACTTCATCGTCATTTGTCGGGGTGTTTTCGCCAAGGGTCTGGGCTTTGCCGACTTGTGGAGCCAGTTGCTGGTGCTGGCGCTGGTCGCGCCCTTCCTGATTGGCCTCTGCGCGCTGCTGTTGCGCAAGCAGGAGACCTGACGCCATGCGCATGGCCAATGTGGTGGAACTGGGCATCAAGGAGTGGCGGAGCCTCTGGCGAGATCCGCTGATGCTGATCCTGATTATCTACGCATTCTCCGCGTCGATCTACATCGCCACCACGGCGATGCCCGAAACCCTGCAAAATGCCCCTATCGCGATTGTCGATGAAGACCAGTCGCCCTCGTCCGCGCGGGTCGCATCGGCCTTCTATCCGCCGCACTTCACGAAGCCGGCCATGGTTTCGCTGAACGAGATGGATCCCGGGATGGATGAAGGGCGCTACACGTTTGCGCTGGTTATTCCGCCCGATTTCCAGCGGGATCTGCTAGCTGGCCGCCAGCCCGTCATCCAGCTCAACGTCGATGCCACGCGGATGAGTCAGGCCTTTTCCGGCAACGGCTATATCCAGCAGATTGTCCAGGCCGAGGTTGCGGAGTTTCTTCAGCACCGCCGCACCGCGGCCGAGCCGCCAGTCACCCTGTCGGTCCGCATGCGCTTCAATCCGACCCTGGAGCAAGGCTGGTTCGGGGCGGTGATGGAAATCATCAACAACGTCACCATGCTGTCGATCGTGCTGACCGGTGCCGCACTGATCCGCGAACGGGAACACGGCACGGTCGAACACCTCCTGGTCATGCCCGTGACGCCGTTCGAGATCATGGCCAGCAAGGTCTGGTCGATGGGCGTGCTCGTTCTGCTGGCCTGCGCCCTCTCTCTGGAGGGGGTGGTCAAGGGATTGCTGGCCTACCCTATCCAGGGTTCGGTTCCGCTGTTCCTTGCGGGTGCCGGGCTGCACCTGTTTGCCACGACGTCCATGGGCATTTTTCTCGGCACTTTCGCGCGTTCGATGCCGCAGTTCGGCTTGTTGCTGATGCTGGTCCTGCTACCCCTGATGTTGCTTTCAGGCGGGATGACCCCGCGCGAGAGCATGCCCGAAGTGGTCCAGTTCGTCATGCAGGCCGCGCCCACCACCCATTTTGTCCAGCTAGCTCAGGCGATCCTCTATCGTGGCGCGGGCCTCGATATCGTCTGGCCGCACATGCTCGCGACGCTGGCAATCGGTATCGCGTTCTTCGGCATCTCGCTGTCCCGTTTCCGCAAGACCATCGGCCAGATGGCCTAAGGTTTCCAGTTAGCCTGCTCTATTGCGCGTCGCGCGATCGTTATCTTCCCCTTTGCGTTGCGCGCACACGCCGCGTTAAGAAGGCGCCATGACGCAGCGTAAGCCGGTGCGCGAAACGATCAAGAGCAACGAAGCTCGATAGTGCCCAGCGTAAAAATCGAACCCTTGCTCCTAGGATCAGACCTTCCAGTCTACACACAGCGAGCGGCACAGGTAGTCAAGGGGGCTTCACCCGGGCTCTCGTCAGTCCCGCGTCGCAGGCATTCGCGACCTCTACGGCATAGGCGCTCGCCCGAGCACCTAGTAGAGCGCGACGTGTGAGCGGTCAGCCTGCTCGAGATAGGGAGAACCGGCCGGCCCGGTAGCGATCGGTCGCGTGGCGCAGGGGATCGGCGATCACAGCCATCTGGCCATCCACATCGCGGAATGCTACCAGAATTGCGCGCCGGTAGGTCAACGACGCCTTTTCGCGCTTTGCCGTTACGGCGTCGAGCGGACCCTGCAAATGACCGCCAAAGATGCGCAGCGTCTCTCTCCACGTCGTCAGGGTAGCCTGCAGCACGTCGCGCCGGTTGTCAAACGCCAGCAGTGTAACATATCCGGTCGCCGTCGCTGCCTGACCGAAAGCATCGCCGCATCTCTTGCGCTTGCGCCGCGGACGTTTTTTTTGCGGCAGCCTCGGCTTGCGCGCGATTTCTCCCTAACAAGTCAATTTCATAGGATGCCTGGAAAGCAGGCTGGGCGGTGAATCCCTCTGTAGGCACACCGAAGTGGCTGAGATAATGCAATTGTGTACCAACGTCGGACAGGCTGAGGCTCGGCAGAACGAACGAAGCCGAATAGATCACGGCGTGATCAGGTTGGAATTCGCGATACTGCGCGGATCCACTCATCAATTTCCGCCTCGACCCAAACTGCACATTTGGGCCCCA
>CALMYW010000199.1 GCA_937873665.1 uncultured Sphingorhabdus sp.
ATCGAGCCATCGACAATCAGACCGAAATCGAGTGCTCCCAGGCTCATCAGATTGCCCGATGTGCGGGTAAGGTTCATGCCCGTCCCCATGATCAGGAACGAGATCGGGATGACAAGCGTGGCAATGATGGCCGCGCGGATGTTTCCGAGCAGCCAAAACAGCACAATCGCGACCAAAAATGCACCTTCCAGCAGGTTCTTTTCAACCGTGCCTATGGTTGCATCGACCAGCTGAGAGCGGTCCAGAACCGACTTGACCGTAATGCCGGGTGGGAGCGATTTGGCGACCTCTTCAAGGCGATCTGCAACTGCGGAAGCGACGACCCGGCTATTGCCATCGGCAAGCATGAGCGCGGTTCCGACAACGATCTCCTTGCCGTTTTCGGAAGCCGAGCCGGTGCGCAGTTCGCCGCCGATCTGGACCGTGGCAACGTCGCGAACCGCGACAGGGACACCACCACGGCTGGCGACCGTCGCGCGACCGATTTCATCAACCGAGCGGATGCGGCCATCGGCGCGGACAAGGAAGGCTTCGCCGCCCCGTTCGACAAAGTTAGCGCCGACAGAGATGTTGGCGCGTTCAAGGGCTTCGGCCAATTCGGAGAAGGAGATGCCGTAAGTAGAGAGCTTGGATGCATCGGGCTGGACAACGAACTGCTTCTCATAGCCACCGATCGAATCGATCCCGGCAACGCCTGACACGGTCTTGAGCTGCGGGCGGATCACCCAGTCCTGAACCGTGCGCAAATAGCCGAGTTTGGCCACCTCTTCGGTCAGAATTTCACCAGACGGAGTCATATAGGAGCCATCGGGCTGGAACCCGGGCTTGCCCGCGACTTTGGGCGCGGCCTTGCTGCCGGGCTTGGCAAAATCGACGATGTACATGAGCACTTCGCCCAGTCCGGTTGAAACCGGACCCATTTGCGGCTCGACCCCTTCGGGCAGGGTTCCTTTGGCCTGATTGAGCCGCTCGGCCACCTGCTGACGCGCAAAATAGAGATCGGTGTGATCCTCGAAGATCACAGTTACCTGGCTGAAGCCGTTGCGCGAAATCGAGCGCGAGCTTTCCAGACCCGGGATCCCTGCCATCGCCGTTTCAACGGGAAAGGTGACAAGCCGTTCAATATCGAGCGGCCCGAGATTGGGCTCGACCGTATTGATCTGCACCTGTTTGTTGGTGATGTCTGGAACGGCATCGATCGGCAGCTTCATCAGCTCCGACAAGCCGTAGGCGGAAATGATCAGCGTCAGGATGACCACGCCCCAGCGGAAGCGGATCGACGCATCAAGAAGTTTCTCGATCATCTCAGTGCTCCGCCTCGCCCTTGCCGAGTTCGGCTTTGAGCAGGAACGCGCCCTTGGTCGCGATGGTGACGCCCGGTTTCAGCCCATCGACGATCTCGATCCGTCCACCTCCGCGCTTGCCGGTGACGACAGTGGTCGCAAGAAACCCCTTGGCGGTCCTGACGAATACGACCTCGCGCCCTTCGACGGTCTGCACGGCTTCCTCCGGCAGCGCGATAAGGCCGTTATCGCCACCTCCACGCGGCTTGATCCGGGCGCGCAGGCCCTGACCGGGTGTCAGCCCACCAATGCCTTGCGGTGTCAGGATGATCGTCGCGGTCTTGCTATCGGGATCGAGGGTGGGAGTTGCTGAGCGCACCACTGCATTCAAGGTCTCCCCGCCCAGCAGTTCGATCACAGCGCTATCGCCTGGCTGAATGCGCCGTGCATCGGCGGCCAGCACCGATGCGTTGATCTGGATGCGGGTGGGATCGGAAACGCGAAACAATTCGGTGCCGGCGAGGACATAAGCCCCAAGCCTCGCGTCGGCCTTGGTCACCCGCCCGGAAATGAGGCTGATGACAGAGAGGCTTCGGCCATCGCCAGACACCCTGGCGGCAGATGCAGCTGACTGCGACCGCCGTGCCTCAGCCTCGGCCTCTGCCAACACTGCGGCTGCACCCTCAAGGTCTTGGCGCGCCGTCACGCGCGCATCGAACAGGCGCTTTTCGCGCGCATATGTCGAGCGCGCCAGCGCCAGCTTTGCCGACGCCGAGCTTCGTTCAGCGGCGATGGAGGCTGCGTCACGGCTCTCCATGGTTGCCACTGGCTCTCCGGCTCGGACATAGTCGCCCAGTTGCCGGTTGATCCGGACAATCGCACCGTCAGCGCGTGCCGTCAGTACCGCTTCGCCTTGCGGAGTTGCGGCAACCACGCCCTGTGCCAGAATTTCAGCACCCAGTCCGCCAGACTGTATGGTTTCGGTGACGATACCGGCAGCCTGGGCACGTGCCGCGTCAATCTCGACCTGACCCTCGACATGCCCTTCTTCTTTCTCTTCGGCATGTTCGCCTTCCGTCGAGGCGGCTGTTGTAGGCTCTGGCGCGAATACCGAGCGGCCAAGCATTATGCCGCCCCCGCCAAGCAGGAGTGCTGCAATGGCGACCCCAGCAATGAGTTTCGTCTTGTCGTTAGCTTCGGTCATCGATCAATCCCCTGCGCGCGCATTGGCGCGGATCAGTGCGGCCAGCGCTCGAGCGCGGTCGAGGCGGGCCTCGATCAGCGCGGTCTTGGTGGTAGTGAGCGCGGCTTGCGCATCGAGCAGTTCCAGCAGGCTGAATTTGCCTGCGCCGTAGCCGATGCGCGCGAGCCGCACGGCCTCTGCTGCCTGCGCCAGCGATGGCCCGGACAGCGCCTCGACCCGTGCATCGGCAGCCCCGAGCAGCATGCGCGCATCATGCTGCGCGCGGCGCGCGGTGAGCCGCGCCTGAGCAAGTGCGGCTTCGCCGGCGAGTGCATCCGCCTGCGCCGCTTCAATCCCGCCACGGTTGCGGTCTCTGAAAGGGAGAGGAATGGAAAAGCCGGCAACGAAGGCCGTCTCACGCCCGTCATTGATACGCCGCACACCGCCGCTTGCTGTCACATCAGGGACCGCATCGGCACGTGCCACCCGGATGCGTGCCTGAGCAGCATCGCGCTCGGCAGCGGCAAGCTGCTCGTCGAGGGAAGGTGTCTCGGGCGGGAATGCCCCTGGCACCGCCTCATCGACCCACGCTGGCACTGACAGTTCGGGATCGCTGCTCCCGATCAGATCGGCAAGCATGCGGCGAGCGGCAAGCAACTCGCCAAAGGCCCGCGCTTCCTCGGCCTGCGCTTCGGCGAGCAGCGCTTCCGCACGGAGCTGGCGCAACGGGGGATCGCGTCCAACGTCCACCAGCAACCGAGCGGTTCGAGCCAATTCGCGCGCCTGCCCGACATTATCCCGCGCCAGCACTGCACGGTCCTCGGCGGCGCGCAATTCGGCATGGCCGACGCGAATATCGCGCGCAAGATCGGCTTCGGCGCGGCGTAGCGACAGCAAGGCAAAATCGCGTTCGGACGACGCCACTGCCACCCGCGCGCTACGCTTGCCGCCCAGTTCGATACGCTGGCTGAGTGCCAGAGTCGTCTCGGCGCTCCGAGTGTCACGATAAGGGCCAGTCCCGGCGAAGTTCTCGACCTCGAGCGAAATCTCGGGATTAGGCGAGACGCCGGCCTGCCGTGCCCGTGCCTCCGCAGCCTGAGCCTGGGCGCGTGCTTGGGAGATGCGCGGCGAATTCTGCGCACCTTGCGCCAGTGCATCAGGCAGTGAAACTTCGGCCGCCCAGGCGTGGGAGCAGGATGCCAGAATGGCTGATGCAATCAACAATCGGAACTTCATGTCACGCACCGCCGGAATTCAGTGCGGAGGGCACGGTCAATCCCGAACAAGCATTCACAGGATCGGGCGTGCGGTCCTGCTCACGGTCGTGGATCACGTGCGAAATGCGGACGGTGTCGACCGTTGTGGGGGATAAGTCCGCCGAAGTTGCAAAGCGCCACTGCCCCCGCGAACGATACCGGTATTTCTTCCAGTCTGTTTCCTGACAGGCGACTCGCTGGCCTTGTCTGAGAAATTCTATGTGAAGGTCGCCCCTGTGGCGGGCGAACCAGCGCTTCTGACGGACATAGCCGCTGACGAGCGTATGGCTGCCGTCAGTCTGAACCTTAACCCATAGAATATAGACCGACGCTTTCGGGTCAATTTGGACCGGGATATCGACGCGGGTCGAACGCGCGTCAGCAGGGGCTGCGGCGACGAGCACCGCAGGCGCAATTGCGCCAAGAAGGAGGTTTCGCATGGTTTGAGAATCCTGAAATTGCCAGTATCGGCGTCGGAATAACCGGCGCGCTTAAAGCTGGGATTTCAGGCTGCGGGCGGCTCCGTCGGCGGAGCGAGAGCAAGCGAACGCATCGGCTGAACGATAAGTGGCGTGATCGCCGCCTTGCCGTCCCAGATCGTTAGTGAGGCGGATTCAGAGTCTGTAGCCAGCGCCACGCCGCAATGATGATGGACCAGGGCATGACATGGCGATCCGCCTTTCTGCTCAGGGTCCTCTTGGTTGCCGTCATCAGCATGATCATGCTTGTCGAGAACTTCGACGCTGTGTCCAGCCAGCAGATTGTCGGCATGCGCAGTTTCGGGCGCGACAAGGCCGCCAAACAAAATGGCAAACATAAGGAGCATCGAGAAGAGGCGGACCCGCATATTAGCGCGCCTACCAGCCACTCTCGAATCCAGCAAGAAAATGCTCACGATTGATCGTCCATTCGAGCCAGAAGATCCTGCGGAATTGGCATCGGCCGAAAGGCGCTAACATTCGACCGGCCAGTATTACCGGTCGGCAATCGACCAGTAATGGCACCCAGCGGTACGAGTGCGAGCCGTAAGCATTGCCCCCCGGCTTCTTTGAAGTCCCTTTCACGAAGCGCGTAACTGAGCATTGTCCAATGACTGGCCAGATGCAGTCCAAAATATGGCTGCGCCACGATATGAGCGCGTTCTAGCGCACGCCAAGCTGCCAGCCTGTCACTGGCACGTCTGGCAGCGCCAAAGCTGGCCATTTCTTCCGCGATGAGGTCTCGGGCCAGATCGAGCATCATACCGTTACCTCGCTGCCACCGGCTTTCATGCTTGTTCTACCGCGGCGGGAGCAGCTTTCAGCTCAGCCATCGCGTGTCGGAACACCTGCAGGCCGCCCGTCAAGGCCAACGCAGCCATAATAGTCGCAACAATCAGGTCGGGCCAGGCGCTACCTGTGCCAAACACGCCTAGCGCGGCCAGCATCACGGCGACATTGCCAATGGCGTCGTTGCGTGAGCATATCCAGACCGAACGCATATTAGCGTCGCCCGTACGGTAGCGATAAAGCAACAGGGCAACGCCAACATTCGCGGCCAGCGCCAGTGCACCGACCGCGCCCATCATCGCAGGGTCCGGCGACGTACCGTTCATAAATGCAAAGACCGCGCTGCCGAAGACCCAGCCGGCAAAGCCCAGCATGAAAAGTGATTTCAGCAACGCCGCCCGCGCCCGCCATGAAAGCGCCGCGCCAACGACCGCAAGGCTCACCGCATAGTTGCCGGCGTCACCCAGAAAGTCGAGCGCGTCGGCCTGAAGCGCGCGACTGTCTGCGGCCGCGCCTGCCACCATTTCGACAAGGAACAT
>CALMYW010000200.1 GCA_937873665.1 uncultured Sphingorhabdus sp.
AGGAGTGTGGGTTCGATTCCCACCGCCCGCACCAGCCCTCTCGGCATGATCCATTTACGCCACCGCACGGTGGACGGATCATGCCCGAGCGGGGCATAGCGGCCCATACGGGCCGCGCCCCGCTTCCCGCGAAATGACAATCGAACGGCATTGTCATGCTGGCCGTAGGAATCCCGGGCGGGATTCGGCCATCGCCCATATCGACTCCGCGAAGCGTCCATATTAGCCTTGGTCGGAAGGCCCAGCGCGACTCTTTGTGGCTTAAGAGCGAGTCACTGCAACTTTTTGAGGTTTAAGCGGTGCGCTAAATTCCGCCGTCGCTCCAAAACGACGGCGGGAAGCATCGCTTCTGAGTGATTGGCTATCGCTTTATCAATCACAATGATGCTATATCATGATTGATAGAAAGGCATCCTATCGATCATGCGCTGGAATTGGCAGCTTCCCGACTGGCCTGATTTTCGCTTCGATGCGGATCGCATCCGCGCGTCCGAAGAGCAGTTCCTGAAAGGCTCCGGCGTTGTCATTGGCGCTCTCCATCATCTCGACACCGATGAGCGCGATAGGCTGACCATCGAACTCATCTCACAGGAGGTTGTCGATAGTTCTGCCATCGAGGGTGAAATTCTCGACCGCGCGAGCGTCCAGTCGTCGCTCGCACGGCATCTGGGCTTTGCCGCCGATCAGCGCCGCGCAAGCGCGGCGGAAGCCGGAGCCGCCGAGCTCATGGCCGATGTTTATCGCAATCATGCTGCGCCGATTGATGACCAGACCCTGTTCGCGTGGCACGCGATGCTGATGAACGGGCGCCGCGATATTGCCGATGTCGGGCGCTACCGGACGCATGAAGACGCCATGCAGATCGTCTCGGGCGCGCTTCACGCGCCGCGTGTGCATTTCGAGGCACCGCCGTCCGCTACCGTCCCGATGGAAATGGCCCGGTTCATCGCGTGGTTCAACGACAGCGCGCCATCATCACCGAATCCGTTACCCGCGATCACCCGCGCCGCGATCTCGCACCTGTGGTTCGAGAGCATCCATCCGTTCGAGGATGGCAATGGTCGGATCGGACGCGCGATTGCCGAAAAGGCATTGGCCCAAAACCTTGCGGCCCCGACGCTGACGGCACTTGCTGAGACGATCAATCGCCACCGCAAAGCCTATTACGCCGCGCTTCAGCTCGGCAGCCAGAACAACGAGATCGACGCCTGGCTGACATGGTTTGCCGATATTGTCATCGAGGCGCAGGCGCGGACGATCACCCGTATCCGCTTCCTGATCGACAAGACGCGGCTGCTTGATCGCTTGCGCGGGCAAATCAACGAACGGCAGGAAAAGGCCCTGCTTCGCTTGTTTCGCGAAGGGCCGGACGGCTTTGCGGGTGGGTTGAGTGCCGGAAATTACCGGACGATCACAGATGCCAGCCTAGCCACCGCGACCCGTGATTTGAACGACCTGATCGAAAAGGGTGCGCTGATCCGTATTGGCGAGCGGCGCTATGCGCGCTACTTTCTTACGAGCAGCTAGCATGAGAGGAATGGAGCCGACGCAGATTCGGAACTCGGTGACAATCGCCTCCTCGTCCGTCCTTCTCTCAGGGCCGGATTCTAATCATTCCAGGATAGAACTCAGGGAGTCAGGTCAGCTAGCCACGAGAATCCCGAACGGGATTCGGCCATCGCCACCAAATCAAACCCGCGCCGCGCGGTTGTCGTTCCGATTGTGACTCGATGTTTCGCAGTCGCCACCGCGACGATCATTTCCCGTGCGGATCAACGATTAGTGCAGATATTCGTCCGGCCGCGGCGTTCACGCCACGGCCACCGAACCCTCCTTGACGGGTGACAGCAAGCCTTTCAGTTGCAGCACGACCGCCGCCTCGCCCGGTAAGAGATCAACGCTAGCTATCCGCAGCCGTTCATCGCCCTCCATCATGCCGTAACCCGCCTCCAAAGCCTCAGCGCCAAGGCCAGCATGATGTGGATAGAGCAACATCACGTCCCGGCACTGGTATAGCCGGGCGTAAACCATCATCTGATAGACATCGGACTGCGACACGCCGCGCTTCTTGTCTTCAGGATTTCGGCCGATCTGCTTCCATTTGGTGTCGATCACCATCACGACTTGACCATCGCGCCTAATGAGAATGTCGGGTGCCGTCTGGAAGCGTTGCCTTCCTCCTTCGCCCTCTTCCATCAAGCAGTAGCGCAATCCGCCCTGCGCGTGGACCGTCAAATCGCTGCCCCGCAGCGCCCGCCGGGCAAGTGCGGCGATATAGGCCTCAAACAAGTCGTTCATTGCGAACAGCAGAGTTGTTCCCTGACTCGCTTTGGCATCATGGTTGGTACGCTGCCATTCGCGCTTCAAGAACAACTTTGCCAGCCCGTAGAGCGTCTCCCAACGGCGATTTGTCCGGTCGATGCGCACTTGGGTCCAAGGCAAAGCGTTGACCGGAACGTCGCTCACCTCCGCCAACAGAAACCGCAGTTCATCAAGACGTCGCTGCGTTTCCAACGCGCGGGCATGGCGGCGCAACATCAGGACGCAAGCCTTCATAACGCGCAGCAACGGCGTATCCGGCATCAGGGAATCGAACCGGCAGGCAAGTCGGTCTGGTCGCACCGCATGGTGGGTGAACTGGCGAATGACATCGAGCCGTCCGCGCAGCGCGGGCAGATCTTCCTCCTGCGCCATGTAGGCGCGGGGAAGGCCGCGTCGTGCCTCGGCTAGCAGGCGGTCTGCAAACAACCGGATTAGGATATCGAGCAATGTCTCCCTTTGACGCGCCATCTCTAAGGCCTGCCCATCTCCAAGTTTTAGGCCGAGCGCGACATCGAGCATGGAGATAAGGCGCGTGCGGATTGTCTCATCGCCTTCATCGGCAGCAGAATCGATCTTAGGCAATATCTCAAGACTACAACCGGGCGCAGCAATTACGCCCACAACTTGCTGCGCCCTTATCTCGCTGTAACGGTCTACAAGGATATTCGTCCCAGAGGGGTTGGCTAACGGGTGTGACCGCGCAGCCAGTAACAGGGCATTCGCCTGACTACGGGTGAAGGTCTTCTCCGAACCTAGACCAGTGCCGTTGTGGACGCCGATGCGACCCCACTCGTGGACGGTTAGATACGTCATGGATGGAACCGGGCAATCACGCGCTCGGCATGATCGGCCATGTATTGCGGAAAAGTGTCCAGCCATTCACGCCAAGAACAGGCCGTGAAGCGGACTGTCGAACCGGCAACCCCTTCCGCAAAACGGGTGATCTCGGATCGATGATCGGCAAACGCCTTCGCTGAAATGGCGCGGCCTTCCGTTGGTTCGGCATAGAGGTAAAGCAGGATCGGCGACTTTCCCCGTCGCTTCGCCTCGGTCACTAGGCCATAGCCGTGCTTCACCAGTTGCGTGGCATCGAGATGGCGAAAGACCGCGGGCTCCGCCAGCAGCCGGTCGCGCATCGCGCACCACGGCTCCATGCCCTTATCCCATTTATGCGATGAGTATTTGGGCGACAGCTTTGCTAGCTTGAAATCACGGAACGGCTCGAAACGCTTCGATTCAACTCCGATCAGGTGTGTCGCCGTTTCGACGGCGGCATCGAGCCAGGGATGGCGGCCACCGGCCCAAGGGAAACGCATCTGTCGCTCGACATCAACGGACAATGCGGGCCAATCGAGATCATGCAGGCACGGGAATGGCGGCAGAGTGTCGGAATGTTCGAGAAACAGGCCAAAGCCATTGACGGCCAAGGCCGAGCTGCTTTCGGGGCTGCCAAACTTTCCCGATGCAAGCTCCTGCCCTGCTGCCGCGCCGAGTGCAGCAGCAACCCGGTCAACCGGAACACCGGGAAGGAGGTGATTGGCCAGTTCCTCGATCACTCGTCAGGCTCCTCCGGTGCGTTCACCACTTTGCCGTTCAACCGTTCAAAAGCGTCAGACTTGAACGGAGCAAGCACCGACCAGCTTGAAACTCGGTCCCCTTCGATACCCGGCGGCGGATCGAGCTTGTCCTCCCGGACAAACCCGTCGCCAAGCACCGCATGAATGCGGCTCCAGTCCTCGAAGAAATACTCCTGCAACAACGGGATTACTTTGTTCCGCATGGCCGCATTTACGTCCGCAGAAGTGTCACAGCCGATGAAAAAGGCGTGGCCGATGCGATGCTCACGGTCGATCAGATATTCGATTCGCTGGTTGATGGTGGTGAGTGCGCGGACAAGATCGATCGCTGTCCGTTTGCTGGCGTCCGCCAGCAAGCCGGGGTCCGGGGCCATTTCCCTGAAATTGAAACGCCGCCGCAATGCCGTGTCCAGCAGCGCGATGGACCTGTCTGCCGTATTCATCGTGCCGACGACGTGTAGGTTCGACGGAACCCCAAAATCCCGCTTCTTCGAATACGGCAGTGTCAACGTCAGCTCATTGGGCATTCCCAGTCGCTTGTCAGGTTCAATCAGCGTGATGAGTTCGCCGAAAACCTTGGAAATATTGGCGCGGTTGATCTCATCGATAATGAGTACGAATTGGTCGGGTGTGCTGTCACTCACTGGCGCAGCGTCGCCGCTGTTGTCACTGTCACCAGCAATTAACCGACCAAGCGCGGGGAGATTCATGCGCTTCGATGGCAGCGAGTACAGCGTGCGCATCGTGAAGTTACCATCGACAATCGTGTCGAGCGGCAATGGTTCGTCCAAGGTCAAAAGCCAGCGAACATCGCGGCGATGCGCGTAGTATCCCTCAGCCGAAGGTTCAAACCGGTAGCCACCCGTAACTTCGGCAATCGCCCGAAACGCAGTATTGCCATAGGGCACGATGACAATGTCACCGATCTGCATTTCGCAGCGGAACGGCCAGGTTTGTGTCCAATTGCTGGGAGTAGTGTCGTCGGGCTTCTGCGCGAGCCATTCGGCCTTGATCGCGTCAAAGGTCGAGAACCGTTCATCGCTCCAATCGATGGAACCGCCCCAGCCGAGGGTTATGTAGTTGTTGGCAATTGCGGAGTCATAGACGTCATCCTCGGTGCCGATGGCACCTTGCCCCATTTTCCAGAAGCGGCGACCGGAAAAATCGTAGCCTTCTGCGCTAGCAGAAGGTGTCGTTCGCGTGCGGGCCTGATCGGCCAAGGCGCAGATTTCGCGAAAAATACCGGCGCGAGCTTCAAGCCGGAAACCCGCAGAACTGCCGTCACTCTCACCCGTTTCGGGTCGCAATCCTTCGACAAAGGTTTCATAATCGTAGTTCTGGTGAAATGTGACAAAGCCGATCCGCTTTTCTGCGACCAGCTCATTATAGCGCGCCATCAGCGCGGCGCGGCCACCCATCGTTTCCGGATAATCCGCAGTGCCATCGCAAAGCGTCACTGCCTCCAGCGCCGTGCGATAGGTTTTGCCGGTTCCCGGAGGACCATAAAGGATAAGATTTGTTGGAGAATTCATTGGGCGAGCTTTCGAGTGCGAACTACCGGTAAGGGCGAAGCGATAGGTCATATTACCGCCACGCCCGCTATCCGGTCCTGATATGATTTCCGGCTTGGGCAGTCCGGTCATGTCCCGCAGCTTCTTGCCCTCAATCGCCTGACATACGTTTGGCAACTGATTGGAAAGCCCAAGCTCTTTGTGAACATCGCCTGCCCGAATGGTAACGGTCGCATCGTTGCGCCGTTTTGCTGGTTCGATATGATTGGCGATCAGGTGTTTGCGGATGCGATCAGCCTGCACCTCATCGCCACCTGGCCGCCGCCGACTTTCAATCTCATAGCCCAATCGAACAAATTCCGAGTGGATTGGGCCGCCTTCCGCATCGCCGAAGGTGTCGCGCTGACCCTTCACCGTAATGTCTGGGTTGCCGGGAATTGAGCTATAGGCAACGAGGAAGATTGCCTTGGCCGGATAGCGGGCCTCTTCGCCGGGGCGGAAAACAACATAATCGAAATTGGTCGCAAATCCATATTTCTGCATGAAATCAGTGGCGCTCTGGTCATATGCCTTCATCGCCGCTTCAACGGATTCTCGGCTCAGTTCGAGTGCGTCTTCGCCATCGGCTGGCTCATTGACAGCACCGTAGTTCGGGTCGCGGCCTTCGAGAAAATAGCCATATTGCTTCAGGGCAGCGATCATGTTTGAAAGCTGTCCACTCGGTTCGTTTGCCTGTGGAACCACCGATCTTATGACTGAAAGGTCGGCACTTTCATCACCTTTCAGTTCGGACAATCGAGCGATCAGCGATTCCCAAACGCCCTCCTCAAAGACCTTTTCCAGCGTGGCTTGCTCGAAGCCCAACCCCTTCAAGCCACGCTCTGCACGCAAACTGCGGCGAACGCGATTGTCCTTGGCCTTCTTCGTGAGCGGGTTTCCCTTCCAGAGCCGCTTGCCCAACCATTCTCGAAATTCAGGCTCCCGCATTCTTGTCCTTCCCCATCACTCTTGGACGTCAATTTCGCCGGGCTTTCCGTCCACCCACGGCACGGCGCAATCACGCGCCTTGGCGTGGGCAGCGTCGAGGGCTGGCCCCATGCACAGGATTTCGGTGATACGGCGCGCGGTTTTGGCGAAGTGGAGCGCCTCTTCGCCCGTCAGCGCGCGACCGAGAACGTCGGCTTCGCGGTAAGAAAGCCACTTCTTGAGCACCTGATATCCGCCGAGCGTGTAGTCCCAGACCTTAGCGGGCACACCCTCCCATCTGGCATCGGCGTTGATGTAGACGTCTACTGCCTGCTCGCCAATTAGGCTGAATAGTGTTTCGAGGTCGAGATCATGGCGCGCTGCCAGTTGGGACAAAGCATTGCGTTCGACATCGGTCCACACCCGGACATCGGTTTTCCCGCCACCGGGCATGACAAGCCGAGTCCCATTATCGCGACGCTGGATATAGCCCCATCCGGCGGTCACGTTGAATGATTTGCCGCGAGGCGTTGCTATCGCTGAAAGACCTGCAAGCAGCGATCCTTGGGTTACACCCTCAACTTCGATTTCAGCATCGAGCAATGCCGAAAGCGCAGCACCCAATTCGGCAGACGAGGTGAATACCTCAAGCTCACCGGGGAACGGAATGCGCGGCCAATCAATTCTGAGTGCGTCAATATAGCTGACTTCGTATGTTGGCGCGTTCAGGGTAGCGAGAATGTGGTCGAAGAGCTGGCTGCTTGAGATGCCTCGATCTGCCAGCGCCTTCTTGAGTGATTTCGCAACATTCGGTTCGAGGTTCTGGCTGTCTTGGCGGACTGTGGCCGGAAAGATCGCGACGTTGCTCTCGACTAGATGATGATCGCCAAGCACGGTGACGGATTGCGGCTTGTAAAAGACGCCCATCCTGTTGCGTTCGCCAGCCGTGAGGAAACGATTTACAAAGCCTGTGTTGCCGAAAAACTCCGGACGCTTTTCGTCGATTAGCTTCGTGTCGGGATCCCAATATGCCCATCGCACGTCAAAAGGACGATAAGCATAGCGGACGATTTCGCCGAGCGCATGCTTCCGCCCGATCAGCGATTTTCGGGTCTCTGCCGAGTCGTAGCGAGACGAGCTGTTCATCAACGCGGGAAAGGCTCTCGTTAAATCCGCATCTGAAACTTTGAGATCAAAATATTGCTCGATGCGCTTTTCCAACGCATCGCGATCAACGTCGATGAGGAATTCGTCGCGGCTCGTTTTTACCCCCGCGAAGCTAACCGGCAGTAGCTCCGTCAAGCGTGGCCATTCGAAATAGCCCGCGCCGACATCGGCGGGCATAAATTGCAGACGCAACGGCAGCGAGGGGGTGAGGTGTTCATAAAGCGTGGTCGGGTCGGCTTCGGCGGACGCCGCCAGTGTCTCGCGCTTCGCAGTTCCCCACAAATGCCTGAAAGCGATCGTTTCGGCTGGCTTGTGATCCTTCTTGCGCACCAGCGTCGCAATCGCCGTGCCGACTTGAATGCCTGCCGGATTGGCTGGCGTCGAGAAGATCGACGGGTCCGACAATCCTTCAGGAGTTTTTTTGCCGGTCTTGTATTTGTCCCCGTTCAGGCAGTCGATTGCGATGCTGTCGAACGTCTCTAGATAGCGTTCGCGCATACCGGGGCAGCTCAGGCTGTCTAGCCAGCCATAGTTCGAGATGAATGAAATAACGCCTTCGCCGGTCTTTTCTGCGATGCGCCGTTCGGCCATGCGGAAGAAACGGACATACAGCTCATTCAGGCCCTGTCCTTTTGATGGCGCGACCTTTTTGACCTTACGGTATTCATTAGTTAGCGCGCGTTCTTCCGCGTTGTCCGCAATTCCGGCAAAGCCATCATAAGGCGGATTGCCGAGGATAACGAGGATCGGCGTAGATTGCTTGACCGCATCGGCGGATGCACGTTCAGCTTCGAGTTCGGGAAAAGGTAGCGGTTTGTTTGTGTGCGGCTCCCATCCGGTTAGCGCGTTGGTCAGGTAGATCGCCGGTCGCGTGTCTGCGGCAAGCGGCGCATCCATGTTTGCCAGCGTCATCCCCGCCTGCATATGCGCGACGACAAACGGCGCAGGCATAATCTCGAACCCGAAGACGCGCGTTTGCGCCGCATCTCGCAGCCGGTCGGCCAGCGCATCGCCAAGCCCGTGATGTTCGAGGTTGGCACGGATGCGACGCAGGACGGCATTGATGAAGCCGCCTGTCCCGCAGCACGGATCAAGCACATAGACTCGCCCGTCGGCCAGGCCGTCGGCTATACCCAGTTCGTCTTTTAGCGCACGGTCAACACGCGCGACCATGTAATCGACGATTTCGGCGGGCGTGTACCAGACGCCGAATTGCTTGCGCAGTTTGGGGTCGAACGCTTCTAGAAAAGGCTCGTAGAAATACTGGACTGCTTCGCCTTGATCGAAGCGTTTCAGAAATTCCGCCGCGTCAATGCGGTTGAGCGTGTTGCCGGTCCAGTCAAGCACCTCAACAAGATCGAGCTGCTTGATATGTTGTGGCGAAGTCAGTTGCTGGAACAGCGTCTGGATGAAGGGAACATGCAAGCTCCAGCCTGCCGAGCGCCAGTCGAAGCGCGGCGGGTTGCGCGGCGTTTCGCGCGCCCAGATCACCCATGCGGAGAACAGTCCGTAGAACAGAGTTTGGACGAGCGTGGAGCGGAAGAAATGATCACCCTTTTCCTCATCGAAGGTGATGCCGAGCGCATCTTCTAGTGCAGAGCGAACTGTTTTGAGTGCTGGAAGATCGCCCGCCGCATCGACCCTCGCGAGTGCGTCACGGGCGTATGACGCGAGGAACCACGCTACATCCTTGGGCTGCACCAGCGCGACATTCTGTGTCAGCGCACGGCGGAGATATTCAACGAAGGCGAGGCCGATGGTTTTGGCCGACTTTCCCGGCGTCTGGACGAGCGACCAGAAATCAGCGGCGGTGTAGGCAAGCGCGAATGCTTCGAGCCGGGTCGCTGTGCCGTTGACATCAGGCCCGACGAGCTGAAACGCACGCATGTTTGTGACCAGCACGAGGCCGTAAGCATCATAGTATTTGGTCAGTTGGGCGGGTGTCGATTTGAACAGGCTGTCGTCGGCAACCGCCTTAACTTCGACCACGCCGCGTTCTGGCAGTTGCCCTTTGCGCGGCTCGCCCTTCTGGATTTGATTCGTTGCGAACAGACCGAAATCTGGGCTGCCCGCGCCAGCATTGGAAAGCTGTGACAGCGCCATAACCTTGGGAGAGAGCGACGCGCCGACCCGCTCGAAAAGCGTATGGAGCGCAGGATAATAGGCGGTTTCCGGCGTTCCAGCGCCGAGTGCGCGAACCCGGCGAACGGCCTCGAAAAATTCCTCAGCGATTTGAATTGGTTCGTAAGCCACGCTCTCCCCTTTGTGCTGTCGTAGATGAGGGGCAAAGACGGAACAAGATTTACCTTTGTCCGAACTTGTTTTGCATGGCTGCCCTACGGGCGACCCGCTCTATTCGCTACGCGAACCAAGCCTGTAGTCTTGGCCCATCCGGGTGACGATCGGGAGCGGGGGCAAATGAGCGGGAAGTTTTAGGGTCGCACTCTTTCCCGCGCTGCGCGCTCCTTGAGGGTGCGGAGTCTTTTGGCTGACCCGCTGGCGCTCTTGCCTCTCTCCTGGCCGGATGGGCGCTGGCGCACAGTTGCGCGCGCACACCATCCGACTGGCGTCGCACCGGCAAGGGTGCCGTTCCTGTTCGGCCGCTGCGCGGCGAACTTTCTTCAATGACATTCGACTGATTGTGGACGGCGCGGACGCGCCGGCGTGTGTGTGGCCGTCCCCGAAGAGGGGGATGGGCGGCGCTTCCGGCTAGGCCCGTCGCGCTCAGGCGCAACCCGGCAGGCCGGGTCTTTCACTTTGTTACAGCCTTGCAGGTGCGCCTGATCGCGCCGGGCCTCTTGGTCGCTTTTTGCCGCCCACCCCCCTCTCCGGGGGCGTGTGGTTTTAGAGGCGAGGAGGCTGTGATGGCGGTTGGCAATCGGAAACGGGGTTTTGGCGGCAAGGGTAAGGCGGCGCTGCGCGCCGCGCGCGAGGGCGATACGCCCCGCGCTTCGCTCTATGACGAGGTAACGGCGAAGATCATCGCCCAGCTTGAGGCTGGCCTGTTCCCTTGGGCGCAGCCGTGGAACTCGGCGGCAGCCGTGCCGGGATTGCCGCGCAATGCGGTTTCGGGGCGTCCCTATTCGGGCGTCAATGTGCTGATCCTTTGGGGTGCGGTCATTGAAGGCTGCTACCCGTCGCAGGACTGGTTGACCTTTCGGCAGGCGCTGGCCGCTGGCGGATGCGTCCGCAAGGGCGAGCGCGGCCATACAATCTTTTACGCCGACCGCTTCACCCCCGAAGATGGGCGCGAGCAGGGCGAGGGCGCGGAGGGCGAACCCCGCGCGATTCCGTTTCTCAAACGCTTCGTCGTGTTCAATGCCGCGCAATGCGACGGACTGCCCGAGCGGCTGACAGCCGACCCGACACCGTTGCCTGAGCGCGAACAGCATGAGGGCGCGGAGGCGCTGATTGCCGCGACGGGTGCGGATTTCCGCATCGGCGGCGCGCGGG
>CALMYW010000201.1 GCA_937873665.1 uncultured Sphingorhabdus sp.
GAAAGCACGCTGCCTCGCGCTAGTCGAACCTACGCAAGAGGGCCAAGATCGACCAGCGGCGATCCAAGCCAGTTCTCTGCCGCGGCTGGCGTCCGTCAAGTTTTACCAAGGCGTCTGCGTGGCGCGTAAGGCCTGAGGCGCGCAACGGTTGCTCAAGTCTTCGCGCATCGCTGGCGCGGCAGCAACTCCTCTAGGACGGCGCGCGCCCTCGCACGCGAAAAGTTCTCCGCGACATTCCTGCGGCCATTTTCGGCAAGACGGTTCCAGAGTGCCTCGTCGCTACATAGATCCACGATTGCCTTGGCGAATGCCTCGGGCGAGTCCACCACGAGCAGGTCTTTGTCCTGTTCCAGTCCCATACCCTCAGCGGCAACAGTTGTTGCAACGACAGGGATGCCCCAGGCCATCGCCTGATTGATCTTGCCTTTGACGCCCGCGCCGTAGCGTAGTGGTGCGATCGAAATTCGGGCGGTCTTGAGCAAGGCATAAAGAGGGGGAGTGAACCCCGCCATTGTCACGTTCACGCTAGCCATGGCTTTTAGGCTGGCAGGCATGTGGCTGCCGACGATCGTGACCGTCAATTCGGGGTTTCGACTTGCCACCAAAGGCCAAACATCACCAAGAAACCATTTCACCGCATCAACATTGGGAAGGTGTTTGAATCCTCCGACGAAAAGGACTCCCCTCCGATCCCCGAAAGGCAGCCCCTCAAAATGGGGCTCATGGATATTCGAGACAATCCGGATGTCGGCGCCGGGCACCTCACTGGTCAAAAGCTCCTTCTCGACCGGACTGACCACCAGCGTCGTATCGGCAGAATCAACCAGCGCCAACTCGCGGCGCTTGGTCTTTTCTGCTGCTCTTTTGAGCGAAGCCGACGCCTCAAGAACTGCCATGCGTCCTTCCCGCAAATAGTGGAGGTCGATCGTGTCGAACACGATTCGTGCATCCGGGGCCCAGCGACGTGCCAATTCTAGGTAGGGTGCGCAAACGTAGTGGCGGCAGAAAATGATCACATCGTACTGCGAGCCGTGTTTCCGGATCAAATTAGCAACGGACTTGATGTAGGGCGCGTGCCAGACCTCAATGCCGGCCTGTTGGAGGTCGTGAACATAGGGCTGGCTATGCTCGAGGTTGTCAGCGACAAAGCTTACCTTGCAGTCGAGCTCCACCAGCAGCTCCAGCATCGCCTGCAGTCGCACCGATCCCGAGTCTTGGTCGGGGGTGATCATGGTCGCCTCGACCACGAGCACACGGGCTCGGACGCCTCGGTCTACTTCCAGCTCGGAATTTGTGTCTCTTGGTCGATGTCCTTCCAACGTGCGGTGCCAGCGTGCGACAAAAGTCTGTCGATTGGTCAACTGACCGCGCTTGACACCCTGATTAGGGACGACGCCGGAGGATAACCCTTCGTAGTGGATGATCGTCGCATCTGGTTGATAGTAGACTTGCTTGCCAAGTTCGCGGACGCGAAACGCTAGATCGGTGTCTTCGTAGTAGGCGGGCGAATAACCCTCGTCAAAACCGCCGAGAGCCATCCAGTCCTCGCGCTTTATTGCGAGACATGCGCCTGAGCAGTAGTCGGCACGTCTAAGGTATCGGTATGCAGGGTGCTCCGGGTCACCCTCTCGGCCCCAATTCCAGGCGGAGCCGTCTTTCCACACGATGCCGCCTGCCTCCTGAAGACGACCATCGGGATAGACTAGTCGGGCACCGACCATTCCTGCGTCCGAACGCAACTTGAAAACCCTAAGCAGGGCATCTAACCAATCTGCGGTGACTTGAATGTCGTTGTTGAGAAATACGAGATATTCCCCACGGGCAAGACTTCCGGCTCGTCGACAGGTCCTGACGAAGCCGAGATTCGACTGGTTGCGAACCATGCGCACGCCGCTGACTTGATTTAGAGCCTCTGTCAAAGGTACCGGTGATGCATCGTCGATGACAATAATCTCCACATCGCGAAGATTTGTATGCGTGCCCAGACTAAGCAGGCAGTTGAAGGTAAAAAGGTGCTGCCCGAAGACGGGAATAACGATCGATACCCGTGGCAAAGTGTTGGGCTCACAGGTCGGCAAGGTAAGCGCCCCGATTTCCGAGACCGCGGGACGGTAGGATGCCGAAGGGCGGAAATGGACTGTCCGTAGCTTGCGCCTCACCGCCTTGAGCAACTCTACCCAGCCATCTTCCCGCAGGACATGCAATGCAAGCGGGATCTGGCGACGCCAAAAGTCCAGCCTGTAAAGCGGACCGCGGAGCCAGTTTCTCACAGAAGCCAAAGTGATGGCTTCTCTGGAATTGGGTATTCTTCTGTTCATCGGTCCAGCGCTAAGCTATTTGAATTTAGGTAACGCCGTTGACAGGATCTGTTCTGGCTCCACCGCGCGCACATTCGTTGGCATGCGCCCTCCCAGATTGGCATCGAGTGCTGAATCGGGCTAGCCAGCGCGCATCCCGAGCCAAGAGGCAATCCGGCCAAACCGCGCCGTGGATGGGTGCCGCGCCATGACCATGTATACCTCCGATGTTCCGGTTGACTCATCAGGCCGTCCAAATAGTCCTTAGGTCGAAATATCCAAGAATAATGTCTGATTCAGCATGAAGTCGACGTTTATGCCTTTAAGCCTATCACGCCCTAAGGTCAAAGTTCGTTTTTAGTGTGCGTTTTTCAGGGGCAAGGTCAGTTTGGGGATCATCAGGGCACCGACCCAGCGCGGGTGTACCAGGTGCGTTCGCGGTAGCCGTTGCCGCTGTCGCAGCGTTCGGCAGATTACACGTCGTAGCCAGCGCCGCACCGGACGTCGACGTCGAGTTCCATGATGAGATAGCCCCCTGAATCTCCGGACCCGTCCTATCGCTTATCTTTGAAGATAGGAGTAGGACTGTGAGTACGACCAGGCATACAGACACTGTTGAAGTCATCTTGAAAGACCAGCGCCGCAGGCGCTGGTCCCCTGCGGAGAAAGCTGCGCTGGTGCGGCGCACCTATGAACCGGGCATGAGCGTGTCGCTGGTGGCGCGCCAGGAAGGCGTTGCGGCCAGCTTGCTGTTCCAGTGGAGAAAGCTCGATCGCCAAGGTGCACTGACGGCCGTCAGTGCCGGCGAGGCGGTGGTGCCGGCATCGGAGCTGGCGGCTGCACGCGCTGAGATCGCCAAACTCCAGCGGGTGCTGGGCAAGAAGACCCTGGAGAACGAAATCCTCAAGGAAGCCGTGGAGTACGCTGCCGAAAAAAAGTGGATTGCGCGCTCGCCCTTTTTGCCCGGGGAAGACCAATGAAGACGGTCTGCCGGATGCTGGGCGCGGCGCGCTCGCATGTTCATGAGCTGCATCACCGCAGCGCGGACTGGCGCGATGGCCGCAAGGGGCGCACGCCAGCGGGGGATGCGCAATTGCTCACCGAGATCAGGCAGCAGATCAGCGATCGGCCCAGCTACGG
>CALMYW010000202.1 GCA_937873665.1 uncultured Sphingorhabdus sp.
ATGTATGGACGGGATAACCGCTGAAAGCATCTAAGCGGGAAGCCTCCCTCAAGATTAGATTTCATCGAGTCGTGATAGACCATCACGTTGATAGGCTGGATGTGGAAGCGCAGTAATGCGTGAAGCTAACCAGTCCTAATTACTCTTTTCGCACTTTAGAGTCCCGCCATCAACGACAGTTCTGGAAACAGGCTGCCGATGGTTGGATGATATATCCAGACCAGCACGGGCATCGATTATAACCCAAACTCGCTATTTAGAGCGCCTGCTTCATTGCTTGGTGACCATAGCATCAGTGACCCACCCGATCCCATCTCGAACTCGGCCGTGAAACCTGATTGCGCCGATGGTACTACCGCTTAAGCGTTGGAAGAGTAGGGCGTCGCCAGGCATTGCAGCAGGCGCTTTGATAACGAGCACGGTTCAAAACCCATTCACAGTTTCAAAAAGGCGGCACCGGACGATAGTTCGGCGGTCGCCTTTTTCTTTTTTTCGGAACAATCACTTGTGATTGGTCCTGGTTGGCGCGGGATGGAGCAGCCCGGTAGCTCGTCAGGCTCATAACCTGAAGGTCGTAGGTTCAAATCCTACTCCCGCAACCAGCAAAAAACAGCCCGCCTTGCGCGGGCTTTTTTGTTGGTGGCAGTGAGTGTCGGGATTGGCGGCTTGTTCAGCCGAGGCCTCGTAAAGCGAGGCGGAGACCACGGGCGAAGCCCGTAAATCCTACTCCCGCAATCAAACCGATGAGCCGCCTTAGGGCGGCTTTTTTTGTTTAGGGATTGCGCGATCCGTTTAAGCCCGATAGCGCAATATACATGTCCGATTGCGAAACCTGTGTCGTCCGCAACCGCGCGATTTGCTCGGCTTTGATGCCGGACGAATTGCTGGCGCTCGGTAAATTGGGACGGAAGCAGATGGTTTCACGCGGCCAGACTTTGGTCTGGGAAGGCGATGAGTCGCTTGTCGTTGCCAATGTCATTCAGGGTGTCCTGAAGCTTTCGGTATCGACACAGGATGGCCGTGAACAGATTGTAGGCGTTGTTTTTCCATCGGATTTTATCGGCCGTCCCTTTGGTAAGGAAAGCCCTTATGGGGTTACCGCTCTGACCGATGCCGAGGTGTGCATCTTTACCCGCACCGCGTTTGATGGCTTTGCGAAGGAACATCCCGATCTGCAGCACAAGCTGCTGCAACGCACGCTCGATGAACTTGACCGTGCACGGCAATGGATGATGCTGCTCGGGCGGAAAACCGCGAGCGAACGCATTGCCACCTTGCTGATTGAAATATCCGATCGTCTGGGGGCTGTCGGTTGCAGCGCCATCGCCCCCTTCCTCGACAAGTTTGAGTTGCCGATGGATCGCCAGCAAATGGGTGATCTGTTGGGCCTCACCATCGAAACGGTCAGCCGCCAGCTTACCAAGCTGAAAGAGGCTGAAATCATTGAATTGCCCGACCGGCGCAGCGTCGTCATCAAGGACCGCCGCAGGCTAGAAAACATCGCAACAGCTGCTTGAGGGCAGTTGCAAAATGTGCAAGTTCGTTTGCTTGACTTAGGTCAATGCGGACTCGCGCGGTCGTTGCGATGCGCTTTGATGCCAATTCCCCTGTCCAGGGGGAAAAGTAACGGGGAAATATCATGGAAAGATTGATGATGCGGGGCGGGGCTTGGTTGGCCATAGCTTTGGCCTTGCTCCTTGCGGCAGCAGCCAGTGCGGATTGGGCCTTTTCGGTTCATATGAGCATTGCCTGCCTTGCTGCACTGATTGCCGCCTTTGCCAGCGCAAAGGGATTTGACTTCATCACCCAACGCTATCCGGCGTTGTCATCACAGGCCGCATCGACCTATGATGACGATCTGATCCGGCTCGGGGTGATTGCGACAATTTTCTGGGGCTTGGCCGGATTTCTGGCTGGCCTGTACATCGCGCTGCAACTCGCTTTCCCGGCTCTCAATCTCAATCTGGAGTTCACGACTTTCGGACGCTTGCGGCCGCTGCATACGTCGGCGGTTATCTTTGCGTTCGGAGGGAATGCGCTGATCGCCACCAGTTTCTACGTGGTTCAGCGCACCTGCCGGGCGAGGCTCGCCTTCCCCAGTCTCGCCCGGTTTGTCTTCTGGGGTTACCAGCTGTTCATCGTGCTCGCTGCCACAGGCTATCTGCTCGGCGTTACTGAAGCGCGCGAATATGCGGAACCTGAATGGTATGTCGACCTCTGGTTGACCGTCGTCTGGGTGTCCTATCTGGCGGTTTTCGTCGGCACGATCATGCGCCGGAAGGAACCGCACATCTATGTGGCGAACTGGTTCTATCTGGCCTTCATCATCACCATTGCGATGCTGCATCTGGTCAACAATCTGTCGATGCCGGCAAGCTTGCTCGGGTCAAAGAGCTACAGCGCCTTTGCCGGCGTACAGGATGCGCTGACCCAATGGTGGTATGGACATAATGCGGTGGGTTTCTTCCTGACTGCTGGCTTCCTGGCGATGATGTATTATTTCGTGCCGAAACAGGCCGAACGTCCGGTCTACAGCTATCGCCTGTCAATCATCCACTTCTGGTCGCTGATCTTCCTCTATATCTGGGCGGGTCCGCACCACTTGCACTATACCGCGCTGCCCGATTGGGCGCAGACGCTGGGCATGGTCTTCTCGATCATGTTGTGGATGCCCAGCTGGGGCGGGATGATCAACGGTCTGATGACGCTCAACGGCGCATGGGACAAGATCCGCACCGATCCGATTACCCGCATGTTCGTGATGAGCCTCGCTTTCTACGGCATGTCGACCTTTGAAGGGCCGATGCTGTCGATCAAGGCGGTGAACAGCCTGTCGCACTATACCGACTGGACCATCGGCCACGTTCATAGCGGCGCTTTAGGCTGGAACGGCATGGTAACCTTTGGCTGCCTCTACTATCTCGCACCGCGCCTGTGGAACCGCCAGCGTCTCTATTCGTTGCGCATGGTCAACTGGCACTTCTGGCTGGCGAGCGCAGGGATTGTTTTCTACGCCTCGGCCATGTGGGTTTCGGGCATTATGCAGGGCCTGATGTGGCGCGAATATGGGGCGGACGGTTATCTCGTCTACTCCTTCGTCGAAACGGTCGATGCGATGTTCCCGATGTATCTGATCCGCGCCTTTGGCGGCCTGCTCTATCTGGCTGGTGCCCTGGTGATGACGGTAAACATCTGGAAGACGATTGCCGGCTCTCCGCTCCGTGAAGAGCTGCCGATGACCGAAACCCCCCATAATCCTGAAGCGGACCGCCCGGCGGTTGCCGTACCGGCCGAATAAGGAGCAACGAAAATGGCTTTCAGAATTATTGAACATGGCAAGCTGGAACGCAACGTTGCCTTGCTTGGCCTCTTTGCCCTTGTGACCGTCGCGATCGGCGGTCTGGTGCAGATCACGCCGCTCTTCTGGATCGACTCGACCATCGAGAAAGTGGACGGGATGCGGCCTTACACTCCTCTGGAGCAAGCCGGGCGCAACATCTATATGCGCGAAGGCTGCTATGTCTGCCACAGCCAGATGGTCCGCCCGTTCCGCGATGAGGTGGAGCGTTATGGCCCCTACAGCCTGGCAGCGGAAAGCATGTACGACCACCCGTTCCAATGGGGATCGAAGCGTACCGGGCCGGATTTGGCGCGGGTTGGCGGGCGTTATTCGGATGAATGGCACCGCGCGCATTTGAAAGACCCGCGCGCGGTTGTGCCTGAATCGATCATGCCACCTTATGCCTTCCTTGCCGAACGCGATCTCAATGCCGGTGATATGACCAAGCATCTGACCGCGTTGAGCCGGGTCGGCGTCCCTTACAGCAAGGAAGCGATTGCCGAGGCGAATGCCGATCTGGTCGCACAGGCCGATCCCAATGCCGACAGCGAAGGTCTGAAGAAGCGTTACGCCAAGGTCCAGATCCGCGACTATGACGGGGATCCGTCACGCGTCACCGAAATGGACGCGTTGGTTGCCTATCTGCAGATGCTGGGCACGCTGGTTGACCACAAGAAAGCGGCTGCACAGCAGGTGCCGAATGCGGAGGCAGCGAAATGAACTATGAATCCGCACGCGCATTTGCCGACAGCTGGGGGCTGGTATTCACCGTCCTCCTCTTTCTGGGGCTCGTCGGTTGGACATTTCGCAAGGGGGCAAGCCGCGACCATGACGCTGCGGCGAACATGATTTTCAGGGACGACGACAATGGCTAAAAAACCTGGTGACGACACCCAACGTATCGACCAGCCCACGGGCACGGCCTTTGTCGGCCATGAATGGGACGGTATCGAGGAACTGAATACACCGCTGCCGCGCTGGTGGTTGTGGACCTTTTACCTTACGATCATCTGGGCGTTGGCTTATGTCATCATGTACCCGGCATGGCCTCTGGTGGATAGCGCGACCAAGGGGATGCTGGGCTGGACGAGCCGGGGGCAGTTGGCTGCGGAAATGCAGGCAGCCGATGTGAAGCGTGCGCCATTGGTGAATGCGTTGGCCGCCATCCCCGTTGAGCAACTCGTTGCCGACCAGAAGCTTTATCAAGGCGCAGTCGCAGGCGGTGCCGCCGCGTTCAAGGTGCATTGCGTGCAGTGTCACGGATCGGGCGCGATCGGCTCCAAGGGCTACCCGAACCTGAACGACGATGACTGGCTGTGGGGCGGGGATATTGCCGCAATCCATTATACGTTGACGCACGGTATCCGGAACCCGGATCATCCCGAAACTCGGGTTTCGGCGATGCCTGCTTTTGACGGTGTGCTGACGCCTGCCGAAATCGCTTCGGTGGTCGGCCATGTCCAGTCGCTGTCTGGCAAGGCTAAGCCCAATGCCAAGGGTGCCGAACTGTTCGCCACAAATTGTGCGTCATGTCACGGTGCCGATGGCAAGGGATTGCGCGAATTTGGTGCGCCAAATCTGACCGATGGTATCTGGCTCTACGGCGGCGACAAGGCGACGCTGACCGAGACGGTCAAATATAGCCGTCAGGGCGTGATGCCGCGCTGGAATGACAAACTCGATGCAGCTACCATCAAGATGCTCGCTGCTTATGTTTATTCACTGGGCGGTGGTGAAGCCACTCCGGCTGCCGCGGCTCCTGCTACTGCTGCTGCACCGGCCATTATGGAGGCGAAGGCGGCCAATGGCCAACCTTGATGACCTGATGGGGGCGGACAACCCGCTCTACGAAAAGCGCAAGGGCGTCTACCCCAAGGCGGTCAACGGCTTCTTCCGGCGATTCAAATGGGCGATCATGGCGATAACCCTTGCCATCTATTATGTCACGCCGTGGATAAGATGGGATCGGGGGCCGCACGCCCCCGACCAGGCCGTATTGGTCGATCTCGCCAATCGCCGTTTCTACATGTTCAACATCGAAATCTGGCCGCACGAATTTTATTATGTGGCTGGCTTGCTGGTGATGGCGGGCATCGGCCTGTTTTTGGTGACCAGCGCTGTTGGTCGTGCGTGGTGCGGCTATGCCTGCCCGCAGACCGTATGGACCGACCTGTTCCAGCATGTTGACCGCTTGGTGGATGGCGATCGCAACGCGCAGATCCGCCTCGAAAAGGCGTCTTGGGGGCCGGAAAAAATCCTTAAACGCTTGGCCAAATGGTCAATCTACCTCTTCATCGCCTTCTGGACCGGCGGTGCGTGGATCATGTATTTTGCCGACGCGCCAACACTGACGGTCGATTTCTGGACCGGTCAGGCGCCGCCGGTTGCCTATGCAACGGTGGGCGTGCTGACCGCGACGACCTTCATCTTCGGTGGTTTCATGCGCGAGCAGGTGTGCGTCTATATGTGCCCCTGGCCGCGTATCCAGACCGCGATGATGGACGAAAAGTCGCTGATCGTTACCTATCGCGAATGGCGCGGCGAACCGCGCGGCTCGGTCAAAAAGGCAGAGGCCCAGCCCGGTGCCTTTGGCGACTGCATCGACTGCAATCAATGTGTTGCCGTATGCCCGACCGGTATCGACATCCGCGAAGGGCCGCAGATCGGCTGCATCACCTGCGCACTGTGCATCGATGCTTGCGACAGTGTGATGGAACAGATTGGCCGCCCGCGCGGTCTGATCGATTATCTGACGCTTGATGATGTCGCGACTGAAAAGGCGGGCGGTACGGCGCATCCGACGCTCAAGACGCTCTTCCGGCCGCGCACGTTGGTCTATTTTGGCATCTGGTGCCTGATCGGGCTCGCCATGCTGTTCACGCTGGGGCAGCGGACGCGACTGGACCTTACAGTCCAGCATGACCGTAACCCGCTTTATGTGCAGCTGTCGGACGGCTCGATCCGTAACAATTACACCGTCAAAGTGCGCAACATGGAAACCCGCCAGCGCGAGGTTGAACTGGTGGTCAAGGGGCTGCCGGGCGCCGTCGCATGGACCAGTACAGGGTCGCGCGAAACTGCAACCGATAGGGTGAAGGTCTCGGTCGCGCCCGATACGGTGCAGAAAGTCCGCCTGTTTGTCGTCGCCCCGACCGAAGGCTCGGCACGTACCGATTTCGAAATCCAAGCCGTCGCGCTGACGGGTAATGAACGCGGCGACAGCGATAGCGTGCGCTTTGAAAGGCCGGAGACAGGACAATGACAGATATGACGCGCAAGCCTTTTACCGGCTATCATATGACAGCCATCCTGAGCGGCTTTTTCGGAATCGTGATCGCGGTCAACATCTACATGGCGAAGGTCGCCATCGGTACCTTTGGGGGTACCGTGGTCGACAACAGCTATGTGGCCAGCCAGAACTACAATGAATGGCTGGCCGAGGCCGACCGCCAGAGCAAATTGGGCTGGTCGATTGCCGCATCGCGTGTCGCAGGCGGCAAGGTTGCCCTGAAAGTCGCTGACAATGGCGCAGCCGGGCAGGGCTTTGTCATATCGGCGCGCGCCATCCATCCGCTGGGCCGCGCGCCCGAACAGGCGCTGCGCTTTGAACCGCAGGGTGATGGAAATTGGCTTTCCGCCGAGGCGCTGCCCACGGGCCGCTGGACGCTCCACTTCGAAATGCGCCGTGACGCTGACCATTATCGTACAATCGCCGACGTAAAATGAACGCACCTGCACCCCAGGTTTCGATAAGCGCACTGCCGGAAACGCTGTTTGCGGTGCCGGGGATGCGCTGTGCGGGGTGTATTTCCAAGATCGAAACCGGGTTGACGCAAGTGCCGGGGATTGCTGCTGCCCGCGTCAATTTCACGGCAAAGCGGGTGGCAATCAGCCATCTGCCCGAAACTACCGTTCCTGAAATCCAGCGTGCAATTGCAGCGCTGGGCTTCGAATCGCAGCCGTTAGGCGACGAACTGGCAGGCATTTCAGATCACAGCAGCCGGGAATTGTTGAAGGCGATGGCCGTCGCCGGTTTTGCCATGATGAACATCATGTTGCTTTCGGTCTCGGTCTGGTCAGGGGCTACGGGGGGCACGAAAGACCTGTTCCACTGGCTGTCGGCGCTGATAGCCCTGCCCACCGTCGCCTATTCGGGGCGGCCATTCTTCCGCTCTGCCTGGAACGCGCTCAAGAACCGGCGCACCAATATGGATGTGCCGATAGCAATCGGTGTCACCCTGACGACGGCGCTGTCGCTGCACGAAACCTTTGTCAGCGGCCCTCATGCCTATTTCGACGGCGTCGTGATGCTGCTCTTCTTCCTGCTGACCGGACGCTGGCTCGACAGCGTGATGCGTGATCGCGCGCGGGATGGCGTCTCGGCGCTGCTCAAGCACAAGGCCGCAGGTGCCTTGGTGCTGTCGGAGGATGGCACATCGGGCTGGGTCAACGCCGATGCGCTCAAGACCGGAATGGTTATGCTGGTTGCCGCAGGAGAGCGGTTGGCGGCAGACGGGATCGTCATAAAAGGACGGTCGCAATTCGACCTGTCGTTGCTTACCGGGGAATCGGTTCCGGTCTTGGTGGCCGTGGGTGACATGGTTCATGCCGGAACGCTCAACGTCGATGCACCCGTAGAAGTCCGGATAACGGCCACAGGTGCAGCCACCGCGCTCGCCGACATTGCGCGGCTGATGGAGGATGCCGGGCAATCCAAGTCGCGCTACGTCCGCATAGCAGACCGTGCCGCGCGCTATTATGCACCCGCCGTGCATACGCTCGCTTTGCTCAGCTTCGCTGGCTGGATGCTGGCGGGGGCCGGATGGCATCAGTCGTTGCTGATCGCAGTTGCGGTACTGATTATCACCTGCCCCTGTGCTTTGGGGCTGGCCGTTCCTGCCGCGCAAATCGTCACCGCCGGCGCGTTGATGAAAAAAGGCATTTTGGTCAAAGATGGCTCTGCGCTCGAGCGGCTGGCGGAAGTGGATCGTGCGCTGTTCGACAAGACAGGAACCTTGACTTTGGGCCGCCCAGAATTGGTGAACCGCGAGGCGTTTCCCGCATCGGCCAAACCTGTAGCGCTGGCCTTGGCGCGCAACAGCCGCCATCCGCTCTCGCAAGCCTTGCGTCGTGCGCTGGAAGCCGAAGGCGTGGCTGCGGCTGACATCACAGATATCCGGGAAATTGCCGGTCAAGGGGTCGAGGCGCTTTACGGATCGGAGAGGGTCCGTCTTGAGCGCCCCGATGCGAGGAGCGCCGGTGCGTCGCTGGCCGTGCAATTCCGGCAGGGCGATGCACCGGCGATTGTTTTGGCCTTTGAAGATGGCATGCGCCCTGACGTGCAATCGGCACTGCGCCAATTGCAGGCGCTGGGCATCGAAAGCAGCATCGTTTCCGGTGACCGCGCCGAGGCTGTCCAGCCCGTTGCGCGGGAATTGGGCCTGACCGCGCAGACCGGCATGCACCCGCAGGACAAGCTCGATACGATATCGCGACTTTCTTCTGCCGGTCACAAGGTGTTGATGATCGGCGATGGCCTGAATGATGGCCCTGCTTTGGCAGCCGGGCACGCATCGCTCGCCCCGGCTTCGGCCAGCGATGCGGGGCAGAATGCGGCGGATGCCGTGTTCATGGGCGACAGCCTTTTGCCCGTCACCATCGCGATCCGCGCAGCCCGTGCCACCCAGCGAATTGTCCGCCAGAATTTTGTGCTGGCGATTGGCTATAATGTGGTCGCAGTGCCCTTGGCGATCATGGGACTGGTCACGCCGCTTATCGCCGCGCTGGCCATGTCAGGTTCGTCGATTATCGTGGTCGCCAATGCGTTGCGGTTGAAAGGCGCTGCCAAATGACCGGCATCCTCGTTCTGATACCGATAGCATTGGGCCTTGGCCTGCTGGGATTGGGGGCCTTTTTCTGGTCGCTGCGCAGCGGGCAATTTGACGATCTTGATGGGGCAGCGTTGCGCATATTAATCGACGACGAAGGGCCGGGCGATGATTGAGCGCCGCGTCAATCCCTGGGTTGCCCTGCTCGCGTCACTGGCACTGTCCATGCCTATCCCTGCAGCGGTGCAGGCGCGTTCGATCATGGTGTCGAACTGCATGGGCGGGATGGATCGCATAGATATACCTGCAGACCCCACCCAACCAAGCGATCATGGCTGCTGCAACAAGGGCTGCCACGCCGCCAATGACCGGCGCAAAAAAAATCAGGACGATAGCCAAGACGACTGCTGCTGAGCGTCTTCCCATTTGTTTGCCCGTCACCCCCGCGAAGGCGGGAGTCCATCACCCGTGGGATAAATTTCTGCGGCCGGAGATGGATTGACGTGCCGTCACTTCGTTGCCCGCCTTCGCGGGAATGACGAATTATTCCACTGGGCACGAGGTTCCAACAAAAAAGAGGCGGGCTCTTGTGAACCCGCCTCTAGAGGGAGGAGCTGGTAAATGCGTGTTTAGAGCTTGAAGCCCACGCCCACGCCAAAGACGAGCGGATCAATATCCACGCCTACGCGCTGCACCCCGGCAGCCGTCGTGTTCAGGCGGGCATTGGTGTCCATCTTGATATATTTGACGTCGAAATTGAGAAACATCTTCTCGTTGAGGTCGATGTCGATCCCGGCCTGCGCGGCCCAGCCAAAGCTGCTGCTCAGATTGACGTTGGTCTGGCCGACCGCAGCTTCAAGGCCGTTCGATGCCTTTTCCTTGTAGAACAGCGTCCAGTTGACGCCGGCACCGACATAAGGGCGAACCTTGGCTGCGGGTGCGAAATGATATTGCAGCGTAACGGTCGGCGGGAGCACCCAGGTCGAAGCCAGCTTGCCGATAGTTCCGGTGGTGCCAGAAGTTCCCGAGACGCTGTGCTTGGTAGTAGCAGCGATCAGTTCGATGCCGACATTGTTGCTCAGCATGTGGGTGATGTCGACTTCGGGTGCGATGGCGTTGTCGACCGAAACGGTTTCAGCCGGGAATGCCGGGGTGATGCCGGTCGAATCCTCGTTCGGGGCAACCATGATGCCGCGAACACGGATGAAGGTATCGCCTGCTTCGGCCATGGCGGGGGTTGCCGCCATTCCAGCCATCAGGAGAGCGAGTGCGGAAATCGTTTTTATCTTGGTGCTCATTATGTAACTCCCTGTGAGCGTTGGGTTATGGTTTCTTGCAGGTGTTCAGCCCGAACAATGTGTAGGCCGGACACCAGCGGAAGAGCCCGGTGAAGAGCGGGACGAGCCCCACCCATCCCCAGACGGTTTTCGGCCCGACAAAGACGAGCGAAATCAATATAATGCCTGCGACAATCCGCAGAATACGATCAGCATTTCCGACATTGGCGTTCATGACTTGATCCTTTCCAGATGGTTTAGCGCGACAGCATCAGCGGAATGCGCGACTGCATCGTCAGATAGCGGGTGACGCCGCCGAGCAGCGTTTCACGCAGCCGTGAATGGCCATAGGCACCGATCAGAATGCAGCCTGCGCCATGATCAAGTGCGAACTGGTGTAGCACATCATCGGTATCGCGCACACCGGGCTTCAACTGGTGCAGCTCGGTCTTGATGCCATGGCGCGACAGATATTCCGAAGCGCCCAGCTGAGGAAAGTCTTCGCCGCCATTGCCGATGGAAACCAGATGCACCGCAGAGGCCGCTTGCAGCGTTGGCAAAGCATGGCGGATTGCGCGTGCGGCCTGTTCCGATGCATTCCAGCCAACGACCACGGGTGCAGCGGGATCAACTTTGTCACACCCTGTTGGGACGACCAGAACCGGGCATCCGGCATGAACGACGACTGCGTCAACGATGGGCAATGGATGGGCAATGTCGCCCTTGGACGGACCAGCCTGTCCAAGCACGACCAGATCGGCAAGCGATGATGCGGAAACCAGTGTCTGGGCAACATCGCCGTCAAAGGCCTGCCAGTCCCAACGGACATCTTCCTTGGACAGGCGGTCCTCGATACGCTTCTGCAAGGCGTCCTGCGTCTTGCGCAATTCTTCGATCAACACGCCGCTGGTGAACATGCCACCTGCCGGATCAAAGGTCGCATAGGCACCATAAGGCGTCACATGCATGCATGTGAGATGGGCGTCATGCGCACGGCAAATGTCGAGCGCAGCCGACACCCGGCCATCAAGGCCGCTGTCGTCATGGACATGAACAATTACTGATTTCAGCATTGCAACTTCCCCTGCAATTCCGATTGGAGCCCAGATAGTACGAGTCGTTGCAGGCCTTGTCCTTGACCGATGACAAGGAAGTTATTGACTGAGATCAAAGCCTGAATTGGCGCTTTTGCGTAGGTATAGGCGATTATGTGGCCTTACTTCCCAGATCTGTTGGCGCGGCCTGTACCGCGATATACGAGCTACCCGCCGGCCACCCAATTCACGGATAAGGTCAATGCGGGCGCCCAGGCAGAGGCGTTGAACAGCGTTGTTTCGGGAACGCCAATCTCGCTTTATGCGCATATTCCCTATTGTCAGTCGATCTGCTGGTATTGCGGCTGCAACACCGGTGCGGCGGGGCGGACGCAGCGGCTGCATGCCTATCTTGAAGCGCTTGAGGCAGAAATGGCGATGGTAGCGAAGATGCTGGGCGGTCGCGGCAAGTTGCAGCGAATTGCCTTTGGTGGCGGCAGCCCCAATGCAATCGAGCCGGTCGCCTTTGTCCGGCTGGTCGACCGCCTGGTCACGACGTTCGGTGGCAACAACCCAGACATTTCGATCGAAATCGATCCGCGCGCCTTCTCCCTCGAATGGGCGATGACACTGGCGATTGCGCAGGTAAATCGAGTCAGTTTCGGGGTGCAAAGTTTTGAGCCTGAAATACAGGCCGCGATTGGCCGCATCCAGCCGGTGGAGATGATCGAAACCTGCATGGCATCGTTGCGTGCGCGGGGAATCCATTCGATCAATTTCGACCTCATGTATGGCTTGCCGCATCAGACCAATGAAAGCCTGCTTGGTACGCTGGACCATGTCGCGCGGTTGCGGCCGTCACGCATTGCGCTGTTCGGCTATGCGCATTTGCCACATATTTTTCCGCGCCAAAAACGCATCGATGCAGCGGCCTTGCCCGGCATTGAGGCGCGGTTCGAACAGGCGGCGATTGGTTTTGAACGGCTGGTGTCCGAAGGCTATGTGCCCATCGGTTTTGATCATTTCGCGCTGCCCGATGACTCGCTTGCAATAGCGGCAGCCGAAGGCAAGGTGCGGCGCAATTTCCAGGGCTTTACCGACGACCAGTCCGATGTGCTGATTGGCTTTGGCGCCAGCGCCATCAGCCAGTTTCCGGATCGCATCATCCAGAATGAAAAGAATCCGGGTGCCTATCGGGAGATCGTTGGAGCGCATCGGCTGGCCGGAAGCCGCGGCCTGTTGCGCGATGCCGACGATCAGATTCGTGCAGCGCGCATCGAACATTTATTGTGCTCGGGCCATGCTGATGCCTCTTGCCTGTTGGCAGAACCCGCCTCGATGGCGTCGCTACACCAGCTAGAAGAACGCAGGCTGGTGGTTCGCGATGGCAGCTTTATCAAACTGACCGAAGCAGGGCGTCCCTATGCCCGCGTCGTGGCGGCATTGTTTGATAGTTCGCTACCCGAACTTGGCACCGGGTCGCTGGCGGCCTGAACGTCAATCAGTCGATTTGATCGCCCATATCAGGAATTCGACATTCCCTTTGGGGCCAGTGATCGGGCTTTCGGTTAGCCCCTTGACCGCCCATTCGCTGTCCTCAAGCCAGGCTGACACTTCGTCGCAAACTCGGGCGTGAATGGCTGTATCGCGCACGACCCCCCCTTTCCCGACTTCACCCCGCCCCGCTTCAAATTGCGGTTTTATCAGCGCAACCATTTGCGCGCCGGGTCTGGCGAATGACATTGGCCGTTCGAGCACCTTCGATAGGCCGATGAAGCTTGCATCGCAGACGATGATGTCGACCGGTTCCGAAATATGTTCGGCAGTCAAGATTCGCGCGCTGGTCTGTTCGTGGACGATCACACGCGCATCCTGTCGCAACCTCCAGGCAAGCTGGTTGGTGCCGCTGTCTACGGCATAGACCTTAGTGGCCCCCTTGCTTAGCAACACATCGGTGAAGCCGCCGGTCGAAGAACCGACGTCGATTGCGACAGTGCCGGTGACGTCGATACCAAACTGGTCAAGTGCGTGCGCCAGCTTTATGCCCCCGCGTGAGACCCACGGATGGTCCTGCCCTTTTACGCTAATTTCGACATCGTCAGCGACCTGTGCACCTGGTTTATCAACCTTTTTGTCGCCCAGCATCACATGCCCTGCCATGACCAGCGCCTGCGCGCGGGTCCGGCTTTCGGCAAGGCCGCGCTCGACGAGCAGTTGGTCTATCCGGATTTTCTGTTTGGCCATCGCAATTTGGGGCCTAGCCGAATGCGCGCTGATTGGCCATAAGGCTGTCCATGCGGTTGAACCATTTGATCCTGCTGCCCTTGTTTGCGCTTGCGGCTTGCGTGCCATCGAAGCCCGAGCCGGTTCCACAGCCCAAACCACAACCCGCGCCACCGCCCGTTGTTGTGGCACCGCAGCCCGTGCGTCCGTCGGGTGACTGGATTGACTGGCCGATCGAGCCCGGCACATGGGTCTATCGCACCGACGCGCGTGGATCGCTGGCCCTGTTTGGACCTGCAGGCGCCAATGCGACCATTACCTTGCGCTGCGATAAAGCGCGTGCGCGCGTCTTCCTTTCGGTGTCCGGCACGGCGCAAGCAGGCGCGATGCTGGTTCGTACCAGCTCCACGATGAAATCCTTGGCGGCGGTGCAGGCTTCCAAAGAGCCGCCTTATGTCGCAGCCGAACTCATGCCGCGCGATGCTATCCTTGATGCGATCGCCTATAGTCGCGGACGCTTTGCCATTGAAATTCAAGACTTGCGCCCGATGGCAATCCCGAACTGGGCAGAGATCGGGCGCGTTATCGAGGATTGCCGCTGAATTCGGGCATAAAAAAGGGGCCTCTATGGCCCCGCGCAAGAGGCAAGATATTTGCCAGAAAAAAATCGAAAAACAAGACTTGTTTCATAGATTCGCTTGATTCAAATTTGAGTCGCGGAGGGCAAGCAGATGCAAGACGCAAACAGTTTTCAACAATCGAAAGGAGGTGATCCGATGTCTCATGGTTCAGTTACGAGGTCGGACATTTCCGTTCGGGGGATCGGCTGCTGATTTCAGCATGAATACCACTCCCGGCAGCGGCATGTCCGGCTGCTGACCATGCTAGGAAAGGGTCGCTCCAACACGGAGCGGCCCTTTTCGCATGGGTGGTTGGAAAGTGCGACTTTCAACCCTAGATTGGAATGTGAAAGTTGAGGTTCGATCATGGCATTCCTTAAAAGCGTGTGGCGGTTTCTGGTAGCAATCAAGGATGGCCTGGCACTGCTATTCCTGCTGGTGTTCTTTGGTTTGCTCTACGCGCTGTTGAGCGCCGGGCCGAACCCCGGTGCCGTGCATAAAGGGGCGCTGCTTCTCGAACTGGACGGTTATGTTTCGGAACAGCCTGCAGCGTTGGATCCGGTGGCAGCCTTGTTGTCGCAGCGGGCCCCGGTGCGTGAGTTCCGCCAGCGCGATATTTCGCGATCACTTGAACTTGCCATCACAGACGACCGCATAAAAGCCGTGGTGCTCGATCTCGATCGCTTCATGGGAGGCGGTCAGGCGAGCCTTGCGGCAATCGGTGAGCGCATCGAGGCGGTGCGCAAAGCCGGAAAGCCGGTCTATGCCTTTGCCACTGCCTATAGCGACGATGGCTATCAGCTGGCGGCGCATGCCAGTGAAATCTGGGTCGATCCATTGGGTGGTGTGCTGCCGACCGGGCCGGGCGGCTCGCGGACTTATTATAAAGGCCTGTTCGACCAGTTGGGCATCAAGGCGCATATCTACCGCGTCGGCACCTTCAAGAGCGCGGTCGAGCCGTATATGCGCGCCGACCAATCGCCCGAAGCCGAAGTCGCAATGAAAGCGCTCTACGACGAAGTGTGGGCGCAATGGCGCAGCGATGTTGCCAAAGCGCGACCCAAGGCGAAACTCGATGCCCTACTTGCTGATGCACCGGCGGCCGTGGAGGCAGCAAAAGGTGATTTGGCGCAGGTATCGCTGGCAAACGGGTTGGTCGACAAGCTGGGTGATCGCATCGCGTTCGGCAAATATGTCGCCGCCAAAGTGGGCGAAGGGCGCGAGGAAAAGATCGGTAGCTTTGCCGAAACGCGCCCGGCTGCCTTGCTGGCCGCACACAGCCCGTCGCGCGATGGCTCTCCTATTGGTGTCATCACCATCGCGGGCGAAATCATCGACGGTGAGGGCGGCCCGGGTGTGGCCGCGGGGGATAGTGTTTCTGAACTCATCTATGACGCGCTCAAGAATGACGAGTTGAAGGCGCTGGTCGTACGGGTCGATTCCCCAGGCGGTTCGGTGACCGCGTCGGAGAAAATCCGGCTGGCCTTGGCGGAGGCTAAAAAGCGCAAAATCCCGGTCGTCGTCTCGATGGCCAATCTGGCCGCGAGCGGCGGTTACTGGATTTCGATGCCGGCCGACGCAATCTTTGCCGAACCATCGACGATCACCGGCTCGATCGGTATTTTTGGTGTGCTGCCTTCGGGCAAGGAAGCGCTCGCCAAATGGGGTGTGACCACCGATGGCGTGCGTACCACCCCGCTGTCGGGGGAGCCCGATGTGCTCGGTGGCATCAGTCCAGAATTTGACCGGCTGGCGCAGGCGACGGTCGAAAAAGGCTATCGTGATTTCCTGACACGTGTGGCGGCGTCGCGCAAAAAGACGGTCGAGCAAGTCGACGCCATTGGGCAGGGCCGCGTTTGGGCGGGCGGTACTGCACGACAATTGGGATTGGTTGACCGGCTGGGTGGCTTGGACGATGCTTTGGCAGAAGCGGCGCGGTTGGCAAATCTTGAAAAAGGCAACTGGCACCCGCTCTACATTGAGCCCATGCCCGATTTTGCCAGCACCTTACTTGGCGGGTTTATGCCCGAACCGGCGCAGGCGCAAATGCCGACCGACCTTTTCGGACGCGCAGCGTTTGAGCAGCAACTGATGTTTGACCGGATTGCCGCCGACCTGCGCTTGCTGTCGGGCGTCCAAGGCGCGCAAGTGCGTTGTCTGGAATGTGGGGCAGTTGCAGGGTTGCCCACACAGCCGGAGGTCGGGCTAGACAAGGGCTGGTTGGCGATGCTTATCCAACATATTCGCTAAACGTCGCCCCGGCGTAGACCGGGGCCGCAGGCGGTTCACTCAGGCCGAGCAGCATAAACCTTTGGCGGCCCCAGCCTGCGCTGGGGCGACGATAGTGTTTCACCCGCTCCGGAATGCATTGGTAATCGGATAGCGCCGGTCGCGGCCGAAATTGCGGCTGCCCAGCTTCACACCCGGCGGAGCCTGCCGTCTTTTATATTCGGCAATGTAGAGCAACCGCTCAATCCGTTCAACCACTGCGCGAGGGTGGCCACGGGCCGTTACCTCGTCGACAGACAGCTCCTGTTCGACGAGGCCCAATAGGATATCATCCAACACCGGATAATCGGGCAGGCTGTCACTGTCCTTTTGGTCGGGCCGCAACTCCGCACTGGGCGGGCGCGTGATGATCGCTTCGGGCATCACCGGCCCGTCGGGACCAAGGCCGATGCGCGGCTTGTGCTTGTTGCGCCAGCGCGAGATGGCAAACACCGTCATTTTGTAGGCATCTTTGAGCGGGTTATAACCGCCCGCCATATCGCCATAGATGGTGGCATAGCCCACGCTCATCTCGCTTTTGTTGCCAGTGGTCAGTAGCATGTGACCAAATTTGTTCGACAGCGCCATCAGCGTCACCCCGCGGATGCGCGACTGGACATTCTCCTCGGTGATGTCGACATCCTTGTCGGCAAAGCTGCCCGCGAGCATTTCGTCAAACGCCATGACCGCCGGATTGATCGGGATGGTATCGAGGCGGCAGCCGATCATCTGCGCACATTCCCCAGCAAGGTCGAGGCTTAGCTGGCCGGTAAAGCGGCTGGGGAGCATCACACACCAGACGCGGTCCGGGCCCAAAGCGTCGGCGGCAATCGCCGCGCAGATCGCGCTGTCAATTCCGCCCGATAGCCCCAGCACTACGCCGGGAAAGCGGTTGCGATCCACATAGTCGCGCAGCGCCAGCACCATGGCCGAATAGATATCCGCGGGATGGTCTTCCCATTCGGCCAGTTCGCCGCCGTCGCAGACCCAGCCTTCAGCACTTCGCGTCCATCGCGTGATGCGCAGATGCTCTTCCCAATCGGGCAGATGATGCGCGGCTTGCCCGTCGGCATTCAAAACGAAAGAGCAGCCGTCGAACACCAGCTCATCCTGCCCGCCGATACGGTTGAGGAATATCAGCGGCAGACCGGTTTCGGCGACGCGAGCAGCAAACACCTGTTCAAGCCGCCGGTCATCCTTGTCGATTTCATAGGGGCTGCCATTGACTGAAATCAGCAGTTCAGCCCCTTGCGCCTTTAGGTGCGAGCAAACCGTGGGCAGCCAGCCATCCTCACAGATTGGCAGGCCCAACTTGGCCCCGCGGAACTCTACCGGTTCCGGCAGAGGCCCCTGCGCGAAAATGCGTTTCTCATCGAAAGTGCCATAGTTAGGCAGCTCGTGCTTCTTGCGTACAGCCGCGACCTTGCCGCCATCGAGCAACGCAACAATATTGTAGAGACCATCCGCCTCCTTCAGTATCGATCCGACCAGCATCGCCGGACCACCATCGGTAGTCGCTGCCGCAAGCCGTTCCAGCTCCTGCGCAGCCGCCTTTTGGAATGCGGGTTTCAGCACAAGGTCTTCGGCGGGATAACCAATCAGCTGCTGCTCCGGAAACAGCACCAGGTCGACTGCCCCCGCCTTTGCCCGCCATTCGAGCATGGCATCGGCATTGCCTTTCAGGTCGCCCACGCGCTGGTTGAGCTGGGCCATGGCGATCGTAAGCTGCTGCGTCATAATTTCTTTCCTATTGTCCACAATCGAGGCGGGCAAGGCGATTGTCTAGGTGGGCTCGCTTCGTTAGGGGAACAAACGAATCAATTCATATCCTCGTCACCCCCGCGAAGGCGGGGGTCCATCACCGAAGGCTGAAGTTTCAACGGCAGGTGATGGATTCCCGCCATTCGCGGGAATGGCGAACTTGGGGACGGGGTGTAGAAATGAAACTGATTACCGGCAATTCCAACCTTCCGCTCGCCAAGGGCATTGCCGAATATCTCGGCCTGCCGCTGACCGATGCCAGCGTCCGCCGCTTTGCCGACAACGAGATTTTCGTCGAGATTCACGAAAATGTCCGTGGCGAAGATATGTTCGTCATCCAGTCGACCAGCCATCCGGCGAACGACAATCTGATGGAATTGCTGATCATGATCGACGCACTGCGCCGTGCCTCGGCCAAGCGCATCACAGCGGTTCTGCCCTATTTCGGCTATGCCCGACAGGATCGGAAACCCGGTCCGCGCACACCGATTTCGGCCAAGCTGGTTGCCAATCTGATCACCGAAGCTGGCGCTGACCGCGTGCTGACCGTCGATCTGCACGCTGGCCAGATTCAGGGCTTCTTCGATATCCCGACCGATAATCTGTTTGCCGGACCGGTGATGAGCGCCGACATTCTCGAACGCCATGGCGATAAGCCGATCACCGTTGTCTCCCCCGACGTCGGCGGTGTAGTTCGCGCGCGGGGGCTCTCCAAGCGCATCAACGATGCCCCCCTCGCAATCGTCGATAAACGCCGCGAGAAGGCGGGCGTTTCCGAAGTGATGAACATTATTGGTGACGTGAAGGACCGTTTCTGCATCCTGATAGACGACATCGCCGACAGCGCGGGCACGCTGTGCAATGCCGCCGATGCGCTCAAGGCGGCAGGGGCCTCTGACGTTGTCGCCTATATCACCCACGGCGTGCTGTCGGGCGAGGCTGTGAACCGCGTCAACGCATCAAGCTTGCGCAAGCTGGTGATCACCGATTCGATCATCGCCTCCGACGCCGCGCGCGACAGTGCCAAAATCCGCCAGCTGCCAATCGCGCCGCTGCTGGGCGAAGCCATCAAGCGCATTGCCGATGAAAGCAGCGTATCGAGCCTGTTTGATTAAGGCTGCTGCCGCTCCAACGCCCTGATATGCAAAGCCATGTTGCGCTTTGCTGAAAAGCAGGGCAGGGAAATTTACATGATTGGGGCAAGGGAGATTGAATTGGCGGGGCGACTCGCCGATGTGGCCGGGGGCGTGATACGCCCGTTTTTCCGCGCCAGCTTTGATCATGAAGCCAAGGCAGACTCCACACCAGTCACCGAAGCCGACCGCGCCGCCGAGGCAGCGATCCGCACGATCCTCGATGTGGAATGTCCGACAGATGCCATCATCGGCGAAGAATATGGCGAGAAGCCGGGGACTTCTGGCCGAACATGGGTGATCGATCCGATCGACGGTACCATCAGTTTCATGGCCGGCCGACCGATTTTCGGTACGCTCATCGCCTTGCTGGAGGATGGCTGGCCGGTGCTTGGCTTGATCGACCAGTGCGTCAACCGCGAACGCTGGATCGGCGTCACCGGGCAAGGCACGACTTTGAACGGCAAGCCGGTTTCGACCCGCGCCTGCCGTGAATTGGCGGCAGCCTCGCTGGCCACAAGCGGCCCGCAATATTTCAGCCAGCATGATGGCGACCATTTCATGGCACTCGCCGCGCAGACCGCGCACAAACGAATGCTGTTTGGCGGCGACTGCTACAATTACGCGCTGCTCGCATCGGGTCATATCGACATTGTGGTCGAATCCGGCCTCAAGCTGCACGACTTTGCCGCGCTGGTGCCGGTCGTTGAAGGCGCGGGCGGAATGATGTGCGACTGGAATGGCGAGATGTTGCACGCGGGCTCCGAAGGCCATGTCATCGCGCTGGGCGATCCGGCGCGGATGGAAGATGTTGTCGAGGCACTGGCGTGCAACCACTAAGCTCTGTCGGCGATTATCGATTCATCCTGCCAGCGCCTGAGCTCAGACGCTATTTCAGCAGCTATTATTTCGTCGAGATCGCGACGCCTGGGGGCATTGAGCTGGACGATCTGCTATACCCTGAATGGGCCAGCGCACGCTTCATGCTGGAAGGGATGATCCCAGCCAGCATGGTGCCCGATCCGGTGGTGCCGGTGCCGCGCGCGTCGATGACCGGACCAACCGGGCGGGCCTGTCATGTGCGTTGCTCCTTTGCCCGTATGGCAGGCATTGGCATCTTGCCATTGGGCTGGAACCGGTTTGTCGGTGAAAGTGCGCACCTTTACGCAGACGCCGTTTTCGATGTTGAAACCGAACCAGCGTTCGGGATTTTCGGCGCGATATGGCGGGACATCGCAGGATTGCGCGATCATCGCGAGATCGCGGATGTGTTTGACCGCCATTTGCTGGCCGCACTCGGACCTGAGGATGATCGGGAAGATGAGATAGAACGGGTGCACGCCGCTTTGGCCGATCCCGAGATTACCGATGTCGGGCAACTTGCGGAAAGGCTGGGGCTGAACAGCCAATATGTCGAGCGGCTGTGCCGCCGGATTTTCGGCTTCCCACCCAAAAGACTGCTTCGTCGTCAGCGATTTTTGCGTTCGTTGGCGCCGCGGATTTTCGATCCAGCGCTGAAATGGGTCAAGGTGCTCGACGCGAGTTATCACGATCAGGCACATTTCAGTCGCGATTTCCGCGACTTCATGGGCATGTCGCCAAGGGCCTTTCTCGATATGCCCCGCCCGATCAGCAAGGCGGCGCTAAGGGCGCGGGCCGAGGCGTTAGGCCAGCCACTGCAAGTATTGCAGGGCCCTACGGGTTAGTCCCTGCTTGACGCAGGGAAATCCTGCAGCAATGACAGTTTACATGCAGGGGATGGTAGAATGACCGGGGCAGTCGGCTCCAGCCATACGCGATTTATCGCCCCGCATCCGCGCTTGCAGCCTTATCTGTCGGTCTATTATTTCACTGCGATTGACAGTCCCGATGGCGAGCCCGTGCGCGACTGGATGAACCCTGAATGGGCGAGCGTACGCTTTCGCTATAGCGGCGACACGCTGGGCGGATTTGTCGGGCAAAAGCTGCGCGACATTCCGCCGGCGCATTTTGTCGGGCCGACCAGCCTTGCGGGGCCTTTTGCCGCGCAACATGCGCGGATTGCGAGCATTGGCTTCCTGCCAGTCGGGTGGAGCATGTTTATCGACGAGCCCGCTGATCTTTGGGCAGATCGGCTGGAAGATGCCTCGCTGGTCAAGACGCCAGTTGCTTTTGCCGACATGATGCAGGCAGCGGTATCGGCGCAAAATCTTGACGAAATGGCGGCTCGTTTCGATGCCATATTGCTCGACGCTCTGGATAACCGGCCGCTGATTGATGCTGCCACTGAACAGCGGGTGCGCGCGGCACATGCAGCGCTGATGGATCCCGAAATCGCCTCGGTCGGCCAGTTGGCGGAGCGGTTGCAGCTCTCCATCGCCCAGTTGCAGCGCTTCTCTCTGCGCATATTCGGCTTTTCGCCCAAATTGCTGCTGCGGCGGCAGCGCTTTGTGCGGACCTTGGCGGTGATTATGCGCGATCCAGACAGCAACTGGTCCGAGGCGCTGGACATGCTCTATTATGACCAGGCGCATTTCAACCGCGATTTCCGCCAGTTCTTCAAGATGAGCCCGCGTGAATACCGGCAGCATCCGCATCCGATTATCGGCGCGGCATCGCGAGCGCGGATGGCCGCGCTGGGTGATCCGCTGCAAGCGTTGCAAAAGCCTGGCGCGGGCAACGGGCATTGAATCGGCCTTCGCGCTTGCATTTCCGCGCGAATCCCGCTAGGCGCGCGCCTTCCGAATGAGCAGGCTGGCTAAAAGGGCTGCCATGTTTGCTCGATACGGACTCTCTTGGAGAGGTGCGGCACCAGCCCACTCCCCCACCCGGCCACCCAAACAGGGTATCGTCATGGGTGGCCGGGTGGGGGAGTGGGCCGGTACCGCCTCCATGCAAACAAAGGAGACCAAAATGCCCAAGTTGAAGACCAAGAGCGGCGTCAAAAAGCGCTTCAAGCTCACCGCCACAGGCAAGGTAAAGCACGGCGTAGCCGGCAAGCGCCACCGCCTGATCAGCCACAGCGGCAAATATATTCGTCAGAACCGCGGCACCGACGTGCTCAGCGATTCGGATGCGGGTCACATTCGCCAATGGGCGCCGTACGGCTTGAAATAAGGAGCGCTGAGATATGGCACGCGTCAAACGGGGTGTAACCACCCGCGCCAAGCACAAGAACATCTTGGAGCAGGCAAAAGGCTATTATGGCCGCCGCAAGAATACCATCCGCATCGCACGTCAGGCTGTCGAAAAGGCCGGCCAATATGCGTATCGCGACCGCAAGGTAAACAAGCGCAATTTCCGCGCTTTGTGGATCCAGCGCATCAACGCCGCTGTCCGCGCCGAAGGCTTGACCTATGGCGTGTTCATGCACGGCCTGAAGCTGGCTGGCGTCGAACTCGACCGCAAGACGCTTGCCGATCTTGCGATGAACGAGTCGGCTGTGTTTAGCGCCATAGTTGCGCAGGCGAAGGCAGCGCTGCCGAAAGCAGCATAAGCTACCATTTCGAATAATGCGCAAATGGGCGTGGGCGGCACTTGCCGTTCGCGCCCATTTGCTTATGAGTTTTCTGGTTTCTTTTTCTTCGTCATTCCCGCGAAGGCGGGAATCCATCACCGGAAGGTGAAATTTACACGGCGGGTGATGGACCCCCGCCTTCGCGGGGGTGACGAGCATTGGCCAGAGATTGGACAGCCTTCCAGCCGACGGTTTACATCATGGCAAACCGAAAGCAGGGAGCGCTCTACACGGGAGTCACTTCAAATCTGATGGATCGGGTGAGGCAACATCGAGACGAGATTTTTGAAGGCCATAGCAAACGGGTGCAGGCGAAACTGCTGGTCTGGTATGAACAGCATGAAATGATGGAAACGGCCATTTTGAGGGAAAAGCGGATCAAGAATTGGAACAGACAATGGCGGATAAATTTGATCGAGGCTGAAAATCCGGATTGGAAGGATTTGGCGGTTGATTTTGGATTTCCACCTTTGTGGTCGGTTTAGAACTAATATTGCCCTCTACCGTCACCCCTGCGCAGGCGGGGGCCATCACCAGAGGGGTAAAATTAATCGGCGGGTGATGGATTCCCGCCTTCGCGGGAATGACGAAAATGAGTGACATTGAGAGTCTGAAAACCAGCTTGTTGGCCGCCATCGAAGCGGCAGACACGCCCGACGCGCTTGAGGCCGTCCGCATTGACGCGCTTGGCAAGCAGGGCAGCGTTTCGGCGCTGCTCAAATCACTGGGGCAGATGTCACCCGAGGAACGGCAAGTGCAGGGACCGATGATTAACGGTCTGCGCGAAGCGGTGACCAATGGCATCGCCGCCAAAAAGGCTGCGCTGGAAACCGCAATCCTCAATCAACGCCTCGCTACCGAACGGCTGGACATGACACTCCCCGCGCCCGAAGCGCCGCGCGGCACCGTGCATCCGGTCAGCCAAGTGATGGACGAACTCGCCGAAATCTTCGCTGACATGGGCTTCGCTGTCGCCGAGGGTCCGGAAATCGAGGACGACTGGCACAATTTCAGCGCGCTCAACATTCCCGAAACGCATCCCGCTCGTGCGATGCACGATACTTTCTATTTCCCGGACCAGATGGCGCAAGACGGGAAAAAGATGCTGCTGCGTACGCATACTTCGCCGGTGCAGATCCGCACGATGACAAGCCAAGAACCGCCGATCCGCATCATCGCGCCGGGCCGGGTGTATCGCAGCGACAGCGACGCGACGCACACGCCGATGTTCCACCAGATCGAAGGGCTGGTCATCGACAAGGGCATCCATCTGGGGCATCTCAAATGGACCCTCGAAACCTTCCTCAAGGCGTTTTTCGAGCGCGACGATGTCGTGCTGCGCCTGCGCCCCAGCTATTTTCCCTTCACCGAACCCTCGGTCGAGGTCGATGTCGGCTATTCGGTGGTCAAGGGAAAACGCGTGATTGGCGGCAGTGAAGGCTGGATGGAAGTGCTGGGCAGCGGCATGGTCCATCGCAAGGTGATCGAAGCTTGCGGGCTCGATCCCGATGTGTGGCAGGGCTTTGCCTTCGGTACGGGTGTCGACCGCTTGGCGATGCTCAAATATGGCATGGACGATTTGCGCGCCTTCTTCGATGGCGATAATCGTTGGCTCCAGCATTACGGGTTCAACGCGCTTGATGTGCCCACGCTCAGCGGGGGAGTAGGCGCATGAAATTCTCGCTCTCCTGGCTCAAATATTATCTCGAAACCGATGCAACCATCGAACAGGTTGCCGATTGCCTCAACCGCATCGGGCTTGAGGTTGAGGGTATAGAAAACCCGGCTGATCACTTGACGGGCTTCAAGGTTGCACGCGTGCTCACCGCGGCCCCACACCCGCAGGCAGACAAGCTGCAGGTGCTGACGGTCGATTCCGGGGACGGCAATCCGTTGCAGGTCGTGTGCGGTGCACCCAATGCCCGCGCGGGGCTTGTCGGCGTGTTCGGCATTGAAGGCGCGACTGTCCCTGCCAATGGCATGGTGCTGAAAAAGACCGCCATCCGCGGCGTTGAATCGAATGGCATGATGTGCTCGGTCGCCGAACTCGAACTGGGCGACGATCATGATGGGATCATCGAGCTTCCCGCCGATGCGCCTGTCGGCATGGCCTTCGCCGAATATGCCGACGTCAATGATCCGGTGATCGATGTCGCCATCACCCCCAACCGGCAGGATTGTATGGGCGTGATGGGCATTGCGCGCGATCTGGCGGCGGCTGGCCTTGGCACGTTTAAACCGGTCGAAGTGCCCTCTATCACCGGCAACTATCCCTGCCCGATCGAAATCCGCACCGATGACCCGGAAGGCTGCCCGGCCTTTTACGGACGCGTCATTCGCGGCGTGAAGAACGGCCCCTCGCCCGACTGGATGCAGGCGCGGTTGAAGGCTGCGGGGCAGCGCCCGATTTCGGCGCTGGTCGATTGCACCAACTATTTGATGCTTGCCTGCGGACGCCCGGCGCACGCTTATGATCTGGCGCAATTGAACGGTGCGGTTGTGGCACGCCGCGCGAAAAACGGCGAGTCCGTCACAGCGCTTAATGGCAAGGAGTACACGCTCACATCGGAAATGACAGTGATCGCGGACGACAGCGGCGTGCACGACATTGCCGGTATCATGGGCGGCGAACATTCGGGCTGTTCGGATGACACCACCGATGTGTTGCTCGAAATCGCCTATTTCACGCCCGAGCGCATCGCCAGGACGGGGCAGGCGCTGGCGCTGACCTCCGATGCACGCAGTCGTTTTGAAAGGGGCGTCGATCCAGCCTTCCTTGACGATGGACTTGCGCTGCTTACCGATCTGATCGTCCAGACCTGCGGCGGTGAGCCGAGCGATGTCACCCGCGCCGGGCAACCGCCGCTGGAACGCAAGACAATCACTTATGACACCGCCCGCTGTGCGGCGCTGGGCGGCATCGATGTACCTGCGGACCGCCAAAAGGCGATATTGGAATCGCTCGGATTCGAAGTCGCAGCAGACTGGACGGTAACCGTTCCGACATGGCGCCGCGACGTCGATGGCTGGGCCGACCTGGTCGAAGAAGTTGTGCGTATCGTCGGTCTCGACAATGTGGTGTCCACCCCGCTGCCCCGCGCGGATGGCGTCGCCAAGCCGACGGCAACCCCGCAGCAAAGCCTCGAACGCAAGGTGCGCCGCGCTGCAGCTGCGCGCGGTCTGAACGAGGCAATCAACTGGTCGTTCCTGCCGCAAAAGGAAGCCGACGCTTTTGGTGGCGGCATCTGGAGTCTCGACAATCCGATTTCCGAAGACATGAAGGTCATGCGTCCCTCGCTGCTCCCCGGCCTGCTTTCCGCGGCGCGGCGCAATATGGATCGCGGTGCCTCTTCGGTGCGGCTGTTCGAAATCGGGCGGCGCTATCTGGCTGACAGTGAGCGGCTGACCTGCGGCATTGTGCTGGCGGGCGAGAAGACGCCGCGCGGTTGGGCGGCGGGCAAAGCTGCGAAGTTCGATGCCTATGATGCCAAGGCCGAAGTGCTGGCACTACTTGCCGCGGCCGGCGTTGCCACCGACAGCCTGATGGTCATGGGTGAGGCGGGAGATCATTATCATCCCGGCCAGTCGGCTACATTGCGCATGGGGCCGAAAAACGTGCTTGCAGCCTTTGGCACGCTGCACCCCGCGACCGCCAAGGCGTTTGACCTCGACGGCACCGTGATTGCCGCCGAAATCTTCCTTGATGCGATCCCAGCGAAAAAAGGCAGCGGCTTCATGCGTCCGGCCTTCACACCTCCGGCGTTGCAGGCGGTGACCCGAGACTTTGCCTTCCTCGTTCCCGATACATTGGCAGCGGGTGACCTCGTTCGCGCCATCCGTGGTTGCGATAAGGACAACATTGTCGCCGTCCGCCTGTTCGACCGCTTCGCGGGGCAGGGCGTACCTGAAGGCCAGGTCAGCCTGGCCATTGAGGTGGCGCTTCAGCCCAGCGATAAAAGCTACACCGACGAGGAGTTGAAAGCGATTAGTGATCGGGTCGTTGCAACCGCTTCCAAGCAAGGTGCGACGCTGCGCGGTTGACGCCTAGCAAGTTGTTACTTGCCAGTTCAGCCGCACTCATGCTGTTAAGGACGGATTGATGGCTTTGGCCATCCCGTCTTTACATGGAGTTCGCGGTCGTGCGGAAAAAGTCGCTCAAAAATCTGGTCATCATTCTGGCTACCGGTGCCACGGCTTGTGGCGGGGGAGGCGGAGGCGGATCGGGTGGAGGTACGGTTGTTGTGCCCCCGACCGGCAGCACACCTACGCCGCCCCCGCCACCAACCGCGTGTAGTTTGCGCAGTCGTCAGGATTTTGCCTTTTCGGTTCTCAACGAATGGTATCTGTTTCCGGAAACGCTGCCGGCTTCGCTCGATCCGTCGCCTTACAGCACGGTGGACGCCTATATTGACGCGCTCACCGCTACCGCTCGTTCGCAGGGTAGGGACCGGTTCTTCACGTACATAACCTCTATTGCCGAGGAAAACGCCTTCTTTGCGTCGGGCGCAACTGCAGGATTTGGCGTTCGTTTTGCATATCAGGGGACCCGGTTGTTCGTGATTGAGGCCTTTGAGGGCGCACCTGCCTTAACCGCAGGAATCGATCGGGGAACCGAGATAGTGGCGATCGGAACAAGCGAAACTAATCTGGTGCCGGTTGCCGACATTCTTGCTTCGCAAGGCTCCGCTGGCGTCAGCGACGCGCTCGGCCCAAGCACCGTGGGCACGACCCGCGTGCTGCGGATCAGCGACGGTGCGGGCACGCGAAATGTCACGATCACCAAAGCCGACTATAATATCGATCCACTGTCCTCACGCTACGGAGCCAAGGTGATTGACGATGGCGGGCGCCGCGTCGGTTACATCAACATGCGCACCTTCATTTCGACAGCGGATAACCAGTTGCGCACCGCCTTTGCCGATTTCCGGGCGCAGGGTATCACCAACATAGTGATCGATTTCCGCTATAATGGCGGCGGGCTTGTTTCCACGGCTGAGCTGATGGGCGACCTGCTGGGCGGCAACCGCACCACCAGCGATGTTTTTTCGGTCACCCGATTCCGGGCGTCCAAAGCATCGAATAACGAAACCCGCCGTTTCGAACCCCAGTCGCAGTCAGTAGCACCCATGAAAATTGCGTTCATCACCACCAATGCCACCGCATCTGCCAGTGAGTTGGTGATGAACAGTTTCATTCCCTATCTCGGCGTCAACGCTGCGCTGATCGGCAGCAATACATATGGCAAGCCTGTGGGACAGATTGCAGTTGACCGTTCTGCATGCGACGATCGTATTCGCGTAGTTGCCTTTGCCAAGGATAATTCTGCCGGACAGGGCGACTATTATTCGGGGCTGGCAAGCAATATGCGGACGACTTGCGCCGCTCCTGACGATATTGCTCGCCCGCTTGGCGATCCTACAGAAGCGTCGCTGCGTTCAGCACTGGATTTCATAGCCGGTCGGTCTTGTACGCCGGTTACGGCCGGGCAGCAGCAGCAAGCCGATGGTCAAAGGACGGATCGCCGGGTGGTGCCGCTGCCCAAGATACCCAATGTGGCGCAGCGCGAGGTGCCCGGGCTGTTCTGACCATCCAGAAACAAGAAAGGCCGGGGCGCAAACCCCGGCCTTTCCGTTTCACTCCTGGGAGAGGGTAGGAGTAGAAATCAGAAGCGATATTCGATGTTGAACGTCGCGGTGCGCGGCGGGCCATAGTAGCCGATGATCGAATTGCCGAACAGAGCACCCGGGAAGTTGTAACCACCGACGCGGTAGCGTTCATTGGTCAGGTTGCGCAGGTTGACCGAAAGCTTGAATACGTCATCAGGCGAGGTCCAGGCTGCCGAGGCATCGACCAGGAAATAACCGTCGGGATCGAGCGCCGGGGTCGGGATTTCGAACATATAGGCATCACTGCGCAGCGAAACTGCCGGGGTGAACGAAATCGTTCCGCCCAGCAGGTCGCCCGACGCCGTTGCCGAAACGCTGGCGGTGAATTTTGGCGTGTTCTGGAATTCGCGTGCGTTGGATACATCGACCGGGGTGGTGCCGCCGGTGATGAAGGTCAGGAATTCCTTATAATCGGCATTGGTGTAGCCGACTGCTGCATTCATCGAGAAGTTGGCTGAAGGCACAACGCGCAGTTCGAATTCCGCACCTGAAATGTCTCCGCGACCCGCATTGTCGACAAAGCTGGCAATGCCGCCTGCAAGGCTCGGCACCTGCACGGTGACCTGCTGGTTCTTATACTTCGACTTAAACAGCGCAAAGTTGGTGAACAGCGTGCGGTCGAGGAACGCGCCCTTGAAGCCAATTTCAAAGCTGTCGATGGTTTCGGGTTCATAGCCGTTGACCGTGGTCGGCGTCAGAATAGCGTCGCCGCGCATGTCGAAACCGCCCGATTTGAAACCCTTGCCGTATGAGGCGTAGATATTCGCATTGTCGTTCGGCTGATAGCTCAGCGAAATACGTGGGGTCAGCTTCTTGAAACTGCGGCTATTGGTATAATCCGAACGGATCAGGCCGGGAACGGCCGTTGCATTGCCGAACTGCGGGCTACGGATGCCGGTATAGTTGCGCCGGAATACGGTGCCGGTCTTGTCATCCTTGGTGTAGCGCAGGCCAGCCGAAAGCTTCAGCTGCTCTGTCACGTCAAAGCTGACATCGGCAAAGGCCGCGTAGCTTTTGGTCTTCACCGTTCCCGATGTCAGCGTGGTGAGATTGAGGCCACCCAATACCGTGTCAAACGCCCCGCTGGCGCGTGCGTCGAGATAGTAGAGCCCGGCAACACCTTGAATGCGGTCGCCTTCGAACAGCAGCTGTAGTTCCTGCGTGAACTGGCGGTCGTCATAGAAAGCGGGCACGTCGAGGACGGGGCCCGCGGTGTTATCGAAATCGATCAGCGTGTCGGTGTGGCCGTCGCGATAAGCCGAAATCGTCTTGAAGGTCAGTGCATCCGACAGGCCGAATTCGCCGGTCAGCGATACGCCTTGCGTTTCGACCTTATTGTCATCGCCAATGCCTGCGCGGGTGTCATAGACGCTGGCGGTGGGTTCGAAGGCTGCTACGCCACCATTGCCGACGAGACGTGTGCCGTGGCGCGGGTTCGACTTGTCGATGATCTTGTCGGCTGCGACGCGGATGAAGACATCTTCAGACGGTGCAAATTCCGCCGAAATACGGCCGGCAAGCACATCCTTGTTATAATGCTCGGCGCCCGTGGTCAGATTCTTGCCGAAACCGTCACGCTGGTACCATGCGATGGCCCCACCGATCGAGAAGGTGTCACCCAGCGGCACAGTGACCTGACCGATCAGGTCGATCTGGTTATACGCACCATAAGAGGCACGCACCTTACCGCCAAATTCGTTGCCGAGTTTGTTGGTTACATATTTGACCGCGCCGCCGATGGTGTTGCGACCATAAAGCGTGCCCTGCGGCCCGCGCAGCACTTCGACGCGTGAGACGTCAAAAATGTCGAGCACCGCACCCTGCGGGCGGGCGACATAGACGTCGTCGACATACAGGCCGACGCCGGGTTCAAAGCCCCAGAGCGGGTCTTGCTGGCCGACGCCGCGGATGAAACCGATCAGGGTCGAGTTCGAACCGCGTGCAATCTGCATCGTCATGTTCGGCGCCTTGTCTTGCAGCGCGGTGATGTCGACTGCGCCCTGGGCAGCAAGCGTGTCGCCCGAAATGGCGGTCATCGAAATCGGAACGTCGAGCAGGCTTTCCTCACGACGGCGGGCGGTAACGATGATTTCACCACCACCTTCGCCTTCGTCGGCGGTAGCTTCATCTTGCGCCCAAACGGGGCTGGACAAAGTGGTGACGCTGCCAAGGGCGATTCCCGACAACAGGATTGCGCGCGTAAATGATTGGAATTTCATGATATCCTCTCTTCCGTACATCTAAATATGCGGCTGTCCCGCTATTTTCTGCTTGCTCCATACTGAAAGTTGAACCATCTTTCAACTTCTGGAAGAGGAATTTTGCAAATGGTCGCCGTGCGTGGCATGGATGCAACAATGACGGGGGAAGACAAGGCACCGCGCACCGAACGCGGCCGTCGCACATTGCGTGCCTTGCTGGATGCTGCCCGCGCCGAATTTGGCGAAAAGGGCTTCCATGACAGCTCGGTGGTCAGCATCACGAGCCGCGCCGGGGTCGCGCTCGGCAGCTTCTACACCTATTTCGATTCGAAAGAATCGCTGTTCCGCGCGCTGGTCAAGGACATGTCGGGGCAGGTGCGCGATTATGTTGCACCTGTGCTTGCGGGCGAAGGAGACCAGATCGATGCGGAAGGCCGGGCGCTCTCCGCCTTCCTGTCCTTCGCGCGGCAGCATAAGGAAATCTACCGGATCATCGACGAAGCCGAATTCGTCGCCCCCGATGCCTGGCAGGCGCATTATGGCACTACCGTCGACCGCATTTTTGATCGTCTGAAGGCTGCCGAAGCGCGCGGTGAGATCGGTGGTCCGGTCGATGAAGCCCATGCCTGGGCGATCATGGGGATGAACGTCTTCCTCGGGCTGCGTTATGGCGTATTGGGCGAAGAGCGTGCTGTCGGCGAAATTGCCGATGTGGTGAACACAATGCTGCGCGATGGTTTGACCAAGCGCTAGACTGCCCAACGGCGGATCAGATTGTGGTACAGCTTCGTCAGCCGCAGCACTTGCGCATCATCGCCGCCGCGCTCGGCAGTCAGTGTCTGCACAGACTGATCGAGATCGAACAGCGCCTCACGTGCGCCGCCGTCGCGGACCAACGATTCGAGCCAGAAGAAACTGGCGATGCGCTCACCGCGCGTCACCTCGGTTACATGGTGCAGGCTGGTTGAGGGGTAGAGCAGCATGTCGCCCGCCTCCAGCTTATACGCGACGCGTCCGAAATCGCCTTCGATCGATAATTCGCCGCCGTCATAGTCTGCAGGGTCGTTGAGGAACAATGTTGCCGACAGGTCGGTGCGCATCTGCGTACCGTCGGGAAGTAACCGGATGGCGTTGTCGACATGGTCGCCAAAGCCTTCGCCCACGCCATAGCGGTTAAACAATGGCGGGAAGACCCGTTTGGGCAGGGCGGCGGACAGGAACAGCTGTGATCGGGCGAGCCCTTCCTGCACCACTATCCGGGCATGGGCTGCGGCTTCGCCTGCCTCGGGCAATTGGCGGTTGTGCTTGGCGAGCGCGGCGCCGGCCCCGCTGGTCACATTGCCGTCGACCCATTCCGCAGCGGCTATCGTGCGGCCAAGCGCCCTTGCCTGTTCGCGGTCGAGCAGCTGCGGAATGACAATTAGCATGGATATTTGTCCTAATAAATTTGCGGCAAAGTTGAATTAAGTCTCGTATCTTGTCACCCCCGCGAAGGCGGGGGGCCATCGCCGATGAAGGAAATTTCAACGTCCGGTGATGGATTCCCGCCTTCGCGGGAATGACGAGATTAGGAAATCTTTATATATTTACCCGTGCCCGAAGAGGAGCCTCCTAGCTTACATCTTCACGGCAAGCGTCAGGAATGCCGATCGCCCGGGGGCGATATAGGCGAAGGGGCTGCCTGATCGATAAATCGCATCATAATAGCGTTTGTCGGTCAGGTTGTTGACGTTCACCCGCGCTTCGAGCCATTCGGTCGGCTTGAAACGGGCGATGGCATCCAACCGGACATAGTCAGGCACATGGGCATTGCCTGCAGCCAGGCTGCCGCCGAAAATCTTGCTTTGATAATGCACTTGACCGCCGACCTCGACATGATCTCCCAGCATCACCGTCGCCAGCAAATTGGCGCTGTGCTTCGGGATGTTGGCGAATGGCCGACCGACATTGGCTGCATTTACCGATTCGACGATCGTGGCGTCGGTATAGGTGTAGCCGCCGAACAGTTGCAGCACGTCAAAAAGTGTGCCGTTGACGCCCAGCTCGACACCGCGTGAGCGCAGCTTGCCTACCAGTTCATAGACATTGCCGCCAATATTCTCGCGCGCATTGGCCTTGGTGATCTGGAAAGCTGCAGCAGTCAGCAGCAGGTTGCCGTCAGGGGTTTCCCATTTCACCCCGCCTTCCCATGCACGGTTGCGTTCGGGTGCCAGATTCTGGGTCTGCGCGGCGATGCCGTCATAGGAGATGCCGTTACCGTCAAGCTGTTCACCCGACGGGTTTGAGGAGGTAGCGAAGGAGGCATAGAGCGTCAGAAATTCGCTCGGCTTCCAGGTCAGACTGCCCTGATAGTTGGCAAACTGCACATTGTTGCGCAGCACGGTTGCAGTGGGCAGCCCGTTGCTTTGGTAGCGCAGCGAATAGCCATCGAGGCGGGCGCCAACCGTCGCCCAGATTTGCGGAGTGAATTTGATCGTATCGATGACATAGGCCGACAGCGATTCGACCGAAACTTTGGTCGGGCCATTCGCCGCATTGGCATATACCGGGATCGTGTAGCCGAGCACCGGGTCGGGGTTGAGCAAATTGCGGATATAGGTGGATGGCGTAGAGATGACATTGCCCGCCGAATCTTCGACAAAGGCGTCGATCAACAGTGGCAGCGTGCTGACTTTTTCCTTCGCATATTCGCCGCCAATGACGAGTATATGCTTGATACCGCCGGTTTCGAAACGTGCAGTGGCATCGGTGACATTGGCGACGTAACGGTTGGTGCCGAAACGGCGCTGGCCACCTGCGGTGATCGTGTAATTGGCCTCTCCCACATCGACGCCGGTCGCGGGGCATGCGCCCGTTGCGGTTCGGGCAAAGCGGCAAACCGATCCGGGGGTGCCGACCAGATAACGGTTATAGGTTTCGCCCATACGGGTGACCGAACGGAAGCTGAGATTGTCAATAGGATCGAAATCGATGCGGATAGTGCCGACATCCGCCCCATTTTCGATGAAATCGCGACCGATCACGCCATAGAAATTGTCGCGGTCAACTTTGTAGGGCTGTTGTGTTGTCGTATCGAACGGATGGCCGAAATCGGGGATGCCCTGCATGCGGTAGAGATAATAGTCCGCGGTCAGGCTCAGCGTATCGGTCGCCTGCCAGAAGGCGGAGATCGCGCCGCCATATTTTTCCTGGTTCACATAATCGCGGCCCGGTGTGTCGCTATTCTGGTACAGGCCGTTGACGCGAACAGCCATACGATCATTGAGCGCGATGTTGATATCTGCGGCTCCGCGCCAATAATTTTCGGTTCCGATTCCGGCTTCGACATGGGTGTAGGTGTCGGTGACCTGCGGGCGTTTGGATTCGAGGCTGACGAGGCCGCCGGTTGTACCGCGTCCGCCGAAGCTACCCGATGGGCCCTTCACAATCTCGATCTGCTCGACCGCGAATATATCACGGCTGGTCACGCCTGGGTCGCGCAGGCCGTCGATATAGACGTCGTTGCGCGCTTCGAACCCGCGGATGAAGATGCGGTCGCCAAAGGCATTGCCGCCTTCACCGGTGCCCAAAGTGACGCCGGGGGTGGACCGCACGACTTCGCGAAAGCTGTTGGCGCCCAGATCCTCGATCACTTCCTTCGGGATGGCGATGACTGTTTTCGGGGTGTCGCGCAGCTCTTCGGTGAATTTGTCATTCTGCGATTTTTCGACCTTATAGGGTGCATTCGGATTGGCGTTGGGGTTGGCAGCCTCGATCCGCGAACCCGTCACGACAATCGGTGCGCGGCCCGAGGCCGCCTCTTCATCCAGCATTTCTGCATGCGCCGCAGCGGGGATGATAGCCGCCGACAGCACCGCGCCCAGCAGCGCTCCACGCTCCAGCAGCGCTCCACGCTCCAGCAGCGCGGGCTTGGCTGGCGGTATCGAATTGGCGCGAACGGACGTTCCGGTTGTGGACACGGACATGGCTTCCCCTTTATTGAGATTGAATTGCAATAACGTCGCAATTGCGAATCATTTGCAATTAGTCAACCCAAAAAGAGACCCGGGACGCCCACAAGGAACAAAACATAGGTCAGGTGTTTCTGGATTGTTGCCGCCAACCCCGCTATGCGCCCCGCCTATGACGACTGCACCATGGGCCAAACGCCGCACCTTTGCGATCATCTCGCACCCTGACGCGGGTAAGACCACGCTGACCGAGAAACTGCTGCTGCAAGGCGGCGCTATCCACCTGGCTGGCGAGGTCAAGGCGCGCGGGGCTGCCCGTCGTGCGCGTTCGGACTGGATGAAGATCGAACAGCAGCGCGGTATTTCTGTTACATCGTCGGTGATGACGTTCGAGAAAGACGGCATCGTCTTCAATCTGCTCGATACGCCGGGGCACGAAGACTTCTCCGAAGATACCTACCGGACACTGACCGCGGTCGATTCCGCGATCATGGTGATCGATGCCGCCAAGGGGATCGAGCCACAGACGCTCAAACTGTTCGAGGTTTGCCGCTTGCGCAGCGTGCCGATTATCACCTTTGTCAACAAGGTCGACCGCGAGGGCCGCCCCTGCTTCGAAATCCTTGACGAGGTTGCCGACAAACTCGCGCTCGATGTCTGCCCGATGAGCTGGCCGGTCGGTATGGGTGGAGAGTTTGAAGGCATTTTCGATTTCGCCAGCGGCAGGCTCACCCAGCCCAGCGGCGACAGCAAGGCCTATGAGGGCAAATCGAGCCAGCACAGCGGCATCGACGATCCATCGCTCGCGGAGAAATTGTCGGCCCAAGGCCTTGCTAAATTCCGCGAGGAGGCCGAACTGGCGCAGGCGGGCTATGCGTCATTCGATCTGGAGGCCTATCGCCATGGCGATCTGACCCCGGTCTATTTCGGCTCGGCGCTGAAAGAATTCGGGATTGAGGAAATGATCGCCGCCATCGCCCAATTCGCGCCGCCGCCGCGCCCGCAGCCGAGCGAAGCGGGCACGATCACGCCGGATAACAATGAAGTCACCGGCTTCATCTTCAAGGTGCAGGCCAATATGGACCCACAGCACCGCGACCGCATCGCCTTCATGCGGCTGTGTTCGGGCACTTTCAAACGCGGCATGAAGCTGACGCCGTCGGGGCTTGGCAAACCGGTTGCAATCCATTCGCCAATCCTGTTCTTTGCGCAAGACCGCGAGATTGCCGACACCGCCGAGCCCGGCGACATCATCGGTATTCCCAACCATGGTACGCTGCGCGTCGGTGATACGCTGAGCGAGAAAAATGGCGTGCGCTTCACTGGCCTGCCCAATTTCGCGCCGGAAATCCTCCGCCGCGTCGTGCTGCGCGACCCGACCAAGACCAAACAGTTGCGTAAGGCGCTCGACGATCTTTCGGAAGAAGGCGTCATACAGGTTTTCTATCCGGAGATCGGTTCGAACTGGGTGGTCGGCGTGGTCGGCCAGCTCCAGCTTGACGTTCTGATTTCACGTCTGGAGGCAGAGTATAAGGTCGACGCCTTCCTCGAACCCGCGCCGTACGACACCGCCCGCTGGTTGAACGGCAGCGATGCCGCGCTCAAGGCCTTTGCCCAATTCAACGCTGGCAATATGGCCAAGGATCGCGATGGCAACCCGGTCTTCATGGCCCGCTCGTCATGGGATGTCGGTTATCAGCAGGAAAAGCATCCCGATCTGGTTTTCAGTGCAACCAAGGAGCGGTAACGAAAAACACCGCAGCGCTGAGCCTGTCGAAGCACGTCCCTAGGTTTCAAATTCCGTTTCTGACTGAGAGCCGCCCTTCGACAGGCTCAGGGCTACGGTTGGTTGGACAAACTAAGCCGCAGGCCTGACCTCCACCGGCACGCCGGAAAAGGCGGCATTGCCTGACAAGGGATCGAGCGCATCTTCCTCGGTCAGGTCGTTGATGCTGGCCCCGGCATGCGCTTGTGCCACCGCCATCGAAACGCCTGGCAGATTATGCCCCCAGCCATGCGGGATCGAAACCGTGCCGGGCATCATGTCGTCGGTAACCTCAACCGGCAGTTTAATCGCACCGCTTTTGGACGAGATTTCCGCCAACGACCCATCGCCAAGATTGCGCGCGCGGGCATCGTCGGGGTGGATCATCAGTGTGCATCGCTCGGGTCCCTTCACAAGGCGTGGGCTATTGTGCAGCCAGCTGTTGTTAGACCGCACATGCCGCCGCCCGATCAGCCGCAACCGGTCATCATTGGCGTGCGCCAGTGTCCCGTGCAGGCGTTCGAGATCAGCAATCAGATTGGCAGGGGCGCAATCAATGCGCTTGGTCGGGGTGCGCAGCCTTTCCGGGAAACGTCCGGCCTGTAACGGCCCGAAGTCCTTGCCGCTCGGCTCGGCTTCCACTTCCGCCAGCGACACGCCATAGGGCCCTGCCTTGAGCAGATTGTCCAGCAATTCACGCGGCGTGGCCCGTTCAATGGGCACGCCCGAAATCGCTTCGGCCAGCTTGCGGATGATCTGCCAGTCGTGCAGCGACCCTTCCTCGGCCTCGAACAATGGTTTGGAGAATTTGCCAAAGTTCCGGATCGCGATCGGAAGAAGGAACAGTCCATAATGCTCACGCTCGAGCGGCCCTACCGGTGGCAGGATGTAATGCGCGCGGCGGCTGGTGGCGTTGCGGTACATATCAATCGAGACCATCAGCTCGAGGCCCTCGAGCGCCGCATCGAGCCGTCGGCCATTGGGCGTCGACAGCACCGGGTTGCCTGCAACGGCAAACAGCGCTTTGATCTGACCCTCGCCCGGCGTTTCGATTTCCTCTGCCAGCGCGGCGGCGGGAAATTCCCCCATCACCAGCGGGTGGCCCGACACGCGCGAATGGCGTCGCCCGATCGAGCCCGGCCCTGCCATCGCAACGGTATCGACCAAAGGCGTCGGGAAGAGCAGCCCGCCCTCGCGGTCCAACTGGCCCGAGGCGATGTTTATGAGCGCGATCAACCAGGCGTTCAATGTGCCAAAGCTCTGCGTCGCGGCACCGATGCGCCCATAAAGCGCCGCTGGCCCCTTCACCATGCGATCCGCCAACCACTCGATGTCACCAAGAGCCACCCCGGTCTGCGCCGCACAAGTGGCGCTATCAAAGCCCGATAGCGCATCGGCCACCGCATCCAGATTGTCGACATAATCGGGCAGGGCGGGCCGCTCCGGATGCGCGAGCACAGCTTGCAGCAGGGCGACCAGCAGCAACCCGTCAGTGGCCGGCCGGATGAACAGATGCCGGTCGGCAATCTTCGCGGTCTCTGTGCGCCGCGGATCGATGACGAACAACTGCCCGCCGCGCTTCTGCAGCGCCTTCGCCCGGTTGCGGAAATCGGGAACGGTCCACACGCTGCCGTTCGATGCCATCGGATTGCCGCCCAATATGATCATCGTTTCGGTGCGGTCGATATCAGGCACGCCCCACAAACCTGAATGCCCGAACAGGGCAAGATTCGCGACCATATGCGGCATCTGGTCAACGGTGCTTGCCGAATAGATAGTCTTCAGCCCCAGCGCTTTTTTGAGCTCACCCGAAACCAGCGAATTGGCATAACTGTGCGCATTGGGGTTGCCGATATACATCGCCGCACCGCTGGCATCGCGCGCCAATATTGCGCGGGTACGCTCACCGATTTCGGCAAGGGCCCGATCCCAGCTGATTTCCTCCCAAGCTTCGCCATTGCGCTTCAGCGGGTTGCGCAAGCGATCAGGGTCATTCTGCAAATCTGCAAGCGCCGTTGCCTTGGGGCAGATATGCCCGCGCGACAGTGCGTTATCGGGATCGCCCTTGATCGAGATTATGTCGCGCCCTTCGGCGGTGACGATGATCCCGCAATTGGCTTCGCAAATGCTGCAGGTGCGGTGGTGTGTGGTGGGCATGATCGACTCTCTCCTCAATGGGCAGGCTATCCGGTTTGATGGGGGATGCAAGGGTTTGGCGGCTTGACGATCCGCTTAGCTTGCCGCACTCCGGTCGAAAGACCAACATTCCCTTCCCGCGCGCGGGAGGGGTTAGGGGAGGGCCTGAGAAGGAGCGCCGAATTCTGGCCCTCCCCCGGCCCCTCCCGCAGGCGGGAGGGGAGAAGAAAATGACTGATCATATCCTCGTCATCGACGAAGGGACCACGTCGACGCGCGCGATGCTGTTTGCCAAGGATGGCACATGTCTGGGCAGCGCGCAGCGCCCGTTGACGCAGCATTACCCTGCCCCCGGACTGGTCGAGCACGACGCCGCCGAAATATGGGGCCTCACGCTCGAATGCGCGCGCGAGATGGTGGCGCAAGCGGGCGGGGCGCATGCCATTGCCGGTATCGGTATTACCAACCAGCGCGAGACGGTGGTTTTTTGGGATCGTCGCACAGGGGAACCACTGTCGCGCGCGATTGTCTGGCAGGACCGGCGCACGGCGGAGATGTGCGAGGCGCTGAAGGCCGCAGGCCATGAAGCTGATGTGCAGGCGAAGACGGGGCTGTTGCTCGACCCCTATTTCTCAGGATCGAAAATCGGTTGGGCGCTCAAAAACTGGCCGCAGCTAAAAGCGGCAGGGGAGCATCTCGCGGTCGGCACCATTGAAAGCTATCTTGTCTATCGCCTGACGGGCGGCAAGGTGCATGTGTCGGACGCCAGCAATGCCAGCCGCACCGCGTTGATGGCAATCGGCAGCGGCGATTGGGATGATGGCCTCCTTAGCCTGTTCGGTGTTCCGCGTTCCATCCTGCCCGAAATCTGCGACAGCGCGGGCCAATTGGGCATGACCGATACCAGCCTGTTCGGCGCACCCATTGCGATCACCGGAATGGCGGGGGACCAGCAGGCGGCGCTGATCGGGCAAAGCTGCCTTGAGCCCGGCCAGACCAAGGCGACCTTTGGCACCGGTGCCTTCGTGCTGACCCAGACGGGGCGGAGCCTGCCCAAATCGACCAATAGGTTGCTCGCGACCATTGCATGGCAGCTTGGTGGGGAGCGGCATTATGCCCTCGAAGGGTCGGTCTTTGTCGCCGGCAGCCTGATCCAGTGGCTGCGTGATGATCTCGGCCTGATCGATGCCTCACCCGATACCGAGCCGCTGGCGCGCAGTGTCGAGGATAATGGCGGCGTCTATCTTGTCCCCGCACTGTCGGGCCTCGGCGCGCCGCACTGGCAACCGCATGCACGTGCCGCGATCCACGGCCTGACCTTTGCAGCAAAAAAAGCGCATGTCGCGCGCGCCGCACTGGAGGCTATGGCGCACCAGACCCACGATCTCAAAACCGCCTTCGCCGCCGACGGGGCCGACTGGGCCGAACTGCGTGTCGATGGTGGCATGGTTTCAAACGGCTGGATGGTGCAGGATCTCGCGGACATTTTGGCGGTCGAGGTCGAACGCCCCGATTTCGTTGAGACCACCGCATTGGGCGCGGCGATGCTGGCAGGTGTCGGGGCAGGGCTTTACGGTTCGCTTGCGGAGGCATCGGTGATGCGCGGCAAGGTTGGCCGGTTCAGCCCTGCAATGGATGGCGTTGCGCGGCAGGCGCGGCTAACAGGGTGGAAGGATGCGCTGGGGCGGGTTCTCGCCTAACGCCCCATCTTCTTCGCGCGACGCCGCTGCACGCTCGAACCAATCCCCATCGCCTCGCGATATTTGGCGACGGTGCGGCGGGCTATGTCGAAGCCTTTTCCCTTGAGCATGTCGACCAGCGTGTCGTCGGAAAGGATATCGTTGGGGGCCTCTGCATCGATCAGTGTCTTGATCGCGGCCTTTACCGCCTCTGCCGATGCACCATCGCCATCGGCCGAACCGACACCGCTTGAGAAGAAATATTTGAGGTCGAACAGACCTCTGCTGCAATGCAGATATTTGTTGCTGGTGACACGGCTGACGGTCGATTCGTGCATGTCGATCGCTTCCGCGACCTGCCGCAAGGTCAGTGGCTTCAACCGCGAGACACCTTCGCGGAAAAACCCTTCCTGCTGCTTCACAATTTCCTGCGCGACCTTCATGATCGTGCGCTGGCGTTGGTCCATCGCCTTGATCAGCCAGTTGGCGTCGGCCAGCGCCTCGTTGAGCCAGTTGTTCGCCGCCTTGTTGCTGCCTCCGCCGCCCATTTCGGAATAATAGCTGCGGTTGACCAGCAGCCGCGGCAGGTTGGCACTGTTAAGCTCGATCGCCCAGCCTTTGCGTTGCGCGGTCACGAAAATGTCGGGCGTTACAGCCATCGCCGCATCGTCGCTGTCAAAGCGCAGGCCGGGCTTGGGATCATAGCTGCGCAGTTCGATCAGCATGTCGCGCAGATCCTCATCGTCGACACGGCACAGCCGCTTGAGCTGATCGAAACTACCGCGCGCGACCAGATCGAGATTGTCGATCAGCCGCGCCATGCAGGGGTCGTAACGATCTGCCTCTTTTGCCTGCAGTGCAATGCATTCGGCGAGGTCGCGCGCCCCGACGCCGGTCGGATCGAAAGTCTGCAACAGCGCCAGCGCTTCCTCCATTTCCGCCAATGGCACACCCAGTCGATAGGCGATGCCCATGAGGTCCGCGCCTAGCCAGCCTGAAGGCTCGATATGTTCGATCAACTGTTCGAGCAGTAGCAATTGCCTGCCAGAGGCCGAGGAGCCCGCTTGCTGCATCAGATGTTCGCGCAATGAGATGTCGGGAGCCGCAAAGGCATCGAAATCCGGACCTTCGCCAAAGTCCGATCCGCGCCCCTCGATGCCGTTCATTCCCAGCATCCCATCGGCCCCTGCACCGCCACCCTCACCGGGTTCGAATGTCTCGTTCGAAAAATCGGTGTCGAGCGCTTCACCCCCGGTGCCGAAATCACCGTCGTTCATCAACTGGTCGCTGCCGAGATTTTCGGTTGAAGGGGGTGTTTCTGCGATGTCTGGCGCATCCGCTTCGCCAGCATTATCGCCCGATGCCATTTCGAGAAGCGGATTGCGCTCAAGCTCTTCAGCGATGAAGCTTTCGATTTCGAGCGATGACAGCGCAAGCAGTTTGATCGCCTGCTGCAGCTGCGGCGTCATCACCAGCGACTGGGTCTGCCGAAGATCAAGGCGGGGGGCTAAGGCCATTTCCGGGTCAGCCGATAAGGGATGCAGTCACGCGCGCCACCAGTGCTAACTCACATCTCAAACCCTTCGCCAAGGTAAAGCCTGCGCACATTGGCATCCTTGACCAGATCCTCGGGCGATCCGGCGAACAGCACCTGCCCGCCGTAGATGATGCAGGCACGGTCGACGATGTCGAGCGTTTCACGGACATTATGGTCGGTTATCAACACGCCGATGCCGCGCTTTTTCAGGTCTTTTACCAGATCGCGAATGTCATTGATCGAGATCGGGTCGATCCCGGCAAAAGGTTCATCGAGCAGGATTATTGACGGGTTCGCCGCCAATGCACGGGCAATCTCGCAGCGCCGCCGTTCGCCACCCGACAGCGCCATTGCAGAGGCCGCGCGCAGCCGCGTGAGGCCGAATTCGTCGAGCAGCTGTTCAAGCCGCGCTTCGCGCGCGCTCTTGTCGGGCTCGGCGAGTTCCAGCACCGCCATGATATTCTGTTCGACCGAAAGCCCGCGAAAGATTGAGGTTTCTTGTGGCAGATAGCCCAAACCCAAAATCGCGCGGCGATACATGGGTAGGCGGGTGATATCCTCACCGTTGAGCATGATGCGGCCCGAGTCCGGTTTCACCAGCCCCATTACCGAGTAGAAACAGGTAGTCTTTCCTGCACCATTGGGGCCCAGCAGGCCGACGACTTCACCCTTCGCCACCGAGAGCGAAACATCGGTCAGCACTGCGCGCTTGTCATAGCTTTTGGCGATCGACACTACGGCCAGACCCGTCGAAAGACCTTCTTCGGTCAAAGCGCTTGCCGGCGTTTCGTGCCGGTGCATATCATCGCCCATGGTCTGTTCGAGGCTCATCCCGTATTCGTCCTTTTATCTTCGAACAGTGCTTATACCGCAAAAAGCATCAAGAAAAGCGCACAATGCCCGCAATTGGCAGGATTTGTGCATGGCGCTTTGCCGGATTGATCCGGAACGGTTCAATTTTTGCGTTGCGGGACCGTGAATGTGCCGGTGACGCGGCCTTTGCTGCTTGTGGAAGATGCGCCGCCGGTGATGGTCGAACGACCAGCATTCAAATCGATCACAATACGCCCGCCGCTCAAACGGTTTGCACCTTGAGTCAGGCGGACATTGCCTATCAATGTGATAAGGTTGGATCCCAGATCATATATGGCGGCATCACTGGTAGCGCGCAAATCATCCTTGGTGATTGTTACCCCGCCCACGGCGTCGAGCCTGTTCACATCAATCCCGCCATTGCTGGTATAAGCCGCTGTCACGCGGGAGGCTCGCATCGTCAGACCAGCCTGGGTGGCGGTGACGCCACCTGTCAGGATCACGCGATCAGCCCTGTCCTGCAACTCAATCGCGCCTGCATCAAAATCGACCGGTGCGTTGCTGTTGTGGTTTCGGATGACCTGTGCGGGCGCCGCGACCGATAACAGGGCCGCAGTTCCCAATGCGCTGGCCAGCAAGATCGGCAGGAAAGTTTTTGACATGGTCGCCCTATCTAATCGCATTCTGGTTGATGCGCAAATGCGCGCCGCCTTCAAGCCGTACAATACGCGCATCAACATCGGCCCGTAACTTGCCTGCACTGAAAGTGCCGACCTTCATCGCGCCATTGACTGGCCCGAAGCTCTCAATCTGCCGGGTCTTCATCGCGAATTCGACATTGTTTGCGGTAACACTGAATCCGTCTCCACTGGTGTAGGACAGCGGCCCTTCAACGCGAACTTTTTCGGTTTCGAGATTATAATAGCCCTGACCTGCAACCAGTTGCGCGGGGCCGCCTGCCATCAGGATTTGCCCCGACAAGTCGGTCAGCCGGATGATCGGTTCCGCTGAGCTTTTCTGCACTGCACTGCCGCCGCGAAGCGTGAAGGGGCGCCCTTGGCTGTCTTCGCCGCGATACATGGCGTTGGTCAGCCGCAAGCGCTCTTTGGCCATATTAACCTCGTCCTTTGCCAGTACGAAGCTCATTTCCTGCGTATTCGAAAATGGGCTGACCACCAACATTGCAACCAACACGCCGATGATGCTGGGCAATGCAACGCGAAGAATCCGCACCAGCCGGTCATGTCGACCGCCGGGAGCGGCAAAAAACTGCCGCAATGTGCGTTCTCGGTCTGCCTGCTCGGACATAGGCGGTTTTACAGTCTCCGGTCGATGAACAAGGTTTTAGCTGTGGGCGAAAATATCGTCTTCGGGCCAGCCCATCAGGTCGAGTCGCGCCCGGTGCGGCAGAAAATCGAAACAGGCCTGCGCCATTTCGGTGCGGCCTTCGCGTTCGAGCCGGATAACGAATTCGGCATGCAGGCGGTGCAGGAAGCGCACATCGCTGGCTGCATAATCCTTTTGCGCCTCGCTCAGGACCGGCCCACCCCAGTCGCTCGATTGTTGTTGTTTCGAAATGTCGGTGGACAAAAGCTCCTTCACCAATTCTTTCAACCCATGGCGATCGGTAAATGTACGGGTGAGACGCGAGGCAATTTTGGTGCAGAACAGCGGGGTCGCCGTCACCTTCAGATAATATTCAATTGCGGCCAGATCGAAGCGAGCAAAGTGAAACAATTTCAATCGGTTGGGATCGCCCAAAATCGCTTTAAGATTGGGCGCGGCATAGGTGCTGCCGGGAGCAAAACGGATCAGATGCTCATCGCCGCTACCATCGGATATCTGCAGCAAACACAACCTGTCGCGCAATGTGTTCAGACCCATGGTTTCGGTATCGACCGCAAGGGCAGAGCTGCCTTGCAGTACGCCATCAGGCAGGTCTTCTTCATGAAGGAAAACGCTCATCCGCGCTCAAGCTTTCTCTAATCGGTTAATATGCCAATCCCTCTGCCCCAGCCGCGTCGTCAAGGCAAGTTTTACGGCTTTTACGCCGATTTAGGATTGGTGCATTATTTGCTATCGCGCTTTTCGTGCATAGGGTATAGCCTGCCATTGCGGGGCCAGTGGCATGTCGCGGGAAATGCGGGGTATTCGTCCTATTCTGCATGGATGGAAATTGGCGGGCGACGGGAAAGTATTAGTTCGAACATGAGTTTCAATGACAAGCGTCGTGGCCGTGGCCGTGACAAGCGCGATCGTTTTGGTGACGACAATTTCGGTTTTGACGCCCCCTCATTCCCTGGTGAATTGAGAGGTGGCGAGCGCCCCAGCGGCGGCTTTGGCGGTCCCCGCGGCGGCGGTGGTGGCTTCGGTGGCGGAGGCGGCGGTGGTTTCCGCGGTGGCGCTCCCCGGGCCCCTTCAATGCCCGCCCAGGTGGTTGGCGAAGGCAAAGGCGTTGTCAAATTCTTCAATAATCAGAAGGGCTTCGGCTTTATCCAGGTTGATGATCGCCCCGATGACGTATTCGTGCACATCAGCGCTGTCGAGCAAGCCGGCCTGACTGGCTTGGCCGAAGGGCAACCGCTCGAATTCACGCTTGTCGATCGCGGTGGCAAAGTATCGGCGACCGATCTTGTGATCGACGGCGATCCGCTTCCGGTTCCAGAGCGCGCACCGCGTCCCGAGCGTAGCGGTTTCGATCGTGATCGCGGTGGCGATCGTGGTGGCTTCCAGCGCGGCGGCGATCGCGATGGCGGCTTCCAGCGTGGACCGATGCGCGAATCGACTGGCGAACGCGCAAATGGCACTGTCAAATTCTTCAACGACATGAAGGGATTTGGCTTCATCCAGCGTGACGATGGCGGCGAAGATGTGTTCGTGCACATTTCCGCGCTTGAGCGTTCGGGTGTTGGCCAAGTGACGCAGAATGACCGTCTGGCATTCGACATCGAAGTCGATCGTCGCGGCAAATATTCGGCGACCAATGTAGAGCGTCTGGCTGAATAAGGCTTGGCTTACCGCTGATACGAAAAGGGCCTCTTTCGAGGCCCTTTTTGTTTGCGGGTTCAGCCGATTGTTTGTGTCAGGAACCATTCACGCTGTTGGGCTTGATCTGTCCAGTCGTCGAGCATTCCGTCGGTTGCATTGTCACCGGCTTCACTGGCGAGCTCTTTAACCGATTTCAAAGTATTGATCAGCGCCTTGTTGTCGGACAGCAACTCCTTGAGCATCGCGTCAGCGGATAAGCCGTCCTCGTCATTGTCCTTCATTGACTGCTTGGCGGTAATGTCACCAATTGAGGTCAAAGTCCGTTGCCCCAATTTGCGAACCCGCTCAGCGATCAGGTCTGTCGTGCCGATCAGTTCGGTCGCATGTTCGTCGAACAACAGATGATATTCGCGAAAATGCGGCCCTGAAACATGCCAGTGGAAGTTCTTGGTCTTCAGATATAGCGCAAAATAGTCGGCAAGCAGTCGGTTCAGCGCTGCTGCGAGCGCAGTTGTGCTGTTATTTCCCATCTAAAATCTCCTTCAGAGCGTATGACAGGAATATGGTGTCTGGCCGCGCCGAATGCCAATGCGAAATCTTTGCTACGCTAATCGATTCATCGTGTAGGAACAGGCACCTCACCACTATAATCATAAAAACCGCGCTTGGTCTTACGACCCAGCCAACCGGCCTCGACATATTTGACCAGCAGAGGGGCAGGGCGGTATTTGGAATCCCCTGTGGTGTCGTGCAGCACCTTGATGATCTCGAAACAGGTATCGAGCCCGATGAAATCGGCGAGCGTCAGCGGGCCCATCGGGTGGTTCAGACCAATCTGGCAGGCCATGTCGATATCGCGGATTGATGCCACGCCCTCACCCAAGGAAAAGCAGGCTTCATTGAGCATCGGCATCAATATGCGATTGACGATAAAGCCTGGAACATCCTCGGCAAAGACCATCGATTTGCCCAGCGCGTCACCGAACATTTTGACTTTTTCAACGGTCTGTTCCGATGTGGCAAGCCCGCGGATGACCTCGATCAGCCCCATGATCGGCACCGGATTGAAGAAGTGCACACCGATAAAGCGCGCCGGATCGGGTGACGATTGCGCCATGCGGGTGATGGGAATGGACGAGGTATTGGTCGCCAGAACCGCCTGATGGCCGAGCACCTTGCCCACTTCGTCGAAAATCTTGCGCTTGATGTCCTCACGCTCGGTGGCGGCTTCGATCACCAGCCCGGCTGAAGCCATCGGTTCATAGCTGGCGACAGGTTCGATGCGCGCAATGATCTGCTCGGCTTCGGCGGCGCCGATCTTTTCGCGCTCAACAAGGCGATGGATCGCTTTTGCGATGCCATCCTTGCCCGCCTTAGCACGGTCCATATCTATGTCGGAAAGCAGCACATGATAACCCGCTGCCGCGCTGACCTGTGCGATGCCCGCACCCATCTGACCTGCCCCGATAACTGCAACTGACCGCATGCTGACGACCCTTTCGAATATGTTCGGCGCCCCCCTAGCGCAGCCGGACGGTTCACGATAGACTGTTTGCCATGAGCTTGCCGTTCGCAAAATTCCTCTTTGTCGCTTCGGTGCTGGCCGCTTCGTCACATGCCGCGCCAATCGAACCGGGCAAGCAGTTCTTCCATAAAGACTGGGCTGCCGCCTGCGACAACGTCTATTCGTGCGAGGCGCTGTCGCTTGCACCCGAAGTTGACGGTGGCGACACCGCCCCAGCCATCCTGATCAGTCGGGAATCGCCCAATGAAGCGGTCACGGTGAAAATCTCGCTCGTGGCCCCCTCTGGGAACAGTTACCGCATCTTGATCGACGGTCGTGAAGTTGACCGTGGCGCACTTGCGCAAGGCGAGTGGTCGATCATTGGTTCGGTTGCTGACTCGCTCAAACTGGCGCGTTCGATCGGTCGGGGGCGAAACATGGTCATTCGCGGGGATGATGGAACTGTCTTGGGCAAGCGTACGCTCAAAGGTTCTGCTGCCGCGCTGATCCATATCGACATGATGCAAAACCGTGCACGCACGCGTACTGCGCTGTTCCTTGTCGGGCGGCGCGAACAGGCTGCAAGATCGGTTGCGCTGCCGGTCATAACCGCCACCCGCATCGGCAAACAGTCAGCGGTTCCTGATGCCGGAACGATCATTGGCATGGTGGAAAATGCGAAATGTTCAAGCGATAGTTCGACCGTAACCGAAAACAGCGCCGTCAGCCTTGGCAAGAAAGATAGTCGGCACAGGGTGCTGCTTCAGGTCAGTTGCGGCACAGGAGCCTATAACATGGCGGTTGCCCCTTATGTGGGCAGCTCAGCGGATGGCAAGAAATGGGCCTTCGCTCCGGCGCGGTTCGATTATCCGGATCAGGCCGATGAAGGGATGGACGGAGTGAAGCTGCTTTCCAACCCGAGTTGGGACGCCGCGACACAACAACTCAGCAGCTTTCACAAAGGGCGCGGATCGGGCGATTGCGGCACCGCCCAGACCTATGTCTGGGACGGGGATGTGTTCCGCCTGGTCGAAGCATTTGCCATGGACGAATGCCGTGGCTCTACCGAATGGATGCAGCTCTGGCGTGCCCGGGTGGAGTTCAAGGATTAACCCTTGCGCGCTTTCAACAGCAGCTCAGCGACCCCATAAGTCCGTTCATTGTCGACATCGATGGCAAAGGCTCCAACGGGCGTGATTTGCGGCACTACCTGAACGCCGAACCGACGTGAGATGGCCTTGAACGCCTTGTCGAGCGTCCACCAGCCCAGCCGGAAACGGATCAGGTTGATGATGCCGAACGCCTTGGCGATGCGGGCGCGGTTCTTCGCAAATTGCCCACCTTCGCGAAAGGCTTCGGTCGCCCGCAACGCTTTGGCATTGCGCAGCCAAAAGACGTTGCAGTTCGAAATGGCGACATCCTTGAATTCATAGAATTTGCGTTGCCCGTCCGGATGGGCCGCGCGGATGGACTCGCGCGTTGCGAGAACGACCACGGCGTCGCCTTCGCTCGCCAGTGCATCGCGATGCACGCCTTGCAGATAGCCGCTTTCAGCGAGCACATTGTCAGCGGTGGTGATCAACAGAGGAAAGGCGGCGTCCCCGCCAGCCAATGCGATTGCGTGCTCGACGCTTTCGACGATGCCCGCCTGCGCTTCGCACAGCACAAGACGCCCGCTTTTTGCAAGTGCCTCGACCGCTGGTAGGTCAGCGACAACGGCGGGATCGTGGATCGAGATGAAAACCTTGGCATCAGGGAAAGCGGGCCCGACGGCTTCGACCACCCATTCGAGTAGCGGCTTGCCGTTGATTGGCACCCGGCATTTATGGCTGACACCTGCGCGTTCGGCGAGTGGATCGAGTTTCCCGTCGCGCTTGCCCGCGAGGATGAGGATAGTCGGCTGGTCGGTCATGCAGCGCCTATAGGGACAGCGGCATTTTACGGCAAGCTAAGGCTGGTCAAGCACCGGATTTTGCACTAGGCGCGGGCGCGAAAAGGAATTCAGGGCTTTTATGGCAAACGCGCTTCGTATCGGATTGGCCGGGTTGGGGACGGTCGGCACTGGCGTCATCCAGCTTATCGAAGAAAACAGCGCATTGATTGCGCGCCGGGCAGGCCGCCCTATCCAGATTACTGCTGTGACTGCGCGCGACCGTTCCAAGGATCGCGGTGTCGACCTGACACCTTATCGCTGGGTCGACGATATGGGCGAACTCGCCACGGCAGCCGATGTCGATGTTGTAGTCGAACTTGTCGGTGGATCCGATGGCCCGGCGGTTACGCTGGCGCGCGAAACGCTGGGCGCGGGCCGCGCACTGGTTACGGCCAACAAGGCGATGATTGCGCATCACGGCGCAGAACTCGGGGCGCTGGCTGATGCCCAAGGTGCGCCGCTGAAGTTCGAGGCTGCAGTAGCCGGCGGCATTCCGGTTATCCAGGGACTGCGCGACGGGGCTGCGGCCAATCGGATCGACCGAGTGTATGGCATCCTCAACGGCACCTGCAATTTCATCCTCTCGGCGATGGAGCGCGACGGACGCGACTTTGGTGAGGTGCTGGCCGATGCCCAGGCCAAGGGATTCGCCGAAGCTGATCCGAGCTTTGACATTGACGGCGTTGACGCTGCGCACAAGCTATCCATCCTCGCCTCACTCAGCTTTGGCAGCCGGATCGATTTCGAAGGCGTGGATATTCGCGGTATCCGCAAGATTATCGCTGCCGACATCGCGCAGGCACGGGCGCTGGGATACCGGATCCGTCTGATAGGCCTTGCCGAAGTCGATGGTGAAAATGGCGGCGCTTCGCTGTTCCAGCGGGTGCAGCCCTGTCTCGTTCCCATCGATCATCCGTTGGCCCATGTCGCGGGTGCAACCAATGCGGTGGTTGCGGAGGGCAATTTTTCTGGTCGGCTGCTTTTCCAGGGCGCTGGCGCTGGCGATCGGCCAACGGCGTCTGCGGTGGTGGCAGACCTTGTCGACATTGCACGCAAGGAAACCGGCCCGGCATTCTCTGTGCCGACAACCGAACTCGACGAATTGCCGCGCGCCACCGCTGCGCACCGCATCAACAAAACCTATTTGCGCATGCTTGTTGCCGACCGGCCGGGTGTACTCGCCGAAATCGCAGCCGCGATGCGCGATGCCGGGCTGTCGATCGAAAGCCTGATCCAGCGCGAAGTAGCCGATGGCTCCGCTTTGATTGCCATGGTCACGCACGAGGCGCGTGAACAGGCCGTAACCGATACCCTCGCCGCCCTTAAAGGCTCTGATAGCCTGCAGGGTGAACCGATGGTCATGCATATTTTGGGAGAATAGAATGACGACGCAATCTAGCGGCGCAATGGACCGCGTTCTGGTCCTCGAAATGGTGCGCGTTACAGAGGCCGCGGCGATGGCAGCGGCCAGCATGATCGGGCGCGGTGACGAAAAGGCCGCCGATGCCGCCGCCGTTGAAGCGATGCGCGCTGCGCTCAACGATCTTTACATGGACGGCACCGTCGTGATCGGCGAAGGCGAACGCGACGAGGCGCCGATGCTTTATATCGGCGAAAAGGTCGGCAATGCGCCGGGTAAGGGCCCCAAGATCGATATCGCGCTCGACCCGCTCGAAGGGACTACGATCACAGCGAAAGCCGGCCCCAATGCAATGGCGGTGCTCGCAGTTGCCGAAGAGGGCAATCTTTTGAATGCGCCCGACGTTTATATGGAAAAGTTGGCAGTCGGCCCGGGCTACTCGCCCGGCATCATCGATCTGGCCAAAACGCCGACGGAAAACGTCCTTGCCGTTGCGAAGGAAAAGGGTGTTCCGGCCGAAGAGATTATTGTTTGTGTTCTCGACCGTCCCCGGCACGAAAAGCTGATTGCAGAATTGCGCGCATTGGGCTGCGGCATCATGTTGATCCCCGATGGCGACGTTGCCGGCGTGATTGCGACCACTGATCCGGACACGACGATCGACCTCTACATGGGCTCTGGTGGCGCACCTGAAGGCGTGCTGGCCGCTGCAGCCCTGCGCTGCGTTGGCGGGCAGTTCAAGGGCCGCCTGCTGTTCCGCAACGATGACGAACGTTTGCGCGCGCGCAAATGGGGCATCGAGGATCTCGACAAGATTTACGATCTTGAAGAACTGGCCAAGGGCGACTGCATTTTCGCCGCAACCGGCGTGACCAGCGGTTCGCTGCTCGAAGGCGTAAAGCGCACCCGCGACGGCAAGATCACCACTGAAAGCGTTGTGATGCGCGCTTCATCGGGCACCGTGCGCTGGGTGAAGAGCGAGCATCGCCGGGGCTAAAAAATCCCGAGTGCGAGTCCTTCCGCCATCGCCGCACCCAGTTCGTGCGCCTTGGCCAGATCGGATTCAGTGATGACTTTCGGGGCGAGGATTTCCTCGGGCGTCTGTGCATGGGTGCAGACGATCAGGCTGTCGGCGATACGTTTCAACCGCCAGCCGGTGGTAATCCGTTCCGCCTGCCGCACCGCATTGCTGCCATCCGATCCTGCACAAACCAAGAGGGTATAGGGTCGTCCTTCGATCTGCCCGAGGCAGGGATAATAGCTGCGGTCGAAAAAGGCCTTCATCACCCCGCTGATCGCTGCAAGATTTTCGGGGAAAGCAAAGATATAGCCTTCAGCATCGAGCAACGTTTTCGGATTTGCGGCGTCGGCCCGAAGCAGCACGACTTCCAGTCCGTCCGTGGCTCGCGCGCCCGCTGCGGCAGCTTCCGCCAGCGCTTGTGAACCGCCAGTCATGCTGTGCCAGATTATGGCCAGCCTCTTCATTCCGATACGGCTTCGCCAAGGCGGGGAATATCTGCAATCTGAGGATTGTGCTGCCAGCTGTCGAGCGCCCTCACAAGATCGCTTCCGGAAAGGCCCAGCGAAGCTGTGTTGCGCAGCGGATGCACCCAGACGGTACCGGCTTCGGAAAGATCGCGGTCGAGCACGACTTGAACGTCGCCTGCGGCATCGTTGATCGCGCCTAAGGGCGTCACTGATCCGGGTGTCAGCCCGAGAAGCCTCAGCAAATCTTCGGCCTTGCCAAAACTGAGACGTTTCGAACCTATGGTTGCAGGTAGTGCTTTCAGGTCAACGCGGATTTCCCCCGGCACGGTCACCAGCCAGAATTGGCCGCCATTATCCTTGAGAAACAGATTTTTGGTATGTGCGCCGGGCAGGGTGGCATTCAGTTCCCGGCTTTCATCGACGGTGAACACCGCATGATGCTCTGCCACTTCAAAGGCAATGCCGCGCGCCTCCAGCTCGGCATAGAGGCGCGCTTCATTGTCCAATTTTAGCCCCGGTGCAGAGCGCAGAGCTTGTTGCCGGTCGGGTCGCGCAGGTAAGCGAGGTAGAGACGGCCAAAGCCGCCTTCGCGCCAGCCCGGGGGATCTTCGATGGCCTTGCCGCCATTGGCAACACCTGCTGCATGCCAGGCGTCGGCCTGCTCAGGCGACATCGCGAAACCGATGGTGCCGCCATTGGCGCAGCAGGCCGGCTCGCCATTGATTGGCGGAGTGACGAGGAAAAGCCCGCCATTGTGCATATAGATCAGGCGACCATTGTCGTCGACGACAGCGGGGTTGCCGCCAAACGCCGCGAACGTCGCGTCATAGAATTTCTTGGCGGCGTCCATATCGTCCGCGCCGACCATAATATGGCTAAACATAGTCTCTCTCCTTTGTTGAAACTTCAGAACACCACGACGCTGCGGATGCTCTTGCCCGCATGCATCAGGTCGAAAGCGGTGTTGATCTCCTCCAACCCCATGACATGGGTGATCATCGGGTCGATCTCGATCTTGCCCTGCATGTACATGTCGACGATTTTGGGCACGTCGGTGCGGCCCTTGGCCCCGCCAAAGGCGGTGCCGCGCCAGTTGCGACCGGTAACGAGCTGAAACGGGCGGGTGGCGATTTCCTTGCCGGCTTCGGCCACGCCGATGATGATCGAAGTGCCCCAGCCGCGATGGCAAGCTTCGAGCGCGGTGCGCATCACGTCGGTATTGCCGGTGGCATCGAAGGTGTAATCCGCTCCGCCGTCGGTCATTTCGACGATCTTGGCGACCACATCCTCACGGCTCATGCCCTTCGAATTGAGGAAGGCGGTCATGCCGAACTTGCGGCCCCATTCCTCACGGTCGGGGTTGATGTCGACGCCTATAATTGCGTTCGCACCGGCAAGGCGTGCCCCCTGGATCACGTTAAGGCCGATGCCACCGAGCCCGAAGACCACGACATTGTCGCCCACCTGTACCTTGGCCGTATTGATCACAGCGCCAACGCCGGTAGTCACGCCGCAACCGATATAGCAGCTCGACTGGAAGGGTGCGTCTTCGCGGATCTTGGCAACCGCGATTTCAGGCAACACGGTGAAGTTCGAAAAGGTCGAGCAGCCCATATAATGGTAGATGGGTTGGCCCTTATAGCTGAAACGCGTGGTGCCATCGGGCATTAGACCCTTGCCCTGCGTCGCGCGGATCGCGGTGCACAAATTGGTCTTGCCCGAAAGGCAGCTTTTGCACTGTCGGCATTCGGGGGTGTAGAGCGGGATGACATGGTCACCGGCTTTCACACTGGCCACGCCTGCACCCACTTCACGTACGATACCCGCGCCTTCATGTCCCAAAACGCTTGGGAAAATCCCCTCGCTGTCGAAACCATCGAGCGTATAAGCGTCGGTGTGGCAGATACCCGTGGCCATGATCTCGACCAGCACCTCGCCTGCCTTCGGACCTTCCAGATCGAGCTCAACTATCTCGAGCGGTTTCTTGGCTTCAAAGGCGACGGCAGCACGGGTCTTCATTGCGGGACTCTCCTTGGACTTGCAGGTGGCTATGCCGATTCCATCGCGCACCTGCAAGCCTCTCGGAGCAGCTTGTACCGCGTTTCAGAAGGACTCCCAGCGCAGCCGGATAAAGGCCGAACGCCCAGCGCCCGGCAGGCGTGCGCCTAACGCTACGTCAGAGCCACTGTTGCGATTATATCCGGCCAGATGCTCCACATAATATTTGTCGAACAGATTTTCGACACCGGCATCAAGGCGCAAGCCATCACGCAATATCCAGTTCCCATACAGGTTAAAGGTTACATAGCCTTGGCTCGGAACTTCGCCGTTGGTGGCTGAAACCTTGCGCTGTTTGGCAACCGCGAGGGCTTCTCCAGTCAGCGACCAGTGATCGGCTTCCCATGCGAGGGCGACTCGCACATTGGCCGGCGCAATGCGGTAAAGATTGTCCGATATGTCCCGCCGCTTGCCGCGTACAAAACTGGCGACGCCATCCAACCTCAACGGCCCCGAAATCCGCGTGCCGAATGCAACGTCGGCGCCGTAAATTTCGGCGTCGACATTGGCGAAGCGCAGCGGTGTGGAATCGCCGCTCGCCGCCGATACCATTTCGACCGGTGTATCAAGCACACCGGGGGTGGCATCAAAAGGAACGCCCTGAATGAAATCCTCAAGACGGCGATAATAGATCAGCGGTCGAGCATAGGCCGTCTCGCTTTTCCAGTCGAATCCGGCTTCGGCGAGCCAAGCCTTTTCGATCTTGAGTGCTGGCGATCCGACATAGATATTGCCATCGGCCAATCCGCCGCTGGCTTCGGTCGGAAGCCATGCGAAGCGTTCTACCAGACTGGGCGCGCGGGTCTTGCGGGCGAGGGTGAATCGCGGCGTTATTACTCCCAATTCTGCGGAGAGACGCAAAGCCGCATCGACCGAGGTTCCTGACCATTCCCTGTCGGCATTGGCAAAAGCGCGCGCGAGATTGGCTGGCCCCATTGGCACGCCCGGGCCGAAGCGCGGCGCTTCGGTGCTGGCGCCGTGACGATCAACCCGAAAACCCAATTCTGCATCAACTATTCCCAGCGCCGCTCTGGCTTCGGCAAATGCGCCGATGCGATCACTTTTCGCCCGATCAAGCGGGTGGATAAAGAAGGTGGGAGAAAGCGGGTTGTAGAGCATGAACCCTTTGTCGATCGCTTCGAAGTCGCCACCAATGCGGATATGCCGGTCGGAGCTACCAAAGCGCAGGGAAAGTCCTGCACCCATTGTATCGGCATAGGTGTCTGACTGGCGTGTCGCTGCCACAGTGGGGGTCGGGCGCAAGGCGAAGTTGTTCATTCGGTGCTCGACACCTGAATAGTCAGCATGTGCTTCAAGAGTCAGGTCGGATGCCAATTCGCCCTCAAATCCGACGCGGAAGAAATCGGTATGAAAGTAAATGATGTCCATCGCAAAGGGCGGGTTGCCGGAACGCCCGGTATCCTGCCGCCGATATTCCAGTGAGATTTCTCCTGGCCCTGTCCTCAATCCCGCATGCACGCCATAAACCGCGCGCTCGAAGCCGGTGCCGCCGACGCGTCCGCCCGGGAAGCGCATGTCATCGCCTTTCTCCCACGATGCGATCGCTCCCAACCGTACCCGGTCATTGGCAAGACCGGCTATGCCACCGATAGCAACACTGTCATCGACGCTGCGATATTGTGCGGAGACATCGACCTGCGGGGCAAGCGTACCGGCTTCACCAAAACGTGTCTGTTTCAACACTGCGTTAATACCGCCACCCAACCCGGGGCCATCGCGCACAGGAGAGGCGCCGCGCGCAATCTCGACCCGGTCGATCAGCGCCATCGGCGCATAATGCATGGCGGGGTCCATCGCATTGGGGCCGCCGGTTGCGAAATGCTGGCCATTGATACGCAGCGCTATACGCTCGCCGAACAGCCCGCGCATCTGCACCTGTCCCGACAACGCGCCATTATCGACCAAGGCCATGCCGGGCTGGCGCGCGATGAAAGCCGCAGCATCGGGGCCGGTCGCCAATTCTTCTTCGGCCTCACGGTCAAGGTTGAGCGCGGTGGTGCGCTGTGCAGTGACGATGATGAGATTACCATCGGTCTGGTCCGATGACTGCGCAAAAGCAGGGCAAACAGACGCGACCGCCACAAGCGCGGTCGCCGCAAAAAATCGTGTTTTCATTTTCTAATCTTTCAATTTCGGGTGTTCAGCCAACCAGCATCCGCAGCTTGTCCAGCGCGGTGGTTTCGGCTTCATGGTGATCGATGATCGACGATAGCCGTCCCTTGGCATCCATCAGGAAGATGCCGGCGGTGTGGTCTATCGTATAATCGCCATCCGGTTTGCTGGGGTCCAGCGGCACCTTTTTGACATAAACGCCAAAGCCTTTGCGGATTTGGGCGAGTTGCGCATCGGTTCCGGTTGCAGCGACAATGGGGGTGCCGAAAATCTCGGTATACGCCCCTATGTCTGCAGGCTTGTCGCGATCAGGATCGACAGAAACGAAAACGATATCGAATTTATCGCCATCTGCTCCCAGTTTCTTTCGCAGCAATGCCAGTCGCGACAATGTCGTCGGGCAGACGTCGGGGCAGCGGGTGAAGCCGAAGAAAATCGCATAAGGGCGGCCTGCCAGCATTTTGTCGGTTAGCAGCTTTCCGTCTGAGCGGGTCAGTTCGAACGGCCCGCCAAAGGGCAAGGCGGCGACAGTTGATGCCGGCTTTTCGGCACCGCTTTTCTCAAGGCCAAGATAGAGCAACCCACCCAGCAAGGCTGCCACAACCGCCATAACCCAGAGCAATTTGCGGATTGCCCCTGTATCATCGGCTTGGCTTTGATCAATGTCCGGCATGGCCAGCCTCCATCGGTGCAGTCGAACCAACCGGCTGCACGGCGAAGGTCACTTGCACCGAACCCGCACGGGCGAATTTCAATGTTGCGGGGATTTTGGCGCCTTGTTTGAAGGGCTTTTTGAGGCCGATAAACATGAGATGCAAACCGCCAGGTTTCAGTTCAACTGACTGGCCGGCGGGAATAGCGATACCGTCTTTGAGCTGGCGCATTTTCATCACGCCGCCGTCCATGCTCATGTTGTGGATTTGAACTTCGGTGGAGAATGGCGAACTGGCTGAAATCAGCCGGTCGGTGGTCTTGCCAGTATTGCGGATGGTCAGGAAGCCGCCGCCTACGGTTTGCGTGGCGGCAGTTTCGCGCGTCCACGGATGGCCAATCGCGATTTTGGCGATGGCAAAGCTGTGGGCCAGAACCGGCGCAGCTAGCGCAAATAATGCAATCCCGACGAGCGGATAAAAACTGTTCGATTTCATATTGGATACTCCGGATATGCCAACCCGCCCCTTTTCCAGGCGGATCAGCAAAGCTGACTATTCGGGCGGAAAGGTCAGGCCAGAGCCGGTGGCCCGCGCAAGGGCGGGCGAAGGTGCATGGTTTGGGGAAGTTGCAGCGTTGGTGTTGGTGCAAAACCCAACGCGAGAATGAAGAGCAGCGCAATCGCCAACAAAGGCGCATCCGCCCCGCCCAGCGCCGCCATTGACGTTGCCGAATAAGCACAGGCCTTGCCCGACCGGGGGGCATCCTGCTTGTCATGCGATCCAGGCTGCATCGGAACAGTGATCGCACGGCTTTGCATTTCGCCGCTGCCATCGGCGCAAACCATGACAGTGAAGGTCTTGCCGGACTGCCCGACCATATAGCCCATCGGCACAACCGCTTTTGCCAGCAACGCCAACGTAACCAGCAGCATGGCCAGCCGGTAATGCGTGCGCAAAAAGAGTCGCAAGGCGAACATGGAAAGGCCCCTAAGCCGAAGTTTCGGCTCTGTCAGCCCTATTGTGCAATCCAGCATTGATCTGGGGCAATTAACGGCGAGAATAATGGCGGAGACGGAGGGATTCAAATTTGATTGTAATTAAACGATATTTTCAATCTAAATCTGCTTAGCCATAATTTCAGCCATAGTCATCGCTTCGATCTTCGACGGTGTACGGCGAATGACTCCGGTCGGTAATTTGACACTAAATGGATTTGGCGACACGTCATAAGTGTTGTGACATCTACATGGGAGCGACTTAGACCGCTAACAAATCGGGCGTTGATCGCACCTGATCGTTCATCTAATAGCTGCCAGTCGTTCATGCAGAGACGGCATTCGGACAATTGCTGACTGGATGCGTTTTGTCCCCGTTATCGGCGGGGTGCACCAACTTTTTTCGCACCACCCAAACCTGTGTGCTACCTTTTGGGTACACCCTAAGCTGACGCCTGTAGTATCGCATAGGTCCAGATAATTTGCCTCAGTTTACGTGGCTGCCGGTGTCGATGGCTCATGATTTCGCTTTTTGGGTCTCCACACGCTAAGAACCACAGTAGGTGCGCACAAGGCGGCGATGAATAACAAGAACTGGTCACCGCTGAGTACTTCATTCGCTGCAGCTCTGGAATAGCCTGCCAGAGCGTATCCAATTGCATATGAGAAGCTCCAGCCGCCGTACGTCAGTGGAAACAGGTTTGCCCCAAACTGCCGCTTGGTCAGAGTGATCCATAAAATCTCAGCTAATCCCAGCCCAACTCCGAACAGCAAGCTTCCCGCGCTTGCCAAACTTGTTAGAGGGTACGTGTCCAGCAAGGCGAAAGCCGAGAGGCCACTCACAACCATAAGCGCCACCGCACAACTGGCGAAGTCACTTCTCCAACGGTCCAACATCCATCCGGCCAGTAGGTTGCCGATCATGCCACCGGCAGCTGAAAGGCCAAGGATCGTAGCCGCGGCCGTTGGCGAGAAACCGCGTGCTTCGAGAAACGGGGGCATTTCTATTGCAAAGGCAAGTACCGCAATCCCCGAGGCTGCGACTGCCAATGCCATGAAGATCGCTGGTGCGAGATCGATTGTCGCCATGCGGCTCCAGTACGAGACGTTGCCGTCCGCATGGTCTTTCTCACGATACTTCCCGCGCTTAATGTCAACCGAGCGATAAGCTCGACCAAGCGACGCTAGTGTTGCAACCACGATCAACATCATTGCCGCAATTGAAAGGGCAGTGAGGCGCCAACCAAATTTTGCAATAAGCAATTGGGCTATCGGAGAAAGGGCCAACCCACCAAATGCGCCACCACACCAGGATATGGCAATCGCGAGACCGAATCGTCGTGAAAAGAGCTCAGCAATGATGACCGGCATAGAAACTACAGCCAAAGTCTTGCCCGCACCCATTGCCATTCGGAGTAGGTAGATTTGCCAAAAGGTCTCAACTGCAAAGGTTGCCGCGAATGTTGCAGCAAGGATCAAAAGTCCAGCTATCAAAACTCGCCATGCGCCGACGCGGGCGATTAGCGGTGCGCAAAAGAGTGCCAGCGGTGATACCAGCCACATCGCCGAAACCAGATTACCCGAAGAGGCTGCGGACCAGGACTTTTCAATGGCAATGTTTTCCGCGAGGAGGATGAACGCGTAGATTGTTGAACCGAACAGAACAGCGGTCATAAAGAACATGCCGGCAACGATGCGCCAACCATAATATCCGCGCCCCTCATCCTGCATATCAGATGAGTTTGCTCGCTTTTGCTCCTCGATGCCCAATGTTCACCTCGCTACATCCCCTAGCGAGGGAAAGCATATAACAAAACACCTGTCATCTAAAATATGCTTGAGTTAACGATGTCAAGAGCCAAAATCCAGCGATTAGCTTATCCAACCCAATGAAATTAAAAGATTAGTCCTCGGCTGGATGCGGCTCAAGCAACCTTGTCAATCCATCAAATAGAGCATTTAGACGCTGTGGTTCAAAGCGCTTGGGTTCGACATGAAGCATCATACTCCAACCGTCGGCCATTGCGCTGATATGATCGGCAAGCAAATCAGCAGGAATGTCTTGGCGAATTCGACCACTTTGCTGCTGCCCTAGAATGTTTTCAGTCAGGCGTTTTCTGTAATGAGCATAGCGGCGCTGATAAATTTTAGCTAACAGGGGCTCGCATTTGGCCTGAGCGAGAAGCTGAAACTGGGCCTCGACAATGTCCGACTCGACATTCATTGCAATCCACGCACTCAGTCGGCGTTTAAGAGCTTCGAGGCTTGAGCCCATTTCGAGAAGCGAGTCATATTCGTCCCACAAGTGTTCGATGACTGCAACGACCATCGCTTCCTTGTTTGCAAAATAATATGTGACAGCACCAGTAGTAAACCCAGCACGCTGCGCTACTTTGCGCAGCGAGGTACCCGCAAACCCACTTTCCGCCAAAATGGCGATCGCAGCCCTAAGCAGTTCTCTCCGCCTGCCGTCCCTGTCTCCAAGTGGTCGGCCCCGCTTTACGGATGAGCTGCGGGCAGCGGTGTTCCGCGTTGGGTTTGGAGCGACATTGTAATTTTCATCCATCGTGATTGCCTAGCAGGCCGAGATGAAAAGAACAATTAGCATAACGTATGTTGCGTAAATAAATCACATGTGGTACCTTCAAGCACATCATCGTGTTGGGAGAGTTGAATATGGAAACAGAGTTGCGCCAACAATGGCAGGAAAACGGGGCGGTTCTCGTCAAGAACTGCTTGAACGCAGAGCAGCTTGCCGACTGCCGCGAAGTGTTCGACTGGTGCGTCGAGAACCCTGGTCCTCATGTATCTGGCATGTTTTCTGGCGAGCAGCGATCGCATGTCGACAATTCCAACCCGCGGGCAAAGGAGCGTCTTGACCAACTGGTACAAAGACTTCCTTTTGGACGGATTTTCTCCGAACTTTGGGGGTCTGAAAATGTCTGGTACTTTGGCGAGGAGGTTTTCCTGAAATCTGGCGGGAAAAGCGCGCGCACCTCTTTCCACCAGGATACGTCCTATCTACCATGGGGTGGAACACATTGGGGTAACGTATGGATCAGCTTCGAAGCTGTGCCGAAGAAGAATTCTTTGGAAATCGTTCGAGGGTCTCATCGCGGTATCTATTATGACGGGCCGACGTTCGAAGATCCCAACAATCCGACTGCGCCTCTACACGGCGAAACGGCGGTACCGTTTCGTCCCCGCCTTCCCGACGTTGATGCCGAGCTGTCGCACGACCCGAAGGCTTATGACCTCCTCTCTTGGGATGTCGAACCAGGCGATGTGGTTTTCCTTCATCCCCATTCTTTGCATGGCGGCGCCCATGTAGATGCCCAATTTCCCGAACGTCACACGCTAGTTTTGCGGTTCTTTGGCGACGATGCGATCTATTATCCGCTGCCACAGAATAGTGCGTCGCGTATCCCACCGGAGGGTGTGCTGTTTGTCGAAGAGATGAAAAAGCTGACCGAAGGGCAACCATTCCGGTCACCTGTTTTCCAGCAAGTCGTATAATTGGAGAGGAATAGCATGGCCCCGAAAAAACGCGAAATCATCAAGCCTCCGGGAACCGAGGCTCTGTACGACAATTATCATTTCGCGCCAGCGATACGGGTCGGTGATACAATCTGGCTGTCAGGTCAGGTTGGCATCGACGCCAATTTCAAGCCCGGCGTCGACATGGCTGCGCAGGCCCGGCTTGCATTCGAAGGTATCGTCCAGACACTTGCCGAAGCTGGGGCGACCTTGGAGGATGTCGTTGAGCTAATGACGTTTCACACCGATCTGCACGGTGAAATAGAGGCATTTAGTAAGGTCAAGGACGAGTTTTTCCCTAGTCATTATCCTTGCTGGTCCGCGGTAGGGGTAACACAGCTCGCAGCCCCTGAGTACAAAGTTGAAGTTCGTGTGATTGCCGTGGCGGGTTCCAGTCAAAACTGAATTTTCGCGCGGCGGCTGATGCTCTAGCCGCCGCGTCGTACCTTGCGATTGACATGCTCGTCCGCAGCGTGAGCAGCGCCGAGTAATGACCTAACAGCCACCCACTGCAACGGTTCCGGCAACGTCTTCGGGGTGGCATGCTGCAGCGCTGACAGGAAAGGATTTTCGGTGCCGCCAATGCGTTCTGCGAGCACTAAACCTACCAGCGATTGCGTTCCAACGCCGTGGCCAGAGCAACCCGCTGTATATAAAATGTTGTCATGTTCACCCGTCACGCCGACCACCGGCAAGCCGTCGAAAGCGAAACTGATGTAACCGCTCCAGGCGGCCTTCACCCCAACATCGTGTAGGGTTGGAAAACGATCCCTCAGGGCGATTTCAAGTTTTCGATAGGTATGATTGTCTGGTACCTCGGGCGTGCTCGATCCGAAGGAATAGCCCAGCTGCTTTGTAGTGATGACCAACGTATTGTGCGCGGTCAGCCTATGGCTCTCCATTACGAGGTGCTGGGTTGTTATTCCCTCCGCATTTGGCCAGTCGAGTGAGGCGCGCTGCGTCGGGGTTAGCGGGTGGGTTTCGATCGCCGAAACCCGAAGCGGAACAACTTTATCCTTAAGTAAACCCAACCCTGGTGCGAATGCATTGGCTGCAACGACCAAATGAGGCGCACGTACAGTGCCATCAGGAGTACGGCACTCGATTATCTTTCCATCACTCCAATCCATTAGCGGCGAGTTTTCGAAAAGGCGCACGCCATGTTCAAGCGCGGCTTGGCGTAGTCCACGAACATATTTGCCTGGGTTCAAAGTTCCTCCACCTGGCGTCGCATAGCCAAACAAAAAGGCGGGTGGTATACCTCGCGCCCTCATTGCAGCATTGTCGAGGAATTCGGCCGGGGCACCAAGTTCGATCCCGAGTTCCATATTGGCGCGCAACTGCTTTTCTTGGCTTGAATGAACGCCAGCGCGGATCAAGCCTGAACGACGATAATCGCAATCAATCCCATAGGACTCGAGCTTGCTTTCAACATAACGAACACCCTCTTCAAAGTAGCGGATGATCGCAGCGACCTGCGAGCGATCAAGTCGTTTCATAAACATGTGGTAATCAAGACCTTGACCACCCGCTAAATATCCAGCGTTACGGCCACTCGCCCCGAAACCGGCAAAGCGACTTTCGAGAACTATGACGTCGGCGCCGCGTGCACGCAGTTCGAGCGCTGTAGAAAGACCAGCGAAACCTCCACCAACGATTATTACATCGGCAGTTGCTTGTCCGTTCAGTGCATGTTGAATGTCGGACGGTGGTTCGATCCAGCCACCTTCGGGCTTATAGATGATATTCGTCGACATTTTCATCTCCGTGAAAGAGCGTCAAAAGCTTGAAGTGCTGCTTTGCGCCCAGCTCTAATAGCGCCATCCATTGAACTTGGATGAAGCTCAGCCATATCGGTGCCTGACCAGTGTATTCGGCCCATCGACATTCGGGAAGCGGCGCCCCAGCGAGTAAGAAAACCTGGAGGATAGGGCGAGACGCATGACAGAGTCCATTCGTCGACGCTTCCCCAGTCGACCTCATGATATTGGTCGAAATGGAGTGCCTCGTCTCCGAACGCTCTGGCATAAATCTTTGCCAGTTCGCGGCCCGCCTCGCCCGTATCAGTGGTTAACGCACCTTCGCGTACGAAGCAGATTAGGATTCCAACGGACGCGTCCGGTGGGGAGTTATCTGCTGACCATAGCAAAGCACCGCCAATATCAAGCACCTGACCATTGAACCCTCCCTCGCGCCAAAAGGGGCGTGAATAGACATGGGTTGCTTTGCGCATGCGGGCATTGATCGGCCAGGCAGTGTGCATTTCTGCCCGGTCAGGTGGGAGAGAGGGGGTGAATTGGATGTTGCGAGCTACAACTTGGCTTGGGCTGAAGATAACCTCACGGGCGCGTATAGTTCCCCGATCAGTATGAAGTTCGACTATGTCTTGATCCCAACCAACGAGCTTTCGTACGGGAGTGCTTAAAATGATCTTTCCCTGTAATTGATTGGCCATTTTCGCAGACAGAGCCCACGATCCGCCCACCAACCGTTTTTCCTGCGCACCATTCTTCATAGATTCAAGCCGGGCGAGATCGCATTCAAACGAATTGATTAGCGTTAGGTAGTGCAACAATCCTAGCTTTTCCGGCGGCGCACCATAGGTCAACGTGGTCGAGAGGAAGAAATTGATTTGTTCTTCCTCACTTGGAGACTTTGTTGCCAACCAGTCAGCTACCGACAACTGGTCCCATTCCAAAGCGTGCGGCGCTGTCCATGGTGCGGCGCTCGGCACTTCTCTAGCCATAGCGTTAAGTTCATCGACTAATGGGCTGCTCGCAATGATTGCGCCGTCTTCGCTTCCTTCGACAAATGTCTCGTCACCAATGAAAGACACGGTCTTTCCATGATAATAGCTATCGAACGTTTCCACTCCGAACTCATTCGCTAGTTGGAAAATTTCGGATTGGGTCGGGCCGATCCATTGACCTCCCCCGTCCGAGACGACGCCGTTACCGATATCATGATTGACCGTTCTACCGCCCACCCGGTCGCGCGCTTCGAGAATTACAAAAGACTTTTTTTCTTGGCGCTGAAACTCCAGGCCCGAAACAAGACCGGATAGCCCCGCGCCAATGATTGCAACATCTACCTCAACGCTCGTCTTACCGTCAAACTGGCTGCCGCTCTCCATATCCCGCTCCATTTTTTAAAATGACAAGTGTTATGAAAACATGCATTATCCAAAAACAGGAAGCAAGAAACTTTTGGAGGAGGCGTTATGACAAACCTTAAAACAGGTCTTATTTGCACGGTTTGTGCGCTCGCGTTTACACGTCCGGCGCTGGCGCAGGAGGTGTCGGATACCGCGACTGTGAGCACCGACAACTCAGAGATTATCGTGACCGCACAACGCAGGTCAGAACGCTTGAGCGACGTACCAGTGGCAGTAACAGCAATTGACGGCGATGATATGCAGCGTTTGCGTATGCAGGATGCGACACAAATTGTTCAGCAAATTCCGAATGTAACAGCTCAGGCTACGTTTGGTGCTAGTGCTCCGCTATTCGCCGTGCGCGGAGTGAGTAATCCGGACTTCAACCCCTCGGCTAACACTCCGGTGCCGATCTACAGCGATGACGTGCTCATTAACAACATAACCGGTCAAGGCTTTGCCCTATTTGACTTAGAACGTGTTGAGGTTCTCAAAGGGCCCCAAGGCACGCTATTCGGATATAATTCTTCGGCGGGTGCAATTCAGTTTATCTCTCGCCGTCCTACCAATACTTTCGAGGGGTTTTTCTCAGCTTCCTACGCCAGCCGTGACGAGCGAATGCTTGAATCATCGCTAAGCGGCCCGCTGGCCGGAGATGAGGTGCGCGGGCGCCTTGCCGGCTACTATCGCAGCCAAGATGGGGATTTCCTCAATCTCGCAACTGGTAAGAGGATCGGTGAGAATGAGCGTTATGCTGTCCGCGGCTTGGTTGATATCGACACATCCGACAATTCGAGCCTGCTGCTAAAAGCGCAATATGGACGTTTCAAAGGTGATCCCACAATCCGCCACACCGAGCAGCCGGTTAACAATTTCACTGGCGAGGCTCTTGGCGGAAAGCGAGAAGTGATTAATGAACTCGGACAGGATGAGCGCGTCAAGGCGCTAGAACTTTCGGCTCGCTTCAAGGCCGATCTTGGAGCGGTCGGGCTCGATGTGATCAGCGGCTACCTGAAAATCGATTCAGGCTATCTGACTAACTTTTTCGATGGGCGCCAGATTGGTGTACTCGATTTGGGTTACGGCGCCGGACCAATGCAAACGGCCCTCTATGGGGTGCAGGGGGCAGACACGCGCACTAAACAGTTCTCGCAGGAAGTGCGCCTCACTTCACAATCTTCAGGGCCTTTGTCCTACATTCTCGGCGCCTACTACCTTCATGAAAAGCTAGATGGTACAACCTGGTTCTTCGCTGGCGATGACTCTGGTGCGTTTGGCTATTTTGGAGCTGATCAGGCAGCTTTTTTGGTTTTTGACGAGTACGCGCAGAAACTCTCATCCTTCGCTTTGTTTACTCAAGCTGACTACAAGCTGACCGACAAGCTTAAAGCGACTATTGGCGGCCGCGTCTCTTGGGACAAACGCAGCCTCGATCTGACCTTCGCTAACTACGACGGTTTTGCGACCTTCACAAATGGACGGACAGTTGACCCGTTTAATGTCAAGTTATCGGATGTCACCGATCTTTCCGGACTGGAGACCTCCCAGCAGGATCGCAAGTGGACAAACTGGAGTGGGCGTTTCGCTCTCGACTACAAGCCTACAGATGATGCGTTGATTTATGCCAGCCTTTCGCGCGGAGTGAAGAGCGGCGCGTTCAACACTGCGGCGTTCATCGACCTGTCCGAAGCCAATTCCATTGGTCCAGAAAAGGTGTTGGCCTACGAAGCAGGTACCAAGCTCGCGTTTGCGGATCGGCGAATATTGGCGAACGCAGCCGTGTTCTATTATGATGTGGACAATTATCATCAGAAGGTAGTCGACCAGTTCGGCCGCGAGTTTCTAAGCGGAGCCGACCGGGTGCACTTCTACGGCTTCGAGCTTGAGGGCACTTTACGACCGACGAAGTTGGTAACGGCGCAGTTCGGCATAGGCTGGCAGAAGGGCGTGTACGATGAATTCATTGAACCGACAGGAGCAGGTCCCGTCGATCGTGCGGGCAACGTAGTGCCGGGTACCGGAGCGTGGACAGCCAATGCGGTGTTGCGGGTAGATGCGCCGCTTTCTGGCGGAGCCGGTACGTTGTCGCCGCAAGTCGACTTTTCTTACCTACAGGGCTCATTTTACTGGGTTGGCAATGGGGTAAAAGCCCCACAGCTGTCGCCGACCAGCAAGACAGAAGATTTTTTCAATCTAAACCTGCGGCTAACTTGGACTTCAGAAAATGATCGTTTCTTAGTAACTGGATTCGTCCAGAACGTGCTCGATCAATATCGAGTTCTGCGCCGCAATCCAGTCTCGTTCTTAGACAACTCGCTTAGTTCCTATTCTCCCCCGCGATCCTTTGGTGTGATGGTGCAGGGTCGTTTCTAACTGCTAAAGTTAAAAAGTTGGGAGTGGCTACAAAAGGCCGCTCCAAGCTATTTTTGAACAGGTATGTCCAGTATCGCTAACAAAGCAGTCATAAAACGATCCTGGTCCATTTGTTATAATGCGTCATTCATTCATCAATAGAGTCGCTGGTCTCCGAAAGTGTCGGAGGCCAGCAAAGCCTTAAATGTCGGTTCGCTCCGACAGCGTCAGCGCGTCATCGACATCAACACCCAGATATCTGACTGTGTTTTCGATGTTGGTATGACCCAGTAGAATCTGAATAGCCCGCAGGTTACCGGTAGCCTTGTAAATCGAGGATGCCTTTGTCCGGCGCATCGAGTGGGTCCCATATTCGCGCTTGTCGAGCCCGACTATCGATACCCACTCATTGACAAGGCGTGCATATTGTCTGGTGCTGAGATGGCCCAAGTAATCAACCCTACTCGGAAATACAAAATTGAAGATCGTGCCGCCGCGACGCTGCAGCCATGCTTCAACGCTTCTTCGCGCCTCGGTCATTATCTCGAACTGCACAGGCCTATTTGTTTTCTGTTGGATGCCGGTGGCTCTATTACGGATTTGCCCTCCGCTGACGATGTCACCGATTTTCAGCTTAACGAGATCACAACCGCGAAGCTTGCTATCGATAGCTAGGTCGAACAAAGCCCTATCCCGCAGTCGCCTATGTTCATCCAGGTAAAAGCGAATTGCCCAGATGTCTCTGGGCTTTAATGGGCGTTTGGGCCCGACATTTCGCTCAGCATTCCAAGGTCGCCGTTCGTGTACGGCAGGGTCAAGATCCGAAAGTCCCATGATGTTGCTCCGTTAGCCGGAATGGCCGAACAAGGACTAACAGCATGGTGCCGGCAGGTTCAGACGATGTTAGTGGGAAAGAAAATTACATCAAACTTACAGACCCTTACTGTAATTGTCTTAGAGGCCTAGCCACTCCACCTCCCCACTGCCCAACTCGTAAAAGGCGCCCACAACCTTCAATGTTCCTAGTTCCTGCGGGCGACGCAGTGCAGGGGAGGCTTCGTCTTGCAATTCACGCACCACGCGTTGGACATTATGGCGGGCAGCAGTGTTGACCAGATCGTGCTGGCAATCCTCTCCTACTTCCATGATCGCAGGGTACAGCGGCTGAAGCACCTTATTGATATTCGCTGAAAAGCCATAATGCTCCTTCACCACAGATACTGCAGCCCGCACTGCACCGCAATTTTCATGTCCCATCACGACGATCAGCGGCACACCCAGCGCGGTGACTGCAAATTCGAGGCTGCCGATTGCCGTCGAACACAGGCTGTTTCCGGCGTTGCGTACGATGAACAGTTCGCCCAAACCGCGGCCGAACAGAAGCTCAGGTGCAACACGCGAGTCCGAGCAGCTGAGATAGGCGGCAATCGGATGCTGAGCGGCAGCCATGCGCAGGCGGCTCATGCGGCTGGCCTGGACCGTTATCGGCTCGTCCGAAAGGAAGCGACGATTACCTTCCTTGAGCAGCGCGAGCACGTCGTCGGGCGTCATAGAAAGGGTCATCCGGGCTTTCCGTCTTTTCTGGGCGAGAGATAGATGCGAGCGTTACGGGCCGCCCAAGGGAGGAATGCGATCAGGAAGATAATTGCTGAAATGACCAGCCAAAAGCCATCCTCGGCATACAAGGCGGTGGCTATACGGGCAGCCGCCGCACTTTGCATGCCGACAAAGGCAAATTTGCCAGCGAGGGGCAGTTCCAAAGGTCGACCCGAATGACCCTGAGTGACGCGGGTGATCATCGCGATCAGAAGACTTCCTGCGAAGCCTATGGTCAGCGCATGCTCGGGTGCGCGTCCAATCGGCAGGCCAAGGCTCGAAATTGCCCATAGCGCATATCCGATGGGCGCCCAAGCAAAGCCAATGATAAGCACCCAGAACAGGGCGGGAGCCTTAGTGCGCGGCCACCATTTCCAGCTCATCAATAGCGTCAGTGCACTCAACAGGAGTGCCGCGAATGTCTGAAGAAAACTGACGGCGAGTAACTGCCCTGCGATTATGAGCATTGTCAGCCCCCAATAGGCCCCCAAGATCCAATTTGGTCGCCACCGGACATAGCCTTCGACGACGTTGCCCGCGAAGAATGGGATCATGCGGTGACACACCGTCACGAAAACAGGCAAAAGCATGGCCCAAAGCCCTAGGCTGTTGGCAAGAGATAGAGTTGCGGCTGCCGGATTGAGAATGAAGGCCATCAGGGCAATTTGTCCAATCAGACCAAAAACAAATGCGGCGAGGATTGACCAACCGTGCCAAGTGGGTGCCTTTCCATCGTGGCGTTCGCGCAGCGCAATCGAGAGCAGCACGCTGAAACCCCAAAGACATGCAAGTGACGCTGACGCGAAGGCTGCAGCGAGTAGCCTATCGTTACCAGACAACAATGCTCCCCAAGACAGCAATGTAGCGAGGCCATATCCGCCAGCGACGGGCGCGAAGGATTCGCGCTCTATATCGGGATAACCCATCCAGCGCGGGAACACCGTCAGCAGGAAACCGAAAAACAGAGGCGGCAGTGCCAGATAAACCAGAATAGGTGCATGCAACAGCGCTTGCGGAATATCTCCGCCCGCAGGAGCGGCCATTCCCAAATGCAGTCTTGACAGCACCGTTAGCCACCAAAGCATCATGGCGGCAAGCTGCACGACGCCAATCAGGAACAGCAGCCGATGGGGTGCAGCAAGCAGGATGTCGGGTTTCACCAAAGGCCGTGGCTCCCGCCCACCGCGCCTATGGTCGCAAGAATTGAAGCGAGCAGCAGGATGCGGTGCATCCGCTCCATGCGCTGGAAATCCTGTTGCGGCTGTGGCGAGGCCGCCATCCTTTTGTGCAGGAACAGCGGTTCGAGCACGAACAGCATCGCCGCGAATATCAGCCACACCAGCAACATTGCCCACATCCACCAAAAATGCAGATCGGCAAAGCGACTCCACAAATCGGCGCGCCATGTCATCCAGAATCCGCTCGCGCCAGCCAGAAGCACCCATATCCGTGCTTGCCAGGAAAAACCGCTTTCGAGCCCATGGAAGGCAGAGAGGCGGTCGGCAGATTGATGCGTGCGCCTTATGGATGGCAAGACTACCGTGGTTACAAATGCCACGCCGCCAATCCACATCAGAACGGCGACGACATGTATAACCCGTGCGAGTGTGAAATCATCCATCATGTGCCTCTGCATCTTTGTGAAATTGATAATCATCAATAACATTGATTAATGTCAATTATTGTAAGCGCTCCCTGCGCTAATTGAGCGGCATGGAAAAGCAAATCCTCAAGCCGAGCCTTGCCGTTCTTGCGGCGTTGACCTGCACATTGCCTGCTGTAGCGCAAACAGCCGAAGAGCCAAAAGCGATTACACCTTATGCCGACATACGTTATCGGCTCGAATTGATTGGTCAGGATGGGTTGCCGGAAAATGCGACTGCATCGACCTTGCGGGTTCGTGCGGGGTTCAAAACACGCGAGTGGAGCGGTTTTAGCGCACTTGTCGAAGGGGATGCGATAGCCCGCGTCGGACCTCGGCATTACAACGATACGGTCAATGGCTTGACCGCTTATCCGATTGTTGCTGATCCTTCCGATGTTCTGCTCAATCAGGCGTGGCTTCGTTACAAACCGGTAAAGGAAGTCGAAGCTGTCCTCGGTCGTCAAGCGGTCAATTTCGACAACCAGCGTTGGATCGGGTCGGTGGGCTGGCGACAGAATGACCAGACGCTTGATGCCGCCCGCGTGACGATCAAACCGATGAAAGGTGTTGCGCTCGACTATGGCTATGCCTGGCGCGTCAACCGCATCTTTGGACCCGACTCACCGCAAGGAATCTGGCGCGACAATAATATCCATATGGTCCGCGCCAATTTTGAAGCGAAGCCAGTTGGAACAGTGACGACCTATGGCTATTTCCTCGACCTACCAGATGCTCCGCTCTCCTCTTCGAAAACGATAGGCGTCAGGCTGGCTGGCGAACAGAAGCTGTCGGGCAAAGCTAAGCTGCTCTATGCGGCGGAATATGCCAACCAGCGTGACCTTGGCTCGAACCCGAGAAACTTCTCGCTTGATTATTTGCTGGTCGAACCTGGCATTTCGTTGGGCGCTGTTACCGTCAAGGCCGGCTGGGAGCAGTTGGAAGGCAATGGTGTGAGTGCCCTGCAAACGCCACTGGCTACGCTTCATGCTTTCAATGGTTGGGCCGACAAATTTTTGAGCACGCCAGCAAATGGATTGCGCGATCTATACGCCGACGTCGCGGTGAAGCTTCCCGCTGTAGGTCCGATCAAGGGCGCTAGCGCGCGGCTACAATATCATGACTATAATTCAACACGGGGCGGGCTGAATTATGGCAGTGAATTGGGAGCCATGCTGGCAGTTCCGATCGACAAACATCTGACCGCAACACTGAAATTCGCGCGTTACAATACAGACGATTTTGCCACCGACACCACAAAATTTTGGTTCTCACTCGACCTGAAGCTCTGATTCAACCGGGCCGGTCAAGAAACGGATCAGGACGGGCAAAGGCAGCCAGCAGTTCGGCATTCGTGATCTGCACGGTGTTGCCGGATACGACGACGCCATGCGCGGCCAGCGCACTAAACGCGCGTGATAGATTCTCGGGCGTCATGCCCAGTAGTGACGCGAGGATGCGCTTTTCCACGGGCAGGTCGAACTGCACAGCGCCACCGCGCTCACCACTTTCGAGAAGGATGAAATTGCCCAGCCGCTCGACCGACTGGCGCAGTTTCATGTCGGTGAGTGCGCGAACGAAGTAACGAAAACCGAATGCGAGTTCCTGCATTGCCCCGCGCATCAGCGACCGGTCGTTGTCGATGGCATCGCGGATTAATGGCGATGGGATCATCAGGATGCGCGATGCAGTTAAAGTGCGCGCCGACATCAGATACGGCTGGTCGGTATAAGCGGCGGCGAGAATGAAACTGCGCACCGGTCGCACGATTGCCATCGATGTTGTCCGATCGCCGTTGCCGGTAAAAAGTTCGACCATACCATCGATCAATATGTGCAGGAAATCGGGTTTCTGCCCGGTATCGAACAGCTTCAGCGCTGGCGGGAAGACCTGCAGGAAGGAAGCAGCAAAAATCTGTTCACGTTGCTCGGGATCCATCGAGGCGAATAAAGGCAGTGCAGCAATTTCCGGTTTTTCAGCAGCGCGCACAATTGTTCCCCAACTTCGATGCGGTCGAATGTAAACGCCTGATTGATAAATATCAATCGCACTAGTGACGAATGACACCTCGATTTTTGACCATGATCAGGCCTGCGTGATTTTGACGGGTTTGCCAGGTGCAGGTTGATCCACATCAACAAACCCAGCGGATAAGAATGCAGACCAGAACCAGATTTCTCTCGCCGCAAAAGGGGCTGGTCATGGTTGCATCAACGGTTTCGTCAAAACAGCAGCAAGGGGCGCTGTGGCTGAGCACCGGAGCGTTCACAGTCTGCTTTGCGGTTTGGACGATTTTTGCGATCATCGGGATCGAGATCAAGGCTGAGCTCGGCTTGAATGACACCCAATTCGGGCTGCTAGTGGGAACGCCGATCCTGACAGGTTCTCTTGTCCGTGTATTTCTCGGAATCTGGACCGACCAATATGGTGGGCGACTGGTGTTCCCGCTGACGATGCTTGCTTCTGCGGTTTCGACCTTCCTGCTGTCTTATGCCGATACCTACATTCTAATGCTTGTAGCCGCTTTGGGGCTTGGGTTGGCAGGTGGCGGGTTCGCGGTTGGTGTCGCCTATGTCTCCAAATGGTTCCCACAGGAAAAACAGGGCACTGCGCTCGGCTTTTTCGGCATGGGCAATGTGGGTGCAGCGGTGACCAAATTTGTTGCTCCGTTCGTAATGGTTGCGATGGGCTGGACGGCAGTTGCGCAAATATGGGCCGCTGCATTGGCTGTGATGGCGGTCATTTTCTTCGTTCTGGCAAAAGACGATCCAGACTTTGCTTCACGCAAGCATAGCGGCGTTAAGCCCAAGTCGCTGGCCGAACAGTTGGAACCTCTCAAGCATCAGCAGGTCTGGCGTTTCTCGCTCTATTACTTTTTTGTCTTCGGGGCCTTCGTCGCGCTTGCGTTGTGGTTGCCCAAATATCTGAGCGAGGTCTATCATGTTGACGTGAAGGTTGCGGGCATGCTCGCCGCCATTTTCTCGCTCTCGGCCAGCCTTTTCCGCGCTTATGGTGGAATGCTGTCGGATAAATATGGCGCGCGCAAAATCATGTACGCCACCTTTGGCGTGTCGATGCTCTGCCTGTTCATGCTGAGCTATCCGTCAACCGATTATGTCATTCATGGAATTAAGGGCGACATCGCCTTTTCGACCTCAATGGGGCTCGTACCGTTCGTGATCACGGTGTTCGTGCTCGGTTTCTTCATGTCGCTGGGTAAGGCTGCGGTCTACAAACATATCCCGGTTTATTATCCCGATCATGTCGGCTCCGTTGGCGGTATGGTGGGCATGGTCGGCGGCCTGGGTGGCTTTGTGCTTCCCATCGTCTTTGGTGTCGTCAGCGATCTCACCAATATCTGGACCAGCTGCTTCATGGTGCTTTTCGCGCTGGTGGTTGTGGCGCTCGGCTGGATGCACATGGCGATCCGTCAGATGGAACAGAAAGCCAGCGGTATTGATGCGCGTAGCCTTCCGCAATTCCCCGAAATGGCCGAACTGCACGATCCGGCCAAACATGCCGCAGGCGAAACGCGCGTACTGGAGGAATGGAAACCCGAAGATGCAAATTTCTGGGAAGCCACAGGCGAACGTATCGCACGGCGCAACCTCTACATCTCGATCCCGGCACTCTTGCTCGCCTTTTCGGTGTGGATGGTCTGGTCGATGGTTGTCGCAAAGTTGCCGCTGATCGGGTTCGACTACACGACTGACCAGCTTTTCTGGCTGGCGGCGCTTCCGGGGCTGTCGGGGGCGACCTTCCGGATATTCTACAGCTTCATGGTGCCGATCTTCGGCGGGCGGCTGTGGACGACGCTGAGCACGGCTTCGCTGCTGATTCCAGCTTTTGGAATCGGTTATGCAGTGCAGAACCCGGAAACGCCGTACATCATCTTCCTGGTGCTAGCGCTTCTTTGCGGTTTCGGCGGTGGCAATTTCGCTTCTTCGATGTCGAACATCAGCTTCTTCTTCCCCAAGGCGCAGAAGGGCAATGCGATGGCCCTGAATGCAGGTCTCGGCAATCTGGGTGTGTCGGTGATGCAGTTCATCGTGCCTTTGGTGATTACCGCCAGCGTGTTCGGTGCGATGGGCGGTGACCCTCTGCCCAACAAAGAAGGCGGTGAGCTGTGGCTGCAAAATGCGGGTTTCATCTGGGTGCCGTTTATCATGGCGTCGTCGCTGCTGGCATGGTTCGGGATGAACGACATTGCCGATGCCAAGGCGAGCTTCGCCGAGCAGTCAGTGATTTTCCAGCGCAAGCATAATTGGCTGATGTGCTGGCTGTACACCGGCACCTTCGGTTCATTCATCGGCTTCTCGGCTGGCCTGCCTTTGCTCGCCAAGCACCAGTTCCCTGACGTCGACGTGCTGAAGTTTGTCTTCCTCGGCCCGCTGGTCGGCGCGATCAGCCGGGCTGCAACCGGCTGGGTATCAGACCGCTGGGGCGGTGGGCGAGTTACCTTCTGGGTGTTCGTCTTCATGATGATCGGTGTCGTCGGCGTGATGTACTTCCTGCAAGCCGGAAACTGGTGGGGCTTTCTCGGCATGTTCATCTTCATGTTCTTCGTCACGGGCGTGGGCAATGCCTCCACTTTCCAGATGATCCCCAGCATCATGCGCAGCGAAATCCCGCGCCTGATGCCCGAACTGAGCAAGCAGGAGCAGGTGCGGCAAGCCGAGAAGGAATCGGCCGCTATTGTCGGCTTCACTTCGGCCATCGCAGCCTATGGTGCCTTCTTCATCCCGAAAAGCTTTGGCAGCGCGATCGCGGCTACCGGAACGCCGATGGCGGCGCTGATTGGCTTTTTCATTTTCTACGCCAGCTGCGCCGCCCTGACCTGGTTTGTTTACACGAGACCGGGCGGGCTTCTCCATTCCATCGAACGCGCGCCCAGCGCCAAACTTGCAACCGCTTGAAAGGGCCAAGACCATGAGCCAACTTCTCGACCGCCTGACCTTCTTCAACCGGAAGCGTGCAACATTTTCTGATGGCCATGGGGTCACCACCAGCGAAGCGCGTGATTGGGAGGATGGCTATCACAAGCGGTGGCAGCATGACAAGATTGTCCGATCGACCCATGGCGTGAATTGCACCGGCAGTTGTTCGTGGAAGATCTACGTCAAGGGCGGCATTATCACCTGGGAAACGCAGCAGACCGACTATCCGCGCACACGCCCTGAACTGCCCAACCATGAACCACGCGGCTGCCCGCGCGGGGCGAGCTACAGCTGGTATATCTATTCGGCCCAGCGGCTGAAATACCCGCTGATCCGTTCACGCCTTGTGCGCTTGTGGCGCGAGGCCAGGCAGACGATGAGCCCCGTGGCGGCATGGACCGCGATTGTCGAGGATGAAAAGAAGCGGAAGAGCTACACCGCTATTCGCGGCCATGGCGGTTTCGTCCGCGCGCATTGGGAAGAGGTGACCGAGATCATCGCCGCCGCCAATGCTTATACGGCGAAGAAATATGGCCCCGACCGGATCATCGGCTTCTCACCGATCCCGGCGATGTCGATGGTCAGCTATGCAGCGGGTTCGCGCTATCTGTCTCTGCTCGGCGGCACCTGCATGTCATTCTATGACTGGTATTGCGATCTTCCGCCCGCCAGCCCGATGACCTGGGGCGAGCAAACAGACGTCCCCGAAAGTGCAGATTGGTACAATGCGGGTTTCCTGATGATGTGGGGCTCCAACGTCCCACAGACCCGCACCCCCGATGCGCATTTCATGACCGAAGCACGCTATCGCGGCACCAAGGTCGCGGTGGTGTCTCCGGATTATGCAGAGGCCACCAAGTTTGCAGATCTCTGGCTGAATCCAAAGCAGGGCACCGACGCGGCGCTCGCCATGGCGATCGGCCATGTCATCCTGCGCGAATATCATCTCGACCGGCAGGTTGAATATTTCGAGGACTATTGCCGCCGCTACACCGATTATCCGATGCTTGTCCGCTTAGTCGAAAAGAATGGCGCTTATGTGCCCGAACGGCTGCTGCGCGCGTCCGACCTGAAGGGCAATCTGGCCGAGAAGAACAATCCCGAATGGAAAACCGTCGCCATCGATGATGCCAGTGGCAAGCTGGTAGCCCCGTTGGGCTCGGCGGGGTTCCACTGGGGTGAAGAGGGCAAATGGAACCTTGAGGAAAAGGATGGCACAGGCGGTGATGTAAAACTGCGCACTACCTTCATCCTTGATGCGGATCGCGATGATGTGGTCGACGTTTCCTTCCCCTATTTCGGCAATCGCGAGCATGATCATTTCAAGGGCACCGACCATCCCGATGTGTTGAACCGTCGCGTCCCCGTCCGGCAGATCGAGACCAAAGAAGGGAGGACATTTGTTGCTACCGTCTTTGATCTATTCTGCGCCAATTACGGTCTCGATCGCGGGCTGGGTGGAGAGCATGTCAGCAGCGATTATAGCGACAATGTCCCGTACACTCCCGCTTGGGCCGAGAAAATTACCGGGGTCCCCGCTGAACAGATCATCACCGTAGCCCGCGAATTTGCAACCAACGCGGAAAAGACCAAGGGCAAATCGATGGTCATCCTCGGCGCCGGTCTGAACCACTGGTATCATATGGACATGAACTATCGCGGTATCATCAACATGCTGGTGATGTGCGGGTGCATTGGCCAATCGGGTGGCGGCTGGTCACATTATGTCGGGCAAGAGAAACTGCGCCCGCAGACCGGATGGGCACCTTTGGCCTTCGCACTCGATTGGGCTCGACCGCCGCGCCAGATGAACTCGACCAGCTTCTTTTACGCGCACACTGACCAATGGCGCTATGAAACACTGGACATTGACGAAATCCTGTCACCGACTGCGCCTGATGGCGATTGGTCAGGTTCGCTCATCGATTACAATGTCCGCGCCGAGCGCATGGGCTGGCTGCCCAGCGCGCCCCAACTGAAAACCAATCCGCTCGAAGTGGCAAAGGCTGCCAAGGTGGCCGGTATGGAAGCGAAAGACTATGTCGCCTCCGCATTGCAGACTGGCGAGCTTGAAATGTCGTGTCGCGATCCAGACGATCCAGCCAACTGGCCGCGCAACATGTTTGTCTGGCGTTCCAACCTGCTCGGTTCATCAGGCAAGGGGCATGAATATTTCCTCAAGCACCTGTTGGGCACGCAGCACGGTGTGCAGGGCAAGGATCTGGGCGAAACCGGTGCGCAAAAGCCGCAGGATGTCGTCTGGCATGATGATGCGCCACAGGGGAAACTCGATCTGCTGGTAACGTTGGATTTCCGCATGTCGACGACTTGCGTGTATTCGGACATCGTGCTGCCGACCGCCAGCTGGTATGAGAAGGACGATCTCAACACCTCGGACATGCACCCGTTCATCCACCCTTTATCAGCAGCAGTCGATCCGGTTTGGGAATCAAAGTCCGACTGGGAAATCTACAAAGCGATTGCCAAGAAATTCTCCGAAATTGCGCCCGAAGTTTTGGGTGTAGAAGAGGATGTCGTGCTGACGCCTATCCTGCACGACACGCCGGGTGAAATTGCACAAGCCTTTGATGTCGAGGATTGGGGCAAAGGCCAAACGCTGCCGCTACCAGGCAAGACAATGGCGAATGTTGCGGTCGTCACCCGTGATTATCCGAACCTCTATAAGCGGTTCACCGCACTAGGCCCGTTGATGGAAAAGGTCGGCAATGGCGGCAAGGGCATATCATGGAATACCGAGCCTGAAGTCGACCTGTTGCGCCGCCTGAACGGCGAAGTGGGCGAGGAGGGAGCGACCCAGGGCATGGCAAAAATCGACAGTGCCATTGACGCCTGTGAAGTGATCCTCAGCCTAGCACCCGAAACCAATGGTGAGGTTGCGGTTAAGGCCTGGGCGGCCTTGTCAAAAAACACCGGCCGCGATCACACGCATCTGGCGCTGCCCAAGGAAGAAGAGAAAATCCGTTTCCGCGACATACAGGCGCAGCCGCGCAAGATTATCTCCTCGCCTACATGGTCGGGTCTGGAAAGCGAGCATGTCTGCTACAATGCCGGTTACACCAATGTGCATGAGCTAATCCCTTGGCGCACGTTGACCGGGCGACAGCAGCTCTATCAGGATCATAAGTGGATGCGCGCCTTCGGCGAAGGTTTCTGCGTCTACCGTCCTCCGATCGATACTAAGGCCGTCAAACCGATGCTCGACGAGGCGAAGGATGCGCCGCATGTTATCCTGAACTTCATCACGCCGCACCAGAAATGGGGTATCCACTCCACCTATACCGATAACCAACTGATGCTCACACTATCTCGCGGCGGGCCGATTGTCTGGATGAGCGAGACGGATGCCGCCAAGGCGGGGCTGGTCGATAATGACTGGGTGGAGGCGTTCAATTCTAATGGTGCGCTCGTTGCTCGCGTGGTCGTTTCGCAGCGCATGAAAGAGGGAACGCTCTTCATGTACCATGCGCAGGAAAAAATCGTGAACGTCCCCGGTTCGCCGCTGACCGGCCAGCGCGGGGGCATCCACAACAGTGTGACCCGCGCAGTGCTCAAGCCAACGCACATGATCGGCGGCTATGTCCAGCAGAGCTACGGCTTCAACTATTATGGGACGGTCGGTTCCAACCGCGACGAATACGTCATCGTCCGCAAGCTATCAAAGGTCGACTGGCTCGAAGGCCCGGCAACCCATCTGGAGGCAGCAGAATGAAAGTTCGCGCACAAATCGGCAAGGTCTTGAACCTTGATAAATGCATCGGCTGCCACACCTGCTCGGTCACCTGCAAGAATGTTTGGACCAGCCGCGACGGCATGGAATATGCGTGGTTCAACAATGTCGAGACCAAGCCCGGTATAGGATACCCCAAGGACTGGGAAAACCAGAAGCGCTGGAACGGTGGCTGGGATGTGAAAGGCGGTCGGCTGAAGCCGCGCATGGGTGGCAAATGGCGGCTATTGTCGAAGATCTTCGCCAATCCCGATTTGCCTGAAATCGACGACTATTACGAACCCTTCACTTTCGACTATTCACACTTACAGCAGGCGAAGGAAAGTCAGGCCTTTCCAACTGCGCGACCCCGTTCGTTGATCACAGGCGAGCGGATGGAAAAAATCAATTGGGGCCCGAACTGGGAGGAAATCCTGGGCGGCGAATTTTCCAAGCGGTCGGAAGACTATAATTTCGAAGGCGTGCAGAAGGAAATTTACGGCCAGTTCGAAAATACCTTCATGATGTATCTGCCGCGCCTGTGCGAGCACTGCCTCAACCCCACCTGCGTTGCCGCTTGCCCGTCGGGGTCGATCTACAAGCGCGAGGAAGATGGCATCGTACTGATTGATCAGGACAAATGCCGCGGCTGGCGCATGTGCGTTTCGGGCTGCCCTTACAAAAAGATCTATTACAACTGGAAGACCGGCAAATCCGAAAAGTGCATATTCTGCTATCCGCGCATTGAAGCGGGACAACCGACAGTTTGTTCGGAAACCTGCGTCGGGCGCATCCGCTATCTGGGCGTGATGCTCTATGATGCGGACCGCATTGAGGAAGCAGCCTCTGCCGAAAATGTTGAGGACCTGTATCAGGCCCAACTCGACATCTTCCTCGACCCCAACGATCCGGCGGTTATCGAACAGGCGCGCAAGGATGGCGTGCCCGAAGCTTGGCTCGAAGCGGCGCGCCATTCGCCGGTGTGGAAGATGGCGATGGAATGGAAAGTCGCCTTCCCGCTGCACCCCGAATATCGGACTCTGCCGATGGTCTGGTATGTCCCGCCATTGTCGCCGATCAGCGCTGCGGCGAATTCGGGGCAGATTTCGGCCAACAACAATATGCCAGACATTCGTTCCTTGCGGATACCACTTAAATATCTCGCCAACCTGCTGACGGCGGGTGCCACAGAGCCCGTGGCGCTGTGCCTGGAACGGATGCTCGCAATGCGCGGTTATATGCGTTCAAAGACGGTCGAGGGTGTGGTCGACGAGAACATCGCCCGGGCTGTCGGCCTTACGGGCGCGCAGATCGAAGACATGTATCATGTCATGGCGATCGCCAATTATGAGGACCGCTTCGTCATCCCGACCGGCCACCGCGAAGATGCTGAGGACATGTACGACGAACGCGGCAGTTGCGGCTTCTCTTTCGGCAATGGCTGCTCAGGCGGAGAAACCAAGACTAACCTGTTTGGCGCCCTCGCGCGTAAAAAACTGCAAACTCCTACGGAGGTATTCTGATGGGCACGGTCACTTTACGCGCGCTTTCGGCGCTGCTTCACTATCCCGATACAGACTTGCGCGCTGCGGTTCCGGAAATCCGGCGGGCGCTATTGCTTGAACGTGTTGTCAGTGAAAAGCAGATGCTTCGGCTCGAACCACTTCTGTTTCGTCTCTCCGGCGGAGATCTGATTGCGTTGCAGGAACATTATGTCGAACTGTTCGATCGTGGGCGGACGCACAGCCTGCATCTTTTCGAGCATGTTCATGGCGAAAGCCGTGATCGGGGACAAGCGATGGTTGATCTGCGCGACCGTTATGTCGCGGCGGGTCTCGATCCGGCTAGCAACGAGCTGCCAGACTATCTGCCCCTGTTCCTCGAATATTGTTCGACCTTGCCGAAAGAAGAGGCGCTGGCCGAGCTTTCCGAACCAGGCGCGATCATTGCGACGCTGGCAGACCGGCTCGACGCGCGCGGTACGGATTATGCGGGCTTGCTCGCGGTTCTGCGCGATCTCTCCGGAGGCCAAAGCGTTCCGCCCGAAGCGATGATCGTGGTTGAGGACCCCGACGATCTGGAGGCATTGGACGCAGCTTGGGAAGAAGAACAAATTACCTTCGGCGCAATGGCCCCTTCGGCCCCCGATGCGGCCCCGGCATGTCCGCAGGCGCAGTCCATGGTCAGCCGTATCCTCGATCCTCTCCACGCAAACCAAACGTCAAGGAGCTTGTGACATGGCCGAATTCCTGAATCACATGCTGTTCGGCATATACCCATATATCGCACTTGCGGTACTCGCGCTGGGCTCGGTCATTCGATATGATCGTGAACCTTATAGTTGGCGCTCTGGCTCCAGCCAGCTTTTACGGCGAAAGCAATTAATGTGGGGTTCGGTGCTGTTCCACGCGGGTGTTCTCGTGATTTTCTTTGGACATCTCGGTGGATTGCTGACACCGATCGCGTTGTTTGACGCGTTAGGTATTCCGCACAGTTCGAAACAGATATTGGCCATCGTTGCGGGCGGTTTGGCGGGTATTTTAGCCTTTGCCGGAGCAACATTGCTACTACATCGCCGCCTGTTCGATCCGCGTATCCGCAACACCTCCAGTTTCAGCGACATCATGATCCTGGTGCTGCTCTGGCTGCAACTGGTGCTGGGTCTGGGGACCATTCCGGTGTCGATGAATCATCTCGATGGCCATGAAATGGTCAAGTTCATGACCTGGGCGCAAGGGATATTCACCTTTCAAGGCGACGCGTCTTCTTATGTCGCTGACGCACACATCATTTTCAAAACGCATCTGGTGCTCGGCCTGACGATCCTGTTGTTGTTCCCTTTCACACGCCTTGTTCACATGCTTTCAGCGCCTGTGCGCTATGTCTGGCGTCCTGGTTATCAGGTCGTGCGCTCGCGCAAACTGGGGCTGCGTCATGGCTGATGTCCTCGAGCACCCTTGCGTCACCGTGAATGGCAGAGAGATTGACGCTGCATTGATTGCGGCCGAAGTTCAGAACCATCCGGCACCCGATCCCAATCAGGCCTGGGAGGCCGCTGCACGAGCGCTTGTCCTGCGTCAATTGCTTCTTGATGAAGCCGACAGGCTGGAAATCATGAGCGTTGGCCTTGTCGACGCTGAAGGGCGCAAGCTGGCGGATGAAGATGCACGGATAGAAGCGCTGCTAGAACAGGAAGTGCAATGCCCGCATGCCGATGAAACGGTCACCCAGCGCTTTTACACCCAGCATAGCGATCGGTTCAGGTCACCAACTTTGGTGGAGGCCGAACATATTCTGTTCGCCGCCTCTCCCACCGACAGCTTGGCCTATGGGCTTGCAACCGGTGATGCGCGCACCACGATACGTACGCTTCAGGCACAGCCCGGGCTTTTTGCGGAATTGGCGCTGAAGCATTCGGCCTGTCCTTCCAAGGAACAGGGCGGGAATTTGGGGCAGATCGGGCCAGGACAAACGGTAGAAGAGTTTGAAGATGTGCTGTTCGGGCTTGATGAGGGCATGCTGCATCCAGAGCCCGTGAAGACACGCTTTGGTGTCCATGTCATCCGCGCCGGTCGGCGTGTCGAAGGCCAGCAATTGCCCTTCGATCTGGTTCAAGAAAAGATCGCCCAATATCTGGAGGAGGCCAGTTGGCGGCGCGCTGTAACCCAATATCTCTCCATACTGGCGTCACAGGCGAACATTGAGGGTATAGATGTGGGCAGCACAGACGGGCCGCTGGTGCAGTGACGGACAGATTGTCTAGCACTGCCGATTTGCAAACGCTCGCGGACAGCCACGGTCGCCGTTTTGAATATCTGCGGCTGTCGCTGACTGACGTCTGCAATTTCCGCTGCAGCTATTGCCTTCCCGATGGCTATAGCAAGGCGAAGGGGACACCCACAAATCTCGCGGTCGATGAAATCCAAAGGCTTGTTTCGGCCTTCGCCAAATTGGGACTTTGGAAAGTCCGGCTTACCGGCGGCGAACCGACGTTGCGCCAAGAATTTCTCGAAATCGCGCGGGCGGTATCGGGTATTGACGGAATTCGTCAAGTTGCCGTGACGACCAATGGCTATCGGTTGGTCGAACGTGCGCAAAGCTATGCGGATGCAGGAATTAGGGCGATCAATGTCAGCATGGATTCATTGAAACCCGAACGGTTCCGCTCGATTACCGGCCATAACAGGCTATCCGAAATTCTTCGCGGCATCGAAGCCTGCAAGCAGGCGGGGATCGCAAGCGTGAAACTCAATTCCGTCTTGTTGAGTGGATTGAACGATGATGAACTCGACGACTTCATCGCTTTTGTCTCCGAGCAAGACCTGACACTGCGCTTCATCGAAGTGATGCGGACCAATGACAATCCAGCCTTTTTCACGGCACATCATCTGCCAGGTACATTTGTCACTGCTCGGCTCGAGTCGCTTGGCTGGCAAAAGCAGATGCGATCTGAAGGGGCGGGCCCAGCGATTGAATATGCTAGTCCGCAAGGCTCTGGACGGATTGGTATCATTGCGCCTTATTCAAAGGATTTTTGCGCCAGCTGTAACCGATTGCGCGTTTCTGCGACAGGTAAGCTGCATCTTTGCCTGTTCGGCGACGCGGGCATTGATCTACGCCCCCTGCTACAACGAGACGGTCAAGCAAAGGAGCTGATCGAGCGACTGCAACGGCTGGTTATGACCAAAGCGCCCGCGCATCTATTGCACCAGGGCAATAGCGGTGCGACACCGCATCTTGCTTCGATAGGGGGATGATTATGGCCGGGATAAATGAGAGCCTAACCTTTTACCCGCTCGGTGTCGCGGTGCTGACGATTTCCGATACGCGCAATGAAGAGACCGATACGTCTGGTGCTTTGCTTGTTGAGCGGCTGACGGGGGCCGGACACAATCTGCGCGACCGTGCGATCGTACGGGACGATGTCGATGCCATTCAGGCGGTCTTGCAGCGCTGGATTGCCAATCCGGAAATCGAAATCATCCTTACCACGGGCGGCACCGGATTTTCGCCACGCGATAACACGCCCGAAGCGGTCAAGCCGTTGCTCCGCCGCGAAATGGACGGCTTTGCCATAGCCTTTCAGCAAAAAAGCCTGCAGACAGTTGGCGTGGCCGCAATGCAATCGCGGGCATTTGCAGGGCAGGCGGGTGATTGTTTCATCTTTTGCGTCCCCGGATCCACCGGCGCCTGCCGTGATGCATGGGACGGCTTGCTGGAGCTGGAGTTCGACAGCCGCCACAAGCCTTGTTCGATCGCGGGGGCATTGCCCAGGCTGCGCGATGTCTGTTCATAGCTGAAGGCCCGCATGCTCTCCGATACGTATGTCGGGGGACTTTAGCTCAGTTGATATCGGAGGCCGCTAGCTAGGCACCTACAAGTGAGTGAACTGAAACGGAATTAGGATCTCTGTCATCACAACGATAAAATATGGTCGTGAACGGACGTCCGGAAAGCCTAAGGTTCGAATGAAAAGCAGACGGTCCGGATCGTCGAATAAAGCCGACGTTGCTACAACAAGCTGTCCATATGTTAACAGCGAGAGACGCGTTGAATGGCCGAACGGCTTACGCCAAACTCTTTGGCTAATACACCTAGTGAAGCGCCCTCCTTTCGCCGCGACCGGATTTTCTCCTGTTGGTCCGAAGTCAGACTACGGGGACGGCCGAGTTTCTTGCCTTGAGCCTTGGCACGCTTCAGTCCGGCTTGTGTTCGTTCGATGAGTAAATCTCGTTCAAACTCGGCAACTGCTGAGATCACCGCCATTGTCATTTTGCCTGCGGCGCTAGCCAGATCAACGCCACCTAAAGCTAGGCAGTGAACTCGGACCTGCATTCTGGCTAGCTGCTCCACCGTTGCGCGCACGTCCATTGCATTCCTACCTAATCGATCAAGTTTGGTGACAATTAAGACATCATCCCAATCAAGCTTATCGACTAGCCGCCTAAAGCCCTTACGCTCCATAGCAGAGGTGGAACCGGATGCGGTTTCAGCAATAACCCGCCTTGGCTCGATATTGAAGCCAGCTGCTTCGATTTCATGGATTTGGGTGTCGAGTGATTGATCAGCAGTACTAACGCGGCAATATGCAAAAACGCGTGACACGATCACTCCTGTATCGAAATCGTAGCTTGAATGTTATGTGCTGCATTGAAATTCGTCAAGCTAAATTGCGTTACAATTCAGATGCTTGTATTGAAAACGCTCGTTTTCGTTACACGTCATTTCAAAGGATGTATTACGAATGCGGGGTACTAAGGAGGCAGTTTTGTTGGACGATCCGGAAAGTCTCCTTTCAGGACCGCAAATTGGGATAGCGGACATTTTCATGCATAGTTGAGGCAAACTCCCCGTGGCCATTCCGGCCACAGGAGAAGTGTCATGGGACATTTAGACCTCGAAGGCATTCTAGATACCGATGTCGATCACAAAACCCCAAAATAAACTTTAGCCACCTACGAACTTTGCCGGGCGCTTCTCAAGGAAGTGCGCAACGCCCTCCTTGAAATCTGCGCTTTTCAGGCTTTCCCGCATTTCCTCATCGGCTTCCTGCATCGAGGTTGCGAGATCGACGAACAGGGCGTCCCACAGCTGGCGCTTCATGATGCGGGTCGAGCGCGGAGAGACATTCGCCGCCAGGTTCTCGGCATATTCGCGTGCCTCGTCCAGCAGCCGTTCGGGGGCGCAGACCCGGTCTGCCAGGCCGATGCGGTATGCCTCGTCGCCATCTACTCGACGCGAGGAGAACATCAGGTCCAGTGCACGGCTATGTCCCACCAATCGCGTCAGCATCCAGCTGGTGCCATGTTCCGCGATCAGGCCGCGCCGCGAGAATGATGTCACAAATGCCGCGTTGCTGGAGGCAAACCGCAAATCGCAGAACAGCAGAAGCGCAAGCCCCAGCCCGGCCGCCGCACCGTTGACCGCGGCAATAATCGGCTTGCCGACCGACGGCAGCCAGGTCATCGGATGCTGGAAATCTTCGCGGGCCGCCGGGTCAAGCGGGGTGAACGATTTGCTTGGGGTCTTGCCGCTCGAGGTCATTCCATCCAGCGCGTTCATGTCGACGCCCGAGCAGAACCCCTTGCCCGCGCCGGTCACGATAATCGCACGCACCTGCGGATCGTTGTTCGCCTGCTCCATGGCCTGGCGGAATTCTGCCGCCATGGTCGGGGTCCAGGCGTTCAGGCGCTCTGGCCGGTTCAGCGTGATGGTGGCGACCGCGCGGATCACATCATAACAAATCTGCGAATAGGTCACTGGTTATCCTCTCGTGTATCAGGCGCTTTGATGCAGGCTATCAAACCAGCCGAATAGTCACGCCGAACAGTGCGATATTCCCCTCACTGGTCAGGCAGCCGTGCCGAACAGCGTTTTCGCGCAGCTGCGCGGCGCGGGCGGAGTGCAGGTCGAAGGCTTGGAATCCTTCACTGCCGTTGCCTGCTGGGGCCGCAAACCGCAGCTCGCCTTCATCCAGGCCGATGCGGCTTGCATGATCGCAATGTTCCATCGGGCGACCGAGAATTTCCCCCCAGCGCCCCGCCATGCCCTGCGGGTCGAGCGCGCTCATTTCAATCCCGGTAATGGCCTCGTCATGGGTAGCGGACTTTTGCCAGTCGGGGCCGCCCCATTCCCAGTCGGGCCAGCGCGGCATGTAATCGATGGACAGCAGGGTTCCGCCAACATCCTTGGGATGCAGGTGCATGAAGCCCGCGCCATTGCGGTCCAACTGATCCGCCACGCGCACACCCGCAGCATCAATTCGCGCGCGCGCTTCGTCTGCCCCGTCGGTTTGAAGAATGACCATATAGCCGCAGTCACCGCCTTGCTTGGCCAGCAAGCGCCCGACGGTGGTGTTTTCGGTGATCGGCGATACGAATTCCAGAAAGGTGTTGTCGATCGCATAGACCGCATTGCGCAGCCCGTAACGCACGATTGCCGGGTCTTGATAGGCTGAGCCCAGGCCAAGAATCTGGCTGGCCTGCAATGTTGCAACTTCAAGGTCAGTTACGGCGAGTGCAATCTGGCGCAGGCGCAGTTTCATCTTGGTACTCCGGTAGTTTGGAGCAGGACCATAGCGCTTTATCCTTCGTCACGTTCCGTGAGCAACCGCAGCGCTTCAGGATCGAGGACTGTCAGGCTGCGGTAAGCAACTTCTATGGCGCCGCCTCGCTCCCATTGCTTGAGCAGGCGGTTGATGCTTTGCCGCGATGCGCCGAGCATCTGGCTCATTTCCTCTTGCGAGAAGCGGAGCGTGACCGGGTGATGTGGTCCTGCCGCTGCAAGCTCCCGCCCATGCGCCTGCAGCACTTCCCGCGCCAGGCGGGCGGGCAAGGGGCGCAGCACGGTATCGTCCATCCGGCTGAGTATCATGCGATACCGCCTCCCCATCATGGCCAGGAATTGCAGCAAGAAATCCGGCCGGTGGTCGACAAGCTGGTGGACTGCTGCAGCCGGGACGATCAGCACAGCGCTGGCAACAATCGCCATGGCGTCATTTCCGCGCGGCTCTCCCGAAAACAGGGAGGCTTCGCCGAACCACTGGTTTTGAGTCACCATGCTGAGAACGGATTCCCGGCCCTCGGGGCTGGTCACGCTGAGGCGCAGTACTCCCTCTTCAACGCAGAACAGCGCATCGGGCACGGACCCGAACGCATAAAGCTGCTCACCCCTGCCAAGCAGTCGGCGGCGGGCATGCTGGCGCAGCGCAGCATCGAGCTCCGGGCTTAATATTCCTGGATCGTGCTGGGCCCTGTCTTTTTGCAACTGCCGATATCCTTGATCCGCCTGCGAGGGCCAGCATTCAACTGGCCAGCGCTTCCTTTAGCCGATCGCGCCGCTCCTTGAACATCGGAATGTCCTCGTAGGGAATATCGGGATTGGATCCCGCCGCGATGTTATCCAGGCGGTTCTTGACGATCGGGAGCAGTTCCGGGCTGGGATAGATGTAGAACTGCCCCACTTCGATTGCCTGGAAAGTGATGCTGGCCACTTCTTCTGCGGTCAACGACCCATTGGCGAGATCCTTCGCGGAAATGGCCTGGGTCGCCAGCTGGGACTTTGTCGGGCCGCTTTCATTGGCAAGATCGGCGGGCCGGGTGCGATAGCATTGGCTGATGTTGGTGGTCACGTATGAGGGACACAGCACAGCTGTCTTGACCTGATCTCCGGCCAGATCGAGATCGTGGTAAAGGCATTCCGAAATCGCGATCACGGCGTGTTTGGAAACGCTGTAAATGCCCATGCCGGGTGCCGTAACCAGTCCGGCCATCGAGGCGGTATTCACAATGCAGCCTTGATAGGCCGGGTCGGCAGCGGCGGCAGCAAGCATCCGCGGGGTGAAGCTCCGCACACCGTTGGCCACCCCATCGACGTTGACGGCGAAGACCCACTTCCAATCCTTTTCGGTGCTTTCCCAGATTGGCCCACCTGACGCGACACCGGCATTGTTGAATACCAGGTTGGCGGGACCGAACTGCCGTTCGGCAGTCTCGGCAAGCGCCTCAACCGATGCAGCGCTGGTCACGTCGGTCAGCACACCGATTGCATCCGCGCCCCTAGCCCTTAGATCTTCGACTGCGGAATCCATGGCTTCCGCCTGCACGTCGGCAATCACCACCCGCATTCCCCGGCGTGCCGCCTCCAGTGCAATAGCTTTGCCGAGGCCAGAACCGCCGCCGGTTACTACGGCTACGCCGCCTTTCATGTTCTTCATCTGCACGCTCCTCGGTCTTTGCGGGTCCGGCCCGGTCAATAGCTGTAGGAAAAGATCGGATCGTCGAGATCGATGGCCGGGATGGCCTTGCTCTCGTAGAGATAATCCTGGCTGTGCTGCCACTCCGGCTTGTCACCGCTGCGTGGCAAGCGGTCCAGGCTGCGCAAGAGGTAGCCGGGATTGAGGTATTCGGTGTCGACCCACGGCCGCAGCGGCATGTCGTGATCATCCGGGCGCAAGGTCGGCGCTACGCTCTTCGCGCCGCGCGCCTCCAGATGGCGCAGCAGGCGGCAGACGAACTCGCCGATCAGGTCCGCGCGCAAGGTCCAGCTATAGTGCCCATAGCCATAAATCCAGGCCATGTTCGGCACGCCGGTGAACATCGTCCCGCGATAGGTCACAGTCTGCGCAAAATCGATATGGCGTCCGTCAACCCGGAAGGGGATCTCGCCCATCACGGACATCTCAAAGCCGGTCGCGGTGATCACCACGTCGCAGTCGATGCGGCTGCCTGAACCAAGCTGGATCCCGGTTTCGTCAAAGGCTGCGATCTGGTCCGTCACGACCGATGCCTTGCCCGAAGCGACGGCCTTGAACAGGTCGCCATCAGGCACAAAGGCCACGCGCTGCTGCATGGGCTTGTAGGGCGGGGTAAAGTGGCGATCGACATCAAAGCCTTCGGGCAGGCAGGCCTTGACCCCGTCGATCAGCAGTTTCTTCAGCTTGTCGGGCGCTGCCTGCGCGCGCTCCAGCAGATCGGCGCGGTCGCGCACCACCTTGCGGCGCATGATTTCATGGATCCAGGCGTCATCGACATACAGCTTGCGCAGTTCGTCCGCCAGGCTGTCGGCATTGCGACCAGCCGCGAAGTAGGTCGGCGTGCGCTGCAACATGGTGACATGCGCGCAGCTATCAGCCAGCGCCGGGATCAAGGTGGCGGCCGTGGCACCCGAGCCGATCACCGTCACCTGCTTGCCGCTGAGATCGAGATCGTCTGGCCAGTGCTGCGGGTGGACAACCTGCCCCTGGAACTGGGCGAGACCTGACCAGTCCGGCGTGTAGCCGTGTGAATGGCGGTAGTAGCCCTGACACATCCACAGGAAGCGCCCCTGCAGATGGACCAAGCCTTCTATATCACTGCGCTCGACTGCCAGTGTCCAGCTTGCCGCTTCACTCGACCATTCGGCGGATTGGACCTTGTGGCCATAACGGATGTGCGGCCCAAGATTGGCATCCTCGATAGCCCCGCCCAGATAGTCCAGAATCTGCTGGCGCGAAGCGATGGGATCACCCTTCCACGGCTTGAAGCCATAGCCGAAAGTGAACAGATCGCTGTCCGAACGGGTGCCGGGATACTTGTGCATCAGCCAGGTGCCGCCGAACGATTCCATCGCGTCGAGGACAACAAAGCTCAAGTCCGGGCAGTGCTTGCGCAGCAAGGTTGCGCTGCCGATGCCCGAGATCCCCGCGCCGACGATTATAACGTCGAAACGCTCGATCTCTTCTGAGTCGCAACCGGCATCGCTTGAAACCGCAGACATTTCATTCCTCCAGCGCCGGGTGTTTGGTGCGGCGTCGGAGGCTCCCTAGAATCGATCACATGGCTAAACTGTCGCCTATTGGCAGTTTAGCCATGCGAGTTGTTTTTAATCCTCGCCCAAGCGAATGGTGGTGTCTGCAAAGGCCCGAACGCCCACCTAGGCGCTACCCGAGAGTTGGCATACATAGGTCGTCGGTGAACGAACGACGGCTTTCGACCAGACAGATTGAAGCCGATTATGGCCGCATTGTCAGCGCATTTCGACATAATAATCTTCGCCAGAGGATAGCGCCGCAACTTCCGAAGCTTTATATCGCGACCGGAAGACTTGGTAATTAGGTGTTGAATGGCCAATCAGATTGATGATCCCCATGAACTTGTTCCCCGTCAGCACCAATGGCACAGATTTGATGTTGTGATTTAAGGAGTGTTT
>CALMYW010000203.1 GCA_937873665.1 uncultured Sphingorhabdus sp.
TCGCGAGCTGGCGCGTGCCGTCCAGTTGCTCGCCGACCGTCCGCCGCACGCCGGGGTCACAATGGACAAACTCTTCAGCGCTCACGTCTGAACCGCGATCGCGAAAGGCATAACGATGCCGTTGTCGGTTTACTTCAGCCGGTTCCGCCACCATGGTGACCGCGGGGCCGAGCGGCAAGCGGGGCCGCGTCGTAGTTGTCTATGCAACCCAGCGCTCGGCGCCCAGGTAAGCCAGCGCCGACACCACCTGGGCGCGAGTCATAGTGAGCAAGGTCGGCTCCTCCACCAGCGCGAAGTGCGGCAAGTGGTTGGCCGGGATCTCCTGATAGCTACCTCGCGAAAACGTAACGCCGACCGACTTGCCCGTGCGGGAGGCGCTCGAATTCTCCACCCTTGTCCACCGAGGCTACGATCGTCGCCAGGGACTGTGTCGATCCCTTCTGTTAACCGGTTAGCCCGCCCAGTAGCTAGGAACCCGGGTGACCGTCTTAACCGGTCGCCCCACGCCAAGAACGTTCATCCGCCACGCCCTTAGATGGGCCTAGTTTGCTGAAGCACTTGCATCGGCGGACGTGACTGAGTTGTCACCTGCCAGCCCATTAGATCTGGGCGACGCCCAAACAGCACGAAAACGATGCCGCTTCGATCAGGTCCGTCTTGAATTCCCTGGTCGACGCACATTCCGCGAGCTTCCCCCGCCTTCAAAGCAGCGGACGGCGCACGCAATCCGCGGTGTCCAGCATTCCGGATCTCCGATGCCGCAATCTGACATTCAGCGTAAGTGGCCTCTCCCCCAATCAGTGTCGTCAGAGGTAGATGTCCCACTGGAACGCACTCTATCGGGTCGATTTCGACTGCGCACATCGCGCGGTGCACACCGGCGAGATCATCTGCGTCCGTTATTTCCTCATGACGAATGAACTCTGCCCATGCACCGGAAGGAGTATCCGCGAAGTAGTGAACCGGCCCTTCCCCCTCATCGTGCCACCGAGCAGCGGGCTGATCGTCGGTCTCCCACAAGAACGGAAAACGAGCATCGTAGGTTCGGAAAACTATCACGCCGCCCCTAATGACCTGAGGCTGCGCGCCAATAGCGCAACCCGACGTGCCCCGGCGTCTTCTGGGCTCCATTCTCCATTGTCTAGTATTTGCCTTGGAGAAACACCGCCGAGCGCTTTGCGAGGCCGCTCAAACCAGCGACGAATTCCATATCGGTTATAGCTGCCCAACAAATCAGCAAGGATGAGCGCAAGAAAGTGAAGCCTGAGCGCCACTGCGTCCGGCGTAGTGCGGTTACCTGAAGCGAATTCTTGGATTGACTCGTGCTCAATTCCAACCAACTCAGCCACTGTCGACACATCGATCACATCCAAGACCGATCCCCACTCCCCCTCCGGGTACGGAGACGCCTCCAACGATTGATTGAGTATCTCGAAGTAGTCGCGAGGAATTCTCTTCAAGTCGTCCGAGTCCAGTACGCTCCGGCCTATTCCAGAACGACTCATTGCCTCTAGCACCTGATGAAGCAATTCAGTATCGAAGCGATCGGAATCATGAACTCGAACCAAGCCCATCGCCTCTGCCCGCGCCATCAGTAGAGCCGCCGCAGCCGCCAGCCCAGTCGAAAGCTCGCCTGTCGGCAGCATCAGGACCTCTTCCGGAAGAGACCTAGGGCCCGGTTCAGACTCCGTCATAACGCGCAGTGTACCCGCCCTGACGTTGGGAGGTGGCCTCTCCGGTTTGCGCTTAGCTCAGCAACTACGCTATTCACGGTCAGCAGCCTCGGCCGCGAACTGCGGGTCCGGCATCAGGCCGACTACTTGGCCGGCTCCTTCTTTGCGGCTGCCTTCTTGGCAGGAGCCTTCTTCGCCCCCGCCTTCTTGGCCGGGGCCTTCTTCGCCGAGCTCGAGCTGCTCTTCTTGGCCGACGACCTCTTCGCGGAGCCGGAGTCCTCGTCGTCGTCGTCGCTGTCGTCCGCGTCGCCGCCGCGATCCTTCACACTCGCCCGCAGGGCGGCCAACAGGTCGGCGACCTCGTCATCACCGTCGTCGCCGGAGGCTTCCTCACGCTCCTCGACCGTGAACGCCTCTCCCCCGGCGGCCTTGGCCTCGATGAGCTCCTTGAGCTGCAGCTGGTAGTCGTCCTCGTACTTCTCTGGCTCGAAATCCGCCGCCATCGTCTCGATCAACGAGGCCGCCATCTTGACCTCCTGCGGCCGGACCTTCGCCTCCCTGTCCAAGCCCCCCAGGATCGCCGGGCGGATCTCATCCGGCCACAACAACGTCTGCAACATCAGCACGTCCTTGTACACCCGCAGCGCGCACAGACGGGTCCGGTTACGCAGCGTGAACGTGCAGATCGCCAGCCGGTCCGTGGACTGCAGCGCCTCCCGCATAGGCACCTCGGCGAGCGTCACCGCGCAGTGAGCCACTCCCCGATCGCCTGGACATACGCGTACTCGTCCCCGAACAGCAG
>CALMYW010000204.1 GCA_937873665.1 uncultured Sphingorhabdus sp.
TCCCTTCGCCGAGCCGCAACGGGCCGGCCTGGCGCTGCCGGACTCCGGCCCGGCGCCGCAGCCCACGTAGCGTATCGTGGATCTTGTCGGTTTTGACGGGGCATGGAACGTCGAGAAGGTGATGGGCCACCGCCAGCGAGGACAGGCGCCGGGACACGGTCGCCGGCTTGAGCCGCCGCGCCTCGCAATAGTCAATATAGGCGACAAGCCGCGCTTCGTCGGCGGGCAGGCCGATCCTGTCGGACGCCAAAGAAGAGCGCAGTAGAGAGCAATCCTTCGCAGCCGACGTGCCAAAATAGACTGCGGTGAAGATGCGCCCCGGAAACGTGCCGCTGCTTACCCCTGCTCGCTGAACCGCTTGGCCAATCGCGCGGAGGCACCGCTCTTCATGGCCAGTTTCGCCCCGTAGCGCATGACCGTGCGGGCGTCGCGCCAGCGGTAGGCCTGCATGATCGCGGGTAGCCCTTCTCCTGCCGCAAAGTTATCCTGCGCCACCCCGACCCGAATCGAGTGCGAGGACACCGCTTTCAGCCAACGATCAAGCTCAGCCTCACTCATCTCGCCAAGCAGGCGCTTTTCCCAAGCGCGGCGAACGAGACGCTTGTAGATCAGGCCAATGCTATTGGGGTGCAGCCGCGCCGCGCCGATCCTGTCGATCGAGCCATCGAAGTGCGTCACCACCCGGCGCAGCAGTGGGCCCTTGTCGATGCCGCCCACCTCGCGCCAGCGGGCGATGGCCACCATGGTCGCGGGTGCAAGATAGGCCTCACCGCCCTCCCCTGCCTGGTCGGTCTTGCTCGAGGGGATGTTCAGAATCCCCGCACCTTCGGCATCGGGCCCCTCGACATGCGCCACGTCGATCGCCACCAGCTCTGATCGGCGTGCGCCGGTATCGTAGGCAATGCGCAGCAGCGCTGCGTCACGCAGGCCCAGTGCGTCACGCCGACAGGCCTTGATGAGGTGGGCAAGGCAGACACCGCACGCAGGGCTGTCGAGATCGGCGATGTCGCCCTTGAACCGGATGGCCCGCGCCTGACGCTGGCGCACGCCCAGGTGCTTGCGCGCCGCCTTGCGCTCGAACTTCACCAAGGGATCGGCAGTCGGGTCGGGAAGACCCGCCATCCGGTAAGCCCATCCGACATGAACGAGGTAGCGCTCGATCGTCGCCGCTGCGCGCGGCGTCATGTCAGGGGTGTCGATCCCGGCGAGCGCGCGGATCCAGGCCGCCACATCCGCCGGCGAGGCTTCACACGCGGACACGCCGTGCTTGCGGCACCACCCATCCCACAAGGTCAGGTCAGAGCGAAACGCCCGCCTTGTGTTGCGCGACCAACCCCGCATGGCGGCGTCGAGCAGCGCGGCGTCGATGGCCTCACCACCGCCGACCAGCGCACGCACGTCAGCGATGAGATCGACAGGCTCGCAGCTCAACGGAACAATTGAGGTGGAAGGACGCTTTTTCGCCATGGGCGTGAGGATAGCCGGGCGTTTCTATAATGTATAGAGGCGTGATAACGATCCATTATCAACACTAGGTATGACAGCCTATGGACTGAAAGACCACATTCAGTCTACAATCAGGCTATAATGCGCACGCCCCTGCCCTTCTCTGCCCTCGCCTGGACGCCCGATCTCGCAGGTGCCCTCGCTGAAGCGAGCGCGGCTATCGCCCGCCTCGATGCCCGGATTTGCGCCAGTTCCTTTGGCAGCGCATGGCGCCTTCGCGCAAGCTGGACCGGATATGCAACCGCGCTCCGGCTCTGCCAAGTACCGCTCGAGGAAATCGATATTATTGCCCACAATTGCGGCCTGCGGCTCGCCGGGCGCGAGCCGCCCCAAACCATGGGTGAACCCTTCGAAGCGTACCAGCCCTGGCTTGTCCGTCTCACTGAGGCCGAAGGGCCGCACTGGCGCGAGGACTTGCCGTTTACCTTTGATCCGCCTGAAAGCTGGGGCGAAGCCCCTGCTCTCGTGCGCGCACTCACTCTACTCGATGCCTGGGCGCGAGTCGACCGCTCGGCCGCTCCCTGGCTCGCGTTCCCGGTGATCCTGCGCCGCATCGGGATTACCAAGGCCCCCCTGCCCTGCCTCGTCGCAGGTGACGCCGGCCAACGTTTCGCGCTCGATCCCCGGCCCGCGCTGCTGAAGCGCCTGCTCAAGCAGCTCAGCCGCCTGGCGTCCGACGGCCTCACCCGGCTCGAACGGCTCGAACAAGTATCCCGGCATGGCGCCGCCGCCATTTGCGGCGAACGCCGCCCTGGCATGCTTGCCGAGCTCGGGCGCATCGCGCTCGCCCGACCGTATCTCGCGCCGCGTAGTCTTGCACCAGAACTGGGCCTCAGCATCTCGGGCGCTGGAAAACTGCTGACCCGCGCCGCTCGCCTTGGCCTACTTGTCGAAACTTCGGGGCGCAGCACTTGGCGCAGCTACGTCACGCCCGATGTCGCTTTGGCGCTGGGGTTGGTCCCACCCGAGCGCGGTCGTCCTCGCCTGCCGCCGCCACCCTCCCCCACCCTCGATTCGGTGCTGGCCGCATTTGATGCCGAAATGGAGGCGCTCGACAGACGCTTTGGGGGCCTTGGATCAACCAAGCCCCCTGTTATGGTCATAAATGACTGATATTTTTTGTTAAAACCGAAACGCCCAGAAACAGGCTCCAGAGCGTGAAAACAGACTCGAAATAGGCCGAAGGTGCCAAACCCCCGACAGCACGCTCTACGGGCTTCTCAGGGTGCATTTCGTAGATATAGGCCCCTACATCGCCACGGCTGAAGCATCCTGTGAGCCAAATGTGCGGAAATGGCCGAAACGGGCCCGCGCCAAGGTTTCCCCGTCGCGTCGCTCGCGCAGATGGGCATAGGCCAACAGCACATCGAGCAATTCGGCCTCGAAGGCCCGGTGCGGTGCCCTCCCCTGCCCGACCCGCCAACACGCCGTCAGGCGCTTCGTCGGCTTGGGTGCCTTCAGCGACTCCAAATTCCGCCCCGGACGCTCGGCCAAGCCAAGCGCGAGCAGCCGCTCAAATCCCCACACACCCCGGCCGGCGTGACTATGCGCCAGGGCCAGCATGGCGATGCGGTCGCGAGCAAAGTGAAAGGCGTTTGCCCGGAAGCGATCAAGATAGTCTTGCTTGCGGCCCTTCAGCCGCCGCCGACTGTGCCGGATCAGCATGTCGAGGCAAACTTCGTTTCGTTCGATCATCGCCCCCCTATAGTCGAGCCCCCACCGCAAACTCTCCGCACCTACGAGCGCTCCGCTCAGCCAGGTCAGGAGATACTGATCGTCAGGCGCACCATCAGGCACCGGCAACTTGCTGAGCGGCAGGTCGTGCAGTCGGCAACGCCAGCTCATCCGCAAGATCCATTCCTTGCGGATGATCCTTGGGCGTCCGTCGCGAATTGCTTCCTGCCAGCAGCGGGCACAGCCATACTGGCGCAAGCGGCGCGGAAGCAGCACTGCTCCGTCGATATCGAGAAAGGTACTTTCGATCTGTTCCGGCTCAACCTGCACCGCCCAGGCAAGCTGGCCGACCATTTGATCCACGGCGAATTGATGTTCAAGCGCGACACCGCTTGTGCCCCGGGCAAGGTCCAGGCTGGCAAGGCTCGCATCGATGCCGAGATGCTGAAACAATACGCCCCGCGTGGTGTCATGCGCAAGCGCCATCCGCTCTATCCACGAATCGAAGCATTCATCAGCCTGCGGGCGCACGCGAAGTGCCAGCGGTTCCGATTCCTGCTTATGCTCCCTTCCCGTCACCGGTCGATGTAGGATGGAAAGAACTTGGCCGCCTCGTAAATATCGGAAAATTCAACCCGTTGCCTGCCGTACGTATCTTTGGCAACTCGGTAGCTCCGGTGCAGTAGTCGCTTGAAATTGCCGGTCACCCCGTGGCTGTTGCGCCAGATGAACTCGGCGATTTCCGGTTCTGCGAAGCGGTCCGGATCAATCAAGCCCATGCGGTGGGCCAGAGCCCGTATCAGTTGTTGCGAAGGCTCGCCCGGAAGCCAGGGAGGCATGCGCAAGATAATCGAGCGATAAGCCAGCTCCACGTCGTCGCTGAAGATATCGGCAGCGACGTCGAGGCCCGCGACTACCATGTGAACGTTACCCTCGCTCATGAGGAAGCGGAAGGAATCCAGCGCATCGCGCCTCGCCCGGCCGCTGGCTGTGAGGATCGCATGGACGTTATCGATCGCAACCAACTTGGTTCCCTGCTTGCCGAGCAATTCGGCCACCTTGAGGTCGGCTATCTGATGCGTCCGTCTGGTCAGCGGCCACCCCTGCTTCCACAACAGCGTCAGATTGATCCTGAGCGAGGTCGGGTGGGTCGGCACCACCGCGTGCAACATCGGCAGGTAGCGCGCTTCGCCCAAGTTCGCCGGCTCCGGATACGCCGTGCGTATCCGCCGACCGACCTCCTTCAGAATCGACGTCTTGCCCATACCGGATTGCCCCACCAGGACCACGCAAGTCGGCCGATCGTCAGGGGGCTCGTCGACGAGCCCCATCAGCGTATTCACATGGGCCCGCGCTTGGTCGAAATCGATCCAGAACGCCTTGTGCAGCGAACCCGATGACTGCGAAAATGCTATTGGTTGATCGGTTTGAGCCACTTCACCTCCCCCAATTCCTCGACAGGCAGCCACTTCGCTCGTTCTTCCTGAAGCCCTTCAGGCGGCGGTCCGGCACTGTGTGAAATGCCCTCGCGTTCGAGCCGTTTGCGCAAGCACCGCTGTTCACGGGTGCGGATCGTTGCACCTTGCACTTCCTGCCGGTTGGCATGCACGAGCCGGGCGATCTCCGTTTGCCCGCCACTCTGTTGAAAGGCGCGGCCACGGTTTCGCAAGGCGGCAGCGGCAGCGTCCCACTCGACTTTCGTCACGTGGGGAAACGAGCCCACGACGCGCGCGGCGACGAGCTTCTCGTCGATCTGCGGATACACCTCCTGGATCGTCCGCTCATCGACATGAATCATGATTTTGAGACCAATTCGGGTCGCGAAGCTCTCGTGCCAGTAACGACGGTGGCCGATCTGGACGCCTCCGGCCGTCACGGTGCGTTCGACCCACGGCAGAAACCGGCGGGTCAATTGCTCGACATCGAGTCCGGTGGGAACCAGCGAGCCATGCGCCGCGAGCCCATCGGCCCACATCTGAGCCGGCGCAATCTTTCCCAGTCCCTCGTGCGGCGTCATGTGATAGCGGCAAATCTCCCTGATAAACCAGCGCTCAAACTCCTCCAGCGTCATGGCCGACGTCTCCGAAGGATCGTACCCGTCACGCTTGGTCACATCGCCGCCCGTGGCACCGGGGAGCAGCAACATCTTTTCCGACATAGTGCCAATCAATCGCTCGATATGCCCGCCCAGGTGCGAGGCCCCACGCGGCCGGACATCCGGATCGATCCCATATGTGTGGCAGGCGCTTCTGAACGCTTCAGCGCGATGCGCCGATGCAAAATCGGCGTGCAACCGCTTGAAAAAGCCATGCATGGGATAATCCTCCGTCATCTGGAGGCCCGTGAGCAAGGGCTTCTTGGGCAACAGCGCATTTGCGACTGCCCGCCCGCACCGGAAGATCGATGGATCCCCAAAGCTCACATAGAACCCGAGGATGCAGCGGCTCCAGACATCGATCAGCAAAGTCACCCAGGGCCTCCCCAAGGCATTGCGGTGCAAGCTGTCCACCAGCATGACATTGGCGGGCGAATGGTCCATCTGAACCACATCCAGCAGCCCTTCGCTGAGGTATTCTCCCGGGTGCGGCTCATGTGCGGTTCGCCGCTTTGACCCCATGGTCGAACGCGCCAATTGCGGCGAACTGATTTCGCCAATCATCCGCTCGATAGTGCGCACGCTGGGAACATCGGCCATGTCGAACCTGTGATCGCCCGTGTCCGCGATCAGCAGTCCGCGAATCTGGTTCGCCGCTTCCCTGATCGCGGGTGGCGGCCTTTTCAGGAAAATCTCTACAATCTCCCTGTCGATCACCTCGATCACAGCCGCCGATGCGTGCTTCTTGCCAGGCTTGGGGCCCTTGGGCAGCGAAGCAAGGCTCTCGGCGATGGGTTTGCTTCGAAATCGGCGCGCAAGTTCCCGTATCCGACGCGTGCCGAGTCCAGTTTTCTCCGAGATCGCTGCTACCGCTGCGGCAGTCAGCGGGCCTTCAAGCGGCACGAACCTGCGAAACACGGAATAGAGCTCGGCACCGACCTTCAAAGCCGCTTCGGAGGGCTTGGCTATCCTTGGCGGTTTTCGTTCGAGCAAAGGACGACTCCAGCTTCGCTATCGACAACCGCAGTGTTGGCTGTTTTGGCACCCAAGGAAAGATGACTTTCGTCGGCGCCGAGGAAAAATTCATCGAGAAGACGACATTATGGCGTTTTATCAATGCGCTTGAGTGAGTGTCGCGTGCTTTGTCACGCCACAGCCATTCCTGACCGCGGAGGTGGCTGACGGGCTGGCGCTGGCTTCGCTGCGGCGGCTGTGGCGGGTCCATGTCCGCGACTATGCCTTTGATAACCTTGGGCCCTCACACAATCCCGGGCTCGAGGCGGGCGAACTGATGCGTTCATGGTACGCGGTCGAGCGCCGCGGCTTTCTGTCGTGGATCGGAAGGCGCGCGCCCCCTCCCCTCGCCCAGGCCGCGCGGCGCGCACTTGCCGCCAAAGGCGCAACCGAGAGTTTCACCACAGCCTTTGATCCCGCGGATCGGGCGCTGGCGCGGCTCGATGCGCTGCTGCCGGCGAGCGATCCCATGGCAACCCTCAGCGAGTGGCTCGAACAGCTGCGC
>CALMYW010000205.1 GCA_937873665.1 uncultured Sphingorhabdus sp.
GCCTTTGCCAAGGTTGGGCCTCTGTATCGACTTCAGGAACTGATCGAGGCGTGGCGATCCGCGGGAAAGAGTGCGACTGCCATCTTTGGCATTGATCATAACGGAACCAGTCTCCAGGCCCTCCAGTTCGCACTCGTGCACTTGGACACTGTGTTCTACGCACAATACCGTGGACATAGTTTCCACCCCAAGATCTACTGGTTCAAGGGCAACTCCAAGGCTGTCGCGTTCGTTGGATCGAACAATATGACAGTGGGAGGAATGGAGCTCAACTTCGAGGCGGCAATTGAGCTTGAATTCAAGTTGCCAGAGGAGCAGGCTGACTTCGACCAAGTTCATCAAATGTTTTCGTCGCTGTTGCCCGGCACTTGCGCTGCCACACGGGAACTAACCGCAGAAGCACTTGCCCAGCTAGAGGCTAATGGATTGCTCCTCGATGAAACGAAGAAATCCAGCGGAACAGGGTGGGCAAAGCGAAAGGTGGCGCATCCGCCCAACGAAGGATTCAAGCTGCCTGTGAAACCGGCAAGCAGCCTTCCATCGCACGTTGTCTTCGGGAAAGTACCGAAGAAAAAGGAACTGGAGAAGAAGGCCGAGGCCCTGAAAGCTCAAGCAGATGCTGTCGACGTCACCAAGCCACTTGTTCCCGTCAGCGGGTTTGCGATTCAGATCAAGCCCCACCACAACGGCGAGATATTTCTGAGTAAAACGGCGGCCCAGCAAAACCCTGCGTACTTCGGTATGCCGTTTACTGGTCAAACCAGTCCGAAAAAAGGTGAGAACGAGGGCTATCCGCAACGGACGCCCGATCCCGTCTGCAACATCGTTGTGTTCGGGACGGACAATACGGTGCTGTATTCGACAACGAAGTACGCTCTCAATACTGTCTTCTATACGACGAAGAGCGAAATCCGCGTGACAGCTTCACCGCTGGTTGCGCATGTTCCAGAGTACTCAGTTTTAATCATGACCCCGTCTGACGATACTGAGGTCGACTACGAGATGCAGATATTCACGCCGGACAGCCCTGACTACGCCAAGTGGGTAGAGATCTGCGATCAGAAGATGCCGGGCGGCGGCAAGGTGCCAAGGAAGTTTGGATGGTTCTGATGCTATGGCTTCTCGAACACCAGAACTGCGTTTTCGGTGATTGCATGCCGGATATGTTTTAGGTTTTCTGTGGTCACCGAGATGTCGAGCAGTTTCGACGCACGTAGGCCATTGCGCTCACCGATGTGCATCAACCACTCTGTTGTGCGAATCGGGAACCACTCCCCCCCCACCTTGGTTTTGCTGTCCCCAACAACGTAGAACGCCTTTGCGCCAGATCGAAGCACGGTCGCTACATTAGCGAGATTTGCGCTCATGTCCGTGAAGTAGCGGTAGAGCAGCGCGGGCATGTTGAGCCGCCTGAAGCCTGCGCCATCTTCCACATTCCGGCGATGAATTTCGCGTAGTTCGGCGATTAACCCCTCCGGAAGAATGTCGGTTGCCGCGTCACCAAAGAGCAATGTTTCAACAGCAGCTCGTTCCGCGTTGGGTATCTCACGAGAGCCCGTGAGTCGTTCTTCAACCGTCCTTCGTGGCCCCGAAGGCATTCCAAGGATGGCCATAAGCGAGAGCCGGTCTGTGTCGATGTACGGGAGAGCTGTGGCATATGGTGGGCTCGTGACCACGGCATCGACCGACCCTTGAACAAGGCCGAGAGAATCGAACGTTTTCGCGTCTCGGCAGTCTCCCTCTGTCACGGCTGCAGCCAGGAATGGGAACGGCCGGCGACTCGATACCGTCCAGAAATGTTCGAGGCGGCGCTGCTGCGTTTCTAGCCGTTGAAGAAACAGATCAATCAACGGTGCATCTGAGATGGGTTCTGCTCGACGCCGAATGCGCAGGTCAGTGGGGTCCTGTTGGGATACCTCGCGAATGCAATCGCTGACTAGCACCTCGAGGAAGTTTACCAATCGAGCCTCCCCAAACAATCGAATCTGACCTAACAGCCAGTTCAGCTTATGGACGACTGGGGTTGGAAACCAACTATAAACTTCGTCAATGACATCTGCGTTAAATTGATCAACCGCATCGGGGAAGTGCCCGGAAAATCCTTTTAGTGATTGAGCTAGAGCACTCAGCGCGCGATCCACGGCTCGCTGAGGTAGTGTAATCACCTCCGTCTTAGCGCGGCCGATCTTTACCGCCAACGGATTCATATCGCATCCGTGAGCATTGAATCCGTTTAAATATCCTTCGAGGAGGACAGTCCCACTGCCGCAAAATGGATCAAGTACCACGGCACCTGGCTCGATGCTGGCGACGTTGAGCAAGCTCTTGGCGAGTTGCGGGTAGAACTTGCCTTTGTAGGCATGAACGCCGTGGGTAACGTATTTGGGCTCCTTCCGCTTCGAAGCATCACTGTCGCCGTTCTCAAGTAGCTTCTGCCATGTCCGTTCACTCAGACCATCTGTAGTCGCGTACCCGCTTGAGAAGGTAAGCCGATTGAGCTTCCAGCGATCTTGTTGCCCGAGTTCCAGCGATGCCCATCCACTACCAAGAATGTCAGGGCGGCGATGTCCGTTGAACAGCATGGAAACTTCCATGTCACGAAGCGTGTGCTCGTAGTCCCAAAGTTTGTAGGCCGTAGGTGCGAGTGTGAAGGTCACCATGCGATCCGGTTTTCGAAGAACCAGTAGTTTTTCGGACCGCGCCCGGCGGGCAGCCGTTGAGAAGGATCGGCGAGTCGCGTGAATCGGGCGCTCCACAGTCGCGACATGCTCAAAGCCGATCTCAGTGGCGGCCTTAGCAAGCCCCGCGGCTGTATCAATCGTCTCACCACCAAATACCGCGGCCCCCACAATAAATACTGCCTATCGTCCTGCACTTAATACACGATGGCAGTGGCGAAGGACCGCTACCATGTCATCAATGTACTCAGCGAAACCGGACTGCTTGCGTTGGTGCTTGAGATGAGACCCGATCTCAACTTCGCCGAGCAACCTGGGATCGAAACCGAGCCAGAAGATGCGAAACCGATGGTAAAGGTGGTAATCAGTTGCATTGGGGTACGGCGGGGACGTAACGATAAGCCCTACCGACTCAGGAGCAATATCGT
>CALMYW010000206.1 GCA_937873665.1 uncultured Sphingorhabdus sp.
TCCTGCAAACACTGGGTCATCCGCGGCACAGGTCGCGGCAGGAACCAGACAGAGGCCTTTCAGAATGCCCGCCTTCACTCCGCCCCCCCGGCACTTCGCCACCGCCGTTTCCGCCCTTGCGCTCAGCTTCGTGCTGATCAGCGGCACCGTTGCCACCCCCTCGACCGCGCAGGCCGCCGGTGCCTATGTCGGAGCCGTCGCGTGAACGGCCTCGAAAAGGGCAAGGCCCCGCTCGGCAGCGGCTTTCACCTCAACAAGGTCGATGGCAAGTTCATGGGCGTCTGCGCCGGGATTGCCGATTACGCCAATGTCGATGTCACGCTGGTGCGCGTGGGCTTTGCGCTCGGCACCGTTCTGGGCTTCGGCTCGCTGATCCTGGTCTACCTCGCGATCGGCCTCATCGCCGATTGACCGGGCCAATTGACCGGATCGCCGGTGAGGCCCCGTCCGCAAGGGCGGGGCCCCAACCGCTTCAGACCGATTCCGCCTTGGCGAAGGGCGAGAAATCGATCCCGGTGTCGAACACCTCGACCCCCTCGCGCGCCTTGAACCAGCCGACCACGGCATAGGTCACCGGCGTAAGCGCCGCTTCCCACAGCACCTTCAGCAGCCAGTTGGTGACCATCACGGTCAGCACCTGGTCGGTCGACCAGATGCCGATGAAGGCGACGGGGTAGAAGATCAGGCTGTCGACGCCCTGGCCGAAGATTGTGGAGCCGATGGTGCGGGTCCACAGCATCCGCCCCCGGGTCCAGACCTTCATCTTCGCAAGGACGAAGCTGTTGACGAATTCCCCCGCCCAGAACGCGAGGACCGAGGCGAGCACGATCCGCCAGGTTGCCCCGAACACGCTTTCATAGGCCGCCTGCCCGCCCCAGCCCTCGGCCGGGGGCATGGCGACCACGACAAAGCTCATGAAGGCCATGAACAGCAGCGCGACGAAGCCTGTCCACACGCAGCGGCGGGCATTGGCATAGCCATAGACCTCGGTCAGGACGTCGCCGATCACGTAGGACAGCGGGAAGAACAGGATCCCTGCTCCAAAGATCATCTTCCCGTCCGACAGCAGCCAGTGCCACGGCAGGAAGGACAGGGCGCCTTCCAGCCCCGACAGATCGACCACCGACAGCTTCGCCGCGCCGATCAGGTTCGACAGCAGCAGGATCGCGACGAAGGCCGCCATGACATAGTCGAAATAGCGGAAATGGAGGCGCGCGCCGCTGGCCCCGTCGATGGCTGCAAGGTGTTCGCTCATGGCGCGCGACCCTAACCGGGTTTGCACGCCGCGCAATCCCTCCCTAAAGGGACACTCGCGCGCGCCCGTAGCTCAGTTGGATAGAGCACCTGCCTTCTAAGCTGGTGGTCGCAGGTTCGAATCCTGCCGGGCGCGCCAACCAGTCCTCCAAGTGGCGGATTTTTGTGCTCTCTGCAGTCGCGCGCGCAATTCCCGCCGATTTTCCGCGACTTTGCTCAGGCACCGGCACGAATTGGAGGTCGCAGAGACCAGCCAGCGACGGCTCAGAATGCAAAATTGCCGGAGATTCTCTCCTGCAAATTTTGCGACCTCCACTTGGAACTGATGGCTAGTGGTTGGGGAAGCCGAGCGCCTGGCGCTGCTCCGTCCAGGTCAGCGGCAGGGGCACGTCGCGCAGCAGGTGGCGCGCGGTGAGGTGGCGCGGCTGGTCCCCGTCGAGTATCGCTCGAATGATATCTGGCGCAAGATAGGCGAGGCGGGCGTAGCGCTGGAGATGGCGAATGCGCGTGCGTGGCACCGTGCGAACATCCGATTCGCTCATCGCCAGGAGTTCGTCGCGCGCGGTAAATCCACGGGCGATCATCTGGATCAGGTTGCCATCGCTCTTTGCCTTGGTTCGCGGGCCGTCCAGGCGGAGTCGCGCCTCGTGGCCCCAGGACTTTAGCCTTGCGGCTACCGGCAGACGCAGCGCGGTGTCGTGGCCCTGTTCGAAGCCAAGGCGCTGCAACAGCGCGCCGGTGCTGACGGTGGCTTCGACATCATGGTGGCTGATGACTGCCTCAAGCCGCAGTTGGTGAAAGATCGTGCGCGTCTGCGTGACGCTTAACGCATCGAGCTCCGCAGCCAAGGATGCTGATGCACTCGCCAGAGCCTGTTGTTGCGCAGGCGGCAGATGGGCGCCCAGCTTTCGTGCCTGATGCGGATCAGCCAGCAGTGCTTTAAGTGCTCCCTTCATCGCGGCATCGAGCTCGCCGGCCGGCAATCGCTGGGCTGGGTAGCGGTCATCATCAGCCCGGCTAGAGGCATAGTAGCGATAGCGCCGACCATGATTGCGCGTGTGCGCCGGAGACATTGGCCGGCCGTGTTCATCGCGGATCATGCTGGCAAGCAGGCTGACACTGCGCCGACCGGCGCGCTCCAGCGGCACGTTCGTCCGCGCCGCAAGCTTCGCCTGCACTGCCTCGAACAGGCCGCGATCGACAATCGCGTCGTGCTCACCGGGGTAGACCTTATCGTTGTGGACCACCTCGCCGATGTAGGTGCGGTTGGAGAGCAGGTGGTGGAGGGCGCCGCGGCTGAACGGGCCGCCCCCGCGGACATTACCTTTTCGGCTGACCACCCGCTTGCTCATCGCGCCGGCGCGGGTGAGGTTGTCGCGCAGTTCCTTGATACTGCCAGCGTCCAGGTACTGCTGCATGATCTGCCGCACCTTCTCGGCCTCTTCGGGCACCGGGACCAGCTTCTTGTCAATGACGGTGTAGCCAAGAGGGAGTGCGCCGCCCATCCACATGCCCCTCGCACGCGAGGCGGCGATCTTGTCGCGGATCCGCTCAGCGGTAACTTCGCGCTCGAACTGGGCGAACGAGAGCAGGACGTTGAGCGTCAATCGCCCCATGGAGTTGGTCGTGTTGAACGCCTGCGTGACGCTGACGAACGATGCGCCGGCACCGTCCAGGGCCTCGACGATTTTGGCAAAGTCCGCGAGGCTGCGGGTAAGGCGATCAACCTTGTAGACCACTACAACGTGGACCTTGCCCGAGCGGACATCAGCGAGCAGTTGCTGCAAGCCCGGCCGCTCCATGTTGCCACCTGTGAAGCCGCCGTCGTCGTAAGCCTCGGGGATGAGCTGCCAGCCTTCGTGGCGCTGTGATTGAATATAGGCGGCACAGGCCTCGCGCTGCGCGTCGAGGCTGTTGAAGGCCTGGTCCAACCCTTCTTCGGTCGACTTGCGGGTGTAGATCGCGCAGCGCAAGCGGCGGTTCGGATTATCCGCCATCGTTCCGCGCTCCCAGGCGGCTCTTCCGCGGACTCTTCAGGCCAAAGAAGCGCGGGCCCGACCACTGCGTGCCGGTAATCCGGCGCGCAATTTCCGACAAGGAGCTGAACCGCTCGCCGCGGTACTCGAAGCCATCTTCGAGCACCGCGACCTGGTGTACCTCGCCGTGCCAGGTTCGCGACAGCCAGGTGCCGGGCAGGATCGTCCCGGCGGCGGGGTCGAGTTTGCCTGCTGTCCCCAAGCTGGCCAACCGCTTGAGATCAGCCTTGCTCAAGCCCCCTTGGGCCTTGACCTGCAGTTAGTAGGCCAGCGCCCGGGCCAGCATGGCTGATCCGAAGGCAAGAGGGTATTCGGTACCGGTGCGCCGCTGCCACTCGGCGCGTATCTCCGCAGGCGACGATGCCGCGATGGCGGCGACCCGCGCCTCGACCCTAGTCATGCGGCAACCGATTTGATAGATGCGGGTTCCATCCGCCAACTTGTGGCTGACAACTGCATGTCCCCGCTTCTTGATGCCAGTCAGGGCGGCGCGGGTAGTATGGGGTAGCCAGCCCGTCGCCTGCGCAAGCGCATCGATTGAGGCACCATCGGGGCGCCGCAGAAGATCGATGATCTGCTGGATCTTCGTTGTGCGGCGAAGAGTTGGCGTGCGCTCGGTATTGGCAGAACTTTGCGGATCGCGCGCCATGCGCCGCTTGCTGGCATGTGAGGATCGCGGGTTTGCCTTGTTGGTCATGAGTGGTTCTCCATTCCGGATCGACGACGCGTCGCTCCTACCACTCAAGGCCCGGCCGGCGGTCCGGCCTGGGCTATGCTCCACGATCCAGCCGCGCATGAGCGGCGCTACCAATGCTTCGAATAGCAACGAAGTCGAATGAATTCTGATCCGTCGAGCGACCGCTATCGGGACGATCCGGAACGGTGGCTTTTGGAAACCTCGACGGGATAGCCGCCGTTCCGAAAGGCGAACCGGCGTGTCACCTTCGCGCCCTCAATTCAGTCATCCGGGATTGCTGCGCACCTGCCCGAGAGCGGATTGCCCGCATGCGGGGTTCTCGATCACCGATCTCAACGTCGGCGATTGGGGGGAGCGGGAGTTGACGAATGCCGGGTCACGCATAGGCGTCGTGCCGCATGGCCAAGCTATTCGCCCATCTCGCTGCCGCTCTTCTCGTGCGCGTTGCAACGCGCTGAACCAATTGCGGTCGGCTTTTAATTCGCAAACCTGCTTGTCGAATGGTTGCTCGTTTCCGCTCTGTTCCGTATATCGCAACGATGAGCGACCCTGACCTGATCACGATCCTGCACCTCAGCGATTTCCACTACAGCCGGCGCAAGGCGCCGGAGCAGAGCATCGTTGTCGATGCCTTGATCGATGACCTCAGAAAGCTCTGCATCGGTCATCGCAAACCCGATCTGGTCCTGTTCACGGGCGATCTTGTGCAGGCCGCCGGCGTTGATCCGCACGATGAGGCCTACGACTTCTTCATCGATCGCGTGTCCAAGGCGACCGGCACGAGTGACGACCGAATTTTCCTCACCCCAGGCAACCACGACCTCTCTCGGTCAGTTACGGAGAACGCCGCTGACGCGCTCCGCGCGTGGCGAGCCGATCTCGGCGATGCCAATGAGCTAGATTCCCTCAACCGACGGTTCGCGGCCGGCGAATATGACGCACTCACTAGGGATAAGTTCAAGGCGTTCACCGAACTTGAATGCTATCTGCGCGCCAACGACTATGGGCATTCACGGTTGGTGGAAAATGCATTCGTTCGGGTCGATCGGGTAGAAGCCCTGAACGCCGACATCGTCACCTTCAACACGGCGGTGTTGTCGGCAGGTGGAAGCAACAAGTTCGAGGATGATGAGCGCAAGCTCGCGGTCCCCGAATATGCGATCATGGAAGCAGTGAAGGCGTTGACGCCGGGGTCGCTCCGCATTTTCACCACGCATCACCCGTTGTCTTCGCTAAGCGAGAGCTCAGCTCGCTATCTCGAGGGCGAAATCACGAAGCATGCCCATTACCACCTGTTCGGCCACATGCATGATCCTAAGCCCAGGAGCGTGTCGGGCCTTCGTGGTGAGGTTTTCACCGACCAGGCGGGTGCTGTGTTCACCGCTCGCCGAGACTACTACATTGGCTACTCTCTCATCACGATCGATCGTTCGACAAATCACACCGAGGTTCTCATTCGCTCGTACTTCAAGGACCGGAACGAGTTCGACGAGGGCGTCGACGTTCACGAGGGTGGGAAATGGTACAAGGATAACGAGGCCCGCCAGCATTTTCGCAAGATTGCGACGCCTGTAGACCTGGCAAAATTCCGTTCGCACCTTGCTGGCGAATTCAAGGCGCGGCTCGACGAGGAGGATGCAGCTCCTGGCGGCGGCGCGGACTTGCATGGAAAATTTGTCGAGCCGCCGCTGATGAAGACCTCAATCATCGAGGCGAAGACCACAGAGCAACCGACCGAGATTCAGCTGCCTGTGGCCTTCGACGACCTTTTGACGAACGATCGCAACGCTATCATCTACGCGCGACCGGAGTATGGTCGCACAAGCCTACTACGCGAGTTGCAGCACCGGATGGTCGCACAGGTTGACGAGGTCGATTTTCCCCGCCTTCCTGTGATCCTCGATTTCACACAGATTGCTCAAAACGTCAGCAAGGTTCTCGGACTAGTCCGTGGCTCCGCCGCCCCTCTTCCTGACGGGCACGACGCGGAAGGCTTGCTCAAGCTTGGCCACATCTGCGTGATGATCGATGACGTTCATTTTGACGACGCCAAGCGCATGGGAATTCTACGCGACTTCGTGAAGGTATATCCCAAGGCGCGATATATTTTCACGAGCAATCGCGACGCTGTCTACAGGTTCGGCGCTAAGGTGAATCCCGAGATGCCCGTGCGGTTCGATTTCATCGAACTACAAGAACTCAAACGTCGCAATATGCGACAGCTCATCACGAAGTTTGAGCGCTGCGATGATGTCGAAGCATGGCTGGACCGCCTTCAGGAGCAGTTCCGCGAGATCAACCTTCCTTTCACCGCCGCCAACGGCACGATCCTGCTGGAAATCTTCGGTAACAACGGGAAATTTGCGCCGGTGAATCGGGCGGTGTTGATGGAGCAGTTTGTCGAGACCACGCTCGAGAAGGCGGCCGAAAACCAGAGCTACCGGGCCACCTTCGACTTCAACAACAAGGCCAACCTGTTGTCTTATGTCGCAGCCTGGATGGCGCGTGAGAATGTCTACGTCCCGTTGCGCGAGGATGTGCGCGCCACGATGAAGAGGTGCCTCGACGAGATGGGCCTGGACGCGCCGCCGCTCGATGAGCTCATGCTGGAGTTCCTCGGAGCGAAGATTTTCGAGCGTCGATCGGAAGACCGGGTTGCCTTCCGCTACCGCGGGGTAATGGAATACTTCATCGCCTACCGTATGACCGTTGACTCGGTGTTCAAGGACTGGGTGATGGAGAAGGGGCGTTACCTGACCTTCGTCAACGAACTCCTCTACTATGCTGGCAAGACCCGCAACGATCCGAGCTTGATTGATTTGGTGCGTGACCGGCACTTGGAGTTGTTCGGAGAGGCGACCAAGCATCTACAGCCGATCGACCTTAACGTCTTTGATGATTTCCCCCTCCCCAAGGATGAGGAGGGTGAGACGATCGAGCGGGCCGCCGAGAGGATCGTCACGCCCCCGCTCACGAAAGAGGAGAAAGACGAGGAGTTCGATCTAGACATTCCGAAAGATGAGGAAGGACGCCAAGAGGTTTACCGTCCCCGGATCGCCGATATTCACGAAGCGCTGAATTTCTCGCTGATCCTCTACTCCGGATTGCTGCGAAACTTCGAGCACATGGCTGACGCGAAAAAGCGGGAGCACCTTGGCCACATCTGGCGGAGCTGGGCCACGGTGATGCTCGATAACGCGCGGTTTGCTCCGAGGCTTGCGACGGAACGCAAGCTCCGCATCAATGGTATCCTCTACGAGCTGCAAGCGCCCAAGGGGATGAGCGACGCCTCTGTCCTGAAGCAGATGCTCATCACACTCCCGCATGCTACCATTCGAATGATCGCCAGCACCATGGGCACAGAGAAGCTGCGCAAGCAATTGATCGAGCCAGGTCTTGAAGAGGGGCTCGAGCCGAAAGTGATCAAGATGTTCCGAGTTGGACTGATCACGGAGCTTCGTCTCGACGAAACACCTGGTGCGGTTAGCGACCTCGTCAGTGCCCTACGCGGGAATATGTATCTGTTGTGGTCGTTTGTGGCGCATCTTGGTCATCTGAGGCGTCACGACCGCATCAGGGAGGATCACATTAAGGCCTTGATGCCGCCCACTGCCTCGGCGATCGCCGACTTGGGCGGTGGGTCAGCGAAGGACCGAGAAGAGCGCAAGCGCACGCAGCTCGCCAAGATGAAGCACGATCAGCTTCTCATGAAGATGAAGCGCGACGACTAAGATGCTTCGCGAGTGCCCAATAAACGACAAATCATGCGAAACAGCCCAGTGCAAAACCCGTATAGTTGCGCACTCCCGCGAAATTGAAGTGAGCCTCAGTCACCCCCGCTGCCTTCGCAAGTCGTCCCAGTCGTCATGTACGTAAAACGGCCGCTTTGTCGAGCGACTATGGATCGGGACAACAGGGCTGAATGTCTACTCTTTACGTTGCCGATCCTGAAAGCTGAATTGGTGCCATAGGCCCCTTTGCTGACCAAGGCTGCGCCTGAACAAGCGGCAGCTTTTGGGGAGCCAAGTTGAACCGTTGGACGTCAGCTATGTCAGCGAAAACGTCACGGACCAATATCTCGGAACGTTTATTTCAAATTGTGTCTAACGTTGCGGCGACCGCGCGCAGGAAGGCAATGTTCTCCAGCTCGCGGTTGGTTGCCTCATCCATTGTGGTGCCATAGGCTGGATTTGCCGATAGCTTGACGATGGTCACGGCGCGCGACGGATCGACATAGACCAGCTGGTTGTAGATCCCGATGGCGCTGAATTCGCCGCGATCCCCATTCGGCAGCCACCATTGGTACCCATAGCCAAGGTCGAGCGGATGGTCGGCAAGAATTGGCTGGCCAGGCTGGAGGTGCGAAGCATCGGCCCGCACCGATGCAGAAACCCAAGCTTCGGGCACGATCTGGCGGCCCTGCCAGCGGCCATTGTTGCGGTAAAGCTCGCCCAGCTTGGCAAAATCACGCGCTGTGACATTGAGGCCGGCAAAGGCCATTTCCATCCCGGTACCATCCACCAGCCAATAGGCATCGGATTCAAATCCGAGTGGCTCGACCAGCTTTTCATGCATGTAATCGGTCAGCGAGCGACCAGTTGCCCTGACGAGCAGGGCACCGAGCGCCTGGGTATCGCCGCTGTTGTACCGGCAGACGGTGCCTGGCGTGGTTTCAGCGACCATCGTTGCGACGAAGGTGTCGAGTGACATTACGCCAGCCATGGTTGCCCCAAGCCGGTGCACGTCGGAATTCGGATCGGCGTAGTCTTCGTTCCAACGCGCTCCCGAAGACATCTGCAGGACATTCTTGATACTGACTCCATCGAAAGCCGAACCTGGCTCAACGGTTATGTAGTTGCTGATAGGCTCGTCGATTGACCCGATGTGGCCTTCGGCCAGAGCGATTCCGACAAGTGCGGAGACAAAGCTCTTCGCGACCGACCATGATATCCACTGTACGTCGCGGCCTCCGCTAAGACGGTACTGTTCGTGCCGGATGGCACCATCCTTCAGCACGAGCACCGCTGCCGTATCGGTCTGCGCGATAAACTCCTCGCAAGACCGCGTGCTTCGTTCGAAGTCATATGTGTCCGGCATCGCAATGGGAGTGCCCGTTTGCATTTCGAACGGCTGGTTCGATGCCGCCATCCGGGAAGCTGGCAGGATTGTCTTCAGGTTTGCAAAATTTTCGAACTGCGGCTGGCCCGTAAACAGGCCAAGATCGGTCAACTTGTTCTCAGACATGGTTCAGGCTCCTGAAAAGGCTGGTTGAACGGGATCGACTAGTCGGTGCGCTGCAGCCCGCACGCTGCCAGCATGTTGCGGCGCCAGGCCGAGATGGCGGAAAAACGCTGCGCCGAAGGCCAGCGATACGGCAGCAAATGCGGCATCTGGTTCTGCTGCATCATCCAGCAGCGCGGTTACTTCGAGGATGACCTTGCTGTAGATCGCACCGAGCCGCTCACGCAGTGCCGGATCGCGCAGCGCCAGGTGCCACAGCTCCATGATGACGACATTCGTGGTCTCGTCAGCAAAAATGCGGTCGAGCACCATGTCGAGGGCCTCGCCCGCCGATCCCCTTGCCGCTAGTTGCCGGAAATCCGTCTCGCCGCGCTCGAGCATTCTGTCGATCAGCGCGCTCACCATGTCCGCCCGATTGCCGATAAAATAGCGCACCAAGGGACGCGGCTGCCCCGCTTCTTCGGCCACATCGACTAGCGTGGTCTTGGCGAATCCCTTGCGAACCACGCAGGCTTCGAACGCGGCGAGAATTTCCTCTCGCCGCTCTTCGCCAACCCTGGGTCTTGCCATTGCAACACGCTCCCTAAGAATCTTGTCAAAAATGACAATTAACTAAAGGAACGCCATAGTTCAATCGGCTAGTCGAATCGGAATAGGTCCATTCTTACCAAGCGCTGGTAGGGCGGAAGACTGAACCGACGTCGGCTTCCAGGAAGGTGGCCGCACTTCTCGAACGACCGCTCTGTCAGCGGAAGCCGCTCAGAGTTCGCGCTAGAACGACATCCTCGCTGTCATGCGAACTTGCCGCGGTTCCACTGGGTGAATGTGCCGATCTTCAATTCCATCGACCGGCTCGCCAAGCAGACGCGAGGCGTACCAGTACGAAATATCCGGGTCCTTGGCATCGAACAGGTTCAGCACATCAAGTCCAATCCGAACCCTACCCGTTTCCCAATAGGCCCCCAGGTTCACAAGCGTCGTCGCCTGCGAGCGCTGCGAGCCGTCTTCGATCAGCGGTGCGCTAGCAAAATGGCGGACCCGCGCGGTGGCAGTTATGCCAGGCAGGAGTTTGGCGCTGATCCCGCCGCCCAAAACGAACGAAGTGGCGCCAAGGATGAAATCCTGGCCGGCAGCGACGCCGCGAAACCGTGCGTGGGTCCATGATGCCGTGCTGTCGACTGTGACGCCAGGAACAGGATGCCAGAACAGGGCGAACTCGGTACCATAGCGGCGCGAGGCATCGTTGGGTTCGGTGGTTCCGGCGTCACCCACAAAAACCAGTTCGGAGTCGAGATCGAGCCAAAAACCTACGAGCGACAGGTTGAGATTGCCGCGTTCGAGCCGGCCGCCAAGTTCCGCCCCTCGCGATCGCGCGAATACGGGAGCGCGGTCGACAGGTGCGCCACTGCCGGGATCGACTGTGATCGCAGCGCCGCGCACGTCGTTGGAATGGTAGCCCTCGCCATAATTGGCGTAAAATTCGAGCCCGTCATGGACCTTCCAGGCGAGCGCGACCTTGGGCGACACGATCCCCGCCGAACCCGTGCCGGAATTGGCGACGAGATCTGAGCGCACGTTGTAACCGATAGCATCGCCGCGTAGCCCTGCGACGAGGCGCAAGCTTGGCAAAAGCGAGGCTTCGACCTCGCCGAACAATTCGCCGCTGTATTCATCGACGCGGTCCTCGCGCACGGTACCGGTGACCACTCCGGCGACGGTATGGTAGAGCCCGACCTTGCCGATCTGGTCCCAGCGCGTGTCGGCACCGATCCGCCAGGTCAGCTTTTCCCCCTTCCACTCGTGCCGGATCGCTCCGCCGAATACCCCGCGCCGGTCTACCTGCCGGAACTCGTCGCCATTTGCGGGATCGTCGAGGAAGTAGGTGAAGTTGGAGGTCAGTTGCAGACGCGAGCCGATCGCAAAGGCAGATACAGTGGTATCGCCGAACCTCCCGTTGAAGGTTAGCGCGATCCGACTGGCCTTCCCGCCCAGATTGGGGTCGATGTAGCCATTGCGGGGGATGAGTCCGGATGTGATCGCGCGCTCGGGCACCTGATCGGTCGAGACCCAGCTGTTGGTGTATCCAGAGAGGCCAAGCGACCAATCAGTGACAGAATATTTGAGCAGCCCGTTGAACTTGCGCTGGTGCTCATTGAGCACCCATGGGCCATTTGACAAAGTTGTCTCAACGGCGCCAAGCAGTGAGCCTTGGCCCAAATCGGTGCTACCAGCAAGCAGACCACGCCAGTAGCCGAACGATCCGCCGGTCACTTCAGCGAAGGGTCGGTCGAGCTTTGCCTTTGTGGTGTATCGCATCGTCCCCGCCGAGGAAAAATCGCCTTCGGTGGCATGATAGGGGCCCTTGGTGTAGTCGATCCGCTCGACCATCTCGGGGATCAGGAAGTTGAGATCGAGATAGCCTTGGCCGTGCCCGTGGCTCCGCATGTTGATTGGTGCGCCGTCGACATAGCCGGCCAGATCGGTCCCGTGATCGAGATTGAACCCGCGCAGGAAGTACTGGTTGGCCTTGCCCGAGCCCGAGTGCTGGGTAGCAACCAGGCCGGGAACGTTCTCGGCGAGTTCACCGACCCGGCCGATTGGCCGGTTTTCGAAATCGGCATAGCCGACCACGCCTTCCGATCCGCTGGTTGCAGTGCCGACCTGATCGAGGGCGCGGCCATAGACCACGATCTGGTCATCATCGGATGGTGTCGGAGAGCTTGCCCTGGCATTAGCTGGATTTGCGACAGCGACAGTGAACAGGATTGCAACAGTCGTAGGCTTCATGCAGCGCCCCTACATGCTGTTGCACCCTGCTGCCCAGCATGATTCTGTTTGTCTCGATCATATGAATGAACGGCGCGTTTCGAAGACTCCTACGAGGACCGCGAAAGGCCGCTTTGTCAGCGACTACAGCCTCAATGCCGTGCACGATGGAGAAGGGCTGATCCCGACCAGACCTGGTCCTTCCAATCAGCCATCATGAACGTCCACTCCTGAAAAAAGCTGCCGCTTGGCCGCTTCAACGCTGACGGTCAGCAAGTGCCCTAGCCTAGTTCCGTTCCACGGAACGTGAGCCTGTATGCCGGTTGCTGGCCGGATCAGCATCCTGCGCGGCGCACAGTGGGACTCCGATAATTCGACCCGAATCAAAGATGCTAATGCGAGTGAATTGCAAGAAGGTGGAATTTCTGCGAATGACTCGCAGGATAGTTGCGAATGATTCGCAAGATTCTGAAAGGGGTTTGTGGGGTGATCGGCAAGTTGCGGATGATTGGGCTCCTCACCAGTTGTGGCGTCGCGGTTTGCCTGCCGGCAAGTGCGATGGCGCAAACGCCTGCCGTTCCAGCCAACCTGTCGGTCGGTGGGATGTTCATGGCGGCCGACTGGATCGTGAAGCTGGTCATGATCGGCCTGCTGATCGCCTCGCTGGTCACCTGGACCGTGTTTGTCGCCAAGGCTCTGGAGCTACGCAAGGCGACGGCGAGCCAGCGTGCCATCCGTGATGGCGTGATTGCCCTGCGCTCGCTCGGCGATGCCAAGGCGAATCCCGCAGTCGCCGGCTCACCCCTGATCCGCGAGGCGAGCGAGGAGTTGAACCTCTCAGCCGACGCGCTCAGCGATACCGATGGCATCAAGGAGCGGGTGGTCTCGCGCTTTGAACGGCGCGAAGCAGCCGAGGCCCGGCGCATGACGCGCGGCGTCAATGCCCTGGCCACCATCGGCGCTACCGCTCCGTTCGTCGGCCTATTCGGCACAGTCTGGGGGATAATGAACAGCTTCATCGGCATTGCCGAGAAGCAGACCACCAACCTCGCCGTCGTCGCTCCCGGCATCGCTGAAGCCCTTCTGGCCACCGCTCTGGGTCTGGTCGCGGCGATCCCGTCCGTGGTCATCTATAACCATTTCAGCCGGCAGATCGCCGCCCACCGGGCGCTGGTCTCCGATACGGCGGCGGCCATCCTGCGCCTTGTCTCGCGCGATCTCAGCCGCGGTACGACCAGCGTGGGCAGGAACTGAGATCATGGCGATCCAGCTTCGCGACAGCAGCGACGACCTGCCGGTTAACCACGAGATCAACGTCACCCCGTTCATCGACGTGATGCTGGTGCTGTTGATCATCTTCATGGTCGCCGCTCCGCTGGCGACAGTCGATGTGAAGGTCGATCTGCCGGTGTCCACCGCGCAGCCCGCGCCCAAGCCGGACAAGCCGGTGTTCCTGTCGATCCAGGCCGACGGGCGCATGCTGGTGGGCGAACACGAAGTGACAGCGGCAACTCTGGGCCAGGCCGTCGAGGCAGCAACTGCCGGCAACCGTGAACAGCGCGTGTTCCTGCGGGCCGACAAGGCGACTACCTATGACACGATCATGCAGGCCATGAACGGCCTGCGCGCGGCGGGATATCTGCACGTCGCACTGGTCGGGGCGGAGGGCACCGGCCAATGAGCACGATGGCGATCGATGCCCAGGACCAGCGGAACTGGACGATTGCCGGGCTGGTGGCGCTTGCCGCCCATGTCGGGGTCGCAAGCCTGGTATTGGCATGGTCCCGTCCGGCCGTGCCGCCCGTGCCCGAGCCCGTCGCTCTCGTTGAGCTTCCGCCCCAGGCCGCCGCGGCACCTGCCGCCGTGGCGCAGCAAGCGGCAGAGCAGCCCCAGCCCGAGATCACGCCGCAACAGCCGGAAATCCCGCCGATCGACATTCCGCCGGTTCGCGCGCCCTTGCCAAGCAACCCGGTGACTTTGCCGCCACCTCCGCCACCTCAGCCCGTGCGGGCCACGGCACCGGCGGCTGCCGCTGCGCCAGCCAATCCAGTTGCTGTCGCTCCCGCTGGCACGGGAACCGGAGCAAGTGCCACGCCGGGCAACGATCCGCGCGCGAAGCGTCAGGAAGCAGACTATTTTGCCCTGGTCAGCGCGCACCTCAATCGCCGCAAGGTCTATCCGGCTGCCGCCCGCCAGGCGCGCCAACAGGGCGTCGTGACGGTCCGTTTCACCGTGGACCGCAACGGCAACGTGTCAGGCGTCTCGATCAAGCGCAGCAGCGGTCACGAGCTGCTCGACAATGCCACGCTGGAACTTCTGCAACGGGTCGCCCCGCTTCCGCGCATTCCGTCTTCCATGCAGCGCGACAGCGTCACCCTGTCGCTCCCCATCGATTACTCGCTTCGAACCAATTGAGAGAAAGGTAATTTCCTATGAGCAAGAGCAAGAGCGCAAGTCTGCGCCCTGCCATTCTGCGCCCCGTGAGCCTGCGCCAGAAGCGCGCGGGGCTGGCCCTTGGCATGAGCGCGGCGCTGCTGGCGGGGCCAGCCCTGGCCCAGCCTGCAGAGCCGGAAGAGGTCGAACTCGATACCCTGCGGATCGAGGACAAGGCGGCGGACGTTAATCCCTACACCCAGAAGGGTGCGCCCTATAAGGCCCGCGTGTCCGGCGACCCGCGCCGGGTTAAGCCGCTCGCCGAAACCCCCGCCACCATCCAGGTGCTGACCGCCACCCAGATCGAGGAATCGGGCGAAACGGACCTGCGCGATGTGCTGGATGGTGTGCCCGGCGTCACGGTCGGCACTGGCGAGAACGGCAACGCCTTTGGTGACCGCTACATCATCCGCGGGCAGGAAGTGCGCTCGGACGTGTTCGTCGATGGCCTGCGCGATCCCGGCATGACCACGCGCGAGAGCTTCGCGGTCGAACAGATCGAAGTGACGAAGGGGCCAAGCTCCAGCTTTGGCGGGCGCGGCACCACCGGCGGTGCGGTCAACTCGATCACCAAGCAGGCCAGCACCGACTACAACTTCAACCGCGTCGATCTTGGTGTCGGCACCGACAATTACTGGCGCGGCACGCTCGATTCCAACTGGCGCATTTCGGACAACGTCGCAGTGCGGGCCAACCTGCTCTACACCTCGGAAGATGTGCCGAAGCGCAAGCCGTCGGACCGCGAGCGTTGGGGCGGCGCGCTGTCTGCCTCGCTGCGCCTGAGCGACAGCGTGCGCGTGCTGCTCGACTACTACCACCTGACGGCCACCGATACGCCTGACCTTGGCGGTTATGTCCCGGCACCGACCGGCACGGCCGGCAATGTCACCATCCATGGCCCGTGGAACGAGGTGCCCGCCTATGCCCAGAAGGGCGACTTCCTCAAATCGGAAGTCGACACTTTCACGGCGCGGGTGTTCATCGAACCGTTCGAGGGCTTCCGGATCATCAACTCGACCCGCTACGGCATGACGAGCAACGGCTATGTCGTGACCGGCCTGCGCGGCGGCGCCTATGATGCGGGGACCGGTTCCTATGCCCCGCTCACTCTGAGCAGCCATCAGGGCTGGCAGGATGTCGATTACTTCGTCAACCAGCTCAATGTGTTTGGCGCGTTCAACACCGGTTCGATCAAACATTCGTTGATCGCCGGCGCGGAATATTCCGACCTCAAGGTGTTGAATGGGGTTTACCAGCTCACCAACAACGGTGCGTTCAACTGCCGCACTTCCGGCACCGGCGCGTTCAACGCCTATTGCCTGACCGTAGCCGGTGCGGACCGGACGCTGGTTTCCGGCGATATCAACGATATCCTCGGCCGGTCCATCACCAAGGGCAACTGGGACAGCGACTGGCGGGTGAAGACCATGTCGCTCTACCTGATGGACACGATTGACATCACCCCGTGGCTGACGCTGCACGGCGGGGTGCGCATGGATTCCTTCACCTATAGCAACGTCATCCAGAACGCGACTACGCTGGCCCAGACGTCCTATCGCTACAACGACACGCTGTGGAATGGCCATGCCGGCCTTGTCCTCAAGCCCACTGATGACGGCATCGTCTATGTCTCCTGGGGCACGTCGAAGGAAATCAATGGCGGCGAATCCGACCTTGGCAGCAACTGCGGCTATGGCGGCATCTGTATCGTCAATGGCGTGACCGATGTGGGCGATGGCGCGCCGGAAAGCGCCACGAACATTGAGATCGGCACGAAGTGGGACCTGTTCGATGATCGCCTGCTGGTCCAGGCCGCCGTCTTCCAGCTGACCAAGGACGATGTCTTTGAATCCGGTTCGGCCGGCAGCTATTCGACGTTCGGCTCGCTCAACACCGGCAAGCACCGCATCCGGGGGATCGAACTGGGGCTGGTCGGCAATATCACCGAAAAGCTGAGCGGGCAGATCGCGGCGACCTTCATGGAATCCGAAATCCTGAAGACCAACCAGCAGCCTCCGGCCAGTGCCCCGGCCGGATCGACCCTGGTCGGCAAGCGCCTGTCCAATTTCGCCAACACCGCCTTCTCGGCACAGTTGCGTTACCAGGCAACGGACGCATTCAGCTTCGGCGGCACAGCCACCTACAAGAGCGCAATGTACACCGGCCAGCCGGACAGCCCGGCCGCCTATGACTTCACGCTCGATGTGAACCGCTACAAGGTGCCGTCCTACTGGGTGTTCGATGCCTTCGTGAACTACAAGTTCAACGAGAACATCTCGGCCCGGCTGAACGTCAACAACGTCGGCAACAAGGACTATTACCTTGCCGGTTATCAAAGCGGTCATTTCCTCTACAAGGGCGATGAACGCCGGGCCACGCTGACCCTGACGGGACGGTTCTGATGACAGGCCGGGGGGCGGCCTTCCGCCTCCCGGTGCACCGACCCTCACAAGCAAGAGCGACCATGCTGACAGTTATCGAAAATGTCCTCAGCGCCGAGGAAGTGCGCGAGTTCCGGGAAAAGCCGGCCG
>CALMYW010000207.1 GCA_937873665.1 uncultured Sphingorhabdus sp.
TGACCAGTGGCGTACCGCCTCGAGATGTGGCAAAGAACCTTGGCGTCTCTGTGCCCACCCTCTACCGGTGGATTCCGGCCTCTGCTGCCGCTTGGCGTACTTTGCGATCCGAATTCTGAGACGACCCCAGATAGCTGGGCGTCCGCCCACGGTTCGATGGTCATAGCGATATCATGCCCGCGCCTCGAAAGATCTCCACGAATTCCCGAGCTCCCTGCAGCAGCTGGCGCACGCCCACGTCGCGTGATTGCTTTGACTTTGAGTAATCGCTGGTGTGTGCACCATAAACGTATCAGCGCGCCTGCGGGCCTGCGGCAGTTTGACCGAACAGAAGCTTCTTGCCCTCCTCCGTCACCGCAGGACGCGATGCGAAAGGCTCGCCGCGCGCATAGGCCCTGATCGTCGCGGGACGATTGCGAATCGCATCAAACCACCGCCGCAGACTGGGGAACTCGTCGAGTTCCTGCTGCTGGCGCTTCCACGGCACCACCCAGGGGTAGGTCGCCATGTCCGCGATCGAATAGGTTTCACCTGCGAGATATTCCTGCACGGCCAGGCGTCGGTCGAGCACACCGTACAGGCGATTGGTCTCGTTGACGTAGCGCGTGATGGCATAGGGGATCTTCTCGGGCGCATAGATGCCAAAGTGATGGTTCTGACCGGCCATGGGGCCGAGTCCACCGACCTGCCAGAAGAGCCATTCCAGCACCGCCTTGCGCTCACGCAGGTCGGTCGGCATGAAGCGACCCGTTTTCTCCGCAAGATAGACCAGGATGGCGCCCGATTCAAAGACGGTCACGGGCTCCCCGCCGTCGACCGGCTGCATGTCGATGATCGCAGGCATCCGGTTGTTCGGCGAGAACGCGAGGAACTCAGGCTTGAACTGGTCGCCCGCACTGATGTCGACAGGATGAATGCGGTATTCGAGGCCAGCCTCCTCCAGAAACATCGTGACCTTGTGGCCATTGGGCGTGGGCCAATAGTAGAGGTCGATCATTTGCGACTCCGTCGTTGAGATGTGCCGGCGCCATCGAGCAGCGCCAATGCGGGCCGGACAAGCCCACGCAGCAATTCCGGTTCTGGCCGCGATCGCGCGAGGACGCGCAGCCCCATTAGCAAGCCGAGCAGCATCCGGGCGAGATCATCGGCCGGCAACGTGATGTTGATCGCGCCGGCATCTTGGCCGGCCTTGACGCAACGGTAGAAGAAGGCCTCCATGTCGCGCAAGACAGCGGCCAGTGCAGCCTGAAACTCCGCGTCGTGAGGTGCCAGCTCCAGTGCCGAGTTCACGATCAGGCATCCCTTGCGCTGGTCGTCGGCCAGCGACAATTCGATGATCTCATCGAAGAACGCACCGATGGCCGCACGAGGTGCCAACTGGGACTCGAAGCGCCGGACCCGATCGCAAAAGCCTCGCTCGACATAGTGTTCGAGCGCCTGCCGGTACAGCGTGCGTTTGTCGCCAAACGTGTTGTACAGACTGGGGCCGGCGATACCCATCGCGTCGGCCAGGTCCCGCACCGAGGTGGCTTCGTAGCCCCTCGACCAGAAGCATTGAATCGCGGCATCGAGGGCCACTGCTTCGTCAAACTCTCTGGGGCGCGCCATGATCGTTCCTGGATCGGTTCGTGGTTGGCTTCGTGAGTGGATGCGGTGCTTGATGCCGCGTCGTCACAATGCGCTGTGGTCCTTGACCGCCTCTTCCAGCGCGCTCTTGAGCGTCAGGAATCTCGCATCGACCGCTACCGGATCGTTACGGTTGAGCGCAATCATCTGGGCTCTCGCCTCCCCGCCCCGGATGACCTCGAAAGCGTTCGCCTCGATCCCGGCGACGATGGCATCGGCCACCGCAGAAGCAGGCTCGCGCGAAAACCCCAGTTCGGGACCAGCGCGATTCGACTTCATCATCGGCGTGTCCGTGCCTCCAGGAAAGGCCGTCAAAACATGAAAGCCTTCCCCCTTGAGCTCCCGCCTGAACGCCCCGCCAAAGCGAGCCAGACCTGCTTTCACCGCGGCATACGTTGCATAGAAGGGTGCGCCGACCAGGGCAATGCCGGAGGCGACATTCACCACCATGGCATCTCCGCTGGCCCGCAGAGCGGGGAGCGCCGCGCGGGTCAACAAGACTGGCGCGAGCAAGTCGACGATCACCATCTGCTCGATATCGGCTTCCGTGGTGTTCTCCAGCCGGCCAGCCCGCACGCCGCCGGCGTTGTTGACGAGGATGTCGAGTCCGCCCAGCGTCTGTATCGCCTGGTCCAGCGTGGCCGCGCGTCCCTCGGGACTTCCCACGTCAGCGCAGACGCCCGTCGCCGAGTCAAGGCTGCGCAGTGCATCGTCCAGGACGCTTCTGCGCCTTCCGGTGATGACCACCCTGGCGCCTCGCGCGATCAGCGCATGGGCCAGCGCGAGGCCGATCCCGCTCGATCCGCCCGTGACGAGGACCCGCTTGTTCTTCAGTTCCATTTCAAACTCCTTGCGCCGATGCAGGGGGATAGTTCGACGGGAAGAGCGCACGCTTGGTCTCCTCGTCGTTGATCGCCTTGAACGCATGGCTCTTGGCGAGCGCCCGGGCGCGAGCGACCGCCGGACGCGCATCCACGCCTGCGAACCACCGCTTCAGTTCGGGAAAGGGCCCCAGAGGATCCTCGGCGCCCTTGCGCACGCGGGAAGCGCGATCGAGCCAGCCCCAGGCGGAGATGTCGGCGATCGTGAAACCGCTGCCGACGATGAACTCGCGTCCGGACAGGTGATCGTTGAGAACCTGATAGTGCCGCTCCGCCTCGCGGCGGTAACGATTGGCCGCGTAGTCCAAGCCCTCGGGCGCGGCGAACTGGAAGTGCACCGCCTGCCCGGAGAACGGCCCCAATCCCGAGGCGATGAAGAGCAGCCAGGACAGCAACTCCGGCCGATCCTCGGACGTGCCCAGAAGCTGGCCGGTCTTTTCCGCCAGATAGATCAGGATGGCGGTCGAGTCGAAGACCCTGACTTCGTTGCCGCCCGGCCCCTCGGTATCGACGATGGCCGGTACCTTGCCGTTCGGATTGATCGCACGAAAGGCGGGCGCATGCTGCTCGCCCTTGCTTGTGTCGACCGGCAAGGCTTCGTAGGCCAGACCGGTCTCCTCCAGAAAGAGCGCGATCTTTGCGGGGTTGGGGGTCGGATGAAAGTAGAACCGGATCATGGTGTATGCCTCGTGGTTGCGGAAATCGATGGCTTCGCTGCTTTACGGGCAGGACGTGCTG
>CALMYW010000208.1 GCA_937873665.1 uncultured Sphingorhabdus sp.
TCAACGATATTGGGCCGACTACCGATATTTCAAGAGGTTTTGTTTCTAATCAATAGCAATGAAGACCATCCGCCTTCTTGCAGTTGTATTGGGCATGTTGGGTGTCCTCGCGTGTTCCTGGATCGGACCTTTGGACTCACCCGCGGCGGAACAGATTGACGCAGGGCTTAAGCGGGCGCTGGTGACCTATGCAGCAGTTCGGACAATCGGTGGCGTTTTGTCCGTGGTTCAAGCTACCCAAATTGGCGGGGGTGGTGCAACGCTTTCACCCTTCCAATTCTTGGCGCCCGCCAATGAGATGATCAAACAACTGGCAGACGTAATGCTGTTGGCTTGTGTTGCATTCGGTGTGCAAAAGATTCTCATCACCATTAGCGGCTACTGGGCTATTTCCATGGTGCTAACTGCGGTTATCGTAGCGTGGGTCCTTTGTCAGTACCGTTGGGGGCGTTCTCCGCGATGGTTGTCAGGAGCGCTGGTGTTCGTGTTGTTGCTGCGCTTTGCGATACCGGTGTCGACACTCGGAACTCACTTGATTTCACAACAGTTCCTGGCGAAAGAATTCAACGCCGCCAACGCCGAAATCATTTCAACAGCGGAAACCGCTAACCAGATAAAGCCGCCTGAGCCAACTGCGGGCGATGGCAAGTCGCGGCTGCCTCAAATGTCCGGTTGGGTCCCAAGCGTCACCGATATCAAAGGTAGTCTTTCCAAGATTCACCATGCGATAGATCGAGCAGTGGAACATTTGATCACGCAAATAGCAGTCTTCTTGACGGAAACCGTGATTCTTCCCTTGCTTTTGCTGTGGACCATAATCCGGATTGCCAGGCTTGTCGTTGCAAGGGCTTGTTTGGTGCCCGAGTTGAAGGCCTAGTACCGCAATCGGGCAAACATCGTGGCCGGCGACCTTTGGGCAGACGCACTTGGCGCATTGCTTCTGGGGCTGGGAGTATTTTTCGGACTCCGTTTCAAAAAGCGCCGCTTTGATCGCACAAATCATTCGGGCATCGAAGTGTTTCGAAGTTACTGGTCGATGATCGGCGCCAAGTTCAAAGATGCCTCGCTGTGTTTACTTTCTTTGTTGTTCACCTTGACCGGCGTTCTACTGATTGCGTTCAATCACTTCGATTCCTGGGGATGGGTTGTAGTCTTCCCGGCACTGATTTTTGGCGTCTTCTTACCGCTGGGTAGCTGGAAAAATAAGCGACCATAATATTGGCCACGTACTGTAGTAACGGAAGTGAAGATTGTTGTTTTCAGGGTATTAATTTGTAGGAGGATCTATGGCAATCAAAGGAAAGAATGTTCGACTGACGCCACAGCAAGTGGAAGAACTGGCTGAACATGTCAATTTGACTACGCAAACGGACAGTCAATTGCGTCGAGAAATCGAATCGCTGCCTGTTTCAGCGGATGGCAAGGCCCTTCTCGCTGATCTTCTCAAGATTACGACGCGCGTAGGTGATGTTGTGCTCAAGATTGGGCGAAAGATTTTGGACTTTGTCTTGAACTTGGTTCGGCAGTTTCCCCATCTCGGATTTGCTGCGGTGCTGGCCCTTGTGGTCGGTGCTTTGGTAAGCATGGTCCCCATCATTGGCGCTGCGCTGAGCGCGATCTTGACACCGTTGGGACTGGCTTTGGGCATTGCTTGGGGCAGCTATAGGGATTTGAGCTCAGACGACTTGGGCGAAAGAATCAAGGCTTTCGTGGACGGCTTCTCCGGGTTTGCATCGTGACCGCCGAAGATGTCACCCAAGGAATGTTGGTGAACTTTGACGGCGTCGAGCGAGTAATCGCCGATAGGAACCAATTCAAGATCAGGCTGGCAATTGGCGAAGATGCCTACAAGCTATTAGGTACGACCAAGAAGCTGCGCGAACTTTGGGATATTCTTGGAACGGCAGGGACAGGTGCTGCAATAGCAAAGTCCAGCTTCGTGGCCTCGACATTTTTTGCCCCCACCGGTCTGTTAGGAATGTTGGGGATGGGAACGGCAGTGACCCCTATCGGGTGGGTTGCTTTTGCTGCGTTGGCCTCCGGTGGTGCCTGCTATGGGCTGTATCGGCTATTTGGAAATGTTACAAGCGACAGGGTTCATGTGATTCCTGTGTTCTTGAATACACCGTTAGACGTGCTAGGCATGGCGTTGTTTGATTTGATTGTGCCCCTTGCACTCAGAATTGCCGCTGTAGATGGAGAGATCGGGCGCAAAGAGAAAGTGCACTTGATCGATCACTTGGTCCAGGAATGGGGATTCGATGAGCGGTATGTTCGAGCAGGTCTTCGTCAGATTGAACCGGATGTTATCACCCGCTCAATCGGCACATTGACAATGGAGTTGGCAACCTTTCTTCATCTGAACCCTGATTGCAACCATAAAGAAATGGCTCAGAAAATTGGGGATTTCTTGCAGGAAATGCTCGAAATCGAAGGCCCGTTGTGTGCTCACGAATCTGACGCGATTGCACTCGTTCGCGCGGGACTCAAGTCGAAACCTCCGAGCAAGTTGTATGAAGGCTGGACAAAGGCAAGAGAGAACGCGAAAGGACTCGCAGACAAAGCGGTAGATTTGGTGAAAACGAAGGCTGTTTCAGAGGGTAAACGGGGTTGAGGTTTTGATCGGCATGAAGTTGAGCCGAACCGAACCAACCCCACCCAATGCGCCGATGCCCAAAGAAAAAAGCCCTCTACGGTGACATAGCGGGCTTTTCTGATCTGGTGACCTGGGACGGAATCAAAGGATAAACAAGCCAGCCCACTTGTACTGACGTAAATCAACATGGCCTCTTTTCTCACTAGACTGTCGAAAAGCCATACCTGATACTGAATGTATTGACGAATTGGGAGGCTTTATGTTTAGAAAATCCGTCTGTGCAGCTGTTATCGCCAGCTTCACTTCCATGATTTTTAGCGGATGCGCAACCAAAGGGGACAACGTTTCCGCAGCCTACGTCCCAGCATCAATCTATTCGACCTACAACTGTCAACAGATTGCCCAGGAGCTCATGACCGTCGGAGTCAAGGCAGCTGAACTCTCCGGACAGATGGATGAAGCTGCCGGAAAGGATACCGCCCTTGTGGCAGTTGGACTGGTGTTGTTCTGGCCGGCGCTCTTCTTTGTGGGCGGCGATAAGGGCAAAGAGGCTCAGCTCGCTCAACTGAAAGGGCAGCGTGACACCTTGATGTCCGCCTCAAATGCGAAAGGCTGCAACCTCAACGACCTCAAGCCCGAAGTCAACAAAGAAATCGCCAGCACACCGCAAGAGGCGACTACAGGCACGCCTTCGCTGTCTGTGGCCGATGTCGAGAAGAAGGTTGAGCTGTTGAACGAACTTCGCGCCAAAGGCATCATTACCGAAGATGAGTACAAGGCAAGACGAGCTCAAGTCCTTGACGCTGCAATGATTCCGGCAAGCAAGGCGCCGACTCCGACTTCCAGCGTTCAGAAACCTTCACCATCCAATGTCCTGCGTGCCGGCGATAAGCTGACCTACCAGGAAACAGAGCCAAGGTCTGGCGTCAAAGGCGGGGAAGTTGTGTACGTCATTGACTCCATTACGCAAGATCGGGTTTCATTAAGCGGTGGAGCTGTCGTGATGGGTCTCGATGGCGCACCTTCCAAAGGTCAAATGGGTGCGTCGTACATCTACGGCTACCGCCCTGATGGCTTGAGCACTCGTGGGAAGTTCCGTGTGAGCGGCGTCAAGGACGATGTGGATGTGACTCTTTCACTGGTTGCCGTCGGAGACTCCAACGTTGACGGGCGCACCATCAAGATCGCGAACTACCGAATTTCAGGGTTCTCGTCGCGCCAGGGAGGTTTACCGGGTGGCAATGCTGGTGGCGCGAGTTTCGGCGGGTCTCCAATATCCGGTGAACTCATGGTGGAAAACTCAAGTGGCATTCTCGTGAAGATGCGGACAAAGTCAGCAGATCCCCGCTATGACATTGACGCCAAGTTGATCAGCGTCACAAGGTGACCGGCACCGAAATGACGGGCGCTGCCACCGCAGTATGAGTTGAATTAGAAAGCAGGCATTGGCCAGAACACTTGGCATGGGAGATTACTCACCGAACTCCGCCCGAACCCACCCCGCCCAATGCGCCGATGCCCCAAGAAAAAAAGCCCGCTACGGTGACATAGCGGGCTTTTCTGATCTGGTGGCCTGGGGTCCGAAGCGCTGGCCCAATCCCAGCATGAGGTGGTCATTTCAGGCGAAAGAAACCTGCTGTCGGTCAGCGATTTCTCGGGTGATCTCAATCACCTGCGGCGTGC
>CALMYW010000209.1 GCA_937873665.1 uncultured Sphingorhabdus sp.
GTGAGAACACCGGCAATAAAAGGGGCCATTCATCGGACGGTAGCACCGGATTAAAAAGGGGCCACTCCTGCTAGACCTTCGCCTTTGCGCGGAGGCGGAGGGTGAAGAGAGTGGAACTTTATCTCAAGGTTCGCCGCGCTGTGATGATAGACGGGATGAGCCGTCGTTCTGCTGCGCGATTTTATGGTATCAACCGCAAGACCGTCGACAAGATGTTGGCCTTCCCGGCTCCGCCTGAGCATGGTCGGACAGGCGTGAGTTATAGCCGGAAGTTGTCCGGGTTCACCGAGACCATCGATCAGATATTGGAAGATGATCGCAGCGTGCATGCCAAGCAGCGGCATACAGCGGTGCGGATATTCGAGCGCCTGCGCGATGGGCATGGATTTACCGGCGGCATCACGATCGTACGTGATTACGTGGCCGGGGCGAAGCTGCGCAGCCGCGAAGTGTACATTCCCTTGAGCCATAAGCCTGGCCACGCTCAGGTCGATTTTGGTGAGGCGGACGGGATCATTGGCGGCAAGCTGGTGCGGTTCCACTATTTCTGCATGGATCTGCCGCACAGCGATGCGCCATTCATCAAAGCTTATCCTGCCGAGGTGGCCGAGGCTTTTTGTGATGGGCATGTCGCAGCCTTCGCCTTCTTCGGCGGCATTCCGATATCGATCCTATATGACAACACCAAACTTGCTGTGGCGCAGATCTTGGGTGACGGGAAGCGCGAGCGCAGCCGGATGTTCTCGACCCTGCAGAGCCATTACCTGTTCGAAGACAAATTCGGTCGGCCCGGCAAGGGCAACGACAAAGGCAAGGTCGAAGGGCTGGTCGGTTATGTGCGGCGGCACTTCATGGTTCCGATGCCGGTTGCCGATAGCTTTGATGCCATGAACGCGCGCTTTGTCGAACAATGCATGGAGCGCAGGCATGCAGTGCTACGCGGGCACAGCGAAAACATCGAGACGCGCATGCAAGCCGATCTGGCAGCATTTATGTCGCTGCCAGCGGTGCCATTCGATCCCTGCCATATTGTGACGGGGCGTGCCTCGTCGATGTCACTGGTGCGCTATCGCACCAATGATTACTCAGTGCCCACGGCCTATGCCCATCAGGAGGTGGTGATCAAAGGCTATGTCGACCGTGTCGCGGTGATCTGCCGGGGTGAACAGATTGCGGTGCATCCGCGCAGCTATGAACGCGAAGACTTCATCGCCAATCCGTTGCACTACCTGGCGCTTCTGGAGCAAAAGCCGCGCGCACTTGATCAGGCCGCACCGCTTGATGGCTGGGTTCTGGCCGAGCCAATGCATCGCATCCGGCGATTGATGGAGGCGCGTAGCGGCAAAGAAGGGCGGCGCGAGTTTATCCAGGTGCTGCGGCTTTGTGAGCGGTTCGAGCAAAGCCTTGTGGAATGGGCAGTGGCTCATGCCTTGGATCTGGGGGCGATCAGCTTCGATGCCGTGAAGATGATCGCGCTGGCGCGGCTCGAGCGGCGGCCACCGCGGCTTGACTTGCAGTTTTATCCGCACCTGCCACGCGCAGATGTCGGGCGCACTGACCCGCGTAGCTATATGGGCTTGCTGTCGCAGACAGGCGGTTCCCCGGCGGGAGTATTGGCATGACCGAGTCCCTGATGCCGCTGCCTGCCATGGCGCAAACTTCTACCAGCGTTCCGCCAGCGGTGTTGCTGGCCAACCACCTCAAGGCGCTCAAGTTGCCAACCTTTGCGCGTGAGCATGAAAAGGTCGCCTTTGAAGCAGCGCAAGACCGTGCCGATTATCCGCGCTATCTGCTGCGGCTATGCGAGCTCGAGCGGATCGACCGCGAACGCCGGATGGTGGAACGCCGCATTCGCATGGCCAAGTTCCCGCACACCAAGAGCTTCGACACGTTTGATTTTACCGCCCAGCCATCGCTGAACAAAGCACTGGTGCTGGAACTGGCGCGCGGGGAATGGATCGAACAGCGGCGTAATGTTATTGCGTTGGGGCCGAGCGGTACAGGCAAAACGCACGCCGCCCTCGCATTGGGTCTTGCCGCTTGCCAGAAGGGCCAAAGCGTGGCGTTCACCACCGCGGCAGCGCTGGTGCATGACCTGATGGAGGCCAGAGATGAGCGGCGATTACGCATGCTCCAGAAGCAACTGGCATCAGTCAAGCTGCTGATCTTGGACGAACTCGGCTACGTGCCGTTCACTGCCGTCGGCGGCGAACTCCTGTTCGAAGTGCTCAGCCAGCGATACGAACGCGGCAGCACGCTGATCACCAGCAACCTACCGTTCGACGAATGGACATCGGTGTTCGGCTCCGAACGCCTTACCGGCGCGCTCCTCGACCGGCTAACCCACCATGTCCACATCCTCGAGATGAATGGTGACAGCTTCCGTCTTGCTAGCAGCCGTAAGCGACAAAAGGAAAAGGAGAGCAGCAAGATGACCTGATCAGAAACGGCAATCGGCGTCGGGAAATCGGCTTCCGCTACGCTACAGCCGCTTCCCCGACGCCGATTAAACCCAGCCTCAAACTGAGGCTTTTTGTTTGAATTGACTGGCCCACTTTTAAACCGGTGGCTGGCCCCATTTTATACCGGCGTTGACA
>CALMYW010000210.1 GCA_937873665.1 uncultured Sphingorhabdus sp.
CACGTAAGCGGCACCAGTCCTTTCAGTAGGGAAATCCGAAACATACGGCGGAATGGCCTTTTAAAGGGCAGTGCCTTTGGATTGTGTTTTTAAGCTTTGAAAGCGCCGAAAATAGTATTTTACATTTCAGGCCTTTTGAACAGCCGCGATTTTTGGGCAAGTCCCACTGATAGCGCTATTGAAGCGCAAGCGTTGCAGCTCGCCGTGGTCGTACTTGGCAGGCGGACCTTTGAGCGACATGCTGCGCACCAAGTGCTGCTCTAAAAAGCTCTGAAAAACGGTTTATTGAAAGACTGTTTGCGCGTAGCGGTGGCCGACGATTGGCTGCGCAAGCGAACTTCCACGATCTGGCTAACAGGCACGATCTGGAGCAAGCAGATTAGCGCCGCGAACCCAGTAACAACAGGCCCGACACTTATCCGGAGACAAAAGTGCGCCCCCCCTCCTCTCAATCAATATGTATTGGATTGGCCGCGGCATTATGTGCTGTTTCAACGCCGGCCGGGGCGCAACAGGCCGGGTTGCAGATCGCATTGCTAGACGCCACGACCGGCGAACCGATAGTCGACAGCGAAGTCCTCGTCGAAAATAGCGACATCGGCTATTCGCGGACAGTTCGCTCCGATTCAAATGGCTTCGTCAGGGTCGAGGGCCTGACAACCGCAGGGCGGTATAGGGTTTCGGCTCGTGGCTCAGGCTCCTCTGCGGACGAATCGCAGGCAATTGTCACTCTGCGATCATATTTCACCAGCAGCATTACCTTAAGGCTCAATCCTGTTGGTGCCGATGGCATCATAGTGACAGGAAGCCGCGGCATCACCGCGTTGAATCCGGTCAATGCAGAAGTATCGAGCTCGCTTGGTGCGCAAGAGTTGGCAGGTCTTCCAATCGAGGGACGTGATGTCCTGGGCGCCTTGATCCGCCTGCCCAATGTGGTTCCGTCAACCGGCTTCTTTCCGGAATCGCCATCGATATCGATCAATGGTTCAAACGGCCTTGATACAAATTACCTTATCGACGGCCTCGACAATAACGAGAATTTTCTGGGTGGCATCAAATTTCCCGTTCCGCTCGGATTCACCCGTGAAGTGACCGTTCTCGCCAACTCTTATTCAGCGGCCTATGGTCGCACGGCCAATGGCATCGTCAATTACACCTCTCCTTCGGGCAGCAATGACTATCATGGCGAAGTTTACGCGCTGATGCGCCCGGGGCGTCCGCTCGATTCAAAGTCGCCCTTCCCTCGCCGTGACCTGTCGGGAAATGCCGTCGGCGAAAGTTTCGAGCGATATCAGGCAGGCGCGAGCCTTGGCGGACCGATTACCCGCGACACAACCTTTTTCTACGCCAATTTGGAATATACGCGCGACCGCAATATCAAGATTGTCGATGCGCCGGCATTGGGCGTGGTTGATACCGTTACCGGTCGTAGCGAATTTTATCTGGGATCTGTCCGACTCGATCACCGATTGACCGACGACTGGACACTTGGGCTGCGCGGTAATTTTGGACGTGTCACGATTGATCGGCCCGGTGGCGGCCTTGGCGGCGGCAATGTTACCTTTCCGTCAGCGGGATCGGATCAGGACCGCTTTTCGACACTGGTCGCGGCAACCGCCAGTTATTCTGGCGACGAGTGGAGCTACGATGGCGCACTCCAGTTCAGCCGGTTTCGCTGGAATTATGGCCAGCCAAAGGGTCCCGCAGGCCCACAGGTCGTCATACGCGACCCCAGCGGACTGACGGCAGCGATTGTCGGCCACCCCGGCTTCATATTCAATGACCTTGAGAAAAGCTGGCAGACCAGCCACAGGTTGCAGCGCAAACTGGGTAACCACAAACTCAGCTTCGGAGCCGATATTATCAGGTCGGATTTTGCCTTGTTAGGGGGCGGAAATCCGGATGGCAATTTTACCGTCGACCTGACTTCGGCGCAGATCGCGTCTCTGGCAGCGAGCGGCATTGGCCTCAGCCTTGGTGCACAAGACATTCTCGGCCTTAACCCAAGCGTTGCCAACTACTCGGTCGAACTGCGTCCCCAGGCATTCGGCACCGAACAAACCCAGGCCACCCTCTACGTCGAAGATGAATGGCAATTGAGCCCGAAATTGACCGCAACGCTGGGCGTGCGTTGGGACTCTGACAGTCTTACCGCCAAGGGCGGACAGGGCGGAGACTATGATAATTTTGCCCCGCGTTTCTCGCTTAACTACCGACCGGACGCACGCTCGACGCTGCGCTTTGGGGCAGGTCTGTTCTACGGCAAGCTATCCTATGCGGTGATCTCCGACGCGCTTCAACGCAACAGCAGAGCGCCCGGATTTCTTGCCCAATTGGGACAGTTGCAATCGCTCGGCCTGATTCCTTCGGGAACCGACTTGTCTAAAATCACATTCGAAGGAAACCTTACCGTCTCGCCGCTTTGCACCGCCGTCACGAGCTGCCCTGCGCCTTCGCAGGCGCAAGGCTTGCGCGATACTGCGACGGTCAATGAAGCCCGGATTCTGAATCCCGATGGCTACCAAAGCCCATGGAGCTTGCAGTTGAGCGGTGGGTATCAGTTTCAGGTGACTGATTTGGTCAGCCTGAGCGCGGATTTGATCTACAGCCGTTCGCACAATTTGGTGCGTTTGCTTGACCTGAATGCACCTGCGCCATTCACCCCCAATCGCGCCAACCTCACCGATTCAAATATCGCGATACTGCGCAGCCTGCCCGACAATGCGGCACGGCTGGCATTGGCCCAATCGCTGGGACTGGTAAGAACGCAAGCAGCAGCGGACGCGACACGTCCGGTAGCACTGGTGCCCGGCGGGGCGCGACAAATTACGGTTTCGGAAACCGAGGGCGAGTCAGAGTATAAGGCCGTCATCCTGCAAGCGCAAAAGATGCGCGGAAATGATGGTTACGCATTCCGCCTTTCCTACACCTTCTCCAAGCTGACCAACGACACCGACGATATCAATTTTCGTGCTGCCAATAGCAATGATTTTAGTACTGAATGGGGGCCTTCGGCCAATGATCGGCGCCATGTAATTTCGGCAATTGGCTATCTCTATCCGTTTGACGGGGCCAGCCTGAGCATTGCCGGGCTTTTCCAGTCGGGTCAGCCAGTCAATCTTGTACCCGACGCGCGGATTTTCGGCACGCAGGACCTGAATGGCGATGGCGCCTCCTTCGGCGAAAATTTTGTTGGCAATTCGGATCGCTACCCTGGCGCTGCACGCAACTCGGCCAGACTGCCTTGGTCGGCGACTGTCGATCTGGGCGCGCGCTATGCGATTCCCGGATTTGGCGGTAGATTTGAATTGAGTGCCGACATATTCAACCTGTTCAATTCAAATAATGAATCCGGCTTCGCTAACGCTGCTACAACCTCCAACCAGATCCAGTTCGGCGGTAGTGCGCCATTTGTGCAGCGCAATGCCGGACCCCCGCGACAGTTCCAGTTCGGTGCCGCGTACAAATTCTGATACCCGATGCGGTGAGGCGGCTAAACCGCGGTTATAGAATAGCCGAGCCGCGGCACATGGACACCGATTTTGCCCAGTTCCGGATCATCGCGCAGCACCGAAAGGCTGTAAGGGGTAGAGCCCGCAAATATGCCGATAATTGGATCGCGGCCATAGTCCGCCGCTGCCAGCATCACATTCTTGCCCAGCATTTGTGCGTCGCCGGGCAAACAGTCGACCGTATCGGGCATCGCAGCCTTCGCAATTGTCAACGCATCAGCCGGCTGAAGGTTGGATCGCACGCCATGGCCGATCGCTGCAACGCGATCATACCAGCCGTCAAGCCCTGCAACGTCTGGCAGCCGGTCGATCAGACCTGCGCAAAATGTGCGGATGAACCAGAAATTATAATAGGCTGCGGCGTCTGCCAGCCCCGGATTTTCGCCTTCCAGAAAGGCCCGGCCATCTGCAAGCTGCTCCGCAAGAAGCGTAGCCTGCGCCTTGATCTGGGTGAGCGCAAATGGTGCCAGAGCCTTCATCGCGGCGACATTGAACGGCTGGCCGCTTAGAGCCTCACGATCCTTGATGAAGGCCGGATCAACGCCATCACCCAGGGTGCCGAAAATAGCCATGACGGCTGACTGGAACAGCACCTTGTCACCCCAGATTTCAAAAGCATTGGCCACACCCCGAATGCCCGTCGGGTATAAAGAAGGCTGCTCAAAGCGGCGGTCGATTTCACGTACTATAAGCGCGCTGTCGCAATAAATGTCAGCACCAATTTGAAGCACGGGGATGCGCCGATAGCCCCCGGTTAGAGGAACCAGGTCAGGCTTTGGCATGATCACCGGCTGGTCGACCGCCTGCCAGGACAGGCCCTTTATCCCAAGACAGACGCGCACTTTTTCAGAAAAGGGGGAGGAATCATATTGGTGGAGAATGATTTCTGACATTGCCTTGGGTTCCTTGCATGCCTTGATATACCGATTATGCGACCACAGGGTTGCAGTGCCCCACGCCGCAAGTCAATCGCACGGCAATGCTCACATGAAGAGCAGCACAAAGAGCAGGGCTGACAGGAAGCTGACCACGGTGGCGCTGAGCACCGGTATCGTTGCGCGCCAACCCATATCGAGCAAGAGGTCCATCCGGCTCCGCATTGCGGTAGCGGTGACCGCGAGCAGCAGCAGCCCCTTCGAAGCCGAAAGGGCTGTTTCGGCGAATTGGGATGGAACCTGGACCAATGAGTTGAATGCTACTGCCGCCAGAAAGGCGGTGATAAACCAGGGCAAGGCAAGGCGACGCCACTGTGCCTGTCCTGTCGGTGCGCCCGACGCGCCAATCGCCAAAGTAACCAGCGCCACAATCGGGGCGAGCAAAGCAACACGTGCCAGTTTGACGATCGTTGCATGGCTGCCTGCGGGATCGGAAAAGGCATAGCCGCCGCCAATCGCCTGCGCGACGTCGTGGATCGAGGCGCCGATCAGGAAGCCTGCCTGCCTGTCGCTGAGGGCAAAATAGGACGCAAGTATCGGATAGACCGACATGGCCAGCGCGCTGGCTAGCGCTATGCCGACAAGTGTGAGCGCAAATTGCGCCTGCGACAGCCGGTCCTTGCCGATTACGCCATAAAGGGCCAACGCCGCACTCGCCCCGCAAATCGCCGTCGCACCACCTGCAAGCAGGCCCGCGTAGCTCGACTGACCGAACAGGCGGGCACTCGCGATGCCAGTGAACAAGGTCAGGCCCATAACCACAACGAGTGCGAGGAACGGAATGATTCCCAGCGCACCGATCTGCATGAAGGTGACTTGCAAGCCGAGGATCACAATACCCCAGCGCAGGCAGGTACGAGAGGCGAAATCCAGCCCCTTATGCGTGCGTGCGTCGCGGGCGATGAAGCTCAACGACAGGCCAACCAGAAGGCCAAGCAAGATGATCGGGAAGTGGTAATGCTCAGAAAGCCAGGCCGCAGCAGCGGATGCCACACCGCAGATTGCAAGGCCAGGGAACAGGCTGTCCTTGGCCGCTTGTTCAGCTTCATACTTGTTGGTTTCCGCCAGATGGATCTCGCCAAACAAATCACCGCCATAGGGGAGCGCATCCCATGCGGGGCGTTGCTTGGGTGCTTGGTCGGGGTTGATGAAGGAGGGATCGCTCATTGCTGTGCGGTTTAGCTTCTCTGAATATTGGGCAAAAGCATATGCAGCCATGCGAGTGCCAGCAGGTAGGACGATGCGGCGAAAATGAATAGCGGCATGAATCCTAGCCCCGCTGTCAACACCGCACCGGTGACCGGTTGGATCAAGGCGCCGCCGATATTACCCATGAAAGCTCCAAAGGCAGTTACCCGACCCACCTTTGTACGCGGGACCACGTCGGTGATGGTGGAAAAGATCGACAGTGAAAAACCTTGATGCCCCGCCATTACCACACCCATCATGATGGCAACCGGCCAGAAGCTGTTGAGTTGCAGCACGAAGGGCAAAGGCGTGACGATCAGCGCGGAGACCAGCATCACCGTCTTGCGCACGCGATTGACGCTCCACCCGCTTTCGAGCAGCCGGGTTGAAATCCAGCCTGCGAACAACGCGCCCGCGCCTGACCCGAGAAAAGCGATCGCCAATGGCACTGCGAGTTCTTCAGTGGTGAGGTTGAAGGTCTTGCGATAGAAATCGGCAAGCCAGAAACCCATAAGCCACCAGGTTGAATCGGAAATCGCCTTGGCAACTACAATCGCCCAGGTGCGGCGTTCCATGAGGATTGGTCCGTAGGGAGCGCCGTCGTCGGAAAAGTCGCGCTGTCCATCTTCTGCGCCGTCATCAAAACGGATGCCGCGTGCGAACCACAGCCACAGCGCCAGCGTTACAAAACCCGCCACGCCGCCGAAAACCAGTGCCCCGCGCCAACCCATTTCGGCAGCAAGGATCGGGATGAAAAAGGGCATGCCGATGGTACCTAGGCCCGCAATTGCGGTGCCGACGCCAAAGGCGAAGCTGCGTTTGTCGGGCGGGAATAGCGTGGCGACCGTCTTGATCGTCAGCGGCGTCTGCACCGCTTCGGTTGCCCCCAGCCCGATACGCGCGCCAACGACCTGCCAGGCGGTAATCGCCCAGCCGTGCGCCATCGCGGCGAAACTCCAAGTCGTGACACCCGCAATCATCGAGCGCCGCACGCCAAGTTTATCAACCAGCCAGCCAGTAAAAAGGAAGGAAAATGCTGCGGCCATCTGGGTGACGAAAGCGAGATTGCCGAAATCCTCGTCGGTCCAGCCAAAATCGGCCGACATATCGGGCTTCAAGATTGCGATGATCGGTCGGTCCATCGCGTTGAAGATGCCCGCGACACAGAGCAGCCCGAACAGGGTCCAGCGCAATTGCGGCGTGATGACTTTCATGCGCGTGTCTCCCCCTTGTCCGGTATAATCATGTACAGCAGTTTATAGGCTGTGAAAGCAATAAGGGCCGGGAATTGCTGCCCGGCCCTTTCATTCGTTGCGACCCGGTCGGGCTCAGTTTGCGCCGAAATTGATACGGGCGGTGATGCCGAAATAGCGGTCGGCTTCACGCGGAATGATGTATCGGAATGCGCCACCCGGCCCACCGGAGACGATCGACGATGCGAAGCTCTTGTCGAACAGGTTCTTCACCTGCAGCGCAACGCGCCAGCCGTCATTCTGGTCGACCAGAGCAGCGGACAGATCAACGATCGCATAACCATCCACGGTCGAACCGCGACGTACAGCAGCGCTGGCTGACAGCTCGTAGATCTGATCGGATTGCATCGTCAACTGACCGTTCAGTTCAACATTTGCAAAACCGCCTGTTTCGATGGTCCAGTCAAAGCCTGTGGCGAATTTCCACTCCGGCGCATTAGCCAAAGGCGTACCCGACGGAATCAGATCAGCTGCATTTGCGCCTGGGGGCAAACGGAACTGTTCGACCTTCGCCTTGTTATAAGCAAGACCGGCGTTGACTGAAAAATTGCTCGCCGGATTGGCAACCAGTTCGAGCTCAAAACCCTGCGTCGATACGGTACCGGCATTGATCAATCGGGTCGTGCGAACGCCGTTGACGAAGTCCGGGCTGTTTGCCTGATAGTTCTTATACTTGGCGTAGTAGCCGGCCAGATTGACGATCAGGGCGCCGTCGAGGAAGGTGTTCTTGAGGCCCGCTTCGAATGCATTGACGGTTTCAGGTTCGATGACGTTGGTGTGCACCGTCGCCATGTTGTAGAACACGTTGTACGCTGGGCCCTTATAGCCACGCGTGTAGCTTAAATAGGCCATATTGTCGTCTGATAGGTCAACCTGCACTGCAGCCTTGCCCGACACATTGTCGTTCTTGGTATTGGCTGTGAATGGAATCCCGTTCGGTGCGCCAGCCAGGAAGCCAGTACCCGGAGGCGGAACAAGGGCGCCATTGTTGTAGACGCCTGAGTCAAAGCTGCCGCCGACGCCGGGGCCAGCAAGTGTGGTGCGGCGAATGTGGTAGATGTTGAGCTTGTCCTGCGTCCAGCGAAGCCCACCGATGAAGCGGATATCGTCGGACAGATTCAATGTCGCTTGCCCGAAAACGGCGAAATTCTTGAACACCGATCCGAAGTCAGCGATGCCGTAAGGCGTTGTAATGGTCGAAACGCCGGGGGCAGTCGAACAAGGGGTCAGGCCCGGCGCTACTGCCGGAAGCGTCGAGGCCGAACAGGTGATGACCGAACGCGCAAAGGTGCGATCCGAGTCAGCCTTGGAGTAATAGGCACCAAGCACATATTCGAGGAAGTTGCCGGTCGGCGATGCAATCCGCAGTTCCTGCGACAAGGTGTTCGAGGTCTGCGGGCCATCGTCATGCAATTGGTTCAAACCGACATAGGGTTGGTCCAGCCAGTCGCCGTCACGGATTTCCTGATTGTCCCAGCCGCGATAGCTGGTGATTGAGGTCAGCACATGCTCGCCCAGTTCGATATCGGCCTGCAGCGAAACGCCCCAGCTTTCTTCATTTGTAGCGGTCATCAGGTTTTGCGCGACGCGGTGGGTGCGGTCGCCCGCTATGCCCGTAGCGGCCAGCGCGGTGGCGGCAGCGTTTGTCGGTGTCGTGCCGATGATTTCGGCGCAACAATCGTCCTTTGCCTTGCGCCAGTCACCGCGCAGCAGCAGCGTTACGGTGTCGCCCAAATCGGCTTCGATGGCACCGCGGAAGCCATAATGCTTATAGCCATTGACCTTGCGATTCAGCGTGATGTTCTGGATATTGCCATCATATTCGCTGTAATAGCCGGTGAAGCGCGAGCGGATATTTTCGCCCAATGGCAGGTTAAGTGTGGCGCGACCGCGATATTCTTCCTTGGTGAAGTACGAAGCTTCGACGGTGCCTTCAAAGTCGTTTGAAGGTCGTTTGGTTACAATCGAGACGACACCGGCAGAGGCATTTTTCCCGAACAATGTGCCCTGTGGACCGCGCAGCACTTCGATACGCTCGACATCAGCGAGATCGGTAAATCCCTCACCAGCGCGGCTCAGCACCACGCCGTCAAGAACGGCGGCGACCGAAGGCTCGGCTGCGATCGAGAAGTTGATCGTACCGACACCGCGCAAGAATAGCGCCTGATTAAGCGTGGTCCCTGATTTGCGGAAGTTCAGGCTGGGAACCAGATATTGCGCATTTTCCAGCGTTACCGCACCCGAATTGGCAATCGCGTCGCCACCGATCACGGAAATTGCGAGCGGAACTTCTTGCAGATTTTCCTCACGCTTTTGCGCGGTGACGATGATTTCAGCACCTTTGCCGCCTTCATCTTCAGCCTCTTGTGCAAAAGCGGGGGCGGATGTTGCGATCAGCGCGAGTGCGCTGCCGGCCAATAATAATGTCTTCATGTCCTCGTCCTCCTAATTCGCCCTGTTGCCGGGCGTTCAAAAACCCAATTCGCTCATCTCGACGACACGCTTCTCGCGCGCGCTGATCTCTGCGGCCATGCCGATGGCGACGGCGCGCATGCCGTCTTCTGCCGTCACCTCCACTGGGCCTTCGCCGCGCACGGCAGCGTTGAATTTCTGATGTTCATAATAAGTTGAGCCGTGATGGCTGCCGGCCTTCAGCGCGGCTTCGTCGACTTCGATGACAGTGCGCTCGACAGCCTTTGGCTGGCGGAAACCGACGCGTGGTGAATAGACCAGGCTGCCTTCGGGAATAAGGCAATCGAGCCGGGCCTTGTCACCAACCGCAGTGATCTCTTCCTGATTTTCGGCGCCGTCGGCAAACATTGAAAGGTCGAGCATCGCACGCACACCATTGGCGAAATCGACCGTGGTGTAGCTGTTGTCGATAATGTCAGGACGACGGCCATCATAGCTTTCGTCGAGATGGTTCACGTCCATCGCGCCCGAACAATATACCCGCACCGCTTCTGACTGGGTGATCAGCCGCATCAGATCGAAGAAATGGCAGCATTTCTCGACCATCGTACCGCCAGTATTTTCGGAGAAGCGGTTCCAGTCGGCGACCTTGGGCAGGAAGGGGAAGCGGTGCTCGCGGATTGAAAGCATCTGCAATTTGCCGGTGCGGCCGTCATGCACCTGACGGATGAATTCGGCTGCCGGCGGCATGTAGCGATATTCCATCGCCGTCCAGAATATGCCTGGCGATTGTGCCGCACGCTCGACAATCCAGCGCGCATCTTCGATTTTGGTGGCGAGCGGTTTCTCGCACAGGATGTGAAGACCCGCGTCGAAAAGCGGAACGAGTACGTCGCGGTGTGTGTAGTTGGGGCTGGCGACAATAACCGCATCGCACAGGTCGGAAGCGGCAAGTTCAGCCGAGCTGGAAAAGGTCTGGACGCCATCCGTCGCTTCGCCGAGCGCATTCTTCGCCCAGCCGAGTGAACTTTCGGTGGGATCGGCCAATGCCGTGACAACAGCACCGGGGGTGATCGCCAGGTTTTGGATATGCTCCACACCCATCATGCCCGAGCCGACAAGGCCGTAGCGAACCGTATTCGTCAAATGTCCTCTCCCGTCTGACAACGGTGTCTATGACAGCCTTGTCACAAAATATCGGCAGCTTGGCAAGAGGGCAGATTCCACGCTTGCAGATTTTGGCCTGACTGTTACCGAAATGCCATGCGCGTCACGATAAAAGATGTCTCCCGCATTGCGGGTGTTTCGATCAAAACGGTTTCGCGCGTCCTGAACAAGGAAAAATATGTCAGCGACGAAACCCGTCGCAAGGTTGAGGAAGCAGTCGCCGCGCTGAACTTCAGCCCGAGCCTTGCGGCGCGGACTTTGGCTGGTTCGCGTTCGTTTCAAATTGCGCTGATCTACGATAATCACAGCCCCTATTATATCCATGCCGTGCAGGAAGGCGTGTGGAACCGGTGCCGTGAAGAAGGCGTCCGGATGCTTGCGCAACCGGTCGACATCGACTCGCCGACGTTGGCACAGGAAATTGGCGGGTTGATCGATGAAACCCACGTCGACGGGGTGATTTTGTCTTCGCCTGTAACCGATGCCCCGGCCGCGCTTGCCGAACTGGAGCGGCGCCGGATCCGCTTCGTCCGCATTTCGCCCGGTACCAATCATGCGCTGACAAGCTCGGTTTTCATGGATGATGCGCAGGCCGCGGACGACATGACGACGCACCTGATCAACCAGGGGCACCGCCGTATCGGCTTTGTCATCGGTCACCCCAATCATATGGCGAGCGACCAGCGCCATTTCGGCTATCGCCGCGCGCTCGACCGGGCGGGAATTGCTTATGAGCCGGAACTGGTGCGTCCCGGAACCTTCGATTTTGAAAGCGGCATGGCCGCGGCGGAAGCCCTTCTGAAACTAACCAACAAGCCGACCGCCATTTTTGCAAGCAACGACGACATGGCGGCGGGGGTTCTCTCTTACGCGCACCGTGTCGGCCTTGATGTACCGCAGGATCTATCAGTCGCAGGCTTTGACGATACCCCGCTCGCGCAATTGGTCTGGCCGCCTTTGACCACGATCCGGCAACCTGTGCGGGAGCTGGCCTATGCTGCCACCAATCAGTTGTTTTGTCCCGATCCGGCTATCGTGCACCAGCGGCTGCAACACGAAGTGATGGTTAGAGGGTCGACCGCGCCTTTGCGCAAACCCTGATTTTACCGGCTTGACGATCGGTCGTTTGAAGGTTCAATAAGACACCGTTGTCATATCGGGGAGACGGAGCGTCCATGAGCGCGAACCAGACATTGCCAGCGCCCGCAAAGATGCGGCGCTTGGGGAACAGCGAGATTGAAGTCAGCACCATCGCCTGGGGCATGTGGCGGCTTGCGGAGAATGGCCGCACCGCGGCGGACGCAGCGAAACTGGTTCATACCGTGCTTGATGCAGGCATGAATTTCCTTGATACGGCAGATATTTACGGATTTGACGGAAGCGATGGCTTTGGCGACGCCGAAGCCCTGCTCGGGGAAGTATTGGCTGCCGAGCCGGGTCTGCGCGCACGGATGGTGCTCGCCAGCAAGGGCGGAATCATGCCGCCTTTGCCTTACGACCAGAGCACCGCCTATCTTTCGTCGGCGCTCGACGCCTCGCTCAAGCGGCTCCGAACCGAGACAATCGATCTCTACCAGATCCACCGCCCCGATATACTTGCGCACCCGCAGGAAGTCGCCAAGACTCTCGATGACGCGGTCAAAGCGGGCAAGATCCGGACTATTGGCGTTTCAAACTTTACGATCCACCAGACAGCGGCGCTCAACCAGTTCCTCGGAAACAAGCTGGTGGCGACGCAGCCGGAAATCAGCCCGCTGCGCATCACCTGCTTTGAAAATGGCGAGCTTGATCAGGCGATGATGATGGGCCTGACTCCGCTGGCGTGGTCGCCGCTCGGTGGTGGCCGCCTCGCCAATCCAGAAAGCGAGCGCGACACAGCCGTGGCGGCGGAACTGGATCGCGTTGCTGACGAACAGGGCGTATCGAGGACCGTCGCCGCCTATAGCTGGCTGATGGCGCATCCGGCGGGCATCATTCCGATTGTCGGTTCGCAGCAGCGGGGTCGTATCGCCGAGGCTGCCGAAGCCTACAAGGTCCGCTGGTCAAGGCAGGACTGGTATGCCGTGCTTGTCGCGGCACGAGGAGAAAGGCTGCCCTGAGCTGCCATATGAAGCGAACCGGCCAGTTCGGACCGGATCACCGTTGAAACTGCACGTCGAACCGGTTTGCCGTTAGCACCGGTCGGCAAAGGAGAGTGAGTATGAGCGGCCAACAATGCGAGATCGCCTGGTTTTCGGCGCTATGCGACGATGATTATGAGTTTCTGGGGGTTCCCGATCCCTATCTGCAATCGAGCTGGGAGCATTGCCGCAACATCGTGCTCCGTGCCGAAGAGGGCGGATTCGACAATATTCTCCTCCCCTCGGGTTACCAGCTCGGCCTTGATACCACAGCCTTCGCCGCCGCCGTCGCAACGCAGGTCAAGCGGACGAAGCTGCTTTGGGCGACGCGCATGGGCGAGGACTGGCCGCCGCAACTCGCGCGCCGTATCGCCACGCTCGACCGCATTCTTGGGCCCAATGCTGCCGGAACCGGCGGGCGGCTGAACGTCAACATCATCTCGTCAGACATGCCAGGCGAAAAGATCGAAAGCGGCCCGCGCTATCGCCGTGCCACCGAGATCATGAAGATTGTTCGGACATTGCTCAACGGCGAGTCGCTCGATTTCCAAGGCGAGTTCTACAACCTCCAGCTTGATCCGGCGCGCATCACAACCCTGTCGGGCAAATGCCCGGCGTTCTATTTTGGCGGCCTCAGCCACGAGGCGCGCGAATGCGCCGCAGAGGGCTGCGACGTCTATCTGATGTGGCCCGACACAATGGACAAGGTGCGCGAAACGATCACCGACATGAAGCAGCGCGCCGCCGCCAAAGGACGTAGCCTTAAGTTCGGCTATCGCGTCCATGTCGTGGTGCGCGAGACCGAGGAGGAAGCCCGCGCCTATGCTGACAGACTGCTGTCCAAGCTGGACGAGGAAGCAGGCAAGGCGATCCGCGAAAAGTCACTCGATGCCAAAAATTACGGCGTGCAGCGCCAGCAGGAATTGCGCGGAGCAGCGGGCGGTGACGGCTTTGTCGAGGACAATCTGTGGACCGGCATCGGTCGGGCCCGTTCGGGCTGCGGTGCGGCGATCGTCGGCACACCCGATCAGGTGCTCGCTAAATTGCGTGCCTATCAAGCGGAAGGCATTGAGGCCTTCATTCTCTCCGGTTATCCGCATATGCAGGAAGCGGACATGTTCGCGCGTTACGTCTTGCCGCATATCCAGCATGGGCCGCTGGCGCTATAACACCGCCGATACAGGGAGCAGTGATGGAGATTTATGATGTCGCGGTCATTGGCGGTGGGGGCAATGGATGCGGCATCGCGCGCGATGCTGCAGGGCGCGGCGTCCGCGTTTTGCTGCTCGAGGCAAAGGATCTGGCAAGCGGAACCTCCTCGGCTTCGAGCAAGCTGATCCACGGTGGCCTGCGCTATCTCGAGCATTATGAATTCGCTCTGGTGCGCGAATCGCTGACCGAACGCGAGGCATTGTGGGCCATTGCGCCGCACATCATTTGGCCGATGCGTTTCGTACTGCCGCATGTGAAAGGCCTGCGCCCCCGCTGGCTGCTGCGGTTAGGTCTGTATCTCTACGACCATCTGAGCGCGCGCAAACGGCTGCCTGCGACCGAAAGCATCCGGCTGTCACAGCATCCGGCGGGTGCCCCGCTCAAGCCCGAATTCACCAACGGCTTCATCTATTCCGATTGCTGGGTGGACGATGCCCGGCTGGTTGTGCTCAACGCCCGCGACGCCGCCAATCATGGCGCGGATGTCGTAACACACTGCCCCGTCACCCGGCTCGAGCGCAAGGATGGCATCTGGCATATCGACGCAGGCGGGCGGGCGTTTCAGGCGCGTTCCATCGTCAACGCTGCGGGTCCCTCGGTGCTGCACGTGCTGAACCACAGCCCTGACAAGGCCGATTATGCGATGCGGCTGGTGCGCGGGTCGCATATTGTCGTGCCCAAATTGTTTGACCATCCCTATCCCTATTTCTTCCAGCTTCCCGATGGCCGGATTTTCTTTGCCATACCCTATGAGCATGATTTCACCCTGATCGGCACCACAGATGCCGATCACAAAAGCGGCCTCGACCATATCGAGGCCAGCAAAGACGAGATTGCCTATCTGTGCGAAGGTGCCAGCCACTTCTTCCGCGCGCCGGTTCGGCCCGAAGATGTTGTCTGGTCCTATTCGGGGGTGCGGCCATTGGTTGACGATGGTTCGGGAAAACCTGAGGCGGCAACGCGTGGCTATCGGCTGGATTTGAGTGATGCCGAAGACGGCGCACCCATTCTCAACATTTTCGGAGGCAAGATCACAACCTACCGCCACCTTGCTGAGGAAGCGGTCGATCTGCTTGCCACACGATTACCGCTGCCGCAGAACAGGCATTGGACCGGAACCGAGGCGTTGCCGGGGGGTGGTTTTGATGTCGACGCGACGGCAGAAGAGCGGCAGAAGCTCGAACAACGCTACCCCTTCCTCGAACCCGATTGGACGGACCGTCTGTTCAAAAGCTATGGTCTGGACAGCTATGCCATCCTCGGCGACGCAAAAACCCTATCCGATTGCGGCCAGCATTTCGGCCATGGCCTTACCGAACGTGAAATCGAACATTTGACCGGCAAAGAATGGGCTCGCACGTCCGACGACATATTGTGGCGGCGCACAAAACTGGGCCTGCGGATGAATCAGCAAGAGCAGCTACAGCTAGAAAATTATCTCAGAAAGGCGGTGGCCACATGAGCCCCAAAATTGTCGCCATCGGCGGAACGATTAACCCCGGCAGTTCGACGGAAATGGCGTTGCGCACCGCGTTGGCTGTGGCCGAAGCACAGGGTGCCGAAGTCAAATTATTCGGCGGCGAGTATCTTGCGGCCCTCCCCCATTATCGCAGCAAGGCACACAGCGCAGCAGACGGGGCCGAAATGGTCGAGGCGGTTCGCGCTGCCGACGGCATCATCATTGCAGCCCCCGGTTATCATGGCACAATTTCAGGGCTGGTGAAAAACGCGCTCGACTATCTAGAAGACCTGTCAAAAGACGACCGGCCCTATCTCGATGGTCGCGCCGTCGGCCTGATTGCAACCGCTTTTGGCGATCAGGCCAGCATGAGCACGATGCAGACTTTACGCAGTATCGTCCACGCCCTGCGCGGCTGGCCGACGCCGATGGGAGCGACCGTCCGCACCTATCCCGACCTGTTCTCACCTGATGGGGAGTGCCTTGACGACCGGGTTTCGATGCAGCTCGATATTGTAGGAAAACAGGTTGTGCAGGGCGCACGCAGCTTTGCCGCAACCTCGGGGGGGCACGCATGAACGATCTGAACGCAGCGATCGAGGCGCTGGGCAAAGGTGAAATCATCGTCATCACCGGCGACCGGTTCCGGCGCGGCGACATCGATTTCGCAATTGCGGCCAAGCATATCACAGCCGATGCGATCAACTTCATGGCGCGCCATGGCCGTGGCCTTATCTGCCTGTCGCTGACGCCAGCAAGGGCAGTAAAATTGGGCATCAGCCTAATCAATCCCGGCAGCGAGCGTCAGTCAGGTCGCCCTTTCGGTCGATCGATTGAGGCGCGCGCCGATGTAACGACCGGCATTTCTGCTGCGGACCGGGCGAAGACAGTCGAAGTGGCTGTGGCTGAAGGGGCCAATAGCGACGATCTCGTCTCCCCCGGGCATGTCTTCCCGCTGATCGCATCCGAAGGTGGCACAGCCGAGCGACCGGCAGCCGCCGAAGCCTCGATCGATCTGTGCCGCCTTGCGGGATGCGGTGACGCAGCAGTGATCTGTTCGATCATGCGCGACGACGGCGAAATGGCACGCCTGAATGACATAGGCGAACTGATCGAAAGCCATGCCCTGAAGGTTGCCGACATTGATGACCTTCTGCAGCGCCTCGGCATTGCGCCAGAAGCCTAGCCTTCCCGCGATAGGGCCAAGCTGAAATCGGAGCGCACGCTTCGGCTAGTTATGCATGCGATACCCGCCAAATCTAGTGACCAAGAGATTGCGTTGTTGGTGCAGACGATCGAAGTTGATCGACTGCCATTAGCCTTAGGGTGCCAGCAGCCGTTTCAACAGTTTTCCGATACCAATAAAAATCAATGCCCCGGCAATTGCCCCTATCATCGGAAAATAGGCGTGATTGCGTACACTGTCGATTGCAACTTCACCAAAGCCATCGGCCTTAAGTTCGGCCACCCGCATTTCGGTTTCAGCGATCTGGAACACAGTAAATGCTATGGCGGCGGCGAGCGCCACCCAGCGGAGTTTGGACTTTCCATTCCCCGCTGCCTCATTCTGTGCGCCGTCAAGCATCGGCTGATGGCTTTCGAACTCATTCGTTTCGGTCACAAAACTCTCTTCCTCAGGTGGTACCCTGCTTGTCGAAAACGCATCAGAACTTGACGCTGACGCCCATTTGCACGGCTTGGTCGGAACCCGAGCCTGAGGCGACACGGTTGAGATATTCAACTTCGAACGAGAAAGCGTCGCCCAACTGGAGTTCGGTTCCCAACCCCAACATCAGCTGTTCGCGAGCAAGGCCAGCGAGCGGGATGCTCGAGAATGGACCCGATACGAGATCGCGATAGGCCACAAGCGCATTTCCGCTGCGTTCGGCATCGTAAAGATATTCGAGCCGCAGGCGAGGGAGCAGCGCACCACCGCTAAAGCGATGCTCGTAGTTCAGCTTTGTACCAAGGCCGAGCGATGTGAAATCAACATCCTGATCGAGGAAACGCAAGTCGAACAAGGTACCGCTATTTTCGGTATAGCCATTCAAGCGACCGCGGGTGAGGTCGATCCGGACATAGGGCGTGATCATCCAGTTTCCGGTTTCAATGTCGGCACCGGCTGAACCGGTTACAAACCATTGGCGTCCGCTGCGGTTCGAGTTGATCAGCGCACCGGTCGTCGTGACATAGCGCCGCAGATCGAAATTAAGCCATTGATAGCCACCAAGCCAGTCGACATAGATACCGCTGCCCAACTGGTGGCTGCCGTAAATGGCGATGGTCTTGGCCTCACCCCGGCTGCGTGAGCCATTGTCGCCAATGTCCACGGTATCGCGGCCGAGGCCGACGCCGATACCTGCGGCGAATGACGGGCTGAACCGGCGGTCGGCACCAAAGCTGATGCCTTCGCTCTCAAACTCTTGGCTGAGCCTGCCCGTGGCCGGATCGCGATCGCCGAAGCGGATGGTACCGCCTGCCCAGATCGTCCAGGGCAGCTCGCCGCGCGCGCTGCCGCCGCCTGTGCCGCTGCCATCGCCGGCATCATCGCCGCCAGCCGCCGCGACCGGGGCCAGCTTGCTCTCGCCCTTGGCGCACAGACCATTGGTCCATGCGGTCAGCGAATCCTCGCAATAGCCGCGTGAAGAAATGCGCAGGCCATTTTGGAAGCCACCGCTGCCTGATTGCCCATGCAGGCTCTCCAGTCGGCGCATGAAGTTGTTGACTTGCGCGTCGGCAAAACGACGGCTCGCCTGCACCTGCGCCTGCACCAGCCCGCGCACTTCGCGGTCGGTCGCCGGATCAGGACGCGCGACAATGTCGAGGGCATAAGTGATGGTTGCCGTGGCCTGCGTACCCGCCGTGCTGTCGGTGACGGTAATCGCAAAATTGGCGACCCCCGAGCCTGTCGGTGTGCCAGTGATCGCTCCGCTTGTCGCATTGAGCGCAAGGCCTGCGGGTAGGGTGCCCGAGCTGACGGTAAAGCTGTAGGGCGCAATACCACCGCTGACCGATACCGTCTGGTTATAGGCCACACCCTGTGTCGCAGCCGGCAGCGTTGCCGGGGTGATCGTCAGGCTGGGTATATTGACGACAAGCGTGAGGCTGGCAGCACCCGTCTGGCCGTTCGCATCGCGCACCGCCACCGTGAAGGGGAAGCTGCCCGATGCAGTCGGAGTGCCTGACAACTGTCCGGTGCCCGAAAGTGTCACTCCTGCGGGAAGCGTTCCACTTGTCAGAGTGAAGCCATAAGGCGCAACCGCTCCCGCACCGGCAAGCGTTGCCGAATAGGCAGTGCCTGCGGTCGCATTGGGAAGGCTTGCCGGCGTTACCACTATGGTCGGCGCTGCAATCGCCAGCGTGTAGCTGCCCTGCACCGTGAACGGTGCGCCCGCACCGGTCGATCCGGTATCGGTGGCTGTCACTGTGAAGGCAAAGTAACCTGCAACCGTCGGTGTACCCGACACAATCCCGGTTGCTGCGTTGAGCGAAAGCCCCGCAGGTAGGGTGCCACCAAGGGTGTAAGTGTAACCACCGATACCGCCATTGGCATTGAAGGCCTGGCTGAACGGCGTAGCATAACTTGCAGTGAAGTTGCCCGTAGCAGGTGTCAGAACAAGCATCGGCGCGTCCACCGCCAGCACAAAATTCTGGCTGGCCGTAAACGGTCCATTCCCTGTGCTGTTGTCACTGGCGCTCACTGAAAGCGTAAACGTGCCCTGCGCTCGTGGTGTGCCCGAGATTGTGACACTGTTCGATGTTGTAGCTGTGAGCGCCAGACCGGCAGGCAGGCCAGTGACCTGGTGCGACCCGAAAGGCCCCGTTCCGCCTGCAAATGTGAAGGTCTGGCTGTAGGGCACGCCAACTTGCGCGCTGAGCGGCCCCGATGCCGTTACTGTAAGAACCGGAGCACCGACTGTTATGGATACCGTTGCCGGGGCAGATGTTCCGCCACCATTGGTTGCCGTGTAGGTGAAGCTGTCCGCGCCCGAGAAGCTTGCATTGGGCTGATAGCTTATGCTGGTGCCGCTGACCGTTGCAGTGCCGTTTGCGGGCGCCGAGACAATTGCGACAGAGAGCGCATTACCGCCTGAAAGGTTGAGTGCAACAGGTGATGCTGGCGCGCCATAAGCGAGGCTGACGGACACGCCTCCAGCTACAGGAGGCTGGTCGACAATCGACAAGATATAGTTCTGGTTTGCACTATAAGGTCCGCTACCTGTGCTGCTGTCGGTTGCCGTGACAGTGAATGCGAAGCTGCCAAATTCGGTCGGTGTGCCGGAAACTGTGCCACTATTTGAAAGCGTGATGCCAGCGGGGAGGGCTCCTGCAGAAACGGTATAGCTGAACGGTGCCGTACCGCCGCTGGCCGGATTCAGGCTTGCCGTATAAGGAATGTCTCGTTGGCCGCCCGAAAGCGCAGTTGGCGGCAGAGTTATGACAGGAACGGCCACAGCCAGATTATAGCTTTGCGAAGCGTTGAACGGACCGGGCGCGGGGCTGTTATCACTTGCTGTAACAGTGAAGGTGAAGTTGCCACCCGCAGTTGGTGTTCCCGAAATGGTGCCGGCTGACGACAGAGTCAGACCTGCAGGCAATGCGCCGCTTGTCACGGCAAAGCTATAGGGTGCGGCGCCTCCAGAAGCGGAAAGCGATGCGGTATAGCTGCTGGCGACCATTGCCCCTGGCAGGCTTGCCGGGGTGAGGGCAATGACAGGGGGCGCTACGCTGAAGGTGTAATTACCCGCCACTGTAAAGGGTGCGCCAACACCGCTTGTGCCAGTATCGGTGGCGGTGACCGTGAAATTATAGTTGCCCACAGCGATTGTGCGTCCCGAAAGCACACCTGTCGTTGTATCGAGAGTAATACCGCTCGGAAGGCTACCGCTCACAGCATAGCTATAAGGGCCATTGCCCCCGCTCGCGGTTACAGCCTGCGAAGCGCTACCATCATAGGCGACATTGAATGTACCCGAAGCCGGGGTCAATGCGAGCGCCGGTGCCGCAATATTCAGGGTGTAACCGCGGCTTCCCGACTGCCCATTGGCGTCAGCAGCCGCAATGGTGAAGTTGAAGCTGCCCACCTCGGTTGGCGTACCCGATAGGGTACCCGTATTCGACAGGGCAAGTCCTGCAGGAAGCGAACCACTACTCACCGCAAAGGTGAATGGTGCCACCGCACCTGTTGCCGTTATTGTCTGTGTATAGGGGATCGCCGCGGTGCCGTTGGCAAGCGACAGTGGTGCCAAAACAATCGTCGGGGCAGGTACATTGATGGTGTAATTTTGCGCGACGGTGAAGGGCGCTCCCGCACCAGTCGACCCGGTATCGGTGGCGGTCACGGTGACAGGGTAGCTACCGGGTGCGGTTGGTGTACCAGACAGCGTCGAACCGCTGAAGCTCAGGCCTGCGGGCAACGAGCCCGTCAGGGCATAGCTATAGGGCCCGGTCCCTCCGGATGCGGTGAAATCCTGGCTGAAGGCAGCTGCATAGGGCGCGTTCAGCGTACCCGATCCGGGAACCAGCGCCAGACCGGGCCCAGCAACGTTAAGGGTGAACGCCTGACCGACGGTGAAGGGGCCATTGCCGCTGCTGCTGTCGGTCGCAGAGACATTGAGATTGAACGCACCAGCCGCTGTCGGTGTGCCCGAAACCGTCACGCTGTTCGCGGTGGTGCCCGAAATGGAAAGTCCGGCTGGCAGGTTGGTGACCTGATACCCCGACCAGGGCTGTGCACCGCCATTGAAAGTGAAGGTCTGGCTATACGGGGTCGCAACACTGGTGTTCAGACTGCCTGCGGCCGTGATTGTAACCACTGGATCCTGCACCGTAATCGTCACCAATGCAGCCGAGGAAGTACCACCGCTATTGGTTGCGCTGTAGGTAAAGCTGTCGGGTCCGGCATAGCCCGGATTGGGCTGATAGGTGATGGTTGTGCCGCTGGCGATCACAGTGCCGTGCAGTGAAGGGGTGACTTCGTTCACGGTGGTCGGTGCGCCGCCGGTTATCGCGAGCGTCACATTGGTAGCGGCAGCGTCATAAGGCACGGTTAGAGTCACCGGACCAGCTACCGGCGGGATGTCGATCACCGTCAGGGTTGCCACCGCCGATGCGCAATTGGTCGGGTTGAGCTGATCACAAATCGTATAATTGACGGACTGCGAGCCGACCGCTGTGCCAGCGGCAACGGAGATCTGACCGGTTGCGGGGTTAAGCGTCACGCCAGCATTGGATGAAGTCGACGAAGTCACAACGACATTGGCAAAGGTCGCCGCAACACCGTTCAGCGTATCTGGGCCATTGCCATTATTGGCAAGAATATTGGCATAGGCTGTGCCGCCCGTCACCGTGCTGATGTCGGGCGCATTGACGTCGTCGAGCGCAGCAATGGCGGCTGCCGATACAATAGCCTCGGCAGAGGCAGCAGCGCAATTGGCCGGATCAAGCGTCTGACAGATTTCGTACACTACCGTATAGGTGCCCGCCGGAGTGGCCGGTGCAACAAGGACCGCGCCGGTCGCCGGATTGAGTGTAACGTTCGGGTTAGTCGTCGCCAATTGGCTAAGCGTTACAGTGGCGAGCGTAGCGGGAACGCCGCCAAGCGTGTCGGTCCCATTGCCGTTATTGGCGAGGACATCGGCATAGGCCGTGCCCCCTGTAAAGCCGTTGACCGCTGCCGCGCCCGTATCATCATTTGCTAGAATCGGGGGCGATGCGATGGTCAACGCATAAGCCTGGTTACCGCTGAATGGCCCGGGGAAGGGGCTGGAATCGGTCGCCGTTACAGTGAAGTTGAACACGCCCGATGCTGTCGGCGTACCCGAAAGCGTGCCGCCGCCGGTCAGGGTCAGTCCGGTTGGTAGAGCCCCTGCGGTTACGGCAAAGCTATAGGGCGCTACCCCAGCTGATGCGGTGAGCGTCTGGCTGTAAGTTGTCCCCGCCGTTCCATTGGGCAGCGACGCCGGCGAAACCGTTACGGGCACATCATCATTGTTGATCGTACCCAGTCCCTGATTGTCGGAGAGCGTAGCGTTCGTGGCGCCGCTGAGATTGACGAAGAATGTCTCGTTCGCTTCCGGCACGGCTTCGCCGATTACGGGTACGGTGATCGTGCGACTGGTCTGGCCAGGAGTGAAGGTCAGCGTTCCGCTTGTAGTGGTATAGTCCGCCGGCTGCGTCGCCGTTCCATTGGCTGTTGCATAATTGACCGAGACCGTCTGGCCACTTGCAGCCGACAGGTTGACTGTGAAAACTGCATTGATGGTGCCGGCATTGCCTTCGGTCACGGTCACATCGTTTATCGATAGTGAAGGTAGCGGATCATCGTTGACGATCGTTCCGACACCCTGGCCGTCGACGACCACCGCATTGACCACATTGGTGATGTTGACGAAGAATGTCTCGCTTGGTTCATTCAGAACATCGCCATTTACTTGGACGGTGAAGGTATAGGTGCTGCTGCCGGTGGGGATGGTCTGTCCGGTCAGCGCATTGGTAACATAATCGACACCGCCGGTTGAGGTGCCATTGGCAGTCGCAATGTCGAAGGTCACCCCACCCGGGCCTGCGGGAGCCGACAGGCTGGCGGTGAAGGTGTAGTTGGTCGTACCAGCATTGCCTTCATTGGCCGTGACATCATTGATTGCAAGGTTTGGCAGATCATCATTGAGGATCGTGCCAGTCGCCGAGTTGGGAACGCCAACGGTATATCCCGCGCCTGCATTGAGGGTGAGGGTCACGGTCTCGTTCGTCTCAATGGTCGCATCTGCGGTCGGGTTGACCGTGATGGTCCCGGTCGTACTACCCGCTGGAATGACAAGCGGCGAGGCAATCGTCGCATAGTCGGTGCCGTTGGTCGCAGTACCGCCGATCGTGTAGTTGATCGACGTCGCACTCGACGGATTGGCCTGATTCAACGTGACCGTGTAGATAAGGTTCGGCGCACCGTCTTCGGCCACAGAGGTCGGCGAAACGGCAATGGTTGCCGCGGGCACATCGTCATTAAGGATTGTCCCGGTCGCACTGGAAGGAGCACCAACGGTATATCCGGTTCCCGCAGCAACGGTCAGGGTGACGGTTTCATCAGGCTCGACAGCGCCATCAACCGATGGGTTGATTGTGATGGTGGCGGTCGTCGCATTGGCGGGAATGATGACTGTAGCAACGCCACCAGTGTAATCCGAACCGGACGTCGCCGTTCCTGCGGTTGTTATGTTGACCGTCGTCGGCGTGGCAAGCGCAGTGCTCCGCGTGACAGTGTAGGTCAGATTGGTAGCGCCGTCCTCACTGACCGAAGCAGGCGACACGGCGATGGAAACGGTGGGTGCTGCGACAACGTTGACGGTCAGCGTTTCGACTTCGAAATGTTGCCCCGGGCCGGTACTCGCATCTGTTACACGGATTGTCTGCGTTGTTGACCCGGCCGTTGTTGGGGTTCCGCTTATTACACCGGCAGCACTCATAGTGAGCCCCGGGGCTGGCGGATTACCTACAAAAGGCTCGGTCTGGTAACTATATGGCGAAACACCACCGGTCGTGGAAAGCGAAAAGGATGTCGGCACACCTTGCACCACATTATATGTCGATGGAGACAAAGTGAGTGTCGGCTGCTGGACAGTGCCCGCATAGGCCTTGTCAGTGAACTGTCCGATATTGTCTGTCGAGCGCACGCTGAAGCTATAGCCACCCCGCTGGGTCGGCGCTCCACTGAGTACCCCGCCGCTGGATAGAGTGGTGCCCACCGGAAGCGCACCACTTTGCAATGTATAGGTGTAAGGCGCATTACCACCGGTTGATGTCAGAGTTTGCGAAAACGACGTGCCAGCCACCAAAGTCGGTAATGTAGCCGGTGAGACTGTAATCGGGGAAGTCGGGGGTGTGATTGTAATCGTAACCCGTACAATACTTATAGCAGTATCGTTACCCGACGCGTCGGTGAATTCGAAAGCATCACTGGTCGCACTATTGCCATTGTGTGTATAGTCGACAACCCATTGATCACCTTGATACCGGAGTATCGCTGTCCCATGTGTCGGGAAAAGCGGGCCATCAACCGTGCCAATCCCCCCAAAACTGAACGGGTCACAATCATCGACATTTATGGTCACCAGCCCACCAGTTGCAACCGTGGCAGACTTGGCTGTGCAGGTAGTCGACGTATGGGCGGCCTGCGCCTCAGGCAGCAGGGCAATCTGCGCCAGCATCAGCACGAACACTGTCGCAAACAGCTTCGTCCATGACCGCACCAAAGCCTTACCCATAACTGCCCCCGTTTTTGCCTGCCCTGTTGTCGGCCAGACACAATTGTCACATTCTGTAACGCGGTTAGCAGCAACTGCGCGGGTGGCATTGGGCCGAAATGCACCGGTACATATTTGCGCGAACCCTTTAGCCGGTCCAACTGGCTATACCGTTCCGGATGGAAGCCTGCCCCGCACATATATGGAACGGCCCGCTCAGACCCTTGCTGCGATTGGTCGCGTCCAGTATTGCGTTTGCGACGCTGTGTCTGGCTTTGCCGGCCACTGCTTCATCAGGGCAGACAGGCCATGCGCTGACTTTCGGAGACTGGGCAGCGGCTTGCGACAATGGCTGGCGCTGCGAGGCGCTTTTGGTCAATCCACTGGCCCATCAAAATCCCTCTGAACCCATGCGGATTGTGCGCCTGGCTGGTCCAGACGGCCTGTTGCAGCTTTCTTTTTTCTCTGGAGCGGCGGAACCTGATGGAAAAAGCTTTCAGCCTGACATGGTGGAAATTGGCGGGGGCGGTTTCGATTATCTGAATAGCCTGCCCGATCCGGCCGGTTTCAATGGAGACCAGTTGGATTTTGAAGGCGAAGCCGCGATGTCCCTGCTTAGGAACATGGCGCAGGGCGATACTGTCAGGCTGATTAAGAAAAATGGTCCATCGGTGACACTATCGACACGTGGGCTAATGGGCGTCCTCGTCTATTTCGATACGGTTCAGCAGCGGATCGGCAATGAAAGCGCAGCGTACGCAAAGGGCCCGTCCCCTGCCACTACCACTCCGCCGCCACCCGAACTTCCCGTTATAAAGCTGGCAAATGCATCGGCAAAGCCACCCCGCATGTTGCGCAAGGCGCAAATCATAAAAGAGCGCGCAACCTTCGGCTGTGGCGAGCACACCCCTTTTGCCAAAACGACGGACGGCGTGGACTATTATCGGTTGGACGAGAATACCACTCTCGCGCAGGTGATACCCCTATGCTCGCTCAGCAATTACAACAGTTTCGTGCGTGTTTTACTGATCGACGAGAAAGGTAAGCATCGCATAGCCCCGATTGAGGGCGACAATTCCGATGCCGGGAATTTGGGCGAAAATTTGGTCGGCGGCTATTGGGATGCAGAGCGGCGCAGGCTGGTGAGCTTTGGCTTTTGGAGAGCCGGTTGCGGCAGCGGCACCGAATATGGCTGGGATGGTGAACGATTTCGCATAGTGGAAGAGCGGAGAACGGCGAGCTGCGATCTCGAAATTTTCAGTCAACTTGCGGTTTGGCGGGCGATGACGGTCGTATCGGACAATCGTTAGTGTAATTGGCCCGATGTACCGGTTCCCTGCCAGGCTTGGCGGTCAGGGCAGGATCGGCAAGTTTGTTCATAGTCCGTAAGTCGCTACCTTAAGGATTTGTCTATATATGATTCTCGCGGTCCAGATGCTTTTGGCAATTGCCTTAGCCCAGCATGCAATGCCAGCTGCGCCATTGTCACCCGTCACGGACGAGAGTGTCATCAAGCTGCATGGTAATTGCCAATATGAGGCAGCAAGTGGTTCCGACACTGTATCCAAGGTAAGAGACGTCGTCCGGCGCTTCAACGCTGCCATAATCTGCAAGGACGGAACCACTGCCGAACTTTTTGTGGACGAGGGCGGAGCAGTTGCCGAAATCGAAGAGCGAACAGGAGACGACGGTGAACCAGGAAAATGGGTCCGAAGCGGCCCCTGGCCTGAACAGCTTTTCCTGTTTACGCGGCCCGATTCCGAGCCATCGACCGAGCAGCAGGAAAGGTTGGTTCAAGGAAACCCGACAGTGATCATCGATGGGTCATCCGCGTTTGTCCGCCAACCGCTGTGGACGGAGACAGTCGGCGGCGCACCTGTCAATGACTGCCTGATCGAACATCTGATGCTGGTAAAGATTGGGGTGGATTGGAAAATCCGCCATATGATGTTGGTTCATGATGCGGAATCTTGCGAGATCCCGGAGCCAAAACCTTGACCACCCATATTCTTTGCAAAACGCAAACCGATTGGAGCTGAACAGAGAGCCACTCGGGCGTTGATCCCGGTTTGCACCGGTACATGGCAGAGCTGGAACGTTTGGGCTCAGCCAGATAGCCTGATTTCCCAACCGTTTTGTCTTGGGGGAGGGAAAATGACCTATTGGCGTTGGACAGCATTATTGGCGGGCGCCGTCATCGCAATCATGCTTGGATTCGGATTTATCGACGGAATGAAGGCGTGCGGTGGTGGCGATCCCATTTTCGTGTTCGAGATGGTTCGCTCACCAGCGGATGTAGAGGCGTTGTTCCAGGAACATTGTCGTGCAGCGCATAGCGTTGCCCAGCACAAAGGGCTGTGGCTAGACATTGCGCTGTTCGTGTGGATCTACTCCGCATTCCTGATTGTCGGTCTGCTCGCCCTGAAACAAGATATCGGCCCGAGTAGCAGGGCTATTGTACATATTGCCATGGCTTTGGCCGTTGCTGCTGCGCTCGCAGACCAGTTTGAAAATTTCATGCTTTTGCGCATTCTCGATAGCCTGCCTGGCCGCCAGACGGATATCGATTTGCTCTATTTTGCACCGAGGATCAAATTTGCATTGTTGGGACTTGTCACGGTGCTGGCAGGGTGGCTGCATTTGAAAATACCGGGATGGCGGAAACTGGCCGGCGCGGTGGCTATCGGTGGCGGCTTATGGTCGGCAGCGGGCGTGTTTATTCATCATGACTGGGTGCTGAAGGGCATGACACTGGGCTGGGGGGCGCTGGCGGTCGCAGCACTCGCGCTCTCGGTTGCGCGACCAAACGCCACATTGGCTGTCGCAAACAAGTAAGGGAAGAAGATGGCTGCAAGATCGCTCCTCGAACGATTTCCGTTTTTAAGCCTGCGCCAGACGATTATTCTGGCGCGGGTTGCGTCTGCACTGTTCTTCATGGCGCATGCCGTTGCGCGCATTGTGCTTGGCACGATCCCCCAATTTGGAAAATTCATGGAAGCGGTCGGGTTTCCTGACGGTGTGGCCATTGTTTGGGTTATCACGGTCAGCGAAATCCTGTGCGGTCTTTTGCTAATTTTCGGTCGTTTCGTCCGCATCGCTGTTATCCCACTGTTGTCGATTGCTTTTGGCGGGATTGTGTTGATCCATGCACATATTGGATGGTTCGTCGGCGAGCATGGAACCGGAGGCAGCGAGTATAGCGTTGCCCTGATCGTCCTGCTTCTTGTTGTCGCCGCGGCTGACAGAGATTCTTCGTCCAAAAGCAAATAAGGAGGCCGCGCGCATGCGATTTGCATCGATAGTAATGATCTTGATCGGTCTGCTCGAAACGAGTGTTCTGGCTGCATCGCCGACGCGCGTATGCGGCAAATATTCCACCGTCCTGTTATCCGAAGGTGAGGCGGCCGAGGTAAATGGCGCAGGCCAGTACAGTCTGTTCCTCCTCATCCGCGGACCACGCGGCAACTGGATATTCTTCGATTCGATGTCCGAGCCCGCCGACGCCGACAGTGCTGGAATGCTTGTCCTGACCAGACCGGACAAGACGGTATATCGGCGCAGTCATGAACCCCGCATCTACGCCATTCACCCATCGCAGCCTGACCTTGCCGACGGCAAGATGGTGAAGACCGGAGTAATGGGGGTCGATGCCATGCTCCAACCGCTCGATAATCCTGCCATCGTTGGCGACAATTCCGATTTCGATGTCATCGAGAGAGTGTTGCCGGGCGTGACAGACCGGTGCGACCTGCGCTTTGTCGCCGGTCAGGGCCTGGTCAGCCCAGCTTCGCGGTCAGTCGCGCAGTAGCAGCTGGGAGCCAATCTTGAATTTGAGTATGGTCAGGGTACCCGGCCTGATGGGAAGCGGTTTAGCGCTGTAAGCCGCAGTGCACCGGTGCGCCGCGGCGACAGCCATTGTCGCCAGGCGATGCTATGAAGTAGCATTGACCATATCATGACGTGTGGGGCGGGGCAGGATGCAAGGCACAGACAAGGCAAAGCAACTGTTGGCCGCCGGCGCGATAAGCACGATGCTTTTGCCGCAACCTGCATCAGCCACCCTGCCGCGCGCTGAACCGCCAAGTTATTCGGCCTATGGACCGTTCCAGCTGTGCACCGATCGCTTCGTGATCGATGTGGGCAAGGATGAGGCACTGCATATCGTCGGCGATATCACTCGCATCATTAACGACCGCGAATTGATTGCCATCAAGTCCGGTAACTCGCCCGACTATCTGCCCGCCAGCCTACTGGACACGGTTTTCAACCGACCAGCGCCGGAGTGGCGCAATGCAGGTCCGGCAAAATTGTCGCCAAAGCGGTTTAAGGGAAAAACACCCGACGCCGGACAAACGGTCCGATACGCACCACAAGGTTTGCGCGACGAGGATGTGCGATACATTTTGGCACCGGACGAACAGTCAGAAGACGCCTTGATCATAGGCGCAGCCAGTTTCGATGGATCCGCCAACGACCGCCGTCTCCTTTCGCGCATCAAGCCTGCATCGGCAAAAAGCCCCGAATGCCTGCCGCTTTCCGCGCTCTTCAATCGCGACCTCGACGATAAGGATGCGAAACGGGCCTATGATCTGTCCAATTTTCTGGCTGATATTTATCCGTCCAGCCCAGAAACGGGGCCTTTGTTTCATTGCGTCTCCGGGATAGGATTTGCCCTGGAGGCTGGGGAAACGCTGCTTAGACCCTGGCGGCCTTTGGGGGACGCGGGCGATTTCCATATCGGCACTGGAGGTTCGCGCATAACAATCGAACGTCGTTTTTATCAGAACGAGATGCTTCGCCCTGGCGACCCTTCAAATTTCGACGAACATCCAATGAGCCTGCTGCGGAAGACCGAGGTCATCTACTATCCCAGCCGGGGCATTGGCCCGCCATATGCCGAACCTGGCGAACGGGAAGCAGGCAGCTGGGAAGTGAAACTTATCGAAAGCCATCATTATGGCGTGACGTTCAGATTCCCTGCCTCGCAACACACAGCCGCCGGTTTTCGATTCCTCGAGCGACTGCAGTTTGTAAAAGACGATGATCCTCGATGCCAGAAATCACCTTGAACTTCACAAAACCGATCCGAACCTGGTTGCAGCAAAGCTGTTCAAAAGATGCGGCATACTCGCCTTATCCATCAACGGCGGGACTGGCCATTGTAGCGTAAAACTGTCCCTTTCAACCTGCCCGTAAAGTTCATTTTGCCGCGTAACTTCGATGATGGCGGGTGTCGGTCGAAAGTTGCCAGCATCCATTTGCAGTCTCAAAAAACAGACTGCCGTCTGTGCCGGACTCCCCTTTCCTATATGGTTGTCCGTCTAGCGTGAAGGCCGTGCCAAGGTCGTCACCCCCGTCGGATTTCCCGTCATAGATGACGCGTGTCCATTCAACGACAAAGGCTTCATTCTGGCCTTGGTTCAGCTCGATCACCACATGCTCGTCATCTCCCGCGCGAACCGGTCGGGTGGATTTTCGATAGTAGTCGACCATCATCATCGGGAAATCTGCATAATCCGCTGCCTTGATCTCTTCCCAGCGATTGACCGTGAAATCCGGACGCAGAAGAACATATTCAATTGCAGGAGCAGTATATTTCTTCTGCACAGCCTTGGATTGGATAAAGGCGTCGAAAAAGGCGTTCGGGTCGCCCCTTTTGCACGCTGCATCGGCCGTTTGCAGCGAAAGTCGATCAGATTCGGTTATCGCGGTATCAGCGTTTTCTTGCGCGTGCACCCTCGGTACAATTGCTGCACTTGCAGCGGGCTTATCCCGCAAATCATCTATTACGCCATTGTCACTTGCTGCTTCACCACTGCACCCCAAGGCCAAGAGCGAAAGTGCCCCAAGCGGTGCCAGCTTGTTCCAGGCCGATTTCGCATGCAACCTCCGCGCCAATGGAAAACTCCTCGCAATTATTTGGTATCTGTTTGTCTTCCGTTCAGGTTAGAGGGTGAACTGTAACTAACGAAATATGTTTTTAATACTGGTGCATCGGTTGGTTCCTGAACCGCGCCCTGCATCGGTTGCTTGCATTATTGGTATTTTTCATGCTCTTATGTGAATTGAAATGTCTGAACTCATCATTATAGCCGACGATCATCCGGTATTCCGCGACGGGATGTGCCGATTGATTTCTGCGGCTCTACCCGATGCGCGATTGCTCGAAGCGGGGACTATGGACGAAGTGATGGCTCTCGCCGAGTCGGGAGACGAACCGGATCTGTTTTTGCTCGACCTTTTGTTTCCAGGTATGGAACCACGAGAAACGCTTCCCCGGCTTCGGCAGCGTTTTCCAAAATCATCGATCGCTATTGTATCGATGCTCGACGACGACCGTACAATTAACCGGATTATGGATGAAGGTGCGGACGCATTTATCGTCAAATCGATCCCGGCAGGTGAAATGGTCGACGCCGTAATGGCGGTGCGGGCCGGGCAATATGTAGTCGCAAAGCCCAGCATTGTTTCTCTGACCGATGCCGTCCCGACGTCAGCAAATGTAATGTGCCTGACGCAGCGCCAACTGGAGATATTGAGGCTGATCAGCGTCGGCGAATCGAACAAGCAGATTGCCCGTAAACTGGGCCTTTCTCCATTTACGGTGCGCAATCACATCTCGCTGCTTTTGCGAACGCTTCACGTTCATTCCCGTTCCGAACTGGCGTTAAAGGCCGAAAGCCTGGGTTGCCTGCAACAAAGTGCAGGGGCGATCAGCCTGAATGGAGTCTCGCACGCACGGAACTGATCGTCGACCGCAGTTCAGCGGGGCGTAAAGGCTTTTTAAGAACGAGAACGTTCGGATCACCGATTTCTGCGGTAATTCGGTTGTCATCATGCGCGGTGATAATGATGGCCGGCACATCGACACCCAGCAACTTGCGGACGGATTTTATGCAATCTTCCCCTGTTTGGCCGCCACCAAGATCAAAGTCGGTGACAATCATGTCGCAGCCTTCAATAGTTGCGGGAATGGAGGTGGTGGCAACCACATGACATCCCCATGACGACAGCAGCCCGGCGGTCGCTTCAAGTATATCGGTGTCATCTTCAACCAGAAGGACGGACCAATCTCGCAGCGGTGATCGGTCATTTCCGGATGGCGCCAGGGTGACCGTCACTTTTGCATCCTGGACAATCGGCAAGCCCGATACAGTAAAGCGGGAGCCCCTGCCAATTCGGGAGGCCACATCTACCTTCAAGCCCAGAATTGCAGCCATTCTGGCCACAATTGAAAGTCCCAAGCCTACACCCTGCCGGTCTCGGTCGCCACGCTGCCTGATCTGGAAAAACTCGTCAAAAATCAGGGAGAAATACTCTTCCTCTATGCCGTTTCCCTGATCCCAGACCTCTACAGCGATTGATGAACCCCGGCGCCGACAGCCGAGGATCACGCCGCGACCCGTAGAAAATTTCAGCGCGTTGGAAACCAGATTCTGGATCATCGTCAACAGCAGAACGCGGTCGGTCAGCACGACATAGCGGGTATCGACCATGCGCAATTCGCTGTTATCCCATTCGGCGAGCTGCACATTTTGCAGCACGATTTCCTGGAACAACTCACCGAGCGATACCGGTTCGAGCTTTGGTGCCACTGTTCCGCTGTCGAGAGTGGAAAGATCGAGCAGCGACCGAAACAGGCGGGCCAGCGATTGCAGCGCGCGGTCTATCCGTTCGACGATTTGGCGTTGCCGGTTGTTCAAGCCGGTATTCTGCAGGCTGTTTGTGAACAAGTTGATCGCATGCAGCGGCTGCCTCAGGTCATGGCTCGCCTGTGCGAGAAAGCGCGATTTTGCGAGATTGGCTTCGTCCGCCTCACGCCGCGCTTGCTCTATGCGTCCCAGCAGCGCAGACGCATAATGTGGAATCACGACCGCGGAGAGCAGCAGCATCACCATCATATATGGCGCATTCTGACCCTGCGGAATGCTGAAGCCCACTATCAAAACGGTACAGACAGCAAAACCAGTTGCGATCCGCAAATAGGTTTTCCCGAAACGCAGGCCATTCCCCAGCGTGACCCACAAGATTATGGTATGTAAAGGCATCATCACCATAGGTTCGACAACAATGCTGCAGCCCAGCGAAACATAGTCGAGAACCATCGAGAGCAATCGCCGGACCGGATAATGCCCCGGCATATGGCGCGCCCACAGGAAAATGGCGAACGCCGCTGGAGCATATAGAATATGATAAACAAGGATTGTTATCGCCCATGGCGCGATGAATTCGTCCTCGGCCAGCAATACGCCCAATATTGCGGTATAGACAGCGATGATCGACAGAGCCGCAAGCCGAACCTTGGTTTGTCCTGCTTCAGCCAGTTCTTCGTCGAGATGCTTTTGAGGTTGTCGACAAAAAAGTCGAGCGCCCAAATTCCATATCATTCATGCCTACTATCTACAGAAGCCGGGCGAACAATGATCATGAATACACCGGAATAATATTTTAAACCATGGGAAGCGAAGAAACGCTGAGGGTTTCCAGTTTGCCTTTATGAAAAAATATACGGAGATTGTAGATATTTTTACGGCAGTTGATGTCAGTCGACTGATAATAGGTACCTTCTGCATCCTGATCATCCGCCCATCTTTCGAAAGCTAGTCCAGTTGCTCTTCGAACCTTTGCCATCGCGATATTGTCGCTATCACCCCGCTTCAGCCCGAATGGACCAACGAATGCGGCATGATTTCCGAATTCAATCCATTTACTGACCACTATTCCATCATCGACGAGATATTTGATCGGCAACTTGTCTGCCGACAATGTGAAACTGCACTGACGCAATGGATTGCGTTGGTTGCACTCTATTGCCTTATATCGCGTCGGCATTTTGCCGAGACTGGCGCAAATCGCAAGTGAACCAAAATCAGGTTTCGACTGGGCGTTGGCGGCTATTGGAATGCTGGCCAGCAGCGCAAGACTGACGGCCTTTGTGGAGATCATCATATTACGGCCTTTCCACGATTGTCAAAAGCACAGAGTTGCAACGCGCCGATGGTCAGCATGTCGGCACCGAATCGTCATTTTCTTCCAACGCATATTTGCCATCGGGCCTTCGGACATAGCGATGCGTGAAAGAGCGCGTGCCCTCATAACCGACCTCGAAACGCACATTTTTGACAGGATTTTGCAGCCTGCCTTCAATTCCGGTTACTGGCTGGTTACCGCCTTTTGCGCCGCTGTCATTATATTGCGACGGGAATTCAGCAATTTGGCGTGGGCCTTCGGAACCGAGTTCGATCAGCGCCATATTTGCGCAGGAATAGCCTTGCCAGACTCCCCCGGCCGTCGAAACGACAACCGGATGATCGGACACATCGTTCCGCACTTCCCATTCGGGGGGATTTCCCATGATCGAACCGCTGACAAAATCGGGCCACCGCCCCTTAACCGCAAATTTGCCCTCGCTCTCGGCAAGATAAAATATACCGAGCGCCCCCAGATTGACCGGATAGGCCTCCAGATGATTGGCCGGCGCGAGCAGGATCCACCGTCCCCCACCCATCTGCAGCAACTTTCCGCCCGAATAGCTGTAGTCGCCGCTTTTGACATCTTCGGTCCGGCTTGTGTCGAACAGGGCGACATAGGCGCGGGTCAGTTGCTCGCTCGGGTCGAGTTCGGACAACGGGCGCACCAGCGGCGGCGTTTCGGACCTTGAATCCGTCCGCGATGCGGTCTGCATTTTATGCCCGGATACGCTATTGCTCGCATCATCCTGACTGATTGCAAGGGCGCCAAGGGCACTACCCGCTGCAATAATCAGTACAACCACAACCCCCAGTTTCCTGTCCCTTGTTTTTCCAGCCTTCGGATTGTGCAATGGCTTCATATCGAACTCCAATCTTGTCGATCCATCGTCACGGCCACTCGCTCCAGCGGATTTCGTCAGACACCAGTTTCCAGCAGCCATTTGACCAAGCGAACGAAAGGCGCCCGCGAATGCCGGCGGTATAGCGGTAATCAGATCCATCATTATTGATCCGATTCTCCACGACGTTCGGATCTTCTTTCCATTCGATGTGAAAGCCGCGGTCAGCATCGGAAACAGGCTCAAAAATTATCGGCACACTCCGCTCCGTACCATATTCATAATAGACGGCATGCGGTGCGAATTTTATCGGCGGCAACCGGTAATAGCGGCGCGGCCATCGCTTGGGCAGCGCGTCTCCGCGAATGATGGAAATTTGCTTCGAAAGCGCAAAATAGCGCGTGGCCGGTGACGAGAAGAAGGCTTCGATAAAACCGTCCCTGTCGCGTATCGCGCAAAAATCATTCAGACGCTTGCGCTCCACCGTTCCCGCTCGCTTTACGACGGCAGATGTGGGGCAACGTCTCAATAAACTGGTCTTGCCACCGCCATCCCGGCGCAGCCTCAACCAAAGCTCGTCGTGGGAAATATCGAGGTGCAGACGATCGCTCCGACCGCCTTCTGCGCCTTTCGGCGTCGCGAGAATGATGGCGGGATAATCGCTATAAGCCCAAACCGAACGGATCGGTGCGCCATTGAAACGCATGGTTTCGATTACGACGGAGTGGCCTGGAGGCACCGGCTTTCCACAGGCCGATAGCTTTTCGGCCCATTCGCCAAGATACACTTCCGGAATATAGCTATGTTCCGTCTCGAAGGGCGCCCCCCGCAGCGCCGGATCATCAAACTGGGGCGCTGCCATGACCGAAAGGAGGGCGAGGGAGAGGATTGTGGCCACTGCAGTCTGTTATGCCTGTCTGGCTTGCCGTTGAGAAAAGCAAATTCGCACTGGTACATTTTCGGCATTGGCTAAAAGCAGGCCGGGTCTGTTTGCTGGCGCAATTAGCGGCGCTGCACCGGTATCCCGAAATTGTAGATCGTCGAGTTGGTTCCGCCTACGCACTCGATGGTCATCATATGGATAGGTTGTTTTATTTGTGTCACGATCCAGCCCGTTTTCACACGCGTTAAAGATTGGCGTCCTGTTGATTTCGGTTGCACCAATTGGTGCAGAAGCCGCTACGCGTCAAAGTACAGGGCAGGATTCGTTCGCAGCCGTTGCCTGGGCCGAGGGATATCGCAACCTGATATGGAGTTCAGGCTATCCATCAAAGGAAACAGCAGAATCAGCTGCCCTGAAATTCTGCAACGAGCGGATCGGCAAGGATTGCACTATCGCAGCACATTCAAGGAACGGCTTTATTGTTGTTGGCATTGCCGACGATGGCGGCAGGATTGTCCAGTCGGGACGCACCAGGGTAGAGGCTGCTGACATTGCTATCAATCGCTGCCGCTCGGAAGGCTCAGGAGCTCGATGCACCATTCAGTATCTGGATCTGATGCAGGGATCACCGCAGGTCAAGGATATGCAGATTTCAGCACGCTTACCCGACCAATGGGCCACATTTGCCTATCGAAGCAATGCTTATCCTGGCGATGTGAGACGTGTTTGGCCTGTCGCGCAACAGCCAAGCCAGGAAGAGGCCATCAGGAAAGCACTCTTATTATGTACCCGCGAAGAAAAGCGGGAATGCACCGCAAAGGCAGGTGTCCGCAATGTGCGCATCGCAGTCTACACCGCTCTCAACGAGCCTGGCACGCCCATGATAGAATCAGATATTGACGATGCGCGCCTTGAAGCGGCGGTGGAAGCAAGATGTAAATTGATGGCGGCCAACTGCATCACTTTTGGTACGTTCAGTGCCAGCGAACCCGTCTGGCAGGCTATCAATCTTGCGGCGCCCGCTCCGGCAGCACCTCCTTCGCGCTAGTTGATATATTTTGCACTATCGCGCCGGAGATGTTTCAACCTCTAGGCTGTTCAATGTCAGCCATTTCTTGACTTCCTCGATACCTTTCCGGGTTTTCGCGTTCAGCAGCTTTTCCGGAGTCATGTACAGATAGCGCTGGAATGTCTGGCCTTGTGCATTGCGCAACGATGGATCGGCTCCGGCCTTCAGAAGGGCAAGCACATGCCAAGGCTCATTGATCTGGGCAGCGACATGCAGCGCGCTGTTGCCGACAGCATCGGTCAGATCAAGTTTCGCTCCTGCTGCCAACAAAACCCGAAAATGCTTTGGTCTTTCTGCAATCAGAGCCGTCATCAACGGGGTGCGACCGCTTTCGGGATCAATCGCGTCGAGCATCTCATATTCCGAGGCCAGCCATCGTTTCAGGGAACTCGCGCCCTGCTTGCGAATGATGATGTGCACCTCTTCCGGCAAGGGACGCGTGTAAACGCAGCCGCTTGCGGCGCTATGTGGTGCAGCAAGCGCAACAGTGGCGAGCAAAAGGGACAGCAGATGGATATTTGGCCTCATCAGTTAATAGTAATATCACTACGCATCAGATGACGACATTCTCCGTACACCGGTACATTTTTGACAATTGTTCTGGGCGGCGTAGGTTTTAGAAACTACGCGACAATGCGTATAATCCTTCTCTTTTTGTCGACATTCTTGGCAGCTGCCGGTGCCCATGCGCAATGCCGCATAGGTTCAGGGCCTGACCATGGTGACGGCATACCCTATTGTGATGAACTATCGCCTCCGCCGCAGTCGAGTGTACCGCCAACGCCGCCGCAATGGCAGGATTTCGCCGCAGCGGTTGTTTGGGCAGACAGCGACGAAGGTGACCAGTTTGATGGGGTAGGCAAATATTTCGATGAACAAATGGCGATTGAGCAAGCCATGGAGAAATGCCGTGCCAAAACATCTTGGCGTAACTGCGAGATTGCGGTTTCAACCACGAATGGGGTGATCGCGGTGGGTCGTGACCAAAATGGCAAGCTTAGGGTGCGAAGCAGTCCGGCCAAAGAAGATGCGGAAAATGGCCTGATTGAAAAGTGCGTCGAGGACGGATCGCGTTGTAAAGTAGTCGCGATTTTTGATGGGCGCGGCGAGTATTTTTAGCCGTCCAAGTAAATATTTGCCGACAGCTTAATTGCGGACATTCGGTGTCGGCCGAAAGCGGATTAAGCCACTCTTCCAAGGGTTGTATAGCGCAACAAGTTTGCACTGGGCGGACTTGCCGCAATTCGCCCGCATTATGCTCTGCGCCATCTTTTCGGTCGGGCTGGAACCCAAGCGGATTTCGCCATCTTTGGTTTGTGCAATATATAGAAATACACTGGCGACGGTGCGTGCTGCGACGCATGAATGACCGCTATCATGCATGCAGCTTTGGAGGGCGGCGTTCTCCGCCTCCTGCGCACTGCGATAGCCGGTGGCGATCCAGACGTCGTTTGAGCCACCTTGATCATTGGGTTCAACCCATGCCGCTGAAGCAAATTGGTGGCGAAAATTGCCTGTGGGGCGCCAGATTTCCCGGTTGTGGTTAGATGCCGAGCCAGCGATCTTACGCCCGGGACTGGCTGTGCCATGGCTCGTTTCTACACACATATCTCCAATTTTTCGGCATTCTGCCAGCATGCGTTTTTTCGCCTTGGCGGCTGTGGAATCCCAATTGGTGTAAACGCGACCCGTTGCGCCAATACCAATCGAATAAGAGCTGTTATAGGATGTGATCATGAACTGGCATCCGGTGCCCATATCTTGGTTGCATGCTGCAACAGCTGCTTGCTGTGCTGAAGCTCCATTGGGATAGCCAATTGCAACCCACATATCGGCTGCATCCGGATGCGCCGCAATTGCAAAATGATTATCGACCCAAGCCATTTGGGGCGGTGGAGGCGCATTTGGATCTCCCCTCTGCTCACAAAGTGGCGTGCCCCTGTCATCACCGACCTGCACTTCACCTGGAGCCCAAGTGCATGGAAATGCGGCTTGGGCCTCTCCGGCCCAAGCGAAAACCCAGAAGGCAATCGCTGTATGGAGTACCCATTTGAAAGAAGTGTGCCACACTGGTCAGCGAACCAGCCGACCTAAGGTGTCCACACGGCAGTTGGTCCCATTCAATTTGTAATCGACCAATCGATGGCCGGGCTTCGATCCGCCTTGCTCAAGAAATAAGGTCAGGTCGCACTCGCTGAGTTCGCCCTCAACCCTTTCGGCCTGGTTCATGCCGACCACACCGCCCCTGCCGTCGTAGACCGGGATATTGTCGACCACGACCTGTCGCGTATCGACGCGAGAAATATACCGCAACGATTTGGTGCCGGCCAGTTCACTGATGCCATTGGGAGCACCCCAGAAATCCACGATTTCCTTCTCGGTCCAGCCCTGCATGCTGTAGAATCTTTCCCGTTGCGCATCATTCTTCTTGCGAAAATTGGCTGCGGTCTTTTCCATAAACAGCCGTTCGGCCTCCATGCCCGCAATCTGCTGCTCGACCTGACCGGCCTTGCTCGACAATGCAGCCATACGCGCTTCAAGTTCGGCGCGGTCCTTCTCGATTTCTTCGCGACTTTTTGTTGTTGTGTAAGGTGGCCGCTTTCCCTCAGGCCACAGATGCGACCATGAGTAGTCGGATAGACGGATGTAGCTGATCAGGGGAATCTCGGTCGCGTAGATCATTCCCAGGTCAGCCAGCGGTTGCATGGCGGCCGCTTTGTCTTCCATCGTGGCGTTGGGGTTTTTCTGGATTTTCTTAGACGCATCGTAGAATTTCTGAATCGCAGGCGCGACTTTATCCTGCATCTTGCAGGCCACCAGATAGGCGCGGTTGACCCAGTTGTCAGGTATCGGAGCCCATTCGGGCGAGTTCATTTTTTCCGATTCATTGTTTCGGTACAGGGCGTATGCACTGGTGATACGGAATTGTTTCGGATTGCACCGGATGTCCACGGTGTACTGGATGGTATCCGGGTCCGACATGCCCTCCATGACCTGCACGACAAAAGCCGTATGGACCTGGCTATCCTCCATATACTTCGCCATGTCCGGCGCCTTCATAGCCAGCGCTTTGGACTGGTCAAAAATCTCAAGATCCAGTGTCGATTTGACTTCGTCTAGCGCCAGATAGTGCACGCTGCGTTGCGGCTTTTCGCCTTCTCGCGCAATCATCACCCAATGGGCTGCGTCGGCGGAAACGGCACTTCCCAAAATTCCACAAGTGACGGCTGCGGCAACGAATGGATTTGATATTTCCAAGATGCTCAACGCTGGTTTCCTCATCTCGTGTTTCGGCTCGTTATTAACCCGCAAGGCAGGCGCGCATCTTGTCCCGCGCTTCATGCCCTTTCGTCCAAGCCGATGCGAATATCTGACTTCCGGCCATGCTGACGCGGACGCCCTCTTCGTTTTGCATCACATCCAGCGCCGCATCGATTGAAGGTAGCAGGAAAATGACGAGGCCATTCTGTTCGCCATCTATGCCAATTTGCGTCGCGGTCACTGTGCGGTCCGGCTCGCCGTCTGTAGAAAGTGTCACCTTCACGCTTTTGGCTTTTGCTGGAACGGGCACATCCGGTCCACTGACCAGGAAAAACGACTCTTTCCAGTCATCCGAAGGCCCCAAATACCCCATCGCGGAATCGCCGTCAGCAAATGTGATGGTACAGCCCTTGCCCGATAGCTTTCCATTCTTTTTCGCATACCATTGTGGCGGCTTGGGCCTACCTGATTTGGTTACCCCATCCTCCTTGCTCTCCATGGCACCCGCCAGTTGGCGCTGCAGTGGCGATTGGGCAGCAACTGGATACAGCCCAAGAGATATCAATCCAAAAGCGATGCTGACCATTCTGGTCCGGTGCTTTACAAATGCCATGTTCATGTGCGTTCGTTACTCAATCAAACTCGGTCGCGGCTTCGGTCGATTTGACCACAAATAAGTCCTTTTGCAGCAATGATAGTCCGTCGAGTTGATGCAAGTATATGTGGATCGCTGTACTAGTGCTTCTTTTCAGCTGGGGATACGTTGCGGGTTCAGCCAACTGTATATACCCATGGGCTGAACAGCGGCTTTGGGGAAGACCGGTTTCCGCATCAAAGCGCTGACCTTGATTCTTCTTGTAGTATAAAATCTTATGGCACCACTTTTACCCAAAACGTCATTGGCCGGGCATGTTGGCAAAATGGCGGCATCCGGTACTGAAACAATCGGGCAATTGTCTGCGGAGAGTTTGGAAATTACCGCCGAGTATCGGCAGGCCCGATCAAGGCTTTGGAATGTTTCGATCGGCGCTCTGTATCTCTACTTGAGTGGGATACTCACCGGAATTTCGGATGATATCTCCGAAGCGCTGCTAATATATGTTGCCTGCTTTTCAGCCTTTGTAGTCCTTATATTCATACATACTCGCCTGCGACCGGGGGTTATACCCGCACGACGATTGATCGCCATGCTCGGAGATTTTTGTTCGCTCACCTTCGTCATGCTGGTGGGCAAAACACTGGGCCTGCCTCTATATGTTTTCATCGTCTGGGTCACATTGGGTAACGGTATGCGCTTTGGTCAGCGCTATCTTGTAATTGCATCGGTTATGGCACAGCTGTCGTTGATCACGCTCTTCCTGCTCAGCGACTATTGGCGGCAACAGCCTTATCTGCTGGGCACTTTTTCGATGGTGGCGCTGGTTTTGCCTGCTTATGCCTACGTGCTTCTGGGTCAGACCGCGCAGGCACGCGACGAGGCACTTGTCGCCATGCAAGCCAAAAGCCGTTTTCTGGCCCATGCCAGCCACGATTTGCGCCAGCCTATTCATTCGATCGGCTATTATCTCAGCCTGCTACGAACCGCCCGCAGCGCTGCAGATCGCGAAAAACTGATCGAACGGATCGAGCGGGCACTGGGATCGGTGTCACGGCTGTTCAAATCGCTGCTTGATATTGCACGGCTCGACAGCGGAACCATCGAGGTTAACAGTGAAGTCGTTGCGCTGCATCCATTGCTGTCCGATCTGGTCCAACAAAATGAGCAAAGTGCACAATGGCATGACGTCAATGTAAGATATGTTCGCACAACTATTTCCGTTTCAGCCGATCCCGCACTTCTGTCCACCATGGTCCAGAATTTGCTGTCGAACGCGATCAAATATGCGCGGGGGAGCGGCGTTGTACTCGGCGTACGCCGCAAGGGTGGAGTGGTGGCGATAGAGGTGCATGACGCAGGCATCGGCATCGATGCGGCCCATATACCCCATATCTTCGACGAATTTTACCGTGCCCATGTCGAAGGAGACCGCGATTCCGAGGGGGTCGGTTTAGGCCTCGCCATCGTCAACAGGTTGGCTCAATTATCAGGATTCACATTATCGATACGGTCACGACGCGGCATAGGCACCACAGCAGGCATTTACGACATTCCTGTCAATTACGAGAAGCGGACACCCAAACAGGCTGCAATGCACGATGCGGCAAAGCCATTGGCGGGGTATCGCGTTATCCTGATTGAGGACAATCCGGATGTTCTTGACGCTACTTGCGCGCTGCTTGAGCAATGGGGGTGCGCTGTCCAGCCTCACCCTACCATCCCGGCTCATTTCGAGCCAGCAGACCTGATCATTGCTGATTATGATTTGGGAGATCGGACCTTGGGAACATCCGCCATACTTGTGATCCGGGAGAAACTGGGGTCGATCTTGCCTGCAATCCTGATGACGGGCCACGCTGAGGCCATAGCCAATCAGCAAAATTTCGATGAAGGGATCCAGATACTTGCCAAGCCTGTACAGCCGGCGATGTTGCGATCGATACTATCGACATTTCGCGCAGCCAGTCACAACCGGTCCCTGTAAGTCGTGGCAAAACAGGTCTTGGTATTGCATCGTGCACAGGCCGAAGGTCAGCAATGCCGGGGCAGCTATCGCCCTCTCCATCACACCAGGTTTATTAACTGGACGCCTGAAGATGGCCGCCTTGTCTCGTGGAACGCATCCATGCTTATTGGCAACATATGTCCAGGAATGATGAAGTAATATGGCTCCCCAGCATAAAAGAATTATTGAGCTTCCCGGTGTTTTCGACGAGCATTGGGCAGAATATGATCAGGCGCGAATTCGCTTATGGATGATAGCGGCGTCCGCCCTTTATATTATCCTTCGCTGGATCGCTGGTGGATCAACAATTCCTGGTCCCGCAGACAGTTATATCTTGATTTTACCGCTACCTGAAGGCGCGGCAAAACATCTGCTCCTGCTATGTCTTGGTTATGCAGCATTAGGCATCGCGTTGCTCGCCATCATTCAGAAATTTCCCGGCAGCTTCACCTTGCGCCGACTCTTCACCCTGATCTGCGATTTCGGAGCCTTAACCTATCTACTGTTGGTCGGCGAAGGCCCAATGATGATATTCCTCGCAATGATCCTGTGGGTCGCGGTCGGGAACGGTATGCGGTTTGGCCGCTGGAATCTGATATTTGCACCAATATTGGCACTGTTATCATTGTTCAGTTTGTTTGCGATGAGCCCGTTCTGGCAAAGCCGTTTCGATGTGCTTCTCACCTTCGCCATTTGTTTTCTGATATTGTCCGCCTATTCGATAGTGGTGTTGCGGCAGATATCGCAAGCACGTGAGACCGCATTGGAGGCGATGCAATCAAAGAGCCGGTTTCTAGCCCAAGCGAGCCATGATTTGCGCCAACCCATCCATTCGATCGGCTATTATCTCGACATTTTGCGGGCAACAAAAGAGAGCGCCGATCGGAATCAATTGCTTGATCGTATCGAAAAAGCGCTTGGTTCTGTTTCAAGACTGTTCAAGTCGTTGCTGGACATCTCCCGGATCGACAGCAGAGCAATCGAAGTCCGCATCGAAACCATCGAGTTACAATCGCTGCTGGCAGATATCGTGCAACAAAATGAACAGCTTGCTATAGGGAATAACGTCGATCTTCGCTGCATGCCGACGAGTCTGAAAGTACGTGCCGATCCGACATTGCTGGCGATGATGATACAAAATCTGTTGTCAAACGCGATCAAATACGCACCTGGCGCGAGAGTATTGATAGGAGCGCGCAGGCAGGGAAAGCGGGTCGCAGTCGAAGTGTACGATCAGGGCATCGGCATCAAGGTCGAGCATCTCCCTTTCATATTTGACGAATTTTACCGGGCACATGAAGCTGGTGATCGCGATGCCGAAGGTGTTGGCCTTGGACTGGCAATAGTCAATAGATTGGCAGACCTCTGTGGTTTCAATCTTACGGTGAAATCAGAAAGAGGCCGGGGAACTGTCGCACGCATTTCCGATATCCAGATGAGTTTTGAGAAAGTTGTTCGCACACCTTTGGTCAGCAATGAGCCTTTGCGTCTGCAGAGCAATTTCCGCGTTATTCTGGTAGAAGACGATCTTGATGTTTTGGACGCAACAGCAGCTATGCTGAGGCATTGGGGATGCGACGTTCAGGCCTATGCTGAACCACCAGTCAGTTTTCAGGCAGCCGACGTCATTATTGCCGACTTTGATTTGGGCAACAGGCGATTGGGAACAGAAGCAATTCGCGTTATCCGCGAGGGCCTTGGGTCGACTGTGCCGGCAATCCTGTTGACGGGACACGCTGAGGCCATCGCCAATCAGCAAAATTTCGATGAAGGGATCCAGATACTTGCCAAGCCTGTGCAACCGGCAATGTTGCGATCGATACTTTCGACATTTCGCGCCGCCGGTCGTAACAAGATATGATCATTGTCGGCTATGTGTGCCGCGATTCTGCGTCAAGCATTGCGCGGAGATAGGCGGCGAAGCGGGAAAGCTGCTCCACACCGCCATCAACATGCGCATCGCTGATGCGCAGGCTATCCAAGGCACCGGACGTAGTGATATAATCAATAAGCAGGACATGCCGCATACGGGCACCGACTTTAAACCCCAGCCTGTTTGACCAGGAAATTCCGGCCTGTAGATCGTCCCAGAATCCCGGGCGGATCCGATCGCCACGGTCGAGCGTGACCAAATGAATGCTGCTGACCGCTATTGTCTGCGGAGCCGAGAGAAAACTGCTGTGAATCCTCAGCTCCCGGTTTTGCACCTGCAGAGCCGGGGAAGGCGTTAACAGGCGCCACAAGTCCATCCCACCTTCCCAAAATGCCAGGGCAAGGCACGCAATCAGCAATATTATGCTGAACCAGCCACCGGTCAGCTGGTCCAAGCCGTGACGCTCGGGTGGTTGTGACGCCCGCACAGCTTCCAAATAGGCAAGATGATCTTCAAATGTCATGCTATCGGTCGGCGACGGAGGTGGAGGCAGTGGAGGCGGGGGCGGAGCAAAAACGTCATGGCCCGCCAGCAGCCATATGACGACCGCGCACACTGTCGCCATCAGAGTTACTCTAGTGAAGCTGCCCTTCTTCGAAAAGCAGAGCGCTGCCGGATTCATATCAACTTCCTACCGATCCGTTTGCCGGTTAATTTCCACAAAAGACCGGAACCTTCAAAACACGGCTTTGTCGCCATGAACCGTGGCTGGAGTATAGTCTGTGATTTGTACCGGTGCACTGGGTCAATTCGGCAAATGCCCATCATTGCCGGGCGTAGTAAGCCTCAATCGACAATCCAAATCCGGGGGTTTGCAATGGCAACCGAAGTAAAAGCGGCATTTCGCAAGGAAATGGGGCTGGCTAAATCGGCGATACGCAACGGAGCACTGGCCGATGCGAAGTTTCACCTGGAGCGCGCCCACATTTTGGGTCAGCGCTGGTATGCTGCCCATGTGATAAGTCATTATCATATGCTGCGTGTTGCAATGATAGAATCGGATTGGCGAGAAGCGCGAGGGCAGATCATCCGGCTTATTGGCGCAGGTCCATTCCACCTTGTTGGTTGGCTGCCTGTCGGCAATACTGGAGGGGCCGATGTATCGCCAACTTTGCCAATGCCAATTCCCCCGGATCTTCGTCCCTATTTTGAAGGCTATTCGTTGCGGAACGGATTTCTGATCCGTGGTTTAGTTTTTGCTCCGATAGCTCTCGTCTCTATCCTGTTTTACGGCCTTCAATGATCGAGTTAGTTACAGCACTTGCAGGTTGCGGCGGCACTACCTGACCCGGACGGGATAGCTGCAGCTGGTGTAGTATACCTTACAGTTGGAAGTCAGCTCCGCGCATCCGGCCAATGCAATTTCTTCAGCCCTGCTCACCGTCGCTGCGCGCGCAGCGTAACTATACCCATCACCCCAAACGATAGTCCCGCATTGATTGTAGAACACGATTTCCACGTCGCAATCAAAACCGCCCTGGGATTGGCATTGACGGAGTGCATCCACTTCAGCTTCGTGCTTACTTATTGCAGCTTCACTGATACCGACGACCGTTCCGACTTTAGACTTTCCTGTTACAATGGCTCCCCATCTGCTCTGCCAGATACTTTCGTCTTGAGGAACGGGGACTTCAGCCCCTTCAGCATCCTGCCCATAGTCGGGGATCGCCATACAGTCGTTTATAGTCTCGACAGGAATCTTCCAAGGCTCATACCCCGCCGGACACCCATTTTCTGCTTGCCCAGCGCTGACATTCAGAAACAAAAGTGCAGTAACAACCGCGAAGGCGCCTCGCATTTTACGCAACGAGTTATGCATATTGCAATTCAGCTTGGTTGTTGCAGATAACTACAAATGAGCCGTTTCGGTGCGAAAAAACAGAGTTTCGATGTACCGGTATACCCTCCCTCAGGGAGGGCCGTTCTTGAAAGCGGCGCGATCTGGTAGAACGAGCAGGTCTAAACTGCTAATCCTCTGCTTATTGTCATAGCGAGCGTGGCAGATCGCAGTCTTCGGTCTTACAATATGAGGCTATTACAAATCAGACTCGACAGGAACCCAAGGGATGACCGAGAGTTCAGGGCCGGACGTGAAGTTCCGTCTGTCTGGTGCGGTCAAGAAGACTCGAA
>CALMYW010000211.1 GCA_937873665.1 uncultured Sphingorhabdus sp.
GCGCACGATTTGGCTCCTTTCGCCCGCGATATGGGATATGTCGATGCGAAGGGTGAAGTCTTGCCACCGTTCGAATGGGACGAAGCCCGCCGCCTGAACCTGCGCGCGAAGCTCGATGCGCTGTATTTCATCCTCTACGGCGTCTTCGATCCCGCTAACGCTGCCGCAAGCCGGGACGACATTCGCTATATCTACTCCACCTTCCCCATCATCGCCCAGCAGGAGCGCGACAAGTGGGGTGGCAACTTCAAAAGCGAGGAACTGAGCCTCGCCTGGATCAACGCACTAATCGCCGGACAGCCAGACGCGCAAATCGAGCGCTGACATACGGAATTCTCGAAAACCAGACCACTTCAATTTAGGCACGCGACGGATCGATCGGCCTCAACTGCCAGCAAGATAGCGCCTTACCCTATCCTGAGTCCTGCGCCTCGGACACCTGCCCGAACGCAAATCGTCCACGAAACGGGGATCACCAACTGCCATACGTCCAAACTTGCTAGGCGGCGTGCGCGTCCGTGCCAAATAGGCCTCGATCTGCTCCAATAGCTCCATAGCGTTCGACTCGCTTTGCACTTGCGTTCTTGTTATGTTCCTACTAGGAATGCGTCCTAGAGTCTAGGATGACTTTTCCTAGCATTCGTGACAGGACAGTGTGATGGACGAAGCACGACAGGCTCTCGACGAGCTCATCTCATCCCGCAAGGGCTGCACCTACTCGGGAATTTCCCGGCTCCTCGGTCGCAATGTCTCCTACATCCAGCAGTACATCCGCAAAGGCAGCCCGCGGTATCTGGACGAGAGCGATCGCAACATTCTCGCGCGCTTCTTTGGCGTGGATGAGCGCGTGCTGGGCGCCCCCCCTCATCGCAGCGCACCTGTTGTCGAACTGGTGCAGATCCCGGTTCTGGACGTTGAAGCCTCCGCCGGTCACGGCGCGCTCGCCGAAATGGAAAGCAAAAGCGGACAATTCGGTTTCGACGAAGGTTGGCTCCGCAAGCTCACCCCAAGCAAGGCTTCAAGTCTGTCGATCATCCATGTTCATGGCGACTCGATGGAACCCACGCTCAACGACAGCGACGAGGTCATGGTCGACCTCGGTGACGGCCAATCACGGCTTCGCGACGGCATCTATGTCCTGCGCATGGATGACGCGCTCAGCGTCAAGCGGATCGCCATCGAACCCCAGGGACGGCGGATTTCGGTGGTGAGCGACAATGCCGCCTATCCAAGCTGGCACGGGCTCGAACGCCGCGCCATCAACATCGTCGGCCGGGTGCTGTGGTTCGGCCGCAAACTACAGTAGAGTTTCAAAATGTTCCTGACACTTGCAGCCGCCGTCGTCGCGGCAGGACAAAGCTTCACCTGTACCCCGACCCATGTCTGGGACGGCGATGGACCGATCTGGTGCGCGGAGGGCCCGCATATCCGTATTTCGGGTATTGCAGCGCGCGAGATGGACGGCACCTGCCGGACCAACCAGCCCTGCCCGCCCGCCACTGCGCTCGAAGCGCGCGACCGCCTCGTTTCGCTCTTCGGCGGCTCACGCGGGACAATCCCGACAGGGCATGTGATCGTTTCTGCCCCGGCCATGCACTGCCGCTCTGAAGGTTCGGCCGGTGGCTCGCGGACAGCGGCCTGGTGCACCCTTGCCTCGGGCGCCGATCTATCCTGTGCGATGGTCCGCACCGGAACGGTGCTGCGGTGGGACCGCTACTGGAAGAACCACCGTTGCCGCTGAGCGACTGGGAGCTCTGGGCCTGCGCCAACCAGGTTCTCACAACCCATGGGCATAATGCCCCGCGCCATGTGGCCGAGCAGATCGGCGCTCTTGCCCTCGCCGGTGATCAGGAAGGTGTCCGCACCTGGCAAGAGATCGCAAGACGAATTGCCGACCTGGCAGACCTCAAGGATGCGCCGACGTCCCGGCACTGACCGATACGTCTTCAAGTGGTCGACAGCGCCCTGACGCACTGCTCAACCGATCGGCGAAAAATCGCCCGGGAAGAGACAGGCCTGCCCTTCGCCGCGCATACCGCCTTCGCCTTCGATTACGAACCCGCGCATGCGCTCAACCAGATGCCGCGCGAGATCGACCCGGGCGTTCCGCTGCTGGCGCGGGTCGTCGGCATTGAGTCCGCAGAGAACTGGCTCGGGGGCTACCGCAAGCGCCACTTCCAGATGGGTGAGCAGAATATCGTCAGCGATTCGGGGCATGGCCGCATTGAGAACAAATTAGGAACTTAAAGTCAATCTGCATGCCTTTGAACTCAGGCGACGAGCCCTCTTGCGACTGCTGTCAGATGCCGATTTCGAAGGGTTTGATGATCGAGCGGTCACGCTCGGGTGGCTCGCGACCGGGCGCTTGTACCTTATCCATCTGATCGCCCTTTGCTTGCCCCTGGGCCGCCGCGTCGCGGAGCAGATCGACGGTTTCGAGCGCCGAGCGCTTCATGCCGGTGTTGCGCCCGACCGCCGCCTCGAGCCGCGACGCATTGTCGACGAAGAGCGTGAGTCCGTCACGCAAACGGGTGATTGTCACCAGGAACGTCTGCTGGTTGGCCAGATTGCATTCACGGCTGTCCATGACCGCGATCCCCCGGTCCGAAGTCAGTCCCTGCGCCATGTGAGCATTGAGTGCGTAGGCGAGGTCGAGCCTCCGCAACATCGGATCCTCCCTTGCCAGCTCATGCGCGATGCCCATCGATGTAGTCAGTTTAACGGACTTGCTGTCGATCCCGGTAATCCGGGCTTGATCGGCATTGATCAAGCCGCGCTTGTGGTCCGTGTCCGTCCAGCGGATGCGGTCGCCGGCATGGAGTTCTAAGGGCTTCACTTCGTAGAGCCGCAAGGGGTCGTGTTCGCCTTGCGGCCGGAGCTTCCCAGGTCTGAATTCGAATTGCTTGCCCCGCCCGTTTTCGAGGGTGACGCGCTCGCGTTTCGCGTCGCTGCCGATCACCCGGTAGGTTCCGCGGGTGAGGCCCTGGGCGCGCTTGTCGCGG
>CALMYW010000212.1 GCA_937873665.1 uncultured Sphingorhabdus sp.
CTACCGCCGCTACCTGGCCGACGTCATCTCCCAGCCCGTGAAGTGGGAGCTCTAGGAACTCGCGCTCGCGTCCGGCCACAGCTCCGAGAACAATAAGTGATATTTGGTTGCGAAGCTGGCAGAGCGGAGGCCCTTCGTCGAGGGCACTGATGGAGAACCAGTCGGAACGACGCAAGAGAAGTCCGTCCACGATGTCGATAGGAGTTCCTGGGCAGCCTGTCGGTGCCGTGGGATACCTTCGGGGAATGGCTAAATACCCTCGGGTGCGCGAGCAGAACATCGTCGTGTTCGGCGAGTCCGGATCCGGCAAGACCGTCCTCGCTTCCTCATTTTTCGGCCACACCCAAGAGGGCACTTTCACCAACGATCTCTGGGACCTCGAGGCAGTCCAGGGGGGCCAGAGTCACCGCCTGAACCAGAACTACCTCGGAATGAGAGACGAGGCGACCGCGCCCCTTCAGACCAGGTTCGCTCTCACAACTTACGAATTCACCGTCAAGCTCAAGGGCAACGGTGAAGAGACGGACAAGAAACGTCCCTTCGACCAGGTGCGTCTGGCATGGCACGACTACCCCGGGGATTGGCTGCGCAACGACCCGAGCGGCGACGAAGAAACTAAACGGCGAACCGAAGCCTGGATGACGCTCCTCAAGTCCGACGTGGCGCTGCTCTTGGTAGACGGGCAGATGCTGCTCGACAACAAGGGCCAGGAAGAACGCTATCTCAAGCCACTGTTCGAGTCTTTTCGACTGAACTTCAAGCGACTCAGGAAAGATCAGCTCACGCAAGACGGCCCAGTGGCTGAGTTCCCGCGGATCTGGATCCTCGCCCTCTCCAAAGCGGACCTCCTTCCCGAATTGGACGTAATCAAATTTCGTGACCTAGTCAACCTCAAGTCTGCAGACGACATTGCACGTCTGCGCGCAAGCATCGCCGATCTCATCGAAGAACCGGAAGCCCTGTCAATCGGTGAGGATTACATGCTCTTGTCTTCAGCGAAATTCCGGCACGCCTCCTCGGACGATGACCCTGTAAAGATCGATGTGAGCCAGCGGGTCGGGCTGGACCTGATTCTTCCCCTCGCCTTGATGTTGCCGATGGAGCGCCGCGTCCAGTGGGAAGAAGAACTGACGATTCCCCAGAAGGTCTTGGATAAGTTGGCTGACGGCGCCGATGTTATCGCTATGGCCCTGACTGATGAGAGCCTCCCACTGGTATCGGAACTATTACGAAAGGTCACTGACAGAAAGCACGCCAGAGCGGTTTCTCTAGGACTTCCGATCCTCAAAAGAGCAGTTCAGTCTGCCGGCCCGAAGCTCCGGGAGATGAACGAGAAAGCGCGGGCTAAGAACGATTATCTGCGCGCCACTCTCACCCAGTTCAAGATCGACCTGGAAGAAGGCATCGCCGACAAGAACCTGTTGGTGCGCAAGTGAGCGACAGCGCCTCCTCTCGGCCCCTAATCATCTGGGCCACTCGCGGACGCCACTGGGGCTTCAAGTTCCTGCTCGATGCCGGGCTCAAAGAACCACTGCATACCTACGACCATCTGTTCGCAGGTGTCAGCGAGACAGCAACTGCTTTCCACCGCGAGGGCACTACAGCCGTCTTCCGTTTCCCCGACCCCGAAGGTCGCCGAGACACCGCCCGCCGAGTGATCCCGCATGAGTTCATTGTCTTTAACGACGCCACCGCAGTGATCGACTCCGCCGAAGCAGGCCAACGCCTGATTTGGCCACTCGTGGCTGAGAGCTACTCACGGATCTGGGAGACCACAGAGGCGCCGACCCGAGAAGACGTCATGGGCAGCTGAGAATGCCGGGTTCGCCGCCACTTGCTCCGCGTGCGCTAGTTCGGGTCCATGGTCGGGTTGCCGTTCTCGTCGAGGTAACGCGGCGAGGTTTCGCCCGTTTCTTTGTCGAACCAGATCGGATTGCCGTTCTCGTCGTAGTAACCACACGTGGCTGCAGGCCCGACGCACCCGTCGGCCCGCGGCGGGTCGGTGAACGGGGCGGAGTCCGGCGCGGAAAGCGGCGGCGCGCAGTTCACGGTATCGGTGACGATGGATCCATCCGACATCATCGCCGCGTTGCGCTCCCAGCATTGAATGAACTGCGGCGGGCCGTAGGGATCGAAGTCCTCCGGCCGTATGTAGGGCGGGCGCGTCGGCGCTGACGCTGCCGCCGACGCGGGCGCGGGCGCGGGCGCTATAGCTGGTGTCTCGCTGGTGGTGGGGGCCGCACTCTCGGTTTCCGCAGTGGATGTGCTCGGCGTACTGCTGGTCACTGTCGAGGTCGTGGCGCTGGTGGCAGCGCTCGTGCTGGTGCTGGTCGTCAGCGATTCGGTTTCGACAGGGTCGCCGCCGTCGGATCCGCAGCCGGAGACACCGAGCGCGATAGTCGCGGCTGCTGCGGCAGTAATGGCCAGCCTCATCCGCTCCTCCTTCCCCTGAGGACGAACGGAAGTTTACGCTGTGCGCGCATTAGCGTGAGTCATATGGTCACATTGGTCAGTTCCGCCACCGTGGTGACCGCGGCGCCACGCGGCAAGCGGGGCCTCGTCGTCGTTCTCTATTCCGACCGGCGCTCCGCGCCTAGGTAGGCCAGCGCCGCCACCACCTGGGCGCGGGTCGCCGTGAGCAGGGTCGGCTCCTCCAACGGCGCGAAGTGCGGCGAATGGTTGGCCGGGATCTCCTGAGTCACTACGCCGCGCGAGACCGCATCCCAATAGCGGGCCGGGTCGACAGAACCCATGGTCCAGTACGTGTACGGCACCCCGAACGCGTCCGGAATCAGCGAGAAATCCTCCGACGCCGTGACCCGGCTGGCCTCGTACACCGCGCGCGGCCCGAAGTGCTCGACGAACGCCTCGGTGACCGTGTCCGTGACCGCCGGATCATTGCTGGTGAGCGGGTACTGGTCGTAGTAGTGGAACTCCGGGTCGGCCGGGGCTCCGGCACCCGCGCACTCGGCGCGAACGATCCGCTCGATCGCCGCGATGACCTGCTCGCGCACCGTCAGATCGTAGGTGCGGATGTTGAGCAGCAATTCCGCCGAGGCCGGGATGATGTTGGCCTTCGCGCCCGCGGTGAGCGAGCCGACCGTCACGACCGCGAACGTCCCCGGCTCCACCTCGCGCGAGACGATGGTCTGCAGGCGCAGGACGATCGACGACGCCAGGACGACCGGGTCCACCGCCGTGTGCGGCATCGAGCCGTGAGCGCCCCGTCCGTGGATGGTGATCTTGAGCGAGTCGCCAGCCGAGAGCACCGGGCCCGTCACCGTACCGATCGTGCCGGCCGCCGCAGGCATCACATGCTGACTCAGCGCCACGTCCGGCCGCGGGACCCGCTCAAGCAGGCCGCCATCGATCATCGCCCGGGCGCCGTCGGCCGTCTCCTCCCCCGGCTGGAACACCGCGATGTAGGTGCCCGACCAGGCGTCTCGGTGCTCGGCCAGGATGCGGGTGGCCCCCAGCAGCGCCGCCGCGTGCGCATCGTGGCCGCACGCATGCATGACGCCCGGTGTCTGGGAGGCATACTCCAGTCCCGTGTCCTCCTGGATCGGCAGTGCGTCGATGTCGGCGCGTGCGAGGACGGTGGGGCCTTCGGCAGGTGGGGCGTCGGCGGCGGCGGGTCTCGTGCCGGCGGGGCCCGGGTTGCTGATGACCGACACGACGCCCGTCCCGCCGATGCGCTGGGACTCCAGGCCCAGCGCAGTGAGCTCCTGCTCGATCCGGTCCGCCGTCGCGTGCTCGGCCATGCTGAGCTCCGGGTGGCGGTGGAAGTGGCGGTAGAGGTCGCGAAGCCACGGAAGGTGGGTCGAGACGGCAGACTCGAGGGTGGCGGGACTTGCGATGGTGGGCATGACTACCACCTTCCTCCACTTCTCTCGATCGAGTCCTCCGAAATGCGTCTCGAGCGCCCCTGTTCGGTGACTACTATCGCGAGCAGATCCAATGACTGTGCACGACGCTAACTTGAATAGTTCGGAGCTGTCTTGACCTCTGCTGTCGCCAATATCGCCGCCTGGACGTTCGTCGCAGAGTGCCCGATTCCCGACGATATCGGGCCTCTGCTCGTTCAGGGTGAGCAGCCGATCGCTGCGTACAAGACATTCCGCGACTCGGCGATCTTCACCACCAAGCGCCTCATCGTGCGGGACGCGCAGGGACTGACAGGTAAGAAGGTCGAGATCTACTCTCTGCCTTATAGCGCGATCAACATGTGGTCGTCTGAGAACGCGGGGAGGATGCTCGACTTCAACTCCGAGCTCGAACTGTGGACACGAGCCGGCCACATCAAGATCAACCTGAACCGGGGAGTCGACATCCGAAAGCTCGACCACCTCATCGCGCATGTCGTCCTGAACGGGTGACGGCTATCGCTCTCGCTCGCGGGGCCAAGTCAGGCAGCCAGTGAATCGCAAGATCAAAGGCAACAGGGCGGACGTGGACGACGAATGGGAAACAGCGTTCAGACGGATGGCCGAGCTGACCCACCAGCAAAAGAATGACCGGACGTGGCGCTCAGGTCATCGGACCCTGATGCGCGAACTCGGGCTACATCATCGCGAGGTCTACATGTGCCGTGGATTGGCGTGGCTGTTGACGCCAGACGGTTGGCATGGGCTGGGCTCCGAGTATCTCTCTGCTTTTCTCGAGTTGCTCGCCGTGTCAGTCGAGGGCGCGGAGCATGCCTCCGTCACCACAGAGGAAACTCGCGGTAATACCCGCGCGGACATTGTTGTGCGGACTGCAGCGGCGACGGTGTTGATCGAAGCGAAAATCTCGGCCCCGGAGGGCGCAAGACAAGCAGACCGACTTGCCGAGGGGTGGAGCGCCCAGGGCCCATCGTTGGTCTTCTTGACCTCGGACGGAGGCGTCCCGGTCACAGCCGTGGGTAGTGTCGACCAGTGGGCAACGCTGCGGTGGGAGGACCTGGGGGCAATTGGCCGGGTTCTCATGGATCGCATCGGTCCGGAGACCATCGCCCCGGGGGCTCGAGACCTTATCGAAACGCTCGAGATGAGCGGAGGAGGGCCAGAGACAGTGGACGACTCCAAGTTGGAGTTCTACTTGAATCATCGGGAGCAGATTCTGGAATGGTCTGACTTGCATGGTCAGGCGGTTCACCAGCTATCCGCGTCATTGCGCAAGTATCTTGAGCCAGTTCAAGTGCGTCCTTCCGAGCGATTCAGTGTCTGGGAGTCATTGGAGAGCAGCATCCCCCTTATGCAGTTGAAGGTGCCGGGTCCTGACGGGTCTATCGGAGGGTTCCTAGAACTCCAGTGGCGCCCGAGCGACCTGCTTCGCCCGGGGCTGAAGTTCGAATGGCCACAGTTGATCATCTGCAGTCATCCTGACGCCGGAGCCAAGTGCCGACACGAGGTGCAGCTGGCCACTCAGGCAACGGCTACTTCTCGAGGCATGGCGCTCGAACTCAACCGGTGGTGGATCTGGCGAGCTTCTTTGGCACCCGAAAAATCGATAACTGACCTCGACGAGTACGCCCGGGACTGCGTCAGGCATCTGTTAGAGCTTTGGGAAACCGTCGGACCTGCCATTGCGGAGGCTCACACGAGGCTGGCAACTACTCCTCGCTAACGGCCCCAGCACGGGCTTCGGTCTGCTTCCCACGAGGCGTCGAGGTCCATCGACACGAAGGCCGCACTGAGGCGGTCGCTGCGCGCCGACTCAGGCGGACTTCTTGGCCGGCGTCTTGCGGGCAGCCGACTTCTTGGCGGGCGTCTTCTTGGCGGTGGACTTCGCAGTTGTCGACTTTGAGCCGCTACTGTTCGAGCCAGAGCTCTTCGACGAGCTCGAGCCGGTCTTCCTGGCAGTAGACTTCTTTGCCGCTGCCTTCTTGGCAGGAGCCTTCTTCGCCGCGGTCTTCTTGGCCGGGGTCTTCTTCGCCGAGCTCTTGGTGCTTTTCGTGGCCGACGACTTCGTCCCGGAGCCGGAGTCCTCGTCGTCGTCTTCGTCGTCGCTGGCGTCGGCGTCGCCGCCGCGGTCCTTCACACTCGCCCGCAGGGCGGCCAGCAGGTCGGCGACCTCGTCGTCACCGTCGTCGTCGCTGGCCTCCTCGCGCTCCTCGACCGTGAACGCCTCTCCCCCGGCTGCCTTGGCCTCAATGAGTTCCTTGAGCTGCAGCTGGTAGTCGTCCTCGTACTTCTCCGGCTCGAAATCCGCCGCCATCGTCTCGATCAGCGAGGCCGCCATCTTGACCTCCTGCGGCCGGACCTTCGCCTCCTTGTCCAGGCCCTCCAGGATCGCCGGGCGGATCTCATCCGGCCACAGCAACGTCTGCAGCATGAGGATGTCCTTGTACACACGCAGCGCGCACAAGCGGGTGCGGTTGCGCAGCGTGAACGTGCAGATCGCCAGCCGGTCGGTGGACTCGAGCGCCTCGCGCATCAGCACGTACGCCCGGTTCGAGCGCGACGCCGGCTCCAGGAAGTAGGCACTGTCGAAGGCGACCGGATCGACCTGGTCGGCCGGGACGAACTCGGTGACCTCGATCTCGTGGGACTGCTCCACCGGCAGGCTCGCCAGGTCCTCCTTGGTGAGGATGACCATCTCGCCGTCCTCGGACTCGTACGCCTTGGCGATGTCGGAGAACTCGACCTCCTCGCCGTTGTCGTCGCGCACCTTCTTGTAGCGGATGCGCACGCCGTCCTTCTTGTCGACCTGCCGCGCGTGCAGATCATGGTCCTCCGTCGCCGAATACACCTTGACCGGCACGTTCACCAGACCAAAGGAGACCTCGCCCTTCCAGATGGATCGCATGGGATGAGTATGCGATATCGGGGCGTGTGGCGCCGCCGGTCGCAGGCAGGCGCACCTGGAATGCTGTGGTGCATGCCCGCCGACGTCGGTCCCGTCCTCCTGCTCGTGGCGGCGGCGTCGGTCGTGCTGGGCACGGTCCTGCAGCGGGTCAGCGGGATGGGTGTCGGGCTCGTGGTCTCGCCGACCCTGGCGCTGCTGCTGGGGCCCGTCGCCGGGGTGCTGCTGACCAACATCACGACCACCGTCTCCGCGGCCCTCATCGCGATCACGCTCTGGCGTGACATCGACTGGCGGCGGTACGTGAGCCTCGCGCCGCTGATCGTCGTGGGGTCCGTGCCCGGCGCCCTCCTCGTGGGCGCTGCCGACCGCAGCTGGCTCGAGGTGGTGATCGGCGCTGCCCTGCTGGGCACCCTCGTCTTCAC
>CALMYW010000213.1 GCA_937873665.1 uncultured Sphingorhabdus sp.
CCTTTAACCGGATGACCGGGCCAGGTGTCGCACCGTTGATGCCGATGGCATGCCCCTCACGTCCGCCGACCCGGAGCGAGGCATGACCGATGGATAGTGCGATTTGCTCCCCGGACACCACGGACATCGGGCCTGCGAGGCCAGGAGTTCCACTGCGCGCCCACGCGGGGAGCGCTGCCGAAAGCGCGAGGCCCCCGCCCCCCAAGGCAGCCGAACGAATGAGGGTACGGCGATCGAGCGCAAAAGAATGCATGAGTGGTATCCGGTAAGATTGACGGCTTCATCGTCCTCTACGCAGCCGCTTTCCCTAGCCCTCAGATCTGGTCGCCAAGCATCGCCTTTAATTTCCCCCTGGCCCGGTAGAGGCGGGTCTCGACCGTCTTCTCGCTGACACCGAGCACGTCGGCAGCTTCGGCCTGGCCGAGGCCATCGATCGTGCGGAGGACCAGGGCCTCGCGCAGACGGGATGGCAAGCGGGATATGGCAGCGGTCACGCGCGCCAGTTCGGCCCGGTCTGCCGCTTGCACATCGGCGGGAATGGCATCGTCTGAAACATCGAAAGCCATCTCGAGCGGCACTGCGCGCGTGAAGAAGGCGCGCACCTTGCGCCTTCGTCCCCAGTCCCTGCACTTGTTGAGCGCGATGTGCTTGAGCCATGCCACAAACGGTCGCCCATGGTCGTAACGCCCAAGAGCCGAGAAAGCGGCAATGAAGGTTTCCTGGGTGACGTCGAGGGCCTCGTGCGGATCGCCGACTGACGCTCGCACCAAGCGAAACACAGCGTCACGGTGGCGCGCCAGCAATTCGCGATAAGCGTCCTGCCGGCCCGCGAGCGCCAGTGCCGCGAGCTCGCCGTCGCTCCCCTCGGACAGCGGAAGGCTCACCGCACTTCTGGGGTAAGGGCTCTGGTAACCGACCTGTCGAATTTGGCCGCCTGATCAGGCCTCAGGACGGCGCGCATGGCAAAGAGATGCTCAAGCGTTTCCTTCTGCATTTCACCCATGACCTTGTGGGTGTGGTCGATGGCGGCCGTGACTTGCGGACCATAGCCGTGTTCCACTTCCATCGCTTCGGCCAGATGGGCATTGGCGGCCCGCATCTCGAGTTCGAGCGCCTTGCGGCGTGTGGCAAAACGCTGCTCGATTGCCTCGATCTTTGCTTCCTGTGCGGCATCGAGTTCGAGCTCGCTGTGCAGCAAGGCGTGGAGTTCGGTCTCGCTCTGCCTTTCCGGTGCGAACAGGACGCGGCCAGCATAAGTGCCGCCCAGCGCCGCCGCAAATGCGACAAGCGCGATCAGGATCAGCCGCGTGGTCCAATTCACGGGTGGACATCCAGCAAGGTCGAAGGTGCGAGGGGATTGTCAGGCGCAAAGGGAGAGATGGGCTGAGCCGTGGCGGGTTCGCCGCCCGCCAGTCCGCCACCGGCTACGCCGACCACCAGCGCCAGGGCTGCGGCAAAACCCATCAGCCGCGACCCGGCCGCAGCCTCACGGCGGCTCGCAGCCAGTCCGGCAAGCACAGCATCGTCGATAGTCGCCAGCCCCGAAGGAGCCGGAAGTGTGCCCAGGCGGCGGAGCGCCTGATCAAGGTCGGACATGGTGGGTCTCCCGAGGTCTTGTGATCCTATACGCAGCCATATCCCCGATCCCTCAGAAAAATTGAACCAGCCCAATTTGAGGGATGCTGTTCCGGGCCGCGTATCTCAACCTGATAGCCATTTCCAAGGAGATAACTGATGCGTTTGCCCAGCCTTGCCTTTGCCGTTGCGACTCTGGGGCTCATCGTGCCGCAGGTAGCCAGCGCGCATACGCAGCTCGTGTCTTCGACCCCGACAGCCAATGCCACGGTCGCAGCGCCGACAAAGGTCGAACTGCGCTTCAATGAGGCCGTGATCGGCGCAACGGCAAGGGCCGAGATCGCAATGACCGGAATGCCGGGTATGGCAAACCATGCGCCGATGCCGATCACGGGTTTCACCGCCCGGCTTGGCAATGACAGGAAATCGATGACGTTGCTGCTCCGTCGGCCGCTTGCCAGCGGGACTTACCGCGTGACCTGGAGCGCGGCCGGAGCCGACACGCATCGCATGGGCGGCAACTTCAGCTTCACCGTACGCTGAAGACATGGACAACCTGCCTGTCATCGCCATCCGGTTCGCGCTTTACGCCGACCTGATGGTGCTGGCAGGTGTGACGGCCTTCTCGCTTTACGCGCTGAAACCCGAGGAGCGAGGCACTGCCTTGCTGCCGCTGGCCAAACCTGCCCTCCTCCTTTCGCTGCTCGGACTGCTGCTGTCCGGCGGCGGCATGATCGCACTTGTCGCAGCCATGACCGGGACAAGCCTCTGGGCAGTCGATGGCTCGGCCTTCAGGGAAATCGTTACACAGAGCGCCATCGGCAGCGCCTGGGTCGTGCGCATGGCGGCAGTTGCAATTGCCCTGCTTGCCGCCCTGGCGCTTGGCCGAAGCCCACACCTTGCAAGATACTGTCTGCTTGCCTCGGCTGTGCTTGCCATCGCCACGCTGGTTTGGACTGGCCATGCCGGTGCAACCGAAGGGTGGACTGGATCCCTCCACCGGCTGAGCGACATCGTCCACATGCTGGCGGCGGCTGTATGGATCGGCGGAATTGCCGCGTTCTCCTGGCTGCTTTTTCAGCCATTGGCGCACCAATCCGATGCGCAGATCAGGATCGCGCATCGGGCGCTTGAACAATTCTCGCGGGTTGGGACGCTTGCGGTCGGGTTGATCGTTCTCACGGGCATCATCAACAGCCTGAGCCTGATGGGCTTGCCGCATCCCTACGCCTTGTTCGCTTCGCGCTACGGCCAACTCCTGCTTATCAAGCTCGCCCTGTTTGCTGCAATGCTGATGCTGGCGGGTGTCAACCGCTGGCGGCTGACACCCGCTCTTGGTGCAGCCATCGCCAACGGCAATCCGGTCCCCGCGTTACGTGGTCTTCGGCAAAGCCTGGTTCTGGAAACGTCCACAGTGCTTACGATCCTCGCCGTGGTGGCCTGGCTGGGTACACTGGAGCCGATCATGGCGTACGGGTGAATTACCACTTGACCCTGACATGATGTCAAGGTTGATGAGTGTTGCGACCAGAGGAGTACGAAGTATGACCGAGTCGCATCATGACCATGCGAAATGCGCCCATTCCGGATCGAAGGCTCCAGGAACGGTGATTGACCCCGTCTGCGGAATGAGCGTCGATTCTGCGACGACCACGCATGTAGCGACCCATGACGGCGTCCATCACTACTTTTGCAGCGCTGCCTGTCTAACCAAGTTCAAGGCCGACCCATCACGCTATATGAGCGATGCGCCGCGACCGGCAGAGCCGGTGCCAGACGGCGCGATCTGGACCTGTCCGATGCATCCGGAGGTCCAGCAGTCCGGGCCGGGAAGCTGCCCGATCTGCGGCATGGCCTTGGAACCGATGACGCCGACGCTCAACGATGGACCGTCGCCCGAATATGCCGACATGAAGCGGCGCTTTGTAATCGGCCTCATCCTCGCTTTGCCGGTGGTTGCGCTCGAAATGGGCGGGCATCTGACCGGACTGCGCCATTATCTGGATGGAAACATCGCCAACCTGATCCAGATGGTTCTGGCGACGCCGGTGGTCCTGTGGGCGGGCTGGCCATTTTTCGAACGCGGCTGGGCCTCGGTGAAAAGCCGCCACCTCAACATGTTCACCCTGATTGCGATGGGAACGGGCGTTGCCTGGATCTACAGCATCGCGGCGGCGCTCGCGCCCGGTATGTTCCCGCCCGCGTTTCGCGCAATGGACGGCTCAGTCGCGGTCTATTTCGAGGCGGCTGCGGTCATTACCGTGCTGGTCTTGCTTGGCCAACTGCTTGAACTGCGTGCCCGGGAAACAACCAGCGGTGCGATTCGCGCATTGCTCGACCTTTCGCCCAAGCTCGCCCGCCGGGTTCGTCCTGATGGTAGTGACGAGGAGATCACACTCCACCAGGTTCTGGTCGGCGACACGCTCCGCGTTCGCCCAGGCGAGAAGGTTCCGGTTGATGGCGTGGTGCTGGAGGGCCGCGGCACGGTCGATGAATCGATGGTGACTGGCGAGTCCATGCCGGTGACCAAGGAGGCTGCGTCGAAGCTGATCGGTGGCACGATCAACCAGACCGGCGGCCTCGTGATGCGCGCCGAGAAGATCGGGCGCGACACCATGCTGGCGCGCATCGTCCAGATGGTAGCAGAAGCCCAGCGCAGTCGTGCGCCGATCCAGCGGCTTGCCGACACCGTGTCGGGCTGGTTCGTGCCGGCGGTGATCGCGGTCTCAGCGATCGCGTTCGTCGTCTGGTCCCTGGTCGGCCCATCGCCGGCAATGGGCTATGGCCTGATTGCAGCGGTGGCCGTGCTGATCATCGCCTGCCCCTGTGCGCTTGGCCTCGCGACCCCGATGTCGATCATGGTGGGGGTCGGACGCGGCGCGCAGGCCGGTATCCTTATCAAGAACGCCGAGGCGCTCGAACGCATGGAGAAGGTCGATACGCTTGTCGTCGACAAGACCGGCACGCTCACCGAAGGCAAGCCCGCGGTGGTTGCGATCGAGACGGCCGAAGGGTTCGACAGCCAAGAGGTTCTGCGCCTTGCCGCGAGCCTCGAACGCAGCAGCGAGCATCCGCTGGCCCTGGCGATTGTCAGGGATGCAGAAGCCAAGGGGCTCGCAATCAGCGAACCGGGCGACGTCGATCAGCCAGTCGGCAAGGGTATCACCGGCATCGTCGATGGACATCGGCTTATTGCTGGAAATGCCGGCTTTCTTGAGGAACAAGGGGTCTCGACTGCCGAACTGGCGCAACGTGCTGCCGTCCTGCGCGCTGACGGGGCGACCGCAATTTTCCTTGGCATAGATGGTAAGGTTGCGGGTGCCATCGGCATTGCCGATCAGGTTAAGCAGACTACGCCTGCCGCGCTCAAGGCGCTGGCCGAAGCGGGGATCCATGTCATCATGTTGACCGGAGACAATCGCGTCACGGCAGAGGCCATCGCGCGGCGGCTTGGCATCGACGACGTCGAAGCCGATGTGTTGCCAGACCAGAAGAGCGCGATCGTCAAGCGCTTGAGGGACAAAGGCAGAATCGTGGCGATGGCAGGCGACGGTGTGAACGACGCCCCTGCGCTTGCCGCTGCCGATGTCGGCATCGCCATGGGCACCGGCACAGACGTTGCGATTGAAAGCGCAGGCATCACACTGCTCAAGGGCGATTTGACGGGGATAGCGCGTGCCCGGCACCTCAGTCATGCAACCATGACCAACATCCGGCAGAACCTGTTCTTCGCCTTTGCCTACAACGTCGCTGGTATCCCGGTGGCTGCGGGCGCGCTCTACCCGCTGTTCGGCATCATGCTTTCACCGATCATCGCAGCGGCGGCGATGGCGCTTTCCTCGGTCAGCGTCATCGGCAATTCGCTGCGTCTCAGGAGGATTGCGCTATGAACCTTTCCAGCAAGCGCGCGTGGCTGCTGGCCGCAGCTTCGGCCGCGCTGATCGCTGCTTTCCTGCTCTATCCGGAACACCGGCAGCACTTCTTCGGGCTGATCCCTTACGCATTCCTGTTCGCCTGCCCGCT
>CALMYW010000214.1 GCA_937873665.1 uncultured Sphingorhabdus sp.
CTCTTTGCCGAAGAGATCGGCGAAAGCCAGCCAACGCCAGAGGAATTGTTGGCCGCGCGGGCGCGATCATTCGTCACCAGCCAGCAAAACAGCCGGGACCGCGCAGCCCGGAACTGGTGGCAGGCGCGGGCGGAACTTCGCGCGATTCCAGACGTGATCCTGTTGCAAGATGACGGCACCGATCTGGTTGAACGCTTGTTCGACTAACCGGCGCCGGCATTGGCCCCCGGCATAGAGGGCCGCGCCCTCATACCGGGGCCCAGCCCGCTAATCGCGAGCGGGGGTTGATTTCTCATATTCCGTAGATTACGTAGAGTGAAGATTCTCAGTAAAAGAATTTTGCGGGCAGTTGTTATGTCTGGCTGTGGTGGCCGGATGCACTGACCAGGTAACGGTTGATGAGGGAATCATGGAACTACCAATCGAGAAGGTCACTTCCAGCGAAGTGTCGAAGCGCTTCGGCTTCTACTATGATGAGGCCATGACGCACGCGATCGCGGTCGAGCGCAACGGCGCCGCGCGCGTCGTGATGTTGCCAGCGTCCGAGTATGAACGCCTCGCGCGCCTCGACCACATCGCTGTTACGCCCGAGGAACTGAGTGATGAAGCTACCCGCAGCCTCCGGACCGCACAAGCGCGGCCCGAAGCAATCCGCCTCAACGAGCTCATGGACTGAGCCGCAACCCACCGATGTCATCAGCTATGTCTACCTCTGGCGTGCCGAGAAAGAGCGCGGGCTTGAGGATGGACGAAAGACAAGGCCTTGCCTTGTCTTGAGCACCTATAAGGCCCGGGGCCAGCTCCGGGTCATCACGGCACCCATCACGACGAGGAATTACGATTCCAGCTTCACGCTCCCGATCCCGCCCCGGGTGACAGCCCATCTCGGACTGGACGATCGTTCCCGGGTTGTGTGGAACGACCTCAACGAATTTGCATGGGTCGGTCCCGATGTCCGAGGCACAGTGGATGGCAGCCCCTTTATCGGGATCATGCCCGAAGCTCTGTGGCGCCGTGTCATCGACAATGTGATCAAACTCCGGATCGATCCCACCCATCGCTCGGAATAGCGAACCGAAAAGCAGTGCCACGGTCCAATGCCGCGCATTAGCGAAGGCCGGGGAGTAGAACGGCACCGCATAGCTCGATCGCGAATCCACGCTCAATGCTCCAGCGGCAACGGATCGATTCCGGCATCGCCCATCTGTTGGTCGGTCCATCAGGGGGCGGCGGAGGGGCGCGTGACCCATCGCACCGCCTCTAACACCGGTGCAAACACCAGCGCTTGCACCGGTGCCATCTCAGATTATCCGATCAATCCCGCAAGGCGCTCCCTAACGGAGGCGTACACCGGACGTGAGGTGTGGCGGACTTTGTCGCCCGGCGCGGACGCCATCGAACCACCGGCGCTGGCAGGCCATGGGGCGGGCCCGATCCTGTTGAAAGCAGCACTCCGTTGCTGCGCGAAATCTGCCGCGAGTAACTCTGGTATCGGGAAGCCTGCCCGGCCAGCTCTTCGCCAAGCGCGGATGATTGCGTGGTCCTTGCCGGAGCTTATCGGTCCCCTCGTGACGGGTTATCCCCGCTCCTGAGCAAAATTCGAAGGCGTTGCCGGCGTCAAGGCTGCGCGCCGCGCTAGCCGCCTCCCCCTGATCTATAATTGCCAGGAGACATTGCCCTTCGAGCAAGATCCCGGGAATATCGCCGCAGCGCGGGATATTCGCCGTGATGCAGCTCATATATAGCGGAAAGACCGGATGTTTGGAGGACTACCGGCCGGTCTCATCATCTTTCCCGGTACCGGCATCCCGCACAATCCCGCCGACAAGGCGAAGAAGCTAGGGATGCCGGTATGGGATTCCGGAAGCACCCGGTCTGACAGCTTGCGCGCCACCCCGTTCAGAACTTCGCTTCCACCGTTACGCCATAGGTTCTCGACTCGGCGAGATGGAAATAGTCGTACCCGAGAGCGGAGATATCGAGGCCGGACGTCGCATAGGTGCGATTGAATAGGTTTTTGCCCCAGATTTGCGCTTTATATTTGCCGTCGCCAAAGCTGTACGAGGCTTGGGCGTTGACGAGGGCATAGCCTGGCTGGGCAATCCGCTGCGTGTTGAACAGGTCGAAATATTGCTTCGTATTGTAGCTTGCGTTGATACCGAGTGAGAGCTCGTCCGCTCCTTTCTTCAGGATCGTGAGGTCAGCAGCGGCGTTCAGGCTCCAGGTTGGGGCATTGGGCAGCCGGTTGCCAGCAAGGTCGGCGCCGGAGATGTTCCCGCGCCTGATCTCGGTGTGAAGGTAGCCGGCCCCGCCGCGCAGCGTCAGTACATCAAGCGGGCGCACGACCAGCTCGAGCTCCGCGCCGTAGATCTGCGACTTGGGTATGTTGACCAACGGTTGAAGCACACCGATCAGGCTGAGCGCTTGCTGATTCTTGTAGTTGTACAGGAAAACGGCCCCGTTGAGCGTCAGCCGCCGGTCCAGAAACTGGGTCTTAGCCCCGATTTCGAAGGCGTCCACGGTTTCCGGTTTGGCGATCGTCAACTCGTCGGGCGCGAAGAAGGCTTGAGAATTGAACGAGCTTCCGCGATAGCCGCGGCTGTAGCTCGCATAGAGGAGATGGTCGGGACTGAGCTTGAGATCGACGCCGACCTTGCCCGTCACGCTACCCTTGCTGAACCGCAGTGCCGTCGTCGCGTCGAAATTTCCGGGGTCGCCCGGAATCGTGTTAGCGACAGGCACGCCGTCGATCCCAATTGCCTGCGCTTTAAAGTCGCTGAGACGGCCCCGGTCCCATGTGTAGCGAAGGCCGCCGCGCAGCGTAACCAACTCGCCAAGCTCATACGTGAGGTCGGCATAGAGAGCCTTGCTGCTCTTCTTCTGCGCGAACTGGTTACGATAGACGCACGCCGTGGAAAAATCGACGGCGCAGTCGTCGGCGTCGATGTTTCCGTCGCCATCGACATCGATATCGGTGAAGAATCGATATTCGGTGCTCGTGTCGAGTTTCTCGACATGGTAATAAGCGCCGAGAATGAAGTTCAGACCCGCACTAAAACTGCTTGCGATCCGCAGGTCCTGGGCGAACTGATGTCCTTTGGCCCGGATATCATTGTCGTTGACCTGGCGCGGGCTGCCCTCCGTGTCTTCGGGATTGTGGAGCTTGCCACGATCGTAGGAGGTGATCGATGTCAGGCGGATATCATTGGCCAGATCCCAATTGGCGGTCAGAGCTGCACTGTTCGTGCGATGACGACGGCGCCGCGCATAGCTTGTTTCGATTTCGCGGCGTGTCAGGCCGGTCCTAAAATAGCTTTCCATGCCGAAAAGCTCGTAGACGCCGGCACCGATGCCGTCGGCGAGCGGTCGACCATAAATGCCATAGTTGAACGGATTGTCGAGGCTGGTGGACAGCCGCAGAACAAGCTCAAGATCGGGGGTCGGCTTCGTCCTGATCGTCCCGCGGATGGCATAGTTCCGAACCTGATTGAGGTCGGGCTCGCCAGGCACGCGGTTCTTGAACCAGCCGTCGCGCCGCGCGAATGTGAAGGCCAGTCGGGCAGCCGTCGTATCGCCCAGCGCGACGTTGAGCGCTCCATTGGCATCCATTCGGTTGTAGTTTCCATAGCCTAGCGACAGATAACCCTCATTCTCGAACTGCGGCAGGCGGCTGATGAAATTGACCGCGCCGCCCGTCGTGTTCTTTCCGTACAGCGTTCCCTGGGGGCCACGCAGGACTTCCAGCCGCTCGAGATCGTAGAGACCGATCGGAATGAACGGGAAGCTGCCTTTGTAGACCTCGTCGAAATAGGTCGCGACCGGGCTTTGCTGATTGACGCTGAAATCGGACATCGACACGCCGCGAAGCGAGAAAATGGGTATATTCTCGCCGAGAGTGCTGGTTGCCTGCAGATTGGGAACATTCGCCGAAAGTTCCGCCGCCGACGAGACATGATTGCTTGCCAGTGTGTCGCCGCCAATCGCCGTGATCGAGGCTGGCACGGATTGAAGTCGCTGGCTTCTGTGCAGCGCCGTGACGACGATTTCATTCGCGTCGTTGCTCGCGGTGGGCTGATCGCTCTCGTCCTGCGCGGTCGCCGGTTCGTCAGCGGGCTGTGCCCCCGGCTGAGCGCTAGCCGATGAAACGACCAGCGCGCAGGCCGCGGCGGAGCCCATCCATATTAAACGGCTTAAAAACATAAAACTCTCCCATATATATAATATTTATAAATTTATTAGTCAGTTACTTTGTGTCCCCGAGCATTTTTGAGGCGTGGCGGGCGGCGATGATGCCCTGCTCGATGGCGCCATCGATGAAGCCGCGCCAGCCGTTGGCCCAGTCGGCGTTCGCGAAGAGCAGCCGGCCGGCCGGCGCCTGAAGCTCGGCGATCGCCGCCGACAGCTGGCCGGGGCGCGACACGCCCCAAGTCCCCTTGGAATAGGGATCGACGTTCCATTCATAACCATAAGCGGCCACGACCTTGGCGTCGGGGACGAAGGCGCGCACCGCCGCCTGCACTGCATTGGTGTCGTTCATGTCGAGCGCATCTGCGCTCGGGCCGAATGCGATCAAATGGGTCTTGCCATCCTCGGCGCCTTCCCACAGCAAGAAGTTGATCGGCGCGTCGTCGCCGGGCCCCCAGCCCGAGAAATTTGCATATTCGCCTTCAAGCAGGATATGGGTTTTGGTGCCCTGTCCGGCATGGCGCTGCCGCGACGTCGCGAGCTTAACGGGGCTGAGCGCGGGCTCGAACGCGATGTCGGCCAGGATATTGAGCGGCGCGGCGCAGATGACGGCGTCTGCTTTGAGGATTTCCCCGCCCTCGGTAACCACCTCGACCGACGTCGAGAACTGGCGGATCGCGGCGACGGGTGTCGATAGCCGCACGTCGGCCGCCGCATCGGCGGCAATGGCGTCAAGCAGGGTCTTGGTGCCGCCCGCGATGCGAAAGCGCCCCACCGCGTCATTCGTTACAGTCAGATTATACCCGGTCAGTGCGTACCAGCGCATCATGTCGATCCAGGATACTTCGCTTGCGGGTGCGTTGCCCCATGCAAGGATCATGGAATCGACGATTGGCCGCACATCGTCTGGCATCGGCGTCGCGTCGATTTTTTGCCGCAGCGAATAGGTGTCGGCCTTCATCCACGTGGCATCGGCAAGCGGCTCCGCAGGGCGCGGCATGATGGAATATCCGCCTTCGAAGAGATCAGAGACGGATTTCTCGAGCCGCGGCCATTGCTCGGCCGCAGTCGTTTCGTGGCGTCTACCCTGCTTGTCGAGATAGATGATCCGGTCGGCAACTGCGCCAGGCGTTTCGTCGAGCGCCACGCCGTAACGGCTGATCTCGGCCCAGACATGCGGCTGGAGCCAGTGGACCCAAGTCCCGCCGAAATCAACCTGGTGGCCGGCAAAGTCGGAGGTGAAGGTGCGCCCGCCCAGCCGATTGCGCGCTTCGAGAAGCGTCACGCGAACGCCGCATTCGCGCAGTTCGCGCGCGGCGGTAACGCCGCAAAATCCGCCACCCACCACGATCACATGACGCTGCGATCCAGGAACAGGGGGCGCGGCGCGCGCCGATGCACTCGCCGCACCGCCGAGCAGCATCGATGCGGCGGCAAGGCCCAAGACTCCCCGTCGCGTCGGCGGCTCGGAGACCTTCTCGTGCCCCGGCCCCGGCAATCCACTCTTGTCGTGCGTATCCATCGTCAGATTACTTTCTTGCTGGGCCGGAAGATGATGCGAGGAAAGCGATGATCGCCGCCCGGTCTTCCGCCTTCTTCAGGCCGGAGAAGGCCATTCTCGTGCCGGGCGCAAATTTCTGAGGCGCCGCCAGAAACGCGTCGAGGCGTTCGCGCGTCCATTTGCCGCCGAGCTTCCGCATGGCGGGGGAATAGTTGAAGCCGGCCGCTATGCCCGGTGCCCGCCCGACCACGCCCCGAAGTGTGGGGCCGGTCATGTTGCGATTGCTATCGACCGCGTGGCACGCTGCGCAGCGGGCATACAGGACCTTCGCGTCGGGCCGATTGGCGGGCGTAGCGCGGGCAGCATTCTCGTCGACTAGAGCGATGCAGCCCAGCAGCAGTGCCGCTATTGGCGCAATCGCCAGCAATCGATTTTCCCGGTCGCACCGGGGATTCGCATGTCTGAATCCGAAGATGGTCACCATTCTCTCCCCAATGACGACTCGCCAAAGCTTATTATTATACCGTCAACTGACAGTTTGCAATATCGGAGTTTTTCCATTGGATGCAGGTCAGGATTGGGGGATTACGCGTCAATGGCATCGATCTGGCATAGCCGTCATTTGACGGTTGATTATATGAAGCTTCTTTGCCAAGGTCCGCACGCATGAAGGTCGAAACCCTCGAATCTCGCACCAGCGACCAGCTGCCGGGCGAAATGGCCGTACAATGGTTGCTGGCAGACTTGCGCGCGCGACTGCCCTCGAGCCCGCGGAGAAAACCCGGCTCCAATTATGACAAGATATTGGTTGCAGCGCGCGATACGCTGAAAGACGTCGGATATGCGAGCTTTGCCCTCAGGGAAGTCGCGTCGCGGGCGCAGGTTCATTTGAAAACGCTGCAATATCATTTCAAGACAAAGGGAAGTCTGATCGAGGAGACGCTGAATTATTCACTCACTCGCCATTATTATGACTCCTATATTAGCCTGTTCAACTCGCTGCAGACGTCCAGTCATGAGGAACTGATCGAGGAAACGGTTCGATTCCTGGTGTTCGATGGAGCGCAAGGCGGCACATCCAGCTTCTTCTTCGACCTTTGGGCGATGGCGATGCGCGACGAAGACGCCAAGCTGGCGGTCGATCATTTTTACAGCCGCTACCGGCGCCTGATGGCGTGGCTGATATCCAATGCGAACCCCAAGATCGGCGGCCAAGCGGTGGAATTGCGGGCCGCGCTGATTATAGCCCAGATCGAGGGGCTGATGCTTTTCCTCAATCAGGACATGCCGAAACATGCCGAGCTTTCGAACCTCGCCGACGAGGCCGTTCGCGAGATCATGCGATGCATCCGGAGTCCGAAATGAGGATGGACGAGATATTATTGAAAGGACGGGAGCAGTGCCATGAAGCAGTACTTCAGATCATACCCATTACCGTGGCGTTCCTTCTACAAGGTACCGCTTGGAATGGCCGCCATCGTCTCCTTGGCCTGGCAGGGCGCGGGGGCCGCGGAGCCTGGAAAGGTCCTTCACCCCGTGGCTCTGAGCAAAGACGTTCTCGCCGGGAAGGGCCTAATCGATTTCGATCCATGGCCCAAAGCCATGCAGATCAAACCGATCAAGTCGCACCGGTCGATCAGCTGGTTTGTGGGTGAAACGCTGACATCGATCATTTATGAGGCCGACGATGGCCTGCTGACTTTCACCGATTTGCCCTATGAAGAACATGTCCGGATTTTGCATGGGCGCGCGATCTTGACGTCGGTTGACGGACACAGACAGATTTTCGATCCGGGCGACGATTTCATCGTGCCTAAGGGATGGAGCGGGACCTGGCAATTGAGCGGTCAGTATCGCGAAATCGCGACATTCGAGACGCGTTCTCTCGATGCCGCCATGCAGCGATGGTTCGGCAAATAGACCTCGTTGCAGGATGGAGCGCTTTGCCGTCGGCTGCCGTCCTCACGCAAATCGCTTGAGCAGGAGGGTGCCAGCCCGTCTTATCATCTTCCGGGGGCTGCCGACGCTTGCCATATTGCGGGCAAGGGGCGGCACCTCGGCGTGCCCGGGAGGCCATTTCGAACGCGGCGCGAGCCGAGTTTGCCCACCATGACATCGCCCTGCCGCAGCCGAGGAGGCGCTTGCCTGAGAGCGGGTGCAGAATCTCTAGGACGCCTGCTGCTGATCGAGAAGCTCGCTCACGATCGCTCGCCGACGTTAGCGGGCCATGGCGCCGCGGACATCGCTGCCCTTCCGAATGCTTGCAGGCGCCTCCTTTATTGGCTCATCGGCTCCGAGCGTGAACGTCCGCTACGCTTCTTTCGCGTTCGAAAGCAGGCGGTCTC
>CALMYW010000215.1 GCA_937873665.1 uncultured Sphingorhabdus sp.
GCCATTGCCGATTACCTCACCCGCGCGTTCCCGACCAGGCAGATGGAGGAATATGTCGACGAGCTTGGCGATGTCCGCTCAAGGCCGATGTGGGACGAGGCCGGGAACCCGGTCTATAACCCGCAAGCCGAAGCGGCACGGGCCAATTTGATCGAACATATCTGCGCGATGCCGCCGATCCCGACCGCGCTCGATGCCCTGCTTGAACATTACGGCACCAGTGCTGTTGCCGAGGTGACCGGACGGTCGAAGCGGCTTGTCCGCGATGCACACGGACAGCAGCGCCTCGAAAGCCGATCACCGCGCACCAACCTTGCCGAAACCACCGCGTTCATGACCGGCGCCAAGCGCATCCTGATCTTCTCGGACGCCGGCGGTACGGGACGCAGCTATCACGCCAGCCTCGATGTCAAAAACCAGCAGCGCCGCGTCCATTTTCTGCTTGAACCTGGATGGCGCGCCGACCGGGCGATCCAAGGGCTGGGCCGCACGCACCGCACCCATCAGGCTTGTCCGCCGCTGTTCCGCCCCGTTACCACCGACTGCAAGGGCGAAGCCCGGTTCACCAGCACCATTGCGCGGCGACTCGATGCGCTGGGGGCGCTCACGCGCGGGCAGCGCCAGACCGGGGGGCAGGGCATGTTCGACGCCGCCGACAACCTCGAGAGCAGTTATGCCAAGCATGCGGTGCACGACTGGTACGGGCTTCTCACCACCGGCAAGCTTAAGAGCACCAGTTTTGCCGAATTCCAGACGATGAGCGGGCTCGAACTTACCGACCAGGACGGTGTGCTGCGCGAGGATCTGCCGCCAATCCAGCGCTGGCTCAATCGCCTTCTTGCCATGAAGATCGCGGTGCAGAACGCCATCTTCGACGAGTTCCTAACCCTTGTCGAAACCCGCGTTGCGGCCGCCAAGGAAGCTGGGACATTCGACATTGGCGTCGAGACGATCTCGGTTGAGGCCTGCCAGGTGCTATCGGATACGGTAATCCGAACCGACCCCGTGACCGGCGCGACCTCCCACCTCCTCGAACTGTCGCTCACCCAGCGCCGCAAGGTCCTGTCGCTTGAGCGGGTGCTCAAGTTGGCGTCCTACGATGACAAGCCACTGTTCCTGCGCAACGAGAAGTCGGGGAAGGTCGCACTGGCAATCCGGGCTCCGTCGCACATGGACGAGGAAGGCAACACCATCCACCGGCACGAACTCGTCCGCCCCTTGCGCAGCGAATACCTTCACGCCGAACGCCTTGCAGAATCGGCGTGGGAAACCGCGTCGGAGGCAGAATTCGCGAAGCTTTGGGAAGCGGAGTACGCCGCCGACGAAAGCCAGTTGGTCACCGAGACGGTGTACCTGGCGACCGGCTTGCTACTGCCCATTTGGGGTGCGCTTCCGAAGGAAGACCTCACGGTCAACCGCATTGTCGACAAATCGGGCGCTTCCTGGCTCGGCCGCCATGTCCACGACCTTTACGTCGACGCGACCCTCGAGAAGCTCGGGGTCAGTCGCAAGGTGCCGACCGATCCGGCTAAAATTGCAGCCGCCATCCTCGGCGGGGGCACCTGGAAGGCGCCGCACCCACTCAATTTCACCATTCGCACATCCCGCGTGAACGGTTCCCGAAGGATCGAGATTGCGGGTGCCGAAGCTGCCCGTATTCCCGAACTCAAGGCTAAGGGTTGCTTCACCGAGATCATCGCTTACAAGACGCGGGTGTTCGTGCCCCTCGATCGGGCGGACGCGATCATCACCAGCATTGCGGTCCAGACCTGAGCAATCAGGTAAGTCGTGCTGAGGGTACCCGTCTGATGGGCGGCGCGTTTCACGCCATCAAGCAGGCGATATCTGCATAATTGAAACGACGGCGATGTTCGACCTTTAGGACTGTCCGGATTCAGGGACAAATCGCGGGTAAGCAGTCACCGGTGCAGGCCAGATTGGTTCTCGGCAACGAAAACGCGAGCGAATTAGCCGCCCACCCTGGGCGCGACAATTACCGAATGCGCCTGAATGGTGGCGCCATTGGTGGTTTGCAGAATTTTGCTTCGGGACTGATAATCCAGATGCCACCACAAGCCGAGTAGGACGGCTGCGACCGCCGCCATGAGGAGCCCGGCGTGGGCCTTCCTCGATCTAAGAGGCGAGCTTCGCGTGCTTTTGGCCTCGGAATTTTGAGGGGCGTCCATTGCTTGTGGTTCGATCAAATAACCACTTTGCGCCGTGTCCATAGAGTGCCAGTGACGGATCCCGTTCGGAAGCTCGGCTCCGCGGCAGGGGGATCACGATTTCAGCTCCGATCCGTGGGTGCGAAGCAGAAAGTTGACGATCGACTGACCGAAAGCGTCGTTCTGATCACCAACGACCATGTGCGTCGCATTCGCAATGTCGCTGTATGCCGCGTGGGGGACGAGACCCTGGAAATGCTTGACGGCTTCCGGCGAGACGAGGTCGCTCGAACCGCCCCGGATCAGATGCACGGGCAGTTTGAGGCTGGCCGCCGCTGCACTGAGTTCAGCGCTCCCTTGATCGCTGGAGTCCCCGCGGCGCCGCATCATTCCGTCGATGAACGCCGGATCCCAATGCCAGTAATAGCGTCCATCCTCCTTGCGGCGCAGGTAGTTTGCGAGCCCGGACGATGCCTTTCGGCTCGGCCGGTGCGGCATATACTCGGAAATGACCCGTGCGGCTTCCTCCGTCGAGGCGAAACCCTCACGCGCATGAGCGGTCATGAAACCGACGACGCGGGCGACGCCGCCGGGTTCCATCTGGGGCGTGATGTCGACCAAGGTGAGCGAGCTGAAACTTCCCGGTGCGCATTCTCCCTCAGCCATAATCCCGGCTATTCCGCCAAGGGACGCGCCGATTATGGCTGGCTTTTTCCCGATCGCCGAAGCGATCGCGACGAGATCTGCCGCAAAATCGGAAATATGATAGGCCCCATCACTCGCCCATGCACTTTCGCCATGCCCGCGCAGATCGACCGCAATCGTCCGGAATCCGTGGCTGGCGAGTAGCTCGGTCACGGCTTTCCACGCTCTGCGCGTTTGCCCGCCTCCGTGCGCCAGAATGACCGGAAAGCCGCGTTCCGGGCCATTTATCGACGCCGCAATGGTAAGGCCCGACTGACCGGCGAATGTGATTGATTGATCCGACATGACGGCATTATACTGTAAGGCGATTTACAAAAAAGTCTATTTAATATTCGAGTTTGGCGCCAGTCACCTGAATCTAGAGTTCGTGGCATATTGTATGATCTGCCTTTTGGCAGAAGTGACGTGATGTGGTGGGCGGTGACGTGACCCCCTGATTTTCCTCCACGCATGATTAGAGTCCGGCCCTGAAGGAAGGACGGACGATGAAGCGATTGAGGTTCACGGAAGAGCAGATCATTGGCGTGCTGAAGGAGGCCGAGGCCGGCGCCACGGCGTGTCCGACGCGACGATCTACAACTGGAAGGCCAAGTATGGTGGCCTGGAGGTCTCGGAGGCGAAGCGGCTGCGGGCGCTCGAGGATGAGAACGCCAAGCTGAAGCGGCTGCTGGCCGAGACGATGCTGGACAACGCGGGCCTGAAGGATCTTCTCGCAAAAAATTGGTAACGCCCGCTGCGAAGCGAGAGGCGGTCGCTCGTCTCCAGGCGGTCCTGGGGATGAGCGAGCGGCGGGCGTGTCGAGTTATCGGCGCTGACCGGAAGAGCATGCGTTACCGGTCGCAGCGGGATGATGATACCGAGCTTCGGTTGAAGCTGCGGGAGCTGGCGCAGCAGCGCCGTCGGTTCGGCTATCGCCGATTGCACATCCTGCTGCGTCGCGAGGGCGTGGTGATCAACCGCAAGAAGACGCAGCGGCTCTACCGCGAGGAGAAGCTGGAAGTCCGGCGTCGGCGGAGCCGGCGTCGCGCCATTGGTGCACGCGCACCGGCGCCCGTGCTGGCGCTGCCCAACCAGCGATGGAGCCTGGACTTCGTGCACGACCAGATGGCGTCCGGACGCCGGTTCCGGGTGCTCAACATCGTCGACGATGTGACCCGCGAGTGCCTGCGCGCGGTGCCGGATACGTCGATCTCGGGACGCAGGGTCGTGCGCGAGCTAAGCGATCTGATCGTCGAGCGCGGCAAGCCGGGCATGATCGTCAGCGACAACGTCCTATGTTGGGAAGCAGCAGCGGCAACAGGCCAGCAGATCTCATTGCGCCGATCAGGATCGGCGCTGCTGTCTTTTTGATCCAGATGGCTTCCATCGTCAAGGAATGTGCTCTCGGCCATAGCAAACACAGGATCCATCGATCTTGGGGGTCGTGGTCCTCACCGTCCTTAAGATGAGATGCAGATGCCAGATGGAAGGCCCGAACATTATCTACAGGGTCGCAGCTGCGCCCTCACGGCTCCACAGAGAGGGGTCCTTCCATCTGGTGTCCGCCCGTTCCAGGAACGGACGGTACTCGGTTCCCGTCTTGATGACGGCGTGTGCGACACGCGCCATCTTGGCGGTGAGTGCGGTCATCGCCTTTCGGCGGCGATCAGGGTCGTTTGCATGCCCGGCGACGTATCGCCCGAGCTTGTCGCGAAAGCTGTTGTCGCGCTGGCGGATGGCAACTTGGGTTGCCATCCAGAAGGTACGGCGGAGCCGAGCATTGCCGTACTTTGAAAGCTTGGTCCGCCCGCGGAATGTGCCGGACTGACATGTGGCAAGATCGAGGCCGCAGAACTTCAAAAACTGGCGGTGGTGAGCAAATCGTCGAAGGTCGCCGGCCTCCGCGAGGATGGTCAGCGCGTTGATCGGCCCAATCCCGGGGATCATTCGCAGGAGCTGGTAATCACGGTTCTCGCTAAGCAGGGCATGGGCTGTTCGTTCGATCTCGTCTCGTTGCCGGATCAGGCTTCGCGCTTGCGCGATGACCATGCGGAACATGGCGATGGAGACGGAATCTTCGCCGATCGGCAATGCAACCGACGCGCAGGCAGTCTCGTAAATATCGTTGATTAAGCGGGCTTTAGAGACCTTGCGGCCGACCAGTGACCACGCCTCGCGCGTGAAGGCCTCCTGGCTGAGCGCTGTCATGCTCGTTGGCGTTGGAAACCGCTCGAGCAAGGCCAGGAACCAATCCGACCTGCTGTTGCCTGCGAAGCGCTCGATCTCTGGGAAGTACAGCGGGAGATAGTGTGTCAGGATCCGATGCCATGTCTGGGTCTTAGCCTTTGAAATGGCTTCGTGCGTCTTCGACATCTCCTGTAGATCGTTGATACCGGCGGCCAGCGGATCGACGTAGCGCTGGGTCGCGCCGATCTGCAGCATGTGCAGGATTACCTGGGCGTCCTTGGAATCGTTCTTGTCCCAGCCATTGTGCAGAGCCTCGCGCGTCCGGGCCAACGCGACCGACGAAATCAAGCGAAGCTCGAATCCCGCAGATAGCAGCCGGTGTGCCAATGTGCGGTGGTAGTTGCCGGTGGCTTCGAAGCCGACGATGACAGGTCTGCCGATGTCCGCCAGGTCGGCCGCCAGACGGTCGTAATCCGCCTTGGTGGCCATCACCGTCATGCGCCGCCGCCGGCCACCCTCCGGGCGTTCAATCAGCACCTCCTGACGGTGCTTGGACATATCGATGGCTACCAGCACGGCATCGGCGGGAGTAGAACTACGCTTGGTCATGGTCGGTCATGACCTGCGCCCGGAATCTTGGACCGTTTTGAGCTGGAAAATTCCAGTTAGATCATAGGGCCAGGATACGGAGTGAGCGATGATGAGGACGAAGTTTTCCAAGGCACGGATCGCCCGAGGCGATCACCGCCGTTTTCGCCGAGGCCATGGTCCAGACCTGCATCGTCCATCTGCTCCGGAACTCGACGGACTTCCTCTCATGGAAAGACCGCAAGCCGCTGGTGACCGCGCTGAAGGGCATTTACCGCGCCGTCGATGCCAAGGCTGCCGAGGGAACCACCTTAAGGACGTATGGTCCACTTTCCCAAGGTTACAGGCTATCACGCAATACTAGGGCTGAAGCCAGTATCCGACTAGAGTCGGAGGGATCCCTCCCAAATGGGGGCCTCCAAACAACGCAAACTGAAAATAATTAGCGAATATTCAGCCAGTGCCGTCGTTCACTCCGGCACGTCAGACGGTGCC
>CALMYW010000216.1 GCA_937873665.1 uncultured Sphingorhabdus sp.
CTTGGGTGGTGCGGGCTTCCGGGGCCTGACCGATGTTGCCGGCAAGGATGACGCTGTTCTGCATGGTGGTTCTCCTGTATCTGGCTGAAGGGACCATCCCTTCGACAAGACCCGAAAGAAGCCTGTCGGCTGAGGCTTGCACGGTGGCCCTTTCGCCACCGGAAACCCCCGAAGGGCCGGGGTGGTGCGGGCAGGGAGCGGCACGCGACCAACACGGCCCGGCCCTGAGCGGGGTTGCGAGCCAGAGGCCGAACAGGCTTAGGGGATTGTCAGTCGAAGGGAGGTGCCTGAGCTGGGATCACAGGAAGCGGCAGGGCAGAACGATGACACCCTTCCCCCGGCGATGTCAGACCCGGAAGGCCAAGAGCCCGGAAAGAGAGAAACCAGATCAACACCGACCAAGCCGAATGCACCGCCAATCCGATGGGTAGAGGTGGGTCCTGCGCGACAGGCAGGCCGCCAGGATGGGCAGACCAAAGCACCGGCCCGCGAAACCGGTGAGGCCGTGTCGCTTGCTGCGATCTGGAGGGCATATTGGTGATGGTGGTTCCGGTTCGCCCTGACGCCATGTGCCGATGTCCCGACTGTGACCGTAGGGTTGCAAAGAGTGTAGGGGATGGTCGATACCCCTGCCCGGCTGGAAAGAAGGTGATGCGCGTTCATCAGGACATCGAACCACAGGAGCAGATCGAAGGGCCTAGCGACAACATGAATGGCCGACTGCCGGCGCGAGATGACGGGTCGCGGCACGTTGATTTGCTCGGCGTGGCTATTGGTCAAATCAAGGACGATGATATCTATCGCTCATGCTAGGGCCATGCACTGAGTTATAGAAACCAGTTCTATTGCTCATTGCCCTGACCTTCAGACAAATCGACCAAGCGCGGCCTGCTACCGCTGATAGCCCCGCCGCTGCTTATGAGCGGCAAGCCGCATCAGCGAAGTGATCGCCCTGCCCTCGTCCTCATGGCTCTCGATCAGGGATTGGCCACGTGCGCCAATTCTTCCCCATTCACGAATGAGACAGGCACGACCGAACAAGTCGCGCTGAACGCTCAATCGGTAGTAACGCCGCATGTTAAGGGCCAAGTCGATACGACGCAGATCCAGCGTCGTCGGGAAGATTTCTAGCTGGACACCTGAATCAAACATGTAGTGATCATACCGACCATCACCACCATATCAAGTGCAGAACGCGCGCCCACACGGTGTTCCAAGGCAAACCTAAAGGGTGTCATCCCCTCGAGGGAAACGTCACCACATTCGTAGCTATCGTCCGATGTTGAAAATCCAGCCCTGCAGCCCAAAGCGGTGACCTGCGCCAGAGCATTTCCTCGATGCCGCCACCACCCGTCCGGATTAGCAGCCCCACCCATTCAAGTGGCATCGCGACTGCGCTGAACAACCCGCCCGCCGGACCACGCCATCCACCGCCTGCACTGGGGCCATAGAGGAAGTTCGCCAGTTCAGGCAGCGTAAAGCCATCCTGCGGCATCCGGTTGATTGCTTGCAACCACAATTCCCAGTCTCCGCCGGGCGCCTCACCCGTGCGCATGCCTTCGGAATGGTCAAACCGAAACAAAAACGCTGGCGCGATGGTGACAAAGGCCGCCTCTGGGTCTGCCACAAGTGTCATGCCCGGCTTTGTTAGCCGCCAGCCACCACCCATTTTGCGCCCAAGGCGCAAGGATGTGAGGAGGACGCGCAAATACTCCAAAGGCGGGACATCGTATTCATCGAGCACCTTGTTGACAGAATACAGCTTTTCGGCAGTCCAGTTCGGGAAATTCATACGCCGCACGACCCAATCAATGCAGTGCCGGTTCCACGCACCTGATTTGGTCAGTCTGATTTCGCTATGCTCAACCTGATACGCCGCGATGGTCTGAAACGCGCGCAGCATCGGCGCACTTGTTTGCACCAAGTCGACTCCAGGATGCGGTCGAAAATTGATAGAGTTGGTCATGGGGCAGCCATTGAAGTGGACGACAAGGGAAGCGACATCTTCGGCAGTTTGCGATTTGCTGGACCGTTGCGGCGGCAAGCCATTAAAGTCCAGCTCAAATCAGGTTTTCATACTCGCGCAGAAAGTCGGCTGTTTGCAACAATCCCTGCCCTTCGAGTTTCAGGACCAGAGCGGAAACCGTATGCTTCGGATCTTTTAACCGTGCGCGCATGTCGCGCAGCGCGCCAATTGCAGCGGCGTGATCCAAATCCATTGCGTTGGTAATGAAGTCGTCGGGCGACATGACTTCGATGCCCCAACGATCAAGTACGTCCTGCGGGAAATCTTTGAGGTTGTCAGTTACTAGAGTATCGCAGCGAGCAGCTATGGCCGCAGCCAGTACATGTTCATCATCGGGATCGGGCAGCGAACCAAACAGGTTCGCACTTTCGCTCGGTGAAACGATCGCTTCTGGAAATGCCCTTTCGATGGCGCGGCGCTGACGCCCAGGATCAGCCGTGCCTTTTGAGATCGCCAAGATCGCCTTCTCGGTCTCGTCCAGAATGCGCGCGGACCAGAAGGGTCGAAACAAGCCAGCCTCGGCCAAACTCAAAATAATGTTCCGCTTGAGGCCACCCCCAAGGACGCAAGCATCGATGATAGCCGCGTATCGGTTCATCGGGCCGCTCAAATCAGGTCGCCCTCCGCGTCCAGCCCCGCAAGTTCGGACAGGGCATTGGATCGGGCCTGGTCGCGTTCGGCCATGTAGGCGAAAAGATCCTCTGCCCGGACACGACGATGGCGACCAACGGCATACCGCGACGGTGGACGGTCGAGGATTC
>CALMYW010000217.1 GCA_937873665.1 uncultured Sphingorhabdus sp.
CCCCCGGCATCGCCATTGTGACGACGCAGAAAATGCCCCGGTGGGAGTTCCACCGAGGCATTGGAATCTCAGCCGTCGCTGAGGGTATGCGGCGCTATTTGGCGCGCCGCTTCTTGGGTTCGTCCTTGCTGGCTTCCTTCGCCTTGGCGAGGAAATCGACCTGCTCGGCGATGATCTCGCAACCGTAGCGGTCGATGCCGTTCTGGTCGGTCCACTTGGTGTAGTGGATGCGGCCTGTGACCATGATCATTGCGCCCTTGGCGACGTGGTCCGCGACGCATTTCCCGATGCCGTTGAAGCAGGTGATCCGGTGCCATTCGGTTTCGGTCTGGCGATTGCCTTCGCTATCCTTGAAGCTGTTGGTTGTGGCGAGCGAAACGCTGGTGATCGAGGCTCCCGATTGTGTGGTGCGGACTTCGGGGTTGTTGCCAACGAAGCCGACGAGGGTGACGGTGTTCTTCATGTTTTTGACCTTTCGAAGCTGTTTTGTCCGTCCAGGAGACCATCCCCTTGACTGAGCCCCGAAGAGGCCGGGCACGGACAGGTCTGCACCGATTGCAGAGAAGGGGAACGTCGCTCAAAGGAGTGGTGCGGGCAGCCGACCGCAGGGCGGCAACACGGTCCGCATGAGCGCACGTTGCAGTGCCTGTCCGGGTTCGGTCAGGGGCGTGATCAGTTCATGAAAGGGGGTGATTTCTTGAATGGTTACGGGTTCGAGATAGAACGACGAAGCATCCGAATTCTCACCGCTAGTTGCCAATCCGACGTTGTTCAGCGAATGTGCCAGGCAAGATGAATACTGAAGCTGACACCTGCCGAAAATACATTGTGCCCAAGCTGCAATCCGCAGGCTGGGACGATGCACCTTGCGCGATTCAGGAACAGCGGACTTTCACGGATGGACGCGTTCTCATCGTGGGCGGAGTAGCACGCCGGGGGACGCGGAAACGAGCGGACTACATCCTGCGCTATCGGCCCGATTATCCGATTGCAGTGATTGAGGCCAAGGCAGGTTATCGCTCTGCCCAGGACGGCGTTCAGCAAGCGAAGGACTATGCCGAAGTGCTGGGCGTGCGATTCGCCTATGCCAGCAACGGCCGGGACATCATCGAAATCGATCTCGCGCTGGGGACAGAGGTTCCGCGTGGCGATTTCCCGACACCGGACGAACTTTGGTCCCGTCTCGAAACCCAGTTGGAAATTTCGGGTGCCGATTCCGCCAAGCTGTTGTCGGCGGGATTTCCCGATCCTGAAAGACCGCTCAGGTACTACCAGGAAATCGCCGTCAATCGGGCAATGGAAGCAATCCTGGGCGGGCAACGCCGCGCCCTGCTCAACCTCTGCACCGGGGCCGGGAAAACCGCCGTCGCATTCCAACTCTGCTGGCGCCTGTGGTCAGCCGGTTGGAACAAGCGGGGCGATCACCGCAAGCCCAAAGTCCTGTTCCTGGCTGACCGGAACATTCTTGTCGACGACCCCAAGGACAAGACCTTCGCGCCGTTTGGCGATGCGCGCTGGAAGCTGGGCGCGAACGCGATCAGCCATGGCCGCGACATCTACTTCTCGACATATCAGGCCATCGCACGCGACGAGAACCGGCCCGGTCTGTACAAGGAGTTCGCGCCGGACTTCTTCGACCTCATTGTCATCGATGAGTGCCACCGGGGTAGTGCGCGTTCGGACAGTTCGTGGCGCGAAATCCTGGAATGGTTTGAACCCGCCTATCAGCTGGGAATGACGGCCACGCCATTGCGGGAAGAGAGCCGCGACACCTATGCCTATTTCCAGAAGCCGCTTTACACGTATTCGCTGGCACAGGGGATCGAAGATGGCTTCCTTGCTCCCTACCGCGTGCATCGCATCGTCACCGATCTCGACGCCGTTGGCTGGCGCCCTTCTGCCGGGGAGTTGGACCGCTATGGGCGGGAAATTCCCGACGAGGAATATCAGACCAGGGACTTCGAACGCATCGTCGCGTTGCGGTCGAGGACAGAGGCCATTGCCCGGCATCTAACCGACTTCCTCAAGAACACTGATCGGTTCGCCAAGACCATCGTATTTTGTG
>CALMYW010000218.1 GCA_937873665.1 uncultured Sphingorhabdus sp.
GCTGGACGAAATCCAAGCAGCAATGCTCGCAGCCCGCATCGGATGGCTTTCAGAGTTTACCGGGCGTCGTCGCCAAATAGCTTCTCGCTACAGCGAGGAGATAGACAATCCAGCCGTTCAATTATTGCAACAACCCGAGGAACCAGCGGCACACGTCCATCATCTTTATGTTCTACGCTGCGATGACCGCGACGCCCTGCAAGTTCACTTACATGAGCGCAACATTCAGACGCTGGCTCACTATCCGGTTCCAATTCATCATCAAAAGGCAATGTTACATATCCGGTGCGACCCTGAAGGCCTACTCGCTGGCGAGAAGCATGCTCAAACCTGTCTCTCGCTTCCTTGTGACCCCCAATTGAGCGACACTGATGTCGAGCACGTTGTTTTTGCTGTCAATTCCTTTCAGAGGGGCTGATGGAACACTACGTCACGTTGTTCGACAGCCTATTCCTTCCCCAAGGACTGGCCCTGCATGCATCGATGGAGAGGCACGCTGGAAACTTCACACTGTGGATACTGTGCGTAGACGATACAGCTTACGAGGTGCTCAACCGCCTTGCGTTAGCCAGTACACGGCTACTCCAACTAGACAAGGTCGAAACGTCAGAGCTGAAACAGGTGCGCGAGGAACGTAGCAGGGGTGAATACTGCTGGACACTGACCCCATTCGCCCCACGTTTTGTATTTGAGTCTGACCCTGAAGTAGAGCGGGTAACGTATCTGGATGCAGACATGTGGCTACGCAAGAGCCCCACGCCTATTTTTCGTGAATTGGATACATCAGGCAAATCAGTATTGATCACTGACCATGGCTACGCCCCGGAGTACGACCAAACCGCGACCAGCGGTCAGTTTTGCGTCCAGTTCATGACCTTTCACCGAGAACGCGGTGAAGGGGTCCGGAAGTGGTGGGAGGAACGTTGTATAGAATGGTGTTATGCACGGTCCGAGGATGGAAAATTTGGTGATCAAAAATACCTCGATGACTGGCCCGAACGATTTGCCGACGAAGTTCACATAGTCCAGCATCACGAATGGATGCTGGCACCTTGGAACTCGATCAGGTTTCCCTATGGCGGAGCCATTTGGCATCATTTTCACGGGCTCAAGATCGTTGATGAGCATCGATTCAAGCTCAGCAACTATTCTATTCCAAACGCAACGATACAATCTGTTTATCGACCTTATCTGCAAGATTTGAGAACAGCTTATGTGCTAATCCGAAAGGCCGGAATGGAGCCCAGATGCCAGAATACGTGGGTGAAAGCCGGAAAGCTAAACAAGATTTACCATGCGATTATTGGATTAATTCATCACAGATAACAAAACTCTACACTTGGGTATATTTATACCGACAAGATAGATAATTGAATTCAGGCGCCCCCAGACCATGCTCAAGCCCGACTTTGAAGACAAAATCCATCATTACTTATCGTTCCAGCGAATTTCGCGAATACGCATCCGCGTGAATGCATAAACATAAAGCATCCGTAGAGCAGCTTCTGTAACCAATCAAAATTACGCGAAAACATTTAATATCATACATTCAATAGAATGCCTAATTACAAATGCCCGAACATTGTGGAGTATTGGATACATTAATTTCGATACCTCAAGACATTGCAATCCATTCAGATAATCTCAGGGACGCCCAAACTTGCGCATTGCCGTACTAAATTCCTGGCCCAATCTGGAGTATTCTGCAGAGCGTGAGTTCACTGCCCGCTTAAAACTGGCATGTTTGAATCTTGGCTGGACGTGTGTAGAGGCCGCTTCCTCCGACGACATCATCGGAGCTAACGCAGACTGCGTCTTGGCGACACATGAGTATTCGCCAAAGTTAACCCACATTCCAACGATTGGCCTACTTTGGAGCCCCCCCAGTTATTTTTGTAGAGATCCATTGAGAGTACGAAACGTGCTCAGTTATGACGGATGTCTTGCTGGCGGGGAGAGCGTTCGTGAATACCTGGGTGACTTGCTATTTTCCACCAGAAAAAAAACCCCCGTTTCTGATTTTGACTTCTTGCCAACAGCCCAAATCACCGAGTTCCGCCAGCCAAATTTGAATAGCCCATCATTGTTTTATACTGGCGTGCATTGGGATGGAAAGAGACATGAGCGGTTGATTAGGAGGCTGCGCGCTCGCTTGCCAATCTCATTCTATGGCGACCCAGCAAAATGGGCGCGCTACGGTAAGGCGTACAAAGGCAGAATTCCATTCGATGGGACGTCAATATTTGGCGAGATCAACACAGCAGGGGTCGCGCTTTGTTTGCACAGAGCAGAGCATTTGCAGGCCGGTATCCCTTCGATGCGTATATTCGAGGCTGCCGCTGCTTGCGCGGTAATAATTACCGAAGACTCCAGCTTTGCAAAACGCCATTTCGGAGAATCGGTTCTTTACGTTAATCAAGACGCTAACGAGACGGACAAAGCGGACGAAATTATTGGGCACTTTAATTGGGTTCGCTCACACCCAGACAAAGCACTAAATCTAGTTGCACAAGCGCATGCTATTTTCATCCAGCACTTCGCTCTTGAAACATTGCTGGGACGTTTACCTGATTTCTTGCGGCAAGTTAATCGTACAGGCTGTTTCCTTCAAGACAATTGCAGTTACACAGAGCCGAAAGTAGAGGCTATTGTACGTATCGGCGGCAGAGAACTTAGTCTTGTTCAACGCTGCCTTGATTCGTTGGCAGCACAGCATCACGCAAATCTTGGGCTGATATTGGTCAGCTATTCCGACGTTTCAGGCATCGACGATTTGCTGATAAAATATGAAGCACGATTTACATCAATCAAACAAATCGCATCCGAGCCTACAGGATTTCGTAGCACATCGCTTTGGGATGGCATGCGGGTTGTTGACGGCGATTATTTTTGCAATCTGGATGACGACGATACCATTCACCCCAACCACCTCAGTTCCCTGGTGAGTCTACTCAACACTCACAAAGATTTCGATGTTGCATATAGTGGATGCGTACAGGTTCAAGACGAGCAAGGGCACTACTATCAGCAAGTCAACTTTAGAGGCCCCATTGGTCTACGGATCAAAGAAAATCGAGCATTACGTTTCTTCGATCCTTTCAACATGCAACGGATGTTGCACTTGGAGAATTTCGTAGTCTCAAATGCATGGTTGGCGAGAAAATCGGTGCTATCTATAGATGGCATCCTGGAAGACCCCAAGTTAATCGTCGCCGAAGATGTCTATTTGTATCAGTTCTTTCTCAGGCGCGGCGACTTCTTGTTTTCGTGGCGAGCCACCGCCAATTGGCATTGGCGATCTACAAGCAAAGACAACTCGACAATTTCTGTAACTCAAAAAGCGGAGTGTAGAGAACGGATCATATTACGCACTCAATTTTCCGGGCATTACCTGAATGCGTTAACTTGTCTAGATATCGCACGACCTTTCGTTAGATTTACCTGGAAAAAATTTCCTCGTGTTAAAGAGTTTTACCATTACTTCAAGAAGCGATTGTCAAGCGGGCAAGGTTGAAGTGGATAACATCGGGAAGAGAGGGCGTGGGAGAACACCTCTTCACGAACGGCATATGATGCCAATGAATCAGGAATTGACAAGCGTTTCGTTTGCAGCATTGGCACGCCAGGGAATGCATTCGCGATGCCAATACTAACGAATCCTCTTACCAATTCCACGGTCGTTTTGAATAGAGCCCAACCAGCAATCTCGATAATCACTGCCACCTTTAACGCAAGTCCCCAACTCCCAGATCTGATCGCTAGCCTGCGCGCCCAATCCGATCGCGATTTCGAGTGGATTGTGGTCGATGGTGGCTCCACGGACTCGACCGTCGAATTGCTACACGGATGCGGTGACCTCGTCACCTCTATGGTTTCCGAGCCGGATTTTGGAATTTATCACGCGATAAACAAGGGCATCCGCTTGAGCCGGGCGGATTACTACCTTGTAGTGGGTGCGGATGACAGAGATCGGAAGAGCACACGTCTGAACTCCAGTCACATTCCTTTATCTCGTA
>CALMYW010000219.1 GCA_937873665.1 uncultured Sphingorhabdus sp.
AAGGATCGCCGCATTGGGCCAGCCATAAGGCTTCGTCTCAAATCGTTCCGCGAGGGCCTTCACCGTCGTCCGGACGCCCGTGCGGACGTTCGACTGAGCGAAGTTGAGAATCTCCTGCTCTGCTTCAGTGAGATTGTTGCCCCCTGCAATCAATGAGCCTTCGCTGTTCTGGCGCAAATACCGACCGATATCCCCCTCGGAATAAGTGGCGCCACGAAGCATCGGAAGATTGGTGTAGACCTTGTCGACAAGCGTCTGGAAAGCGCGCCTCACCCGCGCCTGGGGATCTTCGCCCCGCAGATCCAATTCCTCGCCCCGCACAAACAGCTGCGCTTCCGCCACAAGAGTGCGCGCTCGGGTTGTCAGATCACGATGACGGTTGGCGTTCTGCTGGCCTTTCTCGCTGATAATGCGCTCAACCGACGGTTGCGGCGACGTGGCGCGCGCTTGGCGAACGTATTTGTCGGTCCGACGATACATCATCAGATCCCGCGCAAATCGATCATCTGCCTTCAGCAGGATGACCAGTTCGTCGCTCGACATGCTAGCCATGCGGACGGCCTCGGGCTTCCCCGCATTCTCATGAAAGGGGGTAACTACGTTGACCCCCAACTCATAATCGCGGCCCTGAAGGCGATCATCAAGCTTGCGCGCAAATGGATAATCGAGCTGAGCCACCTCGTGACGGATCTTCCGATCCCGAATGACTGCATCAAAAATCAGGGCTTCCAGCTCTCGGGCAATTTCCGTGCTGTCGACCTCGACGTTTTTGATCTCCTGCTCGATGTCCTTCTCTTCATCGGTCAGGAATTCGAACAAATCGCCATTCCGCTGGATGTAGGTGTTTTGCTCGAGAAGCGTCAGGGCTTCCTCGACCCGGCGCTTGAGAGCGGTTTCGTCCTCGTCAAACTTCTCACGCATCAGAATCGCGATGTTCCGAGCCGTAGGCTTGAACGACTTATCGTATTTGACCAGGAACAGCGCCTTCAGCACCCGCGTTGCAAACTTGTCGCCCAGGTTCCGCTCCGCAATCTGGATCGATTGCTGAACACTCGACTTCAACGCCGTACGGATACCTTCAAACATCAGGTCGAAAGTTGCGATACAGCCGAGCTCGAGATCGCAGAGGTGGATCGCCACTTCCTGAAAGACGCCAAGCATCGACCGCTCGCCGACCGAGCTGTGGCGCCCCTCAAACGCATTGTGCTGTGACAGGCCCTGGATGGCCATCTGGAACAGCTCGTACTGGTACGGAATGAACGGGTAGCTGTGGATGAAGTGGTCCCGGTCCGCGAAATTTTTGAGCGCGCGCGATCCATCTGCGAAGTCGAAGAGAGTGCGCATATTGTTGCTCTCTCGCCGGTAGAGATCGGCCAAGCTCTCAACGCCACCTTCGGTTTTTTTCAGCAAGCGTTTCTGAATGACTTCCGCGACATCCGCACTGTTAAGAGGCATGCGGTTTGCGAAGCGAGCTTGAATCTTCGAGAAATCGTTCTCCTGGCGCTCGTTCATGTCACCGATGACCGCGTTCATGTCCTGTTGCGCGGTGACGATAACCCACGCCCTGCCGCGGCACTTGGTGTTCAAGCTTTCGGCGATCGTCTGCAGATTGGTCATGAGTTTGACGTTGTCGGCAATAAATTGCCCAACCTCGTCCACAAAGAAATTCAGGCGGAAATCCTTGCCTTGCGCATCAACGTAGGCCTTCACCTTTTCGGCAAAATCCTCGATCGAAACCTTGTAGTCAGAGCGATACTTATTGAGGATTCCGCTCGCTTCTGCCGGGTCCGAACCGGGGGCCTTGGCATAGGCGTGGGCAATGTTGCTCCCTTCGAGCAGATGCTGTTCGCGGCCCCTTTCCCAGGGTTTGCCCGCGACAACCTGATAGGCTTCCCTGAAGATGCCGTAGACGCCCCGGCTGTCCAAATCCCTCTCGAACTGGGCGATGTAAGCCTGCTTGCCATAGTAGCCGCAAGTTTCGTCAAACACCTTCTGGAAGACCGACAGCAGGGCATCAACTTGATCTTTGGAGATCACGTCGGCCTTTTGATCGATGTTGAACAAGACGCTTTTCGATGGGATTGCAACAGCCCGCTTCAGGTCAGCTGACAGGATCTCGTCCTCAGCGCACTTGTCTCGAAACAACTCAAACGCGGCAGCTCCCCCAACCTCCCGGTTTTCAAGGAGCATCGCCAGCATCTTGAGCAAGTGCGACTTGCCGGATCCGAAGAAGCCAGAGATCCAGACACCGTTTGCAGTCGTGTAATTGTTATAGGCGTCGAGAAAGCGCTCAATTTGCTTCTTGATCTCGTTCGTGAGGACATACTCCTCGAGTTCAATCCGCAAACTGGCATCGTCATCGGCCTTGATAACGCCTTCAATCGGGCGGTCGACGGGCTTTTCGAAGATTTCGCGCAAAATGGTCATGCTGCCCCTCAAACTTCGTAATTGAAGATATTGAATGCACGATAATATTTATCGTCGTGCATGATTCCAAACAAATCCAACGACGCACCACTTGCCAGCGCGTGTGTATAGCTGCCTGGGAAAAACATGACGGTTGGCTTGTCTTTCGCCGTGCTCTGCAGATTGTTCAAAACGTTATGCGATCGAATAAATGGATAAACTTCGCCGACGCCAGACAACAGCAGGACATCAAATTCATTGGCTTCGAGCACCGTCGCAATTTCGGGAATGAGATGCTGCTCGGGGTCCAGGACATTTTGTAAAAGCTCTTTGAGTTCGTCCTTCGAGAAGCCCGCTTCTTGCTCGATCAACTGATCCCAAATGCCTCGCTCACGCAGCATTCGAACGGACAGGTCATAGAGGTTGATATCGAGTGCGATAACCCCGCGGTCAGCCAAGAGTTTGACCAACTGCGTTCTGACCACCTCCATCTCCACCGCATCGGCAGCCGGAAATGGCGAGATGAAGAACGGGACCTCATTTCCAAGGCCTTGCTTCTTCAGAAACCTCGGGCTGGAAATGACCTGAAGAAGGTGCTCCTGACGATCTCGAGGCGACATGGTATTGGTGTCTCGTGCCATTAGCTGCCCTTCAACCCAGCGTTTTCCGCTCCAGGGAAAAACCGCATCTCATTTTTTCCAGATGCAGAGACCAATTCGGCGAAGCGCGGTGAGAGCAGAGCACGACAGATATGGTCGTCGTTTCCCAGAATGCCCGCTTCTCGCATCAATCGGAACAGAACCTGACGCAGCTTCTCTCTGGTCGAAACGCTTATCTGCTCGAGGTCTCGATCCCACTCGGCTTTGGCAGAAAAAAAGGCATCAAAATCGTCGTAAGTGAGGTGCGTTCGAAAACTCAGGAATCGCTCTGAAACGAGCTCTGCGGCAAATTCACCGATAAACCGGTAACTCCGACACAATGCCAACCAAAGGATCGATAGTTGATCGTGATAAGCCCCGTGAACCAGCATTTCGAGCTCATCGGGCTGTAGAACCTCCAGCCGGTTCGCTATCTCGCGAACAGACCGCGTGACGGAGGACTGTTTCTTGAACGGGATTACCCCGCTTTCGGCCGCCGCCCGCTTCACAGCACTCCAGTCACCCATCTCCTGGAAGAGCCGCGCGATCACGACGCTTTCGTTTAGAAACAGGCCGCCAGTGCCGAATGACATGCGATATTTGGGGGCGGGAGATGGCTTCATGAAGTGCCCCCATTCCGAACAAGACCCATCACATCTGGCCCATTCAACAAAACGATCTGTTGGTCTTTGGGCTCGCGCGCAGAAGGATCGGTGTCGAGCCCCAGGCGTTTCAGGGTGTAGTAAAGAAGCGCTCGACGAACCGGTATGCGGGCCGCGCCGTCCGCCATTCCGTAATCAAGCTCTATTGCTCGCCGCTGCCCATCACTCAGCGAAGGGTGCGCACCAATTTCCAGATTGACCAGATCATGCCACGCGACATCATCTAAAGCTTGAGCGGTGCTCTGCCTGCCATGCCTGGTTTCAGCGATCCGTGAGAGGACAAAGTCTTTGAACAGCCCATCCTTTTCACAATAAGCTCGCGCGTGCCATCGGAACCCGTCAAAGCCGAGAGCATGAGGCGCAATCCAACGCCATTGCGGGTCCGAGGAAGACATGGACTGATAGCAAATTTCAATCGCCTCCCGCCTCCGGATTGCCACGACGATTGCGCGGAGCACAGGCGGCAGAACTCCCCGAGCCGGGAACGGTATGCTGGCATACTCAGGCACGTTCCCGATCCAGGATGCTCGCTGATCGAGCAAACCGTCTCCGAGCGAGCGAACCTGCGACAGGTAAAAGCTGGCATCGGGTTTCAAAAACAAGGGCTTGAAGGCTGACGCCCGAACATAGGTGCGGGCGCTCTTATCGTATGTCATGTTATCTGGAGCGAGGGTCAGATAGCGATTTAAGTCGGACGATGCCTGATTGGCCGATTCATTGAAGGTTTCGATGAGATCGCTGCGATTGACGTAGCCTTCCCAAAACAGCCGGAATTCGATGAATTCAAGCTTCCGCTCGACACCCCATCTCAGACTCGGCTTTTCGTCCACGTCCATTCCCCCAACCCGAAACAACTTTCTTGGTCCACCCAGAAAGTTGACTCTTGGTGTCTAACGTGGATTAAACGCTACATCAATCGGCTTGTGCCCCTCTGAGTCGAGGCAGATTGAACTTTGTCGGCAACCGGGGGAGCATGACTTGCTAGAAATTCGTTGGCCATTGCGCCGCCACCGCCAAGTACGCGCGGCTAAGTGCTGTGCAGGATCTGTGGTAAAACACTCTTAACGGGCTCGCCGCGGCCGACACGCTGCTTCATTTCCAGCGCAAACGCTAAATACAGGATACCTGATGAGCCTTGAATACGATGCCCGGGCAGTCATCGATGAGTTGATGCGTTTGCTCGACGACCGGTACAAGTCCGGTTTTCCCGTGTTAAAGGAAATGCTGCAAAATGCCGACGACGCCGGCGCGAAACGTGTCGTCATCACCGCTCATGATGGTTTTTCTGAAGCCTCGCACCCCCTCCTAACGGTTCCCGCGCTCCTCATTGCCAACGATGGCCCTGCCACCCAGGGTGACCTGAAGGCCATGCAATCGATGAGCGGTAGCACCAAGATCGGAGACACCGCAAAAGTTGGGCGGTTCGGCCTCGGCCAGAAGGCGGTCTTCAACCTTTGCGATGCATTCGTTGTCCATGGCCGCCTCTCCACCGGTGGAACCCATCAACTTGTAGTCAATCCCTACGGCAAACTCGACCTGGCCGGAAACCAGGCCCACTTGTGGTCAGCCGACCCCGCAGCAGATGCGGCTATTATGGATCGGTGGCTCAACATTCATGGGTTCAGCAAAGACGGCGTACTGCTTGTTATTCCGCTGCGCTCGGAAACAGTCCGGCCCGCCCCGCGGGTCGGTCTGACTACCAGCAATTGGACGACCGAGGCGGCACTCGCCGATTTCGCGTCCGGCGAACAGCTCCATGCCGCCCTCGCCGGACTGGGTTGTGTCGAGCACCTCGAAATCCATAATTCACGCTCGCCAATCACGTATGTTGTAAAATCACTGGACGGTCGGCTTTCGCGCCCATCGATCGATGCTCCGAGCAGTCGCTCCAAGCTTGGTGGATCCATTGTCGGTGTAGCCGGTTGCGATATCCGCTTCGTCG
>CALMYW010000220.1 GCA_937873665.1 uncultured Sphingorhabdus sp.
GCCCCCACCGACCCAGACGGAAGCCCACCCCGCCCGCCAGTCAACCGGCCGCCGGGCGCGGTTGCCTTGACATAGCCGGCGGTGAGTTCGATCTCGGCGCCGAGCGCCTCGAGCGCCTTGAGATGCAGGTCGATCGGGCGGTTTCCGATTGCACAGCCGCCCGGTAGCGACACCGTTGCTTCGCCCGCCCGCGCCAGCACGGGGCCGAGCACGAGGATCGATGCGCGCATCTTGCGCACAATGTCATAGGGGGCGACGGTCGATGACAGCGACTCCGCGCGCATCGTCATCACCCGGCCGAAATCATGCCCGCGTGCGCCCGCGACCATCGTCGAAACGCCCAGTTCGTTGAGCAGATGGCCGAAGCTGTCGACATCGGCGAGGCGCGGCAGATTCCGCAGCGTCAGGGGATCGTCGGTCAGCAACGCACAGGGAAGCAGGGTCAGCGCGGCATTCTTGGCGCCCGAGATGGCAATGTTGCCGGTCAGGCGCTGTCCGCCGCGAATGATTATTCTGTCCATGCGCAGCTTCTATCTTTTTGGCGCGTTCAGGCAAGCGTTAGCCCGCCGGGCGTTTTCACCACGATCCACTATTATTGGCAGGAGGTTGATCGGTGTTAGCGCCAAACTATGTCCCTTTAGCCTAAGCGTCTGTTCGCGTGATGGATAATTATCTTTGGGGGCCATGTGGGGGAGAATTGCTTCGTTGAGCGTCTCGCGCGGCTGACGGGCCTTTCGAACGCCGAGAAGCGCGCCCTCGCGTCTCTTGACGGTCACGAACGCATCTATCGCCGCGGCGCCTTGATTCGACCCGAGCGGGACCGACTCTGCGAAGCCTATATCGTCAATTCCGGCTGGCTGCTGAGCTTCATGCTGCTCGGCGACGGAAACCGCCAGATCCTGCGCATCCATCTGCCCGGCGATCTCGTCGGCCTGTCCTGTGCGGCCTATGCCGAATCCCCCGAATCGCTCGTCGCCGTCACGGATGCGCGGGTGATCCCGATCGAACGCGCGGCGCTCCTCGACATGATGATCAATCATCCCCGGCTCGGCGCACTGCTGTTCGTGATCGGGCAGGCCGAGCAGGTTGCGATGCACGACCGACTCGCCTCGCTGGGGCGCACCTCCGCCCGTGCGCGAATCGCGGCGCTGATGATCGATACGGTGACGCGGCTGCGGATGATCAACGACGCCACTGGCAGCAGCTTCGTCTTTCCGCTGACACAGGAGGAGATCGGCGATGCGACCGGGCTGACCGCGGTTCACGTCAATCGCATGATCCGGTCGCTGGTGTCGGAGGGCCTCATCCTGCGCAAGGCGGGTCTGCTCACCATCCTCAACGAACAGCGGCTTTCCGAGGTGGCGAACTACGTCAATCGCTATCCGGACATTGATCTGCGCGGACTGCCGCTCTAGTCCTGACGCTCAGGCCTTTTCGAGCGTGCACTGAAGAGGATGCTGGTTCTGCCGGGCGAAATCGATGACCTGGTTGACCTTCGATTCGGCGACTTCGTAGCTGAACACCCCGCACACCCCCACGCCGCGCTGGTGGACGTGGAGCATGACGCGGGTCGCATCCTCGAGATTCATGCGGAAGAAGCGCTGGAGGCAGAGCACGACGAACTCCATCGGGGTATAATCGTCGTTGAGCATCAACACCTTGTAGAGCGAGGGCTTCTTGGGCCGCGTGCGCGTGCGGGTAGCGACACCCAGGCCGGTGCCTCCATCCTCGCTGTCCTTGCCTGGACCCATGCTCGCGGGCCGCCACTCTGCCGTCATCGTTCTTACGTCGTCCTCCGCAGGACAGGATATGGTATTCCCACCCCGGTGAGCAAGGCCGGGTGCCTTCGAAATGCTCCGGGCCGCGCACAAAAAAGGCCGCCTCCGGGTGGAGACGGCCTCTTCTTGTACGGTGTCGGGTTAAGAAATCAGAAAGCCGAGGTCTTCAGCTTCTCCGCCGTGACGGTGTAGCGGTTCGAGAGCGGCTGGAAGATTTCGCCGGCGAGCTTGGTGAAAGCCTCGCTCATCTTCGACGCTTCGGCAACGGCCGAGTCGAACGACGACTTGGCGATTTCGCTGTTGAGCTGGAACAGCTCGGCCGGCGACTTGACGCTCGTATAGCGCTTCATCGCGGCAGTCGCGGTCTCGAAGTTCTTCTTGGTGTACTCGGCAGCGCCCTGGGCAAGCGTTTCCGCGCCCTTGGCGGCGATCTTCGCCGATTCGGCAACCGCTTCGAGATTGCCCTTGGTCAGCTCGGCAACGTCTTCGCCGAACTTGGTGCTCTTCTCGAACGCCGTCTTGGTGCGCGCGTTGAGGTCAGTGAGGATCTTCTCGGGCGAGAAAGTGGTGGTGGTGGTGGCCATTGGGGTAGTTCCTTTCGAGATCGGTGTGGAGGCTTCCACGGTTTTCACGGGCTGCGCTGATACGATCGGCGCAGGCGCCTCCACTTTCGGCGGAGGCGGAGGCGTTACGGCCTCCACGACAGGGACGGGCACCACTGGCGACTCGACCCTGGCGACAACCGGTGCAACGATCGGAACCGGCGCCTTTACGGGCGCAGGGACGGGCGCTGCCACGGGGGCTTCGGCCTTGACGACCTTGGCCTTGACCGCGACGGGTGCCGCGGCCGGGGTGGGCTTCTGAACGGGAACAGGCCGCGAAACCTTCGCTACCGGCTTACCCACTCGACTATTGGACTTGCGTGTCATTGGATCGCTCCAATCCATGTTGCGTCGCACAATATCGCAACGCAGCGACAGACGCAAGCCCTATTTTGTGCACTGCACCATTTTGAGCATTCAGCGGCTTTTTACGTAGCTTCCCGGCGCATCCTCGATCGCCTTGAACTTGCCTTTTCCCGGGATTCGCGCGCCTTTGGCCTTCACCGTGCCGCCGCCAAGGCCGCCGATCCAGACACGCCAGTCGGGCCACCAGCTCCCCTTGGTCTCTTTCGCACCCGCAACGAATTCCTCGAGCGTGCTGACCTCGTCCTCATTGATCCAATATTGATATTTGTTTGCCGAGGGCGGATTGACCACGCCCGCGATATGGCCCGATCCCGCGAGCAGGAAGCGGATCGGCCCGCGCAGATGCTCAGTGATCTTCCAGACGCTTGCCGCCGGGGCGATA
>CALMYW010000221.1 GCA_937873665.1 uncultured Sphingorhabdus sp.
GTTATTGTGACGGCCCTCGTTGTTGGGGCCGCCCGGGGGGGCAACAGCACCCCCAGCGATAAGCGTTGGCGCGCTTACAAAAATGAACAGTCCGGGCGGCTCCGCCATAGCCTGCGCTCTAGGGCTGGGGGTGTCGACCAGTAAACATGCGGCGCTAGAATGCGCGCGGCGTCGACGTAGGATCAAACTTCCTGCAAGTTCCGGAATAGTCGCCTGCCTTGCCGGATATGCTGATTGCCCCTGTCATGCGGTCTATGCGCAAGCGGGGGTTGTTGAGGACATTCACAGCGACCGACCCGATGATCTCGCTGTCGGAGACCTTGAGCGATTTAAGCTGAAACCAACCGTCTTTCCCGCCTCTTATCACCGGGAGCATGGCGCGGGGCATTCGGATTTGTCCGTCTGCGCCCTCGATCCAGAGATTGACCTGATCGTCGAACGGCACCGCCCGGTTGCCAATGATGGTCGCGCCCGCGCTGTCGCCGTCACTGTTCCAGCCGAAGGCTTGTGTTGACGTGGGCTTGTTCGCAGCACCGGCACCGAGGCAAACGAGGTTGAGCCGATCGCCAGCGGATTGTGCTGGGGCAGCACTAGCAATCGCTAGGGCGAAAATTGCACAAAGGATTGCCGCGCTTTTCATATTTGCTCCTTCAGCCATAACCCGAGGACATCATGGGCTCGAATATGCTCGCCCTCTGCGGCAGCGGCGTCGAGGATTGGCGCCAGAAATGTGCAGTAGAATTTTCGGAGTTCAATCCGGAAACCATCTCTGATCCCCCTAACCTTTCCGACAAACCAGTGAAGCTTGGCCTCCGTTGGCAACCTCCTTCCGGGGCGTATAGCAGTTGCCCGCGACCCACAAATGGCTTCCCGTCTCAAAGCAATTCTTGCGAGACTTCACGCCGTTCTGTTGCCAATGTGATATACTAAAGCGACCGAGTGTCCTGATCATCTTTGGCTGATCGGGGCCATTCACTGGGGCGGCTCTTAACGGGCCGCCTCCGTTTTCCCACCGGTCGCGAAAACTCCACCACTACGATCTAATCAAGTAACAGCCCGGCGCAAGCTGTCAGCCGAATACCACTCTACCCGGCGCTACAGTGACCAGCGCAGGATGGCCGACAAACAGCGTTCGTCACCGTAGCACATTTGGAAGAGGCCCTTCGAGGATCCGCTTCCCATTGCGATATCAATATCGAACGTACATCATCACCACGAGGCGGGTGACCTCAGGCGAGGAGTGAAAATAGCGGAACGGATTGGCGGGTTTGCGAGGGCGAGGTATGATCCCAGCCTACGCACACGGCCACTGCGTCGCTAGCGGCGCAATCCTTTTGACACTACCCGTTGGCCAAATCCTGATACTGACCTGAGCCCGGCAAACTGGCCCGTTTTATGTGAGAAATTCCCGGTTAGGTTTGGCAGGAGCCGAACGAGGGAGTTTCGGGATGAAGAAGTCGCGTTTTAGTGAGCAGCAGATCGCCTTCATATTGAAGCAGGCAGAAGACGGGACGACGGTGGAGGAGGTCTGCCGCAAGGCCGGGATCTAAATCCAGACGTACTATCGATGGCGAAGCAAGTACGGCGGATTGATGCCATCAGAGATGAAGCGGTTGAAACAGCTCGAAGAAGAAAACGTCCGGCTCAAACGTCTGGTGGCGAACCTCAGCCTCGACAAAGAGATGCTGCAGGATGTCATCAAACGAAAGCTGTAAGGCCTGATCGGGCCCGTGAACTGGTCGGCTACATGCAGGCCAGTTACGGAATCTCCGAGCGGCGGGCCTGCGACGTGTTCCCGACCAACAGGGCAACCGTCCGGTACAAGTCCCGCCGCCCCGATCAGGCCAGTCTCGAAATGCGGATCTCGACTTGTGGGCTTACCAGCATGATGTGGTGTTGGACTTCAGTCGGCTCGGCAAGCCGACCGACAATGCATTTGCGGAGTCCTTCAACGGGCGGGTCAGGGCCGAGTGCCTCAACGCAAACTGGTTCTTGAGCCTGGCCGATGCCCAGCATAAATGTGAGGCGTGGCGGCACGACTACAACAATGTCCGCCCGCATAGCTCCCTCGGCAACCAAACCCCGGCGGAGCGCGCTTTTGCATCAGGGCAGGCTAGCCTGCCCTGATGCAAAAAGAGCCGGTCTTTCTCTCAATGACCGGACCAGAGATGGGGCCAGGCTCAGAGTGGCCCCATTTCTATTTTAGAATTGGCCACGAAGGAGGGGGCAGATCAGAACGATCAGCACACTGACACAACCCCACCAGCGATCAGGTGGCCGATTTCGCCCGATGACAACCCCAATGTATCGGCCAGGATCGCTTCGCTGTGCTGACCAATACGCGGGGCAGGAGCAGGCGGCTGTCTCGGCATTGCCGGCAGCGTGGCCAGCGCACCGGCTGCAGGATATTCGAAGCCAGAAGGATTGTGCGAGGAAGCCGAGAAGAGCGGATTTCGGGCGAGCAGACGTGGATCTTCGATGGCTTCCAACAATGTCTGGTACTTTCCGAAGACGACGCCGCGTTCTCCCAACAGTTGAATCAGATCGGCGTGATCGCGTTTGCCGACTTCGGCTTCAATCAGTTCGAATATGGGGACCCGATGCGTGAAGCGTAGGCCATCGTCATTGGCAAAGGAGATTCCAAGCCGGGCTTCCAGCTCACTTACCTTTGCAGCAAGCTCCAGGGCCGACACCAGCCCATTCCACTGCCTCTCATTGATCGCCACGATCATCATCCGGACACCGTCCTGGGTCACGAAATCGCGTCCGATCGATCCGAAGACGGCATTTCCCAACCGCTCGCGATCCTCGCCCGTGTACAAGACTTCCGCGATCCGGCCCATATTGGAGGCCGTGCCCATGGCGATATCAGTGAGCGGCAGGCGCACTTCTCCGCCAAGCCCTGTCCTTTCGCGGCGACGGACCGCAGCAAGCAATGCGTAGGCCGCATAGGCACCGGTAAGCAGATCCCAGGCGGGAAGCACATGGTTCACCGGACGAGGATCGTCGAGCGGACCTGTCAACGCCGGGTATCCGACCGCCGCATTCGCGGTAAAATCGAGCGCGACCGCGCCATCGGGCCAGCCCATGATCCTTACCGTGATCAGGTCCGCCCGTCGTTCGGCGATCCGGTCATGCGCAAGAAACCCGGCTTCGGGAAGGTTAGTCAGGAGGTTGCCAACCTTGCCGATCAGTTCGGCCAGGATTTCCCGACCTTCGGGACGAGTAAGATCGAGCGTCAGGCTGCGTTTCGCACGGTTCAGATTCTCCCAGCCGAGGGCGTCATTGTTTTCGGTAACAGGCCAGCGGCGGAAATCCTGTCCGCCACCGATCTGGTCAACCTTGATCACGTCTGCGCCAAACTGCGCCAGATAGAGACCCGCAGTCGGAGAGGCGACATAGGATGAAACCTCGACGAGACTGATGTCAGCAAGAATATCGTACATGGATTTTCCTGTTGGTCTGAGCGTTCTGCTGCTGCTTGCCTGGCGCGATGCAATGCCACTCGACGCCACGATCCCGCGACCATCGAAGGAGCGCCATACTGGTCGGTTCAGTGCCATTATCGCTGACCCCCATGGCTGGCTTGGCCGGGCGCTGGCTCCCCTCGAAACCTTCCTGGAGGTGAGCCACCGCCTGCCGCTTGGCGCCAGGCGTCGGAACTTTCTTGAGCATGGCGTTATCGAGAATTGCGTCAGGCTGGATTCAATCACCAGACGATCACAAGGTTTTGCAAACGCATGACCGGACCGCCCCCTGTGACTGGCTTCCAATCAGGTGCCAGGCGAACATTTGGCATTCGGCGCAGCCACTCCCGCAGGAATACACGCAGTTCGATGCGGGCAAGTGGTGCGCCAACGCAATTGTGGGGCCCAGTGTTGAATGCGAGATGTTCGGTGCTGCTGCGCTCGATCCTGACGGCTTCAGGATCAGGGAAGCGCCGCTCGTCATTGCTGGCAGTACACAGGCTGCAGGTCAGGATGTCATCCTTGCGGAACGTGACTCCATGGAACTCCATATCCTGTGTCGCGCGTCGGAACGTATTCACGAATGCGTGGCGGCGCAGCAGCTCCTCCACGGCCGCGTCGACCTGATCTGGATTAGCCCTGAGATGGTCCTGGATATCGGGATGCTCGGCCAGATACTTCATTATGAAGGTCATGGCATTGGTCACCGTGTCGAGGCCGCCGGTGAACAGCAGCGTGGTCATCTCACGAACACGCTCAACAGGGATGGGCTGCCCATCCACTTTGGATTGCAGGAGAAGGCTAACTGGATCGACTAAGTTGCTGCCCAGTCGCTCTGCGATCATCTCGTCGATGTAAGCGAGCAGCTCTAGATAGGCTTTGCCACGGATTGCCGGATCGCTAACTGCAATGATGTCGTTCACCCATTGCACGAACTGCCTAGCACGCGAGAGATCCCACTCCATCATTGAAAGGAACGCCACAACCGGAAAGTTGATGGCAATCTCTTCATGAAAGTCGCACGTGTGGCGTCCCTGCAGCTTGTCGATCAACTCATTCATAAGCCGAACGACCGCAGCCTCCTGCTTACGGAGCAATTTGGGCGCCATGAACTTCAGCAGCAGCAGGCGGTGCTTCATGTGATCAGGCGCATCCATGTCCTGCGGCGGCAGCTTAACCGTGAAGTTGACTGGAACGCTGCGCACCGATGCATTCGCGTTCGAAAAACGCTCAGGCTGCGTGACGATCTCGCGAACATGGTCATATCGCGTGACCACCCAGTGACCGCCGTTGCGAGGAGTCCAGAAAATGTCCGGAGCATCCCTGAACAGGGTGAACATGCCCTTGTGCACATCGTCCTTCAGACGCGGATCGTTGAAGATATCATAATCGAAGACCAGATCAGTGGGCACATCCTGAGGCCGGCTGTCGATGTTGGCTACTTGAGCGGTCATATTCGGTTGTCCTCAGTACTGTCTCGCGGGCAGATCAGCCGCGCTGCCCACCATCGACCTGGAACACTGCACCGGTTGTGTAACCGGAGGCAGGCGAGGCCAGGGCAAGTGCCGTTGTGACGATTTCTGCCGGCTTGCCGGGCCGACTGAGAGCGTTCTGCGCGGTCTCGCGCCTCTCCGGGGGCCAGGCGTCGGCGATGTCGGTAAGGAATGGCCCAGGCATCAGCGTATTTACGCGGACCTTTGGCCCGTACTCCTTCGCAAGGCTGGCGGACATCGCGTTCAAGGCAGCTTTTGCAGCGCCGTATGGAACGACATTGGCGAGCGCCATAAGCGAACCAGTCGAGCTGACGTTGATGATGCAGCCTCCAACACCATCCGCCATGCGCCTTGCGACCTGCGTTGCAAGGCGGAACGGTCCCTTGAAGTTGAGGTTCAAAACAGAGTCAAAGAGCTTCTCTGGAACCTGATCGCTTGGACAAGCCGGCGACATACCGGCATTGTTGACCAGAATGTCGATCCGCCCGAACTTGGCGTAGACGCGCTCGATCATGGCGTCGATTTCGTCCCAGCGTCCGCAGTGAACCGAATAGGCAAGGGCGCGCCGGCCGAGCGCGCGGCACTCATTGGCGACTGTCTCGCAATTATCCAGGTTACGGCTGGCCACGATGATATCGGCACCGCGCTCGGCGAAGGCCTTTACCATCTGGTATCCCAGACCGCGAGAGCCTCCGGTAACCAGCGCCACTTTGCCAGTGAAATCAAACAGGGGGTCCATTAGCTTGCTCCTAGAAATTGGTGATGAAAGTCACCCGCCGGCGACCCACAGGCACTGCCCAGTGATGAAGTCGGATTCCGGCAGGCAAAGGAGATAGATCGCCCCCGCCGCTTCCTCGGGTGTCCCGGCCCGGCCCAGCATGTTGCCGGACGCTACTTGCTGGAAGCGGTCCGCAGGCATGCCCATCCGGATTGCAGCACCTGCGATTTCAGCGTTCCGGTCCTCGCCTTCGGCAAGCGGAGCATTGATGCGCGTCTCGATCAGGCCGAACGCAACCGCATTGACGTTCACGCCAAACGGCCCGAGCTCTCGCGCAGCCGTGGTCGTGAGGCCAAGCAGGCCCGCTTTGCCCGATGCATAGCCCGAATGACCCATTACCCCCTTGATGGAGCCTGACGAGACATTGACGACCTTGCGCTGACGGCTCTGCCCCAGTTCTCTCTCGCTGCGAGCGGAGTCCCGAAAGTGCGGGACTGCCGCGCGGAGAAGACGGAAGGGTGCGGTGAGGTGAACGGCGATCATCGCGTCCCAGATGTCGTCACCGGTGTTCTGCAGCATCCCATGTCGGGCATAGCCGGCATTGTTGACGACGATGTCCAGACCGCCGAGTTCCTCGATCGCGGTCCTTACGCAGCGTTCGGCAAAGTCGGCAGCGGTCACGTCACCAACACAGGCAGCGGCTTTGCCGCCTGCCTCGACGATTTCCTCCACCAGGCCTTCAGCAAGTTCGCAATCGAGATCGTTTACAACAACGGCGGCGCCTTCGGACGCAAACTTGCGCACGGTGGCGGCACCGATGCCATTGCCGCCGCCGGTCACGATCGCAACCCGTCCGGCAAGAGTGCCAGGACGGGATGACCTTACCATGTCGCTCTTCGAAGTCACGCGATGCCCTTGCGCGCCTTGAAAGCAGCAAGCCTGCTTGAGATGTGCTCGATCGGGAACAGACCTTCGGCAGGCGTGCGAGAACGGGCAACGATCCGCCAGAGGGCAGGCAGACCGCTGATGGGCCTACCAATGGCAATCCCGAAGTAATCGGGGAAGAAAGCACCTGGCACAAACGTGTTCGCAGGCTGGAAACTGGCGCTGACTACCTCTGCCGTGCCTAGCTTTTGCCCGCTGAGCGCGGCGCACCGCGCATCGCCGGCGGGCGCTGCGGCAATAGCTTGCGCCTCAACCGGGGCGCTGTCTGCGACGCCAGCGCTGGCTCCTGTCAGTATGGTCAACGCGTACAAGGCGTTTCGTCCCCGCATCATGCCTTCTCCTCGTCGCGCAAGGGGAGATATGGTTCCCGGAAGGCCGCCATGTCCGCTCCACTTAGTCCTGGGCCAGCGGTTTTGCCGTCCGTCCCGCCATGATTGCCGCCACGCCGCCGATCAGCAGCACGCCGGAAAAGGTGAGCAACGAATAGCGCAAGGACAACTCGCCAAAGCGAGCGGTGTACAGATCGCTGAACGTACCCGCGAGCGTGCCTCCGATGCCGGTGCCTGCCAGCCCGATGAACATGTTGATCGTCGCCGACATCACTGCGCGCATCGCGGTCGGCACCTGCGAGAAGCATAGCGCGATGATCGGACCGAGGTGCAGCGTCATCAGGAATTTCAGCGCGAGGAAGCAGGCGAGCGAGACGTTGGTTTCGGGCGACAGTATGAAGCCGAGGGAGAATGGAAAAGCGGCAAACAGGCCCAGCCCTGCGAACCAGCCGTTGAACCCCGGTTTGTCTCGGCCGAAGCGGTCGCCGACGATGCCTGCCGTCAAGTTGCCGAGCACCAGCCCGACCAGCGTGGCGCCGCCAAGCCAGTAGCCGACTGCTTCCTTGTCCATATGATGGACACGCAGGAAAAAAGACGGAGACCACAGCAGGAAGGCACCGCCGACGCAGGGCACGGCGATCAACAGCAGGCCTACCCAGCGCAGCGAGGTCGATGCAAGCATCGTGCGGATCACGTCGGCCGACGACATGCGCGGCGGCGCGACAACGGTTTTGGCAGCCTTGCGCCGCGGCTCGACCGCGAACAGCCAGACGGCCAGACCGATGAGGATGCCGGGCAGGCCGACGACGTAAAACACCGACCGCCAACCGAAGAACTGCGACAGCCAGCCACCAAGCACGAGCCCGCCCGATATGCCCATCGCACTCGCCGCGAGATAGGCCGAGATGACGATGACGCGCCGGTCGCGGGGGAAAATGTCGACAAGCAGCGAGTTCGATGCCGGTCCCGCGCCCGCCTCGCCCGACGCCAGACCGACGCGCGCCAGTGCCATGGTCCAGAAGCCCATTGCCGCACCGCACAGCGCTGTCGCCAGGCTCCAGGCAGTGACGCTGATCGCCACGACGAGGCTGCGGTCGCCACGGTCGGCGTAGCGGGCTACCGGGAAGGCGACGAAGCTGTAGAAGACTGCGAACGACAGGCCGGTCAGCATACCAAGCTGACTATCGCTGAGGGCCAGGTCGACCTTGATGTCGTCCTGGAACAGCGTAAACACCTGCCGGTCAATGTAGCTGAGCGCCGCGACGACCATAAGCAGGATGAGTGTCAGATTGCGGCGCAGCGGTGAAATTCCGGTGGTCATGGCGCCTCCCTCTCCGCCTCGCGGCAAATCACTCCTGCGCGAGCTGCCCTGCCGTCCGCTGCTCCCTGGGAGAAAGTTGCAGCACCCGCGACTGGCCGACAGTGCCCGCCCCACCTTCGCCCGCCGCAAAACCGCGAGACAATTACTTCCATCTTGGTCTCCCGGCGG
>CALMYW010000222.1 GCA_937873665.1 uncultured Sphingorhabdus sp.
CCCGGCCGCAAATGTTTGCCGGTGTGACCTACAGCCTGTTCGTTGCGAATATGGTCATTGCGGCAGAACTCTTCCTGATCTTCAAGTCGCTGTGGTCTGTTGTGATCGCTGCCCTTCTTCATATGATCGGTGTGTTGCTGTGCCTGCGTGAGCCGCGCTTTTTCGATCTCTGGATTGCGCGGGTTCGTCATTGTCCCCGTATCAAAAATCATGCGCTCTGGGGATGCAACTCCTATCGCCCCTGACCAGCGACCCTCATGTGATCGCGCGTGAGGAGTCGGCGGGCAAACACTTGCCTTATGCGCGTCATGTCGATGACGTAACCGTAAGCGTCCGGTCATGTTGATTATGGCGGCCCATGAGGTGTTTCTTAAATGACTGGTTCGCTGCTGGTGCCGCCGGAACCGAAGCTCGTCCAACGATTTCGTTGGAGGCGAAACACCTGAATATCTACCCTACTGTGGACGGTACTTTTCCAGTGTACGTGGGTCGTTACGAAAGCAAAATCGCCTCGAAATCGGGGAACGTGCAAGGTGCGGACTTCGAGACAGGAATCATCGGAGCGGGCGTCTTCTACTACGCGGAATCCTTGCCGAACTGCTTGGTCTGGCATCTGGATCGAATTTGAGCGAAGGGGCTTCGCTTCGTCCCATGCTTGTGCTGCCCGATCGTAGCGCGGATCGCCCGCGTATGACAGTTTTCCGTCTCCAAATGACAGCGCGGATGGCCAGTAATTGGGTCCGTCAGCCAGGGGACCAATTTTTGCGGTCAGGCAGGAATCCTTCCTCGCGACAACATCGGCAAGGGCCCGTTCAAGGACTTCCTTCTCGATCGCCAGTGGGGCAACGACCGATGCCTTGTTGGGGTCGTTTGCGGGAGGGGGCGGAATCCTACGCTAAGGCTTTGGCCAGCGATATTCTCCGGTGAGATTGATGTGTTCCCATCCGAGCGGCGAAACATGGGCCAAGAGATCGGGCGATAGCAGCTTTCCATCGCGTTTCTGGTTTGCAACGACCTCGCCGAGCTTCATGGTGTTCCAGAAGATGATGATGGCGGCGAGCAGATTCATGCCGGCGATGCGGTAATGCTGGCCTTCGGCGGAACGGTCGCGGATTTCACCGCGGCGGTGGAAGCTGATTGCCCGCTTCAGCGCATGATGAGCTTCGCCTTTGTTGAGCCCGATCTGGGCACGCCGTTGGAGTTCGGCATCCAGAATCCAGTCGATCATGAACAGGGTGCGCTCGACGCGACCGACTTCCCGCAGGGCTGTCGCGAGCTCGTTCTGCCGCGGATAGGAGGCGAGTTTCCGCAGAATCTGGCTTGGCGCGACGGTCCCGGCAGCAATGGTGGCGGCGATGCGCAGGATGTCGGGCCAATTGCGCTCGATCATGGCTTGGTTGACCTTTCCGCCGATCAACGCTCGCAGGTGCGCCGGGGCGGCCGACGGATTGAACGCGTAGAGCCGTTTGGATGGCAGGTCGCGGATGCGCGGAGCGAACCGGTAGCCGAGAATGGCACATGCGGCAAAGACGTGATCGGTGAAGCCGCCCGTGTCGGTGAACTGCTCGCGGATATGGCGTCCAGCATCGTTCATCAGCAGGCCATCGAGGATGTAAGGCGCTTCGCTTGCCGTTGCAGGAATCACCTGGGTTGCGAACGGCGCATATTGGTCGGAGACGTGGCTATAGGCTTTCAGGCCCGGGGTATTGCCATATTTCGCGTTGACCAGGTTCATGGCCTCACCTTGCTCTGTAGCGACGAAGAACTGTCCGTCGCTCGAAGCCGACGTGCCCATGCCCCAGAACCGGGCCATGGGTAACGCTGCCTGTGCCTCGACCACCATGGCCAGCGCCCGGTCATAGGCTTCGCCCTCGACATGCCACCGTCCAATGCGGATCAATTCCCAGAAGGTGTGGGTGTTTGTCGCATCCGCCATTTTGCGCAAGCCGAGGTTGATCCCTTCCGCCAAGATAACGTTCATTAGCCCGATCCGGTCAGCGCAGGGTGCTCCTGTGCGCAGATGGGTGAACGCTTCGGTGAAGCCGGTCGCCGCATCCACCTCCAGCAGGAGATCGGTGATGCGCGTGGGCGGGATCTGCTTGTAGAGATCGAGCACCAGATCTTCGGCGCCTGTCGGCGCGGCGGCTTCGAGTTTCTCGATATGCAGAACGCCGTTTTCAATCGACCCGCCCGGGATCGTGCCTGCGCGAGCGGCACGGCCAAGCTCGCGCAACCGCATGTCGAGGCGAGCTTGCCGGTCTGCCAGCCATTCCTCCGGCCGCAATGGCACAGCGAGACGACCGCCTTCCGCGATGGATTGTGCCGGAACGAGTGCGTGTTTCAGATCGCCATAGCGCCGGGACCTAGTAAGCCAGACATCTCCGGAGCGGAACGCATCGCGCAGATGGAACAGCACCGCGATCTCCCATAGGCGAGCGTCGCCAGCCCTCTGGGCCCGAAGGTGGCGATGCCATTTCGAGCTGGGCCGCAAGAAGCTGGTCATCGCGGCATCGTTCAAACCGGTACGAAGGGCCGTCACCGCTTCCAGAAGCGGCAGTGCAACGGGCGCAGCTCGCAGATCGAGCAGGCGCAACATGCGTGGAGCGTATCGGCGGAAGCGGTGATAACCGTCGAGCACATGATTGAGCGGATCGTCGGCCATGGTGGCGGTCAGCCTGGTTGCCATTGCAACAAGGGTTTTTAAGCCGTCCCACCCTGACCCACTCGCGATGACATCGCCCAGCGGCTGGCCATCATCCTGTGCATCGACCAGGGCGCCCCCGATCTCGGCGAAGGATTTCAGGGTGTCACGCACCACCCCCGCTTCGTCTGCGACCTTTGCATGGCAAATACGCTCCGAAGCACGGTAGAGACGGCCGACGATCCGGTCGTGGGTTTCGACCACTGCGTCGGCCAACATCGCCTGCCATTCCGAGACGCAAACAGCCAAGATCGCAAGCCGCCTGTCCTCCGGGAGATCGCGCATGCCGTCGGCATAATACCGTTCACCCTGCCTGCGCAGACGAGTCACCCGATGGGCAGGAACGCCGGCAAGCAGATCCTCGGGGAGATCGATGCGTTGCAGATATTCGAGCCGGTCGAGCAGCCGGTTGGCCGACGAAGAGTTCGAGCCAGGCTCGAACTGGCGCAGCCACACAAAACGGGTCACCCGATCATCAGCCGTCTCCTCGAGCAATGCCAGCAACTGTTCTCGGATCGACATAGGCAGCCGACTGGCGATCCTCGTCTCGATGCGTCGCTCGGCATCGACGAGAGCCGCGGCACAAAGCCGCTCGATCGTGGATGTCGCGGGAAGGACAGTGCGGGTGCGTCGGCACTCGGCTACGAAGCGACGGGCGATATCCTCGTTCGACACCGCCATCTCGGCTTCTCGGAACAACCATTCCTTCAGCTCGCTCGCACCACGTCCGGAGAAGGTGCGGAAGCCGTAGAGCCCCCGTAACTCGGCAAGATGCTCGTGCCGTGTTTCCTCGCGGGCAGCATAGTCTACGAGATCGTCGGCACCCAGGCCAAGCTGCGCTCCGATAAATTCGATGACCTCTGCAGGGATCAGTTCGCCTGGAGCCAGCACCCGGCCGGGATAGCGCAGGACACACAATTGCAGGGCGAAGCCGAACCTGTTGTGAGCGCGCCGACGCAGCCTGATATGCCCAAGGTCTTCATCACTCAGCGTATAGTGCTTGAGCAAATCCGTCTGTGAAGTCGGCAAGCGCAACAGCGCGTCTTTCTGCCGATCGGTTAGAGTGACGCGACGCGGCATACATGTTCCTTTTTCAAAATCTGATAGCGTTCAAGACGCTTTGTTTATGAAGCTGGTTGAGATACATTTCCAGAGGTCAATGCAATCGTGGCCGAAGCGCCGCCTCAAACCAACGTTTGTGATACATGCTGATCGGATATGCCCGCGTCTCCAAAGCCGATGGCTCGCAGTCTCTCGACCTGCAGCACGACGCCTTGCGCGCCGCAGGTGTCGAACGGGACAATATCTATGATGATCTTGCTTCCGGCGGTCGTGATGATCGCCCTGGCTTGACTGCCTGCCTCAAGTCATTGCGTGACGGCGATGTGCTGGTGGTCTGGAAGCTCGATCGCCTCGGACGATCGCTTGCCCATCTGGTCAACACGGTGAAGGAGCTGTCAGACCGCAAGATCGGCCTGCGGGTTCTGACTGGAAAGGGCGCTCAGATCGACACCACGACTGCGTCCGGTCGCATGGTGTTCGGAATCTTCGCCACCTTGGCCGAGTTCGAGCGGGATCTGATCCGAGAGCGCACCATGGCGGGTCTCGCCTCCGCGAGAGCGCGCGGTCGCAAGGGCGGACGAAAATTCGCGCTCACCAAAGCTCAGGTGCGTCTCGCGCAAGCCGCCATGGCCCAGCGCGATACTTCAGTTTCCGATCTCTGCAAGGAACTCGGCATCGAGCGCGTCACTCTCTACCGATATGTCGGTCCCAAAGGCGAGCTCAGAGACCATGGAAAGCATGTTCTCGGACTTACGTAGCAACTCGTTTCTTTTCGCAGGTTGAGCCACCTCCGCGCTTCATCAGAAAACTGAAGGAACCTCCATTGAATCGAACTAATATTTTTTTTGGTGAATCGCATTCTGACTGGTTGCCTGTCAGAGGCGGAGAATCTGGTGATTTTGTTTTTCGACGTGGTGACGGGCATGCCTTCGCGAAAATCGCACCTGCTTCCCGCCGCGGTGAGCTCGCTGGAGAGCGTGACCGCCTCATTTGGCTCAAAGGTCGAGGTGTGGCTTGCCCCGAGGTGATCAACTGGCAGGAGGAACAGGAGGGTGCATGCTTGGTGATAACGGCAATTCCGGGAGTACCGGCGGCTGATCTGTCTGGAGCGGATTTGCTCAAAGCGTGGCCGTCAATGGGGCAGCAACTTGGCGCTGTTCACAGCCTATCGGTTGATCAATGTCCGTTTGAGCGCAGGCTGTCGCGAATGTTCGGACGCGCCGTTGATGTGGTGTCCCGCAATGCCGTCAATCCCGACTTCTTACCGGACGAGGACAAGAGTACGCCGCAGCTCGATCTTTTGGCTCGTGTCGAACGAGAGCTACCGGTGCGGCTCGACCAAGAGCGCACCGATATGGTTGTTTGCCATGGTGATCCCTGCATGCCGAACTTCATGGTGGACCCTAAAACTCTTCAATGCACGGGTCTGATCGACCTTGGGCGGCTCGGAACAGCAGATCGCTATGCCGATTTGGCACTCATGATTGCTAACGCCGAAGAGAACTGGGCAGCGCCAGATGAAGCAGAGCGCGCCTTCGCTGTCCTATTCAATGTATTGGGGATCGAAGCCCCCGACCGCGAACGCCTTGCCTTCTATCTGCGATTGGACCCTCTGACTTGGGGTTGATGTTCATGCCGCCTGTTTTTCCTGCTCATTGGCACGTTTCGCAACCTGTTCTCATTGCGGACACCTTTTCCAGCCTCGTTTGGAAAGTTTCATTGCCAGACGGGACTCCTGCAATCGTCAAGGGATTGAAACCTATAGAAGACATTGCTGATGAACTGCGCGGGGCCGACTATCTGGTATGGCGCAATGGGAGGGGAGCAGTCCGGTTGCTCGGTCGTGAGAACAATCTGATGTTGCTCGAATATGCCGGGGAGCGAATGCTCTCTCACATCGTTGCCGAGCACGGCGACTACCAGGCGACCGAAATTGCAGCGGAACTAATGGCGAAGCTGTATGCCGCATCTGAGGAACCCCTGCCTTCTGCCCTTCTCCCGATCCGGGATCGCTTTGCAGCTTTGTTTCAGCGGGCGCGCGATGATCAAAACGCAGGTTGTCAAACTGACTACGTCCACGCGGCGATTATAGCCGATCAAATGATGAGCAATGCCTCGGAACTGCGTGGGCTACATGGCGATCTGCATCATGAAAACATCATGTTCTCCAGTCGCGGCTGGCTGGTGATAGATCCCGTCGGTCTGGTCGGTGAAGTGGGCTTTGGCGCCGCCAATATGTTCTACGATCCGGCTGACAGAGACGACCTTTGTCTCGATCCTAGACGCATTGCACAGATGGCGGACGCATTCTCTCGTGCGCTGGACGTCGATCCGCGTCGCCTGCTCGACCAGGCGTACGCTTATGGGTGCCTTTCCGCAGCTTGGAACGCGGATGGAGAAGAGGAGCAACGCGATCTAGCTATCGCGGCCGCGATCAAGCAGGTGCGACAGACGTCATACTAGATATCAAGCGACTTCTCCTATCCCCTGGGAACACATCAATCTTACCGGAGAATATCGTTGGCCAAAGCCTTAGCGTAGGATTTCGCCCTCTCCCGCAAACGACCCCAAAGGGCGCGAAAGAACCGGGTCAAGGGGTTGGTGCGGCCCGCAGCGCAGCGAGGACACGGCCCCTTGACGCGGATGCTGTTGAATAGCCTCTACGTGTGGGTAGGTTCAAGGGCGTAGCCCACC
>CALMYW010000223.1 GCA_937873665.1 uncultured Sphingorhabdus sp.
AGTGGCTGGAGCCGCTGGAACTGCGCGACGTCATCACCGAATTGGCGGAAGACCTTTACGCATTCAAGGATTGGGCGATTGGCGAGTACAGCGACAACGAAGAGTTGAACCAGCGGATCTGGCAGAAGTACCCAGGGTTTTGATCGATAGTAAGCAAAAATCGTCGAAGCCTTGTTTCTGGGACAAGACGGTTCATTTGCTTTAGCAAGCGAGCACTGTTTAGGTCTATTGCTCCGCCACGAAGACTGGGTCGCCACAAACTGAAAAAGGTGCCGCTGTTCGCCCAGGCGCAGGCCCCGATGCGCGTGGACAGGCCAGCGGCAAGCCTGTCGGTCACCGCCCTTGATCACGGAGTGAAGCAGAAACTCCGTTTTGGGGGCGATGACCCAGATGCTTCCAGATTGTTAAAGAACCGTGTGCCGCCTGCGTGGACGCCATCACGACCTTCCGGTGGGAAGGATTTCGTTCACTACGCCGATTGCGTGCCGCTTATTTGTCCAGCGCCACCATACGAACGATGCTGTCGAACTCGTTCAGCACGTCGGGGTGGTTCCTGGTCAGGTGACGCAAAATGGCTTCGTTCGCCATCAACTTGGCGAGATAGCCCTTGGTCAGCACCAGGTTGAGGATGTCCTGACCATAGGTTTGCTCGGCGAGCTTGAACTGCTCGTGGAGATTGCCCATTTCCCTCTCCATCTTGGCCATTTGGTCGGCGCTGACGCCGGTCATCTTCTTGGGCTTGGTCTCGCCGACGAGCAAGTTGCTGGGTGTCGCCGCAACCAAGGCTTGGGCATAGGCGACCGTGATGTTGTTGGCACTGACCATCAGTTCGACGCACTCAACCTGACGCGTTGGCTTGAGCTTGCGCAGGACCGCACCAAGGTTTGCCGAAAACGTCTGGTCGCGCAGCAATTCAGCGGCCTCCGGGCAGATGCCTTCCAGCAGGTTTAGCTTCTTGATGATGTGGCTGATGTCCACGTCCAAGGCCTTGGCCAGCTTTTCCGGGGTGACACCCCGTTCGACAGCGCGACGGATCATGAGGTGCTCCTGAATGCTGGAGAGGCGATTGATCCGGTTGTTGTAGGTGTAGCTCTCGTCGTCGGTGGCCACGAGGCACGGTGCCTTGTCGAAGCCCAGCTGCTTCAGCGCCACCAGCCGTGTGTGCCCGTCCAGCAAGATGTGCTGCCCCTCGCGGTTGGGCTTTCCCACCGACAGGGGTTCAATCAGCCCGACCGCCTCGATAGATGCGGTGATCTGCTTGAATTTCCGTGAGGCAAGCAAGCCTTCTGGCGTCTTACGCGAGGGCAGGACGGACGAGAGGGGGAGAACCAATGGCTCCGGAACGAAGCCCAGGGGCGGTTTGCTCATGCGCCGCTCCCTCGAGCCCAAACCCGCTCCGCCAGATACTGGGGCAGTGTGTCCAGCCCCTCCGCGCGCAGCAGGGTGGTGAAATTCTCGTCGGCCAGCAGTTGGCGCAGGGCCCCGACAATGAACAGCAAGTTGCGTTGAGCTGTCTCTGCTTTCCTGACCAGCAGCTTCTGTCGCTCGACTTCCCGCTGGTAGTTCCTCACCAGGCTGGACGTGGTGACATCCTCATTGGTCTTGCGGGAGGTCATCCTGCCGCCGATGGATTTGCCTTGGGTGCGGCGACGTTCGATCACACGACGGGCTTGGATCAACTGGCTGCCACGCAGCTTTCCGGTTTCGTAGGCATCTTGCAATGCGGCTTGAATGGCTTTCTCGTCGCTGCCCGCGCCAGCGATGGTGATCGCCGCGTTGAGAGGGATGCGCCCGCTGCCGACGGCCATCAGCAGTCGCTGTTCACCGTTCTGCAGCAACTGCAGGATGCCCTGCACGTACTCCGGACTCAGGCCTGTCTTTTGGGCAATGGATTTCTTGTCATAGCCCTGATCCCGCAGTTGCTCGATGCCGGACAGCAATTCCAACGGGCTGAACTTTCGTCGGGCGATGTTCTCGGTGAGGCTCATGATGAAGGCCGATTCGTCATCGACGTTAATCACCATTGCCGGGATCTCTTGATGCCCGAGCGTCTTGAAGGCTTTGAACCGCCCCTCGCCGCAGATGAGGAGATAGTGCTCGCCATTGCTCCCTGGACGCGGCGTAACGATGATTGGCTTTTTCAGGCCAATGTTCTGGATGTTGCCGACGATCTGCTCGAAGACCCGGCTGTTGCGCTCGCGGGGGTTGAGAACCTCAATCCGGTTGAGCGGAATCATCCGCAACTCCGAATGCCGATGTTCTTTGTCTTGACTCATGCGGCCCTCCGTATGCGGATACGCCGCGCCATGCCGTAGAGGTAGTCCAGGCTGTCGAAGCGATAGCACTCAAACTCGATGCCGTTGTGGTCGGCCAAATGGATGCGTGCCTGACCGAAGTCCAGTCGCGGCAGCAGGTAGTAGTCCAAGGCAGCCTGATTGCTGTCGTCCAGCCGCACGGCCACCGTGATGTCGGGCGCGAGACTGGTGTCGAAGCGCACCTTCCAGCGCCGTCGCCCGTTGTCGAGCAATTGGCACCGCGCCAGCACCACTGAAACGGTGAACTCGCGATTGACGGTGAGAAGGTCTGTGGCCGGGTCACGTTCGACAGTGCCGCCGACCTCGGCAATCATGCGTTCGGTCTGGCTGACGATCTCTGGATGCAGTCTGCGCAGAAACTGATTCACCTCCAGATACTGGTAGTCGCGATCCGGAGTGAAGCCCACTGCCTGGTAGGCGCGAACCAAACTGCCGAATCGATGTGCATAGGCCGCCGCAGACGGCATGCCATCAGCCTCATCGATGATCAGGCCGGAGAGGTACCCGTGGCGCTGGTACAGATTGCGCAGCTTCTCGATCAACTCCTCGTCGCTGTAGCGATGTGCCCTTGCGCGCAAGATGCCCTGCGCCGTGTAGAAGAGCTCCGGCGGAACGATGCCCTCGAACGCACCTTCCTTCTTGATCCACATGTCGGGGCTGTTAACCACCCGGTGCTTCTTGAGTTTGAAAGACCGACGGTTGTAGATGTTGTTGCCGATGTATTTCTCGTTGGACAGCACCTCGCGGACGGTCGCTCGTGTCCAATCTCGTCCAAGGTCAGTACGCGTTCCTTGTGCGTTCAGCCGTTCGGCGATGTCCAGCTCCGTCAGGTTGTCGGTGACAAACCAGCGGTAGATCTGGTTGACCACGGCGACCTCATCATCCGGCCCCGGCTGAAGAATGACGCGGTCGGTTTGCAGGCTCTTGTGCTCGCCGCGAGCCAATTCACCTTTGAGCGTGCCGGACTGATCGATCAGCACACGTCGCAGTCCATAGCCAGCCGGGCCACCCTGGCGGAAACCCAACTCAATCAGGCGGCACTGCCCGGCAAACACTTTAGCCGACAATTCGCGGCTGTATTCGCCTGCCATCGCACGCTTGACGCCCTTGACGATGGTCGACACAGGCGAGCCGTCGTTTTCGAACTGCTCTGCACAGTAGGCGACCTGGATGCCCGCGCGACGGCAGATGTATTCGTAATAGGCGCTCTCATCGGCGTCCTGGAACCGACCCCAGCGGCTGACGTCATAGACCAGAATGATCTGGAAGTCCGCGCTGCCTGTCTCGACGTCCTTGATCAGCTGCTGCAGCGCCCGCCGCCCATCGATGCGCAAGCCGCTCTTGCCCTCGTCGGCATAAGTGCGAACGATTTCGATGTTGCGCCGAGCCGCGTACTCGCGGATTTTGTCGGCTTGGTTTTCCGTCGAATACTGCTGGTGCTCGGTCGACATCCGCACGTACTCGGCGGCCCGAAACACCGGGCCCGACCCCGGCGGGTGTGGAGGAGGTTCGATCTCTTGCATAGGCCCGGTCACTCTGTGATTGGTGCTCTCGGGTCTGCCACTCCTTTCAATGAACGCGACACCGCGCCACGGCGGCATCGCACACGGTCGGAATCGTTGCCATGCAGAACATTCGAGAGCCTGTTTGGGGTCAAAGTTACGGTCGGACGGTCGGTGTGTCGATCAAGTCCTCTCTTGACACGTCCATCTTGCACGGACACGTCACGCAGACCGGCGTGATCTCGACGATCCAGGAATCGCCGTTTCCCCTCGGAAACGCCGGGTGTCGCGTGATGCGGTACAGGCCGCTCGGCAGGTCGCACACGTCCATCTTTGCAAGATCGACATCTGCCCCGTTCGCATCACGCAGGCGCTGCCGCTCGCGGTTGCGCTGCTCGTACCCGGGCCGGTCGTCGCGGTAGTTGCGCCAGTAGTCCTGATGGCGCTGCGACCACGCCTGCTGGGCGGCGCGCTGGTTGATCCGGTAGTCGGGATCGGACTGGAGCTTGACCCGTTGCCATTGGCGCTTGCGGGCGCGCTGGCAGTCAGGTGCAGAGCAGAAGGCCTGGTCGGGAACCTGCGGACGGGGTTCGAAGGGTTGGCCGCAGTGCGCGCAGTGCTTGGTCATCGTCGTGGTCTCCATGCAAATTCCGCATGAAAACCGCGACAGCTCCGACGCCGGGCCCGAGCGCTGGCCGTGCGCCCCTATCTGGAAAGCCTGGGATGAGCCGGTGTCGGTGCCAGCTCGGCTCTCCTGGAATATGTGTCGTAATTTTTAGCCTGGAGCGCCAACTTGATCGTCGTCGGCTTTCAGGGTCATGTACTCCAGTCGCCACTGCGTGAGCAGTCTTGCCTTGCTCACGGGTAGATCGTCCTCGGAGATGGAAATGCATCCCTTCAAGGCAATCCCGTTCCATTTGTCAGTGGCTTGGTCGAAGTGCTTTTCCGCGAAGAGAGTCGTGATCGCGGTTTCGATCTTTTCCACATCGTCGGCGGTCTGCTCCGGATCGTCACCCGGCGGGTATGCAAGAACGATTTTCAGGTCGTAGGGACTGCCATCGGAGTGATTGATTTCATTGCCACCGTCGACATCGAAATAGATGGCGGACAGCAGGTTACCGACTGGTTCGATGATTTTCGCGAGGCGTTTGTCGACTTTCGACTGGGATAGACGATTCACGAAAGGGTCGGGGAATGCCGCTCGGTTGTAGCGGACTCCCAGCCAAGAGCGCAGTGCCGACAACGACTTACCAGGAAAGACATGAGTGGTGTCGGGAGTAAATGCTGCGAGTGCCTGTTTCGGGATCAAGCGCTTGGCTGTGGCAACCAATTCGACAACGGCTGCGATGCCGTTTTGCAGCACATCGACGTGTAGCGTGCGGGGCGCTTTTGCCCAGTAATAGTTACCGTCCCCTTTCGGCACATGACGCCCAACGATGACTTCCACGTCGGGTTCGATCTGCAAGGCATCGTTGGCCAAATCACAATCGTGGCTGATGATGACCACACAGGTCGAGTCAGACGCCTCGGGATGGATCAGTCCCAGCGCCTGACTGGCGTCTGCCGTGAGGACGTGGCCTTGGCGCCACGGCGTATCTCGAGTCCAGCTTCCTGCCATGCCATCCATGTCGGTCAAACGTCTTCATTGAATGCGGGACGACCCATGTCGGATACGTCGGGACGCGAAGGCGTTCTGCCCCCAAGTAAGGCATCGAGTTTTGCTTTTGCGACTGTGCCCCGTTTTTCTATCCGAACGAGTCTTTCCGCCGTTTCCTTGCCGTCGGCACCTTGCCCAATCAGTTCGACGAATGACCTGCCTTGCGCAACGGTACGTTCGAGAGAAAGTGCTGAGGGTTTGAAGCCGGCCGCAGTGAACGCGCGAGCGGCAGCGGCTAACTGTACGAGCTTGTCCTGATGCTGCTCCTTGGGCGTTTCGCCGTTGAGCCAGTTATAGAGCGTCTGGCGCGATCCCCCGAAAACCGCCGGCAGATGGGACATGGTGCGGCCGAAACCGGCCTTCACCTCTTTCATCAGGTTGGTGTAGGGGGCGAATGTTTCCTGTGCCGCTGCGAGTTCGACTTTCAGGATTGCGTAGGGGCTATAGCCTTGGCGCGACATGACAAAGTACACGCTCTCGACACCGCCGGTTCCACTTCCGCCAAAGCAAGGAAGCGGACCGCCTTCGCCAACGGTAGCCCGGTTGTAGATTGCGGGAGCGGGCCTGTAATGGGCGTGGACGTTGATATCGCTAACGGGAACTGCGAGTCCGAACATGATTACTTGTCCCAAGCGTCAAATGCATACCGCGTTGCCGTAATTTTGAACGCAGCTCCGATGACCTTGTGGATAGCGTCGAGATGGTCTGCAACGGCCTTCGCCGAAAACGCCTCACGTCCTTCCACGAAACCATCGTTGTCGAGAATGGCACTGATACCTATGTAGGACGTGAATCTTTCAGTAATCCGCATGCTCCCCGGCTGGATATCCGGAGGGAAGGCGAGAGGGCCTTCTTGTATGGCAACCCGACTCAGTAGCTTAATGTTCCCGATCTCGTTCATTGCCTCTGTAAAAGAGTACAGCGGGCGTCCTCCGAGGTGCGAACTCAGCCCTTGAACCTGTTCAACGAGGTATTGCTCAATGGATTCTCCGGGTTGCGGAATTACCCGGTCGAGATATCGAAGCCCGACGCGTTCGGTGAATGCGAGTTTTACCGCATCATTGACGATGCTCAATCCTTCCAAGAAACAAGCCGAGAAGGTTTCGAACTGCCCGTAATTGGTCGACTGAAGAGTGAGGCTCTGACCGTCGAGGATGAAGGTATGCGTTTTCTCGACGTTACCGAACAGGAACCTTTCCTGCTGGACAGGGGTCGGGGTCGGCGGTTGGCCTTCTTGGGCAGTCAACTGGATCGAGATGAGATGCTGGCGATCGAAATCGGGGTAGCCTGCCTGACGGAAGCTCTCCTGGATGCCTGGCAGGAAGTCGACCAGCTTCAGAATCGGGTTGAACCGCACCTGGGCCAAGGTGAGGTACACGGGCGGGTTCTTGAGCGGGGTTCCCATCTATTGATCATCTCCAAGTGACCGGCCCGAGTTTACACTTCGGTTGACACTTTGGCAAGTTTTCGTGTAGGCCGATCCCTGATCGACGGGTGATGCGGTGAACGAGTAGCTGTCGACGTCGGAAGAAGCTTCGCCGTACCCTGGGGCGTACAGCGTGACTCATGTTCTGGCACCAGAGGGCGAAAAACGCAGGCGACCCATCGAAGCGCTGAGGTCGTCTCGCGTTCGGCGGTAGCGGAAATGTGCGGAGACGGCAGAACTCTCCCCGGACTTCCGCATGGTGTACAATCGCGCCTATGGTGTCCTTGCCTGTGTGGCAGGGCGGTTTCCTCTAAAGGGGAACTACACCACCACTATTCAGCGCCCAACCGTTCTCGGTTGGGCGTTTTCATTTGCGGGTTCGGCGCACCACGCGGGCTTCCGGGCCGTTCTGCGTGTGCCAGCCGTTCCGGGCACGGGCGGCATGACCCGCCCGGTTCGCCCCTGTTCCGCCCTATCTTCTCTCGAAACCTGCGCCAACTTCTTCGCCGTGGCACACGCAGACGG
>CALMYW010000224.1 GCA_937873665.1 uncultured Sphingorhabdus sp.
GAAAGGTATTTATGTTCACGAAAACACAGTCTTTATGTCGCTCTCTTCTCGCTTGTTGTCTGGTTCTGCTGGGATCCCTGGCGAATGCGCAGGCAATTGACTACCCGACACGCACCATTAAGTTCGTTCTGCCCTTCCCCTCGGGAAGCGGCACCGACCAAGCCGCCCGTGCGGCGGCCAACGACATCACTCGCCGAACCGGTCAGCCTGTGATCGTCGAGAACAAACCTGGCGCAAATGGCTTGATCGCCGCGCAACAGGTTGCTCGGGCAGCGCCTGACGGCTACACCGTCTTCATCACTAGCATGACGACGCAGTCGGTCAATCCCTTCCTCTACAAGAAGCTGCCCTACGACCCGGTGGCGGATTTCATCCCGGTGGCGATGATTTCCAAGAATGCGATGGTGCTTGTGGTGAGGAACACCGCTGATCAGCCAAAGAGCGTCGCGGAGCTTACAGCGCGAATGCAGGCTGCGGGCTCGAAGCTGAGCTTCGCGAGTGGCAACACCTCTTCTCTGGTAGCGGGAAAAACCTACTCCAATGCCGTTTCTTCTCCCGCGCTTCATGTCCCTTACAAGGGAATTCCGCAAGCCGTCACCGATCTCATGGCCGGGGCGGTCGACTTCATGTTCTCAGATCTGACGGTGGCCACCCCCTTGGTTCAACAGGGCCGCCTTCGTGGTCTTGGGGTGACCGGTCCAGCCAGAGTGTCAACCCTGCCAGACGTCCCGACGATGCGCGAAGCCGGCATGCCGATCGAGCTGTCGGTCTGGAATGGCGCCTATCTTCCTGCAAAGACACCGCCTGCGGTTGTAGCCCGTTTGAACGAACTCTTGAATCTGGCGACGAAGAGCAAGGAAGGTCAAGAGAGATTAAGGCAGACCGGCGGCAGCGTCGACACGATGTCCGCCGAGGAATTCGCAAAATTCAACGAACAGGAACTGCTGAACTGGGGCCGCGCTGTGCGTGGCGCGGGCATTCAGCCTGAATGACACCTGGCAACATGTAAAGGACGATAAATGGAATCCATTATTCCAAACCCGGAGGAGTTGGAGCATCTTCGGCAAACTACCCGGAGGTTCATGCGAGAAGAAGTGAGACCAGCGGAAGACAAGGTGGAGCACGATGCCTATCAGTTGCCGGAAGAGTTGCTGAATCCGCTCAAACAAAAGGCGAAGGAGATCGGACTTTGGGCCCTGCGCTCTCCAGTCGAGTATGGCGGCCAGGGGATGGGACTAGAGGCTTCAACCGTCTTCGCTGAAGAGGCGTCGCGCTGCAAGATGGGCGCGTACTTCCCCGCATGCGGGGCCACCGGGAGCAACCCGCCTGCGCCGATTCTTCTGGGCACGAAAGAGCAGATTGAAAAGTTCGCCGTTCCTGCGATTGCGGAAGGGGCCAAGGTCTTCATGGCGATCAGCGAGCCATCGGGCGGATCGGACCCGGCTCGCTCTATTCGCACGCGCGCCGTACTCAAGGGTGACCACTATGTTCTGAACGGATCCAAACTGTGGATCTCGGGTGCTCAGAGTGCGAAGTGGGGGTTGGTTTTTGCCCGCACCGGTGAGCAAGGCGCCCGTGGAGGGATCACCTGCTTCATCATCGACGGCAAGCCCAAGGGGTTGACCCTCCGTGAGGTGTCGGTCATTCGTTCATGGCCGACCTATGAACTCACATTCGACAACGTTGAAGTTCCCGTGGAGAACCGCTTGGGTGATGAAGGCCAGGGCTTTGCGCTTTGCGAGCGGTGGTTGGTCGAGGGCCGTGTGCCGTACGCAGCGGGTTGCATCGGCATCGCACAGGAAGCACTCGAGATTGCGATCGACTGGGCTCGTGATCGGAGGGCATTTGGTTCGACGCTGAGCGAGAAGCAATCCATTCAGTGGATGATTGCAGACAGCGACATGGAACTACGAGCCGCACGGCTTTTGACGCAGGACGCCGCACGCAAGTGCGATGCTGGTCTTCCATTCAAGGTGGAGGCATCGATAGCCAAGGTCGTTGCCACAGAAACAGCGGGACGCGTGGTCGATCGATGCCTTCAGATTTTGGGCGGGATGGGCGTTGCCAAAGAAATGCCGCTTGAGCGCTGGTATCGGGAACTCCGCATCAAGCGCATCGGAGAGGGGCCTTCCGAAGTTCACCGGATGGTTCTTGCTCGTCAACTCTTCAGAGGCACTGCCTGATCGAGGTATCTGTATGTCAATTGATTTTGAAATCGTGGAAGACGGCATTGCCCGAATCACACTTAATCGCCCGGAACGAAACAACGCATTTGACGAAGAACACTACCGGGATCTTTCTCTTGCCTGGGCAAGGGTGCGAGATGACCAGGCTATCCGCGTTGCCATCATCACCGGCGCGGGCGAAAAATCATTTAGCTCGGGCGCTGACCTGAAGTCATTTTTCGGCAAAAGAACCGCCACCGAGATGTGGCTGACGCAAAAGGACCAACTTCTCAATCGGGGGCTGGAGATATGGAAGCCGATCGTTGCCGCCGTCAACGGCTATTGCCTCGGTGGGGGCATGACCCTTCTGATGGCAACCGATGTTCGGGTGGCCGCTGAGCATGCGACTTTCGCGCTGTCAGAAGTCAAGCGGGGCATTGTGGCTGGCAACGGCGGGACGCAACGAATACTGGATCAGCTGCCGCGCGCCATCGCCATGGAGGTGCTGCTCACAGGAGACCGTTTCGACGCCGCCACCGCTGAACGGTGGGGGTTCGTCAACAAAGTCGTCCCGCTGGAACAATTGCAAGAAGCGGCGTTGACATACGCACGAAGGATCAGTGCCAACGCGCCACTCGCTCTTCAAGCTTCCAAAGAGCTGGCGCTGCGAAGCCGCGAGATGAGCTTGGCAGAGGGGTTCCGAATGGAACTGTTCGTCAATCGCATGCTTCAAGCAACTGGGGATTTCAAGGAAGGCTCGGCTGCATTTGCAGAAAAGCGCAATGCGCGCTTCACGTCGACATGAGCACGGCGAACGCCTTGAGCGGGCGCTACGTGATTGCTGGAATCGGAAGCACTGCATTCGGAAAGCTCGGACTTGACACCGTTTCCCTGAATGCGATGGCGTGCCGGGAGGCACTTGCAGATGCCGGCATTTGCAAGGAAGAGGTTGACGCGCTTTTGCTGAAGGCGCCGACCTCCGCAAGAGAATCGCTCTACGGCCAGAAAGTTGCGGACGCAATGGGCATGCAACCCCGGTGGGGCGGAGCGTGGGACCAAGGGGGCGCTGCCAACGTCACCTTGATCGCTTTCGCCATCATGGCCATCGAAGCCGGGCAATGCGAAGTGGCTTTGGTGTCCTATGCTGACAACCCGCGCAGCGGCGCGGCCGACTTCTTCGGTCGGCCCCGCGGCGCAGAGGCCCCTCACGGGTGGTTTTCCGCTGCGGCGTGGTACGCCATGATCCATCAGCGGCACATCATCGAGCACGCGACCCCGCCCGAAGCGTTCGGCGCAGTTGCCATCGCCGCGAGGAGGCACGGAGCCGCCAACCCGAATGCGCAGCTGCGCAAGCCTATCACGATGGACGACTACCTGGCGTCTCCCATGCAGATCGAGCCGCTGCACCGTGACGACTGCTGTCTTGTGTCCGACGGGGGCGGCGCGGTGGTGATCATGAGCGCACAAAGGGCGAAAGACCTGCGCGTACCTGCGCCAGTTCCCATTCTCGGATTCGGCGGAGGGAATACATCCGTTGAGTTACAGAACCGTGCGTGCTTAACGACGACAGAGGCCGTGCGTTCGTCGAGGTTGGCATTCGACATGGCTGGAGTGCGTCCAATCGACGTCGACGTCGCCCAAATCTACGACTGCTTTTCGGTCGCCGTCCTCATGACGCTAGAGGACTATGGCTTCTGCAACAAGGGCGGCGTCTACGACTTTGTGCGGGACGGGCAGATCGAGTTCGGCGGACGCCTTCCCGTCAACACGAGCGGCGGCCTGCTTTCAGAAACTGGCATGCCTGGCATGCAGCTTATCCACGAGGGTGTTCGGCAAATGCGCGGCTCGGCGACGCTGCAGGTGCCCGGTGCGAAATTGTGCGCGATCAGCAACCAGGGAGGGGCGATGCACACGCACGCGACTCTCCTGCTCGGAACTTGAGGTTACAGGATGCTTCCGCAACCAGAAATCACGACTGCGAACAAGCCCTACTGGGATGCATTGCACATGGGCCAGCTGATGTACCAGTGCTGTCCGTCGTGCGGCGCATGCTGGCTTCCCGCTCGAACGCTATGCCCCACTTGCCTTAAATCCGGCGTCGTCTGGCGGCCCGCCGAAGGGTCGGGGAAATTGGTGAGTTGGGTCGTCTTTCATGTCGCGTATCACGAGGCCTTCAAGGATAAGGTGCCGTACAACGTGGCGCTGGTCGAGTTGAAGGAGGGTCCCCGACTTATCAGCAGCGTTCTGGCTTCCTCGCAAGAACTTTACGGAGACGCGCCGCTGCGACTGAAGATCGAGACGGAAGACGGAATCGCATTGCCGCGATTCTGTATTGAAAAGGATTCAGATGACAAATGAAACGTCGGGGACGGCCGGGGCTCCGCTGCAAGGCGTAGTTGTGCTTGACCTCACCCAGATTTACAACGGACCTTATGCGACCTTTCTGATGGCGATGGCTGGCGCCGATGTGGTAAAAATTGAGCCGCCGGACGGAGAGCATCTGCGACGCAGACCCAATTCGGGTGGAACAACCGAGCCGTTTGCCGTTCTCAACGCGAACAAACGAAGTCTTGTCCTGGATCTCAAGACTGATGTGGGGCGTCAGGTTCTCCTCGAACTGGTCCGCAAGGCCGATGTCCTGGTCGAGAACTACGCACCCGGCGTTATGGCAAGGTTGAATCTTGGCGCCGATACGCTGCACCAGACAAACCCCCGGCTCGTGATTGCGTCCGGGAATGGTTATGGCGCCGAAGGGGCCTATCGCGACTTCACCGCCATGGACCTCACGGTGCAGGCGATGTCGGGCGTGTTGAGCGTCACCGGGCACCCGGACCAGGAGCCGGTCAAGGCCGGTCCAGCCATCGCCGATTTTTTTGGTGGCATCCACCTTTATGGTGCAATCGTCACGGCACTCTACAAGCGACAACAGACCGGCGAAGGCTCGTGTGTCGAGGTCGCGATGATGGACGCGTTGATTCCCAGCCTCATGTCCAACCTCGGCTTACACAACAGTCGGGAGCAACAGAATTTGCGCACCGGCAACAGCCATGGCGGACTCCTGGTCGTTCCCTACAACGTCTACCCCGTACAGGACGGCGGTGTTGCCATCCTGGCTGTAAGCGACCAGCATTGGCTGGCACTGGGCGACGTCCTTGAGTACCCCGATCTGGTGACCGATCCCCGTTTTGTGGATAAGTCAAGCCGGGTCAAAAACCGCGCTGCGCTCGACGCGCGGATCGGTGAGTTGACCATCAAGTTCACAAAACAAATGCTCTTCGATCGGCTGGTGGCAGCGCGCGTTCCCAGCGCTCCGGTCAGAAGTCTCGACGAAGTCATCAACGACGAACATCTTCATGCACGCGGGATGCTCAAGTGGACTGAGCACCCCGTCTATGGGCGCATGTTGGCCATGGGAAGTCCGCTGCGGTTCAGCGACTATGCCGGCCCGCGGGGCATTGACAGCCACGAGCTTGGCGCTGACAGCCAAGAGGTCCTAGCGCAGATGGCAAGCATCAAAGGCTCTCAGTTTGACGAACTGGCGCGAGCCGGTGCATTTGGAAAGAAATGAAATGGGATTGAACAGTCAACTTCAAGAATCGGCTGAGCGCGGCGTGGAGGCCACTTACTTTGCGGCGCTGACGCAAGGAAAACTGATGATTCAACGTTGCGCCAATTGCAAGCGCGCCATTTTCTACCACAGGCAGTTCTGCCCGCATTGCGACAACGAAACCCTCACGTGGGAGCAGGCGTCAGGTGCCGGGACCGTGCACTCGGTGACGACGTTGCGTACGAAGCCAGACCGGCCATACAACATTTCCCTGGTTGATCTGGACGAAGGGGTCCGCATGATGGGCCGTGTGGACGGCATTGCGCCCGACGACGTGAAGATCGGGATGCGTGTGCACGCACGGATCATCGAACAGGGCGGTAAGCCTCTGGTCGTCTTCCTGACCTCGCCGGAGGCCGCATGAACGAATCCCTTCTTCGCGGCGCGGTCGCGATCTCCGGTGTCGGGACAGCGGGGTGCGGAGATGCGTCCGGCTTTACTGACATGGAAATACTGGCAAAGGCAGCGCGGTCCGCCGTGCACGATGCGGGTCTGAAGATGTCGGACATCGACGGCATTGCCACCGCCAACCTCAGCGCTGCATTGTGGCCCTTGAACGTCGTCGAGTATCTCAATGTCCGTCCTTCCTATGTCGATGGAACCAACATAGGAGGGACATCGTTCATCGGTCATATGCTGCCAGCTGCAAGAGCCTTGATGAGCGGGCAATGTAATGCGGTACTCGTGTGTTACGGAAGCACTCAGCGATCAACAAGGGTTCCCCGGCGCGAGCGTGCGGATGCAAGGGCGCTTCTAGACCCGCTGCCATATGAAGCACCTTATGAGCCGTTCAACCCGCCCTCTTCTTACGCGCTCATTGCCGCGCGGCACATGCACGAGTATGGAACGACCCGGCGTCAACTCGCCGAGGTTGCGGTGGCTGCCCGACGTTGGGCTCAACTTAATCCGGAAGCGTTCGCGCGGGACCCGCTGAGCCTGCAGGACGTTCTCTCCGCCCGGATGGTCAGCGACCCATTCACGGTTTATGACTGCTGCCTTGTCACCGACGGCGCGGGAGCTTTCGTGATGGTGCGCTCCGACAGGGCGCGGGATCTGCCCCAAAAGCCCGTTCACGTGCTGTCGTGTGCGACGAGCGTCTGGCATCGCCAGGTTTCCGGCATGCACGATCTGACGGTGACGCCCGCATCCGAATCCGGCCCGAAAGCCTTGGCTCAGGCGGGCCTGACAACCGCGGACATGGACATGGTCCAGCTCTACGACGCGTTCACTATCAACACGATCATGCTTCTGGAGGATCTGGGATTCTGCAAAAAAGGCGAAGGCGGCGCCTTTGTGGAAAACGGCGCAATTGCGCCAGGCGGACGCTTGGCCGTGAACACCAACGGCGGCGGACTCTCCTGCGTTCATCCCAACATGTACGGCGCGTTCGCGGTGATCGAAGCAGTGCGGCAGTTAAGAGGCGACTGTGGCGAGCGACAGCTTAGCAAGGCCCGGACCGCACTGGTCCACGGCAACGGCGGCGTTTCCGCCGCCGCCCAGTCCACGGCCGTTCTCTCCACTTCGGACGTCCTGTGAAAGCGAATCAACGTTCGGCACCCAAAGAAGTATGCCCATGAACAAAATATGCCCAGATATCGCGACGGCAATCGCCGATATCCGCGATGGATGCACAGTGCTTGTGTCCGGTTTCGGGGGCGCCGGCCATCCTACCGATCTGATTCATGCGCTGATCGATCAAGGAGCTCGCGACCTCACGATCGTCAACAACAATGCGGGTAACGGAGAGAACGGTCTCGCTGCACTTCTCAAAGCCGGGCGGGTTCGCAAGATCATCTGCTCGTTCCCCAAAACCGCAAACTCCCATGTTTTCGACAGCCTCTATGCCGCCAAGGAGATTGAGCTGGAACTGGTACCGCAGGGAACGTTGGCTGAACGCCTGCGGTGTGCAGGAGCGGGCCTCGGAGGATTTTTCACGCCTACTGGGGTAGGGACGCCAATCGCGCAGGGCAAGCGCACGGAAGTGATAAACGGTAGGGAGTTCCTTTTCGAAACACCGTTGCCCGCCGAGTTCGCGCTGATCCAGGCCGACGCTGCCGATCGCTGGGGCAATTTGACGTACCGCAAGACGGCGCGCAATTTTGGCCCTGTGATGTGTGCCGCGGCTACCACCACGATCGTGCAGGTTGCCCGCATCGTCCCTCTTGGAAGTATCGATCCGGAGCATGTCGTCACACCCGGGATTTTTGTTTCCCGAGTCGTAGAAGTCAGTCATCCACTGTATTCAAGCTGAGGAGCCGTATGAACAAATGGACAACCCAGGAGATGGCTCAACGGCTCGCGCGAGACATCGAGCCCGGATGGTATGTGAACATCGGAATCGGAATGCCGGAAATGGTCTGCGAGAACTTGCGCGAAGACGATGACATCATCTTGCAGAGCGAGAACGGCATCCTCGGCATGGGACCCCTGGCGCGCGGAGATGACATCGACACCGACCTTGTCAATGCAGGCAAGAAGCCTGTCACCGCACGTTTAGGGGCGTCCTACTTCGAGCACACCACATCGTTCGCGATGATGCGTGGAGGGCATCTCGACCTGTGCATCTTGGGCGCCTTCCAGGTATCGGGCAGCGGGGATCTGGCGAACTGGTCCCTGGGCAGACCGGGCATTCCGCCGGCCGTAGGCGGTGCGATGGATTTGGCGGTTGGGGCCAAGCGGGTGTACGTCATCATGGACCACACTACAAAAGACGGGGGGCACAAAATACTGCCGCAGTGCACGCTGCCACTGACCGGTCTGTGCGTCGTGACGCGTGTCTACACCGATTTGGCCGTCCTGGAACGACGGCATGACCGCATGCATGTCATCGATCTTGCACCCGGTGTCTCGTTTGACATGGTCCAGCGAGCGACGAGTGTGCCACTTATCGCGCCCTGATTCGTTCGTGTCAGCGGAGCCGTGCTCGTCGATTCCGTGAACTCGCAACACGTTCTCGTCCGGTCCACGCCGACCGTCGTATCCGACGCTATGAGCCGGCCTAATTCGGCGGGCATCGTCGATGGACATGAACCTTGTGTCGCGTATTGCGGAAGAGCGTGACTGGTGTTTTCGGCATGGAGACAGCTGGTTTCGCGAGCGTGACCGTTCATTTCGGTGACGTGACCGAGGCATCAAATTCTGCTTGCTGTCGGAGGGCGAACCGGCTCGCCGGTCGGTACTCAAGTTGCGTATGAACCAACTGCTGGGCATAGGGGGGCGCGGCTCTTCGGTGGTCTCGGCCAGATTGCCCCGATCGGCACCGCTGGCCATGGTCGTGCGCAGCGTCTCCTTGCACTAGGCATCGCAACAGGAGACAGTAATGACCTAGACGACCATGCCCTTCTCCTTCAAGCGGACCGCTTCTTCGACAGCGATCTCGTCGAAGGGTTCATGCTCATCCTGGCGTTGGCGTTGGCGTTGGCGTTGGCGTTGGCGTTGGCGATGCCGTCGGCCTTCACTCGAACCTTCACGTTGTAGTCGACGACGCGTCGGGGCGTTCGACAGGGAGAAGAGTTTTCATTGACGTGTTATCTAAAAGAAAAAGCAGGACGTGGCTTGTGCAAGGACCACTCCGGTTTCAGTCGTTGGCGAGGAAACGGCCGACCATGTCATTGAAAGACGAGGCCCATTCGATCTGGGTCCAATGCCCGCAATGCGGATACACATGCAGCTGCGCGCGAGGGATCAGGCTTGCCAGGGTCAGCGCGTTCGACAGTGGAATGACCTTGTCTTCGCGGCCGTGGACTACCAGCGTCTCGTGCGGTAGCGCGCGGATCTTGTGCTCCGGCGTGGTCATCGCCTGGATGTACTGCTGGCGCGGGGCGGGAGAGAACATTTGCGCGAAGCGCTCCTGAACGCCTTCGCGTGTGCTGGCGCGGTAGCGAAGCTCTGCGAGCTCGTCGTTGACGAGCTTGCGATCATGCGCAAAGACGTCGAGCAGGCCCTTCATGTTCTCTATGGAAGGTGTATAGCCCCACACGGCATCCAGACCGGGCGTCAGCGGAAAGTCGATGCCCACGCTGCCCATCAGTACCAACTTGCGCACGCGCTCGGGCCGGCTGGCGGCAATGGCGAGGGCGAGCCCACCGCCAAAGGAATTGCCCACGAGATCGACGGAGTCCAGCTCCAAGGCGTCCAGGAATCCCACCAGGTGCTCAACCCACGTGTCGAGCCCGTAGCGCGTCCCGGCGGGTGCGTCTGTGTAGCCGAAGCCGACCATGTCCGGAGCCAGCACGCGGGCCTGTTTCGACAAGGGCCCGATGTTCAGTCTCCAGTTGGCCCAGGCGGTCACACCCGGGCCGGAGCCGTGAATCATCACCACTGGATGGCCATTCCCTTGGTCGTGGTAGTTGGTGTCGAAGCCGGCCGCCCGAATGCGATGGCCGAGTTCGGGATTTGGCGTAGAGCTCATGAGGTCGCCTTGCTTTCGCGGTCGCAAATGTTGGCCAGCACTTCGGCGCCGCGATTAGCCGCAGACAGGCCACGGAACAAAAAGCACAGACTGACAACCGCTTGCATCTCCTCCCAGCTGGCGCCAGCCTTCCGCGCCGCGATGCCGTGCATGATGGCAGCGTCGCTGAGGTCCATCAGCAGCATGCCGAAAAGCATCAACTGCGAGGTCTTCACATCGAAGCACGAGGGGTACATGCCATGCTCGCGCATCTGCTCCTGCAGACTGAGCATCTTCGGATCGAGCGCGCCGGTAACGAGCATGCGTGCCTCAATGGGGTCTCCTCGTTTTCAGTGCAATAAGTGACGGTACGAAAAGCTAGCACTG
>CALMYW010000225.1 GCA_937873665.1 uncultured Sphingorhabdus sp.
CATATTCCTCCATCTGCCTGGTCGGGAACGCGCGGGTGAGGTAATCGGCAATGGCCTCACGGGGTGACAGGTCCAGATCGAGCGCCTCGCGTTCCTCGGGATCGAGCTCATTAAGCCGCCGGTTGAGGATCGATTCCGCGGTGCTGACAAGCTGGACGACGACGCTTTCGCCCGCTGCCAGATGCTCATCGACCGCCGGATAGATTGAAGGCAATTTGAGCGAGAGCAGTACCTGGGCAAAGAACCGCTGCTTGGTGCCCTCGAACCGGCTGCGCGCAGCAGCCTTGGCACCGCTGTTGAGCGTGCGGTTCTCCAATGGGTCGACCACGCCGGTCAGTTCCAGCGCGTCCTCGAGGTGCTGGTGGATGATGGTCCAAGCCTCTGCATACTTGTCATAGATGGCAATCTGCTGGGCCGTGAGTTCGTGGCGCAGGATGTCGTATTCGATGCCCCCAAAGCTCAGCGCGCGCGAAAGATAGAGCCCCGAGGCCTTAAGATCGCGGGCTACCAGCTCCATCGCGGCGATACCGCCATCGCGGATTTCGCTGATGAACTGCTCACGGCCCGCAAAAGCCGTGCCCGGCCCCCACAGGCCAAGCCGCACCGCATAGGCGAGGTTGTTGACATCGGAAGCCCCGGTGGCCGAGGCATAGAGCACACGGGCGCGCGGGAGGGTGTTTTGCAGCAGCACCCCGGCAATGCCCTGCAATGAACCCTCCTTCTGCCCCAGGGCCCCTTCCCCGCCCGCCACACCGCCCATTTCATGGGCTTCGTCAAACACGATGACGCCCTCGAAGTCGGATCCGGCCCAGCGCACGATCTGATCAAGGCGCGTGTCTTCGACACGGGACGAACGCAGCGTGCCATAGGGAACGAACAGGATGCCCTCAGGCGCGGTGATCTCTTCGCCAATCTTCCAGCGCGACAGTTCAAGAATGTCGGCAGGCAGACCACCGATTGCTGTCCAGTCGCGCTGGGCGTCTTCGAGCAGCGGCGCATTCTTACTGATCCAGATATGACGGCGATTACCGCGCAACCACTGGTCGAGAATGCAGGCTGCCGCCTGTCGCCCCTTCCCCGCCCCGGTGCCGTCACCGAGGAAGAAACCAGTGCGGTAGGCCTCGCCATCTGGGTCCTCCTTGAGCGCAACTTCGCTGGGCGGATGGGTGAAGCGTCCATGCAGCTCGCGCGACCAGGCCTCGCCTGCATAGATCACGGTTTCAAGCTGTGCGGCTGACAGCAGGCGCGCGGTGACGGTGCGCTCGGGCAGATTGGGCACATATTGCGGTCTGGGCGCAGCGATCGACGCCATGGCGGCGGATTCGACGAGGTGCGTTGGGTGCTCGCCTGCTTCGGGCAGAACCAGTCGCGATGGCCGGTAATCTGCATAGACACCGCGCTGCTCGCCCATTGGGGCCGGCTCATCGAGAACCATATAGGCAACGGGTTTAACCTCGTTGGTTTGCGGGGACCGGATCACGACAGGGCGCGCAGGCCCGCTTTTCACCGCCCGGAAGAAGCTCAGCTTGCCGGCGCGGGGGACTGAGGGCGGCGTGGATTCGCGCAGCGAAGCACGCGGCGGGATGACGGGAATTGCCTCGTAGAGTTCGAGCGGGCTTTGCCGGTTGATGGTCGAGACCGATATGTCGCCCGCAACCTTGTCGATCACGAACACCCGGACCGCGATAGAGGTGCCGTGTTTGGCATAGGCGCCCTTATCGAGGCGCAGTGAGAGGACAATCCGCGCGCCTTCTAGGGTATGGCGAAAAGCATGTGCGTATTTGGCAGACGGTGTGAACCAGTCAGGCATGATCGCGACGACGCGCCCGCCGGGCAGCAGATGGTCGAGCGCTGATCGCAGGTGCCGTGCCGCCGTGTTGGCGTCTTGCCCACGCGATTGCGAGATTGAGAACGGCGGGTTCATGATGATAGCGCTCGGACGCGTCATCCCTGATAGCAGCGCGCTGATCTTGGCCCCGTCGTGCCGGGTGACGGGCAGAGCCGGGAACAGACCTTCCAGGATCCCGACGCGCGTAGGTTCGAGTTCGTTGACCAGGGTGGTGGCGACATGCGGGCGTGCCAATGAGGCGATGATCCCGGTGCCAGCGCTCGGCTCGAGGAACACGTCCTCAGATGTCAACCGCGCCAGCTGGATGGCGAGCATGGCGAGTGCGGGCGGGGTCGAGAACTGCTGATACTCGATCTGGTCCTCGCTGCGCACGGTATGGGTAGGAAGCTCGCGCGTGATCGCTTCCAGTGTCCGGATTGCCGATGCGCCGTCGCATCTTGAGGTAAGTTCGTGCGCAGTCAGCGTAATCGCCGCCTCAAGCGCCTCGAAACTGTCGCGCTGCTGCCAAAAGCCATCTGCATCGCTGCCGCCGGCGGCCTCGGTCATGGCCTGGGTGAGCGCGGCACGGTCGACCGGAATGGCGAGGAGTATCTTGGCGGCAAGGGTCTGGGCGGCAGCAAGGATCGCGGCGGAACGCGAAATCGTAGAGGTCATGGAATTCTCCCGGGAACGGCCAACAACGACCGCATCCCTTCGTCCCCCCTCCCCTCACCGCTTCAGGAGCTGCGCCCAGTCGTTCATGCCGCCCGGTGGCCATTCGGTCTCGATGGTGAGGCCCGGGCGTTTGTATGCCTCCCAGGCACGATCACGGGCACGCCGGCCTTCGGTGTCGTTGTCGGCAAGCAGGATCAGCGTCTCGACATCTGATGGTATGGTCAGTTGGTGGAACCGTTTGGCCCCCATGGTCGCCCAGGCCTGAATGCCGGTCAGCGACATGTAGGCGGCAGCCGTCTCGAACCCTTCGCACAGGCCAATGGTTCGAGCGGGAGGCCCATTGGTCCAGGCCGCCCCAATTGCCTGCCCGAGACAGAGCTTTTCAGTCCAGTTGGCCGTGCCGGGATCGAGGAATATCCGCTGGATCGCGGCGATTTCGCCAAGCTTGTGCATGGCGACCAAGAGCGCGGGCTCGAATCTGGCAAAGGCCCCCTGCCCTCGCGGACATTGTGGGTGGAATCGGACATCGCTGAGCGGCGCCCAGATGCCACGTGTGTCGCGGATGTAACGCTCGGCGAGCGTTCCCTCGATGGCATTGGCCGCGCGCCAGATGGCGAGATGGGCTTCGCCGGGACCACCCGTTGCTTTCTCAACGATAGCACGACGAAAGTCTGGCAGGTGCTCGATGCGTGCAAGTTCGCGCAGAACGTCTCTGGCATCGCAGCCCGCATGGCAGGTGACGAGTATGCCTCGGTCCCCCTGGCGGACCGACAGCGACGGGGTTCTGTCGGCATGGGCCGGGCAAGCGCACATGGCGGTGTCGCCGGACCAGGTACCGCCAAGACGGTGGACCAGGGACCGGAGCTCAGCTGTGGGTCTGTTGCGAACAAGGGACATGGGCATCGAGCTCAGTCCCCCTCCCCTCCCCGCGTGCCAAGATCGACGCAACGGCGGCTTCTAGTTCAAACTTCCCCGCGCTGGACTGAATGAATTTGACTTGCTATATGCACAAAAACATTCATTCGCGCGCATCGGGGCAGTTATGAATTCAGAAGTCTCCCGCATTGCCGAAATGGCTGAGGCTGGCGAAAAGATGATCGAGCGGCTGCGGCGACAGGCGTTCCTTCCCGAGAGTCGCAAGGCGCTTTCTGTGCGCTATGGCATCGCCGAAGCTGCAGCACTACTTGGCTGTTCGACCAATCGCATCCGGATGGCCGAGGACGACGGTCGACTACCGCCTCCCCCGCCCACCGAAAATGGTCGCCGACCGGGCTATTCGATCGAAGCACTTCTCAATATGCGCGATGTTCTGGGTGCTTCGCCTGCCCGAGCGCCACTCGACCGACCTGCAATCATTGCTGTGCAGAATTTCAAAGGTGGTGTCGGCAAGTCGACTGTCACGACACATCTTGCGCACTACTTCGGCGTTCAAGGCTATCGGGTGCTTGTGGTCGACTGCGACAGCCAAGCGACGACTACGACGCTGTTCGGCTTTAATCCGCATTTCAACATAGCCCGCGAGCAGACGCTTTACCCCTATTTGTCGATCGATCCGACACAGACTGACCTGCTCTATGCCGTCCAGAAGACCCCGTGGCCGAACGTCGACCTGATTCCGTCAAACCTGGAATTGTTCGACGTGGAATATGAGCTCGCGGCATCCGGGGCAGACGGCGGCTCGGTCCTCGCATCGCGCTTTCGCAAGCTGAAACGCGGTTTGCAGGATCTCGCGCGCGACTATGACATCGTCATCCTCGATCCTCCCCCTGCCCTCGGCACGATCAGCCTAGCGGTGATGCAGGCGGCCAATGCTTTGCTGGTACCAATGGCAGCGACGACGCCCGATTTCTGTTCCACGGTTCAGTTCCTCTCGATGATGGATCAGGTGACCTCGCAGCTCGCGCAGGCGGGAATCGAAGTTGAGTATGATTTTATTCGGCTGATCTGTTCCAAATTCGATTCCAATGATCCCAGTCACGCCATGGTGCGGCAAATCATGGAACAGACGTTCGGTCCTGCGCTTTTGCCAGTCCCGATCCTTGAAAGCGCAGAAATCAGCCATGCGGCTTTACGCATGATGACCGTGTACGAGCTTGAGCGCCCTATCGGCACACCGCGCACCCACAAACGCTGCCGGGCCAACCTCGACGAAGCCCTGGGCCAGGTGGAAGCCATGGTGCGGCGCGGCTGGGGTATAGCGGCGCCCGCGAGCGAGGAGGCAGTGGTCAATGGATAGGATGCCTGCTCGGGAATTGATGTTCATGTTATGTTCGACTATCTTTCGGGAACGCTGGATGGGGGAGTTTGTCTGATGGCCCGCAAGCAAAGCGATTATCTGGCCGGTCTCCTTGCCGATGAGGCACCCGCTCCCGCGGAAAGCCCGGCGATTCCCTTGGTAGTTGAAGATGACCCCTCCCCTGCCCCGCACATTGCCGGACCAGCGCGTGCCAGCAACAGGGCCGGCTTGAGTCTACTTGGCCGAGAGAATGCACTTGCGCGCGCGGCATCGGGTGAGGTTCGGCAGGTCACCCAGCTTCTGATCAATCCGGCCAGGGTGCGCCTCTGGGCTGGTAATGCTCGAATTCAGGAGCGTCTCTCGGTTGAGGCGGTGCAAGATCTGATCGACTCAATCCTCGCCGAGGGTGGTCAGAAGGTTCCTGTCGTGGTGCGCCATGTCAGCGGTGATCCCGACTATGACTATGAGGTGATCGCGGGCACCCGGCGGCATTTTGCGATCTCGTGGCTGCGCGCCAACTCTTATCCGGAAATGAAGCTGCTCGCCCAGGTCGCCGATCTGGATGACGAGGCAGCTTTCCGTCTCGCCGACATTGAGAACCGCGCGCGCAAGGATGTCTCGGATATCGAGCGAGCGCGCAACTATGCTGCGGCGCTTGAAGCCCATTATGGCGGCAAGGCGGTGCGCATGGCCGAACGCTTGAAGCTGTCCAAGGGCTGGTTGTCCAAAATGCTCAAGGCCGCCACAATTCCGGACACCGTGCTGTCTGCGTTCTCTGATCTAAGCGAACTGACACTGAATCCCGCTTATGCTCTAGCGAGTGCGTTGGACGACCATAATCGCGCCCAGGCAATCGTTGCCGAAGCGGGTGCCATTGCCACTTCGAACGCGGCGGCCTCTGCCATTGCTTCCCCACCGCTTGCTGGTGCTGTTGTCCTCAAGCGCCTGATGGACGCGTCGAGCGCCCCTAAAGCTCGAGTGGCCGATACGCGGATTGAAATTGCAGGGCAGTTTGGCCGACCGATCCTAGCGGTCAAATCCGTTACTCGTCAGGGTGTAACTCTCCATTTGCCTACAGGTGGCGGTGCCAGTGACGAGCAGTTGCAGAAGGCTTTGCAAACCGTGCTGGAGACATTGCGGCAGAACGGGGTTTCGCTAGCTTGAGCTCGCTTGGGGCCCTTGTAGGAGAGTTTCCTCGAGGAAACTTCTGTCTGGATGGGGCGAAATGTTTCCTTGAGGAAACTTCCCGATGAGCGCTACGAGCACTCCTGAAACACGGGCCGCCAAGCGCGCAATCAACGAACAGTTCGATCTGTTTTTGCCGTATCTCGCCGACCTCCCACTGCGCGATCAGCGCGAGATGATGGAGCGTCCGTTCTTCTCACTGGCCAAGACCAAGCGGGTAAAGGCGATTGATTACACGTCGCCCGATGGCAAACTATGGGTCAACGTCTCGTCCAACCCGCAATTTGGCATGGCAACTATCTGGGACGCCGACATCCTGATTTACTGCGCCTCGATGCTGGCCGACATGCAGCGACGCGGGCTGAACGACATTCCTCGCACGCTTCATATCATGCCATACGATTTGTTGCGCGCCATTGGACGCCCCACTACGGGACGGGCTTATGAGCTGCTTGGCCAGGCACTGGATCGACTTGTGTCTACTACTGTCAAGACCAATATCCGCGCTGAGAATCGCAGAGAGGCCACTTTCAGCTGGCTCGATGGCTGGACCCAATTGGTCGACGAGCGTACCGAGCGATCCAGGGGAATGACTCTGGAACTCAGCAACTGGTTCTGGGAAGGCGTGCTGATGAAGGGCGGGGTGCTGTCTATCGACCGCGCTTATTTCGACATCACTGGCGGCCGCGAGCGCTGGCTTTACCGCGTCGCGAGGAAGCATGCCGGTGGGGCAGGGGAGGGGGGCTTCGCAATTTCCATGCCCACTCTGTTTGAAAAGAGCGGAGCTGAGGGCCCCTATCGTCGCTTCAAGTTCGAGATCATCAAGATCGCTGCAAAGAACGCATTGCCGGGCTACCAGCTGTCCATTGAGGATAGCGAGGGTCGCAAAGAGCCGATGCTACGCATGCGTCGTGATGATGGCGCCGCTGAGCCCCGCTTGATCCAAGGAAAGCTGCCACAGAACCAATCCGGATTAGCCAATCCATCGTTGCCCTTAAAAGTTTCCTCCAGGAAACCTTCAGACGAAAGCAAGCCGGTACAGGCCACTACCGCTAATTCGCCCGCAGCAAAATTTGACGCTACTTCGCTCATCAACAAAGCCGTAGTCGGACTAAGCGACAAGGCCACGCGCGGCTTTATGACCGACGAGACCCTTACTCTACTGCGATCAGAATGCCCGGGCTGGGACCTCTACAACCTGCATGCGGAGTTTGAAGCCTGGGTAAACGCGGATTCCTCCCGCACGCCTGCCAACTGGCAAAGGGCATTTATCGGCTATGTTCGGCGCTGGCATGAAAAGCACCGGCACGAGCTACGGGGAGGTTGATGCTCTGGCGACGCGCCAATCTGCGCGTGGCAAGTGACACAAGAGGGCATCACACATCCTCCGCTTTCTCATAAGCTCCAAAGCCACGAACATCCAAAACCTCGACGCCGTTCCCATTGTGTCGTGTTGCACGCGGACGCCAATCCTGCCGACTGGCTCGCTCAACACCTCAGGCAGCCAATTGAACCTCTTTCCGAATCCCGCCTTACAAACTGATTCAAATGACTCGCTCAAACAGCGGATAATCCTGCGCCTTCGACCTTTCAGGAACAACAGTCGACACAAGAGGAACGATCCAACGATACATCGGGAACGGAATGCCCGACATTTCAGGAACCGATCATCGATCCTCCGGGAACGGCCCTCAACAAGCGACTCGTGGATTCAAGCTGGTCTACGCTCCAAACCAAAGGGCTTAACCTTCTAAAGATTCATATAAACCGTCTAACATCAACATGATGTTTGAATTTGGATTTCTTGATGAAGATTCACAAGAGGGGAGGAGTCGGCGCTACGTCGGACATCTTCAGGCCATCTCAGCGTCGCGGCATTACGGGTTGCAACGGTCGCTCTTGGGTAGGCGGCGCAATCAGCCCCGCCTGTTCAAGAGCCAGTGCTATCTGCGAAGCAGTTCGTGGGGTCACCTTGAGCCCACGAGCCAGATCGGCACGGGTGAGGGGGCCGAGCCCCAGAAGCAATGTCCAGGCCGCAGGGGCGTGCGAGGAGGCATAGCGACCCGCCAGACACTCCTGACCGTATTCCAGACCCCTGTGGAGCGTTTCCAGGTCGTCTTGCCCCCAACGCGCTGCTGTCGCCACGGCAGAGCCCAGCAGCGCTGGAATCGGATCCTCGGGCTCGGAGCGGAACACCGAGCGCGGCATCAGCCCGGCGAGCGCCAGCGGCGCAGCGCCGAGTCCAAACAGCTGCGGTCGCATGGCGACGGCGAGCGAGGCCGCCCAAGCGGCGCCGCGTGGGGCAGGGCGGTCGAACGTTGCCCCCGCAAACTCATGGACCTCGGTCCCGCCCTCAAGAAAGTCGATCTCCTCGGTCCGCAGTTGTTCAACGAGCGTAGCGAGCGTGGCAATGGGGTCGTGCGCGGGCAGCAGCGCGTCGAGGCGCTCGAGCGCGCGATCGGCGGGACCATAGGCCTCAGTGAACCTCTCGCTCACGCCCTTGGCCGCCATGGCGCGCTGCGAGGCATGGGCAAGGGGAGGGGGCCCGCGCCGGCTCACCCATGACAGAAAATCCCGTCGCTCGTCGGCATACCAGCTGCGCATCAGCTCGCCGGCGTCCAAGCCCGGGTTGTGCTCCAGGCCCATGTTTTCGAATGAATAATCGCGGATATGCACGGCCCACAGCCGCCTGAGGCAGCGCTGAGCGAGGGCTTGTGCTAGGCTCTCCGACAGGAACGGCAGCGCGCCCTCGATCCGCGCGAGCGCCAGGCGCCAGTCTGATGGGGCAGGGGGCATGGCCCCGCATAATATACCTTTGGCTCAAAAAGTATACTCAGCTTATACACCGCAAACACTGTCCGATAATGG
>CALMYW010000226.1 GCA_937873665.1 uncultured Sphingorhabdus sp.
TCAGTCAGGAACTGTTAGGCGAAATGATGGGCCTGACGCGCAAGACCATCAACCACCATCTATCAAACTTCGAACGGGCCGGTTTGATCAGGGTTGGGTACGGAAAGATCGAGCTTGCCGACATTGCGGGCTTGAAACTGATTGCCGATCGCGCCGACTGAACCTGGGCAAGCCCGCACATCCGGTCGCCATTTCTATGCATCGCCGAGGTAATCGGCCCCGTGGTCATGATGCATGTTCAGTTCCCGTCCTTGCTGCGGAATACCGAAGGTCTGTTGCTGAGCCGGGAGCGCTTCGCATCAGACTGACGCCTCCAGGATTACCTGAACTTCTGCCGCCAGTCGGCGAATGCCTGTTCGAGACCCGCCAATTCGACCGGCGCGAAGCCGACCGTGATGCTCTCGCCATTGCTGTCCTTGAAGCGGATGAGCCATGACTGCCGCGCGTCACGCGCATGTTTCGCAGCGACTGCAAGCGCATGTTCTTCGGGCAGATCGAACACGATCCGGGTCACCTGGTTGCATTGTCCTGGCATGTCCGTTGCCGGGCAATGATCCAGCCAGTGTTCAACGACCCGCGGCTCTGTGCGATGCCATTGACCATTGACCAGATAGTGAACGGCAGTGATGTCTTTGCGGGGGCCAACATAGGCCAGGTCGTGCGAGACCTGCCAAGCTGGCAGTCCGCTTGCATGATCCAGCACAATCCGGGCGTGGGCCTCGGTAATCCAGGCGCCTCTGGCCGGCCCCTCGCGCTTGCCCGAGCGCTGTGTGGACAGGACTGCGCGGTTTTCCAGCGGGTCTTCGTCGATCATGGTCCGGCTGGCGAAGTCCGCTGGAGAGACCCGCGTCAGTGCATCGGGCAGGCGCATGGCCGGGTCGGCCCTCGCGGAAGTGGTGCCCATGAAGGCCAGCATGGCAAGCAATAGGGGTGTCGTTTTCATGGAGCGGGCCTTCAGAAGTGTTCCTGGATCAGAACTTCGTCGATATGTTGATGTTCGCGATATGGTGAACCCGGTCCTGGCCAACCCGTGGAATCCACTGATTGGTGTAGCCGGGTTCTACCGTGATCGACCGGCCGACCGGCACGGCTAGGCCTGCCGAGTTCCGCCAGCGATCGAAGCCACCCGTTTGACCCCAACTGGTATCGTCGAGCGCGAAGAAGGCCTCGCTCGAAGCGAACGCGCGGACCCTGCCGGCCAGCGGCGCCGTCAGTCGCAACTGCTGGCGAAAGCGCCAACCCATGTCCGGTGCGCCTTCCACCCAGCGTTGTTCGAGCCGTGAGCGCCCGGTGAGCGTGACGCCCTTGCCATCGCCTGCCAAACGATAGGACAACTGCTGCCAGATGCGATGTTCATCGCTCTCTGCCGGACCAGCCGGATCAGTATGCACATAGGCATAGCCGAGCGAGACGGTTGTGGTCGCATCGAGTTTCAGGCCGATGCTGGGGCGCACCAAGTACTGACCCGCGCGGGACGCATCGTCGGTCAGGCGCAACTGACTCTCCATCGACAAGACCCCGCGCGACCCGATCTCCGTCGAAACGTTCAACGCAGTCCAGATCTGGGTGTCCTCTTCGGCGGCAAAGGCCGGAGCGGCCGCCGCAAATGCGACGGCCGCGACGGCGATGGACTTGATCAAGGTCGTGGCCATCGGATCAGAAGCGGTAAGCCAGACCGCCGCTCACCACCCAGGGATCGAGCTTGTGACGTGTCTGGAGGGCGGTGATGTTTCCAGCACGGAACGTCGCGGTGGTGTCGATGAAATACCGCTTGGCATCGATGCTGAGACCGAGCCCGCGCTCGTTGAGCTTCACGTCCACCCCGGCCTGCAATGCCACGCCCCAATCGTTGGAAAGGTTGACGCTGTTGGCGCCGAGGGCGGCGGCGCTGCTATCGACATCCTCACTGAAGATGAAGAAATGCGCAGGGCCGGCGCCCACATAGGGCTTGATCGCCGTGCCCGTATCCAGGTGGTACTTGGCCGTGATCGTCGCCGGCAGAATGACCGCGTTCTTGATGAGCTTGGCACCATTCAGTCCGCCCTGTCCGGTCACGCTATGCGGGGTGACGCAGCAGATCGTCTCGACCGAAAAGGACGGGCTGACGAAGTACTCGATAGCGACGGTCGGGACGACCGTATCGCTTGCCTTCGTCTGGGCGGTGGCTGGCAAGCCGATCCGGTCAGTCGTGACCGAGGTGATCTTGCCGTCCGGCAACACGCCGGTGGCGAAAGCCTTGACCTGGATATTGCCGGTCGGGCTGCCGGCCAGCGCGGGCATGGAGATTGCGGCAGCGGCCATTGCGGCAGACGCGGTAAGCAACTTTCTCACTGGTTCGATCCTTGATCTGGAGGGAGGTGGCTGCGGCGGGCCTGCCAACAGCCACCTGACGCGAAGAATTACTTGGGCGAGTAGGGCAGCGAGCTGTGGTGCAGCACGATGCGCAGCTTGCCATCGTCGCCGCGTACGTAGCCCCAGGTCTTGTCCACCTTGGTCAGTGCGCCCTTGCTATCCCAGAGCGAGACATTGCCCATCGATATCGCGCTGTTGCCGGTAATCACGATCCCGGCATTGTCGCTCTGGCACTTGCGCCAGTGCTTCAGGGCAAAGCCACCGTCGTTGACATAATTCGGGTCGCTGCCGACGAAGTAGGCCAGAGCGCCGTCACGGGTCGTGCGGAAGGTCTGCGGAGCGACGGTCAGGGTCGGTTTGAACAGCACCGGCCCCATGTTGTAGGCATAGGCGGTATCGAGCACCTGCCCGGCAAGCGCCTTGGCCGCCGCATGGCCCTTGGTGTCAGCTTCGGTCGAGATCGCGACCAGCGCATCGCACCATCCACGCTGGGCGGCCTGCACTTCGGCAGGGGTGATGGGCGCATAGGTCGCGGTGGTGACGCCGGCATTGCCTGCAGCCGCAGCCGGGGCAGCCAGACCCGCAAACGGAAGCGCCGCAAGCAGTGCAAGGGATTTGATGCGGAATGACTTCATGACAGTTCTCCAGTTGATCAAACGAGGACCCGGAAGTTCCCGGATGCTCATGCGAATTCCGATGGGTTCACTCCCGATGAAGCCGAGATAGGGGATGGGTGCCGCGCTCAAATCAGCCGGGTGGCCAGCGCTTCGGCCTAGGCCACATGGCCTATGCCTTTTCGGATCAGCGCGCTAAAAACGGCCCCATGAAGAGCGTGCTTACCGCCCTGCCGCCAGAGGCCGACACGGTTGCGGAGCTCCGCGATCTGTATCGCGCAGCAGAAGCACGTGCCGCGCGCCTGCGCCTCCTGTCGTCGATCGGTCAGGAACTCGCAGTCGCCCGGCCCAGCTCCTTCGACGAAACGCTTCAGCGCTGCGCCAGGAATCTTGGGCTCTTCCTCGGCAGCACTTCGGGCCGGATCGAACGTCCAGGGCGAGAAGGCGGGATTGCGATCCACGGTCCCGGTAGCGAAGGGAGGGTGGTGGCGCGGATACTGATCGACGGGTACGCTGCCGTTGATACCATCACCGACAAGGAGGATCGCGAGACCTTCGATCTCTGCCTCAATCTGTTTGGGGTGACCATCGATCGCCTCGAGCGGGAGCGGGAACGATCGGAGCTCCTTCAGGTGCTGCAAGAGCGCGAGCAGCGGCTTGAATTTCTGGTAGGCCGGATATTCGTCGCCCAGGAGGACGAGCGACGCCGTATCTCGCAAGCCCTTCACGACGGGGTCGCCCAGACTGCGACGGCTCTTGCCCGGATGCTGGAAGGCGGCGGCGCGGGTATGGTGAAGGGCCTGACGTCGGACGAACGCGGTCAACTTGCGGTGATCGCTCGCGATCTCCTGAAGGAACTCCGCGCGGTCATCGCGGGACTGCGCCCCACTCTTCTTGACGATCTCGGACTTGCGGCCGCGTTACAAGCCATGGCGGATGGGTTGGCAGCGAGCGGCTATGACGTGACGATCCTGCTCCCCTCGGATCCGGCGCGACTGCCGCCCCAATTGGAAACCGCGCTGTTTCGCGTTGCCCAAGAGGCCATTGCCAACATTCGCACACATGCTGGCGGCTTGTGGGCGGTCCGAGGCGGACC
>CALMYW010000227.1 GCA_937873665.1 uncultured Sphingorhabdus sp.
AGACGGCGCATCGGGCTCGGTCCTTCGCAGGTCGCGTCTTTCGATACGCCATCGCCACAGGGCGGGCGCAGAGCAATCCGGCGAACGATTTGGTTGGCGCGCTCGAGCACCCCCAGGTCAAACACCTTGCCACCGTGACCGACCCCAACAAGATCGGGGACCTGTTGCGGTCCATGTACTCCTACAGCGGTTCGCCCGTCACGCAGGCAGCTCTGAAGTTGGCGCCGATGTTGTTCGTGCGTCCAGGGGAGCTTAGGAAGGCCCGCTGGGATGACATTGACCTTCCTGCCGCCGAATGGCGCTTTACCACGAGCAAAACGGGGACTCCGCACATCGTCCCGCTCGCAACACAAGCCAAGGAAATCCTCGAGGATCTTCAGCCGCTCACGAGGCGAAGCGAGTTTGTGTTCCCGGGAGTGAGAAGCGCCAAGCGACCCATGAGCGAGAACACAGTCACCGCCGCGTTACGGTACTTGGGATACGACGGCGACACCATTACCGGACACGGATTTCGAGCGATGGCTCGGACGGTGCTGGATGAGGTGTTGGCGTTTCGACCGGACTACATTGAACACCAGTTGGGCCATGCGGTTCGCGACCCACTTGGGCGCGCCTACAACCGCACTACCCATCTCGCTGAGCGTAAAAAAATGATGCAGGCGTGGGCTGACTATCTCGATACGTTAAGGCTCAGTCGCAAGTTCGTGCCGATACCTCGTCCCACAGGTAAGGCCGACTAGCATCCAAGAGCCTCGCCACCCAAGACGATGGGTACGATAGTGCCTTGGAACTATTGAGCTATTACAAAGAGCGAAAGCGATTGCCAGCAGGCCTTACGGGAGTTCCCCGACTCACCTAGCCGATGAACTTCCCCATTCGGTCACGCGAACGCTCCACCGCGCTGTCGGAGAAGAGCTTTGGGTGACGCAAGATCACTGCTTCGAAGGCAAAGTTCTCAAGTCCGGCTTGTTCAAGCGCCGTGAATCCGGCAGTTCCATCAGGCCTGTCCACAACGTGTTCAATCGCAGCGAGAATGCCGCGCTCGCGCACGACCTTCCACGTGCGGCTTGCCTTGACACGCTTTCTGTGCTTTCGGAACAAGATCTCCTCGTAGGCATAGATCGCTTCAAGGCATTCTCTCTCTGCGTCAGAAGTTGCGCCATATGAAGCAGCGCGGAGGGCTATTGCCCGCCTTGCTGCTTCCTTGGCGAGTAGGGGCTCCCCCATATTGGTTGCGTTGCGGGCAAACACTTCGCAGTCTTTTGGCGTACGAAGCTTCTGTACACGCTCATCCATCAACGTTAACTCCTCTAAAAAAGCCAACGGGGCCAGATTCGTCAGGGAAGGCGGGGAGGCCCTTTGGCGTGAAGGGTCCGGTCATCAGCCGGTGGGGGCGAATACGCTGATCAGGGTCCTGATAGCAACGTCCAGTTCGCGAGGCGAATACTCCCTGCCCATCCTGGCATGCAGGATGGTGAGTTGATTGCCCCATTCGACCTCGGTTCGATCGTCTTGGGGGATTCCCGTGGGGCCCACGAGGCTCGGGTCCAGCGGCAATTGGGCACCCGACACGAGCGAGTCTGGATCCGTTTCGCGGAGGTATTCGATGGTTCCGCGCAATGCATGCTCCGAGACCGTCAGGCAACCAAAATCTGGCCAGCCCCGGGTATCGCACTCGGCCGGGTCGCGGTTCCACCAATCCCAGTCATTGACCGTGGCGAACGCCGCGATGGAATCGGAGTAGAAAGGAAGGGCTATGGTCCGTTCGACGCCGATAGCATAGCTATCGCACACCGGGCACACCGACATGGGTTGAGGTCCCAAGCGCTCGGGATCGCCCGTCGTCAGCCGGACCCAGTGTCGTGCCATAGGCGGAACAACGCTGACTAATTTCGAGCCACAGCGATCGCAATCGTTCACCGGCCTTCTGCTTCATTCGTGCGCTGTTGCTCACATGTGATGCTTTCCGGTTCGCGAGAGGAACGCGACGCGCCGCAGAACTCGCACAGGCGTGTCGAGAGCTCGAGTGCGAGCGTCATCATGCCGTGTGGGCAGTCTGCCGGCTGTCGGATCCGGAACCGCAATGAGCCGAACTTTTCCTGGATCTGGGTTGCGACGGGCTGGGGGCACAGTCGTGGCCGGCATCCCACTGCAGCTTGGTGCCGAGGGCGTCTATCAGCTCAAGCCAGCCGTCCCCAGTATCAATACAGCGCGACATACAGGACTGGTCTGCGAGCAGCTGTCGATCCGCGAAAATCGGCGGAGAGCGCGCGTAGAGGTTTTCGGCGAGCTTTGGGTGCATTTCGCTAGAGTAACCTTGCATGCGACGCCAGCACCTTGCGACTGATTCATGCATCACAGCCCATCTCCCCACGCTGCGAGAAACAATCTGTCGGCTAGAAACTCTTCTGCCATCTCAAGAAGTACTTCCTGCACCAGCCTTGTGTGATTCTCAATGATCACGTCAGCCGCGTTCATCGCTTTGAACCTATGGAGCGCTCGGCGCCGCCTTGTGTGTCGAAAGCACATGCGTCTCCACTCTTCGTCCAGGTCGATCTCGTCAGCATTGTTCGAGTGCAAGAGTGATGCGCCGCTCGGCCTGACGCCTGAGTTAAGACGGACCGCTTTGCGGCCTTGTGTAAGTGAAGATCATAGCGGCTTACACGAGGCCGCGAAGCGGTCTCGGCTTGAACGAATTGTTAGATGCGGCCCTACGGCTCTGCAAAGTGCCTGTTAAAAGCAAACAGCGCCTCACCAGACTGCACGTAGAAGTGCTTGAAAGTATGAAGAGAGCCTGCCAAGGCATGCGCTGTATGCCTCATTCCGTAGGTTGTGTCTCTGATTCCAAGATGCAGTACGTGTTGCTCTCTATCAACTGTTCCGTAGCTACCGAGTAGTCCGGACCAATTTGGATGTGTGTACTCGGAGAGGTTGTCATACGATTGGCGGAATCCAGGAAGTTCCTTTGCCACCTTGTCGATAGAGTTGAGTACGTTCACTGACCTGATAGGCGCATCATCATCTCTGCTCCCGGTGAGTGATGACATGAGGAACGTGTTGATCCGTCCCCCGTCTTTCGAATCGAAGAAGTTCGTCATTTCTCTGTTGAGGCAGTAGAGAATAGCGACTGTCTCAAGGCCGGCCCTCGTGAGCGTGGCAGCTGGAACCACGGCATTCTTGTCCAGATTTGAGATCGCTGACTGACTAAGGTCGTACATGCGATGGGCAAGAAGCTCACGCAGTGATGCCGCTTTGAATGGA
>CALMYW010000228.1 GCA_937873665.1 uncultured Sphingorhabdus sp.
TGTTCGCCTACCCCAAGCAAGCGGAGTTTGGCCGCGTACTGCCCAAGAACAAGATCTACGAGCACAGTGGTGCGAACACCCGCTTGAAAGACTTGTTCGTGGAGCAGGTGGAACAGATCGTCTGGCGCTACAAGCTGGCGCCAGAGACGATCAACCTGCCCGCCAAGTCAGGCGTGCCAGAGATTCAAGTCTTCGCAATCCAACTGAAGACCTCTGAGCTGCACCGAGACGTGCTCCGTTGCATCGACGGCGCAGTGCAGTTCCCGATCATCTTCGAATTGACTCAAGGCCAAGGAGCCGAGGCCAGAACGCAGGTTATCGCCGCGTACAAGCGGCCCAGCGAAATCGATGCGACCAACTGGGTTTGCTCCGAGTACTTCGAGTCAGGATGGATACCCGCCACCGCCGAGCGTGTGCCGCTGCCTGTCGCCCTCGACCTTGCCGGACTCTATGAGCAATTGCTGCACCGACTTGTGCCGATAGCCCCGAGAACTCAAGAGCCTTTGCGCGACTTGATTGCGCGGACAGAGGCAGTGATGACAAAGGCCAAAGAGGTTGCAAAGACCGAGGCTCGTCTTGCAAAAGAGAAGCAATTCAATCGCAAGGTGCAAATCAACGCGACCTTACGTCAACTCAAGACCGACATCGAACAATTAAGTCGCTGACCGCACTATCAGAATAGTCGCGCCCACTGGAAAGATCATGAAAAAATTAAAGATGCATTCACCCAACCTCACACAGAACAACATCGCTCGCATTCGCGAATTGTTCTCGGGCTGCATAACCGAAACGACAAGGGAAGACGGCAGCGTGACGCTGGCTGTAGATTTCGACCAGTTAAGGCAGGAACTCAGCGATTCGGTTATCGAAGGGCCACAGGAACGCTATCACCTCAACTGGCCAGGTAAGCGCGCCGCCTTGCTATCCGCCAATGCACCAATTGCTAAGACGTTGCGCCCACTGGAGAGCGAAAGCGTTAAATTCGACACCACCAGAAATCTCTTTATCGAAGGCGACAATCTTGATGCGCTGAAGCTCTTGCAAGAGGCGTATCTCGGCAAGATTAAGCTCATCTATATCGACCCTCCATACAACCGAAAGAAGGGTAATGATCTAGTCTATCGAGATGATTTCGTGGGCAATTCTCATGAATACCTAGTCCAGAGCAATCAACTGGATGAACAAGGCAATCAGCTAATTGCCAATACTGAAGCAAACGGACGCTTTCACTCCGACTGGCTCAGCATGATGTATCAAAGGCTACGGGTTGCTAGAAACTTGCTCTCCGATAATGGCGTGATTGCGATTTCAATTGACGATGCAGAAACAGCCAACGTTCTCCATCTCTGTTATGAAGTTTTTGGCGAGCCCAACTTTGTTGGAACGTTGATCTGGAAGAACGCCACGGACAACAACCCAACGAATATTGCGGTCGAACACGAAAGCATTCACGTTTTCGCAAAGAGCAAGGAGTCGCTAGAAGGTGTTTGGAAGAGCCCCGTCTCGGACATAAAGGACCTCCTGATAAAAATTGGCGGAGAGCTAATCGCCAAGCATCAAGATCAAAACGAATTGCAGGCCGCCTATTCTGAATGGTTCAAAGAAAATAAAGCCCAACTCGGTCAGCTCGATCGGTACAAGTACATCGATCACGGAGGCGTCTACACAGGTAGCCAAAGTGTTCACAACCCAGGAAAGGAGGGCTACCGCTACGACGTACTGCACCCGGTAACAGGCCGACCCTGCAAAGAGCCCTTAATGGGCTACAGGTTCCCGAAATCGACGATGGACAAGTTGCTGGCCGACAAGCGGATTCTCTTCGGCGAAAACGAAAACAAGATCGTTGAACTCAAGGTGTACGCGTCCGAGTTCGAAGACAAGCTTTCGAGTGTGTTCGATCTCGATGGGCGGACCGGTCCATATGACTTGAGAGGTCTATTCCCAGAAGGGAAGAAGGCATTTTCCAATCCCAAGCCGGTTCTCTTGATGGAGCGCCTCATTTCCTTCATGACTGGTCCTCAAGATATTTGTATGGATCTGTTTGCCGGATCATCAACTCTTGCTCACGCGGTGTTGGAAATAAATCGGCGAGAAGGCACCACTCGAAAATTCATCAGCATCCAGTATCCCGAACTCATTGGGCAAGACAGCAAGGACGCAAAGGAAGCCTTCCAACTGTGCTCTTCGCTTGGACTGAAGCCGCTCATCTCCGAAGTCTCGAAGGAACGTATTCGCCGTGCCGGCAAGATGTTGTTGACGCAGTCGCATCATGCGAACTGGAATAAGGATGTAGGGTTTCGCAACTTAAGAGTTGACACATCGAACATGGCGGAGGTGCACTATTCGCCCGATGGACTAGAAAAGTCCAATCTTGATATGTTCATTGACAACATCAAGCCCGATCGGACTCCGGAAGACCTGCTGTTCCAAGTGATGCTCGATTGGGGTGTCGACCTTGCGCTGCCCATCGCCAAGCAAGCCATCCAAGGCAAGGACGTGTTCTTGGTCGACGGCAATGCGCTGGCTGCCTGCTTTGATGGTCACGGCGGTGTCGATGAGGCATTCGTGAAAGAACTGGCCAAGGTGCAGCCGCTGCGTGCGGTGTTCCGCGACGCGGGCTTCAAAGACAGCTCGGTCAAGATCAACGTGGAGCAAATCTTCAAGCTGCTGTCTCCTGCCACCGAAGTGAAGTGCATCTGAAGGGCTGGCGATGAAACTCAAGTTCAAGACCCAGGCCTACCAGTCTGCGGCGGTGCAAGCCGTGGTGGACTGCTTCAAGGGCCAGCCGCCTGCATCTGCGGAGGCCATCAGCTATCGCATCGACCCCGGCCAAGCCAAGAAGGGCACAGAGGACCTGTTTTCCGACTCCGGCTTCAAGAACGCAGACCTTGCGCTGACCGACCTTGCTTTGCTGGACAACATCCAGCAGGTGCAACGGGGCCAGAATCTGCCCGTGTCCGAGACGCTGGTGAAGACCAAGGTTGCCCGCGTCAACCTCGACGTGGAGATGGAAACGGGCACGGGCAAAACCTATTGCTACATCAAGACCATCTTCGAGCTGAACCGCCGCTATGGCTGGAGCAAGTTCATCATCGTGGTGCCCAGCATCGCCATCCGTGAGGGCGTGGCCAAGTCGCTGGAGATCACCGCCGAGCACTTCCTGGAGACCTACCAGAAGAAGGCGCGCTTCTTCATCTACAACTCCAAGCAGCTGCACCACCTGGAGAGCTTTTCGTCGGATGCGGGCATCAACGTCATGGTCATCAACGTGCAGGCCTTTGCCGCCCGTGGGGCAGACAACCGCCGTATTTACGAGGTGCTGGACGACTTCCAGTCGCGCCGCCCGATTGATGTCATCAGTGCGAACCGGCCCATCCTGATCCTGGACGAGCCGCAAAAGATGGAAGGCGCGCAGACCTTGAAGTCCTTGGAGGAGTTCAAGGCCTTGATGGTGCTGCGCTACTCGGCCACGCACAAGACCACGCACAACAAGATTCACCGCCTGGACGCGCTGGACGCCTACAACCAGAAGCTGGTGAAGAAGATCGCCGTGCGCGGCATCGCGGTGAAGGGCCTGGCGGGCACTGCGGGCTACCTGTACCTGCAATCCATCGAAATTTCGAGCAAGAAGCCGCCCGAGGCACGCGTTGAGTTCGAGCAAAAGCTGGCAGGCGGCAACATCAAGCGCGTGGTCAAGAAGCTGTCCAAGGGCGACAATCTCTTCTCAGACGGCTTTTCTAACGGGCTGGACCAGTACCGCGACGGCTTCGTGGTGTCGGACATCAATGCCAACACTGACACCCTGAGCTTCACCAACGGGCTGCAGTTGACGGTGGGTGATGCCACCGGCGACGTGACCGAGGCCGCACTGCGCCGTATCCAGCTTCGTGAGGCGATCAAGGCCCACTTCGACAAGGAGCAGGCCCTGTTCCAGCAAGGCGTGAAGGTCCTGACGCTGTACTTCATCGACGAGGTGGCCAAGTACCGTGACTACTCGCAACCCGACGAGAAGGGCGAGTACGCCCGCATCTTCGAAGAGGAATACAACCTCTACCTCAACGAAATGCTGGACCTGGACGAGACGCCCTACGTCAAGTACCTCAAGGGCATCACCGCCGATCAGACCCACAGCGGCTACTTCTCCATCGACAAGAAGACCAAGCGCGACGTTGACCCAGACATCGAGAAGCGAGGCGAAAACGCGGGCCTGTCCAACGACGTGGAGGCCTACGACCTCATCCTGAAGAACAAGGAGCGCCTGCTATCGCTGGACGAGCCGGTGCGCTTCATCTTCTCGCACTCGGCGCTGCGCGAAGGCTGGGACAACCCGAACGTGTTCGTCATCTGCGCGCTCAAGCACAGCGACAACACCATCTCGCGCCGCCAGGAAGTCGGCCGGGGCCTGCGCCTGTCCGTCAACCAGAACGGCGACCGCATGGACCATCCAGCCATCGTCCATGACGTGAATGTGCTCACCGTGGTGGCCAGCGAGAGCTACAAGGACTTCGTTGTGGCGCTGCAGAAGGACATCAGCGACTCGCTGTCTGCCCGTCCGAAGGTGGCCGATGAAGCCTTCTTCACTGGCAAGGTGTTGAAGACGGCCACCGGCGACGTGGAAGTCACCCCGCAGCTGGCCAAGCAGATCTACAAGTACTTGCTCAAGAACGACTACACCGACGATGCCGACCGTATCACCGGCACCTATCACGACGCGAAGAAGGCTGAAGCATTGGCCGAGCTGCCGCCTGAACTGAAGCCCTATGCGGCCCAGGTCTACCAGCTGATCGACAGCGTGTTCAGCGCCAGCCAGTTGCCAGAGATCGGCGACGACCGCCGCCCCAAGAAGAACCCGCTCAACGCCAACTTCGATAAGCAGGAGTTCAAAGCCCTGTGGAACCGCATCAACCGCAAGGCGGCCTACAGCGTCAGCTTCGAAGAGGCCGAGCTGGTCCAGAAGGCCGTGGCCGTGCTGAACGACAAAGACGCAGGCCTTCGCGTCACCCCGTTGCAGTACACGATCCAGCGCGGCGAACAGGCCGAGGCCGTCACCTATGACGGCATCAAGTCGGGCGAAGCGTTCAAGCTCAAGGCCACGGAAACCGAGGTCAACCGCCTGTCGGTGCACTCGGCCGTCAAGTACGACCTGATCGGCAAGCTGGCCGAAGGCACGCAGCTCACGCGCCGCACGATTGCAGAAATCCTGAAGGGCATGAACGTCGCGGTCTTCGCACAGTTCAAGACCAACCCCGAGAGCTTCATCGCCGAAGCCATCCGCTTGATTAACGAGCAGAAGGCCACGGTCATCATCGAGCACTTGGCCTATGACCCGGTGGAAGACAAGTTCGACCTCGACATCTTCACAGCGGGTCTGACCAAGCAAGACTTCAGCAAAGCCGGCGACAAGCTGCAACGCCACATCTACGACTACGTGCTGACCGACTCCAACATCGAACGCCAGTTCGTGAAGGAGCTGGACACCAGCAACGAAGTGGTGGTCTACGCCAAGCTGCCACGCGGGTTCCTGATCCCCACGCCAGTAGGTGACTACAACCCCGACTGGGCCATCTCATTCAAGGAAGGCGCCGTCAAGCACGTCTACTTCGTAGCCGAGACCAAGGGGACTATGTCCTCCATGGAGCTGCGCGAAATCGAGAAAACCAAGATCAAGTGCGCCCGAAAGTTCTTCGACGACATCAACCAGAAGTTCGCCCCGGAGCAGGTCAAGTACGACGTGGTGGACAGCTTCGGCAAGTTGATGGAGTTGGTGAAGTAATGGTTGACGCAGTTGATTCCGGGGGCGCCGAAGCTGAGCCGCCCAAGAAGAAGGGGCTCGACCTCAGCATCTTCATGAAGCATGTTGCCGAGGTCGATTCACCCATCGGGAAGCTGTACTTGTTCCCTTTGCGTGTGTCCGACATTCAGGCTTTCAATGGGCTATCCGCCACTGATGCAGTCGAACGCGTCAGGGCATTTCTACCGTGCATTGCAAGCCTTTCCCCCGATTACGCGTTGAAGCAAGAACGGGTCGGCCTGACTGCCGAGCAGGCCGCCAACCTGTCGGCGCAGACGGTCGAAAGCATCGCAGAGGCCTACGCTTTGTCGGACGGGCTTCGATCTGCCCGCGAAGGTGAAAAGGACCGAGAACCAATCATCCGAGCGACCAATGAGCCAGCGACGGCGTTCCTGGACCGCCTCCTGCGCAATGAGGTGGAGGAACAAGCAAATCAATTCAAAAAGCTTAGGGAACAGGTTCTCGGTTCGACGCATGGCATCTTCGATCAAGTGCGGAAGGCCAGCCAAGCACTGGGCGATACCCGGCTGCAGTTTGAACGACTGACAAAGGCAAGCGCGTTCCCCGCCAGCCTCTCTCCGTCGATCGAAACCAAGTCACTGGAATTCAATAGCCACATGGCCGAATACAACGCGAGATTGGCGCGTGAACGGTCTGAAGATCGCGAGATGGTGAGATTGACTGGGCAGATGACAGCCCAATCCGCCGAGACACTTCAAGAGCTTGCGGCAGCGGCCAGCACCATGCTCGAAAAGCTCGACCGGCGCGACGAGGAAGCGAAACACACAACCAAGGTTCAACTTTGGATTGCAGTCGGCTCGGTCATTGTTTCCGCAGTGCTCGCCCTGGTAGCTCTTGTAGTTTCCATTGCGGCCTACAACCAAGACAAAGAGAACATTTCGTCTGGCGACAAGTGGCAGGCCAGTGTCTTGGAGGAACTGAAGGCAGCAAACCAGAAGTCGTCCTCGGTAGAAGCCGTCAACCGTGAGCTACTTCAGACGGTCGAGCAACTCCGCACCAGGGTTTCGGAATTGGAATCTCCTCCGGTGTCGCGGCCAGCGACGACCGGCGCTAAGGTTCACAAGTAGCCTCTCCCAAGGTTAGCGAGGCTACGGCGAACGCCATCGAACAGCTCCCACGGCAAGCCATTTACCTCCACCGTAGTCATCGTGTTGAGCAGCCTGCGCCGCAGAGACTCATGCTGTACGAATCTCGCATGCAGAGCCCTCGTCATTACCTCCTTGAAAAAGGCACCGGACGGTTGACTTTGCAACCCCTTCGCCAAAGGCCACGGCCAATCTCGCGGATGAGCCGTCCGCCAGTACCGCCCGTCCAGAACAAACGGGTACGCGCTGGCGGGATGCAGCCAGCCGAATTCGTCGGCCGGAGAGTTCACGACAACGCGAGGAACCTCCACTCGCGCGTTCTCTGGTGTCAACTCAATGGCACCGTCAAGGTCTGGCCGGTATCTGATGCTGCACCACCCCCGGTCCAGCAACCGAAGGCGCAGGACGTAGTCTTTGCCGAGGCAGCTCAGGTCGGCCAGCAAGAACACGGACTCCGCTTTTCCGAAGCGGCTGAGGCCTGACCACTGGTCGGGAGTCAGTGAAAGCCGGGGCTCGCATGCGGCGAAGAGCCCATCGACATCCTCGGACGGCACCACGTCGAAACGATAGCCCAGCGTCAATGGCGCACCGCTGGACCGAACCCCAATGACCGTGCCAGTTTGGCAGCAGGCAAACCGCAAGGGTGACCTGAACACCAGTGCGGAGTCCGCGAAGTGGATCGCCATGGCACCAGCCAGCAAGCTGTCGGCCACCATGCCAACGTTCCTGCCAGCTGCACGCCATGGCTGGATCAGGTCGATTCGCCTGATGGGCTGAATCAGCAACTGTTCCAGCAGCATGGGGTCACTCCGACGTGTCGTTGCCTTCGCCGCTGTCGGTGGCAGGCACTTCGGAGGTGCCGCCGCCCAAAGTGTCGGGGGACATTAGCTCCGAAGCTGGCGACACGTCTCCGCCGTCAGCCGACCCAATCGGCGTTATCGACGCCTTCTTCTTTGCAACCGGTTTGAGCTTTCCCGCCGCCAACTTGACCACTGCCGTTTTTGGAGTCTTGGCCGTTGCCACGCCAACCGTCTTCGCGTCAGGGCCCGCCGACTCGACCACTTCAGCCGTAGTCTTCTTGGTGCCCTTCTTGGGCGAGCCTGTTTGCTCAGCGAGAAGCACCGGCACGAAAGTGTCCAGCTTGATGCGATTCCAGTCCCGCCGCTCCTGCTGCTTGAGCCAGAAGCCGGGGTCGAGCACGCGCTCGTCGCCGTCCGGCAACCGCTCGAAAACGACCAAGTGCGAATTGCCCGTGCTGGGCATCTTGCGCGTCTCCATGATCGCCAGCGAGGGCATGGCAGCCAAGCTCTTGAACGGTGCCTTCTTGCCATGGCCGATGCCGAAATGGGCCAGCAGCTTGAACAGGTTCTCGTGGGTGGTCGTGTACGGGCCATCTTTCGGATAGCCCAGCTCCTTGATGGCGACCTTGCGCACCGTTGCCAGGGACTGACCACTGACCATGGCGACGCAGGCCAAGCCGCAGTCCGTCAGCGTCTCTTGGGTAACCAGCTTCACAGCCATTTCGTCTCTCCTTCGCCGATTCGGTTCATCTCTCGTTCCTTTCGAGGTTGAGCACGGCATGCAGCGGCGCGCCAGTGCTGACTAGGGCACGGGCTGTCATGTGTGCGGTGGGGGATTTGCGGCGCAGCCGCAGTGAGTCGCGAGCGCAGCGGCCAGTCTGGTCGGTGGCCGTTTCGGCTCGCGCTTTACCGTTTTAGCCGCCTGCGATCAGGTGTGGCAAGCGCCGTGTGACTTCGCCAGACGCGAGTTCTGGATGCCGGTCATCGTGGTCCTTCGCAAGGTCTTCCGGCCATGAAACGTGCGATTTGCAGATCAACAAACTGCGCGCTCCGCGTTAACCGAAACCTACATTGGACCCATCGAAACGACGGAGCGATGAATGAAGCAGATTGAGATCAACAACGAGTTGCTGACCGAGGCCCAGGCCGCAACCTACTTGGGGCTGAAGAACCCCAAAACGCTGGCGGTCTGGCGATGCACCAAACGGTACCCGCTGACCTACGTGAAGTACGGGCGCACGGTGCGATACCGCCGCAAGGACTTGGATGCCTTCATCGAGTCAGGCGTGACCCGCATTCAAGCACCGGAGGTCAGCAAATGACGCCGTAGACCTTGACCATTTTGCGCCGGGTCTCGGCGCGACCACACCGTGTAATACATGAATAGCTGCTCATATTGGTTATGCAGATATGCCATGTATGACGTGATTAGACATACCAGCTTATAGACCTACCACTACCAATATGGGTCTATGGCAAGAAGGAAGTGAGATTGAGATGTTGACTGAAAAGATGATTTTTGTGGATACCACTGCCACGCAATTCAACCTGACGGAGTCTATGGACAGCGAGGCGTCGCAAACCAGCAATGCACGTTCGGGACCGCCCCGCGCCAGGCGCATGTCGGTTCCGGGCGACTTTGCCGATAAAGATCTGCACGCCCTTCACCTGCCCTCGAAGAATATCTTGATCGTGGAGGGCAGCGTCAACAACTACAAACAAGGCCATAACGTCTTCGGCTCGTGCAACGTGCCGGAGCAGGTGCTGAGTGCATTCAAGGCTACGCACTGCAAGTGGTGCTACGAATTCTCCGAACAGGAAAAGCGCCGAATTGAAGCAGACGAAGGCATGACACTGAAGCGTCTGGACGTTGGGGTGAATCTGGCCCTGCCGCCAGATACGCCGATCAGCCGCGTGCTGGTCGAACTGGCACACAAGATGGTTGACGCGGGAATCGACATGTCCACCTATGGCTACGGCGAAACGGTCTACCGGAGCCAGCACTCGCAGAGTTCCTCGCACAAGTTCTATGACAAGGCCAAGCAGTTGTACGACACGCGAGGCCTGCCGTCTAACTTGCCGAATCGGGACGCCATCATGGAGTTCGCCAAAACGGTGATTCGGTCCGAGATCGTGCTCCGCTATCCAAAGATGAAAGTCTTGGAGATGACCAAGCCCCGCGATTGGACCCTCGCCAAGCTGAAGGCCGAACTGGTCAGCGCCTTCGACAGGTTGCATCTCAGCGGGACAGTGCGTGCGGGTTTGAGCGCGCTGGACCTCCGCGACGTGAAGCACATGTACCGCACAACCTACCGCTGCTGGGAACACGGCGACGATTTGCAGGTTCTGCTGGAGCCCAAGGCCTACAAGCGTCAGGTGGCCTATTTCGAGTCCATCGGCTTCGACATCACGACTCCACCGCCCGTGAGCGGCGAGGAAGTCCCGTTGGGCGACATCTTCACGCTGTCCAATGCGGTGGAACCGCCGCCCGAACTGTGGGGCGACGATGACGACGCGGAAGCCGTCGAATGCTGACCAGGCTGGTGATGCATCTGTCGCGTGGCGCATCACGGCCCTAAAGCCTGGTCAATCTGCCTTCATCGCGAAGGCCATGGCGACGATCTGCCGGAAGGCGTCGTCGCTTTCTTCAATGTACTTCTCGCTGCGGGCCCGCCAATTCGGCACCATGGCGGACGAGCCAATAGCGGCTCCGATCAGGTCGATCAAGTCTGTGTTCTTGCGGCGCCGTTGGGCCGCCTTCCCCGCCGCGCCCCCGGTCGGATGGTCAAGATGCCCGTAGTCAGCGTGGAATTGCCTGACGATCATCTCGCGGTCCAGTCTCGGAGTCAGAGTGCCTTGAGTTTTTCGTGCGTCAGCGAGTGCGTCCCAGGTTCTGAGCCAAAACGGATGCAGTTCAACATGCTTGAGCAAGACCCGGCCGACTTTCGCTGCCGCCCGAGGGGAGAAGTCACCCGCGAAGTCTTCATCCCGAAGAACCGCCTTGCCCATCAACTTTCGGCCGGGGGCCGGCAATGGATCAAGCGCACGCTGTGGGCGTTTTCTCGCAATGGCCTGAGCCCGCTCGAATTCATGCCGAATTGACTCGACCTGCTGATCGAACGAGGAGTCCAGCCGGAGGCGAACCAGCACCTCGTTGGCGCGAAGGTAAGTGCTGATGTTTTGCGGGCGGTCTGCCGGTGCCTCGTTGGAGATGACCGAGACTGCCGCAGCGGGGGCACCGAACAAGCCGCTCTTGCGCAAGTGGTCGAAATGCGTGGCCGGGTTCGGCACGTAGGTGATCCCCCACAGGTCCATGACCCAGCGGTATCGGTTCATCACGAACCATGGCTGCCCCGCTTTCTCCTGCGCCGCGATATAGGAGCCGAAGGTCTCGTCCTGACCTGCAATGGGCGGTTCGCACTGGTGACCACGCAGCGGGCATGTTGCCCAGCCCGGAAAAGCCGGGGGGCTGTCGCTGGTGTAGTAATGCTTGGGACTCGACTTGAAAAAGCTGGGCGACTTGATGCCCAGCTGATCGAGTTTGCGATATTGCCTGCGGTAGCGCGGCATGCGCCGCAACAGTTCCCAGGCCAGACGCAGGTAGTCGTTGCGCGTGTAGCTGTCCAGTGGCTTGAGCGCCAGATACTGATCCTGCTTGCGCCAGTTGGCACCGGGTGCAAACAGCTCGTGCGACTCTTCGTCACCCGCCTCGAAGCGCAGCCACTTGGGGCGGTCTGCGGAGCTTGAAGGCGTGCGGGGCATGGGTCCAATTGTCTTATGAATGGTAGGCCGTGTTGGACTTGAACCAACGACCAAAGGATTCAGGTTTGCATGAGTTTCCTCATTCCCTGGACTATCTCACCACCCTCGCCGCGAATTGCTTCGCGCGTTAGGGTGCCGGGCGCTCTTGGGGTGCTTATCGGATTGGCTCCTCACACCCTAGTCTCTGCACCTTCTCGCCTACCGGTCCTTCGACCTGCCTTCGGCGAGCTTGGCTCAGGATTGCCGGGCCATTGACTGGCTGACGGTTTCCCTGAGTTCACCCGGTTTTTCCATTGCCGCTTTCACGGCAAGGTCACCATTTCGATGAGTCCTCTGCTCTAACCAACTGAGCTAACGGCCCATTCATAAAACAACTTCAACTCACTGCGCTTTCAACACCCCGAGGGGCGCCGAAAACCGCCATTTCTCCTTCAGTAGCAAGAATGTAGCAAGCGACCCTCCGCCGACTTCCTCGGTAGCAATCCGGCGAAATCGCCAGAACGCTGTAAGTGGTTGATTTCAAAGCGTTGGAATCAAGCAACCAATCCGAAAGAAACCGCCGGTTAATCGCTTTGGCCTCTTGATTATGAGTCCCCTGCTCTAACCACTGAGCTAACGGCCCGCCGGCCGGGATTCT
>CALMYW010000229.1 GCA_937873665.1 uncultured Sphingorhabdus sp.
GATGTTTGGATGCGCGTTGCCGAACCGTTTCGGCGGCGTGCCGGTCGTGAGGAAATTCAAATTTTGGTTGGCGAGAACCGCGACCTGGACGTCCAGCAGTGCCATGTCGATATGCTGTCCTTCTCCGGTGCGTTCGCGATGCAGTAATGCGGAGATGACGCCGGCGGCGCTATACATGCCAGTGAGAATATCGACGATCGGAACCCCGACCTTCTGCGGACCCCCGCCTGGCTTGTCATCACTCTCTCCGGTAATGCTCATCAGGCCGCCGATGGCCTGAATGGCCATATCGTATCCTGCGACGTCCTTCATCGGGCCGGTCTGGCCATAGCCGGTGATGGAACAGTAAATGATGTCAGGCTTGACCCTTTTAAGCGCCTCGTAGTCGAGGCCGTAACGCGCCATGTCGCCGACCTTGTAGTTCTCGATCACGAGATCGGCTTGCTGGGCAAGTGCGCGCACAATGGCGCTACCCTCGTCAGTCGAGATATCGACGCATATCGAATGCTTGCCGCGATTAGCACTCAGGAAATACGCGCTTTCGGTCGTGTCGACTCCGCCGTCTTTCCGCAGAAAGGGTGGGCCCCATTGCCGCGTATCGTCGCCCGTTCCTGGACGTTCGATCTTCCAGACCTCAGCTCCGAGATCGGACAGCAACTGTCCCAGCCAGGGCCCAGCGAGAATTCTTGAAAGATCGAGCACTCGGTAACCCACCAACGGTCCAGCCATCACACTTCCCTGACATTTGCGCGTCGAATAGCCACACGACCCGCGCGGCTTGCGTCAGTGTAATTGGACACACCAAAATGGTCAAACCACACTGGGACGATGAATGATGGAGGTGGTCGGTGCTTTGTCGCGCTGGAGACGCGGCGCTAGGAACGTTGTCTCAATGTGGCGAAGCTTGACATCTCACCATGAACAACTTACGGTCATACCAAATTGGTTTATCCAATTAAAAAATGAAACCGGGAAGAACGTGAAGCGGGGTCCTGCCGAATGGCTCGAGTAACTCTCCAGAATGTCGCGAAATCCTTTGGTGGAGATCGAGGGCCGTGGGCGGTCCAGGACTTTTCTCTGGACATCGCCGATGGCGAGTTGGTCGTTTTCGTCGGACCGTCAGGTTGCGGCAAGTCCACGACGCTGCGCATGCTGGCGGGGGTCGATGAAGTTACCTCGGGCAAGATTCTGATCGGCGGAAAGGACGTCACCGCGCTTCCACCAAAAGATCGCAACATTGCGATGGTGTTTCAGAACTACGCTCTTGGCCTGACCCCATAGGGTGGTCCGGTTTCAATCTTAGTTCATGATCGGCCTTGGGGCTATTGCCTGGGCAGATGACGGTGCTGCTCCGCTTGCTGGCGCAGGCCAGATGATGGCCTCGGGTGCCGGTGGCTTGTATCCAAGCGACGAGTGTGGCCTCTCGGTGTTGTAGTACCGCCGCCAGGCTTCGATGATGATCTTGGCCTCGGCGAGGCTGTAGAAGATCTCACCGTCGAGCAGTTCGTCGCGGAGCTTCGAGTTGAAGCTCTCGCAGTAGCCGTTCTCCCAAGGGCTTCCAGGTTCGATGAACGCTGTCTTTGCGCCGACGGCTACGATCCACTCCCGTACAGCCTTGGCGATGAACTCCGGGCCGTTGTCGGAACGGACATGGCCGGGCACACCACGCAGGATGAACAGGTCCGACAGGGCGTCGATGACGTCGGTCGAGTTGAGCTTGCGATCGATGCGGATTGCAAGGCATTCCCTGGTGAACTCGTCGATGATGTTGAGCATGCGGAATCTCCTGCCATCGTGGGTCCGACCCTCGACGAAGTCATAGGACCAGACATGGTTTGGATGCTCGGGTCGAAGCCGGATGCACGATCCGTCATTCAACCAGAGCCGCCCCTTCTTCGGTTGCTTCTGGGGACCCTTCAGCCCCTCCCGCCGCCAGATCCGTTCGACACGCTTGGCGTTCACCGTCCAGCCTTCAGACCGCAGCATCGCCGTGATCCTGCGATAGCCATAACGGCCATAGCGGGAAGCGAGCCGGATGATGTCGGAGGTCAACGCCTCTTCATCGGGCCGGCCTTGCGGCTTTTTGCGCTGGGTCGAACGATGCTGGCCGAGAACCTTGCAGGCAAACCGCTCCGAGACAGAGAACTTCGCCATGACACGATCGACGCAACGGCGACGGCGAGCGGGGCTCAGAAGTTTCCCGAAGCAGCCTCTTTCAGGATCAGCTTCTCGAGTGTCAGGTCCGAGACCGCCTTGCGCAGCCGGTCATTCTCTTTCTCGAGCTCCTTCAGCCGCTTCACCTGGTCACCCTTCAGGCCACCGAACTCCTTGCGCCACCGGTAATACGTAAACTGCGTCACGCCGATCAAACGGACCGCTTCTCCGACAGAACGACCTTGCGACAACAGAACATCGACTTGGCGCAGCTTCGCCACGATCTCTTCGGGTTTGTGCTTCTTCTGGGGCATTCCAACGTCCTCCTACGGCTCAATAGCCTACTTCAGGGAGGACCACTTTTCAGGGGGCAAACCACAGGTCGAAGCCATGACGCTGGGCGATCGGATTGTGATCATGCGGGACGGATTTATCCAGCAAGCCGGAAGGCCCCTCGATCTCTATGACCGGCCCGCGAACGCCTTCGTGGCGGCCTTTATTGGATCGCCGGAGATGAATTTGATTGATGGTGAATTGGCGCGCGAGGGAGATGTACTCGCAATGCGTTCCGGTAACTTGAACGTTGAGTTGCCTGCCCAGGCATTCTTGGAGACGGAAAAAGATGTCACGCTTGGCATCAGGCCCGAGCACATCGAGCGTGGCGAAACACCCGCGTCAGTTGAAATGGTGGTCGGATTGGTCGAGCAGATTGGCGCGCAGACCTATGTGCTGGGCACGATCCACGGCAACAAGTTCCGTGCGGTTTTTGCGCGCGACGACGCACTGAAAGCGGACGACCGGATCTCGGTGACTTTTCCTCAACAGACGTTGCACCTCTTCTCGCGCAAGAGCGGCAAAACATTGAAGCAGACGTCAGCAACCACCGAAAATGGCAATGGGAGAGAACTTCATGGACAGGCTCAGCTTAAGCGTGTCGGGCTCCGAGGGTAATGGGAGCGGTATTGACCGACGGCGCTTTCTCAAAACGACGGCCGGCGCAGCGGCCGGTATCGCTGGCTCACTTTCCGCGCCCTATGTCAATGCACAGTCCGGCATAACGCTTCGCTTTCTAAACGCTGAAACGACCGCTGCGAGCCAAACGGTTCTGCGCAATGCGTGCAATGAATACCAGAGCAAGTTCGGCGTAAAAATCGTCGTCGACTCTACGCCGATTAGTAGCGGTTTTGCAAAGTCGATGGCGGCCATCAATGCTGGCACTCCGTACGATATTGCGACGGCCGGATATATTGCTCACATTTTGCAATACGCGATGGCCGACCAAATTGTGCCGTTGACGGATCTCGTCAAAAAATACTCGTGGGGCAAGCAGGGGACTTGGTCATACAAGGGAGAGAACTGGTTCTATCCCTATGACTACAATTTGGTGACGGTTTTCTACCGAAAGGATCTGTATCAGGAAAAAGGCTTGAAGGTTCCCAAGACATGGGCCGAGTTCCTTGAGAATTGCCGAGCGCTGACTGTCACGAAAGATGGCAACATCGAGCGGGGCGGCTGCGTCATTCCACTGGCGAGCGACAGTGCCACCAATTGGGCGAGCTTTGGCAACCTGTTTGCAGAAGCGCCGAAATTCTATGACGACAAGTGGAACGTGGTTCTCGATGCACCGGAGAATGCCGGTCCGACCGGCCGCTTTCTCGATCTATATGCCGACCTTTATAAAACGATGCCGGCTGGCATGAATACGGTCAGTTATGCTGAGCTGATGAGCCTTTTTGCGACGGGGAAGGTTGCACATACCGTTTATTCGGGCCGGGTGGTCGAGGCGCTCGAAGCTCGCAATCCAGACCTTGCGAACAAATATGGTATCTTCGCTTCCCCGGACAGCACAGGTAAGCAGGATGCACTGTCCTTCGCCTTCGATGGCTTCATTCTTTACAAGACTAAGCAAACCGAGGCGGCCTATAAGTTTCTAAAATGGTTTATTGACGAGCACTATATCGATTGGCTGCACTCCGCCTGGATGAACTTCCAACCGGCGCGGTTGGACATTTACGACGATCCTCGGTGGAAAAATCATCCGATGATTCAAAAGCATTGGGCGACGATGGAGCAGATGAAGTCGTTCATTGATGAAGACAGCAAGACGGTTCTTAACTCAATAGATATGACGGGTCCGTCGTTTGATCTGCGACCGTGCAAGGTCTTTGATGCGAACATTATGCCGGAGATGCTGCAAAATCGGGTTCTTAAGAACATGTCGTCAAGCGACTGCGTGAAAGCCGCCGCCGATCGAATCCGAAAAATTGGCTGAGCATCGGAACTGGTGAATAGAGGCCCGAGGCTATGCGACAGGACTGGCGAATCATCGGTTTGTTCATCGGGGGTGTACTGGTACTCGGTACAATTGTTGGCGGACCTCTCCTCTATTCGATAAAGCTCTCCTTCTACACAGCGGCGTCGTTCATCGACCCGCCGCAGTGGGTGGGACTTGGCAATTACGTGAAGGTTCTTAGTGAGCCGCTGTTCTGGGGCTCGCTGTTAAACGGTGTCACGATCGCCATCTCGGCGATCGTGCTGCAAGTCGTTCTCGGCGTCACCATTGCGCTCGTCCTCAATAGGCAGTTTGTGGGGCAGACTGTCGTGCGGGCGCTGTCAATCGTGCCGTACTTCCTTCCGACGGTCGTCGCCTGCCTCATCACGCAGTGGATTCTTGATCCCAACTACGGCCTTCTCAAGAGTGTCTTCGCGTCATTCGGATATGGGATGTTCGATTGGGGAGGTAATTCAACGAGCGCGAAGGCGACTATTGTCCTTGTTAGCGTTTGGATCTGGACGCCGTTTGTCGTGACCTGTGTTCTTGCCGGCCTTCAATCCATTCCGGCTCAACTGTATGAAGCGGC
>CALMYW010000230.1 GCA_937873665.1 uncultured Sphingorhabdus sp.
ATCAGTTCTTTTTTTCCTGTCGTTGAGGCGCTTCAGACAGTTTCTGAGATAGAATCGGAATGAGCTTTAAGGTTCTGGAAACCGCGCACTAAAGCGGATGGGTTCAGGTTGAATCGATTTTGGATTGAACGAAGTCGCTTGCGCGGCAATTGAGGGAAGAGTCGCAACAGCAAGCTCCTGTGTGAGAGGATCGCGGGTTTTCGAAACACAATCCTTCAGACAGGAGTTTTCGCAATGGCTGAGATCAGCCTCTTTGCCGCCGTATGATTGAGGGCATGACGGTTCGCAATCTGTCGCCGCAACGCAGTGATTCGACCTTGCCGCGGTATCGAAGTTGAGCCGGTATTTGGTCGGTCGTCTGATCGTCCCGAGCTGTAGGATATCCGCGTCTTTCAGATCCACTTGGTGGTGATCGAGATATCCTGGCCGGCACTCGATCAGATCGTGTGTGCGCAACACCTTTTCTACGATGTGACGCTCGGCCAAGATGCCATTTCGGAGCGCATCAGCTATGCACGCCAGCCGAGCAAGCTGCCGGTGGCGTTGGGCATCGACAAGGTCGCGTGCTTCCTGGATACAAGTCCAAGCCTGAAGAGCCGCACCGCGCTGACGACGGTCTATTCTGCCGTACTGTGCATGTCGGAGGTGGTTCTATTTAAGATTACCGACATCGACAACCGGCGGATGGTAATCTGGGCAGAGCAGGGTAAGGGCTGACCGTTACGTCATACTCTCTCTCCGCAATTGTTGAGGATTTTGCGGAGTTATTGGTGGCCCGCGCGGCCGCAGCGCTGGCTGTTTCCTGGCCGTGGCATTCAATGGGGCCGTGAGGAACGATCACGCAGCCCACCAACGCTTGGCAACAGTTTTCGGCGTGGTGTTGAACTAGCGTGCCGAAGAGGATGAAACTGGGCACCGCTAGGTTATTGTGGAGGTCTTTGTAGTTGTTGCGTCGGCGTTCCGCAGTTGGCTCGACGCACCGGCTTGTGCCTTGTCGTCGTGTCCCTGTTCAACTGACTCCCGATCAGTCACGGGTCGCCTCGTATTGCAGATAGGATCGCTCAGCAGTCTCAGACCATTAAGAACAACAAGGACGGTACCGCCTTCATGGCCCAGCACGGCCAGTGGCAGCGGCAATTCAAGGAAGGCTGCGCCAGTGACCAGCAGGAGCATCGCCCCGATGGCCAAGATTAGGTTCTGATGGATGATCGACACAGTCCGCTTCGAGAGTCGATGTGCGGCTGCCAGTCTTTCCATATCCTCGGACAACAATGCGACGTCGGCCGCCTGAAGCGCGACTTCCGAACCAGCGGCTCCCATGGCAATGCCGACATCAGCACGCGCCAGTGCTGCGGCATCGTTTACACCATCACCAACGAAGGCAATCTTTCTCCCCTCGGCTATCTCGCCGACAAGGCGGACTTTGTCCTGCGGCAGCATCTCGGCATAGATTTCGTCTGGCTTTAGCCCCAACGCCCTGCCTATGCGCAAGGCAACGGCCCGCCGATCGCCCGTCATCATGGCGATGGTCTTGACGCCGCTCGCCCGCAAGGCTGCGAGAGCGCCAGCCGACGTATCGCGGAGTTTGTCGGCGACGCTGACCGCGCCAAGAATGCGTGTTTCACGCCCAAGGTAGACCACGGTCTCGGCCCCATCCTGAAACACCCGAAGCGCGTCCTGATCGAGCGATGCTCCCATCATGTCCGCCATTCGCCGGTTCCCCGCCCAAACCGGACCATCGGCATTCCGCCCGATGATGCCAGCGCTCGGGATTGCCTTCACATCATGCACGTCATGGAGGACCAGCCCGCGGCGCGCCGCTTCACGCCGAAGCGTCTCAGCAATATGATGTTCCGAGTGGGCTTCGACACTGGCCAAGGTGGACAGGAAAGCCGTCTCGCTGTTGCCAAGAGCGACAACCCCCGTCACCTCCGCGCGGCCCGTCGTCAATGTTCCGGTTTTGTCGAAGGCAAATATGTCGACGGCAGCCAAGGTTTCTAGCGCCGCGCCACCCTTGAAAAGCACCCCACCGCGCGCCGCCGCTGACAATGCCGACAAGATGGCGGCAGGCACTGAAATGACGATTGCGCACGGGCTTGCTGCAACCAGCAATGTCGCCGCCCGATAAAGCGCTGTTTCCCAGTCCCGCCCAAGCCCGTAGAAAGCGCCGAGGGCGACGACCGATCCGACCAGTACCGCAATCGTATAGCGCTGACCAAACCAGGCACTGAACCGTTCCGACGGAGCCTTGGCGGCCTGCGCTTCCGTCACCAGCGCGATCATTCGCGCGACGGTGCTCTGTTCGAGCGATTTTGTGATCTGTACCTCTAGTACGCCGTCGAGATTGACCGTCGCCTCGAATACCTTGCCACCGGGCTCTTTGCCGACCGGCATGGATTCACCGGTGATGGTGGATTCATCCAGCGCGCCCCGTCCGCGCAGGACGGTCCCATCGGCCGGGACGCGCGCGCCGGGGCGAAGCACCACGATATCGCCGACGTCAAGCTGCGCGGCCAGCACTTCCTCCACCGCGCCTTCCACGGATTTACGAAATGCCGTTTCCGGGCGCAGCTCCATCAGCGCCTCGATCGCACGGCGAGCCCGCCCCATTGCACGCTCCTCCATGGTCGTTGACAGGCTGAACAATGTCAGCAGGACCGCGCCTTCGACCACAGCACCAACGACCGCCGCCGCGATCGCTGCAACGATCATTAACAGGTCGATATCGAGGATATGCTCGTTCCACAGCGCCTTCAGCGCCCGCCTGCCGGCTGGGACTCCGCCCGCCAGATAAGCGAGAGCCGCTCCGATACCGATGGTGTTCACCCTTGCGTCGCCGCTCAGCAACCAGGTACCGACGAGGGCGATTAGAAGCCCCACGACAGTAGTGGAGGTAAGGACAACTGGCATACTGATCGAAAATCGCTGCACTTCGTAAGGTCTCACCACAAAACGCTTACCAACCGATATAGCGGACCATCCTGATCATTTTAGGTTGCGATCCAGCATGTCACGGCGATCGAACTTGATCCTCCATGATTTGGGCAGGTGGAACGACTAGTTTGTGACCAAGACCGGGGAAATGCGGCGTGGAAGACTGAAATTTGGCGCACCCGACACGATTCGAACGTGTGGCCTCCACCTTCGGAGGGTGGCGCTCTATCCAGCTGAGCTACGGGTGCATCGATGTTCAGATAGTGTCCGAGACTGATCGAGGTCAATCCCGAATTCAACGATCAAATCGGCTCAAATGACGCGGGCTTAAACCCTGCCAATTGTCGCCATTCGTACTCCACAACCTCCTTTGCATTTGCTTCCGTGGTGCTTCCGCGACCTCGAACGCGATATTCGTGCTTCCTTCGAGTTTTGCCAATCGCTTGGTTTCACTCGATTTTCCTTGCACTGATGTTCAGCAGAAAGAGCTTGCGTTTGCCTTCGGAGGGCAGCGCTCTATCCAGCTGAGCTACGGGCGCATCGGCGCGGGGCTTTGCGCCGCGCCTTGCTCTCATAGCCGATCCGCGATGGAGGGGCAACGCCGCCTTCGTCCGGCGTGGTTAACGGCGCGGACCGTTCCGGAGCGGCGATTCAACGGGCGTTAGGGATGCCGCAAGGTAGGGGCGATCGTTAAATTGCGTGTTAGCCAACCTGCCCCAATGTTCGCGGGGAAAGGCCGGGATCGGTCCCGAAAGGGCCGTCGCCGGACGTTTCGCGGGAACAAGGCCGCCCATCGGGCGGGGCAGGTGTGAGATGCGGCGATTGATCATGTCAGTTCTTTCCGCGGCGGCCGGGGCGGCGCCGGCGGCGGCGGCCGACTGGTATACCGGGGTCAAAAGCTCGGAGCCCGACTACAGCAACAACATCGTCCTCGACGCTTCGCTGACGGCGACGACCAAGGGGTCGAAATTCGTCGACGTGTCGGTGACCGTGGCGCCGCAGGATTCGCTCGACAAGACCGGCTTCCGCGTGCGCGCCGACGGCATGCTGGGCGAATACAAATACAAGACGGACAAGGGCGTGCAGATCACCGCGCGGCAGGAGCAGGCCTCGGTGATGGGCGGCTATGAATGGGTGTCGCGCAACTTCACCTACGCCGTTTATGCCGGCATCGCCGGTCAGAGCGACACCTTGTCGCCGGCCGATCCGTCCAATTCCGTGCAGGGCAAGCATCTCGGTCTGAAGGTTTCGGGCGAGTTCTACGACACGCGGCGCAAGAACACGCTGCTGATGGGCTATGCGTCCTTCTCCACCAACGCGTCCTCCTACTACGTCCGCCTGAAATACGGTTGGGCCGTCGGCGAGCGGGTCTACATGGGACCGGAGATCATGGCCCTCGGCAACACGTTCTACCAGCAATGGCGCGCCGGCGTGCATCTCACCGGCTGGAAGATGGGTCCGGTGCAACTCGGCGTCTCGGGCGGCTATCTGAGCGACGCCAAGCTCGGGTCCGGTCTCTATACGGTCGTCGACGCGCGCGTCGGTTTCTGAGGCGGCGGCGTTAACCCGTTGTTCACCCTGTTCGCGAATTGCTCCGCCCGCGTCCGAAGCCCGGCCGCGGGCGGTTCGTCGATCCGGGCCGGCCGCCTCGGCCGGTCGATCGGGAAGGCGCTTCAAGCGCCTCGCGATGCAGCGTTTTTCTCCGCTGCGGCGGGTTGCGGGCGGGAATGGACGAGGCCGGACCGAATCGATCCGAGGAATTGCGGTGACGCAGCGTTAACTCCGTCGTTATCGGTGGCCGCTACAGTCGAAGTGCAAGGTGCGTTGGGAGCGTAAGCGTATGGCGTCGGTTGTGCGGTTTGCCGCGTGGAGCATGTCGGGGGTGCTGGCCCTCCTGTTCCTGACCTTGCCGGTCAGCGTGCAGACGCAACTCATTCTCGCTGTTTCCGCCATCGGCCTGATGGCCGGCATCTGGATGTTCGGCAAGGGCCGGTTCGCGCGTCAGGCGTTCCTCGCGCTCGGCTCCTTCGTCGTCATCCGCTATATTTACTGGCGCATCACGTCGACGTTGCCGCCGGTG
>CALMYW010000231.1 GCA_937873665.1 uncultured Sphingorhabdus sp.
TCGAAAGCTACGCGGAACAGTTGCGCGACGGAATCGAGGACAGGCTCGTACTGACACCAGGACAGCCAATCTCGCCCCCCTCGGTCACAGGACCGGGATCTGTCCGCGGTCGTGCCCAAATCGGCGGAGAGCGCCCAGGAAACGCGCCGAAGATGGACCCAGGCACTGTTCACGACGAAGTGCTGCGCGCTCAGAATGCCGGTCGCCAACGGATCCGCGGATCCAGAGGGCGCCTCGATGCAGTTACCAAGGGCGCACAGGGTGCGAGCGCGGAGTCGGCAGATGAAGTGAAGGAATGGTGACGGATGAGCTCACCAGAGCCCGGCTGATGCTCCAGCCAAGTACGCAAAACCTGCGGCAATCACGGGCAGGACTGTGATCGTGAGCTTCCGGCCCCAAGGATCGGCCCAGGACTTCTTGATCCGATACTCCATCAGCCGATTATCGCGGATCGCCTGATCGAGTTCCGAGAAGCCCTCCCAACTTTGGGAGCGCTGTTGCTCGGTTGCGTCGATATCGAATTTGGCCATGATCGCATTCATCTCACTTCTCCTCAGAACATATCGGAAACAAGTGATCAAAGACAGAAAAATCGTCGTACCGTCTTGCGATGACCATTTTCGCAGCCTCCACTCCCTTCAACGTCATTTGCTACGATTTCCGGGATCCCGCTTAGAAAAAAGAGAAAAGGTATAAGGCAATACTGTAGCTATCCGTTCCCTTTGATCGAACGACAAAGGTCGGTTAAGCCATTCGCGTCCAAGCGTGCTGATAGCGCATCTTTTTGCAGCAAATCCTCGGTCAAGTAAGGATGGAATTTCTCAAACAACAGGTTCGGCGAATGCGCAAATAGGTGCACCTCTTTGCCATCTGCCAGGGCCGAAAGTGCGTCGATCAACTGCGGGCTTTCACCCTTCCCGAACACTTCAAGAAACCCATCGTGTGTCTGCACTGTAAAGCCGCTCGCCCGAAGGGCGAGTGCCAAAGTCGTTGTCCGAACTGAACCCGTTTTCGTCGCTATGACAGCAGCGTTGTCGCTGAGCTGGGCAATCGTTCCGGGGTCAAATAGCAGTTGGCCGTAATTGCTGCGTGCCTCGTCGAGTAGCTCCAGCGCAGTCGCATCAAGGTAGATCGGGCGCTTTTGTCCCTCCAGAACATCGAACATACGCTGGATCACCCGGTCATGGATGTTACCAGGGTCGCCCCCAAAGATGGGCGGCACTCCGGCTTTCGCCGGTGCAACCAGGATGACACGATCCCGGTCGAGAACTTCTTGCACCAACCAGCGCCTGCCCGAAAAAATGAGAAGCATTCCGGGCGCAATCATGTTGTCGATGGGGAGTGTTCCAAGCTCCTTACCGCCGGAAATCAGCCGGTATTCCTCGGGGGTCTGGAACACGGCATAGAAGCTATAGTGCTCAACCAGCTTTTCGCCATTGGCACCGAGCAGCAAGAGTCCATCACTGGTTTGCTCAATCAGCGCGACCTCAGGTTGCCCGAGTGCTCGCAAAACATCCAGGAACAGCTGTGTATCGACCTGACGGAATGGCCCGATCTGGCAAAGAATCCCGTAGAGTTGCTGCGCACGTATTCCGCCTCGCTCGGCGATCACCGAGAGGATTTGGTGAACGAGGGTCGAAAGGTGAAGGGCCTCGCGTGGCGGCGGTTCACACCAGCCTTCCAAAAGCAATTCGATCATCGCAATGGCCCGCACCATCCCAAGGCGAAGACAGTCCGAAAAATTGCTGGTAGGCGTGAGCTTCGCCTCGACTGCGTATTGCCGAAGGATGGCTGGCTTGCCCGGTCGCCGCCCTGATCGACCAAGCCTTTGCCTCAGCGATGCGACGCTGAACGGTGCGCCAATCTGGCCGACACAGGTCACATCGCCAATGTCGATTCCCAATTCCAGCGTGGAAGTGCAGATGGCAGTCGTCGGCGCAGTACCATCTTTCAGGCGGCGTTCGACGAAGTCTCGATGCTCGCGCGATAGGCTGGCGTGGTGAGGGTAAAACTCCTGCGGCAAATGTTCCTTTTCGCAAAGTGCGCGCAACCGATCTGAGTAGATTTCAACGGCCTGACGCGCACCGCCAAAGACAAGATTGTCGCTGCCTCTCAGATGTTCGAATAGGTGCTGCGAAATGGCATCCGTCGCTGAAGGGCTTTCATCGTCCTTGTCGCCAGCAACGTAGCCACGGAGCTGAAGCTGCAATTCGGCTGATCCGCCCTCGGCAATGACCTGTTCGACTTCATCAGGGCTGTCAGGACGAAGATAAGCCTTCGCCAGCTCCATATCTCCGAGTGTGGCCGACAAACCGACCCGGCGAATAGGTCTCTTTAGAGCAATTTCGAGGCGCGTGAGAAGCGAACGCATCTGGATGCCGCGCTCACTGTCGAGGACCGAATGCAATTCATCGAGAATGACTGCGCGCGTTGCGCCAAACAGCCTCGGAATCTCCAATCCGCGTCGAATGAATAGCGCTTCAAGTGACTCCGGGGTGATTAGCAGCACGCCCCCCGGTCGCTTGGTAGCCTTAGCCTTCACCGATGACGAAACGTCGCCATGCCACGGCGTGATAGGCAAGTCTGTATCGCGACAGATGTCTTCAAGTCGCCGCGCCTGATCGGTGATGAGCGCCTTTAGCGGTGCGACATACAGAACATCAAATCCAGTTTCCTCACTGGGTTCATCGAGCACTTGGGACAGTAGCGGGAGAAATGCCGCTTCAGTCTTGCCTCCGGCGGTGCTGGCAGCGACAATCAGGTCACGATTGCCGTCCATAAGCACGTGCGTTGCGCGCGCCTGAATATCGCGCAATTCCTTCCAGCCTTGCTGACGTATCCATTTCTGGATTGGTCGAGCCAGCTTGTCGAATGCCGCGCTCACAGTCGGAAGCTGGCTAGCTCGTCGCTCTCGGGAACAGCGCCAACGCTCTCATCCACGTCGTTCATGTCGTCACCAGAATCCTCCGCCACGTCGAGTTCTTCGATGAGGTCCGACCATTCGACGCCGGGGTTCTGTTCGAGCACCGCCAGAAGATTCACGAATGCCGTGACCGTGTTCCGGGGGGTTCTGAAATAGGCCTCCCCGATCCTGCCCGAGCAGTGTGCCATAAACGCTTCCAAGGCGTTGTCGGGCAGGATTGCTTCATCGCCCTGCATAACGGCGCGAATGTTGGCTAGGAGCACGAACAGATCTTCAGGCGTAAGGCTGGCTAGTCGAATGATCGGCCCGGAAAGATCGACCAGTCCATCACGCGCAAAAGTGTTCTCTGCGAGGCGAGACTGGAGTGCCTCATAGCTGTAGAGGCCGCGCCGCGTATTCATGAGGAATTCCGGCGTTCCTCCCATGAGGAACCCAAGGTTCTCCGCGCTTCCTTGCAGAACGTCGTTCAGGATGCGCAGGATTTGCTCATAGTTGGCATTGCGGGCTTGCGATGATGTCAGCTTGTAAAGGTTGACCATCTCGTCAAGGCCAACGAGCAGGCCCTTGTAGCCCGCTTCACAAACAAATGCCGACATCAGTTTGAGGTGATCGTAGACGCTGGCGTCATTGACGATTGTGCGAACACCCAGAGCCTTGCGAGCATCGGTTTTCGTAGCAAATTCGCCGCGCAGCCATCGAATTGCTGCCGATTTCAGTTCTTCATCGCCGGTTTCATGTCCCTCCCAATACCGGCGGATGACCTGCGCGAAGTCGAAGCCTCCTGTCAGCTCCTCGAAATGGGCAAGGCGCTGGCAAATGATGTCATCTGTCGATTGTTCTTGCGCCTCGGCATCGTGCTGGGCCTGGCTGACAAAGCGTTCGACAACATTCGACAATGCACCACCATCTGGCTTGGTCCGGGTGGCAAGATTTCGCGCCATCTCCGCGTAGAGGCCCCGTGCTTGCCCGCCGGTCGCGTGGATGCGTCGATCCGGGGCAAGGTCGGCAAACATGACGACCAGTCCCTTTTCGAGCGCTACAAGCCGGATCAGGTTCATGAAGAAGGTCTTGCCGGAGCCATACTCGCCGATGATGAAACGAATGGCTGAACCGCCATCAGCGATCCGGTCCATGTCCTTGACGAGTTCCTCGATCTCACGCGCTCGTCCGACCTGGATGTGCCGAAGCCCCAATTTGGGAACAACACCGGCGCGTAGCGCCTGAACGATGGCGTCGCGTTCGCGCGGTTTCAGTCTCGACATGAATTAATCCCCCTTCGCCATCTCGGCTCTCAACGTATCGGCTATGTCCGGCGATACGTCATATCCGTCATATTCATCGAGCAATGCTTCATCGAACTTATCGAAAGCCCACTCATTGACTACCTCAAGCGCGCCAGAGGGCATGAGCCCTTGCTTACCGGCGATCTCGTCAAACTCTTCGTCAGTCCAATGTTCGCGCTGGATTATCTGCTCCACAAGCATCGCGTGCTTGGGATCGAGGCCAGCCATTGATGATGGAAGAGCATGTGCTGCGGTGGCCTCGTCGCTCACGTCTTCGTCGGTCGAGAAAATCTCGCCCAGAACGCTTGAAACGCGCTCGGTGTCATTTCGGATGGCGGCAATACGCGCCGCATCAAGGGAAGCCGCCTTTGCCTTTGGTTCATCGGGGATTTGTTCGCCGGGGACTTCCGCTTCGGCGGCCTTAACCCGGACAGGGCCATCGGCAACGTCTCCGGCATGAAGGTCAGCGTAGACGTGGCCAGCATCGATTCCCAATGCCTTGTAAATTTTCTCAATACTGGCGACTTCATCGGACTGAATAACGCCATCAGCATGGGCAATCGCGACAACTGCCGCGCGCAAAGCGAGATGATGCTCTGCATCTGCCTCTTTCAGCTTACTGCGCAGCCATGACATGTCCGGCGGAACATCGAGATACCATTCGAGGTTGGCGTAAAGTCGCTTTCGTTCTAGCTCTGTCAGCCCTTTAGTTGCCTCGACCTTGTTGCGGAGGGCTCGGCGCTCTGCTTCCACGATCTTACTGTCGGCATGTGCCACGAAGGTCGCTAGTGCCAATTCGAACAACTCTGATCGATATGCCGGGGAGACATCCTCCAGTTGCTCGACCGTCACGCCCAGCTCGAAGATCACGACCGGTTCGTCAATCTTCGGCCCACGCAGAGAAAATCTCGGGTCAGGAGCCATGCCGAATCCGATCCGTGCGAGTGCGTCCGCTGCGCCAGTCAAGTTCCGTTTGCCGAGCTTCTCTGGTGTTACTCCTTCCAGCCGCGAGATCACATCAACCGCCGGAATCAACCCACCCGCTGTAACTTGCTCGTGGGCCCAGGTTTTTAGTTCTTCCAATTCACCTGAAGGGAAAAGGCTCCAAAGCTCAGCAGGTAGCAGCGCCTGCGCTTCGATAGTCCCTCGGCCATTAGGATTTCGCCCAAGGTATCGGCTGAATTTATCCAGTTCATCCATTGCCTCATCTGCGATCTTTTGCGCTTTCTGCACTGGGGACCGCAAATCGGACACATCAGGGATTGCTACATCTCCGCCATCTCCCGCCGTGAGATTAACGGAGCAATTGAACTCGCTGGATGCCGCACGATAGTCCATTTTCAACAACTTACGAGGCGTTCGAACCTTTAAGCCATCAGGGTACAGCGCGTCGAACTTCAGTTTGAAAAGTGCCTTGAATTCGTCACCGCAACGCTCAGCTGGAGTGCGAAGGCGTCGCTCTGGGTGGCAATGCAGCCAGAGATGCAGCCACTCGGCATCAAAGGCTTTGCCTTCGGCGATCATGCCGCCGAGTGCGAACTTCAGCGAAAATGGCAAATCCCAGCTTCGGTTCTCAAGGATTGTCTGCTTAAGTGTCGCATCGTCCAAGGAGATGCCGCCCATCGCCATGATACGCGCGATGTCGAGGAACTCGCCGAGATACCGTTGGGCGGAGTAGTTATCGGCGAAAAGAACCTTCAGGCGTTCCACCTCCGCAACTATTTCCTGCTTCTCATCGTCGGGTGGTTGGTCGATCAGAAACCTGCGCTCCAGACCATAGAAGAACAGGAACATGTAGCCGGGGTTGATCGTCCCATCTTGGCGACCACCAGCCAGCCAGTCGAGATAGGTGGCCCTGCACACGGCAGAAATGCTCGAATACCCTGGCCAATATGGCATGTTATCGCCATTCTTGTCCGACCCCACCCGCGCGACGGATAACGATGGATCGATGTAGGCTCGACAGCTCTCACCATAGTAGGATGAGCCAATACGTGGCGGTTTGCCCACAAAGATCATCCCATCGATCGTGCGACCTGCGATAGTGACCGATTGACCTTTTCGCAGCCAACCTTGCGACCTTGCCGGTGAATTTTGATGTGAGCGTTCTGGTTGAGACTGCTGATCAAGAACAGCACTGGACAGGCCTTGCCGTGCCAGTCTTCCAGCTGATCGGTGCTCCACCGCTGCTTCAAGATCGGCGTGCGCTTGTCGCCCTGCTCCAATAAGCTCGGCATAATTCTGCTTTGGCTGGTAGGGCTTTGGTTGGCTGAGTTGCTCCTCTTCGCTCGTCAGAGCTACGCGTCTTGGGGCTTCGAGTCCGTCGCTCTGGGCGATCCGCGTCTCTCGGTGTTTTTCGTGCCACCATACAAGAAATGCAGGGGTGACAAACGCGAATAGCATTTGCATCCCAATAGATACATTTGGCATCGCAATGGCAACCACGACCATGCAGACGAAGTAGAAGAAGAAATACTTGATTGCCCAGCGAACCAATCTCAAGAACCTAACCCCCTGCAATCAGATGAAATCTTGATCAATCGGATCTACTTTCCATTTTTAAACAAAAAATGAGCAATGCAATGTCCGAGCATAGAAATTTCTATATCCATGTATCATATTCTGGCCACTGCGTAGTAACTCTCTCCCACACCAAAGACGGCAGCGGTTGAGCGAATAAGCTCGCCGACCTGCACCGCAGGCGCTGCACGAAAGTCATGCCGCGGCGAACTGCCCGCAATTCGCCAGTATCCGAATCCCTGGTCGAGCAGGATCAGAACCTTCTGACCATCGGCATATTCTAGCTCAAGCTTGCGGCCATGGTTCGAATTCTCCATGATCTGAAGTTCGACATCGAGGCCAAACTTTTCGCCCAATAGCTCAGCGACTTCCGCTCGGTCGCCTTCATACTCCCAGTCATGGAAGATCTGATGGGGTGGCCGATCCTTCTTCAGTGGCTGGACCAAGATATCAACTTCGACCGGACTATTCGCCTGCAGGTCAGCGGATAGAGCTTCGCACGTCCGCAGAAAGAGGAGCATCGGTAGAGGCGCATTGAGATAACGGTCGGTGTAGGTGATCCGCAAAAGACTGCCGGGCTTCCAAACACCAGCCGCTTCCATCTGCTGCTTCAGTTTCGAGCCAAAGCGTTTGCCAAATTGGCCAACCGGGCATTGCCCGAAACCTTGCATCAGTTCGACCTGATCACCAGCCGCAACCTGTCGCTCCAGATCTTCAGGGTTGATCGGGCTGTAGGCGGTGGGGCCGCTGAGAGTGCCGGCAACGACAGCATGCGTCTCACCCAAGCCCCAGCGCTCCCCCGGCTGCGCCGCGTTCGCATCGCGTGAAAAGAACCCTGTGGTACGATCAGTCGAGATCAATTCGGCCAGGCGTTTGCTCTCGAAGGGGGCGTCTTCTCCTTTACCCAGGGCCAACGAAAATTCGAAACGCACCGAGGCATCGCGCAAAAAGCGCCGTTCGACCTCTTCGAGCTTATCAAAGGAACTCGGATCAAGCACGAGAGTCACCGGAACGCCGCGCGCTGAGGCGGCAGAAAAGAACGTGCGCATTTTGGTCGAAGTCAGCTCTGCCAGATCGAACACGGTCGGCAAAAAGACGGAAATGCTGTCTCCGCTTCGCGCTCTCAGAAGAAGTGTGTTTGCCGCGTCATTGATTGCCCTGGCATCGGGGACTGCACGATCTTCCTGCGGCAGTTCAGCATTTGTCTCAAGAAACGCCTGGACTGCGAGCAGAGCAGACCGCCGGTCGAGACGACCCTGCTGCTTGTAGAGATCGGCAGCAAGGACGCAGGCCGAACACCCCATCTCGCATTCCTTGGGGCAATCGAGGACGCGGGCCGCTCGTTCGAAGACATGATAGATATCATCGAAAAGTCTCGGAGCGTATCCGGCACCTCCAGATGCCTCATCGAAGATGTAGACCGACGGCACTCTGCGACCGAGCATGCCGTCTCGAGCTGCCACCGAAATCCCAAGCTCGCGCGGCTCAATTCCAAGCCAGCGCGCAAGACTCTCGCGCACGGCTGCGCTGAGTGCCCAGGCCGCACCGTCACTCTCCAGCCCAGGCAATTGCAGCTCTACCACATCGGTTAGAACTTCATGACCCAGCGCTAGAGCGCTCGTGATCGCATACCCTTCGTCATTGCCCGGACAGCGGTCAATCGCCTTTCGGTCCCTCGGGGTGAGCGGCCGATGGTCTTTGAGAGCGTCTGTCCCAGCGTCCCCAGCGCGACCACACTCCAGGCAAATCTCGTAACCCTGGTCTTTGGGGCCACGCGAATGATGGTAGATGTAGCCTTCATGCGAAGCGCGGATCCGGCCCGTTTCAGGCTGCAGCATGGGTTGCCAAAGGGCATCACCGACACTGACCTTCGGAGACTTGGGTTCGATGTAGACAGCCTGATCGGTGTCGGCATGCGGCTGCGCGTTCCAGTCGACGCGGAACCCGGCCGGTTCAAGAAACTGCTCAATGGTAATGCTGCGCTCGCCGCAATGGGCACACTGGTCAGGCATCTGGTGATCGCTGCCCGCCCCACCACAATGGTCGCACCACCAGGCCCAACGAAGGTTCTGCGGCTCCCGCTGGCCACTGTCGATCGGGCTCAACCAATTGAGGGTGACCCCGGCCGATTTCCAAACCAGCCCGTCTACGACGACCTCTGCCCCTGGGGCATATTCCCGAATGGCGATATCGGCGTTGCGCGTCGGGCATTCATAGCGCCGATCACGCGCGCCTTCCTCTTCCGAACGATTACGCTCCTGCGCCTTCTGCGTCTCGGCACACAGGGTATCAAACGGGACAACTGATGTCGGAAAACCACTTCCAGGGATAAGCGAGCGATTGGCGAGCTCCTTCAAGAGGAACTCTTTGCACAAGCGCCGCGCCTGAAACTCGATCGCCTTCTTTGCCGGCCCTTCGAGCGCGTCCGAGTCTTCCTTTAGGCGCTGCCATGTACGACGGAAATTCGCAGCTTCCTGCCCAAACATCTCCGCCGTATGCCCCCGGATTTCGGTGTCGTATTCGAGACCTGTCCCCCTGAGGAGCCGCAGCAAACCTTGTTCGGTTGCGGATGCCGTAGTTGGTAGATCGAGCCATTCGCAAAAGGCATCCACGGGAGCGAGACCTTCGAAAGGACGAAGGTCAGCGCGACAGCCGAAGAAATCCCCGGTCTTGGTCCGGGCAAACTCCCCCTCAACCTCGCGAAACCATTGGGCGAGCAGATAGGCGTTCGCATGACGCTGTGCGATCCGATCTGAATCAAGCGATACGCGCGGCGAGGCGAGTTTACGGCGCAAATAGCCTGCAGGATCGGCAAACGTCTCGAGATCGAGAGGCGTGTTGCGGGCGATTGTGAGACTTGTCGAGAAGCCCTGTCCGCGGCGGCCTGCCCGACCGGCACGCTGATTGTAGTTGGCGATCGAGGGTGGAACATTGGTCATCAGCACGGCTTCGATCGAGCCGATGTCGACACCCATTTCCATGGTGGTCGAGCAGGCGAGCAGGTTGATATCGCCTTCCTTGAATTGCTCCTCGAACTCCCGCAGTCGGTGCGGGGGCTGCTGGGCACTGTGTTCCTCAGCTCGCAGGTAGGGCGTGGCGAGCGCGGCCTGATCGTGCCAGTTCATCCAGATGCCACCCTCGCGAAGGGCCGCGACTTCTTCGTTGGTCTGAAGCCAGGCTGCGATTTCCTTTTGGCCATCCACTGCGAGAGGCCTTGTCCGTGGGAGACGCGGAAACTCAATTTCACGCGCCGGCTTGTTGGCGAACATCTTGCCAGCACTGACCAGATTGGGTGACCTGCCAAAGACCAGGCGGGGCAGGACACGCCGGGTCAAGGGGCATTGCCATGCCTTGCCAACTGCTTCGACCTCGGCGGATTTTTCCAATCGCAGGCTGAATGTACCACCAACACCCGACAGAAGGGGAGTCAGCTGATTCCAGGCGGCATGCATGACCTGATTGATTTCATGGCGGTCGCGCTGAGAAGTAAGGTCAAGGTTCAGAGCTGACGCCAAGAGAAGAATGGAGTCGGGCTGACGCCCCTTAGTGTTGACCAAAGGCCAGGAAACGTCGCGCTTGGCGCCAGGGGGCTGGTCGGGCCCGATCACATTGCGAGGCCGCGCGCGCCCAGGCATCCAACGCGCATCACCGTCGTCCACTTCAAGGGCAAACTGGCCGCGAAGATAGTCGACCATGTAGTAGAGGAAGCCGCGCCAATCTTCGATCGAATAGCCCTTCTGGCCGACAAGCTCAGGTAGCTTATCCGGGCCAATCCGCTCGATATCCGGGAATCGGAGCCGTGCCAGGCCAAGCGTCTCCATCGCATTGGCATTGCGTGGACGACGGGCGAGTTCGCGCAAGAGCATGAAGCGGGCCAGCGCTTCCCGGTTATCGTGAAAACGTTCGCTGCGATCGAGGTCCCAGACCTTGGCCATCATGCCAATCGCCGGCTCAGAAGCGAGCCCGGATACGAGATCCTTCCAGGATATTCCGGTTCCCACTCCACCGCCCAGTTCAGTGTCGATCTGCGCAATTTTGTCTCGGAATGCGGGCATTTCGCTTACGTGTGCTTCGTAAATGGCCCTCTCTTTATGCAGCTCTTCCCTGCGCTCATCGGTCAGGTCGCTACCCTGGGCAGCCTTCTGAACGGCATGGTAAATAAAGCCGCGAACGAAGCCCCGCTCACCGTTGGTTTCAATATTGGCAGCGAAGCGAGCTGTTCCCTGCCTGCTGTCCGAAAAGCTGATCAGCTGACGGCCATCGAACGGCAGGGCGTGCTCCGCCTGATGTGGCGACACACCCTCAAGGAGGATCGGTGCTGCATTCTGGGTGAGGAATGGTGTGCCAAAGCGAAAGGGGAAGATGGCCGGTCGCCCGCGCCGCTTGTTCCCGAGACAGGCCGGGCAACGTCCCTCATCGAGCTGGGTCAGATGAAAATGTCCCGCCTCGCCAGTAAACTCTCCGCTGGATACATCGAAAGCGGTCGCGGTCGCTTCGGATTTCGGGTTGATGGCAATCAGCCGTGGATGGCCGATCCCCTCATGCTCATCTTCTTCATCGTCATCATCATGATCGCGATCACGATAGCTATCTTCGCGAAACTCATCTGCATCATGATCGCTTCGCCGCGGTACGATCCTGTCGCCCATGTCATCGGCCGGGAGGAAGGGCTCGCCACAATCGAGGCAGTTCTGAATTTCGAACACCATCGACTGGCAATGGGGGCATTGGTCCCGATGGTCGAAGAGCACGGCACCAAATGGCCAATCCTTGGGCCGCATCTCACCCGGACAATCGACATTGATGCAGGTCCAGAGCCCGGCAACTGCCCGCGTGAAGCTGTGCGCCCGCATCGGCAGGACAGGCTTCGTTTCGCTTGCATTATGGGCTGACAGATCGAGCAAAATCCTTTCGGCGTCCGGCGAGAGTGCTATAAGCGAGGTCAGGGTCTGAGGCTCGCATTCCAGCCTCTCGGCAACCGACGAAGCTGCCGGATCATCGGACGCTGTCAGGACCTTCGAGAGGTCGACCGGCTGAGGCTTTCCCACAACGACATGCGCCCGCTCAAGCGGAACGCCAGCAATGTCGGCAAGGAATCTCTGAAGGTCTTCGCGGGCCTTCTGGTCGTCAGCAGAGCCGATGGTGGCCGACGTCGCAACGAACCGGACCTGATCGGGCGTCACATCGAACGCGTTCATTACCCGGCGAAGCAGGAGCGAGAGCTCCGCCGCTGCCGAACCTATGTAACTGTGCGCTTCGTCGATAACTATCCAGCGCAGCTTGCCTTTTGAGGCGTCGAGGATCGGACGATCCTCGCGCCGGATCGTCATGTATTCGAGCATCGTCTGGTTGGTAACGAGGATCGGCGGTGGGTTGCCTCGGAGGGTTTCGCGGTAAAGAACCTGATGCGGTATCTCGTGCTCGGCCTTGTCGCGATTGGACTTCCGCGCCGTTCCCATCAATCCATTGTAGAGGGCAAAGCGGACATCGCCGCGGAGCGGCTTGGTCCAGGCTGTAAGGCGCTTCTCCTGGCTCGCGATGAGAGCGTTCAGAGGGTAGAGCATCAGGGCCCGAACCCCCGTCAGAGGGCCTTGCTCTGCGGACTCCCGGACCAGATCATCGAGCATCGGAACCAGGAAGCATTCGGTCTTGCCCGACCCCGTGCCGCTCGAAACCAGAACCGATTGCGGCTCTTGCGTGCTGAGCAGTTCCCACGTCGCCAGCTGGTGCGCGTAGGCGGGGTAATCGAAGCGTAGATCAGTATCCGACGTTTGGGTGATCGCGTCGATTGTGCGCTGATGCAGCAGCGTTTGAAGTTGGTTGGGGCTCTTTCCTGAGGATACATAGCCGGGAGCTGCCTGAAAAAGCTGTTCGGAAAGGAGGCTCCCGTTTGCTGGATCCGTACCAGCAAGAGTGCTCCGAAGAAAAGCATTTAACCCTTCGTGCCGGATGCCTGCGCGCGAGACGACCGCTTCGGCGAGGCCAGTCCTCAGCCGCTGGTGCACCTCTATCGGCGACGATCGGGATGTAGGGAGGGGATCACTGGCGGCCATTCTTGAGCTCCGAAAGGGCATAGCCAAAGGCTTTGGCAAAATAGTCGGGGTGACGTCGTTCGACGTCCTTGATGGTGAGGACTTGCTCCTTCTCAAGAGAAGCACGTCCGGTAGCGGACAGAGCAGCGGCGAAAGGAGCATCGAAGACCCGCATCAGCGCTTCGACAAAGTTCTCTCTCGGCAGTAGCTCGCTGTAAGCAGGCCGAAAAGGGTTGAAGCCGCCGGCATCCATATTGATGCCCTCGCTTGTATGGCTCGTGAAGTGGTTGCGAAGCTCTTCCCAGCTCAACGGCGAAAAGTCCCGGGAAATGAGTGGCGCAAGCTGCGGCGCACGCGCCGCAATTTCGTTCTGACGTTCCGTGATGTTTGCCAACGCCCGCTGAGGGTCATCGAGCCGGCTGACCAGATAGTTGCCTTGAGCCTGAAAGGCAGCCTCCCAGGCCTTGATCGGCAAAAGAGACCAGCTTGAGCATAGGCCATCAAACAGCTCGAGGATCGTCGAGAGGTGTTGCTCCTCGCAGCGATAAAGAAGGAGCGGCGCAAGCGGACCGGCAATCTCAAACTTGCTGAAGATTTCGAATGTCTGCGGAGGCAAGCCATTGAGCGACAGCGCCAAGTCCATGACTGCACGAATGGTCTGGGTCGCTTCGGAAGACATGGGCTCGGCAGCGAGTTCCTCCGCCAGCCTCACGAGGTCCTCGCGCGCTTGCAAAAGAGGCTGTGCCATTGCCCGGCCGAGCCTGTGTTGCGGCACGTCGCGAACAGGATCGCCGTCGATAAACTTTGGCCGCGTGAGGACGCGAGCACCTTCGCGCAGATAGACGAGCCATGGACCGCGCAATCGTGGCAGTTGAATCAATTGCCCTCCGAGGCCGCCAAGCAATCCGTCAAACGGACCGAAATCCACCTCTTTCTCGGGAGCACCAAGAAAGCGGCCGCCAACGCGGACATCCTCGCCGACAATAGCCGTTTTCGGACGCAGCCCTCCCGAAGGTTCCCACTCAAGCGAATTGCCGAATTCCGTGACGTACCAGTTGTCATTGCTGCCGTTGTGGAAGTCGAGCCGGACCTGGGCATCGATGCCGAGCGGCCGCATCAAGGCGGCAATATCGTTCCGCAGAGCCGACAGGCCCAGTTCGATATCGACCTTCCAACTCGCCTCTAGCGACGCTCCAGCGTGATGGGCAATTTCGCCCATCAGCATCGCACGGCCTGGCGCGCGGGCAACGGTGTCACGAAGATCGGCAAGGCCTAGGACAGCATCGCGCCTGAGAAGTTCACCATCCCAGGTGGTCAGCCATTCTTTCGATCGCAATGGCACATTGAGTTCGAAGGTGGAGCCATGTTCGGGGGTGAGGCGCAAGCCGAGCAGCGCGCGACGGGGCGGATCGATACGCACCCGCCAGCGACGGTCCGCAGTCGGCGCTTCATCGCTGAGCACCGCTTCTCCGGTCCAACCTTCCAAAAGGATTTCCGCATGGGCCGAATTGATCCGCTGACTGAGTGCGAATTCAGCCGGCAGGACCAATGCACTCGTCCGGTCCCGAACATGCTTGGTCGTTCCATCGAGCCAGGCGAACTCACAGTGTCCAGGGCCCGCGTTGCTGAGATCATCGCGCCAAGTGCGTTCCCCTGCAAACCGCCAGCCGACCTCTCCGCGCGTTGCAGTGCGCCGGGAAACCCCGTCTTCGACTTCTGCGTGCAGCGGATGTTTGATTAAACGTTCGCCGCCGGGTGCCTGCACACCGGTCGCCTCTTGAGCGACTATGGTCAGGCGATCCTTACGATCTGCACTCTGCCCCGTCCGCACCAGAAATGCGTCGCCATTGGGCTTGTCGGCGATGATCTGGCCAGCACAGCGGTAGAGCGAACGACCAGGTGCAAAAGCAAAGTCCTCGACTTCGATCTCTGTATTGCTGTCCTTGCCGCGAAGCATCCAGTCCTGCGGAACATCGACAAAGACTGGTTCGGCGCGATAACCACCTGACCCCTGACCGATAAGGGAAAACGTGCCTAGCTCCGTGTCTCCGGTCCGCCGCTCGAATATCCGCAGTCCATCCCCAACTGCTTTGCCGCCCGGCAGGACAAAGCTTTGGGCGAGTCTTTCGCCGCGCGCATGGAATTCGGCGGTGACGGAGAGGTCCAAGGGAAAATCGATCGCAGCTTCGCTGCGCATAGCGCGCGCGATCCAGCAATTACCTGATTCAACCTCCAAGTAAGCCAGTCGACCAGAGATACGGTCCGCCAAGGCACCCGAGGGCTGAAGAAACACCCGGACATATTCACCTGCGGACAGCACACGATCCTTGTCGTCCCAGCGACCTTCGAGATGGAAATCCAGACTTTCGCGCCATTCACCATCCTGCGAACGCATCAACCGTCCGACCCGGATACTCCCTGTTCCGGTCAGCTTTCTGGCTTCAAGGAGCGTATCGATGAGGCCCGCAGCTGCCCCGTCGAGCGTCATCGGCAGTTCATCGCGCCAGTCTTCGTAAGCGTGGTCCAGCCGGGCCGAATAAGGGCGCCCGTCAACAGGCACTTCCTTGTCGATGAATGCACGAAGCTCCACGATCTTGAGGGCAAGTTCCCCGCAGATTGCGTGCATTTCCGGACTGCGCCAGATTGAGGGAAGCAAATATTCGTTGCGTTCGCAGATCGAGACAGCGCTAGCGATGTCCTGAATGTCTGCCCCGAGCAGCTCACCGACTGCCCGCTCCAGGAAGCGACGCGGCCAGCTCGCACCGCCTGCGATTGCCGCTGCAGGAAAGCCCCCATGCCGTGCGAGATTGGAGAGACGCTGGTTTCCGTGCGCCGTGATAAGAGGTTCAACGCCCCAGGCATCGAAACCGCGGTCTGCAAGTGCCCGCCATTCCGATTGTGGGAGCTGGAGCCCCAAAACCGCTTCGATATCGGCCCAGCGCTGCATGCCGCCCTGGTAGGAGCGCCGAAACCAGTCTGCCGCCCACATAACGAAAGCTGGAGCTAGTGACGGTCGTAGCAAGTCCGATGCGAGATTGGCAGCAAGCTTCGCTTCGATCCGCTGAAAGATTCCCGGTGCGAGCTTGTAGCGGTAAAGCGGGAGGCCAGTCGGGCGAGGTAAACCAAGATCCCCGCAAGTCTTACCCAAAGGATGTGGTCCGCTATCTGCTGCCCTGGCCAGCTGGATCGCTCGGATCATCAAGATACGCGAGCCGCCGCTAGCGTGAATGTCATCGGCAATCTTGCGCAGCCGAACCGGGTCGTTTTGCGCCGCGTCGATTTCAGATTTGAAATCGCGTCCTTCCATCCCCGCACTCACCCCCGGCACCTCTCACAATCACGGATGCCAGACAACACCCTCACTTACCTCAACATCTCTGAACGTTACTTCATAATCAATGATGAAGGTCAGGTTTTTCAGTGCATTGCCCGAGAGGTCGAAATCGAGCCCTCGTAAAAAGCATTCACGACGCAAGACCAACGCGCGTTCATGACGCCGTCAATACCCCGTCCAAGATCCCAGATGACGGTATCGCCATTCTCCAATTTAGCTCTCACGAAACGATCGTGCAGGTCGCCGCCCGACCGCCGTGACTTCTGTGCGAGGTGGAGGGGAACCGAGGCCAGCATACGGTTCCACCGATCTTCAAGGTCCTGGCGCTGGTCACGCGTGCTTTCAGGGTCACGAGTCTGCACGGAATCGGCGTCGAATGTCACGATTTGCACGGCCGCGATTTCCGAAGCGAGCTGTCCAAAGCGACTGATGAAATTGATGAGGCGCCCGCGAGCCTGCTCGTCAGCGCAACAATAGGGGTCCTGGATTTCGAGCCGTTCAATTCGCGCGTCGCGCGCGTACTGCTCGAAAATCGTCCAGTCGCGTTGTCCATATTGTTCAAACACGACCCGCTGAACGAAAGGAACGCGCGCTTCAGCCGCCTCGACGGGAGTACGCACAGAGAGAATGGGGCGCCGGTTTTTGCGCTCGGCATTGCTCGATGCTGTCTCGCCAGGATCAGAGTGAGACTGCGAGCGCGCCGCTTCTTCTAATCTTGGTTCTACCGCGTGCTCCGCAGCCGGATCAGGGTTTGCGGAACTCGCTGTGTTGTCGCCCGCGGGTCCGCGGGAGCGAGCAATCTCCTCGTCTCCCGTCGGCTCTTCGATTTCCGGCTGTCCGACTGGTGGGGCAGGCGGTTCCGCTTGTCGAATACTGGCGCTGTAATCGGTGTCTTGAATGTCCGCTGGCGCCTGCCCGGCGGCGGCATACGCACTACTTCGATCAAGGTTCTCTGCAGGGCGCCCGTCGAGCACATCGGAAAGCAGGTCTTCTACATCGCGATCGCTCTCCGGCGGCATGAGCAGACCCCGGCTCAGCGAACGCTTGCGCTCCATGAGGGCGTCGAGACGCTGGTCGAAGCTTGAAGGTCCGATCGCTTCGTCCGGATGGACAGCCATCGGAATGTGAATGGTCACTGGCCTGGTCTGACCGATCCGGTAGGCGCGGTCCGTTGCCTGGTCTTCAACGGCAGGATTCCACCAGCGGGACAGATGGATCACATTGTTTGCAGCGGTGATCGTGAGCCCCACGCCGCCAGCCTTGGGAGACAGGATGAGAACGTCGAATGAAGCCGGCGAACTCTGAAAGGCAGTCACCATCTCCTGGCGCTTATGGCCCGCAACCTTCCCGCTGATGCACATCGGGCGGCGCTCGAGCGAGAAGCGCTCCTGAATTGCCATCGCGAGGAAGGCCTGCATCTCGAGATCTTCGCAGAATAGTAGAGTCTTTTCGCCGCGCTGCTTGACCTCCTCAAGGATTTCGAAGGTCTTCTTCAGCCGTGCAGATTGCCCGATGTACTCGTCGATGTTCGAAACTCCACGCGGCGGCGACGGGTGGAGCGATGTACCGCGCAGCATATGCAGCACTTTGAGCATCGCACCCTGTTCGCCGCTTTCCCGTAGCGCTCGCGCTCTGGCCAACACGAGGTCGTAGGCCTGCGCTTGCGCGGTCGGCATCTCGACCGGATATTTGCGGGCCTTCTTCTCCGGCAGCCCGGTCAGGATTTCGTCCTTCATCCGACGCAGCATGAAAGGCGGAAGTTCTTTGTCGCGCTCGATCAGACGGTGCTGGAGATCGCCAAGGCGCTCGAGATCGTTCGCCGGGAAACTGCTCTCGAATTCCCGGCTCGAGCCAAGAAAACCTGGATAGACCGTATCGGCAATCGACCACAGGTCCTGCAACCGGTTCTCGACCGGTGTGCCCGTCATAGCGATCTGGATTGTGCCGTTCAGCGCCTTTGCGGCGCGGGTCATCTGGCTGGCAGGATTCTTGAGCTTCTGGATTTCATCGTAGACGATTGCAGCGAACGGAATGCGCGCGAAGCTCATGTGATAATCGCGCATTGTTTCGTAGGTCGTCAGAACGATTCCGGCGTCGTTCCATTCGGACACGTCGAGACGCGATGTTCCCCCGCGAATGTCGCTCCCAGCCTCGAGACGGAAATTGCGCAGGTTGGCGCCGAACGCCTCGACAACAGGCCCCATGAGATCTGCCTCGATGTGCTGCGAAAGCTCGGCTTGCCAATTCCGCAGAAGACCTGTTGGCGCGACAATCAAGACGGGCTTCTGATGAAGCGTTTTGCTGCGCAGCCAGAGAAGGAACATGAGCGCCTGGAAGGTCTTTCCGAGCCCCATATCGTCGGCGAGCAAGACGCCCGGCATGCGGCGCTCCCAGGCCTCGGCAAACCAAGCGAACGCCTGCACCTGGTGAGGCTTGGGTTCCGATCTCAGTCCCTTGGGCAGCTCGGGAGCATCGAAATCCTGCACTTCGGCGTCGGGACGAGGCAGCCGCGCATAGTCCAGCTGCTCGAAATTCTCTCCGACCTGAAGGAAGAAGATATCGACGCTCTCGCGTTCGGTTCTGTCCGAGGCGCGTCCCTCGACCTCATCAGCGATCCCACGTTCGAGGTCTGCAATTGCTCGCGCGGCCTGCAGGGTTGCAGGCGTCGCGGGGATGCTTTCGTCGCGCCAGGCGATCGTTTCCTTGCCTGCATCAATCGCTGTCTCGACTTCGCTTGCGATCGTTTCAGCTTCACCTGGAGCCAACTCGACATGACGCGCATCGGGCGGATCCCCGATCCGCAATCCAAACCCTTCGGGCAGCCAGCTGTTCGGCTTGGGCTTGATCCAGGGTAGGACCGGCTTTTGCCAGACCTCGATCCCGCTGACTCGCTCGGAAAACTGCTGTGTCTCGATGAAGAGACGATCAGCGGCCTCGTCATCGTCTGCCGCGTCTAGCTTGAGCTCTTCACGCAGGACACGTTGCGGCGAACGCAGAAATTCGCGTTTTTCCTGGGAGGTGCCCACCTGCTTTGCGCGCACGATGTCGAGGGCTTTGCCCAGCATCGGGTCGAGGAAAAGGAGCGTTCCGTCGGAAAGCAGATAGCTTCGCCGCCCGCCGTCCTGACCCCGGAACCGGCGCTGAAAATGCTGATTGTCCTGCGGGGTAAGCAGCGACGCTTCTTCTTCGTCGACCAGGTCACCCTCAGCGCTCTCGCTTACGTTTCTCGAGAAGAGGACGGGGTCGAAGTCGAAACGTCCATGGTCGGTCTTTGCGTTAAGTGAAAAGTTGGCGGCATAGGCAATCCGGACACGCTCGAGAAAGCCATCCGCCTCGATGCCGGTGCCGATGTCGTCTCCGAGCGTCGAACGAAGCTCGGCAAAGGCAGCACGGCGCAGATCGGGATCATCAGCCGCGTTGACTGCAAGTGCGGCCTGGAAGGCCGAGTAGATCGGTTCGGGAATTCGTCCGACACGCCCGCCCTCTCGCAGACGTGCGCCGGCGATGTCGGCTCGAACCGGCATGCCACCGCGGCGAACCCATTTCGTATCGACTTTGATCGTTCCTTCAGCGAGCGAACCTCCCGAGTTGAGCTGAAGGGTCATCGACGTGACCGGAGGAAGACCGAGGGCGAAGGCGTCAGCCTCATCGAGCCGTGCAACGATCTGCGGTGGAAGGACTATGCCTTCCGCCTCCTCGCTGATCTGACCATCATCATCGAGAGCTCGAGCCAGCGCCAGAGCGGCCTGCCCAGCTTCGGGGGCTACTCTGGGCCACTCTGAGACCGGCACAATTTCGCTTGATGCTCGCCGGAAGAGCCCACCTGGCTGTTCGCGGAGAAGCGCAATCGTCTCACCGCCGAACTCGTTCTGTGTGGCAATGAACTTGGTCGTTACCATCGATCATTCCAGTTGCGCCCCCGGCCTCTCCCAAAGCGGGGATGCGCGATTGATGTCCGGCGATGGATGATACCGGCGAACTTGCCCTCCCATCCAGGACTCGCGGGGACATGGGACTCATATTCGAAATCCGACCGTCCGCTGGTGGTTCGCAGCTTCCCGCCGTCGTAGACCTTTGCGTAGAGTTTCGGAGCTCCGGGATCGGTGTCACTCCAGAAGCGGCAAGATCCGTTATCGCTCCACTCTGATATGCGCAGGTCGCCTATCTGCATGATGATGGACGAAGACGAGGCAGGACCGCCCCGGATGATGCCATATTCAGGGCGTTCACCACTTTGACGAATGAGATCCTCGATCCTGTTGCGCGCCCGAATGCCTAAAGCGGGCCAGGCATCGCTGACGAGACCTTCATCGAGGTAGGCCATCCAGAATTTCTCGCGCTGTGCCCACTGATCCGGCCGATCCGTGGTCTTTGCGATGGCGCGGAAGAACTCGCGCATGGCGACTTCGGTAAGCCAGCGCTTGAACACCTGGGTGACCTCGCGCGCACGTTCTTCACCGATCGACTCGGCGAGCGATCGCACGATCCTGTCCCACCGGGTACGTTGGAGACGCGGATCACCCACCTGATCGAGCAGAAACTCGGAAATTGCCTTTCGATGCTCGGGTTCGGGCTTGCTCCTTATCCAGGGTTCTAGCAGGGCGCGGACAACCAGTTCCAACTGTCCTGCCTGCGCTTCTGTATCAAACATACGCAGGATACTGCGCTGCGGGCCGACTGCTTCTGCAGGCTGAAGCTCTGCGGTTGCCTTACAGGTCTCGGCGAAAGTTGCCTGACCAAACCCGCTCGCCGCAAGGTTTGCGCCAAGGCCTGTCTCGCGCATCAAAAGGGAAATGCCGTCTGCATCGCGCGTAACAAAATCGCGTGCCACTTTCGCTGGTCCTATCTGCGGCTTGAACAGATCCCACCGTGCGCCACGCTCGCGCCACGCCCAGTCATGCCGACCGGCAGCGCGGGATGCAGCTTCTGCTAGCATCGGCATGATCGAGCGGTCTATCGGGAAATAGGTAAGGTAGCCATCGATCACGGCCTGATCGGAACTGCGCCGATGATCGACATCGGCCCGTTCGAGCGCCGCCACGCCCAGCTCATCGAATTCCGGGTCACACCATGCGCCGCGCAGGACCCTGTTGAGTTGAAACCGCGGTAACCCGTTTGCGCCGGTATCGGCCGCTCCTCGCAGGAATGGCTTAAGTTCAATGACGGGCTCTGCTTCGCCCACACATGCATCGAGCTTTGCCAATTGTCGCTGCAACTCAGGCTGTGTCGTCGGAGGTTTAGCCAGTCCAGCCGATGCCAAGGCCTCCATTCTCGCGATTGCAGACCGCAGCGAACTCATTGCTCCTGCCTCAAAATGTCGCGGTCGAGGCCAGCGCTTGGCGTCGTCATCAGGAAGCGCAAGTCGATCCGACGATTACGCTTCTTGGCTTCTTCGGAGTCTCCACGATCGACGGGACGGTCAGGACCATAGCCACTCAGACTGAGGATCGGTGCTGAGCCGTCTTCGCTGGCAGGTTTATTGAGAAACCCGTTGAGCGCAGGCTGACTACGTTGGAGCGACTTAAACGTCGTCTCCGCCCTTCTGACGGAAAGGCCGTAATTATCCATACCGCCCGACATGACATCGGAGTCTGTGTGCCCCTCGACGAACACTGCATCGATAAGATGCTTGCTCCGCTCCCCCTCGCAAAGGTCGGAAGTGGTGTAGCAAGGAAGTACCTCAACCATGGCGCTTGCAACTTTGCTGATGGCGGCCTGCCCCCTCTCCGTCAGTTCCCATTGGCCTTTGTCGAACAGGACATCGTCGGGGAGCCTTAGAACTCCTGTCTTTGTGTCGATTTCGACCTGGAGCCCTCGGTCTTTCAAGGATTGCTGCAAATCGTTGAGGATCTCGGCGCGGGTCCTGTTTGCGCCGGTCAGCTCCTCGGTCTTGGTCTGCAGATTGAGGGCAAAGTAGGCTAACAGGATGATGAAAATAAGAAGCAGGCCGACCATCATGTCCGTCATGGACATGAAATAGCTTTCGCCCTCCTCAGGCGGCTTCCGGCGAACCACGCCTTCCATTATTCAGCGGCTTCCCTGTTCTGGTTTGCAAGGATGCCGGCAAGTTCCTCGACGGTATCCCGCAGGGTCGTGAGCGGTTCAAGTGCGCCGGCGAGCTGCGCCACACCATCGCCCAGAGCCTTGTCGATCTGGCCGACCCGTTCGTTGAGGTTCGACGCATGGTTGCCGGCAGCATCCGAGATCTTCTCGATTGCGTCACCAAGAGCGCGGTCCACATCTTCGAAGCGAGCACGATATTCCGACCATGCGGAAGAGGCCGCACTCGCAGTCTCATTCAGCGCTGCGGCAAGCTGACGCATTTCGTCACGAGCGCTCTCGGATGACTGCGCATTTCGGGAAACGATAGTCTCCACCGATTTGACTGCTTCGGCTATCGAGACTGCCGACTGGCGTACAGGCGCGGTTGCCGCTTCAACATCGTTGGCAACCGTTCCGAACGCCGTCGCCAGATCGCTGGAGCGAGCAGCAACTTGCTCGATCGCTCGCACGTGATCTCCGATAGCACTTTGTGCGGTCGAGAGACGGTCCGCAGATAAAGAGATAGCATCGCCCGCATCCTTCATGCTGCCAACAAGTGGGCCGCCGGTCTGGTTGAACCGTTCGACGAACTCGGAAAATGACTTTTCCATTGCCTCCTGGCCGATCCGAGCCGCGTCATTCGCCGCGCGTGCCGAGGCTTCACCCATCTGACTGGCCGCCGAGGCGAGACCGGATTTCATATCGTCGAGCGTATTGCCCAGATTGCTCAGCAACTCGTCCATCCGCTGTCTGGCAAGCTCGCTTGCCTGCTCGTTTTCTTCGCGCATGCGGTCCGCTACGACGCCGAAATTGCGGTTGAGCTCGCCAAATGCTGACCGCATCTCTTCCGAAGCCTGGCCAAAGCGCCTGACAGCTTCCTCGATCTGGCGGTCAGCTTCGCCGGTCTGTTTTTCGATACGTTCGGACATCGTGGCCATCGAGACGGTCATTGCGCCAATGGCATCTGCGAGGCCCGCCATCTCTGCACCGGCACTTGAAGCGATCGCGTCGCGGACGGCTTCACCCCCGCCACCGCTGATCTTGTCGATGCCCTGCTGGATCGACCCTAGGTGCGTGATCATGGGCGCCATCTGCTTTTCCAAGGCCCCGTCGAGGGCTGCGGCAAGCTGTTCGGAAAAGGTGCGAAGTGCCGGTGTCTGCTCTTTGAGTTGTGCCAGCTGATCGCTCGCGATCCGTTGCGGCGGCAGATAAGCCATTCCGTGCTCGAGTTTGTCACACAGCATGGACAGCCCATCATTGATGCGCTTGCCGAAGAGGTAGTCATAGGATCGAAGGACGATGGAAGCCACGATGCCCCCCACAGAGGCCCAGAACTTCGCTCCCGCTACCTTCATGAGATCATTGAGCCGCTCCTGCATCGCATCGACACCGCCGCTGAAGTCGAGTGTCGATAGAGCTGCGATGATGCCCAGGAAGGTGATCAACAGGCCGATGGCGATAAAGATATTCGCAAACCAGTTCAGTCCGCGATGACGGTCGCCAAGATTGACGAAGAAGTGTTCGGGACGAGCGGAGTTCTGGAGAACATCGGCCGAGGGATCGACGATCGTTTCGCGATATTCTTCCCAGGTTCTGCGGAGCGGCAGCGCCTCAGCGTCATTCGCCTCCATCATCTGGGCGTCGATATCATTGAAGCGGCGCGCGAACTCGAGGCGCGCTTGGTCGACATCTGCGGTACTGCCGCCGGTTATCTCATCAAGCAGGCGGACGCGGGCTTCGATCGCCTCAGCGAGAGGAGCGTGATATTGGCGCTTGTATCGGTAAGCTATTGCTAGAGCAGTTCCGATCAGCACGATTGCCAGAAACGCCGCCATCGCATCGCCAATGAGCGGAATTTTGGTGAAAAAGTAGATCAGCCCATGACCGAGCGATTCGGTAATTTCCACACAGCCCCCTGAAGCCCGTAAAGATGACGGGCCCCTACGAACCGTTGCCGAAGCAGGCCAAGCGTGCGTGATGCAACCGGGCGAAGAAACCCTAAGTAGGAAGGACGGTATCGAACCGCAACGTTGACTGCAAGAGAGTTCTCGACACAACTACAGATATCTGATTAATTTCAGAACATATAAGAACAAATCAAAATATATCTGGCGAAAATTATCAATACCCTCCTCATTAACAAAATATTTAAGACACAATATCAAAACATATCTATATATCTTATAGCATTGTTCCAACCTATAGATTTGAATTAGAGTAATATATTTTCTGGTTTACATCCACACATAAAGAAATTTGCCTTAGATCTGGGTTTAACGATCATCCGAAATGAAATCATTGATGCGACGCCTCGTTTGCTGCCTCGGCTGGCGTCCTTCGCGAAGGTCCTGGACGAACCTGGGATCAGCTACCGCAGCCCTCCCAAATGTGCTCGCGCGCATTCCGGTACGCGCCAAATACGCTTCGATCTGGTCCAGGAGCTCCATCGCCTTCGACTCGCTTTCCGCTTGTGTTCTTGTTATGTTCTTATTAGGAAGGCTTCCTAGAGTCTAGGATCGAATTTCCTAGACGGATGCGATAGGACCCGCAGCGATGGAAGATGCACGCAAAGCCCTGGACGATCTGATCCAGCAACGAGGGTGTAATTACTCCTCGATCTCTCGCCTTCTCGGACGCAACGCGGCCTACATCCAGCAATACATCCGCCGCGGCAGCCCCCGCCAACTGGACGAGCAGGACCGCTCCGTGCTCGCCCGCTTCTTCGGCGTGGACGAGAAGATCCTCGGCGCTCCCGAGCGGCGATCCGGCCCGGTCGTCGAACTGGTCCATGTTCCGGTTCTCGATGTCGAAGCCTCGGCAGGGCACGGCGCTTTGGCAGAGATGGAATCCAAATGCGCCCAGTTCGGGTTCGACGAGAAGTGGCTGCGCCGTCTGACCGCAAGCAAAGCGACGAGCCTTTCGATCATCGCCGTGCACGGGGATTCGATGGAGCCGACGTTGCATGACGGCGATGAAGTCATGGTTGACCTGAATGATGGGCAGTCGCGGCTGCGCGACGGGATCTATGTGCTGCGCATGGACGACATGCTCAGCGTCAAGCGGGTCGCAATCGAGCCGCAAGGCAAGCGGGTCTCGGTGCTCAGCGACAATCCGGCCTATCCCAGCTGGCGCGGTCTGGAGAAGCGGACGATCAATATTGTCGGCCGCGTGCTTTGGTTCGGCCGCGCGCTGCGCTAGGTAGCGAACCAATGCTTGCGCTTCTTGCTGCCTCGATCGTCGCTGCCGGCCAGACCTTTACCTGCACGCCCACGCATGTCTGGGATGGCGACGGGCCCATATGGTGCGCCGAAGGCGCTCATGTTCGCATCGCCGGGATCGCCGCGCGCGAAATGGACGGGACATGCCGGACCAACCAGCCCTGCCCCGACGCGTCGGCTATCGAAGCGCGCGACGCGCTCGTCGATCTTCTTGGCGGCCCACGCGGGACCATCTCGACAGGGCACGTCGTGGTTCGTGGACCGAGATTGACATGCCGGTCGGAAGGTTCGGCAGGCGGCAACCGGACGGCTGCCTGGTGCCGACTGCCGAACGGAGCCGATCTCTCCTGCTCGATGATCCAGACACGCACAGTGCTGCGTTGGGATCGCTACTGGAAAGGACCTGCATGCCGCTAAGCCCGGAGATCAATCTGACAGGCCGACTTGTCGAAGGCCTCTTCGGACTAGAACTCCATTCGGGAGGCGGCGTGTGGGAACTCGACACCGGGCGTGGAGCACGCCGGTTGCTCGGACGCGAGGTGGAAGTCTGCGGACGCCGCGCCGGGTTCAACGAGCTCATCTGCGATCAGATCTGGCCAGCAGGACAACCCCGCCCTCCTCGCTCCAAATTCAATATTGAACTTCTCCTGGCGGGCAGTGTCGTGGGCTACGGTTTGATCGCGTTCTTCCTCGGCCTTGTTGGACGTCTCGGCTGATGCTGAGCGATTGGGAACTCTGGGCCTGTGCCAACCAGGTCCTGAAGACCCATGGTGAGAATGCACCGCTTCATGTCGCCGAGCAGATCGGCGCGCTCGCGCTGGCACAGGACGAGGCGGGCATCGCCACCTGGAAAGCCATCGCCAAACGCGTGGCAGAGCTGATGGGGAAGGATCGCCCGACGCGCCTGCAATAAGCCAGTATTACCTCAGCCACATATCAATGCTGGTCAGCCCATCGGCGAGAGATCGCCTGGAAAGAGAGTGGGTTGAGAGCTCCTGCTGGCGTTCCCCTCGCCTTTGATCTCCAAACCCTGCATGCGTTCGACCAGGTGGCGCGCGAGATCGACACGAGCATTGCGTTGGGTTCGCGGGTCGTCAGCGCCGAGCCCGACAAGCGTTGCTTCGGACGCGATGGCAATCGCGACTTCGATATGCGTGAACAGGATTTCGTCGGCGATTCGGGACATGGTCGCCATGAGAACAAAAACAGAACTAACAGTAAGCGTCCGGCCTTCCGCGTGTTGCGGCATTCAGGCTCGGCGCTGATGGACTTCCGCTAAGGAGTCTCTTTCTGGACTCCAGAAGGAGGCCAAGTGAAGGATCGGGTGGAGGTCATCGCGCGCACCGAACGGCGCAGGAAGTTTTCAGAGGGCGAGAAGGCGGCAATCCTCGCCGAGGCGGATGCAGATGGCGTATCGGTCCGTCAGGTCGCTGAGCGCCATGAGATTGCCGAGAGCCTGATCTATAACTGGCGGTCCGCGCGCCGCCAGGCAGCGGCGATTGCCAGTGAGGCGCTCGAGTTCATTCCCTACGGGGCAATCATAACGACGGAGCCTGCGGCTGCGCCGGGGGTGCCTGAGCCCCAGAAGGCACCGCGACCTGTTTCGTCGCCGATGTCGTCAGCCCCGGAGGAACTGGTCCGCCCGCATCCCGGTGCCCGCCCCGGCGCGATAGACATAGACCTGCCCAGCGGCGTTCGCCTGTCGGTGGACAGCTACGTCAACGAGAAGGCATTGGCCCGCGTGCTGCGGGCATTCCGGGACGTGTCGTGATTTCGCTGGCGCCCGGAACGAAGGTCTATCTGGCAAGCAAGCCGGTCAGCATGCGGCTCGGTTTTGATGGGTTGGCGGCGCTGGTCCGCCCACTATTCGCGGTCGAGCCCTACGGCGGGCATGTCTTCCTCTTCCGCAGCAAGAGCGGCAACTACCTGAAGGCGCTCCATTGGGATGGTACCGGGCTTTGCCTGTTCGCCAAGCGCCTGGAACGCAGCCGTTTCGTCTGGCCGCCGCTCATCGAAGGCGGTGTCGTGCTGACCCCGGCGCAGTTTGCGCTGCTGATCGAAGCGATGGATTGGCGGCGCACAGTGGCCCCCGATCCGCCTCGCCTGCCGGAGCAGATTTGACGCGATAATCGCCGTATTTCCGGGCTTTCTGCTTGGGCGGAAGGCCGGATTCTGCTATCGGGAAGCGTGTCTCCCGACGATCTCGAACTCCCTGTTGATCCCGCAGAACTGCGCGCTTTTGCCGAGGCGATGCGCGCGCGTCTGGTCGCTTCGGAGCAGGCGCTGGAAGCCGAACGAGCGGCCCATGACGAGACCCGCGAGAAGCTTCAGACTGCTCAAAACTCGATCAAGCTGACGGCGCTGCAGATCGAGAAGTTTAAGGTCCAGCTGGCCCGCCTCCGGCGCATGAAGTTCGGTCAGTCGTCGGAACGCCTTGCTCTTCAGGCCGATCAGCTCGAGTTGACGCTGGAGGATCTCGAGGCCGAGCATGCCCATGCCGAGTGTGCGATCGAAGGCCATGTGCCCGACGATGCCCCGGCAAAGGTTACCCCTCGCAAACCTCGCCGTGCTCCGCTGCCCGACCATCTCCCTCGCGACGAGGTTATGCACGCAGCGCCGGATGCCGACGGCTGCTCCGCCTGTGGGGGCACAATGGGCAAGCTCGGCGAGGACGTGACCGAAGTGCTGGAGTATGTCCCCGGTCGCTTCCGTGTCGTCCGTCATGTCCGCCCCAAGGTGTCCTGCAACAGCTGCGACGCGATCAGCCAGGCGCCGGCTCCGGCGCTTCCCGTGCCGCGCGGCCGTGCTGGTCCCGGCCTTCTGGCCCACGTCATCGTCTCCAAGTTTGCCGATCACCTGCCTCTTTACCGACAGTCGCAGATCTACGCCCGCGAGGGCGTAGAGATCAGCCGCTCGACGATGGCGGACTGGCTCGGCCAAGCGAGTTGGCTGCTGCAACCGCTCGTCGAGCGGATCGCCGATCACGTCATGGCCAGCGTGAAGCTCCACGCCGACGACACACCCGTTCCCGTGCTGGCGCCGGGGACCGGGAAGACGGCAACCGGGCGACTATGGGTGTATCTGCGCGATAACCGGCGATGGAGCCACTTGGATAAGCCGGCAGCCCTGTTCCGCTACAGCCCCGATCGCAAGGGTGAGCGACCACGCGAGCATCTCAAGACTTTTGCAGGCTTCCTGCAGGCGGATGCCTATGCCGGTTTTGAGCGCCTCTACGCGAGTGACCGCCAGCCCGCGTCGATCACGCCCGTTGCGTGTTGGGCACATGCCCGGCGTAAGCTGAACGATGTCTACAAGGCAGACCCGAACTCGGCTGCGCTCGATGGGCTGCAGATGATCGGCGAGCTTTACGATGTCGAACGGCAGATCGTGCGTGAGCCAGCAGATTTCCGTCGCAAGGCTCGGAAGCTCTCAAAGCTCAAGGCGCTCGATTTCTTCGCCTGGGCCGACGATGTGTTGTCCAAGGCCTCGGCCCGGTCCCCTTTGGCAGAGGCCCTGCGCTACGCGGTTAAGCTGAAGCCGCAATTGCTCGCTTACACCGACGACGGCAGGTTAGAGATAGACAACAATCCGGCAGAGAATGCCCTCCGCGGCATCTGTCTCGGCCGCAAAAATTGGCTTTTTGCAGGTGCTGACTGTGGTGGTGAACGTGCCGCGGCCATGTATTCGTTGCTTGAGTCCACCAAGCTTAACGGCGTCAATCCGCAGGAATGGCTAGCCGATGTACTCGATCGCATCGGCAAGGGGCATCCAATCAACCGGATCGACGAGCTGCTGCCTTGGAACTGGGCCACCCCGCAGGCGTGAACGCGCATTTTGGGTGAGAAGTGGACGATCAACGCGGATTGATTTTGGGACCTGTTTTAATGTCGGTGATCCGCTGCACGTCGATAGCAAGCGGGTTGTAAAAGCGAGGCGTCTGCTTCGTTCGTGGACGCCACATGATCCGACCGATGAACGTGGCCACCACCGTCCGGTCATAGCCTCCATTTAAGGGAGTTCCTACGGCAACATCGAGGGCGCGTCCGTCAGCGGCAGGCGCGGAGTCCGTTGAGGCTAGCTGAACGCCGCCCCTGCATCCTTTGGCAAATAACTGAATCCCATGATGCCAGTCCGTAAGAACGGCAGCGCGAAACCGCACCACCTTACCGTTGTATGCCATGGGATCGCGACTGATCGAGCAGAGCGATGCTTCAACGGGCTTAGCCGAAACCGTACCTGCGTAGGCAAATCCGGCGATTATGAACGGCAGAAAGATGGCTCGCATTCTGGCAGGTTAGGTCGCGCAGATTATGTCCGCAATGGGGCGTCTACCACCAACGGTCCCGGGCGGACGCTTACAACTAACAGTCAACCGGTGCCATATGAACCCATGCGGATAGACGCTGCGTCAGAT
>CALMYW010000232.1 GCA_937873665.1 uncultured Sphingorhabdus sp.
AGCAGATGGCAGAGCTGGCCAAGGGTCTCGAACGCGATCCGCAGCTCACCGAGCGTCTCACCAAGCGTAGCCGCGAGCTCGGACTCGACCGTCAACTCGAGCGAAGCCTCGAGCGCGAACCACCGCCAGCCTCGGGCTTGGGCGCACCCGCAGCATGGACTTTGGACTCTAAGGAGAAGAGCAATGAACCAGAATGAAGATGATGAAGTCAGCCTCGACCTCGATGCCGAAAGTGAGGCAGTACCTGACGAACCAGTAGCCGCACTACATCTGGACGAACCTGATCCGGCTACGCAAGCCTTCGGCCGGCTGGAAGGACAGATTGCGCTGGTCCGGCGGGCGGTCGAGCACCTTGCCGCCGAGCGCGCAGATATCGTGATTCCTGACTATGGTCCAACCCTAGTCGAGATGAACGGCAGCATGAAGGCGATCGGAAGCTGTCTTGCCCGGATCGAGCAGATGCCGGCCATGACCGTGACCCCAGAGTCCCTTGGCACCCGGATCGAAGCTGCGTCTCGATCTGCACGGAAAGATGACGAGGACGTGATCCGCCACTGGAAGTCCGCAGCCCACGGGCATCAGCAGGCAATCGCCCAGGCCCTGGGCAGTGCCGTCAAACAATCGGAGCAGCTGAGGCGCGAACGCATAGCCTTTGCTGCAGGGGCCGCGCTGGCAGTCCTGCTCATGATGTTCTTGCCCGGATTGATCGCCCGCGAATTGCCGGCCAGCTGGCAGGTTCCGGAATGGATGGCCCGACGTGCCCTCGGCGAAAGTTCGGTACTTGAAGCCGGCATCCGGATGGTCCGTTCGGCTAATCCCAAGGCCTGGGAGGATCTTTCTGAGGCATCGCGAATCTTGGCATCAAATAGGGACGCGATCGATCGCTGCACTGATGCTGCCAGCAAAGTAAAACGCCCTGTAATCTGTAGACTTCGCATTACACGTTAGGGGGATGTGGCCGAGACGAAGGTCTCAACGGTGACACTTCCATCCTAAACGAAGCTGGAAATTTCGTCGAATTCCAATCTTGGCAGTCTGTCGAACAACTTTCCGGAGTCGCCGTAACCCACGCCGCAGAGGAAATTCACTTCGTAAGAGGTATCCTTGAGGAATTCGTCCTGGACCAGCTTCCTGTCGAATCCTGAGATCGGGGAAACATCGAGCCCCACTGCCCGCAATGCCATGATGAAATAGGCTGCCTGAAGCGATCCATTGCGGAATGCCGTCTCTTCAGCGGCAGATCTGTTTCCTTCAAACAGCTTTGAAACCCCCGGATTGTGCGGGAAAAGCGATCCCAATTTGTCATGAAACTGAACATCGTAGGCGACGATCAACGCCAGTGGGGCGTCTATCAGCTTTGAATGGTTACTGGGGGAAAGCGCCCGCTGCAGCCGCTCTTTGGCCTCTTTGGAGCGCATGAAAACAAGCCGCATCGGCTGGCCGTTCACTGACGTTGGGGCCATCTTGGCAAGGTTGTAGGCTTCGACCAGCTTTCCGGGCTCAACATCTCTTTCGGTCCAGCCGTTCTGTGAGCGCGCTTCAAGGAAAACCCTGCGGATCAGAGCCTCGTCGGTAACTTCGGACTTACTCATATCGAAGTCGAGTAGTTGAAGGCTGTCTTGGACGCGATTTCAGCAGTGCTGACACCAGGCGCTGTTTCCACGAGGTCAAAGGTACCTGCACGGTTGCGTCGTTCGAATACCGCCAGATCGGTAATGATCATATCCACGACATTGCGGCCGGTCAGCGGCAGGCTGCACTGGGGCACCAGTTTGGAACTACCGTCTTTCGCACAATGCTCCATGACAACGATGATTTTCCGGACTCCGGCAACAAGATCCATTGCGCCGCCCATGCCCTTGATCATCTTCCCAGGTATCATCCAGTTGGCGATGTCACCCTGCCCGGAAACCTCCATGCCACCCAGAATCGCGAGATCGATCTTGCCGCCACGGATCATTGCAAAGCTCTGGGCGCTGTCGAAATAGACTGAACGCGGCAACTCACTGATCGTCTGCTTGCCGGCATTGATCAGGTCTGCATCCTCGTCCCCTTCCCAGGGAAAAGGTCCGATGCCCAGCATCCCGTTTTCCGATTGCAGCGTAACGTTCATGCCGTCGGGCACATGGTTGGCAACTTGCGTCGGAATGCCGATGCCTAGATTCACGTAGAATCCGTCGCGAAGTTCGCGCGCCGCCCTGGCAGCCATCTGGTCACGGTCCCAGGCCATCAGGCTGCTCCTCGCTGGCGGACGGTGCGGAATTCGATCCGCTTCTCATAGTGACCGCCGTCGATCAGGCGATGGACATAGACCCCCGGCAAATGGATTTCGTCTGGATCAAGTTCGCCTGGCTGCACGACCTCTTCCACCTCCACAACACAGACCCGACCACAAGTGGCCGCAGGGACGTTGAAGTTGCGCGCTGTCTTGCGGAACACCACGTTGCCGGTTGTGTCGGCCTTCCATCCCTTGACCAAGGCCAGATCCGCCAGAATGCCCCTTTCGAGGATGTATTCCTCACCATCGAACTGTTTTGATTCCTTGCCTTCAGCCACCAGCGTTCCAACCCCGGTCCGGGTATAGAACCCCGGGATGCCTGCACCCCCAGCCCGCATCCGCTCAGCCAATGTGCCTTGCGGGCAGAATTCGATCTCAACCTCGCCGGCTAGGTACTGTCGCTCGAATTCCTTGTTGTCGCCTACATAGGAGGCCATCATCTTGCGGATCTGCCGCGAGCGCAGCAGCTTGCCCAGGCCTTCGCCATCGAGCCCGCCATTGTTGCTGGCTATGGTAAGACCGCTGACACCGCTTGCGGCGACCTCATCGATCAAAAGCGATGGAACGCCGCACAGCCCAAATCCGCCAGCGGCAATCAGCAGCCCATCATGAAGCAGACCTTCGAGGGCCGACTTTGCGTCTGGATACAGCTTTGTCATTTGATCACGAATTCCAGGAGTGCCGATGGTGCCCGGGGCGACCGGCTTCAGCCTGAGCGAAAGAAGTTCGCTCCAGTCGAAAGCGGTCGCCCCGGAAGCGCTCAATCAGAATTTGGCGCCGAAAGTGATACCAAAAGTCCGGCCTTCAGCGAAGGCCACGACATCCGCGACCGGCACCTGGTTGAAGAGCTGGCTGGCATAGGCGACATTGCCCAGGTTCTTACCCCAAGCCATCAGGCTGTAACGGTCGTCGGCAAACGAAAGCTTAGCTGAGGCATTGACCAGCGAATAGGCCGGCTGACTGCTGCGGTTTTCCGGAGCAGAAAACCACTGGCTGGAATGGACATAGTCTCCCGATAGCGTCAGCTCAGCGGCACCCACTGGCACCTTGTACTCGATGCCAAGATTGACCGTCCAATCGGGCGTGTTGGGCAACCGTTTGCCCTTTGCACTAATGTCAGACAGCTGGGTTATCCCGCCGCCGGGAAGTGACGCCGTGCGTGAAACAAGAAAGTCTTCAAACCGGGCATGGACATAGCCTAGCCCGGCCGTCAGCGTCAGCCCGGACGTGGGCACAGCGGTAACATCCAGATCGAAACCATAGCTCTTGGCCTGCCTGCCATTGTAGACCGCTGGCAATCCGTTGATATAGGTGTTGAGCTGAATGTCCTTGAAATCATAGTAATAAGCCGCACCGTTGATCCGCAAATGGCGGTCCAGCAACTCGCTTTTGAGGCCCAGCTCGAATGCATCGAGCACTTCAGGTCGGATATAAGAGGCGACCCGCACGCTTGTTGGGTCATAGCCGCCGCTCTTGAAGCCACGGTTGTATGAGGCATAGACCATCACGTCCCGGTTGATGTGGTGATCGATCGCTGCTCGCCAGGTCAATTTGGTGACCTTGTCACTCCTTGCAGTGGGGCCCAGCGGTGCGTCGAATACCGGGGCAAGCGAGTGGAACACTCCGCTTGCCGCAAAGCTCTTCGTTTCGGTAGTCAGGCGCAGACCCATAGTTACCGCTGTCTGATCGCTGACTTTGTAGGTTGCCTGGCCATAGCCGGCAAATGACTCGGTGTTCTGCCGGGTCGTGAAGTCCTGCACAAAGCCAAGCGCAGGCGCTTGCACCTGGGCAGGAACGAAACCGCTTTTGCGGTTGAAATAGTAGAGGCCAAGCACCCAGTTGAGCGGCCCCTGGTCGCTCGAAACCAGCTGCAGTTCCTGGCTGAACATTCGATCCGGTACCGTGCCGCTCGCGCTAACGATCGGCAAAGGCAAGGATTCAGAATCGAACGCAAATTTCCACTCGCCATGCCGGTAAGCTGAAATGCTGACCAGTTTGGTCCCGCCGAAATCGTGGCTCAAATTCAGGCTGACACCATAGTCTTCGCTGTCTGTCAGGGGCTGGATGTTTGAATTGACGTCAAAATCTCCACCGGAAAACGCCACACCTGTAAACGGCAGGGTGCCAGGAGCCGGACGGTAGGCGGGGAAGCTGCCCTTGATATGCGTGTAATCCAGGATCACGGTCGCGTTTGTGTCAGGGCCGAGTTTCGCCTTCCACTTGCTGCGCGCGGCAAACGATTCAGACGTTCCCACATCCTGCCCATTGAACAGGTTCGTGCCGAAACCTTCTCGCCTGTTCTTGTAACTGACTGAAAGGTCCGCAGCCAAACCCTCTGAAAATCCGCCGCCAAGATAGAGGCTGCCGCTGATCGTGTCTTGGTTTCCATAGCCAATCTCAGCGCTGCCTTTGAAGGCGCCGCCGGGATCGAGCGTAGTGATCTGGATCAGTCCGCCGGTAGCGTTGCGACCAAACAAGGTACCTTGCGGCCCCTTGAGCACCGCAATCTGCTGGATATTGTTGAAGGCCATGACATTGGCACCGGCCGAAGGGAAATAGACCCCGTCGACATAGGTTGCCACCGAGTTCTCGTTTCCGGCCACCGAGATCTGGGTTCCCACACCGCGGATACGGGGCGAACCGCCAACCCCGGCAGTCGGGAAGACCAGGCCCGGGGTTACCATCCCCAGGTCGGTCATGGTTCGAACGCCTTTGCTTTCAAGCGAGTCCGCGGAAAAAGCAGTCACAGCAACCGGGACATTCTGGAGCCGCTCTTCGCGCTTTTGCGCGGTAACGACGATTTCACTCAAACCGCCCTCAACATCGTCCTTAGGGGTCGTCGCGTCCGAAGTCTGAGCATAGGCAGGCTGCGCTAGGCAGAAAGCCAGAGTCAGAATGCAAAGGGGCGCAGGCACGGTCACTTTCATTGCAAATCCTCCCATCGGACTCTTCGAGAGAGCCGTTTCGTCCGGTCTAGGGGGTGCCGAGCTGGTCCGAAAATTGTTAATTGTTATGCCGGGAATACCGTTCAATTATCCTTGGAGGGAGGGATGAGAAGTGCAAGGGCGACTGCCATTCCCCACCCCGCAAACCGACTTTGGGATAATTGGCAAGTCAGCCCTGGTGCATCCAGAAATCAGTTAGAGGTCAAGAAGTAAGCAGGCTCTGTTACTTCGATGCTGGAATCAACCGGCGCGTAAAGTGGCGCGAAATCGAGGTATCCGCTCAGCCTGGTAACAAGGCCATTGCGGCGTTCCAGAATTGTAATTCCCGGAATCGTCATCGAGCGGCCATCTTGCAAAACAAAGGTTACAGCACCTTCGCCAGAGGTGTAGTTGCCATTGCTCATTACCTGACCGTGTGCATGGTGCAAGCTCTTGAAGCCCTCCCATAATCCGGCGATGCCAGCCAGGGCTGCGGGTTTGCCGCGAAGTATCGGCTCATTCCCGAACCGCACTATGACATCGTCATCCAACCATGCAGCCATTTTGTCGATCTGCATCGTGTCAACATCGTTGAAGTAGTCGTAATACCATTGCAAATCTGGATGGCCATTCATTGTCTGAACTCCTTTGTTGCTTCGTTTGCGTCAATTGCCGTTCGCAAAGTCGTTGGGATTCTCGATCGCGCCAGTCCCGCGCCTAAACACGACGCCCGCCACCTTCGAGGTGTGTGGCGAATACCCGGATCACGAAGCGTTCTTGACACCCTCGAGGTGAATCATCGTTTGGATCATCCTCCGCCCCAGAACCGCCGCCTTGTCCGCAAGCAGGAGGATCTCGGGCAAAGTCCCTTTCTTTAGCTCGATGCTCTTCTCGATCAGGATGGTGGCGGACACGTCTTCCTCCAGTGCCGCCTTAACCATTTCGCTTGAGCGAAAGGCCTCAGACAGACACGGCTCGGTGTGCGAAAAATTCTGCCCCTCGCCCTGGAAGTAGTGCGAGTTCTTTTCGGTTGCCGGGGTTACGGCATGAATGTGGAGCAGAGCGCCCAGCGGTTTTGCCTCGCCTGTCTCGGAATCAAGTGCGCTGATCGAGTCGAGTATGACGTGCAGGCAGGGCGCGTAGAAATGGCTGACATACTTGCGCGAGACCAGGCCGGAGTAGCCCAGAAGTTCAGCGAGGAAAGGCGGGCAATCAATCGCTGATTGCGTGAACGTGCAGGAAATCCAGTTCTTTCCTGAAGTCACATCTGGAACCTGGATCGCGCCCCCACCATCGTTGCCGAATGTTGATTTGTGGAGAAACGGTACGTGGTTGAGGTCCAGCAGGTTGTCATGAAGCAGAACGTATCGACCGGGAACGTCGAAATAATTGCCGCCGGCGCAGCGAAACTGCGGGTCCGTCAACTTGGCTTCGAAATGGTCTGGAGTCAGGGCTTCATCAGCCTGTTCGGGATCGCCCATCCATATCCAGACCCATTGCCAGCGCTCGGCCACCGGATAGGTACGCAGGCGGCAAGCACCGGGCACCACCTTCTGGGATGGAATGAGAGTGCAGGCTCCGTCCGGCCCGAACCTCAAACCATGGTAGGGGCATTCAATCTCATCGTCGATCACCTCGCCCTCGGCGAGCGGGAAACCGCGATGCGGACAAATTCCGGCCAGCGCTGCAATGTCGCCCTCGGCAGTCCGATAGAACACAACTGAATCGCCAAGCAGGATGCGCTCCAGGGGCGATTTTGTGATCTCCGATGACCAAGCCGCAACATACCAATGATTGCGAGGAGCAAAACTGCCAGCGTCAAGGGGATACATCGCCAATTCTCCTGATGCCTGTGTCGACCGGGTCTCTAGGGCGCGCGGCTCAGAGCGATGATGAAGTTGGACGCAATGCGAACGGCTGATCAGGACAGTAGTGGAGGTATGGCCTCGAGTTCCTTGGAAGCGAGCCGGGCAAACAGTCGCAGGACCTGCACCCCGCCAACGTCGCTCGCGATCAACTTTTCACGGAAGCCTGGCCTGTGGTCTCGGACCATCAGATTTTCGATTTGTTCGAGTGCCACAACGTCCTGCATGAAAGCCGTTTGCGCGAGATGAAATGTACCGTCCTGCACTTCCTGGTCGTCAACCAAGACGTTTCGAACAAGAGCCCAGAAATAGTGGGTGGAACTCTTGGATTCTGGTGTGACAAGATGAAGCAAATGATCGGTATAGGATTGATTGCCATCATCCGGATTTGAGAATCTCAGGTAACCGAAATTGCCAGCAGGCCCATAGACTTTGGCATAGCCTAAGCGATCGACTTCTGTTGATCCTCCGACGATGGCTTGCAGCTTTTCCGAGAAGATTGGCGTACGCTTGTGGAGTATTTCAAGAACGACCGCATCACCGTCCAGATAAACCTTTTGCTTCGCCTCTGCATGTTCGGGTTGGGCCAACGTCGCTCCATGCACAAACGGGAAGTGTGACGTGTCCATCAGGTTTTCGTGCAGCCCAAGGTAGTTGGCCTTCATATGCAAATAACCATGAACCCAGCGCCAGCCGCTGCTGAAGTAGGGCTGATCGACAAACGAACTATCGTCGACCTGCTCCATGCCCCCCATCCATATCCAGATGAATGGGCCGACTTCCCTCAGTGGATAAGACTCAATGCGCAGTGCTCCTGGCGCAGTGCCGGTCGATGGAACAAGTGCGCATCTTCCGTCTGAATGAAACTGTATGCCGTGGTATCCGCAGACAATCCTGTCCTCGTCGACTTGTCCCGATGACAGTGGGTAACTCCGATGTGGGCAGCGGTTTTGCAGCGCAACAGGAGTGCCGTCCTGCTTACGGTAAAACACGATCTCTTCGCCAAGAATGGTGCGCGATACTGGCGTTCGGGAAACTTCCTCCGCCATGGCTGCTACGTACCATTCCTTGCGAATAAATGGAGTCGAACGATCGGCCAGTTCAGGCCCCTTCGATCCGCTTGAAACTTCCACTTTCTCGTTGATCATGTCGAAAACCTTGATCTTCAAAATTGCATATCGCCGGTTACGAAGGGGTACTCACGCGAGATCGTTTGCATTAACCCAACGCGCAATGGCGTCGCTTGAAGAGGGTGCCGGGCCCAAAAAGCGCTCCTGCTGCGCGGTGTCGGAAACAAAGACGCCCCTGCGGAAGAACAGGAACATGCGCATGAGATCGAAGCCGAGTTCCGAGACAAGCCTGATTGGTCGGACCAGAACGCTGAAGACCGCCCATGGCACTGTCCATATCGAAAGGCGTTTGCCGAGCAGTCGCATAATCGTATCAGCGATTTCCTGCTGACTTTTAGGTCCATCGCGCCATCCGATATCGATCGTTTGGCCGGTGATTTCGTCGCCCGGATATGCTGCGGCCTTCGCCAGATTGGCGGCAAGGTCGTTGGTCAGAACATAGGACCAGCGGGTGGTCTTGTCCCCCACCACGTAAAACCTCCCGCTCTTTACGGCATTGGCGATGTAGTCCGAGCTCTGGTCCAAGAATGCAGGCGCGCGAATGAAAGTGTAAGGGACGCTGGCGGCCTTTATCAGGTCCTCTGCCACCTTCTTTGCATGGAAATGAGGGACATCCGCAGCATGTTCACAGGCAACAATGCTCAAGAAAACGAACCGCTGCACCTTCGCTCTGGCCGCAGCTTCAACAAGGTTTCGATTGCCCTCAAAATCGGTTTCGATGCTCTCCTTCATGTAGCCGTTGGCAGAGCTGACGACCACGTCCACGCCCTCTAGCGCAAGATCGAGTGACGCGGGGTCCATCATATCCCCCCGCACCCATTCCGCACCCGGCGGTGCATCGGCAGGAGCTCCCTTGCGCGACATCGCGCGGACCGAAACATTGGCATCGCGCAGCAGGTTCGCCACAATCTTTGCGCCGAGAAACCCGGTGGCCCCAACAACCAACACGCGCGTTGGCGCTGTGGATTTGCCGGACGGTGAATTCTTCATAGTCGTTCCTCTCAGGGATATTCGAAGGGCAGCTGCAAAGCGCGGCCGTCTAGCGGCTCCATGCCGTGAGCAGCTGCGCAGGCTCGCCGGTCCCAAACACATAATGATCTGGACGAACCAGCACGGACTGCGCCCCGTGGAGGTCAAGCCAGCTTTCAAGTTCGGCCCGGCAAAATGCCAACGCGGTATCAGACGTTGGCATCACCCGAACGTCGTCCGGCGCGGATCCTGAAGGCGCATTGCGTGTCACCAGAACGGCACCGGGGCCGGTCACGTCATCCAGGCGCAGCGGCTGGTCCCCGCGCAGCCAAGGCTGCGGAAAATAGCTTCCTGCAGCCTCGGAGCCCTGCAGGATCCGGCCAGCGCTGATCGGCGGATAGGATGTCGCTCCGTCAGGACTTTTGCCCGCGGCTCGGTCGGCCAGCATGGCGGCATCGCGTGCGGCGGCTTGTTCCGGATCGGCGACACATACGGTCTGACCCATGAAAATCGCCATTTCGATGATCCCGCGAACGTTGGGCTCACGCTCTGCCTGGTAGTCATCAAGCGCGTCTGCACTTACCCCGCAGTTGATGACGTCCGACAGCTTCCACCAAAGATTGGCGGCGTCTCGCAGTCCTGAACACATGCCTTGCCCGGCAAACGGCGGCATCTGGTGCGCGGCATCGCCGGCCAGTAGGACACGTCCGGCTCGCCACTGTTTCGCAAGCCTTGCGTTGAAACGATAGACCGCCTTGCGCTCGATGCTCACCGCGCCTTCGACGTCCCATGGGCGCAGCAATTCGGCAATGAACGAATCCTGCAGCACCACATCAGGCTGCTCGTCTTCCTTCATCATGAATTCCCAGCGGTGACGGCCATTGCCCATCAGCACGCAAGTCGTGGGCCTTGCCGGGTCACAGATCTGCAGATTGCGGTCCGGCAGGCGGGATGCATCGTGAACGATGGTATCGACCACCAGCCATTGTTCGTCGAAGCCCAGATCGTCGATCCCGATCCCTGCAGCCTCGCGCACCGGGCTGCGCGCACCGTCGGCTCCGACCAGATAGCGGGTTCGGATAACCCTGGAGCCGTCAGGCGTATCGAAGCTGGCTTCGACGACAGCATCGTCGCAGGTCATTGCCGTAAAGGCCCACTGCGTCCGCAAGTCGGCATTGGCCTGGGTTGCCAGTCGATCCCTGAGTGCCGCCTCAAGCGATGGCTGGTGGATCATGTTCGAAAACGGCCAGCCGGACGCACCCGGTTCGGTCCAGTCAAAGCTGAGCAAGACTTGCCGGTCCACGGTCAGAAATTCATAGCGACCGCCGGTCTTGCTGCTTTCCATGACCTCTTCGGCCACGCCCACATTCTGCAGAATCCGGACGACCTCGTGATCGATATGGGCGGCGCGCGGCAACGGATAGATCGCAGCTTCTTTTTCCGCGACGATTGTCGATACGCCTGCCGATGCCAGGAACAGGGCCAAGGTTACCCCGGTTGGCCCGCCGCCGACAATCAGCACATCACAATCGTAATCGTGCATGTTCAAACCTTCTCGTCAAACATGGGTGCCTCGATCGCCCCCAGCCCTTCGATCTCGCAGCGGACCACATCACCGCGGCACAAGAAGCGGGGCGGCTTCATCGCGGCACCCACTCCGCCGGGTGTGCCGGTAAAGATGAGGTCGCCCGGCTCGAGCGTCATGGCCTGCGACAAGTGGGAAATCTGATCCCACAGATCGAAGACAAGATTGCGGGTGTTGGACGACTGGCGCACCTCGCCATTTACCAGGCACCGGATATCGAGCGCGTGCGGATCGGGTACTTCATCTGCTGTGGTGATCCAGGGGCCGATCGGTGCATGGGTGTCGAACGACTTTCCCAGCGACCATTGCGGCGTTGCGTGCTGCCAGGCCCGCTCGGTCACGTCATTGCCCACGCAATAGCCGAAGACGTGGCGCGAGGCGTCCTCCCGGCTGATATGCTTGCCGCCTTGGCCGATGACTGCAACCAGTTCGACCTCATAATCGACACTGGCCCCGCCGGCTGCAATCTGGATCGGATCGTACGGTCCGTTCACCGACGTTACCGCCTTTGTGAACCACACCTGCTGCTGCGGCGTACCCATGCCGCTTTCGGCGATGTGATCGGCATAGTTGAGACCAATCGCGAAGATCTTGCCTGGCCTGGGGACAGGCGCGAGCAGACGCACCGATGCTAGGGGCAGACCGGCCTGTGCAGCGCGACCATCTCTGATGGAATCGCGCACCTGCGGCCACTGACGGATCAGGTCGATCATCCCGCCGGAGACTCCGGTCGGGAAGATCCGGTCACTCTCAATCAGCCCGGTTTCGGGGCCTTTGCCGGCGTCGAACAGGCCAATCTTCATTCTCTTGCTCCCGAGGTTTTGCTCACAGCCGACGCCAGATCCGTCAGGCCGTCTCATCGAATTGGTAGTTGTGGACGAAGTCCGACGGCACCGGCGGTCCCCAGTTGGCCATGGCATCCTCCATGCCGTAATTCGTCGGCTGCCACAGCGCGTGGTCGTCGATGAAGTCCATGTCGGAGTAGTACTCAAACCACGATCCCCACGGGTCCTGGATGTAATTGAAAAAATTCGACCCGATTGTGTGGCGACCGAACCCCCAATGACCCTTGCCGGCCTTTTCGGCGAGCGCATGTCCGGCGCGGCCAACCTCGTCGGGGTCCGCGACCTGGAAGCTGGCATGATGGAGTCCCGTTCCTGGGGATTTTGCAAATGCCAGGACATGGTGGTCGCTGTTGCGCGTGGCGCAGCAAAAAGCCACGATCTCCTGCGCCCGATCCGCCAACCCCATGCCCAACGCCTGGCAGACGAAATTGACGCTGGCCATGACATCGGGCGTGAACATTGCAACATGGCCCAGTCGCCTTGGCTGCACCGGCGCATAGCTCCCGACAGGATTCATCGCGGACTGGCGTACCCTGACGATCCGGCCAGGAGCATTGATCGAAAATGTCGGCTCTGCTTCAAGTTCAGGCGGAGCTGCGCAATCAATCAGATTGAATAGAACTCCATGCGGATCCCTCACCCACAGCCCTTCAGGATCGAAACCCTCAGGCGATTCAACCACGGTGCCCCCGTGGTGCGGAACCAGATTCTTGATATCTTCGAGCGCTTCGGCGCGCAGGCGGACATGATGCAGCCGCATCGGCCCTGCCGACCGGGTCAGGATCACCGCAGGCTGGGCGTCTGCCCGGCAGCGCAGTATCACTTGGCCCGCAGTACGCTCGGCCGTGAGTCCGGCATCGGTGTAAAATCGAGCGCCGACATCAAGGTCCGGCACTTCAAGCGCATACCCAATCAGACCCAGGACTGGCATGGTTTCTCTCCTTTGCGCGCGTCACTCACCAAGCGGTGGTTCCGCCATCGATTCGAATGTCGGTTGCGGTGATGAAGCTGCTTTCGTCCGAGGCGAGGAACAGGGCTGCCGCGGCGACCTCTTTGGGTTGCCCAGGCCTGGCGAGCATGATCTTTTCGATCATCGGCCCTGCGAATTCGGGCATCTGCAAGAGCGCGCGGGTTGCTCCGGTTTCTATCAAACCAGGTGAGAGCGAATTGGCCCTGATGCCGTGGTGGCGGCCTTCCAGGGCCAGGTGCCGCGTCATCGAAAGCACTGCACCCTTGCCCGCCGAGTGGGCAAGGCCCGGCAGTGCCTGGTACGTGATCCAGGCCGAGACCGAGGCCATGTTGATGATCGAGCCACCATTCTTCTGAAGAGCCGGCCAAGCAGCCTTGGTCAGATTGAAAACAACATTGACCTCGGCATCCAGCGTGGCCGCGAAGGCGTCGGTAGAAAGCTCGTCGATCCAGCCGATATGCGCATCCGCGGCATTATTAAAAAGCACGTCGAGCTTGCCAAAGGACTCAAGCGCCAGCGCCACAAGCGCACTGCAGGCCTCCGGATCACGCAGGTCACAGGGCTCCATCGCAACCATTTCGCCGCCTGCTGCGCGGACATCTTCCACGGAGGCCCGCGAAGTATCAGGGTTGAGATCGCAGCCGACAATTCTTGCGCCTTGGCTCGCGAACAACCGTGCTGCTGCAGCGCCCATGCTGCCACCGGTGCCGGTGATCAGGCAGACTTTGCCTTCAAGACGCCCGCTCAAGACGCGTCTCGGCCTGGCAGCGGAGTCAGGACATACTCGCTCAGATCGGGGTCGGCGGTCATTTCCGCTTCGAACGTCTGGTTTGAAAAGGGATAGAGTGTGGGGACCCCTTCATCGTCCTGATACCAGCTGACGCATCCACCGGTTGCCCAGATGGTTGTCCTGGCTGCATCCCGGTAGGTGGCCAGGAGCTCAGCCGTTTTGTCTTCGCGCGGCGCGATCGCGACCTGCTGTTCGGCCACGACGCGGATCAGCTTGATGATATGCGCAACCTGCAGCTCGGCAGTTAGAAACGCGCAGACATTCCCGATCGGACTGAAGGGTCCTTCGACCATGAAGAAATTGGGCATGTGCGGAATGGTCATGGTGCGAAAAGCGACTGGCCGCTTTTGCCAGATTTCATCCGTACGCCGCCCGTCCTCGCCAATCAGATTGAGCGGTCGGAAAAAGGCCTGTGTGTCGTAGCCAGTGGCAATCACCAGCACGTCGAGTTCGTGAAGCCGGGCGTCGGTGGTCCTGACCCCGCCCGCTTCGATTGCATCGATCGGATCGGTCACGAGTTCACAGCCCGGGTCCTGGATCGCTTCATAGTACCGCGGCGAAATGACGATGCGTTTGCAACCCGGTTCATAGTCCGGTGTCAGCTTGCGCCGCAGTTCGGGATCCTTCACGCGGGCCAGATTTTCGTGAACGTTTGAGACGAGATAGGCCCTGGCATCATCGTTCCCGCCCAGAATTGCGCCGTCAGCCAGCGCAACCATCTCGGCCTTCTGATCCTCATACATTTTGACAAGCAGCGAAGGATCGGCCGCGAAAGCGCGCTTTTCGGCATCGGAATATGCCGGATTGTCCTGCTGGACGACCCACTGCGGGGTACGCTGGAAAACAGTCAGTTTTTTGACCTTGCCGGCCAGTTCCGCGACCAATTGGGTCGATGTCGATCCGGTTCCGATGATCCCGATGCGCTTGTCTTCAAGGGCAACGGAATGATCCCACTGCGCCGTGTGGAACTTGGCCCCTGCAAAGTCGTCCAGACCCTTGATGTCGGGGAAGTTGGGGACATGAAGATAGCCGGTTGCCGCCAGCAAAACGTCGCACTGCAAGGACTGCCCACGTTCAAGGTCAAGGGTCCAGGCGCCCCCTTCCCAACGCCCTTGTGTGACTTTGGTGTTGAACCGGATCGCTTCGTAAACCCCGAAATGGTGCGCCGTGCTTTCAAGATAGTCTCGGATTTCGGCACCCGGCGAAAAGCGGTGGGACCAGTTCGGGTTGTGGAAGAAGGAATAGCTGTAGAAGTGCGAAGGGAAATCGCAGTGCAAGCCGGGATAGGAATTCTCGCGCCACGTCCCTCCGACGCTGTTTCCCTTTTCGATGATCACCAAATTGCTGAAACCGGCTTCCTTGAGTTTGATGGCTGTCAGGATGCCGCCCATACCGGCGCCGATGACTACGAAACGGAGAGAGTCCTTCGCTGTCGAAGCGTTCTGCGTGCTGTTCATGATTGCTGATTCCGCAATGCTTCAGATCACCGATTTTCTGCCCAGTTCCCAATGATCGGCGGAGCAGCATCGATCAGGGACATCGCATTGGCGATTATGTGTTGCGCGCCGACCGAGGAATCGACGAGGTACTTGCCCAGCACACTGGGATTGCGCAGCGACGACGAGACCGAACCATAGGCGAACCCGACAACTTCCTTGCATACCCCATGCGTCCACGTGGTGACCTGGCGAACGCGTTGAAGGTCAAGGTCGGTCATGGCCTGGCCTTGCCCAGCCAACCGGTCGGCATGGCCAAAGGTATCCAGGGTCAAGGCCCGGGCAGCCTGGAAAAGCGCCTCGTGCTTCATGAACTCGTTCTGGAACACCGGCGTTGTCGCGATGCAGTCGGGCGAATGGAGCCGTTTGCGCTGACTGGCGATCCGGGCCGCTTCATGCAACGATCGGCGGGCCATTCCCAGCATGACCGCAGTATGGCCAGCGCAGACGACCACCATCGTACCCAACCTGGCAGCCAGCGAATCCCGCTTCGGTTCGGTCCAGTATTGATTGAAGGTCCAGTCGGACGGAATATCCTGTTCAGGTACCACGTAATCGTAACTGCCGGTTGCCTGCAGTCCAACGACATCCCAGTTTCCGGCAAGTTCGATCTGATCCTTGCGCAGAAAAGCCCCGACAACTTTAGGCGTGCCATTTTCCTGCATCACCGGTGTTTCGCCATCAATCACCATATGCGCGCCGGAAACCCAATCGGCGTGCGCAATGCCGCTGCCAAAGCTGTGCCTGCCGCCAGCCCGATAAACGCCATCGGCCAATGTAGCCCGTCCGCTTGGCGCGTAGCTTGACGCCATGATCGGCTTGCGGTCACCGCCAAACATACGTGCGACATGGGCATCGCTCGAATAGACCGCAGCGACCATCGTCGCGACCGAATTGGCCATTAATGTCCAGGCCGTCGCAGCATCAGAGCCGGCGACCTCTTCGATCAGTTGGATGAAGGCGATCGTCTCGACATCCTTGCCCCCCAGTTCCGTGGGAACCAGCAGCCAGAACAGCTCACGCTCGCGCAAGGCTTCAACCACGACCGGTGACATAGTTCCGGAGTTCTCTGGCTTTGCCGCCTCGGCCTCGATCAGGCAGCGAAGACCAACTGCCTTTTCATGAATGTCCTGTTGCATCACCAATTGTCCCACGAGGTGTTGTTGGATTGTGGCACCTTTGCCGCTTCGACCTTCCTCGCCGCGCCGCCGCCGCCAGACATGAAGGTGCCGATCACATTGCCCGAAGTAACCGGTACATGAAGCACCGAGGGGTGATCGGCATCATGGAAAACGGTGACCCACGAAGCTCGCTGCTGCAGCAGATGCCCCTGCCCCAGCATGTCGAACAGACTATCGACCGGATCCTGATCCGATGAGCTAATGCGCAGGCCAATCCGGTGGCCCTTCTGGAAGATGTTGGCAGTTGGAACCAGATTGATATCGAAGCGGTGCGGACCATCCGTGGCAACGGGCTCTGGTTCAGTGAAGTCATACTGCCACAGCCAGGGCCGCGATTTTTCCGCGTTCACTTTGCGCATCGAACCCTTGAGCCATCCGCGCGTCAACAGCCGTTGATTGCCATCTGGATCGATGTCCCAGAGCGACGCGAACAGGAGCAATTCCGGCTGGGTTGTCGCGGCATAGATCGTGGCGGTCAGGGGCCCGATTACCTCTGTTCGCTCGACCATCGGCGGCGAAGCGAAACCGACCCCTCCCCGCGCATTGTAACAGTTGTCTTCGTAACTGGTGCCCCCCTCATGGGGCCAATGCTCGTGCTCGCTGAGCAAGCCCTGGCCGTGCAGGTAGAAGGGGTGCCACACGGTTTCCGGCAATGGCCAGCTTGGGCTCGATTTCCAGGACCCGTCACCGCCAGTGACAAACAGACGCACATCGGGCTCGGCCATCAGCCCGGTATCGTTGCCCTTGAGCCAGTGATCGAACCAGCGCAGGGATTCGAACGCGTACTGATAGACCGGTCGATCAAGATAGACCGGTGGACCGACAATCATTTTCTTTGGCGCAGAGATGCGTTCCCAGGCGCGAAACTCGCCAGGAAGGTGCAGAAAATACATATCCCAAGACGATCCGATCAGGATCGGGACCTTGATATCTTCCAGGACCGGATTGCGTTGCTGCCAATAGGGTCCGTCCTCAGAGTTCATCAGCACATCGACGATGAGGGGATTGGCGCCCTTGTCGGGAGCAGCAACCGCTGCAGCCAGTTCGGGCACAGCCATTATGTCGCGGTCCGTTCGTAGCAGGGCTAGGCGTCGTTCATACTCAGCCTTCCCCAGCGCCTCGAACGACCAGCCCTTCACTTTTGCCCCGGCCAGGTGCCTCGACCAATTGGTCAGAAAGCTATGAGACAGGATGCCCCCGTGATAGAATTTGTCACGGTAGAAGTCGGTATATCCATAAGGCGCAAAAACCGCCTTCAGCGCAGGTGGGTTTTGAGCGGCGACCTGCTTGGCGCAGACCGCAAAATACGAAACGCCGAACATGCCAACCTTGCCATCGCACCAGTCCTGCTCGGCGATCCAGGCGATGACCTCAACCACGTCCTGGACTTCGCGAGGACTGTAATGGCCGTATTCCCCTTCCGAACGACCCGTACCGCGCGCGTTGACGATGATGTGAGCATAGCCGCGCCGAACAAAGAACTGAGGGTCACCTGCTTCAGCCTGGGCATTCTTGCCCTGAACAGCCTGCGGCCGCGACGGCGCATACTGCATTTCGGCGTCATAAGCGTGCACACCCAGAATTGCCGGGAACTTTCCCGGAGTTGTCGGCCTGAAAATCTGGGCCGCCACGCGGATCCCGTCCGACATGGTGATCAGGACATCGTGCTGCGCGATTACCCCGTGCTCACGCTGGGAAACCTGCCAGTTCTGGGCGAACACGTTGATCAGTCCGCCAGGCTGGCGAGCGCAGCTTCCGCGACCTTGAGGTCAATATCGGCGCTCGCCCCACTAACCCCGATCCCCCCGACGCAAGCGCCATCGACCGAAACCGGAAGCCCGCCCGCAATTACCGTGAAGTTGTTCACCTGCGGCATCGACATGGTCGACCCCTGATCGCTGGTGACGAAATTTATCACATAGGCGGTCGGCGCACCAGCCATAGCCGCAGTCCAAGCTTTCTTGAACGCAATGTCAGACGTCATGGCACTGGCACCGTCCATCCGGGCCGAAGCGACGATCTGGCCTGCCCGGTCAACTGCGATCAGTGACATCGGGATACCCATCCCAGCAGCAGCCTCGACCCCGGCAGCAATCGCCTTCTGTGCCGCTGCGAGCGAGAGGTTCGCGGATGAAAAAGATATGGAGATCATTGTGGTGTCCTCGATCCCTGTGCACGGATGGATTAACCGCCGCGCCGTCTGATGGTTTGCCAGATGATGCGGGTGCCCGAGCTACGATCCGATGCACCAGCCTATCGGTCTTCGGACGCTAGGCAGGGCGTGTCAGGCTGAGAAATGGTTTGTTTTTATGCGTGGTATTGTTGAAGCTTATCGCGCTGCGCAGCGCTTGAGGTCTCTGCCCCATCAGATGACCGGCGACATATTTATGGCCGCATAGTTCTTGAGAAAGCCGCGGAACCAGGTGTGCCCTGGATCATTGTCGTTGCGCTTGTGCCAGATCATGTGCTGCTCAAGCGGGCCAATTTCGAAGGGCGGCTTCACAACGATGAGCTTGTCCTTCAACCTGGAAGCCTCGGCAACGCGATTTGGGACAATCGCAGTCATTGCGCTGCCCAGCACAGCCGCGATGGCAAGGTTGTATGTTGGCACAATCAAGGGTGTTTTCGGCCGCTTTGCGAGGCCTGCCAGGCTCCGCTCGGGCATGCTTGTCAAGTTGCCGCCGAACCGGGTCTCGATGTGATCAATCCCGCAAAAGGCATCGTAATCCATCCCTTCGCCAAGCAGGCGGTTCGACGCATCTCCCACAAGAACATAATGATCCGAAAACAGCGATTGGTGGGAGATGGCGTCAATGTCAGAGACCTGCTCCCAAACTCCCGGTTGGAAAACCTGAATGCAAAGGTCGATCTCGCCGTCCTGCAGCCGGCGTAGCAAGTCAGGTGCCACAAACACATCGACCTGACAGTGAACATTTGGGGCTGCATCGCGCAATTGCCGCAGCGCCGGGACGCCGAAAATCTCGGCAATAGAGCTTGACATCAAGAGCCGAAAACTGCGGCTGTCGCAACGCGGATCAAAGCCGGACCTGCTTTCAACGACTGTCCGGATTTGATGCAGCAGTTCCTTGACCGGAAGCGCCAATTCCTGCGCGAACGGCGTCAGCTCCATCCGCCTGCCAACGCGTTCCAAGAGCGGATCGGAGAACTGAACTCGCAGCTTTTGCAGTGCGACGCTGACGGCAGGTTGGGTGACGCACAGGCGTGAAGCTGCCCGTGTCACGCTCTGCTCACTCAGCAGTGCATCCAGCGCCACCAGGAGGTTGAGGTCGAGTCCTTCGAAATGCATTCCTGTCCTAATCGTAGGCCGGCTTCCAGGATCAGGAAGCGGGCGGAATACGTACTTTTCACCCCCGTGCTGGCTATCCCGGCAAGCTCGGCGAGTCGAGACTTGGGGTACGCCTGGGATTCACTGCGGAAATCAATCTACTCGCCCCTCCAGTTGCCGCTTGCCCATTAGTAAAGAGCCGAAAAATCAGCGTAGATCGCCATGCGGCTGAACAGTCCATTCTTGCGCGTCACCATGGTCACGCCGCGCACCTCAAATTCCTGATCATCCAGACGCGTGAATGTGATTGTCGCTTCACCGGCAGCGCGATCCTCGTCGCCCACCAGCTCACCGTGCCGGTGGTGGAGCTTCTTGAAGTTCGCTGTGAAGGACTGGAGGAAACCAAGCACGGCCTCCCGGCCAGAAACCGGCGGCAGGTTATTGAACTGCAGAACCATGTCGTCGGCGAACCAGGTGCCAAACTTTTCCGCGTCCATTGTATCGACGTCATCAAAGTATTCAGACCACCACTGCATCTCTTGGGTTCCTCGGATAGGTTAGTTTGCTTCGGTTTGGCGTCGGCTTCAGTTGGCCAGAGCGCCGCCATCCACCGCAAGGGCAATTCCATTCACGAACGATGCCCGGTCTGAGAGCAACCATCTGGCCGCCTCACCGATCTCGGCAGGTTCGGCAAACCGCTGCATGAGGTGCCTGAGCCGCAACTTTTCGATATGCCCGCTAAAGTCCGGGTCCTGACTCAACCGATCCATCATCGGCGTGCGGACAATTCCGGGCAAAATCGCATTCACCCGAATGCCTTTCGCCCCGAAATCCGCAGCCGCCGCGCGGGTGATCCCGATCACGCCGTGTTTTGCTGCCACGTATTCACCGGCATTGGGGATCGCGATCTGCCCCAGCCCAGACGCTGTGTTGACAATCGAACCGCCCCCGTTGGCCAGCATGGCTCGCGACTGGTGCTTTATGCACAAGAACACAGCAGTCAGATCGATCTGGATGACCGAGTTCCATTGCGAGAGCGAAAGCTGGTCCAACGGCGTGTTGTGCTGTTCAAGGCCGGCGTTATTGAAAGCGCCGTCGAGCCGCCCAAAGTGGCTGACTGCCTGCCCCACCAACCCCTCTATCGCTTGTTCTGACGACAAGTCGGCCTGCACGAATATCGCTTCGCCGCCTTGCGCGCAGATTGCATCGGCGATCGCCTGCCCGGCGTCCTTGGCAATATCGCTGATGACCAGTCTCGCACCGGCGCCGGCAAGCACTTCGCAAGATGCCGCACCAATCCCGCCCGCACCTCCAGTGACCAGGATCACCTTTCCATCCAGATCCGACATGACAGGCTCCTCTCCAGGCAATCGAAAATGCGGCCTAGCTTAGCCACCGGCACGCCGGAAAATTGTTCCGGTTTATGGCTGGTATGCAGAATGAATATCGGCGCTGAAATCACGTTTCTGCGTCTAATCTTCTAAGCCTGCCCAGGACCAACTCCGCCAGCCTTTCTGGCTGTTCGGGCAGCATCGCATGACCTGCATTGTTCAGTATCACGACCTCAACCCGCCCGGGGTGCGCCTTGCGCAGGGCTTCGGCATTGGCGGGCGATGCCACCACATCATCGGCTGCCTGGATTATGTAGATTGGCGCTTGCCCGCCATCGCTCCACGATTCCGATGGTGAGTTTTTGACTGCAGTTTGCTGCTGCATAGCGACCGCGCCATACCAACCTTCGCGCCAGACTTCAGGATCGTTGCCAGGAGCGAAGAAAGCCGTAAGGACGGCGTCGATATGCGCCTGGGGCGAAAGCGCCGGATCGAACACGCCGTAGAGCGCCTTCGCGACAGCAGGCGGCATTGCGACCTGTCCGCCTGAGGCAAGCAATATCAGGCTCGAAACGGCATCGGGATATTGCGCCGCAACCGCGCGGGCCAGCCGATTGCCATAGGCATGACCAATCAGGACCACGGGCTTGAAAGCGGCTCGCCCGGCCCTGGATTGCAGCGCATTGATCGCTTCGAATACGTCGCGGGCATAGTCCGCCAGCAAACTGGCAGCGGGTCCGTCACTTCTGCCAATGCCGCGCGGGTTGACCGCTGCCGTCCGGTATCCCGCGGCGGCAAGTCGCGCAGCCAAGTCGTCGAAATCGCTTGCCCCGCGGCCAAGAGACGGCAGGAGGACAACTAGCTGGCCCTTGCCGCGCAACAAGACCTCAACTGTTACCCTGCCTTTCGATGCGCCTAGGGCATAGCGGATCAACCTGCGGCTGGCCGCGCCGCCGTAATTATTGGCCGGCGCCGACACACTGGCGGGCCGGGCCAGAGCCCTTTCCCTTGCTCCCCGAAGGGGTCCGCGAGAGAGGAGGCCTGTTTGGGGCCATTCGGATCGATCCTCTCAAACTTGACGTCACGCAACACCCAGTCCGCGCTTCAGCGCGGCAACACTCGCAGCCCGGAACTGCTTCGCCACACGCGCAATCGGAGCCAGCGCATCGAATGCGTGAAAGGCACCAGGCACCACCAGCAGCTCGGTCGGCACGCCTGCTGCATTGAGACTTGATGCGTAGGCAATGTCCTCGGCCACGAACAGGTCCAGCCCGCCGACTGCGATGAAGGCGGGAGGAAGCCCGGCGAGATTGGCCACCCGTGCCGGGACAGAGCCGTATGGCACCTTTCTCGATCCTGGCGCCTGCCCCAGAAGCGCCCCCCAGCCGAAGCGGTTGGATGCGGCATTCCAGAGGATGCGCCCGACATGGGGCGGATCGTCGATTGTTGAGCCCGTGCGGTCATCCAGCATCGGATAGGTCAAGTGCTGAAAGGCGATCGGGAACTCTCCGCGATCGCGTGCGGCGATTGCCAGCATGGCCGCATGACCGCCGCCGGCGCTTTCTCCGCCAATGGCAATCCGCATGGGGTCAATGCCAAGTTTCGCGGCATTGCCGTGCAGCCAGCGCAGCGCGGCATAGTTGTCCTCCAGCGCGCCGGGAAACCGTGTTTCTGGTGCGAGGCGGTAGTCGACCGATACGATCAGGCAGCCGCAAGCCACTGCCAGTGCCTGATAGGCTGCCGCGAACTGATCGACCTTGCCGCCGACGAAGCCGCCGCCATGCATGTGCAGGTAGGCCGGGCTGCCTGGTTTGCCTGCGGTTCCGTCAATCAGCATGATCCTGACGTCCGGCGCGCCTCGGGGGCCAGGGATTATCTGGAATTGCGGTTGCGGAGCGGGGGCAGGAGCCGCCGGATAAGACGGGCTCGCGCGCATGATCGGCAGGGTCTGCGCGGTGACGGTGAAATCAGGCACGGCACGTGCTGCCTTGATCAGCTCGGGATCGACCAGGGCAAAGCGGTCCGGTTTCTGTGTGCCGGTTGCTGCAGCAGCCGAACCGGGCGAACCTGCCAGTGCCAGTGATGCGCCCGCCGCAGACAGGCCCAGCCCGAATTCACGGCGATCAATCTTGATGCCTGACATGTCCGGCCTCCGTTATTGTGCAATCCGCTCGACCGGCGGCAAGCGATAGCGACCGTCGCGGAATTCTGCCCTTGGCCAGTAGGCCCTGAAGCTCAAGCTGAACGGCCCACTGGCAGGAGCCGGGAGCCAGTTGGCACGGCGATCACTCCCGGGGTCGGTGCGCGAGATCCAGATGTCGAGACTGCCATCGGCACCGCGCACCAGACCGGAGGTTCGGTCGCCGATCGAATAGCGGTTCAATGGATTGGCGGTGAGGAACAGCTGCCCTTCGCTGGTCGCCTCATACATGGTCAGTGACCAGAAGGCCTTAACCGGCGGCGGTGCGGGCAGGTGCAAGCGGTAAAGGCCATCGCCTGTGAACATGCGCCCGCTGTCGCCCTGCGGCGCCATGTACATCGCCTCATCCGGAGTGTTCGCGGCAAGACCGACAAGGGCGACTACTGCCCGATAGAAGTAGTCCTGGCCAAAGTTGCCGAGATTGGGCTGCGGATAGTTCCAGCCTTGGGTGAACACGCTGCGCGTGGCTCCCTGCGCCAGAAGGCCTCGCGCTTCGTCAATCCCCGCTTCGATCTGAATCAAGTCCGAATGGGAAAGCCTGCGGTCATCGAACGGTCTGCCGGGCTTCAGACCCAGCAAGGCATAGCGTGCCAGTTCTGCGCGATCACGTCTGGGCGGAGGATCGCTTTGCAGAAGCCGGGCCGCACTGGCGAAGTAGTCAGCAGCTGAAGCACTGCGCCGGGCAAAGCCAGTCTCGACCGGAATGGCGGGCCCGGTCAGCGTGAGTTGGTCCTGTATTGCGTGGGTCGCAGGCAGGTCAGCCCCGCCATCGGTAAGGATCCGTGCGAGCAGCCAGCCGTGCGGGGTGGGCATGTGGACTGAATTGGGCCCGATGCTTCGCTGTCCCGGACCGATCAGCGTGAACGTGCCACCCTTTGCCCCAATCTGCCCCCTCATGGTTCGCTTGGAAATGCACGTGTGGGTATTGGTGTACATGTCCATCAGTTGCACCGCGAGATAACGGCTGCCAGCATCAGGCACGGTCAGCGTCACCGGGCCCTGGGTCAGATCAAACCAGGCGCTTGAATAGAGTGTATCATTGTTGGGGGCGGTGACCTGGCGCCGCGGTGGATCAGCCAAAGTGCGCACGTGGCGAAGCTGGTTAGCGGCCAGTCCCGACAATTGCGCCTGACGGGTATTGGCCATCTCGATGAGCGGCAAGACATAGAGCCAGGCATCGCGCGCTGCACTCTTCAGGTCGCCCTTGGCGGCCATCGCTCGGGTGGCAGGGAGCATCCCGATTGCAGCAGTCGCGGCAAGAAAGTCGCGCCGGTTCATCCGTTGCTCCTATTTGCCGGGCTTCTTGAGAGACTGATAGGCTAGCCGCTGCGAGATTCCAGGTAAGTCCTGCATTCCGCGCGATCCGCCCAGACGCTGAATCATGCCAATGAAGTAGAGATCGTTCTCGGGATCGATCCAGAACCACGTTCCGGCCGCTCCGCCCCAGCTGAGGGTCCCCTTGCCAACGGGAAGGCTGGCAAGCTTAGGATCCTTGACCACCATGAAATCGAGGCCGAAGCCGACCCCCGGCCCAAACCGGAAAGCAGTGGTTCCCATCGCGGTGACAAGGCCATTGTCGGGCTGGACTCCGGCAGGGATGACATCGCGCCCCATCAGGTCGACTGTTTCCTTGCGCAGCAGCCGCACGCCGCCCAGTCGCCCGCCATTCAGGATCATCTGGCAGAACTTGCCATAGTCAGCAGCAGTCGAAACGAGGCCGCCACCACCCGATTGCTGGCGATTGGGGTCGGTGAAATTGCCGAGTTGCGGAGCGAAACCTGGCGGGATTGGCACGAGCTTGCCATCCGCCGGATTGAGGCCGTAGAGCTCGGCAAAGCGGCCGACCTTGTCTGCCGGCACATAGAAACCGGTGTCCTTCATCCCAAGCGGGACGAAGATCCGTTGCTGGAGGAAATCAGAGAACTTCTGTCCGGAGATCACCTCGACGATCCGCGCCTGCAGATCGGTCGCGATCGAATAGGACCAGCCTTCACCGGGCTGGAACTTGAGCGGGATGGTTGCGACCTTGGCCGAGACTGCTGACAAGTCCTTGGAACCCGTCACCGCTTTGGCCCGGAATATGTCGTCGACCGCATTGCCGGGCATCAGGCCATAACCAAAGCCAGCGGTGTGGCTCATCAATTCGCGCATCGTTGGAGGGCGGTTCACCGGAACCGTGATCGGATTGCCGTTCGCATCTACCCCGTTCAGGACACGCAGGTTTGCCATCTCGGGCAGGAACTTGGTGATCGGATCGTCAAGCTTCCACTTGCCCTGGTCGTAAAGCATCATCATTGCCGTGCCGGTGATCGGCTTGGTCATCGAGAATATGCGGACGATGGTGTCGTTGTTCTGGGCAAGCCCTTTTGCCGGCACCGCCTGGCCGAACGATTTGAACGCTGCGACCTTGCCGTGACGGACCAACAGATAGGTCAGGCCCGGCACTTCGCCCCTGGCGACAGCACCTTCAAACTCCCGGTCGAGCGCCTGCAGGCCGGCCCGGTCAAAACCGGCCTGTTTCGGTGCCTCCATCTGGGATGATTGCCGCAAACGGCTCGACCCCTGATCGGCGCTGAGCAAAGATGCACCGAGCAGCATTGCGGCAAGGATCGGCAGCGAATTTGCGCGGACCATGTCTTTCTTCTCCGCCCGGTCAGAAGTGGAATCGGGCCGTGACCCCGTAAGTCCGCTCATCGCCAAGCTGACCCGTCAGCAGGCCGGCGCTCCCGACCCCGACTGCGATGTCAGAGAAGTACTGTTTGTCGAACAGGTTCTTGACCCAGAACGACAGGTCCAGCCGGCGGTTCTGCGCTCGAATCCCCAGCCGGGCATTGGCGAGATGAAGCGGGGGCAGAACGGTAGCAGCCGAGTACCCACCGTTGTTGACGCTCGAGCGATAGCTGTAATCGAAGCCCAGATAGACTTCCGAAGGAGCGTCGAACACCGAAACAGCCTGCTTGGCCTCGCCCCCGAATGAAGCGCTCCATTTCGGAATGCCGGCAATCGGATAGCCCGACAGATCGCAGGTGTTGAAGTTGCTCAGCTCAAGCGGACAGGCGCTCGCCGGGTAGGAGACCAGCTTCGCGTCGCTATAGGCAAGTGCACCATAGACCGAGAAATTGTCCGACAGCGTGCCGCGCATATCGATCTCGAATCCCTTCGAGCGGACCTTGGGCACGTTCGAGAGATAAACCACCGCCAGCCGCGTCGGGTCGGCCACGGTAGCCTGGTAGTTGCGGTCGTTCTGCAGGAACGCCGCGACGTTGAAGATCAGCCGGTTGTCGAGCAGGCTGCTCTTCAGGCCAATTTCATAGGCATCGATCGATTCCGGTGCGACGACCGGACTGATACCGCTGGCGAGCTGGGTCAGGTTAAGCCCGCCCGAGCGGTTGCCCCGCGAATAGCCAGCATAGATCATGACATCGGGGCTGACCTTGTAGGAAATGTTCGCCGAGCCCGAGACCTTGCCGACCTTGCTTTGAACATCGAAAGTTCCGCTTGAAGCGAAGGCCGCCCGCAGCGGTGCAAAGGCGGCTAGCGGACCCGCAAGCGGCAATCCGCCCGAGGCTACGGCCGAGTAATGGCCTCGCTTGTTGTCGTGCGAATAGCGCAGCCCGCCGGTCAGGCTCAGCGCATCGGTCAGGTGCAGAGTCGCCTGACCATAAGCGGCAAGGCTGGTGGTGTGATAGCGGTTGGTGTCAACCTTGCTGACCCCGTTCAGGATCAAGGCAGGCAGCGCCTGACTAATCAGCAGCTGGGTTGCGGCCGAACCGTAACTAACGGTCAGGTCCTGGTTGATCGTTTCGTCATAGAAGAACAGACCTGCGACATAGTCGATCTTCCCGCCTCCATTCGACGCGATCCGCAATTCCTGGCTGTACTGGTCCTGCCGGTCGGCGTTGTCGGCCACAGCAAAGGAGCTAAGCGGGGTGAAATCCAGATCGATTGTCGGCGTCCAGTTCCAGAAGCGCCATGCCGATACCGAAGTCAGCGTAGCCCCCGGCAGCTCGACATCGATCTGGGCAGAGACGCCGCCGCTTTCGTTGCTCAGGGTAATCGCGCGATCATTGACTGTGACGCGGGCGAAGGGATCGATCACCGGGGTAAAGCCGAACAGTCCGGCAATTGTCCGGAAGTTCTTGCCATTGGCAGGAGACACGATGTCAGCCAGCACCTGCGCGCAGCAATCCTGCTGCTGCTTGCCATAGTCACCGATCAGTCTGACGGATACCGTGGAACTGGGCTGAAACAGCAGCTGCCCGCGCAGCAAGTAGCTGTCGCGATTGTTCTGCTTCTTGCCGGTGAACTGGTTGGTCAGCGTGCCATCGCGGCTGGTGACTGATCCGGACAGGCGTACGGCCAGGACATCATCGACCAGTGGCACGTTGACCGCCGCCTTGCCCTGCAGGAAGCCCAGATTGCCCACCGTCATTTCAGCGTTCACTTCGGCTTTGAACTTGGGCTTGGCCGTCGTTACGCTGACCGCACCGGCGGTGGTGTTCTTGCCATAGAGCGTCCCTTGCGGTCCGCGCAGAACCTCGATGCGTTCAATGTCGATCAGGTCGAAGGCAGCAGTACCGGGCCGGTTATAGTAGACCTGGTCGATGTAGAAGCCGACCCCTGGGTCGAGCCCGTCGCTAGCGATCGCGATATTGTTGCCAAGCCCGCGAATGTTAAGATTAGTGTTGCGCGGATTGTAGGCCTGGAAGCTGAGGCTCGGCGCGAGCTTTGACAGATCGGCCACGCTGGTGGTGTTGGTCTTCGTCAGCAGGTCTCCGCCGAGCACGGTAAGCGCGACCGGAACGTCCTGCGCGCGCTCATCGCGGTGACGAGCGGTGACCACGATTTCCTCGACCCCGTTTGTGGCGGCTCCCTCCTCAGCTTCCTGCGCAAGGGCCGGACTCGCAGTCATGACCAGGATCGCCAGACCCGAAACGGTGCAGAAACCTGCGGAACGAAGACGCCTCATATACCCCTCCTGACAGCGCCGACTCTATGGTCGGATTTGACATATGAGTGTCTCGATACACCCTATGGTCGATGACGCAAGGTGAAATTTACAAATGCGTATCCATAGTCTCTCATCTGAAAAATTCTGCTGGAGCAGCAAGCGTTTCGGATTGCGAGCCAAAGCGGGATGGTCTAGCTGATTTGACAAATCAGTTTCCACTCGTCTCATGTCCCCTCAATTTGCAGGCGCAGCCGGGTTCATCAGCGGAAGTTTCAGGATTTGATTACCACCGACAATCACAAAGCAGCCAAGCACAGCCGGCATGACCAGATCCTGGATTCTGCGGTGCTTCACCTGACCAATTTTGGCCTGGGTACCGCGACCCTGCCTGAGATTGCCGCTTGCATGGGCATGACCCGGTCCGCGCTCTACTATTATGCCAAGTCCAAGGAAGATTTGGTCTATCAGACTTACAAGCGGTCCTGTGATATTCTGGCCGAAGAGGCGGAGGCAGCAGCAAGCCTTGCAGGTTCGGCGCCCGATCGGCTGGAAGCGTTCATCACCAAAGTAACCTCGCGGCCAAATACCGATATCATTGCATTCAATGAGCTGGGCGTTCTCTCAAGCGAACAGCAGGGCGCCGTGCTGGCTCAATACCAGCGTACTGTCGATGCATTGAGCACGGTAATCAGAATCGGAAAAGACAACGGCGAGTTCCGCCAGTTTGATGCGCAGATCGCTGCACATGCGATCATAAGCATCGTCCAATATCTGACATTGTTGAACAGATGGGCAGAGTCTGGGTCGGCCAGTGGGGCCCCAACCATGTCAAATAGACCTGCCGGACTGGTTGCCGGTATAGTCGACCTCTTGCTCAACGGCTGGGCGACCGATCGGTCTCGCGCAGTTCGGCTTGATTTGATCGATCTGACCCCGCTTTATGAGCTTCCACAGAGTGCCTTTGATCGCGATGGTCTGGCTCGAGCCAAGCGGGCTGAGATCCTCACCACCGCCTCGCGAATGTTCAATCGCAGCGGAGTCAGCTCCACAACGCTTGATGAAATCGCGGCGGAACTGGGGGCGACCAAGCGAACCCTGTACAACTATGTGGGTGACAAGCAGGCAATCCTTTCCGCCTGCCATGCTCGAGCAAGACGCGTAACATTGTATCTCTACGATCAGTATGCGGCAGCATTGGCCGCCGGCAAGGAACCGCTGGATGCGCATGTCAATCATGTGCGTAGCGCAGTTCTGGCCGTCTGCGACCCGCAGCTGGAACCGCTGAGGGTAGCGGTTGGCCTGCCGGAGATTCTCAGCACTGAACCAGAAGAATACCTCGAGTTCGCGCGTAACGTGACCGAGCAATGGTATGGCGCCCATGGCGCGCTCATGAGCGCAGATCTGTTGCGTATGAGCGATCCAGACATGTTGGGCTTCGCCCACCTTGGCTCGATCAACTGGCTGGCCAAGGGGCTAGTCCAGATCAATCCGTCCGAACGCGTGCATGTCGTTTCAGAGGTAATCGATCTGCTGCGCCTTGGGCTGAAGCCCATCAGATAACCGGACAGATCGGGCCTGTAATCTCAACCCATTCGGGTGATGATCTTGAGCAGCACGCTGAGCGGGATTGTTTGTTGACGCACTCTGTCCCGCGCTGGCGCGCTCCTGAGGGGGCGGCGTATTTTTGCTGACCCGCTGGCACTCTTGCCTCTCTCATTGCCGGACGCCCGCTGCCCCACAGGCCCGGGCGCAGGGCGTCCGACTGCTTCGCGCCGTTGCAAGGGTGCCGTCTTTGATGATACCGCTGCGCGTGCGCAGCGGGTGATGAATCAGACTGCACTGCAACCATTCTCCAGCCCATTTTCGTGTTGATAATGGTGCAGGTAACTGACGTTTTTGTTGAATCTACTTTCAATTGAATTTCAATATTTTAGCTGGAGTGGTCGAATCCTGTCTCCCCGACCATTTTCCTTTTGCCGACCGGCTCTTTCAGCCGTGGACAGCACGCAGCGCGATCTTGCGCCAGAGGCTGATTGCCGCAAGCTGCCTTCCATGTTTGCCCGCCTGCCCCGCCTTGCCGCGCTTGCGCTTGTCGCGTTGTTTCTGGCGGCTGGAGCGTGGTTGCTCACCGCGCCAGTCAAGCCTGCGGCTGTGGCCAAGGGGGGGCAGTATACCGACATGCGGC
>CALMYW010000233.1 GCA_937873665.1 uncultured Sphingorhabdus sp.
CCGGATATTGCGTTCGGGGGCCAGCAGTATTGCCGTTGGGGGCCGGTGATCGCGTGTGTCGGAGCCACCATCGGCTCTGGCTGCTGGGTGGGAGGCGGTCCTACCTCGGTCCGGCTGTCCCGCGTCAAGCTTTCTGGCAGGCCGGTTATGAGGGCATGATCGGCGTCTAGGGAGCAGGAGGACCTGACCATGGGACGACCATCGGTGTTCAGCCCGGAGACCAAGACCCGGATCGTGCTGAGCGTGCTGTCCGGCGAGGTGTCGGTGGCCGAGGCGGCTCGGAAGGTGAGGGTCTTTAACAGGGTGGCCGGTTCGGGCATCCGGGTGGCCTTGAGGGCACGCTCGAGGGCGGCCCACTCGCGCTGGAACGAGGCGGTGTCGCGGGCAGCGAGGAGTTGGCGGACGTGTTCCTTGATGCCCCACGCGACGGCCAGCTCGATGTCCTGGTCGAGGATCTGGGTGAGTTTGGCGCGTTGCCGCACCGTGAGGCGATTACCGGCGCAGGTGAGCAGTTTGCGGTACTTCCAGGGGGTGTCGACGTTTCGGCCACGGCGAGCGTGCAACTCCCAGACGCGGCGGCGCCGGACCTTGGTGAGCATCTCGTTCGCCAGGCACACGACGTGCCAGTGGTCCACGCTGATCTTGGCCTTGGGCAGCGCCCGGCGGATCGCGGCACGGAACTCGCCGCTCATGTCGATCGCGACCAACTGGACGCGGCGGCGCCACCACCGCGGCCGGGCCGCGACCCAGGTCGTGACGGTCTTGCCTCGACGCCCGTCCACGACGTCCAGGATCGCGCCAGTGTCCAGATCGGTGAACACGATCGACCATGGCTCGATCCGTGTGACGGCGTTGGTGTCCGGGTCGCGCAGGTAGCGCACGCTACGAAACCGGTGCCCGTCGATCCCGAGGTGGCGCACGTGCCTGGTGTCGACCGCGGTGACCACCTCGATCGTGGCGGTCAGCAGCCGCATCACCGTCGGCCACGCCAGGCCGGCCTCGTCCGCGACCCGGGACACCGCCCGGGGCTCGAGACGGCAGGCAGTGATGACCTGCTGCGCGAGCCTGGTGGTGACCCGTGCCCGGGCCGGGAGCTGATCGGTCTGCTCAGTGAACGTTGCTCGGGGACAGGCCGATTCGGCGCAAACGTACCGACGCTTGCGCACCAACACATCGAGCCGTTCACCTCCGCAGGTCACGTCCTTGACCTGCTGGACCGGTCGGGCCTGGATCCGCCCGGATGGCACGCCGCACGACGGGCACGCGTCCTCGGTGCCGATCGTCTCAACGGTCACCTGCCGAGGCATGTCCCCGACGGCTGGAGTGACGCAGATGACCCGGTAGCCGGGCAGGTTGAACAGGATCGACGCCGGATCGGCGTCGAACGTAGGTTGGTGCACGCTCGCGGTCCTCGCTCTTGGATGCTTCGACAACACCCATGCTGGCGTAGGGCCGCGAGCCCCCGATCAGGGGCCCACCACGCTCAAAGTTGAAGAGCCCGCAATCGGCAGCTCTGCCGCACGGTGTCAAGCACCGGTTCGAAGGAACCCGGTCAAAAGGCGAACCCCCGCGAAATGAATCGATACTCGGTGGTGATCTCGCTGATCGTCCAGGGGGGCGGATCGAACGTATTGGCGCTGTTCAGGTCCGCGAAGGTCCAGGTCGCGAAGGGTGGAAATCCCGAGTCTGGATAGAAGTCCAGGCTCGCGGAGCCTGCCGCGCCAACAACGAGTCTGCTCAAGCGCGTCGAGCGGCACCCCTCGGTCGCCGCCCATGCGCGCGCGGGCGCTGGGTGCGGCTCGGTCAGCTTGACGCGGAGTCCCTCGACCTCCCACGCCCGCACGCGGATGCATCCAGTGTTCGGACCCTCGCTACGCAGCCGCAGATACTCGTCGAACTCGTTCGTGGGATTCCAGTCGAGGAAGCCCTGGACAATCCTCGTCCAATTGCCGTGTGCGCTCACTTCGAGCGCGGTCAGGAAGACGCGCTCAAAGGTGGTCTCGCTAACCACCGGCAGCCTCTATCAACGATTTCGTGGTCTCGGCGCGGCGCATTGCGTCAGTTTCGAGCACCATCGCCGCTGAGATGGATCTGAGTGCTAGGTGCCCGCGCCTCCCGGGAGGTATCAGACGCCTCGCGGAGAGTTGGCCCCGGAGCAGGTCGGCATTCGCCTGATCCCACGCCGGGTCTGCCAGTCCCGCGCTGCCCCAATCCAGCAGAGTTGGTCGGCCTCGGGAGACTAGAATGTTGTCCGGCCACAGCCCACCATGGATCAATCTGGTGTCTAGCGGCTCGCCCATCAGGGCGGCGCGGGCAGCAACCGCATCATGCGGGTCCAGGGTATCGAGGATGCGTAGCGAATCGTCGTAGCGACGACGAAGAGACAGCTCGATGGCGGGGATGTTCTCACGGTTGATCAATTCCCCGATCCGATCGACAATCTGAAGGCAATCATCGACGATCTCTGCGTCGTGGAGCCCATTGAGGTGCTCGCCGTCGATCCAGTGCGTGGCCATCACGAGCCAATGACAGCTTGCCACGCCCGCGAATTTGGCGATTCCCTCGTCCCCGTATCCGGCGCGGAGGATGGCCGTCTCCACGGCGAACCGCTCAATGTCGCGCTCCGCCGCGACAGCGAGGCGAACGCCCTTGACGGCGTACGTCGCGTCCGACGTAACCACACGCGCCGCGAGATAGCCCGATTGGCCACCACGGAGTGCTGTCACGCGGTCGATCCCGCTCCCGAGAATACGCTCGAGTCGCTTCCAGCAGCAGGGTGACACCGTGGCCGTGTCCGGGCGAGATCGCGACGCACGTGCCCATCGCTCGAAGAAGTCGTCTCTCATTGATCGGACATCGACTTGTAGGCGGCCGTCGTCGCGGGCCCGTTGGGTCTGAGCTGGCGCCCGATGGTCCAGGCGCCGACCGTGTTGCCGTTCGCCAGTAGCGCCGCAGCGAGACTTCCGATAGTCGCACCGGTCGTCCAAAGGTCGTCGAGGACGATGGCGTGCACTCCGCTGCTTATCCCGGTCACATCGAACGCGTGGGGATCGATTCGTCCTCGATCGACACGCGACGATGCTCGACGCGCCACCGACTCCTGCGAGCGACCGGAGACGACTTCACGCCAGATCGTCGCGTTTGGGCTCCAGCTTCGCTCCCGGGAATGCGGGACCACGATCAGTACGGAGTGGTCGAGCTCTGCGCGATGAGCGAACGTTGACTGAGCGAGTCCCGCGAAGAATCCGGCGATCCAGCCCACCGGTGAGGGCGTGTCCTTGAAGACCCGCATCAGAGGTTCGACGGTCTTGGCTGTGGAGAAGGTCGCGAAGTCGAGGAGCAGCCGACCATGAAGCTCGGCACACAGCTGTGAACAGACGCCGACAGCTGGAATGGGCAGTCGACAGACGTCACACAAATGCGCGATTCCCGTAGAACCGTGCGGGGGCCAATATGCGCCGACGCCGCGCAATGCGTCAACAGCAGTGGTAGCGCCGATCATCAACTCACGCAGATGATCGACCCCGAACGGGGCCTCCCCATCGAGAAGCTTCGGTCCTGCGGTCATGCGCGTGTCACGAGGTCGTCACCCAGCACGAGCGCGTCGAGGTCCATGGTTTGAAGACAATCGAGTGCATCCCGCCACGTCCCGACGGTCGGTGACCCTTTCGCATTGAGCGACGTGTTGATGAGAACGGGCGACCCGGACACTCTGCGGAACTCGGCGAGAAGGTCCTCGACAAACGGTTCGTCTCCTTGCCCGACCGTCTGCATCCTCGCCGTGCCGTTCGCATGCACGACAACAGGGGCAATGCTTCGCAGTTCGGGGCGCGCATCGAGTGCCGCACTCATGTAAGGGCTCGCGAACGAACCGAGATCCACCAGCGCGCCGGCATCCGCCTCAAGTGCGATCGGAGCGAACGGGCGGAATAGCTCGCGCTTCTTTACCCGGAGGGCGAGGCGATGGTGCACCCCCTCCGCCCGGGGATCGGCGAAGATCGACCGCCTTCCGAGTGCCCGCGGGCCTGCCTCCGCGGCACCGCGATACACACCGACGATCTGCCCCTCGTTCAGCCGCCGAGCGCACTCCTGTGCCAGATCCGATGCCCGCATCGGCTCGAAGCGCAGAGTCGATCGCGCGGGGTCATTGAGCTCGGGAAGCTCCGGATCGGGCCCCCAATACGGGTTGGACGGGATGGACGCGAGTTCGTCCCGTCGTCGAAGCAGGTAGGCGACTGCGGCACCGAGAGAGGTCCCGGAGTCGCCCGGAGCGGGGGGAACGAACTGCTCGGTGGTCGGCTGACTGCGCCGAAGGGACCCGATCGCGACGCAGTTGGTGGCCACACCTCCGCTGATCACCCGAAGCGGAAGTGCGGTGGGAGGGCAAAGAACCCCGAAGGCGTCGGTCGTCCGCTCCTGCAGGGCCGCTGCGAGATCGGCGTGATCCTCGGTGAGGGGTTCGGACGGGCGACGTCGGTCAATCGCTTCCCGGCTGAATCGCGCCGTCAGGCGCTCGCCGTGGTCGCCGAACACCCGTTGGCGGACGTAGCTCGGATCGACGTGGAGCCCTTCGCCGTCGATCGTTAGGACCCCGGCGAACAGGTTCCGGAACCGCGATGGATTGCCCTGCGCGGCGAGCGCCATCACGGTGCCCTCCTCATCGCGCATCCGGAATCCCAGATGATCGGTCACAGCGCCGTAGAGGTATCCAAGCGAGTCCGTGTCCATTCCGACAGTGCGCAGGGTCAACGACCGCGAATCTCCGTCCCAACGTCCGACAGAGGTCGTCGCTGCCTCTCCGATACTGTCGACCACTAGCACCTCAGCGTCTCGCCATCCGGCGGCAGCAATCGCGCTGAAGGCATGGGCCTCGTGGTGGGGCGTCTCGACGACGGTCGCGTTCGGGAACCGACGGCGCAACTCGACGAGTGTCTGCCTGTGCTGAGCAGAGATTTGGGCGTACGACGTGACTGCGGCGTCACGGCGTCGGCGCGGGCCTGGCCTGCGCTCGGCGGATCGGCGGCCCAGCGCGTATAAGGTCGAATCGAAGGTGTACGCTACGGCATCGATTTCGCTCGTCGTGATCCGCGCTGCGGCGAGGAGTGCCTGAACGGCGAGCTCAGGGAAACCGCGCGTGTGCTTGAGACCGCTCAATCGATCCTCTTCGAGGAACCCCACTAGCTCGGAGCCGTGAAGCAGCGCAGCAGACGAATCGTGGGTGAAGGCGCATACGCCGAGGGTGTACATCGGTGTCACCACGCGCCGACCCCGGCGCGGAGGAGAGCCCTGACGTCGTCGACCGGATAGCGGACGGGGCCCGCGGCTTGCCATCTGCGAGCAGCGACCATGTCGAGTCGGCGGTCATCCCATCCATCGACGGATACTTCGCCCGCTCCGTCGACGATACGCCCGGCGAGCACCGGAGTCCGTCCGAGATCATGGAACACAGACTGCAGTTCGTCCATGCGCTGGTCCGGGACCGCGGCGATCAGAGTCAGGTCACCCGACGGTGGTGCGAGCATCGTCTCAAGGGAAGGCATCCAGGCGACGGTGGCGGCCGCAGTCTCCAGCAACTCGCGATCGAGCCAGATGCCGACCCCGGAAGCTCGAGCCAGATCACGAGCCGTCAGGAGCAGGCAATCATTCGCGTCTATCAGAGCGGACGCGATCCTCTTGTCCACGAGATGCCGACCGACCTCGAGCTCGGCGACTCCGCCGAGGAGGGCTTCGCTCAGCCAACCCGGCTCATCGCCCGCCGCGAGAGCGTCAAGTGCCGACGTGAACCTTCCCGGAAGTCGAGAGCACACCAGCCAATCACCCGCAGTGGCACCGGTACGTCCTGGCGGTCGTGGCTCGATCGACCGCCAGCCCTGGGCGACCGTGGCGAGGCTGAGTGGCCCGATAGTGGTGTTGTTCCCGTTGATCAATCCGACCCCGAGGATGTCGAGGGCCGACGCGATACCGCGCCCGACGGCCACTACGTCCTCGTAGTCGAGGTCGGCTGGAACTTGCGCATCGATCTGGATGAACGCCGCGGAGACACCGGCGCACGCCAGGTCCGACACAGCGGCATTTACGGCTCGGAATGCCCAAACATCCAGCGGCTCGCAGGGCGGAGCAGTTCCGTGCTTCGCTCGGTCGACGCTCGATGCAATCAATGCTGGCTGTGCCGTGATGTGTTCACCGAAGTCCGCATCGCGTTCGTGGGTGATATCAAGCGCAGACCTCATCGCCGAGATGATCTCACGCTCATCCATGGCGTCAAGAGTTCGAATGATGGCCGATGGAGTACGAGAGCGAGTTCGGGACGGCGGCGACGGCGCCCATCACGATTCGTCTCTCCTCGTCGCGGATGCCGAACCAGCCCTCGCTATCCGCTCGCTCCGCTCCACCAGCGAGATCGAACAGATCCCTCAGCATCAGGTCGTTGAACCGCTTGGTGTACTCGCAACTGCGCTCATCGATTGCCATCTCATCGCCGTGGTTCACAAAGGCGTCGTAGGCACAGCCATTCCCGCACATGCCTCGCGCGGCGCACCCATCGCAGTGGTCGTAGTAGATCGGCGAGCGCATCCTCCATTTACTGAGGACGTTGTCGCTGTAGTCAGACCCATCCAAATCCTCGATGACGAGCTTGTCCATAACGAGAAACGACTTGCACGGCCCAACTTTGCCTTTGGCATCGAGGTTGATATTCGCACCGCCTGCCGCTCCGCAGTCGTGGAAGCGATACTCCCGACTGACAAAGGGGTCCAGCTTTCTGTGCACCAATTCGAGGAACAGCCCCCGATCACGCCAGGTCTGATGAATGCGGTACAGCGTCTCTGCGTAGTCCTCCCCCTCAATCAGGTACGCGTAATCGCGCTGCTCGGGTGTCGGTGGCTTCATGAAGTTGACACCCATACCCGTGGGTGCGTAGCTGTCCATGAAGAACTCGATGATTTCGTCGGCCATCGGAAGGTTGTGCTTCCCGAATACGGCGGAGATCGAGACCTCGACGCCTGCGTCCTTGAGCATCCGGATACCGCGATCGACCTGTTTCCACGATCCTCGGTTCGCGTGATTCGGTCGAAGCAGGTCGTGCACCTCCTCCGTGCCGTCCATCGACACGATGCACTTGGCGTTGTTCTCGGCAAGAAGCTTCGCGCGCGCCGGTGTGATCAGTGTGGCGTTCGTCCCAATCACCACCCAGCAGTTCTCTCCTGGACGGGACAGGCGACGCTTCTCGCTGAGGAGGTGGACGATCTCCGGCCAGTGAAGGGTCGGTTCGCCACCCGTGCAGTGGATGATCTTGGGCTTCTCCGCTGTTGAACTGCTGAAGAAATACTCGATGACCTCCGTCAACCGGTCGAGGCCCGTCGGCGCCTTTTGAGGCGTGGCAACGTTCTGCACCACCTTGCAGTAGTCGCACTTGAGGTTACAGAAGTCTGTAAGGAGGATCCGGAGCAGACTGAAATCGACATCGCTCTCGACCCGTTGCGACTCGCGCTCGGCGAGTTCGGCACGGTATGCGTTCTTGTCCGCACCGGTGCTGGCCAGGAACCCCTGAGCCTCCATGACTTGCCGCAGTTCCTCATTCAGGGGCGGGAGTCCTTGGAGTACCCGACTCGCCTCGTCACGCAGGCGGGCGTCCCCATAGATCTGCTGCTGTCGCAGTGCGTGGTTTAGGCAGAAGTAACCACCGTCGAGTTCGATGAGCTGTACGTCATTCTCGAACTCTCCCATCGGATGGACGCATTCGTCGCGAGGGACCGTGCCGAGCACCCGGGTCGTCAGCGCCGGAATCTTGCCTGCCTGAGGCGGGCCGATCGTCAGCGCGGACAACGGGACGAACGTGCCTCCGCCCGAAGTTGGGGTACACAAATCACCACAGCTCACGCCGCCCCCGTCCGTCCGGTACTTGTGTCAGCATGCTCAATGGTAGCGAGCCGCCGGGGTGTTGCGCCCGCTTGGTTCGGCGTGTCCCGCGTCCAGCTTTCTGGCAGGCCGGTTATGAGGGCATGATCGGCGTCTAGGGAGCAGGAGGACCTGACCATGGGACGACCATCGGTGTTCAGCCCGGAGACCAAGACCCGGATCGTGCTGAGCGTGCTGTCCGGCGAGGTGTCGGTGGCCGAGGCGGCTCGGAAGGAGAAGGTCTCCGAGCAGTCGATCGGCCGTTGGAAGGCCGAGTTCCTCGAGGCGGGCAAGACCGCGCTGGCGGCCGGGAAGTCGGGCCCGCCGACCCGGGAGGCGCAGCTTGAGGCCCAGGTCGAGGACCTCACGCTGGCGCTCGGTGAGGCAGCGGTCGAGTTGCGGGTGTGAATAAGAGTGCGGAGGGCCGTTTGGGCCCTTCGAAGACCTCGAGGTAATCCGGATTGAGGAGGGAATGTCGACCTCGAGGTATTGCGAGCTGCTCGACATTCCTGAACGGACCTGGCGGCGCTGGCAAGCACGAGCCCGGGCAGGGAAGCCCGTCAAAGGTCCGTGGCCGGCACCTGCCCGTGACCGGCACCGGGAAGCTGTGGTGGCGATGGCCAGCAAGCATCCGGCCTGGGGGCATCGAAAGATCTGGGCCATGGTCCGGCATGACGGGCATCGGCTTTCGCCGTCGACGGTGTTGCGGATCATGGCCGATGAAGGGCTCCTGCTGCGGGCTGACTACCAGAAGCAGCGTCGGGAGTTGGCCAAGCAGCGCAAGGCTGCGTTCGCTGCACCACCCACGGGCCCGAACCAGGTGTGGCAGTTCGACTTCAGTGAGTACGAGACCACCGGCGGCGGGACCTGGCGCGTCGCCGGCGTCGCGGACTACTACTCGAAGTACGAGTTCGGCTGGCACTGGTCACCCACCGCGAACCAGCACGACGCGATCGCCGGCGTCGAGCTCGCCCTGGCGGAGGCCGAAGCGATGCTCGACGGCGTCACGCTCATCGATCACCTGACCGATCCCGATACGGGTGAGATCGTTCCGATCACGCTGGTCACCGACAACGGCGGACCGTTCCGGTCGTTCCGCTTCGAGCACTTCATCACCGCGCATCCGGAGCTCAGGCATGTTCGGACTCGTGTCAGGTCGCCGGGCCAGAACGGGGTCCGTGAGAGGGCTTTCCAGAGCTTGAAGTATGAGCGGCTCTACCGTGAGCAGATCGACGATGCGCTCGACCTGGTCCGTGAAGCCGACGCCTACCGGGCCGAGTTCAACACCATCCGCCCCCACGTCGCCCTGGCCTGGAACCGGCCCTCAGACGTCCACTGCGGCCTGGCCGACCCGACCGTCCCCAACTTTCCCGAGCCCGAAATCCTGCCAACTACTTGACGCGGGACACGGCTGGTGAAACCAGCGACCATGAGAGCCAGCTCCGGAGAGCAAGCGTCATGCCCGATCATCCACATTCGCGGAACAGTGCACGGTTTGGCTCGCTGGCGGTATCGAGTAGTGCGAGCGACTAACACCGCCCGCTCTCCGCCCACCTGTTGGATATGCGGTGGTTCGCGCGCTGTCCTGGCAGCTGCTTGAAAAACCCTTCCGCCCCACCTCCCGGACCCCGGCCGTGTCAGCTTCCATTCAACACCTCCAGCAGGCGGTGACGGCACCTGTCCGGAAAGGCAGCAGGCACAGGTGGCTCCGAGGCAGAATAATGATGGCTCCGACAGCGTTAAAGGCGTCAATGTGTCGCTGGCTCCCAGAGTCCATACGGCTGGCCCTCAGAACAACGAGTATTCAACCAGCCCGGACACCTCGACGGAGTTCGCGTCCTCGGGGTCGATGAACACAAGTTTCAAGCACGTCCGCAGCGACGGCAGCAGCTCGTTTGTGACGGTCCTGGTCGACCTGACACCGGTCGTTGATGGCACTGGTCCTGCCCGGCTGCTGGACATGATCTCCGGCCGCTCGGCGAAGGTGCTGACGGACTGGCTAGACGCCCGTGACCAGGCTTTCCGTGACCGGATCAAGGTGGTGACTATGGACGGGTTCGCCGGCTACCACACCGCCTCCGCCAAGGCCGTGCCCGAGGCCCGGACGGTGACGGACCCGTTCCAAGTCGTGCACCTGGCCGCTGAGAAGCTGACGCTGTGCCGCCAGCGGATCCAGCAGGACACCACCGGGCACCGCGGCCCCTTATATCTCATTTCTCGGTATCATCACGACTTGATTCGGCTGAATGATGCGTCCCTTTTGCACTTGAGTATCGTGATTTCTAGCTTAGATATTTTGAAGCCTTAGCGATATTTGACCAAACCTCGCTGCGACTTGTCATACACGTAGTCGATGATCTCTCCTGACATGATCATCGAAACTGCCTGGTTGATCACGTGTCGCGGCACGATGAACCACTCCGACGGATCGTATTCCTGGCTCTTCCCATCGATCTGACTCAGGTCGACTCGCACGTCGGCAAATACCCGGTGCAGCAGAGCTTCCAACGCTGATGCTTTGACGTTGTACACTCGGTAGTCTGCGACGATCTTGACTGGGGCCATTAGGTAGGTCGGAGAAGTCGATGCGCCTTTCACACGCTGCTCAACGCTGGTGGTCGAGAAGCCGATCTTGTGCAAGTTTTCCATGTTCGCGATGAGCGGATCTGTACTGAGTGACTGCAAGATGTAGATGTGACCCGTCTCCGTGTCGCCATCGAGAATCTCATCGACCGAGATCTCGGTATGAACGATGGCTTCGCCATTCTGTTCGTGGAGCCTGATCGAGAGCGACTGCCGGTAGAGGGAGGACTCCGTCCCGTTTTCGAAGATCACACGAAGACGTTGCTTCTGCTCAGCCTTGCCGCCGACGATCATGGTCTTCTTCTCACCGACCTCGGCAATAAACAACAGCATCCCCTGGAGGACGAAGAACCGGCCCTCTTCAATAGTGCTGACGCCTTGGTAAGGCGCCCGTTGCATAGTTCCATCGCGCAACTCAGCGTGTTTCGCGGTGAAGAGGTGCTCGAAGTTGGCGAAGTCCTGTGCGCGCTTGCGTCGAGCTACGGAGTCGGGCGCATCTGCGGATCGGCGAACCGGCAGTTCAGACACATCGAGTATCCCTGACTCGTCGCCCAGAAGCTCGTCGAGTTCGTCGCCCTCCAGCAGGTCATCGATGGATGCAGGGGCCGCAGGTGCCTCCAACAGTCCGAACTCGTCGAGGTGCTTGACCGCCTCGGCCTTCACCTCGTTCGCAAGAAACCCATCGAGGCGCGCTCCAAGCTTGCGTTCGGCGATCTCGCGCGTCTGCGAACTCGGCAGCCGCCCCTCGGCGCGCCGGAACTCGATGATCTCCAGGAACGCCCGCTCCAGACGGTCAGAAGAAGTGAGCTTCTTCGGCTTCTCCGGTGCGTTCAGGAGTTCGTCGTCGAGGATGTCGTCGAGGCTTAGAGGTGCCTCCGGCTCGAGGGTCTCGTACTTTTTCATTCGACCACCATCTCCGTCGCTGCCTTCTCAGCTTGACGCTGCTGCTTCAGCTTCTGCAAGAAGAGCAGCGCCGCAGCCATGCGCTTCTCCTCCGGATCATCCGAGCGTAGATCTGGCCGCTTGCCGTTGACCTTCACCCAGGTTTTGATCTTCGGGTACAACGCCAAGGCTTCTTCCTCGGAGAACTCGATCTTTGTTGAGGTGATCGTGTCCTGGATCAGTCGCAGCACCGACGGCGTGACCGATTTCGACAGCACCTCGAACGCCCTCTGGAACGGGTTCACCGAGTCGATGAGGTTGATGTTCAGCTCGTCGATGTTCACGAACTTCTCGGCCATCTTGATGAACCGCTTGTCTCCGACCTCGCGTACCTCACCGTTCTTGATCACCGAGTCGACGACCACCTGTTGACGCACCTCCTCGACCTGCGCCTCGGAGAGGTCGGGGTACTTCTCGCGGATAATCTTCGGGATCAGCACCTTGTTAGTAGTCTCGGCGTCAATCGATCCAGCCGCGGCCCGGGCAAAGGTATCGTCCTGCAGAATCGTCGCCTTCAGATCGTTCAGGTCCGCCTCGACAATCTGCTTCACGCGTTCGCTCGAGGGCTCCTTGAAACCCTTGATCCGCAGTTCGCCCTTCTTCGCGGGTTCGTCGTCGTCGAACTTCTTCGTCTTGAAGTTGAAGTTCGGCGCGAGCACCTGCTCCATCAGCAGCGACGCCGTGATCGCCTTAAGCATATTGTTCACCGACACCTTGACCTCACCCTGCGAAGCATCCGGCTCGGCGATCAGGTTCGTGAACTGCGCATGCGACTTGCCTGGGCTGTCACGCGTCACGCGCCCGATGATCTGGATGACCTCGGTCAGCGACGCCCGGTAGCCAACCGTCAAAGCATGCTCCGCAAACGGCCAGTCGAAGCCCTCCTTCGCCATGCCTAACGCAATGATGATGTCGACGCCATCGCGCTCCTTCGAGGCGGTGTGGGACAGGTAGTGCAGCGCGTCGCCACGCTTCTTCAGATCGGCATCGTCTACAAGGTCCGCAACTCGGACGATCTCACCGGTATCCGCGCGTCGCACGCAGATGATCCCCGTATCGCGATCTGTCGATTCGACGTGACCGATCACGTCGATGATCCGGCCGACCTCTTCGATCTTGTCCTTCGTTGACTCGCCCGAATTCACGCTTGGTATGTGCACTATCGTCTTCTTGTCGAGGTCGAGCACCTCGTGGATAGCGTCGGTGTATCGGCCCTGGTAGAAGTGGTGTCCGATGCCCAGGGAACGCAAATACTCGTACCCATTGAGCTGGTCGTAGTAGTTGAATGTGACTGGCGTGAACTTCGCTTCGTCCTCGGGCGACAGGACAGGCACCGAGTCCCCACGAAAATACGAACCAGTCATGGCCACGATGTGCGCGTCAGACCCGTTCATCACATCGCGCAGCAGCGCTCCAAGCCGCGAGGTCTCTGTGTCGGCTGAGACGTGGTGGAACTCGTCGATGGCCAACACTGTCCCATTGAACGACTCTGGGGCCAACTTCTCGAAGGCGAATCGCAAGGTCGCGTGCGTGCACACGAGCACCGCGTCCGGCCCCTCGAGGAACCCGATGAACGCGTCGACCTTGCCCGCTGAGGATCCCGCATCGCACAGGTTGTGCTCGTCCTTGATCTCCCAGTCCGCCCAAAAACCGTACTTCGTCAGCTTGGTAGATGCGAATGAAGCGCCGATCGAGCGTTCCGGCACCGCAACGATGACCTTCTTACGACCCTGGTTATACAGCTTGTCCAGAGCAACAAACATCAGCGCACGCGATTTACCCGACGCCGGTGGGGCCTTTACAAGCAGGTGCTGTGCGTCGCGCTGCCCGAACACCCGCTGCTGCATCTCGCGCATGCCCAGTGCGTCAGTATTCACCGACGCCTTCGTCTGCGCATACGTGACATCGACGATATTCACAGGCTTATTAATCGCACTCACTTCGCGGTCCTCCGCGTCTTCTTTACAGGAGCGTTCGCGGCCTCCTCGGCCGTCATACGCTCGTACACCGCGAACAGGTCCGAAAGACGTTGATCGTCCGTCTCATACAGCTTCTTCGAATAAATCGAGTCCACGAGAGCATCGATTTCCGCGTGTGCCCTCCGTAAGTCTTCGGGCATTTTGTCAGGGTCGTAGAGCTCGGCGAGCGTCCGATCACAGTGGTACTCCCGAATGTCTAGCACGCGCAAGGCGACAACTGTCAGTTTCTCCTTGAACTCGGATGAGAGCGGCGGAACGGGGAAGTTGTTATAAACGAGCGTATTAGAATATTGATAGTTGACTCGCATTCGCCCCGAGACGACACTTACCCAAGCCATGTGCATCGCCGAAGTGAGAAGGGCAAACACCCAGTACGGAGCATTCGGAATGCCGAAGACCTTCTTAGATAAGACTTCTCCCGAGTTTAGATATCCGGTCGGAATATACTTACGGAGCCCGGAGGAGCCGCTCGGAAAAACGAGTACAACTCCCTCGCTCAGTCTTGATTCACCGAACCGATGTGGGGAGTTTGCTTGCTTACGAGTACCCGGTTTACTGCTCGATAGACGGAATTTCTTAACCTTTGCAAATCGTGAGGCGAGCGCGGGTATCTTCTCGGCCTCAGCTGCTTCGTTGTGATCAATCCAAATGCAATATCTTGGGATGTCGTTGATGTATTCTTCTGCGCCGAGGAAGGGGCGTATGTACTGACCGACATCTGATGACTGCGCCACAAGGCGTTCTCGTTCGGCCTCAGTCAGCAATAGATTCCCATCATCGACTGGTGCGGAGCCCATCTCCATGAGAGGTAGGCCCGAGAGTGATGTTCTGCGGGATCGAAGAAATATGTTATCGCCTTCAATAAGGTATCCGTTGATGTTCGAGGCAATAATCTGGTGGGTGTCTGTGTATATATATTTCGGAGCGTTCGATACGCGCCGAAATCCAATCACTGCAACGGTGACATCGGCTGATCCTCGCGCATTATTGTCCCATTGGAATGACGGGTACGCAAAGCCGATTTCGATGCCACCATTTAGGAGTGAAGGGAAAAGTAAGTTCACATGCTCGCCTTGCGAAACGGTCTTAGTTGTCACGAATGCAAGACCGTTGCCCGACGACCTAAGGTACTCAGTTCCCTTTATGAACCATATTGAAATGTAGTTCAGCTTCTTCGAGAGTCCGCGAGGTTCAATGATGTATTGGATATCGAGTCGCTGCTCTGCCGTTCGCTTGCTCGAGCCGATGTACGGAGGATTGCCGATCAGGTAAATCTCCGATCCGACGTCGTTGGGGCACACCTCGTTCCATTCGATGCGAGCGGCGTTGCCCGCCTTGATCTGCCCGGTCTCCTTTAGGGGGATCAGAGGGATCTCGATGCTGAACTTCTCGCGAAACTCGCGGTTCATCTGATGCTTTGCGATCCAGAGCGAGAGGATCGCTACCTCGACCGCGAAGTCGTCCATCTCGATGCCGTAGAAATTTTCAATGTTGATCTTCGAGTCCGCCCACAACATCTGGTGCGAAGGACTCAGCTCGGCGAGGCGCTCGAGGATCGCGTGTTCGAGCTTCCGCAGTTCCTTGTAGGCGATGACGAGGAAGTTACCTGACCCACAAGCGGGGTCGAAGACCTTGATCGCCGCGATGCGGTCCAGCAGACGGAGGAGCCGACGCTCGCTGTCCTGCGCCTCGTTGAGCTCCGTCTTCAGGTCGTCCAGAAACAGCGGCTCGATTGTCTTCAGGATGTTTGGCACAGAGGTGTAGTGCTGTCCCAGGTCGCTGCGTGTCCCGGGCGTGACGATCGCTTGGAACATCGAGCCGAAGATGTCGGGGTTGATGTCGCGCCAGATCAGCTTCCCTGAGGCGATGAGCTCGTCCCGCGCCTGTTTCGTGAACCGAGGTACGACCTGGTCTCCCTTGGTCGAGAACAATCGTCCGTTCACGTACGGGAAGCCGGAGAGGTGTTTCGGTTTGTCTGCTGCATCGGCGGTGTCCAACGCATTGAAAAGGTCTCCAAGGAAGTCTGCCAGGTCGGAGCCGTCGGGCTGGGTCTGCGAGCCGACCGCATTCGTGAATTGATTGTCCTCGAAGATGCCCGTGTCCTCTGCGAAGAAGCAAAACAACAAACGGGTGAAGAAGATGTTGAGAGAGTGGCGGCCACGCTCGTCGTCGAAGATCCCTGGATTGGCCTGCAGGAGCTCATCGAAGAGCTTGCCCATCCGCTCGGCGGCTTTGACGTCGGCATGCGACTCGGCGACGTACTGCGCTTTCTCCATGCCGGCCCACGGCAGGAAGAAGGTGAAATGCTGGTCGATTTCGCGGATCGGGAAGCCTATCGTCTCGCTTGTCTTGATGTCGTGAGCGACCAGCTCGACGTAGTCGGTAACGATGACGAATCGCGTACTGAATCGGACCACCGCGGGACTCGATTTGAGGTCTTCGATGACCTCTAGCGGGTCTCCGGTCGTCTCCTTGAAGTAGACGACGTTCTTTTGCGCAACTTCGGTCGAGGAATCGCCGGCAACATTCAGCGATCCGTTGCGAAGCCTTGTGACGTTGCCCCGAGGCTTCCCGTAGGCGAGCAGCAGGTCGAAGATGAGTTCGCGGTCGTAGGACTCCCGACCTGCGAGCGGTGCGACGCGTTCCTCTACGGCCTTGAGGCTGAGTCTCGCCATATGAGTGTCCTACTTTCACACGTGCCGTATCGAGGGAAACAGCATGTCGTAGCGCTCTTGCGACTCATTTGTGAGGCAGCGCAAATCGTTGAGATCATCTTAGCGGCGAGGTCTGACAGCCTCGGGTATAGTCCCCGCGGGACACGCAGGAGGAGCGCATACCCGCGTTCGTCCGTTGCTTCGCGACAGTTGGAAGTGAAAGCCGTTTCGGCTCGTTATCACGGACGGTTCCACTGAAGTGGTCGTCAAACTCCGGCGGACCCGCCTCCTTTCTCATCGTGAGCTGGCTACGTCCCGCGGACAGCAAGAGCCACTCCGTCGATTAGAGCATTCACACAGTCCGCTGCGCCTCGTCAATCACGTTTCGGAATCTGAGGGTCAAACCATCATCGCACGCATAACGCAGCGCGATGATTCAGGGCGTGCGGAGGATCAGCCTCGGGTGTAGCTGCTCTCGGAAGTCGGGCTGTCTGGGAGAGTCAGGGAACCCGACACGGCGCCGACACACGCGCGAGTGCCCCTAAAGAACCGTCATTCTGTAGGCGGACAGCTGAGCACTTAGTAACGAGCGGTCGCATCTCTTGAAAGAGCCAAAGAGACGCAATAGCGCGGGTCGCTGATACACCCCAGCCCTCCTGGGCTCCAAGCCTCCCCCTCTCGAGTTGGCGAATCCGCTTCGTCAAGTCCCGAGCTTCCGCGGCGGTCGCCGCTGCCTGACTATATTGATTGCTTTCTTCCACGCCGGACCGGACGAGCAGGTTCTGAATGATCGATGCGGTGGAACCAAAGTCGAGAGCGAACCTTATGTTCGTGACGCTATTTTCAAGGTTGCGAGCGGACTCAACGAAGTCCTCACGGAGCTCTCTGCAACTAGGAGGAAGCATCGTGGAATCCGTGCCTACAGCTCGTTTCGTCGGGAACGAGCAATGGTTAACAATTCATCCGTCACGCCCAACCGTTCTCCGTCAGTGTTTGGGCTTCCAACACAATCTCAGATGGTGTTGATTTCAATGCTCGGGCGAGTGGCCACAGCCGATCAAGCGGAGTGCCTCCGATGCCTTTCTCGATTCTTCGAAGTTCTCGTTCACTCATGTTCGCCCTCGCAGCAACCTCAACCTGCGTGAGGCCTGCGGCTTTGCGTCGGCGAGCGATTGCAGTGCCAATGGCTCGACGCACGACTTCCCTCTCCCGTAGTTCAGCTAGCGAGAATCGATGGTCCGAGGTTGGCACCCCCCCATTATCGCCACTAAGCGACAGGAAGACACGACCGACTCTCGTCTTCGGCTTCGACGTTTGGCCTTGAAGCCCCACTATAGGACACTAGTGTCCGGTACTGTCGATGCATTGGAGGTTCCGGGTGGACCGTTTCGATCAGGTGTCGGCAATCACCGCGCCATCACGCCGTGCTGTCAGCCACATGCGTGCGTTGATTCGTAGCCACAATCCAGGGGACGAGTGGACAGTACAGATACGTAGCCCAATTTTCGGCGTCTATTGCGTCTTCGGTCCGGTCCACCGCTCGACCACAACTGGGGAACTGAGAATTGGTCTTGCACTTCTAACTTCGGGCGGCACCGCTCCGTCCAACAGAGTCCTTGAAATCTGGCCTGGCCCCACCATTCAGGATGATTTCGATGGAGAACCTTGCGCCGCTGCCGAAGTGAACCACGGAGAACTGGTCCGAGCGACGGTGGCACCATTCGGTGAGAGTCTTACCCTCGTGGGCCACGCCGTTGGGCAGCAAAGGAACGGCCTGATTGGCGTAGGGCACCACACAATTATGACGCCGGAAGGCGCCTCACCTAGCCTACGCTCACTGTGGCAGATAGGGCTTGTCGGTACCGCGGGTCCGGCGAGTTGGTACCGCCATTCCGGCGACCCGGAACCGGCCCGTGTGTGAAGCGGGCCGGCACCGTCGGGGGTTACTCCCAGTAGCCGGTAGTGGCTCGGGCTTGGTCGTCGCGCTGTCGGCGCATGTCGACTTCGCCGAGGTTGATCTCGCGGGCGTTGTTGGCCAGGCGGTTGACGATGGAGTCCGCGGCGACCCGGTCAGGCAGCGCCTCGAGCCAGTACGCCGGCCGGGATTGGGAAGCGATCATCGTCGGCAGCCGGTGCTCCCGGTTGGCCAACACGGCGAACAAGTCGTTCGCGGCCTCAGGATCGATGCCCACGGTCAGGAAATCGTCGATGATCAGCAGCTCCACGTCCGAGAGGTCGTTGAGCATCTTCTGGTGGCGGATGCCGTCGCCGCGGGCGATGACCAGCCGCCGGGCGAGTTCGTCCATGCGGGCGTAGGTGACGGTGTGCCCGTTCTGGCAGGCGGCGATGCCGATCGCACAGGCCAGGTAGGTTTTCCCGCCGCCGGTCGGTGAGAGGACCAGCAGGTTGGTGGGGTCTTGGCGCCAGTGGTGCCCGGCGTAGCGTTTCATCCGCACCGGGGTGATCCCGCGTCCTTCCTGGTAGTTGATCTCCGCGATCGAGGCCTGCGGGATCGGGAACTTCGCCGCTCGGATCAGCTTGTCGATCCGGTGGGCCTGGCGCTGGTCCAAGGCGTCGTCGACGGCGGTGAGAAAGATCTGCTCCGGGGTGAGCTCGTCATTGGCCTCATCGCTGATGAGCTCCTCGAACCGGGTCGCCACGTGCGTGATGCGCAGATTGCGGAACTTCTGGTGATCGATCTCGGTGAACATCACACGCCCTCCCCGCTGCGGCCGCGCGCATAGTGATCGGCCGAGCGCACCTGCACCGCGCCGTCGTCTCGGGCTCCGGCCGGTGGCGGGGGCTTTCGTGTGGCCGCCGCCGGGACCACGGGTCGGGGCGCTTTGCCGTCGGAATCGATGGTGGCCATGACGCGTTTGAGCACGCTGTAGCTGCCGACACTGTTCTGGTTGAGCAGCACTTGGCAGGCCGCCTCGAGCCGCTGTCGACTTCTCTTGCCGAGAGTTTCGAGAATGTTCTGGCAGTCCAGATAGCCCTGCGCCTCGATCACGTGACGATCCAGGATCTGGGCGATCACTTTCTCGGTGGCGGGGCCGAACCCGCGGGCGCGGTCGGTGAACCACTGCCGCGACCACAGGCCGTCGATACCCTGGTGCTCTTTCGGGGCGTGAGCCAGCACCGTCGAGTACTGGCCCTTGCGGCCGTGGCGCCGGGAGTGCTCGCAGACGACCTGGTCACCGTCGAAGAGCGTCACCGACTGCGCGGTCAGGCGCACCCGCAGCAGCTGACCGGCGAAGGTGTACGGCACCGAGTAGTACTGCGACTCGCAGGAGACGTGATAGTTCCGGCCGACCTTGAGTTGCTTCCATTCCACCGTGGCGAACCCGTCGTCGGGCAGGGCCGCCAGCAGCGGCGCTTCGTCGGACTCGAACCTCTCCCACCGGGTCGTACCGTCAGCTCGGCGAATCTGGGTGTTGATCTCGGCGACGCGGTCGGCGATCGCCGCGTTCAGGGCCTCGACGGTGGTCCACACCTCCTCGGCGAGGTAGCCGATGACGCGTTTGTTGACCACTTCCACTGCTGACTCTACGGCTGCCTTGTCGCGGGGTTTTCGGACCCGGGCCGGCACGATCGCGGTGCCGTAGTGGTCGGCCAGCTGCTGGTAGCGGACGTTGACAGCCCTGGCCGCCTCGCCCTGCTTCTGCCGATGAGTGGCGGTGGTCGGGTTGTCGGGCACCACCATCTGCGGTGTCCCGCCGAAGAACGCGAATGCGGCGACGTGAGCGTCAATCCAGGACGGCGATTTCATATCCGTGAAGCCGCGGCAGAACACCGCACCGGAGTACGGCAGGACGGCCACGAACAAGTACAGCTTGGTGACCTCTCCGGTGACGGCGTCGAGGACCTCGAGGGTGTCACCGGCCCAGTCGACCAGCATCGTTCTGCCTGGTTCGTGATGCAGCGTGGCCACGACGTCCTTGATGCGGGCGTGCTCGGCGAACAGGGCGCAGTACTGCGAGTACCCGTACTTCTTCCCGCTTCCGGCCGGAGCGGCGAGATATTTGCCCCAGGCCTGCTGGATGGTGAAGTGCCGGTTGAACTTCATCGACGCCAGCACCCGATCAAAATCGGGCTTGGCGTAGTCCTCCGAGACGCGTTTGCGCCCGTCGGGGAACATCCCGGCGATCTCGGCCGGGTTCATCGACGACGGGCGTGTTTAATTTTCTGTGTAAGCCGTGCTTGAAAGGACACGCAGGAAACA
>CALMYW010000234.1 GCA_937873665.1 uncultured Sphingorhabdus sp.
TCAGGCACAGGGCAGTTGCCGGATCAAAGAAGCAATCGGCCAGCGGGCCGACATGAAATGTCCGCGCGAGACGGCCGAGCATGGTGCGTAGACGTCACCGTTCGGCGATCATGGCAGGTAGCTGCGCCAACTCGCGGGCGGACCGACCCTGTTCCCGGCCGGTCCGCCAAGAGGATGCCGGGTTCGTCGGAACGTGCGCGGATCAATGTCACCACGGAATCGCCCGCCAAGCAGCGGTCTCGATTTCCCGATACAACAGGCAAGCGTCGATGGCCCACTTCATGCGAGCACGCGTGAGATGTTCTTGCAGCCCCACGCCGCCTAGCCTTCAACAAGCTATGACGTTCACATGTCCCTGTGCGGCATAGTCGATGATCTTGCCGTCTCGCGTAATGATCGGGATTTGGTGGTGCCGTGCCGTCGCGATGATGAACCTGTCGGCGGGATCGCCGTGCAGCGGATCTGGCAGATGGGACGATGCAATAGCAATCTCGGGAAGAAGCGGTGCCTCCTTGATCCCCGCCCCCCCCATGAAGCGGGCGAACCAACTGCGCGGATCGGGAAGAAAGGAAACGGCAGGCCGCTTGTCGCCGCGGACGCGGCTCAACAAGCCAACCTCCCACGCCGAAGCGGGGGAGACGAAAATGCCGTCTGCGAGCGCGGCATGTAAGATTGCCGCCAGCGCACCAGGGTCAATCGGATCGCCGTTGGCCAGCCAGATGACCGCGCAGGTGTCCAGCAGCACCGCCCTCGGCGCTGGCTCAGGCTTTTTTCGCTTCGTCACTGGTGCAGCTTGCCTTCGCTGGCGGTCAGCGGCTCATCGAGCACGGGCGCCAACAGATCAAACCCTTCGGGTACGCCTACCGAGCCGCGCATAAAACCATGCAGTGTCTCGACCGCCTCGGCCACACTCGGCGGCGGTGTCAGCACGGCAACGGCGCGGCCGCGTTTGGTTATGGTCACGGAATCGAGATCGCGGCGCGCGAGACGATCCAGGATCGCCAGGCAGTTGGCCTTGAAATCGGCCGCGCCATAGGTTTCAGCTCGCATAGGACACCGTTGTGGTCAGGTTTAGTGACTGGTCATATATGATGACCATATTGCAAAGTCCACAGTTCTTCATGTGCGCAGCCAGATCGCATGGTCCTGTTTCGGTGTCGCATTGCGCTTCGATCCGTCTGGCGTGGTTCGGCGCACCAGATGTTCCCGCACACTGCGACGGACGAAGGACGGGCGCGTAGCATGGTCAAAATGGTCATGGCAGGATGTCCTGTGAACGCCGGAAGGCAGCCGCAGGCCTCTCGGCCCACGACTGCATCGCGATGTGGACAGTTCAAGCCTCGACGGTGTCGGGGTGCTCGGTGTCCTGCTCCTCGGCAAGATCCAGCTCGTCCGCATCGGGCTCCAGTTCCGGCGCGTCGATGTCCCCGGCTTCCGGTTCCTCGGTGGTCAGTACCCGAAACCGCATGACCTCGGGCACCCAGACGAGCGCGGCATCCTTGACCGCGGGCGCGACGATAGTTTCGCCTGCAAACAGTTTCTCGCAGCTTGCCGAAAGGTCGCCTTTCTTGGAGCCCATAAAACTTGCCGCCATGGTCGCCCCGCCGACCTCGGTCACGTGAGCGAGCAGCGTCTGCTTGCTAACCCGATCGAAGTAGTTGGCCGACGTCGGGCGCCAGTGGCCTGCAACGTTGATGCCCATGAGGGCGGCGAGATGATCGTGAAGATCGATCGGCTCAGGGCCGGACTGGCCTGCTTTCCTGTCGACGCCCATGCTGGCTTCGAGCGTCTTCGCCACGCACCAGGCCAGCCAGCTCGCCTTGGCATCGTCATCAAGCGCGCTGAACGCCGCGAACCGGTCAACCGTGCGGCTATGCTCGGTCCAGGACATATCGAGCGCCTCGCGCATCTCAGCCATCAGCCTATGCGCCGGGCTCTCGGGATAGCTCGCGTGGTAGAGCGACGGTGACGGCGCGCGAAGCGTCGTGCCAAGCGCCTGCGCGCCGGAGCGCGCGCGGACGTCGGCAATGGCGAAGATCAGATAGTCGAGCGCGATCGCCGGGTTCGAGGCAAGGTTGATCGCGAGAATATCGCGGCGCTGGACCGCGAGTTCCTCGACCAGCTTCTGCGACAACAGCTTGGGCGCCGAGCAAGGAGCATCTCCCTCCCCTGCCCCGCCAGCGTCACCCGGCTCATCAGTCCCGCGGGGCTGGCGCCGCTCGGGCGGCTTATCGCTGTAGAGGCCGCTGGCCACCGTGGGTGTGCCATCGGGACCAATGATGACAAAGCAGCCAACATTGGCCTTCATCTCCTCGGGGATCACCGGCGGCTTGTCGTGGAGGGCATTGAAGGCATTGGCTGCAGCATCCCAGCGCGCCTGGAGATCCGCAGCAGCCGCGTCATCGTCCTCGTCAAGCGATTTGCTCTCGTTTTCCAGCGCCGAGAGCGTCTCAAGCAGCGCGTCGGCTTCGACCTGTTCCTCCTCCGAAAGCGGGGCGGGTTCGAGGTGGACCTGGTGAAGGTCCTCGGCGGCGCTGTAGGTGACGCGGGTCTCGAGGATCGGGCGCACCCAGGCATAGCCGGAGGTTTCGGCTACTTGGGCCGCGAAGTCCTGGAGCTTCTCGCCGGCGATCCGCTGAGCGATCTCGGCATCGATCCAGGTCTCGCCGCCATCTTCGGTAAAGAGGTCGCGCTCGATCTTGCCGCCGGCCGCAAGATAGTCAGCTTCGCCCGCGAGTCTGGCCATCGGTGAGACAGAGCGGATCGCGCTGTGCGTGATCATTCGGCGAATGGAATCCGGGTTGTTGCCCTGCCAGCTGGTCGAGAGCTCGTTCCAGACCATCATCTGGCGGTCGTGATTGGGGGTGGTTGCATAGGCCTTGGCGACATCGAGGGTGATCGTACCCGCTTCGAGCGCAGCAAAGATCGGATCGGCGAGGTCGGCAAGACGCAGGCGGCCTTCGATGAACCGTCGGGTCCGGCCGAACCGCTTGGCGATCGCATCGAGATCGCTGCCTTCATTGACGAAGTGCTTGTAGGCGCGGATTTCGTCGGTCGGCGTCATGTCGAGCCGGATGACGTTCTCGATCAGCGAGAGTTCGGACTGCTCGGCGGCATCGATGTCGAGCACGCGGCAAGCGACCAGGTGATCTTTGGGCAGCTTGCCCTCCCCCAGGAGGAAATTGAGCGCGCGCAGGCGCCGACCGCCGGCAGTCACATCGAACAGGCCGCGCTTCTGGGCGGGCACGACAATGAGGTTCTGCAGCAGGCCCTTGGTCTCGATGTTGGCAGCGAGTTCCTCGATGAAGAGGTTGCTGTCGTTCTTGCGCACATTGGCTTCGGACAAGCGCAACTTGGCCAAAGGGATCATTTCGAGTGTGTTCATGGGAGTGCTCCTGAAAGCCGGACTGGCCGAGCCCTTCGGCTCACCCACTCCAGCCCCCCTCCCCTCGACATTTCAGGAACGGCCCGGGTTCGTGGACGCTCAAAGCGCGCCGATGCGGCGCCGCGGCGGTGCCCGAAGCGGAGAATTTGGAGGCGCTTAATGCGAATATTCGGTAGTGAGTTGGGCCATCACCGAGGGAGCCAATGATCCTTCCAGCCAAGGCCTTGCCCATTGCCAATAGGCTACCCTCGGCCGACGATCAGCAGATTGCTAACCAGCTTCGTCGAACTCTTGCCGCGCAGAAGGCCGGCGAGACGAAGCTGCACGTGCCCGACCCGAAGACCGGGAAACCGGTCGAAACCGCCCTCACACCGGCAATGTCAGATCTGCTTCTGGAATTGTTGCGCCGCATTGGCAGCGGCGATGCCGTTGCGCTCGTGCCGATCCGGCAGATGCTGTCCACGCAGCAGGCAGCAAACCTGCTCAACATGTCACGCCCTTACCTCATCAAGCTGATCGAAAAGGGCGATATCCCGCACAGCATGGTCGGACGGCATCGTCGCCTCAAGGCCGAGGATGTGTTCGCCTACATGGCCCAGCGCGATGAGACTCGCGCCAAGGCGATGGACCAGCTGCTCGCGGGCGGCGCGGACTTGTATTGATCGCAGTCCACCCCCTTCGCCATTGCGTCAGATCTTACGAATGGGTCCAGGGTACTGGCATACGATCTCATCGGCAGTCAGCAAGGTGATGCCTTCCTCAATCGACTGCGCGATCAGCATTCGGTCGAACGGATCCTTGTGGATCGGTGGCATCTGCGAAAGGGCCACCGCATGTTCGCTGGTCACGGCGAGCTCGAGGTAGCCATTGTCTATCAAAGCCCGGCGCAAGACCCGTGCATCGACCGCGAAATCATCGCGCCCGAGCGCATTCTTGGTCGCAATTTCCCAGAGACTGGCAGCGCTGAAAACGAGTTCGTTGGCCTCATCATTGATAAGTTTTCGGGCAGAGGGAGTCAGCCTTTCCGGAAATCCGGCCGCCCAAAGGAGAACATGCGTGTCGAGGAGAAACTTCATCATTCAGCTTTCGAACATCGACTCGATATCGCTGCCACCCATGCGGTCGAAGTCGTCCGGAACGCGCAGCTCGCCCTTGAGGAAACCCAGGCGCTTGATCTTTGTCGGGGCAGGCGCGCCAAATGGCACCAGCTTTGCGATCGGCTTGCCGGCCCGGGCAATGACGACAGCCGTTCCGTTCGCGACACGCTCAAGCAACCGCGACAGATGCGTCTTGGCTTCGTGAATGTTGACAGTTTCCATGGCTCTCTACCAGACTAAGTTTGATTGACTAAGTCAATGCGATTATGCGCGGCGTGCAAGACACTTGCAAAAGGTTCCCCTCAACCCGCCAGGTTTGCGAGAACGGCCTCAACCCGGTCGGTCGGCACGAAGACCCGGGTCTTGCAGGCGATGATTTCGGTCAAGCGGCCTTTGGCCTTGAACCCCGAAATGCGCGCCGCTTCGGCCCCGACGATTTCGATCCGTCACGCCCTGTTCACACGGCCAGTGCAGGCCGTGAAGGCGAGGATGCGGTGCCTTCAAGGTGCCGCCACCAAGGATGACCTGGGCGATCTTTGCGGGATCGGTTTGCGCCTTGCACGCGACGCCGAGCTGCTCGAGCGCCGCATCGACATAGCGGTCGTGGATATGACGGACGAGCCAGGACGCGGCAGGCCTGGCTGTTCCCGGTGAGTACTTCATGCACCGCGGCCCCGAATACTTCAGGCCGCGCTGGCAGCCCGATCTGGCGATAGCTGAAACGCACGAGGCCAGCAAATGTTCGCCTCCTGCGTTCGACTTTTCAATAGCGCATCATGCCTTCGATATCTTGTCGGACTAAATTGATCCGCATAGACTTACTGTCCTCTGCAGCGAAAAGGACCCGTGCCATCCTGACTATTTCTCCGCAGACAGTGGCCGCTTTCGACACGCAGAGCAAATTGGCGCTGGGGCGTGAATTCAGCGGATACCTCCAGTCGATCGGCTTGCCGGTGCCGCCGCCGGCAGACTGGCAGCCATGGTGGGATGCCACCTGGGACAGCGGCGCAGCTTGGGGCGCCACGCAGAAGCAGACGCTGTTCCTCCATGCCTTGCTGCGCAGCTTTCACGGCCCGGATTACTTGGCCCTTCCGGATCTCGACTGGCTGGCCGACTTGCTGACCGAAGGCGGCGCGCACGAACCCGTCTATCATTTGGCCGAAGATGTCTGGCCCGATGTCATCCAGGTGGTGCGCGATGTCTACATCACGGATGTGGCAGGACCGGCGCAATGGCACTGAACCTTCCCGCGCTTGGCCGGGTGCTCGAACACCTCGCCGCAACTAACCAGGAGCTCGGGACGGTCCAGAGCTGCAGCTTGTCTGGCGCCGCGCAGCACCAGCAGAGCGACCAGCGCCAACAGCGCCAGAGCCAGAGCCAGAGCCAGCAGCGCCCGACGAACGACGAATGCTTCCAGTTGCAGGATCACCGCACCGGCATGCCGCTGGCCCGCGCCCGATACCGGCTCGACTGGCCGGGAGGCACCGTTGAGGGAACCACTGACGAGAACGGTTTTACCCAGCGGATCGGGACCGAATACCGCGTCGAACAGATTACCGTCACCTACTATCCGCCCGACCAGGAACTGGCGGAAGATAACCATCACCCCGGGGGATGCGACTGATGGCCGCGCCGTCACTGCAGCCAGCAGCATCGCCGCCGCCTGCCCCAAGCCCGCAGACACCCGGATCGGCTCCTACCAATGCCACGCCCGGGTCATCGGTACCGGTACCGGTCGTGCCGGCCTACAAGGTGCGGTTCCAGTTCGTGCCGGCCATTTACCAGGGCTATGGCAATTCGAAACACCTGAAGGGCAACTTGGTGGCGGTGGAGGCAGCAGCTACGCCGCTGACCCGCAAGCTGGCGCATCGATCGCTGAAAGCCAACGAGAAATTCTCGCACAAATTTGCCAAGAGCTCAGGTCCCGGCGCGGAAACGGTGAATGTCGAAGGGCCGACATTTGAGGTGATGATCCAGTCGGGCGATACGATCAAGATCTACTGGTCGCGCGATGCGATCGACGTGCACGAAGCCGGGGTCGCCACCCGCACTACCCCGCTCTACCAGGTGACGATCAACCGCGACACTGTGATCACGATAACCGAGATGGCCGGCCCCGTCGCACACCATCCCGCGCTGACGCTGACTTACGGTGACGAAGAGGGCAAGGTCGACTGGTACACCGGTGAACTCAGCGGGCAGACCTGGATGAAATGCTCGCCCGCCTTTACCCCGGCCAATGCCCAAGCGATGACACAGGGCCTGGCCGGCATGACCCCCCAGATTTCGGCGTTCCTCGACCGGATCTATTCGGGGGGGCTCTCGGTCACGCCGGGCACCTGGTCAGTTTCGGGCGCGCTGTCGGAAGATCACCTCGATTTTACACTCAAGTGGAATGCAGGGCAGAACGGGGATCCCAAAGTCAATGTCGCGGGGATCAAACTGCCGCAGGACCTGCCGGTGCGGGTCCATCCGCGCACCTATGCAGCAGTGTTGAAAGCTGCCCTGGCCGCCAGGCTCAACGAGGTTGCCCTGGGATCAAGCTGGCGCCCGACTTACGGGTCCTGCGCCCACCGGCAGGGGCGGGGGCTTGACATCAATTCCATCCGCCGCGGCACCCAGAGCCAGGGCCTGACGCGCAATCACGAGAGCCTGCAAGGCGACGACAAGGCGCGCTACGACGACATGCAGGCCGCCCATGCCAGGCTTGAGTCAACTCGCAAGGCCCTGGCCAAAGCCAAGGCAGCGCAGGACAAGGCTGAACGGGCTGCCAGAAGGGCGCTGTCGGCGCTGGACGCGGCCCAACAGGCGTTCGACAAGGCCGCCGCAGCCGCTGCAACCGCTTACCAGAGTGCCAACGAACTTGGCGTTGCGTTGGCGACCGCAATCGCCAATCCGACCAAGCCATCAGCACTGTCGAAGGCCAAGCTGGCCGCCGAAAAGGCTGCCAAGAAAGCCAAGAGAGCGGCCGATAAAGTCGATACCGCGGCAAAGGCGCTCGACAAAGCGAAGGAAAAGAGCAGTCAGGCGGCCGAAGACCTACAGACCGCAGCACAGACGCGGCTCGAGGCCGAACAGGAGATTGCCAAGGCGCAAGAGGACGCGGCCAAGGCTGACAAGGCCTGGAAGGAGTGGCTCGATGCCGACGACCCGCCGCTCGTTGCCGAGTTTCGCAACTCGCTGGTCGCCGATGCGGGCAATGTCTCGCAATGCCTTGACCCGTGGAAGATGGAAGGCAACACGCGTGACGCGCTCGCCCCTGAAACCAACATGCGCGACAATTCCAACGCGGTCGATCACCGGCACCACATGCACCTGACCTGTGTTGATTCCAGCATCGACCAGTTTTAGCGGCGTGAGCGCGGTAAAGCCATCGAACGGCTCAGCAGTGATCCGCGTCAGGATCGCCCAGCGCTGGCCCGGCGACAGATCGATGATCCGCTGTTTGATCAGCCTCTCGGGCGGACGGTAGTCCCGAACACCCCGGATTTGCCCGAACCCCTGCGGTGTGTCGCGCGGGATCGCGCAATCGGCGTCCTCCTGCGTGAGAGTGACGCCGTGATAGTAGGCGAGACGTGGCCGGATTAGCGGCGTGCCGGGCGTCATCGGCGCGGCGCATGGTGCACATCACCTGGAAGGACCTTCGGCTTTGCCCACGATTGCAGCAAGGCGGCCTTCATCCCGCGCATTCAAGCGCCGGCATCTGATTTTGCAAGGCTTGGTTTATTCCGTAAGACCGCCACCAATGGCGGGCCTGGCACATCCGGAGTTTGTTCGGTTCGCCAAAACGGTGTTCACTGACCCTCGCCGTTCACGATGAACTCGATGAGCAGCACGTCGAGATCTGTAGTCGGTTCGAAATCTGTTTTTACCACTTCGAATTGCGTTGGACTGATCTTGCGCACGTCATCCATGCAGAAGCTGACAAGGTTTTCCGGCCGGCCTTTATCGACGACCATCCGGAATTTCTTGATCGGCCCTTTCCAGTTCGCACCTGACTTCAGGACATAGCCAAACCAGCTTTGCACAACGCTGATGCCCGGATCCGGCGTTGCGCGCTTGCCATAAATCCGCCGGTCGTAGGCTGCCAGAAATGGCCGGTCGACGCAGAATGTGGCGGCCAGCCCATCAGGACCGGCCATGGCCATCGCGCGTTGGTCCCGGTTAAGCGACGTGGTGGCTGAACCACCGACAAAGGGATTGTAGCTGTGTTCAACGGTGACGGTTGCACCGGCCGGAAAGTTTTGCAGGCGCGTTACATGCGTTTGCACGACCCATCCTGGCCGCAGGTTGCGCACCCCACCGCCGCCAGAGCCTGCATCATCGATCAACAACCCTTCGCGCACCAGTTGGGCCGCAGTATCATCGGGCAGCGCGTTGATCCGCGCCGGAAAACCATCGTCGTGCCAATGCTGCACTGGCCAGCCCAGCGCCTTCAGCCGCGCTTCCACCGATTTGCCGTTTACCACAGGCACGTCATAGCGATTGAGCGGGGCCGGCTTTCCATTGACCAGCGTTTTGAACTGCAGCTGGTCCCAGTCCTGATACATGCCCGATTGGTACTGGTCTTCCTGCTCTTGCGCGGTCGGGACTGGCAACGGAAAGGCGATCAGCAGATTTTCGTCGTGCGATGCGGTGTTGGTGAATTGGTAGCGTACGCGCACGCGTGTTTCGGAAATGTACAGGTCTTCGCTGTCCAGCGTCACCCACGCCGCTGGTGATAATTCAAGCCCGCCAAGGTTGATGGACGCCACGGTATCATTGGCGAATGCGGGCCTGCCAAGCGACAGCGCGATCAGGCCAAACATGTGCGCAAATGAACGCGATCGCATCGCCGTCATTCCTCTGCCACTCAGGGGGCTGCGACCGCATCGGGTTCAGGCACGGTAAATTCGTAAGTGCTCGAAAACGATTGCCCGTTGTCGGTCGGCTGAGCCATCACCTGAATGCGGTATGTCCCTGCCCGCGTAATCGGCTGCTGCATGGGAAAAACAAAGCTCTTGCCCCGCAAATAGGCTCCATCGGCCTGAAACAGGACGTGCTTGTCCGTGCGCGTTTCCATGAATTTCACGAGTTGTACGTTGAACAGGTGAACCTCCTGCGCAAAATCGAACCGCAGTTCGCGTACCGGAGCCGTCGCTACAGCATCGCTGGCAGGCACCGTGCCGACCAGTTGAGGCGCAGAAGGCTGTGCCAGCGCCGTTGCAGAGGCCGCCAGCGCAAGCCAAGCGGCCGCAAGGCTGCGCACCGATATCATTGCGCAGCCCCGGCTTCAGCGTCAGCGCTGGCCTCTTCGTCGGCTTTCCTTGTACGTTCCGCTTCGTCGAACCGGGCCAGTTCCTCGTCATAGACCTCAAGCTCGGCCGGGCTGCCAATCGCGAAGGATGTCGACCGGGAAGACGATGTCTTTGTCTGCGCTTCCCATGTCATCATGTCGATGGAATAGCGCCCGACTGCCGCGACCGGTGTCTTCAAGGGGATCGTATAGCTGTCTGAAATCGCAATCTTTTCACCATATGCGACCAGCACCTGTTCAAGGCTGCTTTCCCCGCGCGGCCCGGTGACGCTGAACGATTTGAGCGCAACCGGACCGCTGAACGTGACGCTTACCTCGAATACCGGCGCTGGGGGCGATCCATCGTTGGCCGGCGTGATGGCCGTCAGCATGACCGCTGCCGGCCCTGCCATTGCAGGGATGGGCAAGACCACAAGGGCCGCTCCCAGGATCAGGCGCAAATGGATCATCGTCATTTCCCGTCACGGAGCCAAACGGCAGGTTGGGATGCGATTACGGACGCTTGGTTGAACACCACACCCCGTAAACTTCAAAGTATCCCGAAGCGCAGCTATCGCTCTCCTTTTTGCCGTAGATCTTGGGCGAGATCGAACCTTGCGGGAAGCAGCGCGAGGTATCGGTCTCGCTGTTCTTTGTGCTCGACCAGCCCGAGGGACAGGCAACCGATTTCTTGGGCTTTTCCACCGCGCCCGAATTGGTGCCCTGTGCATGGGCACTGGCGGTAAACGCGAATGCAGCCAAAACGGCGGTCAGGGCAGTTACGGCGCTGGTCAATTTGGGGGTCATCTTCATGGTTTTGTCCATTCCTGAGTATATGGAAAAAGGTGTGCGCTGCCCTGTGCTGACAAAGCAGCGCACACAGTATGGGCGGAGCGATTGACGGGGTCGAAAGTCGCTCCAACTGCCAAGTTCAGGGTCGCGTTGAACTTAACATCCCAATTTCTTCTTGCCCAAGCCGCCCAAAGCCTTGCCAGCCAAACCGCCCAGGGCCTTGCCTTGGCTGCCGCCCAGCGCATCGCCAAGGGCTGCGCCCTGCTGTGCAGCGGTTTCGCAAACCTTGCTGGGGGTTGATGCGGCG
>CALMYW010000235.1 GCA_937873665.1 uncultured Sphingorhabdus sp.
GGTTTCGCCTGCAGGAGCCATCGGGCTGATGCAGATCATGCCCGGCACCTGGTCGCAGCTGAGCGCGCGGCATGGCCTCGGCTCCGACCCGTTCGACGTGCGGGCCAACATCCTGGGAGGTGCAGCCTATCTGCGCGCCATGTGGGATCGGTATCGCGATGTCGGGCTGATGCTGGCTGCCTATAATGCAGGACCTGGCCGCGCCGATGATTATGTTGCCGGGCGCCGCAGTCTTCCGGCAGAAACGGTCAACTACGTCGGTCAGATCGCGCCCGGTCTTGGCATGACCATCGTCGCCTCGTCGACTGCCATGCCTGCTGTCATATCACCTGCCACTGCTCATCCGTGGCGTCAGGCCGCTTTGTTCACCCGGCGCGGCAATGGAGAAGCGAGCGGCAATGACGATGCAGCCGACGTGCATCCACCGCGCAATCCGCCTGCATCACCATCGGCCTCTTTGCCGTCACCGAACCCTGCACCGCACCCCCTGTTCGTGCCACTTTCGCCGCGAAATCCGTGATGGAATATTCCAGCGCATCACGGACGGTCCGGGCGTCGTGTCGGAAAGGCACGGCGGGGATGCGTGTCTTTGGGCGAGAGGGCAATTTTGGAGGGCGAGATAAAAGGAGTGCCAGCACCCGGCTCTCATGTGGTTGTAATAGTGTAATAATTCCGTATGGCACCGCACAGCCCCTGCCATACGATGTTTCCCAGACGCCCGGAAATCTGCGGCATAATCGTCTGGCACCGGCAAAATGACCCCCGACGACAACGATTTTCGGGTTCGGCCGGGAAGAAGCAGGGACAGTGGCAAGGGCGCCAGTCGGCGAGGCCAGAGGCTCGCTGCGCAGGTGCGCCGTGCAGCTGCCGGAAAGGGCCAGACCCCGCTACGAAAAGGCAGCAAGCACGGGACACGATCTCTTGGGCGTGGCCGGAGGGCCGTCGCGCAAATGCGACACCGATCGACGAACAGGCGGGTCGTCATCAAAGCCCGCGTGGTCCGGCACAAAGGCGCACGGTTTCGCTCAGCCCCACTGGCAAAGCACATTGCTTACCTTGAGCGTGACGGCGTCACCCGCGACGGGCGTGACGCCTCGATGTTCGATGCCCGCGCCGACGAGGCTGATCGCGATGCGTTCGCGGGTCGATGCGCCGATGACCGCCACCATTTCCGCTTCATCATCTCGCCCGAAGATGCCGCGAACATGGAAGACCTGCGCAGCTTCACCCGCGAGCTGATGGTCGACATCGCCAGGGACCTGGGTACGGAACTGGACTGGGTCGCAGTTGACCATTGGAATACAGACAATCCGCACGTTCATGTCCTCATGCGCGGCGTTACCAGCGGCGGCACTGACCTTGTCATCGACCGGGGCTATATCAGCGAAGGACTGCGATTCCGCGCCGAAGAGCGGGTGACGCTCGAACTCGGGCCGCGCAGCGAGATCGAGATCCGCAGCGCACTCGAACGCGAGGTCGATGCTGAACGCTGGACCGGTCTCGACCGGCAGCTTGAGCGGATGGGCCAGGACAACGCCGGCCTGATCGACCTGCGTCCCGGCGGCGATGCCGATCCCGAAATGCGCCGGCTGTTGCTGGGCCGTGCCGCCAAGCTCGAACAACTCGGCCTTGCTACCCGCGAGGGGCCGGCCCTGTGGATCATCGAGCCCGGAGCCGAAAGCACGTTGCGCGATCTGTCTGTCCGCAACGACATCATCAAGACGATGCACAATGCCATGACCCGCGATGGCGGACGGTTTGATGTGTCGGCATTGGCTCTGCATCCGGACCTACCACGCGAACCTGTCATCGGACGCCTGGTCGAACGCGGCCTCCACGACGAGCTGACAGGTAGCGCTTACGCCATTGTCGATGGCGTCGATGGCCGGACGCACCATCTGCGGTTCACGGACATGGAAATGACCGGCGATGGCAAAGCTGGGTCGATTGTCGAACTGCGCTCATGGGAGGATAGCAAAGGGCATGACCGGCTGTCGCTCGCCACGCGGTCGGACATACCGCTCGAAGCGCAAATAAAGGCGCCGGGGGCCACCTGGCTCGACCGCCAGCTTGTGGCCCGCGACCCTGTAGCAACGGGCAATGGTTTCGGGCGCGACGTGCGCGATGCAATGGACGCTCGCGCCAGCCATCTCGAAACGCAAGGTCTCGCCCGCAGACAGGGTCAGCGCCTCCTCTTTGCTCAGGATCTCGTCGGCATTCTGAAAAACCATGAGCTGTCGGCAGCCACCAAGGCGATCGCCGAGCGCACCGGGCTTGAGCACAAGCCGTCGGGCGCTGGCGACTATGTGAGCGGCATATACCGCGAACGCATAACGCTCTCCACGGGGCGGTTCGCGATGATCGACGAAGGGCTGGGCTTCCAGCTCGTGCCCTGGCGGCCGGCGCTCGATCAGCACCTCGGCCAGCATATCACCGGCACCATGACGCCGGGCGGTTCTGTCAACTGGGCGTTGGGCCGCGGTCGGGGAATCGGCCTGTGACCTCCACCTTCCCTTTCACCAGGAGTTCCATGCCATGAACGCTACTCGTATTTTGTGGGGTCAGGTCTTTGCTGTCTTCGGCGTCACGCTCATCGGTATATGGGCCGCGACGCAATGGACCGCCCACGCCCTTGCGCATCAACCCGAGCTCGGCCAGCCCTGGTTCTGGCTCGGACCATGGCCAATCTACCCGCCCTATGCCTTCTTCTGGTGGTGGTTCTCGTTCGATGCCTACGCGCCAAAGATATTCCAGACCGGCGCTTTCATCGCGGTCTCGGGCGCCATGGCCGCCATCGTCATTGCGATCGCCATGTCGGTGTGGCGCGCCCGTGAGGAAAAGAAGTCGGAGACCTATGGCTCCGCGCGCTGGGCGACGGACAAGGAAATTCGCAAGGCTGGCCTCCTGAAACAGGAGGGCGTGGTCATCGGCTCCCACAAAAACCGCTATCTGCGACACAATGGTCCCGAACATATTCTCTGCTTCGCGCCGACCCGTTCCGGCAAAGGCGTCGGTCTCGTCATTCCCTCGCTGCTCGCCTGGCCAGGCAGTTGCATCGTCCACGACATCAAGGGTGAAAACTGGGAGCTGACATCGGGCTTTCGCGCAAAACATGGCCGCGTCCTGCTGTTCGATCCGACCAACCCCGCATCCAACCCGTACAATCCGCTACTCGAAGTCCGCATGGGCAAATCGGAAGTGCGTGACGCCCAGAATATTGCTGATGTGTTGATCGACCCCGAAGGATCACTGGAGAAGCGCACGCACTGGGAGAAGACCAGCCACTCCTTGCTCGTCGGCACCATCCTGCAT
>CALMYW010000236.1 GCA_937873665.1 uncultured Sphingorhabdus sp.
CTCGAAGTCGGGCGGTCCACGCTGTACCGCGCACTCCAACGACGTACGACGTAGGAAACTGGGGAGGCCATCGCGGGTGGGTGGCCGCGCGCATGCGCAACACCAGCTGCCTGAGAGACGCGGTCTGTGCGACCTGGCGGGTGACGAGTCGGAGGATCGGCGAATATGACAGCCCGAGTCTTGGAACTACGTCAGTATCAGTGGGGGGCTGGTCGTTCTATCGGCGAGGTTCGCTGGGTGCCAAGCCCGCCACGGTAGGGTCACAAGCAGTTGAAGTGGGGTAACTGAGGGAGGCAGACCATGGCGCGCGCGGACCTCCTTCTGGACCTTGTCGAGGCTGAACGCCGCGGTGATCGAGATCGCTTTCGCGTCCTTGTTGAAGCGGTCATCGCCGAGGAACGGGCTCGCCAGCACCATCTTGTTGCCGACCGCCTGTCCGAGCTGATCACCACCACCGGACAGGGCGCGCCACGTGATGACCGCGCGGCAGCAATTCGTGATCTGGTGCAAGAAATCGTTCCGAACCGGCGCTTGGACGAGCTAGAGCTCGCCCCCATTCCGAACCGGGTGGTCACCGAGCTGATCGAGGAGCAGAAGCGCGCTGAACTGCTGCGGACCTACGGGATCGAGCCACGAAATCGACTGCTTCTGTCAGGTCCCCCGGGGAACGGCAAGACCAGTGTCGCCGAGGCCATCGCCTCGGAGCTAATGCTGCCCTTCTACGTCATCCGCTACGAGGGCGTTGTATCGAGTTTTCTGGGCGAAACCGCCGCGCGGCTTGACAGTGCCTTCGAGTTTGCTCGCACCCGCCGTTGCGTATTGTTCTTCGACGAGCTCGACACCATCGCCAAAGAGCGGTCCGATGAACACGAGACCGGTGAGATTAAGCGGGTGGTGTCGACACTGCTGCTCCAGATCGACCATCTACCGCCTCACGTCCTGCTGGTAGGAGCAACCAACCATAGTGAGCTCCTCGACCGGGCAGCATGGAGGCGCTTCCAGATCCGGGCTGAACTTGAGCCGCCTAGTCGCGCACAAGCCACCCGCTTTCTGGAACGCCTCGCCGGCCGACTGGGTGGCGACCTCGGATATTCGCCCAGGACTCTCGCAGACAAGCTCGCCGGAGCGAGCTTCTCAGAGTTGGAAGAGTTCGCATTGGACGTGCGTCGACGGGCAGTGCTTGAACTGCCCGACAGCAATCTTCGACGGATCGTCCAAGAACGTCTCGAAAACAGACGAGATCAGGCGGCAAGATGACCAGCGACCCGCGGCCGCTCCTGTCGTTCGGGGCGCCAACAGTGGTAGATCGTCCCAAACAGAAGGCCCCGTACATCCCGCGTCTCACAAAGCCCTCCGCCGGTCGGCAAGGAGAGCGGCTGACGCCTCAGTTTGGCGAACTTACTGCAGCGTTCGACGCTGAACGAGCACGTCTTTCCGCCGATACGCCCGATGAGGTTGATCCGGCACTGGTCGTCGTCTTCGATCTCGTTGACAGCATTAAGAACTTCCGCAACGCGATAAGCAAAATCGAAGGATTGGAATTTCTGACTGAACTGATCGGGGACGAATCCGGGCCAGACGACGACTTCCGTATAGCCGCGTCCGAAGCCGACCGTACGGACAAGCCTGTCCAGCATTTCCTGTATCTGGTGATGTCAAACGCCAAGGCAATTGACGAACTCCTGCGTTTGTTCGCTGCCTGGCAGGCCAACCCATCAGCTTCATTTGACCACGGACTCAACAAGTTTAAGTCTGCGTTCCAGCTACTCGCCGCGATTCGACGTTGGGGGCCCGAGGACCGCATCCGAGAGACGGGCCTGCGCGAGCAATGGCAGGAAACTCTCGACGTTATCGGTCATTCCGTCAGCGTCGTCATGGTTGAAGTCGAGCTATGGTTTCGCCGCGACGCCGCCCAGCGCGCCGAAGCACAGGCTCACGTTGAGCAGGTCATATCCGCGAGTGGAGGGCGTGTGCTTGACCGCTCGCAGATCCGAGAAATCAGCTACCACGCCCTGCTCGCGGAACTGCCGATCCAACAAGTCCACTCGGTGCTCGCCGATGGCGCCGAATCGATCCGGCTACTGACGACCGACGAAGTCATGTTCGTCAGCCCGTTTTCTCCTATGAGGGTCGCGCCGCCGACCACGGAACCTGTCAGCGCAGTGCGTCTACCCCCCAAGCAACGTGCTGAAGGCCTGCCTAGAGTGGCGCTGCTGGATGGATTGCCCTTTACGAACCATGACGTGCTCGCCGGCAGACTGATGGTGGACGACCCTGATGGTCTCGGGGAGGATTACCCATTGTCCTCGCGGTACCACGGAACCGCGATGGCCTCGCTGATCATCCACGGCGACCTCTCCACTGATAACGAACCGCTGAACCGTCCGCTGTACGTGCGGCCGATTATGCAGCCCCACGAGTTCGCTTCAGGAAACGAACAGGTAATCCCGGATCGGCTCCTTACTGATCTATTGCACCGAGCAGTGAAACGAATCGTCAAAGGGGATGGCGACCGGGACCCGGTCGCGCCGAGCGTGCGGATCATCAATCTCTCCATCGGTGCGCAAGCCCGAGCGCTCGTTCGTAGAGTGAGCCCCGTCGGACGACTGCTGGATTGGTTAGCTCATTCCTACAACCTGCTTTTCATCGTCAGCGCTGGCAATCACACCGGCCCGCTCGCGATCCCGGCCGATGCCATTAGTAGCGCAGATTCGGCACGGTCCGCTGCGATCCAATCCGTCTACAAAGGCGCACTTTTGCGTGGCATTCTCCCTCCAGGAGACTCCCTCAATGCACTTACTATCGGTGCCACGCATAGTGACGGTCTCGGCGACCTAGAAATACCGGACACCGCGTGGGATATCACCCTCCCGAACGGTCCGGCTCACTACGGCGCAACTGGACCGGGCGTCAGCCGGTCCGTCAAGCCCGACTTTCATCACATCGGCGGTAGGGCACTGTACGCCCGCCCCATCCCGCCTCCTGACGGACAAAAGAACGTCGCGGTGGAGCTGGCTCACACCGCGACCACGGGGCCAGGCCTGCAAGTTGCCGCTCCCGGGCGGGCTGGCGTAACGAACAACACTATATTTTCCATTGGCACGAGTAACGCCACCGCATTAGTGGCTCGCGAGGCAAGCCGCTTATTCGATGTCCTTGAAGCTGCCGCAGATGGAACCGATGACGCGCCTTTGCCGGACCCTCAGTACCATCCGCTACTTGTTCGTGCGCTCCTCGCACACGCCAGCAGTTGGGGCGAGTGGAGCGCTCGTCTCCGTCAAGAACTCGGCCTTACCAATCAACAGGCGCGCCGAGACCTAACCCCGCTTATTGGCTACGGTCGGCTCGACACCGACCGGCTGGGGTCTGCTGCACCGAATCGGGCAGTGCTAGTCGGTGGGGGACAAATTGGGTGCGACCAGCGCCACACCTATGAGTTGCCGTTGCCCCTTTCACTACGCGCCAAAGCGGAGTGGCACCGTTTCACGATAACCCTCGCCTATATGGCGCCCACGGTTGGTCAGCTGAACCGCTACCGGGGAGCCAAGGTCTACTTCACCAAACCCGACACGCATCTCGCCGGAGGTGACCGGACCGACGCCGACCACAACGCAGTCAGGCGAGGAAGCCTCCAGCACGAGATCGTGGAGGGCACTCGAGCGATGGTGTTCGGCGACGATGACACTTTTCCGATCAACGTCGAGTGTATGGAAGATGCTCAATCGCTTCCATCCGACATGAGAGTGCGATACGCACTCGTCGTATCAGTGGAAACGGCACTGCAGACATCCACCACGATTCACGACGAGGTACGAACGAGACTGCGCGAGCAGACTCGCGACCGCGCACGTGGCCGAGTGCAGCGTTGACAGATAGTTTGAGCGCTGTCTGGGACCCCACTCCAAGCTCTAGCGTTTGTGGCCTTACATAACG
>CALMYW010000237.1 GCA_937873665.1 uncultured Sphingorhabdus sp.
GGGCCGAGGGCGGCCGGAATGTTCGCCGGCCACTGGGATGGCAGCATCTTCCCGAACATCTCGTTCCTCTACGGCGATCACGTCTTCAAGGTCTGGCACCCCCTGGGCCCCGATCGCGTCGAGATCATGACCTGGACGATTGCCGAGAAGGCCATGCCCGAAGACCTCAAGCGCCGGTTGCAGGTGGCCACCCACCGCATGTTCGGCAGCGCGGGGCTGCTCGAATCCGATGACCTCGACAACTTCGAGTACGCGACACGGCCCAATCGCGGCTTCGTGACCCGCCAGGGCGAGCTCAACCTCCAGATGGGCATGGGCACCGAGCGCGAGGATCCCGAGATGCCCGGCATCGTGGGGCCGTTCATGAGCGAGATGGCGCAGCGTGGCTTCTACCGGGCCTATGCCGATTGCCTCGCGTCGAAGGACTGGGACGAGTTTCAGGCCGCAACCGCCAACTGGAAGCAGGTAACGCTGGGTAAGTGATCGAACCTGCCACCGCGACCAAGGATTGAGACCATGTCTAACGAATGCCCCGTCAGTATCGAGCTGCATCACGAGATCGAACAGCACCTCTACAACGAAGCGCGCATGCTGGATGCCTACAAGGTGCGCAAATGGCTGGAGCAGATGCTCGATCCCGCGATCCGCTATCAGGTTTTCATCCGCGAGGAGCGCTTCCGCAAGGATCGCCGGCCGGCGTCGGGTGGAGAGCTGTATGTCTATGACGACAGCTTCGACGTTCTGGGCATCCGTGTCCGCCAGTTCGAATCCGGCCTGCAGACCATGCTTGACCCCTTGCAGCGCCTGCGCCGGATGATCACCAATGTTTCGGCCTGCCACACGGCGGAGGAGGGCCAGTTCCGCGTCCTTTCCTGCGGGATCGTGTCGCGCTTCCGCAGGCTCTACGAGGCCGAGCAGGTCGTGTTCAGCCGCGAGGACGTGCTCAAGCGCGATGGGGATGGAAAGCTGCGGTTGCTTGCGCGCCGGGTCGAGCTCGACGAACGTGTTTCCCGCAACAAGAACCTGCTGTTCTTCCTTTGAGCAGGACCACCCCGAAAAGGATCGCGCGGACATGACCGAGGACACAAAGGGCACCGGCACCCTGATTGCCAGAGCCTATGGCGAGCTGAAGAACGACATCATTCGCGGACGGCTGACGCCGCACGAAAAGCTGCGGGTAGAGCATCTGAAGCGCGACTACGGGGTCAGTGGCGGGACGCTGCGCGAAGCGCTTACCATGCTTATGGCCGATCGTCTGGTCGAGGCGGAGGGGCAGCGGGGGTTCCGTGTCAAGGCAATCTCGCCGGAAGACCTGCTCGATCTCAACCGGATCCGCGTGCTGCTTGAACAGGAAGCGATCCGCCAGTCGGTGGAGCACGGCGACGAGGCCTGGGAGGCGTCGGTCGTCACCGCGTTCCATCTGCTCAGCAAGACAACGCGGGCCTTTGCCGAGAACCGCGAAGATCAGGCACTGTTCGAGCAGTGGGAGGAACGGCACCGCGCCTTCCACCTGGCCTTGTTCTCTGCCGCGCGGTCCGAATGGCTGCGCTATTTCCTGGCAATGGCCTACCAGCAGTACGAGCGCTATCGGCACCTGTTCCTGGAAATGGCCAAGGCAACCTACACGGACCGGGATGCGCACGGCGAACATACGGCGATCCTGGACGCGGTGCTGACCCGTGACGGTGAACTGGCCGCACGGTTGATCGAAGAGCACGTCTCGCGCTCGATCGCGGAATGGGCCGAATATTTCGAACAGGTCGGCAAGATCGAACCGGGCAAGGGCACTCCTCCCGCGCCGGCAAGGAAGGGCAAGGGCAGGCCCGCGTCATGAGTGGGCATACCTTCGCTGGCCGTTTCGCAGGCAAGGTGGTGGTTGTGACCGGCGCTGCACAAGGCATCGGCTATGAAGCCGCCTTGCGCCTGGCCCGTGAAGGCGCGTGCGTGGTGGTGGCCGATATCGCGGCCGGTCCGGCCGAAGAAGCGGTCGCCGCGATCACGGCGGAAGGCGGGCGGGCCGTGGCGGCGATAGGCGGTCTGTGCAGCATGGCAGGCGCATCGGCGGCCCTGGCGCTGGCCGTGGACAGCTTTGGCCGGCTTGACGTGCTGGTCAACAATGTCGGCGGGACTATCTGGGCCAAGCCGTTCTGGCATTACTCGGAAGAGGAAATCCGGGCCGAGATCGACCGATCGTTCTGGCCGGTGCTGTGGTGCAGCCGTGCGGTCATCGAGCCGATGCGCGCCAGTGGCGGCGGCGCGATCGTCAATGTTGGCTCGAATGCGGCGCGTGATGCGGTTTACCGGATTCCCTATTCCGCCTGCAAGGGCGCGGTCCTTGCGTTGACGAGCTGCCTTGCCGTCGAACTGGCGCCGCTGGGCATCCGGGTAAATTGCCTCAACCCCGGCGGTACGGCCGCTCCCGAACGCAAGACCCCGCGCGAAAGCCGGCCGTTCGACGCACGCGAGATGGAAGCATGGGGCCAGTTCATGAAGCTG
>CALMYW010000238.1 GCA_937873665.1 uncultured Sphingorhabdus sp.
CCCCGGTCATGAAGCGGCTTTCATCCGACGCCAGATAGAGGACCGCCGCCGCAACTTCCTCGGGCTCGCCGATCCGCCCGATCGGCACCTGCTTGGCGAGCTTGGCCCGCAAGGCCTGGTCGCTGCTCAGTTCGTCGAGCAGGCCCGTGTCGATGAAGCTTGGATGGACCGAGTTGCAGCGGATATCCCAGCCGCCGCGCGCGCAATGGAGCGCGACCGACTTGGTGAGCATCCACATCGCCGCCTTGGACGCATTGTAGTTGGCGAAGGCGTGCGAGGCGATCAGCGCCGAGATCGACGCAATGTTGACGATCGATCCCGGCTGGCGCTTGCGCAGCAGCGGCAGCGCATATTTGATGCCGGGAAAGGCGCTGTCGACATTGGCTGCCATGCCGAGCCGCCATTGATCGAGCGACAGATCCTCGACTGATCCCATCACCACCATGCCCGCATTGTTGACGAGCACGGAGAGGCCTCCATGGCGTTCATCCACCTGAGCGAGCACTGCCTGCCAGTCGGCCTCGCTGGTTACGTCGAGGCGCGCGGCCCAGGCGATTGGCTTGCCCATCCCGGTGTTGATTCGCTCGGCAACCTGGCCGGCAGCGTCGGCGTCTCGATCAGTGAGCACGACAAGCGCGCCTTCGCGCGCGAGCGCCTGCGCGATGGCGCTCCCGAGCCCCCCGGCGGCGCCTGTGATCAGCGCAATCTTGTCCTGTACGCGATTTGCCATGCGTCTTCCTTTCGCGAGAACAACGCTGCTAGCGCGGTGCAACGCGGCGGACAATCGTAACCGGAAATTGAGGGCTGCTGCGGCGCAATAGAATTGGTGACCCCAACGGGACTCGAACCCGTGTTTTCGCCGTGAAAGGGCGAAAAACTGCACACAAGCGAACTCACGAGAGCTCAATAAAACAGGTATTTGTGGGGAAATCGCCCTTGTGTGTTCGCCTGTGTTCAGGCATGAATATTACCGAAGTATTACCGAAGTTCCGATTGGAGGGGGTGAGGCGTGGCGCGGACGGTTAAGAACTACGCGATGTCGAAGCGTTCGGAGCGGGAGCGCCTGAAGGAGCGGGCTGAGCCCTACTGGACGACGATCAACGAAGGCCAGCACGTCGGCTACTATCGTGGCGCGCGCGGCGGCAAGTGGGTCGCCCGGTATCGCAGACCGGGCGCTGAAGCTGGATATGCTAAATCGACATTGGGGGAAGCTGACGACGTTTCCGATGCGAACGGAACCACCGTACTCGATTGGCGGCAGGCGCAGGAGAAGGCCCGACAATGGTTCTCCGATCTCGATAGGCAGGACGGGCGCGTTGCGGGACCCTACACGGTTGGAGATGCGCTGGACGACTACCTGAAGGCTTTCACGGGCAAGTCATTCGCCAAGACCAAGGCGCGTGCCGATGCAATCCGGCCAGAGCTGGGTATGATAGAGATGAAGGAGCTGACCCAGAACAAGGTAGAGGACTGGCACGCCGCGCGTGCTAAATCGCCCGCAAGGCTGCGGACTAGCAAGGGAGCAAAGGAGGTCCGCACCCGGCCCATCGACGGCGATGATGCCGTCCGTCGCCGTCGTTCGACCGCCAACCGGGATTTGACCGTGCTCAAAGCGGCGCTCAACGAAGCATTTCGTAGGCGAAAGGTGGCCACCGACACGGCATGGCGTATGGTCAAGCCGTTCAAGGGCGTCGACACTGCCAAGCTACGCTACCTCTCCGACCATGAGGCGCAGCGGATCGTAAATGCCTGCGACTCCACATTCCGGCCGATGGTGCAGGCGGCGCTACTAACTGGTGCGCGATATGGTGAACTGAAGGCCGCCCGTGTCCGTGACTTCGACGAGGCTGCGGGCGTCCTGATGTTGACGGATACCAAGGCGAACAAGCCTCGCCCGGTCTATCTTGAAGATGAGGGTATAGAGCTACTGAAGCGCCACGCCGCGGGCAATTCAGGTGACGGGCTCCTGTTTCCCCGACCCGATGGCGATATTTGGGGCCCCAGCCAGCAAAACCGATACATGCAGCGCGCTTCTGAGAACGGGAACGTTATGCCGCGCGCCACCTTTCATGACCTGCGTCGAACATTCGGCGCTCGCCTTGCCGTTAAAGGCGTCCCGATGGCCATCATTGCCGAGGCCCTAGGCCACGCGGATGAACGTATCACCCGTAAGCATTACGCCCACCTCGCGCCGTCGCATGTCGCCGACGTCGTTCGCGCTGCGATGGGAGGAATGGGGATCGTCCAGAAGAGTAACATGGCGCTCTTACCGACAAGGAAGTGAATAACGAATGCCCGCTTTCGCCGGTGACCTCAACCGGTCGACGCAACACCATATTCCTTTTGGATTGGTGGAGGTTGTGATGGGATACCGGCGTCGGTGATGACTGGCAGATGCTCACCATCACCCCCACGCTGAGCGGTATCACGGGACAGTCGAGCAACTCGATCTTGGTCCGCATGGCGATGCGCCGCCGCGCGGCCACTGCCGCCTTCGCCTGACGACCGTCAGGAGGACGGGAAGGCACTTAGATGGAGATCGGGAAGTTTTGGCGCGCCTGAAGGGTGCGCGCCGTGCATCGCCATGGTCATCGCCGCGCCGGCCGCGATCGCAATGCCATAGGGGATCGGACCACGCCTCCTGAGCGCCGGGATCGGGAAACGGGCATGGATGGCTTCAGGTAGCAACCTGCGGCCGAAGATGAGCCCGAGTCCAAGCATGCCGCCGCTCATAGTCGTCCAGGCGAGAAGAAATAGGCCTCCCTGAATATCGAACCAGATCGACGCCGCGGCGAGGAGCTTGGCGTCCCCCCCGCCGAACCAACGGATCGCGAAGAGCAGCATGCCGAGTGCCAATGTGGCGGCAAAAGATGCACCATTCTGCCACAGTCCCGTATGGACGCCATTGGCCCAGACCCAAACGCCGAAGAGCAGCAGCAAGGCTGCTGGCCATAGATTCGAGATTTTGAGCTGTACCGCGTCCTGCAAAGCCGCGCCAGCAACGAGGAGGTAGAATAAGCACAGCAGCCAATAGTTCAACGGGAGCGGTCCTTTGAAGTGAGTGCTTCGAGATTAGCTTCCGCAACATCAAACCGGAACGGATAGTCGCGGATTGCCTGACGGAAATAGCGCCTTGCGCTTTCGCTGTCGCCTCCGGCGAGTGCAGCGAAGCCGGCGTTGTTGAGCCGTTGCGCGCGTTCGGTGGGATCTTCGTCCTTGTCGAACTGCGGCCGTTCGCCCGCCGCTACCCTGGCGATGTCGAGATTGTTCGCTGCGCGGCGATTGGCCGGTGCGACAGACAGCGCCTGTTGAAAATAGCTCATCGCTTCGTGCGCGTGGCCCTGCGCGAGCAGGGACATTCCCGCATTGTTGAGAAGTCCCGGACTGTCGGGGTCAAGCGCGAGCGCCTTTCGATAGGCGCTGTCGCTCTCGGTCCAGCGTCCCTGCCGGTCGCGAACCATGGCGAGCGCACCCCAGCCATTCGCATCGTCCGAGCAGTTCGACAGCGCAGGGACGAGCCGCGCCTCTGCATCCGCGTCGCGACCGAGATGGAGCGCGGCGATTCCCGCGGCGACCGCGACTCTGCAATTGCCAGGATTGTCAGTACGTATTCGCTCGTACATTGCGAAGGCCGTGGCATCTTCGCGGCGGGCGAGGGCGAGCGCGGCACGCAATAATTCCATCGCCGGTCCAGCGATTGCCGGCATTTTCGCAAGCATGGCATCCGCCTGGACCAGCCGGCCACCCGCAATCGCTCGCTCGACGGCGGAAACGAACCTGTCCTCGGAAAGCTGCTGCGGCTCGGCGGCAACGGCCGGTACGGCCAGCATCGCAAGAAGGAGCGGCAGCGCGCGCATCGGGCTATCAGCCGCGCTGATCTTTGAGGCGATTGTCAAACGCAACGGCATCGCGACCGAGCATCAGCATGATGCCCCTGACACCCTTCGAGGGCTGCAGCGTGGGGGTGAACGGCAACGCCTTTGCGAGTTGGTGGGCCGACTGGCGGCTACCCGCGTCGAACAGTACCCGCGAGCGCATGAGGCGCCACCGCGTGTTCCCGGTCGCGACTTTCTGCCAGCCATCTGCGGCAAGGTAAGCGCGCATCCGGGCGGCTTGCTTGGCGCGGCCGACGGCGTTGATGACGCGGACGCGCGGCTGATCTTTCACGACGTTGGCGGTCTCGGTCGAAGGGGCGGGGTTATCGGGAACCGCGATGGTGACGCTCGCGTCGATCGCGACCGTCACGGAGCTTCCGGCGTCGAAAATCGACTGCTCCGCCTGCAATGAGGCGGTCCGCGCCTGCCGCGCCTCGAGGGCGGTGACTTCCTCGAAGAGCTTGCGGGCGGCGAAGGTCTCGCCCTGCCGGGCGAATGAGCGTGCGAGATTGCGCAGCACGCGGCCGTCTTCGGGCGCGATGGCCAGCGCCAGTTCGTAATAGCGACGGCTGAGATCAAAACGATTGAGCTGATCGTAGGAGGCTGCAAGCCCGTTATAGGCGTCGACATTCTCGCCGTCCTCGCGAAGCGAGCGACGGAATGACACAGTCGCCAGAGCATATTCGCCCCGTCTGAAAAAATTCCGGCCGGCATCGAGCGCCGAACTGGCAGACGGCGCCGCCCCATAGCCATCGGGGATGGCCCGGACCGCGATACGATTCATGCTGCAATTCGGAAGCGCCAGAACCGCAATCCCGGTCAGGAGGTATCGAACCTTCATAGTCACCTCGACATTGCTGGAATGAGGATGTGGACGACGCGTATGGCTGCAGGCAGCATCAGTACCCCGATCATAACCGGCAGCATGCAGGTGACGAGGGGAATGGAAAGCAGAACGGGCAGTCGGTGTGCCTTTTCCTCGGCCCGCAACCGGCGCTTTTCGCGCATTTCCGCAGCGTAGACCCGCAGCGTTTGGCCGATACTCGAACCGAGCTTGTCGGACTGGATTAACAGCGTCGCGAAGGATCGGATCTCGTCGACTTCGGCGCGGTCGGCCATGCGGCGCAGCGCTTCCTCGCGGGCCCGGCCGGCGCGCAGCTCGAGGACAACGCCGCCCAGCAGGTCCGCGACCCTCGGTTGGGACAGGACCATTTCCCGCCCGACCCGGTCGAACGCGGCTTCGAGCCCGAGCCCGGCTTCGACGCAGACCAGCATCAGGTCGAGTGCGTCTGGGAATCCGCGCACAAGTTCTTCCCTGCGCCGGTCGGCGCGGGCGGTGATGAAGAGATTGGGGATATACAGCCCAAACAGCGCGAGAATCGCGCTCGTAAGATAGAGCTTGAAGATTGAGATGTCCTCGCCACGTACAAACGTCGTCACGACGAAAATCGCCGGCAGTCCAAGCGTCAGGGTCAGACGGATGAGCGTAAAGAGCTGCGGCGCCTCGGGCGCCGCGTAACCGGCCGCGATCAGCCGGCGTCGGAGGGTGTGCGCCTTGGAATCGGCGAGCGAAAGGCCGCGGCTTTCGAAGGCGTTGATGATGCCGGACCAAGCGGATCGATTGGCTTCGCCGCGCAGCGTCGAATAACCGCCGGTCGACGTCTTGACGCTCGCGCTTTCCTCGAGACGACGGCGCAGCGCAAGGCGACGCTCGATGTGGCGGCTGATCTCGAACGTAATCGCGGTCACCACCATGAAAAGGAGGATCAGTAGGACGGCGCGCGTGAAAGGCTGAAGGAAGATATGGGCCATGTCGCTAAACCTTCAGATCGATCATGCGCCGGATCGTGATGAAGCCGATCGCGTAGAGACCCGTCAGTACCGCATAGCCGATAATGAAGGCGCGTTCCTGCGCGACGTCGAGAAAGAAGGCCGGGTTGACCAGGAACAGGCCGACAAAGGTAACGATCGGCAGGGCCGTCAGGATCAGCGCGGTCATGCGGCCTTCGGAGCTCAGCGCGCGCACTTTCATCAGCATGGAATGGCGCTCGCGGATCACCTGCGCGAGATTTTCGAGGATTTCCGCCAGATTGCCGCCGGTTTCGGCCTGAACCGACAACGAGACGACGAACATGTGAATTTCATCGATCTGCCAGCGATTGGCGAAATTCTGGAGCGCGTCTCGCAGCTCGGCGCCGTAGGTAACCTCGTCGACCACCATGCCGAGTTCGCTGCCGATCGGATCGGTCATTTCTTCGGTCAACAGGTTGAGCGCCGCCGAGACGGGATGGCCGGCGCGCAGGCCTCGCACGAACACGTCGAGCGCGACCGGGAACTGTTCCTGGATCTTCTTGCGGCGCTGGGCGGCCAGCCGCGACAACGCCATCATCGGCAGAGCGAAGCCGGCGGCGATCGCGAAGGTGCCGATCATGAGCAGCAGGCCGAACGTCGGCTTAAAGCCCTTTAGCATCGCAAGACCGAAGGCGACGAACGCGATCAGGGCGACGGCGGCGATCAGGGCGACCAGCAGCGTCTCGCCGGTATATTTGAGACCGCTGGTGTCCAGAGCGCGTTCGATCCGACTCCCGATCCGGCCCGCGATGCCCGGCAGGCTGCCCAGGCCTTCGCCCTGCTTGCGGCGCAGGCGGGCATAGACCACCTCGCGCGTATTGCCGTCCTCGATCATCTGGAGGCGGCGATTGACGCGCTGGTGCTTCGAATAGCGCTCGCGGACCAGTCCGACGATGCCCTCGATGCCGAGCACAACGGCTGCGAAGATCAGCAGCAACAGGAAGAGGCGGATCGCGGTGCTTTCCATCAATCGATCCTGACATCCGGGCGGAAGAGGTCATTCGAAAGCGCGATGCCGCGGTCGGCCAGTTCCGACATGAACTTCGGCCGGATGCCGGTGGATTCGAAGTGGCCGAGGACCTGGCCCTTCTCGTCGCGACCGCTGAGCTTGAAGCGGAAAATCTCCTGCATGGTGATGACGTCGCCTTCCATACCGGTGATCTCGGAAATGCTCGTCACGCGGCGGCGTCCGTCGGCGAGACGCGCGACCTGGATGATGACGTTGATCGCCGATGCAATCTGCGCTCGGGCCGAACGCATCGGCATGTCGATCCCCGACATGCCGATCATCTGCTCGATGCGCGACAGCGCGTCGCGCGGCGTGTTGGCGTGGACCGTGGGCACGGACCCGTCATGGCCGGGGTTCATCGCCCGGAGCATGTCGAACGCCTCGCCGGCGCGCACTTCGCCCACGATGATGCGGTCGGGCCGCATGCGCAGCGCATTCTTGACGAGATCGCGCTGCGTCACCTCGCCGCGGCCCTCGATATTGGGCGGGCGGGTTTCGAGCCGCGCGACGTGGCGTTGCTGAAGCTGGAGTTCGGCGCTGTCCTCGATCGTGACGATGCGCTCGGAGTGGTCGATGAAGGCCGACATCGCGTTGAGCAGCGTCGTCTTGCCCGATCCGGTGCCGCCCGAGATCAGGATGTTGCGACGCGCAGCGACGAGCGCGCGCATGACCTCCGCCAGCGCGGCCGGGACGCTGCCGAGTTCGGTCAGGCGTGGCATGCTGATCGGCACGCGGCTGAATTTGCGGATCGAGAGCAACGAACCATCAACCGCGAGCGGCGGCACGACTGCGTTGACGCGGGAGCCGTCAGCGAGGCGGGCGTCGACATAGGGCGACGATTCGTCGATGCGGCGGCCGACGGCAGCGACGATCTTCTGAATGATGCGCAGGAGGTGGCGTTCGTCCTTGAAGCGGACCGGCGTCTCTTCGAGCTTACCCCCGCGCTCAACGAAGACGAGGTTGTAGCCGTTCACGAGAATGTCGGTGATGCTGTCATCCTTGAGCAACGGTTCTAGCGGTCCGAGACCAAGCAGCTCGTCGAGAATGTCCTCGACCAGCTGCATCCGCTCCTTCTGGTTCAGGGCGTGCTTTTGCTGGGCCAGCTGTTCATGGACGATATCGCCGATTTCGGCCTGAACCTGTGCGCGGGACATGGATTCCAGCGCCGAGAGGTTGATAGCGTCGAGCAGCTTCTTGTGCAGCTCGACTTTGAGATCGGTGTGCTTGTCGAGATACTGGGTCTCAGATGGCACCGGCGCGAACCGGAGGTCCGCCGTCCCAACACTGTCGAGAAAGCTCGCCGGGCCAGCGGATTTCTTGATCTGCCACATTATCCGGCACTCCGGTTAAACAACATTTCG
>CALMYW010000239.1 GCA_937873665.1 uncultured Sphingorhabdus sp.
GTCCTCGCCGTCCACCGTGCGCCAGGGCATGAAGCGTTCGGCACTGGCGGTGACGGAACCGATGCGCGCTTCCCTGCCGGCCGATGTCACCCGAACGGCATTAGTGCTGAACAGGGCGGGGGTCTGGGGCAGATAAGTCTGCAACTGGTTCCAGGCGTCGGCAATCGTAGCGTTCTGTGCGGCGGCGTTCTTCAGCTCCAGCACGGCAAGCGGCAAGCCGTTGACGAACAGGACCAGGTCCGGGCGGCGATTGGCGCGGTTCTGGACCACGACGAACTGGTTGACCGCCAGCCAGTCATTGGCGTCCGGGCGGTCAAGGTCGATCAACCAGATTTTGGTGGCGACGGTCTTGCCGGTGTCGGCGCGATATTCGACATCGACGCCTTCGGTCAGCAGCTTGTGGATGCGCCGGTTTTCCTCGACCAGATCGGGCAGCTCGCCGGTTAGTACCCGTCGCATGGCGTCTGCGCGCGCGGCCTCGGGCACGTCCGGGTTGATCCGGGCAATGGCGACTTCCAGCCTGCCGGTCAGGACGACATCGCCAAATGATCGGCGCTCTGGCGCGGAACCATCTGGCGCGATCACCGAGCCGTGGAGATGACTCCAGCCCAGTTCCTGCAGCGTTTCAATGGCCGCCAGTTCGACAATATCTTCCGTGATTGTCATTTGGCAACAGTCCATTGATTTATCAGGATATATGGGCAGGCAGGGGTTCCGACTATCGGAACATTCCTTGACTTCCCCAGGGTGTTATGTATATAGAAGCTCATGGGTCAGTCACTGCGTAGCGGGGGCTGGCCCTGCTTTTTTGGGCAGGATAACCAATCCAAAACCATCTGTTCTGCCGCTCGCGCTGCGCCGCAGCTTGCTTTCGACAATAGCCCAATCCGCCTTGTCGGGCTTGCCCAGAACGTGGCGACCGATGGGTGAAACCACTAGATCGGCGAGTTGCAGTCCGGCGATATTCTCTTTCTTGTCACGCAGATGCAGCCCCCTCACGCGCCGTTCGATGTCAGCGGCTTGCATGAACCGCGTCCCCTGAATTTTCAGGTTCAACCATGCCAATTCAATGCCCCGGTCCAAGGTGCTGCCGCGCTTCTCGGCAACGATAATGCCCCCGCCTGCGACTGGGCCAACATCAAGGCAGAACCGTTCGACCAGGATGTCCAGGCTGAGCATATAGGGGTCAACGGCAGCCAGACCGTATCGCTGGAGATGGACATCCTTGTGCACGACACAGGCTACAACCTGATATTCCAGCTGCGCCATCAATGCATTGATCTCAGCATAAAACGCCTGCCGAAATCCTGCGTCTTTGAGACGTTCAAACCCGGCGCGGTTGCGGGCGATAACGGCAGTATGCAGGACGATGTCCGTGGTGCCGAACATCGATAGCTTGAACTTGTCCAGCGCCGCCGCGACTTCAGTGCGGGCATAGTCGCGGTCCATGATCACGCCGCCCAACACGAACACCGGATAAAGCGGATCGATCACGGTCAGATTGTGATCGCCGGACTCATCTAGAAACAGAACCTTCATGCAGCCGAGCCACCCGCCGCCTGGGCCAGGACCGCTGCCCTGATTTCGTCATTATCAAAGAATGCGTCCTCCAACCCCTTCGCCCCAGTAAAGTCGGCTTCCAAAATGTTCTCCGCATCGCGGAAATCGGCATTTTTGAAGCGGCATCTGTTGAACGACGCTCCCCGCAAGTTGGCCTGATAAAATGGGCCATAGCTGACCTGTCCACAGCCATAACTTCCGTCATCGTTGTCGTAGTATTCCATATGCGTTTCCGGCGGCGCTTCTGACCATTGAAGTTCAGAGCCGTTGAATCTGGCATTTCTTAAGTCGCTGTCCATAAACGAACAATCCAAGAAATGCGAAAAATTCGTGGCGAAGTCGCCGAGTCCAGCAAGAGGGGTGTAGGGCGCGAATGTCACGTTGCGACAATTTAGGTGGTCAAAGGAAACTTCGGCCATCTTGATCGTGCTATCGCCAAATTTCTCCCCCCAACGGCCATCATAGAATTTCGAGCCTTCAATGCTCCCGATGCCTTTACGGGAAAATTCAAATTTCGTCAGCCGCGCCCCCGCCATGTCCAGCGCGAAAACCCCCAAGCGATTGAGGCGGCGGATGGCACCAGCGATGCGCAGGTGCGCCTCTGGGTCATCCCACCGCTTGTAATCGTCGATCACCTCGCGCTGGCGGGCAATGTCCTGTCGCTTGTTGCGTCGATGCTCGAACAGCGCGAAAACAATCAGGATGAAGAATACATCCAGCGTCATCCCGCCCATTTCGGGCCAAAGGTTGCTCGGGTCCTGTGGGGCTAGGCACCACCAGACATAAGTGATGGAGGCACAGACGATGAACAGGCCGATCGCCATCGGGAAATTGGTTTCGTTCCAGAAGCTCCGCCAATTGCTGGCAGCCCGTGATGTAGCCAGCCGGTTTCGCCAAATCTGAAGGCGGGACGGCTTACGACGCATGCGTTGCCTGCCAGTTGGCCTTGAAGAAATCGATCAAGCGCCGCGCGCCGGTTTCGGCAACGGCGCGGTTGATGCTGTTGCTCATGAGGAATTTGCGGAATTCCAACTTCAGCCGAAGTTCCGACGACGTGCGCGTCGGCCAATCGGTTTCCGCCGTTCGTTCATACAGCGAGATGAGCTTTGATGCCCAACCGGCGAGCATCTCGGGCGGGTATTCGCTGTCATTGCGCACCGTATTCCGCAGCAGCTTGGCGATGGCCTCTGCCGAAACCGCCTCGCCCGTCTGGGGCGTTGGATCGGGCCCTGCCAATGCCCTGTCCGCCGCGTCCTCAATCGCCTTGGCCTCTGCCGCGTCCCGCCGCTCTTCTTCGATCAGCCGCGCCAGCCAGTCGTTGCAGTATTTCGACGCGCCGCCCGGATCGGGAAACAGGTTCGCGTGATGGATGTTCATTTTGCGGAGAGTGTTCAGGCACTCGACCCGGTTCTCGTTCGGAATATGGATTTTGCTGATGTAGCGCGCCACATCCATCGGATCGTCGGGATTGATGACCTCGTTTTCGGCCAGCTCGTTGAGGATGGCCGAAACGAGATTGTCCTTGCCGCTGGGGGTGATGGTGAACAGCCCTGCCTGATTGACCAGGCGCGCATTCTCGTGGTGGGTGGGTTCGAAAATGATCTCCGACAGGCTTTCGTCGGCGCGAATTGCCGTCATGTTTAGGCAGAACACGGCGCGGGAGGGATTTTCCATGCCTTCGGCATCCGGCTCATCGAAGGCGAAGAACAGCGCGACATAGGGGGATTTGGTCCAGTCGATCAGCGGTGTTCTGAGGCCGTGATGTTGACCGAACGCCCAGATTTCCTGTTGGTCGAGATTGCTGACATCCAGGCCGCGTCCGCGCATGGCGAGCCGGAACTGCGCTAGCAGATTGGCTTGGTGTTGGGCGGGTACCGCTCCGCCATCGAACAGACGGGCCAGCGTGGAGGACAGGTGCCAGTCATGCCCGGCCTGGCCGCGATAGACGATCTCTCCCTTCGCCTTGTTGTGATCAGGCGAGCGCATCGCCTCGATGAAGGCTTCCCAACTCTCCACCCGGCAGGCCGGGACCAGCCCGTCGATGCCGACATCGCCGATGGCATAGGTCGGGAACAGCGGGAGCGAGCGGAAATAGGGGTCGGCCATCAGGCGGCCTCAACCTTGGGCATGACGCGCACTGCGCCGGACATCAGCCGGGGCAGGAGATAGTCGCGGGTTTCGGCGAGGACTATGTTTTCACCGTCACCGGTTGCCATCTTGGCGTAGAGCGGGCCGACAAGAGCGTCGAACGCCTGAACAATCGCTATCGGAGGTTTCACCATTGGCAGACCATGAACATGATTCCGATTCAAGGTAGGCACTGCCGATCCGGCGTTGAAGCCAGCCAAATCAATTCCCCTCAGCAGGTGGAACGCATGGAGTGGCGACGAACCCGGATAGTCCTTGATCCAAAGTGAGGTGTTCAGCGGCCAGAAGTCCTTTTCGACGTAATACACACCGCCAAGGACGCCGCTTCGCCCGGTGCACACGCCCGGCCCTTTGACCTTGAATTCGTTGTGCGTCCCGCTGGGGCCGCTCGCCGCGATTACGGGAAAAACACCGTCCGTCCGAGTTGTCTTCGGCAAATCGAACCCTCTTTGGAGAACAACGAGGTCCGACAGCGGCGCGCGGGTCCAACCCACCGGCAAGCCATCGTCGTCAATGGCGGCGGGGAAGAGGGCGGCGAGTTCGGCGGCGCGGGCGGGGTCTGGAGTCAGGCCGCCCATGATCGCCACCGGATCGGCTTCTCCAGCCGCCTTGCGGCGCGTGGGGCCGAAATCGACAAACCAGTCCCGAAATATCGCCTGCGCCATCCCCTCCAGCGTCTCATTCATCCGCCGGTTGAGTTCGATTTTTTGATCAAGAAGCGATAGGGTTTCAGCAATCGCCTGCTGTGCCGCTTTTCCGGGAATCGTGACGGTCAGCTTGTTGAGATCACCAGCCGCCAAGTATGGCAGCGCGCTTCCTCGGCTGATGTCGTTGAAGTCAATTCCCTCCAAGACATAGAGCAAGAATGAAGGATTGATGTCGCCCTTTGGCACGGCGCTCATCATGTTGTTGTCGATGATCGTTTCACGGACCAGAACACGTCTGCGATTAGCCCGCAGGGCTTCACCGATCTTTGCAAACACCACCGATCCGGGCGGATGCAAACGATACTTCGATGCATCGGCTTTTTGAATCCAGTTATTCGATTTTTGAATGAACCTCTCGTTGCCGGGGAGGTTCATGTCACTGACTTTGATGAACGGATACTCCCCGACGACCAGGCCTTGCCGATCCTTCGGGAAAGCATCTCCAGCCTGGAACTTGCACAGATTGCCAAGAGCCGTTTCCGTCCACTCACTCACCCTCAGCAACTCCACCAAGCGCAACTTCGATGGCGGCAGCCAGGTCTTGTGCTTCGGCGAATTGCTCGCTCAGCTTTGCCCTGAGGCCGGAAAACCGCTCCTCAAACGTAACGCCATCATCCTCTACATCTTCCGCCCCCACATAGCGTCCCGGCGTTAGGACAAAGCCATGCTTGCGAATTTCCTCCACTGTCGCTGACCGGCAGAAGCCGGGGATGTCCTGATATTCGCCAATTCCCGCATCGGGCTTTGCCCGCCAGCGGTGGTAGGCGCCAGTGATCGCGGCAATGTCGCTTTCTGAAAACTCACGTCGGGTGCGGTCCACCATATAGCCAAGGTTGCGGGCATCGATGAACAGGATTTCGCCGCGTCGATCCCGATGGCCGTTCGCGCTCTTGTCCCGCGCCAGAAACCACAGGCAGGCGGGGATCTGGGTGGAGTAGAACAGCTGGCCCGGCAGGGCGACCATGCAATCCACCACGTCCTTTTCGATCATCTCCTTACGGATTTCACCCTCGCCCGATTGCTGGGACGACATCGATCCGTTGGCCAGCACCACGCCTGCGGTGCCGCGCGGGGCCAGGTGGTGGATGATGTGCTGGAGCCACGCGAAATTGGCGTTGCCCGCGGGCGGC
>CALMYW010000240.1 GCA_937873665.1 uncultured Sphingorhabdus sp.
GGCGATGGATTCGGTCGGCGCCGTGCTCGGCGCGGGGGCGAGCGGGGCGGGCGGCCTGGTGCTCGCCAACTCCTACATTGTCGCGGAATTCCTGCGCAGCCGGGACGCGGTGGAGGCGATCACGCCACGCGTCGATCTGAGCTATCGCTCATCATACAATGCGTCGACAAACGACGATCCTGGCGGGCTTCAGCCAGGCTATGTCCTCACGGATTTCCGTGTCGATCTGACGCGCGACGGGGCTCCCTGGACCATCTCGGTTTTCGGCCGGAACATCTTCAACGAGCGCTTCATGGAATTCTTCCTCGATGCGCCGTCGATCACCGGGCTGAGCAGCGCAGTGATCAACCGTGGGCGTCAGGTCGGCATCCAGGCGTCGGCCCGGTTCTGAACGCAGGGAGGTGGCGTGCGACGTCACCTCCATCGTGCGGGTTCATTGCAACGACGGTGCGTGAAACGCGCCTTCGTTGCGATGAAGCGCGCGTTCTTTTTTGCCTTCGCAATCAACGTTGATCGACGACCGTTCAAGCCGCGTCCGTCGACCATGTGCAACCTTAGCTGTCGAGTGCTCGATGACTGATTTGTCTGACGGACCACTGACCGGAATCCGCGTTATCGATCTCACGACCGTGGTCATGGGGCCCTATGCGACCCAGACGCTTGGCGACCTCGGCGCGGACGTGGTCAAAGTCGAGCCGCCTCAGGGCGATTCCATGCGGGCCTACCTGCCCAAACGCGTCCCCGATATTTCGGGCGTCTTTCTCAACACCAACCGCAACAAGCGATCGCTCAAGCTCGATCTGAAGCGGCCAGCGGCGCGAAAGGCGCTCGGCCGGTTGATCGAGTCCGCCGACATCTTCGTGCACAATCTACGGCCTGCGGTCATCGGTCGGATGGGCTTCGACTATGATGCCGCGCGAGCCCTGAACCCGGACATCATTTATTGCGCCGCAACGGGCTTCGGATCGCGCGGCCCTTATGCCGAAAAGCCCGCCTATGACGATCTGATCCAGGCGGCCTCGGGCATGGCTTCGATGTTCATTCCGGCACGGGGCGAGCCCGCTTACGTGCCGACCGTGATATGCGACAAGCTCGGCAGCCAGACCATCTGCGCAGCGCTGCTTGCAGCCTTGCTCCATCGGGAACGCGGCGGCGGCGGACAGGCCATCGAAGTGCCGATGTTTGAATCGGCAATCGCTTATAATCTTGTCGAGTATTTCGGTGCTGCTGCTTTCACCCCGCCAATGGGTCCGACGGGTTACGCCCGGCTCCAGAGCGCGGAGCGCAGGCCGTATAAAACGCTCGACGGCCATATCTGCATTCTTCCCTATTCTGACAAGAACTGGCGGGATTTCTTCGTCTTCCTGGAGCGCGACGACCTGCTGAACGATGCGCGCTTCGTTACGCTTGCAGCCCGGGCTCTTGTCTTTCCGGGGCTCTACGCAATGGTCGCGCTGGAAGCCGTGAAACGCTCCAACGCGGAGTGGCTCGCCTTTTGCGAGCAGGCGGATATTCCCTGCCTGCCCGTCGTCTCGCTCGACGAGATCGAGAGCGATCCTCACGTCAGAGCAGTCGGCATGTTCCAGGATGCCGAACACCCGACGTCGGGGGCCTACCGCGTCGTGCGCAGCCCAATGGATTTCGGCGCGACGCCATTCAAGCTGCGGCGTCATGCGCCCCGCCTTGGCGAGCATAGTGAAGAAGTGCTGGCGGAGGCCGGCCTGTCCCAGGCCGAGATCGGCGAGGCGCTCAGATCGGCGAGCGAGCCATGACCGCCCTCGCGTCTGTCGCGGTGCGATTATCCGGTCGTCCAGACATTGCGCTTCGTGCAGCCGAATGGCGGTTGGCGGCCATTGGACAGGGTGTTCGATGAGCGGAATGCGGGTCGAGCGCCATGGGGGTTGCCTGATCCTCACGATCGACCGTCAGCATGTGGCCAATGCTCTCGATCGGGAGACGATGGAGGCGATCGGCGCGGCGGTATGCCGAGCGCCTCACGACGGCGTCCGGACGATCATCCTGACCGGCGCCGGCGAACGCTTCTTTTGCGCCGGGATAGACATCAAGGCGGCCGTCGCCGTGGATGGCAAGGGCGGGAACAGCTTCCTCGACATTTTTTCGGGGGTGCATCGCTCAGTGTTCGAGATCATTGCGGAGTCCGACGTCCCCATTATCGCCGCAGTCAACGGCGCCGCTTTCGGCGCGGGGCTGGAACTGACGCTGGGCTGCGACCTGGTTCTCGCCAGTGAGACCGCGACGTTCGCGCTGCCGGAGGCCAAACGTGGCATGGCGGCACATTTCGCCTCGATCATGCTGCAGCGGCGCATTGCCCCGAGCCTGGCGATGGACATGCTCCTCACCGGCGATCCGATCGACGCGTCGGAAGCGATGCGGCGCGGTCTGGTTGTGGCAGTCATGCCGCATGCCGGGCTGATGGCCGCCGCGATGGAGAAGGCGCGGAAAATATCGGCCAATGCGCCGGTATCGCTCCGCCGCATCCGGCGGATGGCCAAAAGGTCGTATGACATGTCTCTCGGCGCTGCCCTGCGGCTCGACGAATATCCCAATCCTTACTTCAGCGAGGACAGGGTCGAGGGCCTGCGCGCGTTCGTCGAGAAGCGCCCGCCCGTTTGGAAGGGAAGATGATGCCAGACCTCGTTTTGGACCGTGACGGAAAGGTCGCGAAGATCCGGATTACGCGACCGCCACACAATTTCTTCGATACCGATCTGCTGCGCGGCATCGCCGATGCGCTCGAGGAGAGCGATTCCGATGCCGGGATCGTCGTCAGTTTGCTCAGCTCCGAAGGCCGCAGTTTCTGCGCCGGCGCTGACTTTGCACGCAATGCCGCCAGCAGAGAGGACGCGCGCAAACTCTATGACCAGGCCATGCGCATCTTCGACCGCCGCAAGCCGCTCATCGCGGCTGTCGGTGGCCCGGCCGTGGGTGGAGGGCTCGGCCTGGCAGTGGCCGCGGACTTCCGGATCGCCAGTCCTGCTGCGCGCTTCCACTGCAATTTCGCGGCGATCGGTCTCCACCCCGGTTTCGCGCTGACCGCGACGCTACCGGCCTTGCTCGGCCAGCAAAAGGCGCGGGATGTTATGTTGTCGGCGCGCCGTATCGGGGGCGAGGAGGCCGTCGCTATCGGCCTCGCCGATCGCCTTGGCGGCGACGAAAGCCTCGATGCCGACGCGCTGGAATTCGCGCACAGCATTGCGAAGCACGCGCCGCTCGCATTGCGCTCGATACGCGATGCCCTGCCCAGGGTCACTGGCGGTGATGCCCGCGCCGCGCTTGCGCGGGAGTTGGAGGTTCAGGGTGAGATCTTCAAATCCGCTGATTTCAAGGAAGGCGTGGAGGCAACCGCCGAGCGTCGAGCGCCGAATTTTGTCGGCCGCTGACCGATCGAGCGCTCCGCGATCTGACTGATGTCCGCGACGGCTTCACTGTTTGCCCGTTGGTGCGCTCGCCGGTTTGGCGGATCGCACCTCAATTCAACGAAAGGCCAATGATGATTGTTCGCCCTGCCCGTGCCCGCCGCTCTCAGCTTTCCGTTCCCGGCAGCAGCGAGAAGATGCTCGCCAAGGCGGCCGCGTCGGCGGCGGATCACGTGTTCCTCGATCTTGAGGATGCCGTCGCGCCGTCCGCGAAAGTCGAAGCGCGGGACAAGGTCGTCACCGCTCTCAATTCGTTGGACTGGGGGCGCAAAGTCCGATGCGTCAGGGTAAACGATGTCAGCACGGAATGGTGTCACGACGACATCATCACCGTGGTTACCGGCGCGCGTGATAACCTCGACACAGTCATGCTGACCAAGCCCTACACGGCGGCCGACGTCATCTTCCTCGACCGCATGCTCGGTCAGCTCGAGAAGAAGCTGGCTCTGACCAAACGCATTGGCATCGAGGTGCTGATCGAGGAGGTTCAGGCGCTTCAGAATGTCGAGGAAATCGCCAAATGTTCCGATCGCATGGAATGCTTGATCTTCGGCATGGGCGATTATTCGGCATCGCAGGGCATCAACACCGATGAGATCGGCAGCGGGAACGCAGCCTATCCGGGCGATATCTTTCATTTCGCTCGTTTCCGGATTGCAATGGCTGCGCGTGCCGTCGGCATCGATGCCGTCGACGGACCCTTCGCCAATTTCAGCGACACCGAGACCTACGTGACCGAAGCGAAACGTGCGCGCTCGCTGGGTTTTGTCGGAAAGTGGGCGATCCATCCCAGCCAGATCGAGCCCGCGCTGGCCATCTTCTCGCCGAGTGCTGCGGAAATCGCGCAGGCACGAAAATTGGAGGCCGCCTACCGCGCCGCGCTGGATGCGGGCCAGGGCGCCATACAGGTCGACGGCGTGATGGTCGACGTGGTCGTGCTGCGGATGGTCAAAAATACTCTCGATCAGGCGAATCTGTACGGGCTCTGAGGCGATGTTCGGGGCGTGCGGCCGGGGCCATTCGCCGGACAGCGTTTCAGTCTGAATGCCGAAAGAAGGGGCTTGGCCCATGGGTGATTCCACTAGGCAAGCCAAACCTGCTCACAGCGAGGAGCCGGGCGGATATCGCTATTACGTTCTCGGCATTCTGACGCTGATCTACGCCCTCAATTTCCTCGACCGCCAGATCATCGGTATCCTCGCAGTGCCGCTGAAAGCGGAGTTCCAACTTTCGGACAGTCAGTTCGGGCTGCTTGGCGGCTTGGCGTTCGCCGTTCTCTATTCCACCCTAGCCATTCCGATCGCCTGGCTGGCCGACCGGTCCAGTCGCGTCTGGGTCATCACGACGTCGCTGACGATCTGGAGCGGCTTCACCGCCCTTTGCGGCGTTGCGGGAAACTTTGCGCAACTCTTCTTGTGCCGGATGGGTGTGGGCATCGGCGAGGCCGGCCGCCCGGCGCCCGCCCTCTCTCTCATCCCGGGCC
>CALMYW010000241.1 GCA_937873665.1 uncultured Sphingorhabdus sp.
CCCGGCAGCGCCCGGCCGGCTGACCCAATGGCCTGGCTTCGGCCAGCGTTACGGCAAGCCCAACGTGGCCCCTGCAGTCGCCGCCTACGCCGCCCTGGCCAAACGCCACGGCCTGACCCCGACCCAGCTCGCCCTCGGCTTCACCCGCTCGCGCTGGTTCGTCAGCAGCACCATTATCGGCGCCTCGACCCTGGCGCAACTGAAAGAGACCCTGCCGGCGACCCAGACGCCGATTTCCGCCGAACTGCTCGCCGAGATCGACGCCATCCACCTGCAATACACCAACCCGGCACCATGAGCCGTTCGCTGTTCTCAGCTGTCGCCGCGCGCCACTGCATCGTCGGAAATCAGCCGAAAACCATGAAATCGATACCGTAGTACCTGAAGCGCCAAACCCGAGGAAACAAGGGCTCTAAAGCAATGCAGATTCAAAGTTCGTGGGAGCAACTCTATAGCGTTGACCTCGGCGATCGCGGCACCAAAGATCAGCTGCGCTCCGCAAAGACCCCAAAGGTCCGCATCCGCCTGCTTCGCACTATCCTTCAATGCGAATCTCTCGAATTTTTATCTAGCGATGTCCAAATCAGATTGGCATTTGACGGTTTCTAGGATGTCGGCAGATAATCGAAAAATTTTTGTGAAGATATATATCCGTTGCTTTTCAATTCCTATCTTTTCATCGGCCTGTTCTTACCGATATCCCTGATTGGTTTCTTCCTGATCGCCAGGGCGAGCCACATCGTGGCGGCACTATGGCTTGGCCTTGCCTCGCTGTTTTTCTATGGTTGGTGGGATCCACGGTACGTCGGCCTGTTGCTACTCTCCATTGTATTCAACTTCGCCGTCGGCCGAGCCATCTCCAAGCAACGCGAACGTGGTTCGTCCGGAGGCGCCAAATTTGTATTGATTGCCGGCATTGTCTGTGACTTGCTTCTTCTCTTCTATTACAAATATACGGATTTCTTCATCTCAAGCCTTAATCACACCCTTCATACTGAGTTTCCGCTCCTCGAACTGGTACTCCCGCTGGGTATTTCATTCTTCACGTTTACGCAGATCGCGTTTCTGGTTGACACCTATCGCGGCGAGGCGAAGGAGTACAACCCGGTCCACTACCTATTCTTCGTAACCAACTTCCCGCACCTGATTGCCGGCCCGATCCTCCATCACAAGGAGATCATGCCTCAGTTCGAGAGCCCGTCGTGCTATCGCGTCAATTGGGAAGACATCGCCGTCGGCCTCACGATATTCACCATCGGCCTCGCCAAAAAAGTATTGATCGCTGACGAAATCAGTCGCTATGTCGGGCCTGTCTTCGATGGGACATCGAACCCGCATCTATTCCTCGCATGGGGAGCAGCACTCGCATATACGCTCCAGCTCTACTTTGATTTCTCGGGTTATTCGGACATGGCGATCGGCTTGGCACGAATGTTCGGAATCAAATTTCCGCTGAATTTCGACTCGCCCTATAAGGCGCCAAACATCATTGAGTTCTGGCGGCGATGGCACATGACCCTTTCGCGCTTCCTTCGCGATTATCTGTATATCCCTCTCGGCGGCAATCGCCACGGCCCCATGCGACGACACATTAACCTGTTAACAACGATGGTGCTCGGTGGCCTATGGCACGGCGCCGGTTGGACGTTCGTTGTCTGGGGGGCACTGCACGGAATGTATCTGGTCATCAACCATACCTGGCAGACGCTACGCGGAGCGGCGAACGCTGCCTCTGCACCCAGGTTACGCTTTTGGGCGTGGGCGCTGACCTTTCTGGCTGTGGTAGTCAGTTGGGTCTTCTTTCGTGCCAAGAACCTCGACGTTGCCATCGACATGCTCAGGGGCATGATGGGATTGAACGGTATCGTGGTCCCTTCGCACTGGTTCAAGGCCTCATTCATGAGCCAAGTGATGGATGTGCTTGCCGGCAGTGGCGTCCAGGTTGCAACGATCAAGTTCATTGCATATCGCGATCAACTTTACGTCACCATCGTACTGCTTCTAATCGCGACACTCGCCCCCAATACGCAACAGATCCTCCAGAGGTTTCAGCCCACCATCAACCAGTTTCGACACCTGGACGGAAGCCTCGCCCGCTTGACCTGGAGGCCAAGTATCACCTGGCTGATTGCGATTGCGGCTCTTCTCGCCTGGTCGCTATTTGAAATCCCCAGGGGTGACAAGGTCAGCGAGTTCCTCTATTTCCAGTTTTAGACCTGACGTGCTCTCCAATAGAACCTTTAGTCTCGCGCTTGCCATCACAGCACTGGTGGTAATGCTACTCATTGTGGGATTCGCGCTCTACCTCGTCCCCATGTCAGGAATGATATCGACCAATTCTGGTGATCTAACGCGCATCGGTTGGTACCCCAACAATCGTTATGGCAATCAGAAACCGAATCTGGTGTTCCAGCCCTCACTTGTCACCCAAGCCGACGCCATTGACCGCCACTACGACGTCATGGTTGTAGGAGATTCGTTTTCCCTAGACCTTGAGAAATCATGGCCCAATTACCTGGCTGCCAATGGCCTTTCTGTACTAGTGATCGGCGTTGCAGGCGACTTCGCAAAGCCTGCCGTCGCGGCTGATGTCGAACGGCAGATCACGACGCTAGTTCAGAGCCAAGCATTCCGCGATACGCCACCTAGTGTTTTCGTTTTCGAATCGATTGAGCGACTCCTGAAGAAACGCTTGGTAAACGATGCGAAAATCTGTACTCCACTTAAAGGCAGTGACGAGAGCACGGCGCTAGCTGAGCCTCCGGTAGTGACATACCGTCCACCTAAGGAGTACCTCATTAAGGAGGTAGGAATGCCGCCCGCAGGCAGCTATAGCGAACAGCAGCTAACCTATGCGCGAGATTTTCTGGTCAAGAACATAAGAAAGGTGTTTGGCTGGAAGAGCGATGTTGTCGAGCTTTCACTGCGCGTCCCGCGTTTTTCGAGCGAACTGCCGAATACACTCCTCGTGACGATTTCTGACCTTGACAAGGAACAGTGGCAAGACAAGGATATTCACGAGATGCAATGTCAGCTTCTGAGGCTTCAGCACGCGGTCCAGTCCAACGGCAAGACGCTGTTCATCGCGCTACCGATCCCAGACAAACTGAGTGCCTACCACGATGACCTTGTTGATCAATCGCCGCCACCCGGCGGGATCGAACGACTCACGGACCTAAGACTCAATCGCCCTCGAATAGAGAAAGCGATACGTAGCGCGATCGCCTCTGGCGAGAAGGATGTTTACCTTCCGAACGACACGCATTTTGGATCGCAGGGACAGTTAGTAACTGCAAACACGGTACTCAAGTTCATCGACGAAAGAACTCGCAGAGTCGTCGCACCGCGGACAACTCCAGCACCACCGAAGTCTGTCATTGAGCCTGCTCAATAATTCGGATTACCGCATGCGTTTAGTTGGTAGCATCTTTTGGAAACATATCTCAAGCAGGCAGACCATTGTTTGATGTGCTAGCCGCAGCGCTCGCCGCCCCGGAAATCGGGCAAAAGCTGGCGTTGACCGCAACCATCGCCGCCGACTGGCAGGCCGGCAGGCTGGACTGGCAGGACACGACCGCGGTCGACCTGGTCTGCGGCCGACCGGCCCGTCCGGAACTCGTCCCGCACCGCCAGGTCCCGCAGCGCGGTGCGAAGAGCCCGGAAGGCCGCGCCCGCCTGCTGCACGCCATCGTCCACATCGAGTTTTCGGCGATCAACCTGGCGCTCGACCACGCCGCCCGCTTCCGCGGCATGCCGCGCCAGTATTACGCCGACTGGATCGGCGTCGCCGTCGAGGAGGCCTACCACTTCACCCTCCTGCGCGAGCGCCTGCAGGCGCTCGGCCACGACTACGGCGATTTCCCGGCCCATGCCGGACTCTGGGACATGGCGGAAAAAACGAGCGGCGACGTGCTGACGCGCATGGCACTC
>CALMYW010000242.1 GCA_937873665.1 uncultured Sphingorhabdus sp.
ACCAGAACGACGCTTTCGGTCAGTCGATCGTCAATTTTCTGCTTCGCACCCATGGTTCGGAGCTAAAATCATGAGCCCTGCTGCGGAGCCGAGCAACCGAAAGGGAGTTGTCACTGGCACTCTATGGACACGGGACAAAGTCGTTATTGATCGAATCAAAAGCAGTGGACGCTCCTAAGAATTCTGAGGCTGAAGGCACGCGAAACTCGCTCGAGGAAGGTCCACGCCGGGTTCCTCATGGCGGCGGTCGCAGCCGTCCTGCTGGCTTGTGGTGGTATCTGGATTATCAATCCCGAGGCAGAATTCTGCAAAGCACCAATGGCGCCACCATTGAGGCGCATTCGGTAATTGTTGCGCCCAAGGTGGGGGGCTATATCGGCCGCGTTTTCGTTGCCGAGAACCAGACCATTCGAGTCGGTCAACCGCTCCCGTTGCTCGGTATGCGCGATTACCCGTTGCATCAACTGCGCGTAGGATCTGATCTCGAACCCGAGGTGAGCCGCTCGACTTCGTCGGCCCACTTGATCAAGGCTTCCTTCTTCTCGTCAAAGTAGTTGTGCCGCTGGTAGACGCCGGCGATTCCACCGCGCGATCCGCTGATGTGATTGAGAACGGCTTCGGTTACCGGCATCGGGACGCCAAGGCGCTGCATGCCAGTTGCTGCAGTACGGCGCAGATCGTGCAGCACGAAATGCTCGACCGGCTGATCCCCCTGGAGCTTCGCCATGAGGCGCAGAAGACGGGGGTGCCCCTTGCTGAACCCGCTGGAGACTGCGTCGGGATTGTCGGGGACAGCGAACAGCTTGTCCGAGCCATCAATCTCCGGGAGGCCATCGATGATGTCGATCGCCAACTGTGGAAGGGGGACGATGTGTGCGACCCCGTTCTTTGCCCGGTCCCCTGGGATTGTCCAGATCCCGTCCCTGATTTCGCTGCGTGACGCCCCGAAGACTTCGCCGCGGCGCTGCCCGGTGACGAGGAGCAGCTTGAACCCTGGCCCGAATGGCCAGCCCATATCGCCGCAGGCCTGCCAGAACAGCTTGATCTCATCATCGGTCAGGAACCTGTCGCGCGGCTTGCCGAGGGGAGGGCGCCAGGCATACTGGCAGGGGTTGGCCTGAAGTCTCTCGAGCTTCGGCATTGCCCAGCTGTAGAAGGCGCTCAGTCTCTGGTGAACGGTGCGACCTTCGCGTAGCGTAGGCTTTTGCGTGTTGCGATAGGTGACGTCTTCAACAAGTGCAGTGATCTCGGCGCGGCTGATGCTGTCCGCCATCCGGTCGCCAAAGCGCGGCAGCAGGAATTTGTTGCCGATCCGCTCGATCTCGCTCGCGCTGCGCTTATGGCCACGCACTGCCCGCTCAAGGTACTGGTTCCACAGGAACGTGAACATGAGCCGCCCGGTGAGGGTCGTCCCGTCCTCCTTGGCGGGGCGCGGCGCACCTTTGCCGTTCTCGATATCGACCAGGATCGAGCGCGCCTTCTTGCGAGCATCGGCGAGGCCGAAGTACTCCTTGAACGGGCCGATCGTGATGTTCTTCCACTGGCCGCCGACGCGCTTGCGCAGGATGAACGTCTTGATGCCAGATTGACCGACGCGAATGCGAAGGCCCGGGATGACATGATCGGGCAGTTCAATCCGACTTGTGGTAGATGGAATGAGGCTCCGAATCTTAGAGTCGGTAAGCCCGACAGTTTTGTTTGACATCTTGTCCGTCTCGCAGGTTCACAAGGTGCTACCCTGGGTAGCTTTTAGGGTGATGTACCCTGAAACATAATGAGAACATGTGAGAATGGCAAGATCAGGAAATACAGTAGAAATAAGAGGATATGACACGCTCTGAGAACGACTTCTCACCCCCTACGAATCTGAGGGTCGGACGTTCGAATCGTTCCGGGCGCGCCATTTCCCCATGGCTTGGCGAAAAATCTGTTGGCGGATGGGTGTGGCCTTGGTGTATGCACCCAGGCATAATCCCCCCCGCGTAGGGGGCACCTGGTGGCTTTATGCCGATGCCCGCACCGCCCAATATCATCGACGCAGTTTCCTGCACCGC
>CALMYW010000243.1 GCA_937873665.1 uncultured Sphingorhabdus sp.
CTCCGTAAAACGATTATTCATGGCTCTGGAAGAGTGGTTTGTGGATCGCCGCCTATACCACTTGGTGGGTTTCCTGATTTGGGCGGGAGCAGATGTAAATGAATTGCGGGCGCTGGCCGTCGGCGCTACAAAACGGGAATTCAGGGAAAAGCTCAGAGCGCAGGTTCTTGCGCACACGTTCGGGGTGGGGGCTGATGCCTCCGTTACCGCTGAATGGATCGCGGACCGATTGGATGCCGTGAACTACGGCCCCGGTTCCCAGCGAATTCGGGGCATTCTGCTGCTGTTCAATTTGGCAACCCTGCTTCAGAACGCAAAGTCCAACATGAGGTTCCAGTTCGACAGCTTTAAGACAGCCAATTGGGATATCGAGCACGTGAGTTCCGTCGCCCCAGATAGGCCGGGTGCTCGGAAGGGGCAAATCGAGTGGTTAGAGCGATGCTTGGCCTACCTCGCGTCAGCTGACCAAGGAGAGGCTCTTCAGGCTGAGATTCAGACCTTCATTAACCTCCCGCCAAAAGAAGCGACCGATGCCGCTTTCGATCCCGTGTACGAAAAGGTTCTCCATCACTTTCAGGAAAACGATGCGGATGAAGCAGACAACGGAATCTACAACCTCGTACTGCTCGACTACGCGACAAACCGGAGCTACAAGAACGCTGTATTTGCAGTGAAGCGGCATCGGGTTCTTTCGCTCGATCGCGATGGCGTGTTCGTGCCCTTATGTACCCGCAATGTGTTCTTGAAGTGCTACAACGCACAAGTTGATCACGTCATGTTTTGGACACGGAAGGATCGCGACGGTTATCGGCAGGTACTGATCGACATCCTGCATGGTTTTTTTACTGGGGGATGGATTCATGGATGAGATCAATCAGCCCATCACATTTCGTCAACTTTTGGGTAGGTGCTCTCGAATCGAGGTGCCGTTGATTCAACGTGATTACGCGCAGGGCCGTGATACTGAGAAAGAGGTGCGAGAGCATTTTCTCAAGGCACTTCATGCCGCATTGGAACGCGAAATTGGGGATTCCGCTCCGCCGCTGAATCTGGATTTCGTTTATGGAAGCATGGAGAACGGGCCGTCGGGGAGCTTTTTTCCGTTGGATGGGCAGCAGCGTCTGACCACGCTGTTCCTGTTGCACTGGTACTTGGCATGGCGTGACGGGCAACATGCAGATTTCGAAAGCATGTTGTGGGATGGTAGGCATTCGAGGTTTACCTACGGCGTTAGGCCCAGTAGCACAGAGTTTTTCGATGAACTGGTGCGTTACGCACCAGATTCTGTACCGGATGACCTGCCAGCACTCAGACCGTTGGTGGAAGACCAGCCATGGTTCTTCTCTCATTGGCGTCTTGATCCCACTATTCAGTCGGCTCTCGTCATGCTTGAGGACATCCATCATCTATTCAAGCCAACTAAGGGGCTCTTTGGGCGACTGACCAACGATGAAAGACCGGCGATTACCTTCCAGCTCCTACCGTTGGAGCATTTCGGTCTGACCGACGATCTATACATCAAGATGAATGCGCGGGGTAAACCTCTAACGCCATTTGAAACCTTCAAGGCCCGATTTGAAGAACTCTTGGCCGAACTGTTTCCGACGGAGAAGAGAAAGCTGGGCGTTGGAGAGGTGAGCGTTGCAGAGTTCTTCGAGAGGCGTATTGACACACGGTGGACGGATTTCTTCTGGGCCCACAAGAACGCGAAGACCAACACGTTCGATGACTTGGTTATCAATCTGCTTCTGGCCTTGGCTCGTGTGAGCCTGAATCCGACAGACCCTAACTTCAGTCAGGACACATCGGCACTTGGGGACAAGCAACTCGCCGGAACCTTTGCACTGTTTCACGAGCGCGGCTGGCTTACCCGCCGCTTCACTGAAAACCTGATCAACCTACTGGACGCATGGAGCAGTGGCGGCGGCAACCAGACTCCCGTACTGCCGAATACTCGATATTTCAATGAAGCGGCTTTGTTCCAGAAAGCAATAAAACAACCAGCAGCTCTTGATTACACTGAGTTGGTTCAGTTTGCAGCATTCGTGTTCTACCTTCGGCACCACGAAGGCAACATACAGCCCAATGACCTGAACGAATGGATGCGCGTTGTACGCAATCTTTCCGCCAATACTGCAATCGAGCGGCCGGAAGAGTATGGACGCAGCCTTTCGGGGCTGTTAAAGCTCTTGCCTCATAGCGCCAGAATACTTGAGCATCTATCCACTACGGAAGTTGGTCCGATCGGTTTCAGCCCTCAGCAGGTCCGCGAGGAGGTTCTCAAGTCAAAGCTGATTCTCGCGGACGCCGCTTGGAGAGGTCGCATTGATCAGGCAGAGGAGCATGGCTACTTTGTCGGGCAGATTGAATTCCTTCTGGATTTCTGTGGCGTACTTGCGCAACCGGAAAAAGACCCATCAAAGTGGAAGAATTCCGAGCACGCGAAACTTCAAACTGATTGTGATTTGTATCTGAGGAAGGCACAGATTACTTTCGGATCGTCTGGCCTTGGATCACCCGAGCAGTCTGCGGAGGACTATTTGTGGCAGAGGGCGTTGCTGACATTTGGGGACTATCTACTCTCAAACAGTAGTAACAGCTCATTCCTCACCGATCCGCCGTCTAATTGGGATAGCTGGAAAAGACTGCTAAGAGGCGATGGTGGAAAGCGGGCCTACCTCAAAGCCCTTTGGGATCAATTAGACGCAGAAGCCGCCATCGAGCCGCAGCTGAAAGAGATCATCGACACCGCTACGGATCTGGAACCGTGGCGTTCAGCCATCGTCAGCAATCCGGGAGTGATCCGTTACTGTGGCCTGAGGGAAATTCGCAAGGAGGATTTGACCGGAAAGATATACCTGCTGAGCAAGAGGCAAATGAATGGAAACCATGCGGAGTTGTTCAGTTACGTTCTGAGTCTGGAACTGGAAGAACGGCGTGATGCCCCTGAACTGAAAGCACTGGGCTATTGGTATTACGGGCAGGTTTCTGTGGGCGATGTGGAGCCGTGCATGATCTTCAGACCCAAATGTGCCGGGCAGACTCTCCGGCTCGAAGTCCACTCGCTAAACAATCAGTTTGTCCTTTCTTTTAGTCGGGGCGAGTTAAACAAACTTCCCCAATTGCAGACTGCTTTGTGTGGCGACGGCGGCTTCACGGAGAACCTCGTAAGCCTGAGGCGGCAGGTGTCACGTGGTGAAATTTTTGACGCCTTGCGCGAATTGGCAAGCCTTCTACAAACCTTTCAAGGGGATCAGGAGGTGACATGACGACTGGCGGCCAGATCGAAAAGAAACCCCAAGCCCGCGTCGTCGCGCTTTTCCGGGAACGGCTCTGCTACGACTACCTCGGCGACAAAACTGACCTCGACAACCGCAACATCGAGGAGACACTGCTGCGCGGATGGCTGACCAAGCGGGGTGTCAGCGACACGCTGATCAACCGGGCGCTGCATGAACTGAACAAGGTCGCGACCGATACCAGCAAAAGCCTCTACGACCGTAACAAAGAGGTCTACGACCTGCTGCGCTACGGCGTGAAGGTGCAGCCCGGCGCGGGCGAGAATCGTGAAACGGTTTGGCTGATCGACTGGCAACACCCC
>CALMYW010000244.1 GCA_937873665.1 uncultured Sphingorhabdus sp.
GGCCGCCTCCAATGTGGCACGCGATCCGTCCATGTCGCCACTGGCAGCCTGTGCCAAAGCCAGTTCGAGCATCACTTCGGGCGAACCGGGCGCGATCGTGGCTGCATCCCGCGCAACGCGCAGTCGGGCTTCGTGCCGTTCGTGACGACCGAGCAAGGCGGCGAGATTGAGATAGGGTTCGGGCAACTCGCGACGCAAAGTGATGGCGCGCTCATAGGCCGTCACGGCCTGATCGACATCGTTCAATTCGCCCAGAATATTGCCGATATTGTTCCAGCTTTCGAAATCGGCCGATTCCAGATCGACAGCGCGGCGGTACCAGACAAGGGCCTGATCCCTTTCGCCGAGCTGATGAAAGACATAGCCCCCCAAACGGGCGAGCGCATGGCTCGACGGTTGGTCCAGCCATTGCCTTGCTTGATCGAAATCACCGGCGAGTGTCAGCGAGCGGACAAGATTGGTCCGCGTGGCGCGGTCTTCGGGCGCTCCGCGCAGAACCATGGTGAACCAACGAGCGGCATCACCATGCCGATCAAGCCGACCTGCCAGCATGCCGGCAAAGGCCTGCCCCGCAGCAGTTGCGGTCAAGCTGCTGTCGGCAACAAGGCGGACATAGGCGTCGGCGAACTTCCCTTCGCGGGCAAGCGCGAGGATCGGCAGCATGGCGGCAGGCGGCTGGTTCATCGGCGCTGCTTATCCGAGCCAGGCCCCAAGGTCGAACCCAATATCAGGCCGGTGGCAGGATCACAGTGCGAGAGCGGCGCTGCTGGCGTCAGTTTGCAGCAGCGAACGAACGGCATCCTTTTCCTCACCGGTGAGACCCGGATGCCAGACGTCAAAGATCAGAACCACACGCAACCGGTCGGAAGGGTTGCGTGCCTCATGGTCCATAGAGTCGTCGAAGACAAAGGCCTTGCCAGGTTCCCAGAAGCGGGTCTCCGCCCCGACCCGGAACCAGCATCCTTCCGGCACGATCAGCGGCAGATGGCACACCAGACGCGTGTTGGTGACGCCGACATGCGGGGGAATGTGCGTGTCGGGAGCCAGCAGTGAAAACATGGCGTTCGGTGAGCAACCGGAAATGTCCGGCTGGGGCAGGCGGTCAAGCACGGCCATTGTGACCGGGCAACGGCTGGCATTTTCCTCGACCCGACTCCCATTGCGCCAGAGGTGAATAGCGGTCCAATCGGGATTGTGATTGAGCTGTCGCCACTGGTTCAGCGGTTCATGCGCCGGATATTGCACATAGGGTTCGCGCCGCGCTTCCCTGGCGGCGATGATCGCTTCGCATTCGGCGAGAATGTCGACCGTGGCTGCTTCGAGTTCACGCAGCCACGGAAAAGCCGAACGGTCATGAAATTCACGTTCGAGCAGGCCGGGATAGGAATAGTGGGTCGGTTCGCTGTGGTAGACCCGTGTCTTTCGCACTGTGTTGCTGCAGAATCGGCGGATGCGGCGGGAGCTGTCCTCACCCGCTTGATCAAGCGCCGGGGCCATCGCCTCGAGCAACTGCTGTTCGCGATCATCGGTAAACTCAGCGGCGCGGCGCTGCGCATGGTCAATCAGCTGCGCGACGGGAGGAGGCAGGTCACCAAACGGACGATTGGCCAGCGCGCGGGCATAGGCTTCGCCGCAGCCCTCGACCCGCAGGGCTTCAAGCAATGAAGCACGACTGAGCAAGCCGATGAAGTTGAGCGGTTCGAGTGCAAGGGCCTGATGGATCGCATCAAGTGCGGCACGCGGCGCGCCTGTAGCGCGACGCAATGACGCAAGCTTGAGCCAGAAAGCACAGTCCCCGCCCTGTTCAGCCTGTTGTTCGAGCAGCGCGCGCGCGCGCGCAAGATCGCCGCGCGCCGCGAGTTGATCGGCAGGGTTGGTTTCGGTGGCGGTTTGGCTCATGCTGCTGGCACCTGTCACGCAGGGCCATTTAATACGCCCCCGTAAGGGCTTCATGCGCCAGTTTGTTTCGCCAGTAAACCGCTTGTCCGTGCTGAAACGATGGTGCTCACACGAGCGGAGGTGCGACGTCAAAGGCGGCGGTAATCCGCTCTCCGTCGGCAAAGGGTTCAGTGCCGTGCCACATGTACGAGGGAAAAAGGACGAGCGTACCCACCGCCGGACGGACGATGCCGAGTGGTGACATGTCGGGCAGCAACTCGCGGTTGGTGCCGTAACTGAAACAGCCGGCATCGTCGGCGGGGTTCATCGCAGGGAGGTGGACATAGAGGGCTGAGCTAAGCCAGCCTTGCGGATGGACATGTTCGCTGTGATGGCCTCCAGCACGCAGGCGGACCGACCACGAACCGGCAAACAGGACTGGTGCCTGCCGCCCGGCAGCGAGGAGCGGATGGCCTGTTTCAACAGGAGGAAGTTGCTTGACATGGTCCCGCACGCACTGGCTCAGGGCATGGCGCAGGGCGGTTATCGCCGGATCGATGCTGGCAAACAGCGGCCGTTCCGTCTGTGTCCCGCCCCTGACCGACTGGTTCACCGGTTCCTCTCCGTCGGGGTGCAGGCCGACGAGCTGCTGGCGCAGACCCTGCATGACATCATCGGGAACTTGATGGCGCCGGACCATGGTGTCAGCGTTGAACAGCCACGCAAAGCGCGGGTCATCAAGCGCTCGCCAAAGCAGCGTCGCATAGGGCCAAAAGGTCGCCCGGGCAGTGCCTGCCAATCCCGTTTCGAGGATGGCAGCCGCCTGTTCGAGTCGCTGGCAACGCATCGCGTGACGGATCATCCGGACTCCGACAGCCGGGACATCAGCGTCGGACAGCGTAGCAAAAACAGATTCTGCCGCTGAGACTAGTCCTGATTCGGATTGGCAGATGGCTCGGATGATATCGAGATCGCGCGTGGTGCCGAGGGTGCGGATTGTCGCTTCGACAGTATCGAGCGCTTGCGGATAGCGATCAGCCTCTATCCAGAGATTGATCAGCATACCCCAGAGATCACCAGCTTGCGGATTAGCTGCGAGCACTCGGTCAACGGTTCGCGTGGCATCGATAGTTTCACCATCGAGCCAGCGCAGGTGAATCAGCGCGCGGTGACCGTCGATCCACAGCGGATTGTTTTCGAGGATCTGTTCGAGAAACCGGCGTGCCTCACCAGCGCGCCCGGCGGTTCGCAGGGACGAAGCGAGGCCGAGCATCAACTGGCCATTGCCGGGTGCGAGTCGGAGAGCCGCCATGAAGGCATCAACTGCGTCGAGGCCCGCTTCGAACCTTGCCTGGGCCAGGCTGTGGGCCAGCAGCTGGTCTTGAGGGCGAAGATGGAGCGCGCGAACAAAGGCCTGCAACGATACGGCCAGTTCGCCAGCTTGACGGGCAGAGAGGCCCAGCGCTTGCCAATAGCGCGGGTCACCATGGTGCTGCGCACCTGCCCGCTCGAGCGGTTCGAGAATGACCGGACCATAGTCCTGACGGATCAAGTTCAGCGCCGTATCGACCAATTGGCTCGGCGCGGCGGCGACAATCGCTGCTTGGGCGGTTTTGCTATCCACAATTACGTCCGTGGTGGATGCGGCGGCCCGGTGTCAAGCGCACAAAAAAGGCGGGCCCCCGAAGGAGCCCGCCCAATTTTTGTCGTCTGTGGCTCGATTAGAAGTCGAGCGTGACACCAACGTAGATGTAACGGCCAAGGGCGTCATACACCTGAGCGAAGGTATTGCCGTTGCACGGACCCGACGGGCAAGCCTGCGAGCCGGTGAGCGGCGGCGACTTGTCGAGCAGGTTGTTGGCACCCAGCGTGAAGTTGTAGTTATCGCCCAGACGGAACGAGAACGACAGATCGAAGTAGTCGACCGACGGGAAGCCAGCGAGACCCGGACGGGCAACGCCACCCGGAGCCGGACCGGCAGCAGCGGTGTTACGCAGGTTGGCGTTGCTTTCCAGAGCATCAAGCGTGACGCTCGAGAAGTGCCGCCAGCGGAGCGACGTACCGATACCGCTCGGCAGGTCGAACGACAGGCGGGCCTGGTGGCGCCACTTGGGGTTCGGCGTGCCGCAGACGTTGCCGTACAGACCGACGCAGTCATAGCTACCCGAAGCGGCGAGACCGGTGTCGGTCACGAGGCTGTCGAGATAGGTGCCGACGAACGACAGGCTCAGACGACCGAGGCTGCCAACTTCACGGGTGTAGGACGCCGTGATGTCAACGCCCTCGGTGCTGACGCCACCGATGTTCTGCGACAGATCGTCAATGTAGCCCTGCGAGGTGCGCCACAGCGAACCCGAAGCGTCACGATGAACGAGACCGCAGAAGAACGGATCAGCCGTGGTGGTGCAGACCGAAACGATGGTGTCGGCACCGATGCCCTGGATCGCGCCGTCGAGCGTGATCTTGAACCAGTCCACGCTGGCAACAAAGCCAGGCAGGAAGGTCGGGGTCAGAACCACACCAGCGGTGTAGGTGTCAGCCGTTTCCGGGTTCAGGTTGGGGTTGCCGCCAACGAGGCCGTTATACTGCTGTGCAGGGTTCGGAGCGACAACCTGACCAACGCGCAGACCCTGGGCGAGACAGCCGGTCTGAGCGGCGGTGATGGCTGCACCCCCGCCCGGATCAGTCGTACCGTCGAGAACAACGCGCTGCGGGGCGGAGAAGTCCTGAACTGTTGGGGCGCGAACGGCGCGGGTGTAACCGCCCCCGA
>CALMYW010000245.1 GCA_937873665.1 uncultured Sphingorhabdus sp.
TGCATTCTACGCTTGGAGCCTACGGGCGAGGGTCGGTGGTTTGCATGGCGCCTGTCTGCACTGATTCCGGCCGCGCTGAGCCCGCGCAACAAGGACCCGTTCGCCCTGAGCCTGTCGAAGGTCCGTCCCAGACATTTTTCATGCCTTTTATGCCAATACCCAGCGTGAAAAGGTCAGTATCTGCTATTGAAAAGGAAGTGTTTTCCACCCCGCCCGAGCCTGTTTCTCCGCCGCCCGTCAAATCCACGGACGCCCCAAAAGGCTGAAAATCTCACCATCAAATTACCCCTTCGCGATGATCGTGTAGACCACCTGATACTGCTTCCAATGCGCCGGACATCGGTGGCGCCATTGGGGCGATCCATGACAGCTTGCGGGGGCGGGTGGCAGAAGTTGGGTGAAAGGGCGAGTTAGCGTTTTTGTGCCGAGGTAGGCCCATTGAGGGGCAACGCGTCACGAATTGGTCGAGTCACCATTTGTTCGTTCGACTGCCCACAGTTCGCGTAGCGTCGCAACGGGCATGGCCGCGAAAGGGTCAGCGTGGATTAGTGCGTGGCAATTTGCACAGACTACTGCAAGTTCGTCAATTGACGTAACGGCAGGCTCGGTTTGGAGTGAAAGTTGTCTCGTGTGATGCACCTGCAGCGCCCGGTAGCCTTTGCCGCTCAGAACGCGAGAGAAATCAATCCCGCAAGCAGCACAAACGCCCAAGGATCTCGCTAAAGCGGCGTCGCGTAACCCTCTATTTCGCCCCTTGGTCAGAGCGGCCGTTTCCCGAATCACGCCTTCAATCGCGGTAACGTCTGTTGGACTTGTTTGCTCTGTCGGCGAAGCAACACTCGCAAGAGCCTCTCGGTCTATGCAGTGTGCGCAGCCTGTAACTGAGACGTGATAGTCATTCGCCCATGAAAGCAGTGTGACCGGATTTTCCGAACAGACCTTCTTCTTCAGCGTCAGCGAGCCACCCAATTCAGCCGCGCTGAGGTTCGCACTTCCGGCATGCCAGCAATTGCAGCCATGAAGTTTGGCCTTATTGCGGGTTTCGAGGTTTAGGTAGAAGCCGTCCGGATGTGAAATCCGCCACGCCTGAAAAGCCTCGTGATCTGACACGTCACCGGCATCGTGAAACGCTTCGACTTCCGCATCGGTTGGTGAACTTCGATCCAGGGCAGAAGTTCCTGGTTCGTTCTGGCGCTGCGGACCGAAGCCACACGCATGCAGACCTTGGATCACTTCTTCGCGGAGAGTCCAAACAAACCCCCGCTTGTTGTCTCGCAAGCCAGTCGCCAATACCGTCCACCACTCGAAATCGCCATTTTTGTAACCGTCCGGGTGCCTTCCAAACAATTGGTGGACCCGCAGCCCAAACCGGCCAATTGCGGCATTGACCTCGATGACCGTGGAAACCTCCAACATGGTGCGAATCTCGCCCGCACTCGCGGAATAGGCCGGCGCCCGCATGAGTGCTTCAAGGACGCGTCGGTCCCCAGGCAAGATCGTTTCTGCAGCGAGACACACGGCTTCAAATAATGTGGAAGACATTTTGATTCGCGAGGAGTTCAACACGGTTTTCTGTCTTTATCGCGAGGAACCTAAGACGATAAGCTGGCCGGCTCGACTAAGTTGGAAGGACCCTTACTTATAGAGATCTCCGAAAGCGAAAGGGACCTTTCAGCGATTATTGGTCATCGCGAACCACCTCACGCGTCCTCGAAGTAGTCCGAGTCGATTCGCTTGACGGTGTAGGTCGCGGCAGGGGCCACCCCGACATCGAAGTCAATCATTAGTCCGGCCAGCTGCTTGCCGTCGATGAGCACCACTTTGGTATCGATCCGGCCCGCGTAGTCGGTGGCTTCCGCGGTGTAGTTCGACGTCGTGATGAAGACGCCCTTTTTCGCGCGTTGGCCTTGCAGCGCGCCGACAAACTTCTGAATCTCCGGCCGGCCAACGGGGCCTTGCCAGCGTTTGGCTTGGATGAACAGGGTGTCCAGGCCCAGCCGATCCTCCTTGATGATGCCGTCAATGCCGCCATCACCCGTCTGGCCGATGCGCTCGCCCGCGTCCTTGCGCGAACCGCCATAGCCCATCTTGACGAGCAACTCGACCACCAGCTGCTCGAAAAACGTCGGCGAGCATCCCAGAATGCGGCGGAGCAGTTCGGCGGCAAGTTGCTCGCGCAGACTCTGGTGCGCCAGTTCGATCGACTCTTCGGGCGTGGTTGTGGTCGGAGGGTGCTCAGTGGGCGTCGCAGTTCCTCCATCCGACCGCGATGCGTCCCGAAACTCGATGAACTCGGGGAACTGTTCCAGATACTTGACGTCGATCCGGTCCGGATTGGATGCCAATGTCGTCAACCCGCGCCCGGTGATGCGAAAGACCGCCCGCTTCGGCGACTCCAGCAGGCCTGCTTTCTTGAGGTAGGTCCGCGCCCAGCCGACCCGGTTCCTGAAGACGCCTTGTTGCCCCGAGGGAAGCAACTGCGCCTGTTCCGCTGGTGTCAGGTTGAAGTGCTTCGCCAGGCTTTCCTCCGCGTCGCGCAGCGTGTGGTCGGCGCCATCCGCAATGTGCCGAAGGAACGGAAGCATGCAAGTCTGGTAATCGGGTATGGCCATGGGGCAAGGATAACGGGCGTTTGCACGGAGGTCTGCCGCAAGACTCGGTTTTAGTCGCTCCGGCACATTCGAAAAACTGCCGCAGGGGCACGAATGACGGCACTGCATCCCACAAGACCACCCGCTCCAGAGCGACCGTGACCTGATGTTGAAGCCAGGGGGCCAAACCGGTGATCGTTCGGGCCTGTCGCGGCGCTCACTCCCCCGCTTGAAGTCGGAGGAATCAATGTCTGAAGCAAATTCATAGTTCTTTTGGCCCCTACCCAGCGTCAAAAGGTCATTGGTTGCTATGAATTCAGGAGTATTTCAGGCCGACTTTGGCTCGCAGAAACATCGGTGGAGCGGGTGATGCGATCAGGTTTTGACTTTTGCTTCTGCGCCGGGGCCGTTCAGGTGTACCAGCCGATCGGCCATCACGATATCTGCAACAGCGCCTTCATCTTGGCTCTGACGTGCAGCATGACATCGGCGGTGACCACGGCCTTCCTCTTGGCCTTTCGAA
>CALMYW010000246.1 GCA_937873665.1 uncultured Sphingorhabdus sp.
GAACACCAGGGCTCGAGCGCGCTCGCGCATCTCCTTATGGGCAGGCTTATTGGCGTAGGGGAGATAAAAGTCTGAGGTCAGCAGGTCGTTGATCTCGCGGGGCGTCGGCATCTTTCCGCTGGTCTGGCAGCGCTCCGCGATCATCCGCATCACGTGGTGAACGGCATTGCCGTAGCCGAGCTCCGCCTGGATGGTCGGCATAAAGCCGAGCTCGTTGCGGAGCAGATAGCTCTGGGGGCAGGAGGCATAGGCGGCGAGTTCGCTGTAAGTCACGGCCAGGTCGGGCGACTCGATCCCCTTGGGAAGGGCGCCAGTTGGCAACCCTCCGCCCGAAGAAGCGAATGACACCGCCTCAGTCAGGTATGGCGACGGGCGCGCTCTCTGTGCGGTCGTCTTGGCGTGGGACGAGAGTCTGACCCAGTCCCTGGCCCTCGTGAGAGCGACGTAGAAAAGCCGCCGTTCGTCAGCGTCCGTCCCTTCGTACCGGGTTGCGTCGAAGAGTGAAGTCGGCAGTAGCCAGTCCTGTGATCTGCCCGTTCGGGATGAAGGGAAGCGCTTGGCGCTCAGCGACGGCAGGAACACGACAGGCCACTCGAGCCCTTTGGCACCGTGAACGGTCCCTAATGCCACCGCGTTCGACGCGATGTCGTCCTCCCCGTCGAAGTCGTCGTAGCCGCCAATCGCGTAGTTGGAGAGCAGCAGGGCGAAGTTGCGGTAGTACCACTCGCCGCCGCTCCTGCCGCCGACTTGCTCACCCGGGTTGGTGACGTCTCGACGTGCCCGCTGGGTCACGGACTCGTAGTCGGCCAGGACGGCCGTGAAGCGCGCCACCGTCCCGAGGCGGTTACGGACAGTCTGTTCCGCGCTGTCCCAGCTGGAGACACCGAGGACAGCGAGAAGGTCGTAGAAGTCGCCAACCAGATTCTCGTTAAATTCCGAGGCGTTGGCCTTCTGCTTCCAGGCGGTCAGGTGTCCCTGCAAGGTCGTCCGCTGCTGGGTACTGAGCCCAAACGTCTCTTCGTACAAGTCCAGCAAGTCGGGCAGTTCGATGGCCTCCCGCTTTTGGAACCGGATCGGCGACCAGTCAACTCCACTGCACCACGCGTACGTTGCCCCGAACGCGTTGGCTTCAGGTTGCGCGAAGAGACCGGTGCGGCCTCCGGGCTGTACCGGCACATCAGACATCTCGAGCGCGTCGAGGAGCTTCGCGTACGCCGTACGTGATCTCACTAGGATCGCGATGTCGCGGAACGGTATGCCGTTGGCGTGGATCTTCTCGATAGTCATCGCGACAACATCGGCTTCCTCTGCCTCGTCGTCGTGACCGACAGCGATGGCCACGGAGGCTCCCGCCGCATCCCTATGGGGCCGCATTTCCTTCTTGAGTCGCCCGGGGATCGTGCTGGCGAAACTATTGGCGAGCTCCACGATTGCTGGCCGGGAACGGCGGTTCACCATCAACTCGAACTTGGTGACGTCCTCGTATCGCTGGTCGAATGACACGATGCTGTCAACGTCGGAACCGCGCCACTGGTAAATTGCCTGGTCGTCGTCGCCGACAACTGTGAGTTCTGCAGAGCCCAGTGGTTGAGCCAGCAGTTCCACCAGGCGTTCCTGAGCAGGATTGACGTCTTGGTACTCGTCCACGATCAGATGACGCAGACTCTGGGTGACTTGCTCGTGGATGGCGGGGTCTTCAAGTGCCCTCACGGCCCGCACGATCTGCGTGCCGAAAGACATGAAGCGATAGCTCTCGAGCATCGTGTAATACTTCGTGGCTGCATCCCGAAACGGTCCGTCGAGGAGATCCTCGAGGCTCAGTAGCTCATTCTCCACGACATCGATGCTGCGCCGGAACGAGTCGATGCTCTTGAAAAGAGTCCCCTTCAACTGCTTGAGCCCGAGTTGGGATTGCTCGCGATAAAGCAGATTCACCAGTTGGTTCTCATCAAGGGGAGTCCAAGATTCATACGTGGGCACGTGGGTCTGTAGCAGTTGGAAACAGTAGCCGTGGATGGTGCCGACATAGAGCCGGCCGAGCTGGTCGGTCGCGTGCTCGCCCACAGCGGCAGTCACGCGCAGGCGGATCCGCTCCTTGAGTTCGGCGGCAGCCTTCTCTGTGAAGGTGAACGCGACGATGGAAGCGGGGTCTTCGCCGTCGGCTAGCAACGATGCCACCCGCTGTGACACCACCTCCGTCTTGCCGGATCCGGCAGCCGCGATGATTTGAACGTGCCCGCCGCGGTGGGCGACCGCATTGGCGGCATCGCCCTCCAGAGTAGGAATCTCCAGCGCCACCATGTCCGACATGCCTTGAAGGTTAGGTTAGAAGTCGTAGGCTCGAGTTAGCATCGGTGGCTGTGACCGATGAACTCACCGAGCCCGTCAAGGTTGACCTCGAGACCCTGGACCTGGCCGATGCCAATCGCGCCGCTTTCGAACAGCAGTTTCCTGGCGTCCTCGCGGACGGAGTCGTTGACGCCGAGCGGTTGAAGGAACTGCTGGACATTGAAGTGGTCGGCGCAGCGGAAGACCGCGAGCGCTTCGGGCTCATGTGGGCAGGTAAGAAGGAGGCCGTTAGGTCGCTCCAGACCCCAAGTCGCGGAACGTTGATCCCGGACTTTGATGCATCGGTCGATTGGGACACTGCACGGAACGTCTTCGTAGAGGGCGATAACCTCGAGGTCCTCAAGTTGCTGCAGAAGGCGTACAACAACCAAGTCAAGTTGATTTATATTGATCCTCCATACAACACGGGTTCGGACTTTGTATACGCGGACAATTTTAAGGACGGAGTCTCTCAGTATTTAGCCTACTCTGGACAAGTCGACCCTTCTGGCAATCGGCTGTCAAGCGGTGCTGACACTAGCGGTCGCAGACATAGCCGCTGGCTCTCCATGATGCATCCTCGCCTAGTGCTTGCACGCAACCTGCTTTCGCAGGACGGTGTGATACTCATCCATATTGACGAGAATGAGTTGCCCCGACTGATTCTTCTGATGGATGAAGTGTTCGGCGAAGAGAACAGCCTCGGCGAGATTATCTGGGATAAGCGGAATCCCAAGGGTGATTCCCGCGGGATTTCGTCTCAGCATGAGTATGTCCTAGCGTACGCGCGCTCTCGGGAAGTATTCATCGAGTCGGGCGGCTTCTCGCGAGCTAAGGCGTCTGCAGAGGAAATATTGCGAATGGCAGCCAAATTCTGGTCCACGGTGGGGAAGGACCACATTCCAGCCGACCTCGCTGATGCAATGCACAGGCATGGGGTATCCGAGGATGTTGTGTCTCACCTCGCCGCCCCAGTCACGCCAGACCTTGCTCGCCGCCAGTACGCCCGTTGGCTCCGCGCCCAACCGTTCTCGGGGGGGGAGCTGGCCTATGACAAGATAGATGAGAACGGCGATGTGTACCGCATGGTTTCTATGGCATGGCCCAACAAGAAGAAGGCGCCGGATGAGTACTTTATTCCGCTAATTCATCCAGTTAGTAGAAAGCCGTGCCCAGTTCCTGCCCGCGGCTGGCGAAACCCGCCAGATACTATGGCTCGCCTTATTCGCGAAGGCCGGATTCTTTTTGGGGAAGATGAAAGCACACAGCCGCAGCGCAAGTATCTCCTCCGGGAGAATATGTACACGAGTGTAGCTTCTGTAATTCCGTTCGGGGGGAGTGACGATCGACTGCTTAGCCAATTGGGAGTGCCTTTCGACACGCCCAAGCCCGTCGAACTTATTCGCCAATTGGTGGGAGCTTGCACGTCTGAGGACGACATCGTTATGGACTTTTTCGCGGGATCTGGCAGCACGGCGCACGGCGTGGCGTTGCAGAATGAGTCCGATTCGGGAAGGCGTCGATGTATATCGATTAATATTCCAGAGCCAGTGGCTCTCGGCTCGGAAGCGGAGCGGTGTGGACTACAGACAGTTTCCGATATTACTCGGAAGCGGCTCCTGGCGGTCTTGGAAACTGTGCCCTCGGCGAGGGAGCAGGGCCTGCGGGTTTTCCGTTTGGGGATGAGCAATTTCGTCCGCCCCACCGTGTCCTCGGACGAAGAACTGACTCTCTCGATTTCTACCCTTGTAGGCGATCCGGATTGGGCGGCGATATCGAGTGAAGTGCTTCTACAGGACGCAGTGCCGCTTGACGCCCCGTGGCGTTACGAGGAAGTTCTTGGCGAGCGCGTGTTGGTCGCGGCAGGCATTGCAGTGGTGCTGAGCCTGAATCTGACTCAGGAGATCGCGGACGCTGCACTGGAGCTAGAGCCGAAGGTGGTCGTCTTTCTCGAAGACGGGTTCGCCGGGGCCGATGCAGTCAAGGCCAATACCGTCACCAATGCAAAGAACGCTGGCATCGTCATGAAGACCGTCTGATGGGTGTCCCGATCAAGTTCGATCCCAACCAGGCGTTTCAGCGCGACGCGATCGACGCCGTTCTAGGACTCTTCGCTGGCCAGGAAGGTGTCGAACAGGGATTTGCCGATGACAGCTTCGCGACAGAGGAAATGCTCGAAGGCTTCTCCGAGCTTGTCTTCGGCAACACCCTTACGCTCGCCCCGGAGACCTTGCGCCGCAATCTCCGGGGGGTGCAGGACACGCCCGTTCAGGATAGCGAGGGGGTAGAGACGCCTGCCATCCCTGAAGCAATGCGCATGAGCCTGACACAAGGGGAGGCGCCGGAAGACTTCAGTGTCGAGATGGAGACCGGTACCGGAAAGACGTACGTCTACCTCCGGTCCATCGCCGAACTCTATCGCAAGTATGGATTCCGCAAGTACGTCATCACTGTGCCGTCCGTTGCCATCCGCGAGGGTGTCCTCTCAAGTCTCCGGGGGATGAAAGAGCACATCAGCGAGCTCTATGACGGTTTGCAGTACGACTCCTACGTCTACGACAGCAAGCGCCTCAGCAGAGTTCGCCAGTTCGCGACGGCGTCCCACCTGCAGATCATGGTTATCAATATCGATGCCTTCGCCAAGGACTCGACGTTGATGAACAAACCTGCGGAGTCGCTCGGGTTTTACAAGCCAATCGAGTATGTCCGACGCTGTCGTCCGATCGTGATCATGGACGAGCCGCAGAACATGGAGACCGATATCCGCCGCGAGGCGATCGCCTCCCTGTGGCCACTGTTTAAACTCCGCTACTCCGCCACCCACCGCGACTTGAAGCATCTCGTCTACCGGTTGACCCCACTGGACGCTTATGACCTCAACCTCGTCAAGCGGATCAGTGTCCTGGCGGTTACAAAGGACGAGGATTTTAACGACCCCTACGTCGAAGTGGTCAAGATTCACGCCACCACGACCGGCGTCTCCGCGACGGTCCTAATGGACGTGGCGGGAAAGTCTGGCACCCAGCGCGTTCAGAAAAAGATTCGCAAGAACGACGACTTCTTTGCCATCTCAGGCAACCGCAGCGTCTACCAGGGTTGGACTGTGGAGGATATCCACGCTGGCGACACGAGGCTGGTCGAGTTCAGCAACGGCCGCAAGGTCCCCGAGACCCGCTCGTCCGCGCGGGACGAGGATGACCAGTGGATGCGACTGCAGGTTCGGATGGCCATCGAGGCCCACTTCGCAAAGGAACTCCAACTGAAACGGGAGTTTCGCCGGAGGACCATCGCCGCTGCCATAAAGCCGCTCACACTCTTCTTCGTCGATCGCGTTGCGAACTACCACCCCAAGGACGCCAAGCTGCGAGTGTGGTTCGAGGAGGAGTACGAAGCCGTCCGCTCGGATGCAAAGTACGGCGTGCTCGACCTGCCCGATGTCAACGTGGTGCACGACGGCTACTTCGCTACTTCGGCCAATGGTGAAGCCAAGGACTCCACGGTCACAAAGGAAGGCAAGGCGCGCGACACCAAGGAGACTGCTGCGGCGTTCGAGCGCATTATGCGTAAGAAGGAGGAGTTGCTTGGTTTCGAGGAGCCGCTTCGCTTCATCTTCAGCCACTCCGCACTCGCTGAAGGTTGGGATAACCCCAACGTCTTCACGATCTGCAATCTGCAGGACGGCAAGTCCACCATGCGCAAGCGTCAGCAGATTGGGCGCGGGCTGCGGCTGCCCGTGATGGAGAACGGCGAACGGTGCCACGTCGAACACGTCAACGTACTTACTGTCATCGCAAACGAATCTTTTACGTCCTTCGCCGCCCAGCTGCAAAAGGAGATCGAGACCGAGACCGGTGTCTCATTCAAGAGTCGGGTCAGCAACGGGCGCGACTCACGCAAGGTCAATATTGACAAGAACATGCTGTCCAGCCCGGAGTTCGAGGCGCTCTGGGCAGCGATCGCAGACAAGACCCGCTACTCCTTGAACTTCTACACATCACAGGTGATAGAGGACGCGGTGAAGCGAGTCAACGCCATGGACGCCATCGAACCGGTGAAATTTCGGGTTGCCCGACACCTAGTGGAGATCGGCGCGTATGGCGTCGGCGGGGAAGAGTCCATGGACAAGGGTGACGTGATCGTCGAGGGGGCGCGCAAGATCCCAGACGTCGTCGCGGAGCTATGCCGACGGATTCCGCTCTCCCGGGCCACCATCGTGACCATCCTCAAGCGGTGCGATCGACTCGAAGACGTGAAGGTCAACCCCTCCGAATTCATCGACCGGGTTTCCGACGCGATGAACCGCGCGCTCTACGAGCAGGTCGCAGACGGCATCGTTTACTCCACGAAACCTGGGGAGCGGTGGGATGCCGAGCTGATTGTGAAGAGGCACAACGATGAAACCATCAAGCCCATCGTAGTTCCCGTGACCAAGAGCATCGTCGACAACATCGCATGTGACTCAGCCGTTGAGCAGCGCATGGCCGAGTATCTCGAGGCACGCGCCGACGTGCCGCTGTTCGTGAAACTACCGGACTGGTTCAAGATCCCAACGCCGCTCGGCAACTACAATCCCGACTGGGCATTCGTCCGAAACCAGAAGGACGGCCAAGCCCTCTACCTCGTCCGAGAGACTAAGGGGACAGACGATTTGGAGAAACTCCAGTGGGAGTCTGAGGGCTGGAAAATTAAATTCGGCAAGGCACATTTTAACGCCCTCAGGGTGGACTACGCCTTCGGCCACAACGTTCAGGTTCTTATCGAAGCCTCACCTGAGCACCGTGCGCGCGGAGCCCGGTAATTGGGCTTATATCGTTTTCGGTGCTGGGTTCTCCCAGCTCAGCAGCCCGCTAGGGTTGACGGTGGGAGAGGTTCGGTGAGCGCGGTTGTCGGCTGAGGGTTGTGCCTCGTGAACAGAGAATGCGACACCGGATCTGCCCCGCCACATGGCCCGTTTGAAGGGAATTGACGGACCGGCCAGGCAGAGGTGTTCTGTCGACTGGTCGCGCCGGATGACACGTAAGCACGGACCCGCCCTGGCGGCGACACCCTCGACCGATTGCTGGCCGCGGGCGCCGATGGCCTGCTGTGGCAGCGGCTCAAGGTGACGGGGCCGCGGCGACGGGATGCTCTCGAGACCGATAAGTACACAGGAAGCCACGGCCGCTCTACCCGATGGCGCGGCGATGATTGTGGGGCTTCCCTCCTGCGACGTCGCAGGCAGGCTTGGTGGAGCCTGCCGGCAAGCGCGAAGCCGCTCGAGGAGGACGCCCGGCGACGTCGTCTCGACTGTCCCGCTATGGCGAGCGCGGCAGGAAGGAAGCCCGAACCCATGACTTCAACGGGCACAGACCATAATCCCACAACAATTGCGGCCCGCGCCGGGATCGACTGCGCAATCGTGGCGAATCACCAGTGTGAACTGATCGAGTATCGCGACGACGGCACGACGCGAACCACCCGCAAGACCATCCCGAGCACCGCGGCCGGGATGAACGAGCTCACCCGGTTCCTCGCAGCGGTCGACGTCGCCGTCGACGTGGTCTCCGAACCGACTTCCCTGACCTGGGTTGGCATCCAGGCTGCGGTCGGCGCCGCCGGCGGCCGGTTCTACCTGATCGGCACCAGGCACTCCTCCCGACTGCGCGCAGCGGTCGCCGGCAAGAACAAGTCCGACGTCATCGACGCACACCTGCTGGCCAAGGCGCTCGACCTGTTCGACCTTGAACCGCTCGTCGTGGCCGACGTCGGCTCTGAGGCCCTCAAACGCTCGGCTCTGTCGCGGGGCGATGCCCGTGTGCACTACGACCAGTGCTGGCGACGCCTGCGTTCGTATGTCACCGCCACTGTCCCGGACATCGACAAGATTCTCGCGGGATCTCGTACTCGCACGTTGGCGGTGCTGGGGCGGTGGACTGACCTGCGCGCCCTGGCCCGCGCGCACCGGGCCACGATCGCCGCAGTGCTGCGCGAGCACTCCCACTGCGGTGGCCGCCAGGAGCAGATTGCTGACCAACTGCGCAGTGAATATTCGTCTCACTGGGGTCCACCGGTATTGCCTCCGGGGGCCAGCGGCCGGGATCGCGAATATTGCGCTTGGGGGCCAGCAGTAGCGCCCGTGGGGGCCACCCGCTTCTAGGCTCCTTCCGCCGCGTGTATAGGGCACGCGGCGGAAGGAGCAATCTGAATCGCCCCGGGTTTGATGGAGACATCGAATACCCGGGAAGGGATCATCAGAACCATGGGAGCACCTCGCAAGTACCCGGATGAGCTTCGCGAACGAGCGACGCGGATGGCGCTGGAAGCACTGGCCGACCCCGACCGCTCACACGGTGCGATCGTGCGTGTCGCCGAGCAGCTCGGCGTGCACCGCGAAGCACTACGGACCTGGGTCCGCAAAGCCCAGGCCGAGGGCCAAGACGCGTCGTCGGTCTCGGCTGATCGCGACGCCCGCCTGGCCCAGCTGGAGAAGGAAAACCGCGAGCTACGGCGAGCAAACACGATCTTGAAGCAGGCGTCGGCTTTTTTCGCTGCGGAGCTGGACCGTCCACAGCGCTGAAGGTCGAGTTCATCGACCGCTACAAGGACGAGCACGGTGTCCAGCCGATCTGCGACGCACTGGTCGAGACCAGCGCCGCGATCGCGCCTTCGTCCTACTACGCCGCCAAGACCCGACCGCCCTCAGCGCGGTCTGTCCGTGACGCCGCACTGACGGCCGCGATCACCACGATGTACGAGGAGAACTACCACGTGTACGGCGCCCGCAAGATGTGGAAGGAGATGGGCCGCGCTGGCCACCAGGTCGCCCGCTGCACTGTCGAACGACTGATGCGAGCCGAAGGCCTCAAGGGGGTCCAGCGGGCCAAGTCACCCCGCACCACCCGGCCCAAGGCTGAGACCGAGCGGCCCGCTGACCTGGTGGAACGCAAGTTCGTCGCCGAGCGGCCGAATCAACTGTGGGTCGCCGACATCACCTACATCCGCACCTACGCCGGGTGGGTGTACGCGGCGTTCATCATCGACGTCTACTCGCGGATGGTCGTCGGGTGGCAGCTGTCCAAGAAC
>CALMYW010000247.1 GCA_937873665.1 uncultured Sphingorhabdus sp.
GGGCATGTCTGATGGCGACAAATCATCCTCCGAACACGGCGATGCTCAGCATCCGGCTCGACGCCGATGCGCTCGCGGCGTTCGACAGGTTCGCCGTCGGGCGTGGTGGGCGCAGCGCGTTAGTGCGGCAGATGATCGAACAGACGCTGCACGAAAGCGATCAGCGGCCTCTCATTGACCGCCCCGAAGGCGCATCGCGCAATCGCGTTTCGCTCCGGTTTACCGATGTCGAGATTGCCGTGATCGAGGTTCGGGCGGCGCAGCGTTCGACCGATCGAGCTGGCTGGATCAAGGCATTGGTGCGCCGCCACCTCGCATTGAAATCACGGGTCGATGACGGTCTGCTGGCCGAACTCGCACCGATCAGGATGCAGTTGCTCCGTATAGGTCGCAATCTCAATCAGGCGATGAAAGCAGCCAATACGTCGATGCTTGAGACCGGCGACAAGCAGATCGAACCCGAGCTGCGCCGGATCGCCGACATGCGGATGGAGGTGTCCGAGCAGGTCACAGCGGTTGGCGAGGCCATGCGCGGCGATGTTAGCTACTGGACAGTGCCGGACTGATGGGTCTGGAATCCGCCCTGTGGGAAGCGACGCGCCCCGCCTTCAGGGTGCGTTATATCCATGACCCGGCCAATTCGCCGCGCGTCCCGCTCTATGCCAGCTACGGTTTTGCCACCGGCCCGACCGCCCGCGCCAAGCTGGCGCGGATCGTCCGCAAAGCTCCCGAGGTGGTGGTCAAGGTCACGGGCCGCCAGCGGGGCGGCAAACACGTCAAGGCCCATCTCGACTATATCGGGCGCAAGGGTGCCTTGGAGATCGAAACCCGCGACGGCGAAATCCTTACAACCAACGAGGACATCGCCGAACGCGCAGCGGAGTGGAGCGACTCCCTCCAATGGCGATCGCGGCCTACGGTGTCGTCGGTGTCGCTGATCTTCTCGATGCCCGAAGGCACTGACCCCGACAAAGTTTTGGGAGCCGTCCGCGCGCTCGCCCATGCCGAGCTGAGCGACAATCACGATTATGTCCTGGCCCTTCATACCGACACACCGCGCCCGCATGTCCATCTGACGGTGCAGGCTGAAGGGCTGGATCGCACCCGCTTCAATCCGCGTCCGGTTCAGCTCAATCGTTTCCGTGAACGCTTTGCCCGTGAATTGCGAGCGCGCGGCGTGGCTGCCGAAGCGACTCCGAGGCGGGCGCGCGGACAGGGCATCGCCGGATCGAGCATGGCGCTGGTCAAATTGCGGGCGAGGCTGCGAACCGAAGTAAGCCGACAGATTACCCAATCCGACCGCCGCACCAACGAGCAAGCCATTGCAGTGGCAAGGGGCCAGGATCAGTTGCCGCCGTTCATCGCAGTCGGCACATTTCGCTGGCAAGAGATACGCCGTGCCTATGAACAAACCGCGTCTGCGCTGGACGCCACCGGGCAAGCCGAAGACCGGGAGCTTGCAAGTGATGTGCGCGCCTTCCTCGACAAGCATCAGGGTATGAATGCCACGCCCGAAGTTTTTGCGGCACACCATGCAAAGCTGTTGAACCGTGCAATACCTTCGCTGGATGTCGGCCGATCAAAGGATATAAAACCTTCTGACAACGAACGAAGCCGCTAACCGGATCGCGCTGAGATTCACGCGTTCGGTCAGCCCAAATCATCATGCGCTCACCTGTGCAAGCTCTCCTCATCGCCGCACGGTTCGGTTTCGGTCTGGATCGTCCGAGGTGAATGGCGAACCTGCTTTCGAGCATTTCGGTCCGCGCGCGGCAGATGGTTTCGGCGTTGACTCCATCCATTTCAGCTTTCCTTACTTTCCGGGGGCGGAAGGCAGCGGCCTGAAGGTCCAGAATAGCAGCAGCGCGTTGATCGTTACGAGGATCGTCGCGCCGGTGTCGGCAATGATGGCGGTCCACAAATTTGTGAGGCCGAAGATGGCGAGCACAAGGAAAATGAGTTTGAGACCAATGGCAATCACGATGTTGACCAAAATTGTCCGGCGGGTTGATCGCGCGAGCCTAATGGCGTCAGGCACCCCAGTCAGCCGATCCCGCAGCAGCCCGATGTCGGCGGTCTCAATCGCGACGTCGGTTCCTCCGCCCATGGCAAGGCCGATCGAAGCCTTGGCGAGTGCCGGCGCGTCATTGACACCGTCGCCCACCATCAACACGGGATTCTCAGCCTTCAGGGCGTCGATCCGGAGGAGCTTCTCGGACGGCATGAGTTCGCCCTCTGCTTCCATTCCCAGCGGCGCTGCTATGGCTGACGCTGTGCGTTGATTATCGCCGCTCAGCATCAACGAGCGGACACCCATCTGCGACAGCGCAGCAACAGCGGGCTTGGCATCGTCGCGGGCTTCGTCACGGCTTGCGATGAAGCCCAATATGCGATCCTCAAGGAGGACCACGGCAACCGTCTTTCCCTCACGCTCGCAGGATTCGATCTGCGCGGCCATCGAAGGCTCCAGACCGGGTGCGGCCCGGGGACTGAGGATCGCGACCAAACGGCCATCGACTTTACCTTCAACACCTTCGCCCTGTCGGATTCGCACGCCTTCAGCGCCCAAAAGGGTAATGCTGCGACGACTCGCCTCGGAAACGATGGCGCGGGCGACCGGATGCGACAGTCCGTTTTCAACCGACGCGGCGAGACCAAGGATTTCAGCCGGATCGCCCACCACATCGGTGACGACGGGGTGGCCCAAAGTGAGTGTGCCAGTCTTGTCGAATGCGGCAATGCGAATGCGTGCGAGCATTTCGAGCGCCGCACCGCTCTTGATGAGAATGCCGTAACGGGCTGCCGTTGCAATGCCGGTTGCAATTGCTGCCGGGGTTGAAAGAACAAGCGCGCACGGACAAGCGATCAGCAACACGGTAAGGGCGCGATAGGCCCAGACCGGCCAGTCGCCGCCAAATGCCAAAGGCGGAACAATCGCCACGAGCGCTGCAATTACTATGGCGGCTGGCGTGTACCAGCCGCTGAAGCTGTCTATGAAACGTGCGGTCGGTGCCGTCGTCGCCTGTGCATCGGCAACCAGATCTCCGATGCGGGCCACAACACTATTCGCCGAATCCTTGGTGACCTCGACACGGAGGATGCCATCGCCATTGATGCTGCCTGCGAAAACCTCCTTGCCTTCGCCTTTCGATACCGGACGGGACTCTCCCGTGATCGCGGCTTCGTTAAGTTCCGAAACGCCCGAGAGGATTCGTCCGTCGGCAGCCAGCCTGTCGCCAGCAGAAACCAGCAGGATCATCCCGATGCGAAGCTCTACGGCGCTCACGGTTTTCCGCTCGCCATTCTCTTCAATAACCGCTTCGGACGGGAGCAACTCGGCAAGCGCACGCAGCCCCGAACTGGCGCGAGCTGCTGCAAAGCCTTCCAGCAGTTCGCCAAGCGAGAACAGTGCGACCACAACAACCGCCTCGGCACCAGCACCAATTGGAAGTGCGCCCAGCACCGCGATAGTGACGAGCGTTTCGATGCTGAAAGGTTGCCCTCGTGCGGCTTTTCGAACGGCGGCAAGAGCGAAGGGAATGACCGCGATTGCGGCACTCACCCCGTAAGCAAGCTGTGCATATTCGGGCATCAACCAGGCGATGGCATAGGCAAGCGCAGCGCAGACGCAGGCCAGAGCAAATGTCCGCAGCCCTTCGCTTTCAAAGAGCGTCTTTCCAGCCCCGTGCGCTGCGTGTCCGTGTGTGTCTTCGCTCATGTTCTCGCTCTTTCACTTTTGCGGCAATTCACTGCCGAACTGATCGACGTCGCTGTATTCGCCGGTTTCATGATGCTTGTGCCGCCCCTTGAGCAGCAATTGGCTGATCGCGGGCAGAACGAAGAGCGTCAGGATCGTCGAGGTTATCAGCCCGCCGATCACGACGATGGCGAGCGGCTTTTGCACCTCCGCGCCTTGCCCGGTCGCCAGCGCCATCGGGACGAAGCCGATGGCCGGGACGATGCCGGTCATCAGCACCGCGCGGAAGCGTTCGAGCGAGCCTTCGATCACTGCGCGGTCCACCGCCAAGCCCGCCTCGATCCGCTGGTTGATCGCAGTCATCACGACAAGGCCATTCAGCACACCGACACCCGCCAGCACAATGAAACCCACCGCCGCCGATACCGAAAAGGGCAGTCCCCATAGCGCGAGAGCGAACACGCCGCCCGCGAGCCCCAAGGGAATGGCCGAATACACGGCGATGGCAGGCCGGAACCCACGCAAGGCAACGAACAGAATGCCGAAGATCGCCGCGAACACGATGGGAATGACCAGCGAAAGACGCTGCGATGCGGCTTGCAGATTCTCGAACTGCCCGCCCCATTCGATGGCGCTGCCGGGCGGCAACTGCACCTGTGCTGCAACTTTGCTTTGGGCTTCGGATATGAAGCTACCCAAATCGTTGCCGCGCACATTGGCCTGCACGACGACACGGCGCTGACCATTATCGCGGCTGACCTGATTGAGACCCTCGGAGAAACCGAAGCTCGCAACCGCGCTCAGCGGAATAGACGCGCCTTCCTGCGGCAACATGACGGGCAGCGCGCCAACGGCGTCCAGATCGTTCCGGCCCGCATTCGGCAGTCGCACAACGATGTCGAACCGCCGATCGCCCTCAAAGACAATGCCCGCCTCGCGCCCACCAAGCGCGGCGGCCACGGTGTCGGTCACGTCCTGCAAGGTGAGACCGTAGCGCGCGATGGCGTCGCGGTCGAACTTGACGTCGAGCTGCGGGAAGCCCTCGGTCTGCTCGACCTTGACGTCTGCCGCGCCCGGAACTGTGTTCAGAACCGCTGCGACCTTTGCACCCGCCGCGCTCATGGCATCGAGATCGTCGCCATAGAGCTTGATCGCGATGTCGCCGCGCACGCCCGCGATCAGCTCGTTGAAGCGCAGTTCGATGGGCTGGCTGATCTCGAAGGCACTACCGACCAAGGGTTTGAGCTTGGCTTCGAGCCGTTCGATCACTTCTTCCTTCGTATCGACGCCAGCGGGCCATTCGTCCTTGGGCTTCAGTATGACGAACGAGTCCGAGATATTGGCGGGCATCGGGTCTGTGCCGACTTCCGCAGTTCCGGTCTTCGAGAACATATAAGCGACTTCAGGAAGCGTCACCGCCGCCTTCTCGATCTGCCGTTGCAAGGTCAGTGACTGATTGAGCGAAGTCGAGGGGATGCGGATGCCTTGCAGCGCAATGTCGCCCTCGTCGAGCTGCGGGATGAACTCCCGGCCCAGCATGAGGAACACCAGCCCCGCCAGCACGAATGCGCCAACGCCAGCACCGATCCACGGCCAGGGCCGCGCCACCGCCTTGTCGAGCAAGGGCATGTAACGCTCCTTGGCGAGAGCGACTGCCTTCACCTCCTTTTCGGCCACTTCGCCGCGAATGAGCAGGGCGACCATTGCCGGCACGAAAGTCAGCGAGAGGATGAACGCGCCCGCCAGCGCCAGCATCACGGTGATCGCCATCGGCGAGAACATCTTGCCCTCGACCCCAGTGAAGGTGAGCAAGGGCGCGAAGACGAGGAAGATTATCGCCTGCCCGTAGATCGTCGGGCGCACCATCTCGCGCGATGCCTCAAACACCTCGTGCAGCCGTTCGGTCAGGTTCAGCACCCGGCCTTCGTGATGCTGGCGTTGGGCCAACCGCATCAGGCAGTTCTCGATGATGATGATCGAGCCATCGACGATCAGCCCGAAGTCCAGTGCGCCAAGGCTCATCAGATTTCCCGACGTGCCGGTCGCGTTCATGCCCATCGCCATCATCAGGAACGACAGCGGAATGACCAATGTGGCGATGGCGGCAGCACGGATGTTGCCGAGCAGCCAGAACAGCACCGCGACCACAAGCAATGCACCTTCGAGCAAGTTCTTCTCGACCGTCCAGATGGTTGCATTCACCAGCTTTGAGCGGTCAAGCACGGTCTTGACCTTGATTCCGGGCGGCATGGATTTGGCGACTTCGCCCAATCGCTCGGAAACAGCGTTGGCGACGATCCGGCTGTTGCCACCCGCGATCATCAAGGCGGTGCCGACAACGACCTCGTTGCCATTTTCAGAGGCCGCGCCGGTGCGAAGGTCGCCGCCGATGCGGACGTTGGCGACATCGCGCACCGCAACCGCGACGCCGCCGCGCGTGGCCACAGTGGCGCGGCCGATCTCGTCCAGGGTGCGGATGCGGCCGTCGGCCTTGACCAGAAACGCCTCGCCGCCGCGCTCGACGAAGTTCGCACCGACCGAGATGTTCGCCTTCTCCAGCGCCTCGGCGAGTTCTGAAAATGAAATGTGATAGGTGGCGAGCTTGGCCGGATCGGGTTCGACGACGAACTGCTTTTCATAGCCGCCGATGCTGTCGATCCCGGCGACGCCAGCGACGGTTTTGAGCTGGGGCCGGATCACCCAATCCTGAACCGTCCGCAGATAGGCGAGCTTTGAGACTTCATCGGTCAGCATTTTGCCGTCGGTAGTCAGATAGCTGCCATCGGGCTGGAATCCGGGTTTGCCCGCGATCTTCGGATTGGCCTTGGTCCCGGCAGGCTCAAACTCGACGACATACATAAGCACTTCGCCGAGGCCCGTCGTCACCGGCCCCATTTGCGGCTCGACGCCTTCGGGCAGGCTTTCCTTGGCTTGCGTCAGTCGCTCTGCGACCTGCTGACGCGCGAAATAGAGATCGACGCCTTCGTCGAACACGACCGTCACCTGGCTGAAACCGTTGCGCGAAATCGAGCGTGAGCTTTCGAGGCCGGGTATCCCCGCCATCGCGGTTTCGACCGGGAAGGTAACAAGCCGCTCCATGTCGAGCGGACCAAGCGCGGGCGCGACGGTATTCACCTGCACTTGCTTGTTGGTGATGTCGGGAACGGCGTCGATCGGCAGCTTCAAAAGCTGCGCCGCGCCGAAGGCTGCGATGATGACCGTGATGACGACCACGCCCCAGCGGAAGCGGATCGCCGCGTCGAGAAGTTTTTCGATCATCTCAATGCTCCGCCTCGCCTTTGCCAAGTTCGGCTTTGAGAAGGAACGCGCCCTTGGTCGCGACGACGGCGCCAGCGGAAATCCCGCTGATGATCTCGATCCGCCCGCCGCTGCGCTCGCCGATCACGACTTCGGTGGCCTGAAAGCCCTTGGGGCCGCGCACGAAGACCATGTTCTTGCCTTCGACCGTCTGCACCGATTCTTCGGGCAAGGTCATGCGACCGTCGCTCGGCTGACCGCCGGGGCGCACGCGCACGCGCACGCCCTGGCCTGCGGTCAGTTGGGCCGCGCCTTGGGGCAACAGCACCAAGGTCGCGGTTTTGCTCTGCGCGTCAAGCGCGGGAGTGATCGAATGAACAGTCGCGGTGCGGGTTTCGCCATCGGCCAGTTCGATGACAGCGGTATCGCCAACGGATACGCGGCGGGCGTCGGTGGGCAACACCGAGGCGTTGACCTGCAAACGGTTGGGATCGGCAACATGGAACAGGTCGGTTCCGGCCAGCACATAGGCGCCAAGCCGGGCATCGGCCTTGGTCAGCCTGCCGGCAATCGGGCTGACTATGGCCATTGTTCTGCCATCGCCCGCGAGCTTGGAAGCGCCAGCCGCCGATTGAGCGCGGCGCAATTCGGCCTCGGCTTCGGCAAGCGTCGCCTGCGCTGCCTCAAGATCCTGCCGCGCCGTCACGCGCGCATCGAATAGCCGCTTCTCGCGATTGTAGGCGGATCGCGCCGCCGCGACCCGCGCTGCTGCCGCGCTTCGGTCAGCGGTCAGCGTCGCCGCTTCGCGACTTTCGAGGAGCGCGATGGTCTCGCCCTGCCGCACATTATCGCCAAGGTGCTGGGTGATATGGACGATTGCCCCATCGGCTCGCGCGGTCAGAATGGCCTCGCCCTCCGAAGTGGTGGCAACGAAACCCTGCGCGATGATCTCCGAGGCCAGCCCGCCGGAGCTGACCGCTTCGGTGACGATTCCGGCGGCCTGCGCCCGCGCGGCATCCATCGCAATGAAACCCTCGGGGCCATGCGTTTCCTCCTCGCCATGCTCGCCCTCTTCAGCAGGCGCGGTTGCGGCAGTGGGCGCAAACACGGTGCGACCAAGCATCACGCCGCCTCCGCCCAACACGAGCGCCGCGATGGCTACTCCGGCGATCAGTTTTGTCCTGTTTGTGTCTTCGGTCATGGATCAATCCCCTGCGCGCGCATTGGCGCGGATCAGTGCGGCAAGCGCACGGGCGCGGTCGAGGCGAGCCTCGATCAGCGCGGTTTTTGCGGTGGTGAGCGCGGCTTGCGCGTCGAGCAGTTCGAGCAGGCCGAACTTGCCCGCGCCGTAACCGATCCGGGCGAGCCGCACGGCTTCTTCGGCCTGTGCCAGCGACGGCCCTGATAGCGCCTCTTCCCGCGCATCGGCTGCCCCAAGCAGCATTCGCGCGTCATGCTGCGCGCGGCGGGCATTGAGCCGCGCCTGTGCCAGCGCCGCTTCGCCAGCAAGCGCGTCCGACTGCGCCGCTTCGATCCCGCCGCGATTGCGGTCGCGGAACGGCAAGGGGATTGAAAAACCGGCAACGAAAGCAGTTTCGCGCCCGTCGTTTATGCGCCGCACCCCGCCGCTGGCGGTGACATCGGGAACGGCATCGGCGCGTGCAACCCGGATGCGCGCCGATGCCGTATCGCGCTCGGCGGCGGCAAGCTGTTCGTCGAGCGACGGCGTTGCTGGCGGCAATGCGCCGGGTGCGGCCTCATCGTAGATCGGCGTCGCTGACAGTTCGGTATCGTTGCTGCCGATCAGGTCAGCCAACATGCGGCGGGCAGCGAGCAATTCGCCAAAGGCGCGGGCTTCCTCGGCCTGCGCTTCGGCCAACCCGGCCTCGGCGCGAAGCTGGCGCAATGGCGGATCGCGTCCGGCTTCTACCAGCAGCTTCGCGGTGCGCGCCAGTTCGCGCGCCTGGCCGACATTCTCGCGCGCCAGCATGGCGCGGTCTTCGGCGGCGCGCAGCTCGGCATGGGCAATGCGAATATCGCGCGCAAGATCGGCCTCGGCTGCGCGGAACGACAGAAAGGCGAAGTCGCGCTCGGACGATGCGACCGCAACGCGGGCGCTCCGCTTGCCGCCCAGTTCGATCCGCTGGCTCAGCGCGAGTGTCGTCTCGGTGCTGCGAAGCCCTTGGAATGCGCCGGTTCCGGCAAAATTCTCGACCTCAACGCTTAATTCGGGATTGGGCGAGGCTCCCGCCTGCCGCGCCCGCGCTTCGGCAGCGTCGGCTTTCGCCTTCGCTTCCGATATGCGCGGCGATTGTTCCGCCCCTTGGGCGAGCGCCTGCGCCAGACTCACGGGTTCGGCGTGGGCCGCCCCGCTACTGGCAACGAGCGCGCCCGCCAGCAAGGCGGCACGCAAAGATAATCTCAT
>CALMYW010000248.1 GCA_937873665.1 uncultured Sphingorhabdus sp.
GCGCCAACATCGCCGAGACCCAGGCCTTCATGGATGGCAGCAAGCGCATCCTGGTCTTTTCCGATGCCGGTGGCACGGGGCGCAGCTACCATGCTGACCTTTCCGTCCGGAACCAGGCACGGCGCGTCCATTTCCTTCTGGAGCCTGGCTGGAGGGCGGATGCCGCCATCCAGGGGCTTGGCCGCACCAACCGCACAAATCAGGCTTCTGCGCCCTTGTTCCGGCCGGTCACGACCGACGTTCGCGGCGAACGCCGGTTCATCTCGACGATTGCCCGGCGGCTTGACAGCCTCGGTGCGCTGACCCGTGGCCAACGCCAGACTGGCGGTCAAAACCTCTTCGATCCCTCCGACAACCTTGAAAGCACATATGCCAAGGAAGCGCTGAACCGCTGGTTCGGGCTTCTGTTCATGGGCAAACTCGAGGCTGTCGGCCTGTCCAGGTTTCAGGACCTGACCGGGCTAAGGATTGAGGGTGCTGACGGGAGTTTGGTAGACGATCTGCCGTCGATCCAGCGCTGGCTCAATCGCATCCTGGCGCTGCCGATCGCGCTGCAAAACGCGATCTTCGACGAGTTCATCTCCCTGGTTGAGGCACGGGTCGATGCCGCACGGCAAGCTGGAACCCTCGATCTTGGCGTTGAGACGATCGCGGTCGAAAGCTTCGAAGTCATCTCCGATACGCTGCTGCGAACCGATGCCATGTCCGGGGCGACCACGCATCTGCTGGAGCTGGAGATTGCCCGGGCTCTGAAGCCGCTGACGCTCAAACGGCTCGGCGAACACTTTGGTCTCGACACCGCGCGGCATCGCCTGATGCATAACGCCCGGTCCGGCCGTGTCGCTCTGCTGGTCCCGGCGCGCAGCCTGCTCTCTGACGAGGGCACACGCATCGCTCGTTTTGAGATGATCCGCCCGCTCAAGCGCACGCATATTCCCGCAGAGCAACTCGCCGAGAGCAGCTGGGAGGTGATCGAACAGCCGGAGTTCGAACGCCTGTGGCAGGCCGAGGTCGATGAGGCGACGTCAAGCTGCAAGCGTGAACGGCTTCACTTGGCTACCGGACTGCTCCTGCCTGTCTGGGACAAGCTGCCTTCGGACTACGTCCGGGTCAGCCGGATCGCGGCAAAGGATGGGAGTTCGCTCCTTGGCCGAGAAGTGCCGGTCCATAGTGTGCCCGACCTGTGCCGTACGCTTGGCCTTGAGGAGGCCAGCGTCTTGTCTGCCGAAGATATCGTGCAGGCTGTCATGCGATCGGGTCGCCCGATGGAAGTGCGGGGCAGGGAGGCGCTGACCCTCAAGCGAAGCCTCGTCAACGGCGCGCAGCGACTTGAGCTTGCTGGTTGGTCGGCCGCTCGGCTCGACTGGTACAAGGCTCAGGGCTGCTTCACGGAAATCATCCGGTATCAGACGCGCCTGTTTGTGCCCACGGACCAGGCGAACGCGATCTTGGCCCGTCTTACCCGGTAGATCCGCTGCGATGACGGATCAGGCGGCGATCTTTTCGACCTTGATGTCCTTTTCGTGGCGGCGAGCCTCGGCAAGGTCGTGCGCCGCCTGCATCCGCAGCAGACTGTCTGCCCTGAGGCCGAACGCCTTTTCAAACCGGATCGCCATCTCGGCCGATATGCCGGCCCGGCCATTGAGCAGGCTGCTCATCGCCTGGCGCGAGACACCGAGCTTCTCGGCTGCGGCCGAAACGGTGAGGCCATGCGGCTCGACGATCTCAGTGCGCAGCCAGACACCGGCATGAACCGCAAAGCTGGGGTGAAGCTTGATAGCCATCAGTGATAATCCTCCAGATCCAGATCCTCGATGGCGTTCGCCGCGTTGATCCGGAATGTCATTCGCCAGTTGCGCGTCACGGTCAGGGACCAGGTGCCAGCCCTGTCCCCGCTCAGCAGATGCGCGCCGAAATTTGGCGGCACCAGAAGTTCGTCAGCCATCTCGATTACCGACAGCCAGGCGAGCATATTGCGAAGGCGCGCCACCAGATTTCCTGGCAGTCCCTTGGCCTTGCCGGTTTCGGCAAAGCTTCGCAGCGCCTTGTGCGAGATGCTCTCGATTTCCACGCCGCTTGATACGCAAATTTCTGCCAAGCGTCAAGTGTCGCTTGTCAGATTGAATTTCTCTGAAACTTCGCAATTCGGAGCGAATTGACCCCATCATGCGTGGCCGAATCGGGATTTCGGAACGTTCGGCTTGTCCAATTACAATTCTGTATTCACCTCCCTCAAGCGGCATTGAAACCGAAACAGGCAGCGGCCCTGGACCGGTCATTGGCAGGTGATCCCGATACGCAAGAAGAGAGGGGAGTGGGCTTTGCCTTGATGAGCCGATTGGGCGCCGATGGTCGGTCTGCCGGGCTCACAATCAGGAGTGTGTGCCATGATCAGAACGATTCCGTTGAACAAGCTCGTCCAGTCCCCCCGCAATGTTCGCAAGCATTCCGACGCCGCAGCCGATGCTGAACTCGCAGCGAGCATTGCCGCGCTCGGTCTCTTGCAGAACCTCATTGTCCGGCCTGCGGCCAGGGGCAAGTTCGAGGTCGAAGCCGGCGAGCGCCGCCGCCGCGCGATGCTTGCGCTCGCCGACGACAAGGTGCTGCCGCGCGATCACCAGGTGACCTGCCTGGTCCTTGAAGACACGGCGGAAGCTGCGGTCGAGACCAGCCTTGCCGAAAACTTCCACCGCCTCGCGATGAACCCGGCCGACGAAGCCGTTGCCTTTGCCTCGCTGATCGAGGGCGGCACCTCCATCGAAGACGTCGCTCGCCGCTTCGGGCTCACCGTTCGCTTCGTCGAGGGACGCCTGCGTCTGGCCACGCTTGCTCCGGTTGTCTTCGAGGCGCTCGCCGCTGGCGAGATCACGCTCGATCTGGCCAAGGCCTATGGTGCGACTTCGGATCAGGCGATCCAGGCGCAGGTCTTCGAGCAGGTATCCTCGGCCTATTACGCCCCCAACCCGGACAGC
>CALMYW010000249.1 GCA_937873665.1 uncultured Sphingorhabdus sp.
GGGCAAGGTTTGTCACGAATTCGGATCCTGATGTTTCGAAAATTTCAGCGGGTTGGCGTTTACCAGCGCTTAAACAGGGCCCGCCGCATCGTACGCGGCCTCCCCAAAGCGCGGGCAGTGCGAGAACAGATCCGCCGCCAAGAGTTGAAACACGCTGGCATCGACATCATTCGCTTGGATCAACGCAAATCATTCCAAGCAGTGCGCGCGCCCTGGTCATTCCAACGTAGTGCGATGTCCGCAAAGATGACTTCACGCTGGGAACATCCATGTCAACGAGCCAAACCACCGAACTTTCCAAGCCCTTGAAGTTTTCGATCTGTGCGAAACCGACAGCGCCACTACCAGTGCCTCGAGGAGAGTAGGAGTCCAGCACCACAACTTGTATTCCCGCGGCTTCCTCCATTATTGACACGCAAGACTGCGAATAAGGCTTCGGCGAGAGAATGACAATGTCCGACGGGCTGAAGCCTTCCTCCTTAATCAGATTGAGGAGTTCTTTGTGCAACGCGACAGCAGCATCCTCCCTGCTGGCGACCGTAATCTCACGTACCGCCGGGCCATTTCCAACAGCGGACATCCCCAAATCTGCATCGAGTGACTTTTGCACCCGCTCCAGAATAGGCAAAGAATTGCGGCAGTTGGTTTTTAATGGAATGCGAGCAGCCCCGAGACCCGCGAGATACTCGTAAGCATCCGGCCGATACTCGCCGCACAATCCAGACTGGTTGTTCGCGTCATGGAAGAAGCTCCATCGCCCGCCGTCAAGCCCGTCAAGCAGAATGCTGTCCAGACACCCCAATGCGTCCATGTTCAGCACATCCTGTCCTTCATCGACGATCAGTGCATCAAACTTTTCAATTCCGGCGCGCTTCGCTGTAACGGGAGCGGAGCTCGCGAGTGATACTGTCACCCCGGGCGGAGCGGATTTTTCGAGAAAGGCCTTGAGCCACGGAGAGTGGCAAGCAAGCGCAACTTTCATGCCGGATGCACTCCAACGCTTGGCGAGCTCCAGCGCCATCATCGTCTTTCCCGTTCCGGCCCCTCCCGAACAAATGACGCGATCGTTCACTTCAACGACATCAAGGTAGCGGAGCTGATCTTCTGTCAGCTGCACAACACGCATTTCGATGGCATGCGCCGATGCATGCAATGGCATCACCGCCTCGAACTCGGGGCGCAAGAACTGCCGAAGCCGGCGCAACTGGTCAGCGCTTGCTCTTGCGCCGCTCCGGTCCTTGTTGCGCCAGTGAGAGATCAGCTTTTCCAGCCACTGCTCAAACTGGCGGAAACTCCTGGCATCCGCGAGCACCGCCCTATCCCATTCCGCACTTTCGGGCAGACCTCCGACATCCGGCATGACGACTGCATACCCGAAGACGAAAGCGCTGGCGAGCTCAGCTGGTAGCTTTTTTCGTAGAGCATGAAGTGCGCCCTCTGCCTGCCTGAAGGGCGACTCCCTCAACGGGTCAACGGAGCCATACCGGTTTCTCGTTTCCCATACTCCATCGCGACATGAAACGTCACCGCCCTTGACTTCCAGCACGAACAATCCGTCTGGGCCGCATACGACGAAATCAGCCTCACCGAAGCGCTTATATTCATGCCGCGGGAGATTGAGCGAGTGCATGGCAAACCAGCCATGCTGATCCGCTCCGGCAAAACATGCGCGCAACTGGTCGAAGACTCTGAGTTCCGCCCGACTTTGCGTATCCAGCGGCTGACTAGGGATCATTCTCATGATCAGTCTCTGGAATCCAGCGCCGCTCTCACTTTACCTTCGATGTCGTGAGGCAATGGCGGCCATTGGGATGTCCTCTTCAGTAAAGCTTTCTTGTCGATCTCTATCGTTGGCGACTGGATGCCCCCGCGCACGACAACCTCGACACCTTCGGCCGAAACGTTCAGACGATACTGACCTTGCGACAATCGAATGCGAGAAACGATGCAATCGTTCCAACCGAAACCAACGACTACGTTGGCCAACAATGCATTTTGCCCGTCGGTCCACGCGCCATCGCCACGCATGATTAGTTCGCCAAGCGGGATTGGGCGCTTGGGAGCATGAACCAGCGAAAGTCCAGCGCTGCGCGGCGTGAACTCAACCTCGAACATGCGGTACTGCACAAACCGAGAGAGCTCTTTTGGAGCGCGCAGCTCAACAGGCAAATCCCGCCAGCCGTCGCGAACCCCGAACAGAATCGCTGCCAGCACGAGTTCTTCATCACTTAGGTCTGGATGCGAAAACTCAAGAAGATCCACGCATCGTTCGCGCAGACAGAACAGCAGCAAAGGGCGCGACAGCGTACCTTTGTGATGCTCAAAAAGCTGAGTGATCGTGCCGCCACCCAAACCAAACGTGCTCCGCATGTCGGCGATCAGCTTCTCCAGACGGGATCGATAGCCGACATCCTGGAGAGTAGAAACTTGGTCCTCCAAGAAACCAAGAACGACGTCGACCGGCCTTTCCGACAAGCCATGCAGCCGGGCGTCCACCAATGCATTCACGGCACCCCAGTACAGGCGTGCCTGCACCGAACTTTCAGGACGGAGGCCACCGGATTCGATCCAAGGCACCAACTCTGCTAGGACCGGATCGCGCTGCGCAACAGCATAGTCCTTGGCATCCCCGGCACCAGTGACCATGCGATACACCGAGCAACTCAAGTCGCTTTGATTCGCGAGGTGATAAAGCATGGCAACGCAGCCCCCAATTGCCTGGCCTCTTGCAGGTGGCAGATCGAGAGATTTGTCCTGCGTGATGTCTTGCGACTGATCTGGAAGGGGCCACAGGACAGACTCGGCTGCGTTGAAGAACTCTTCGGACACGTCGACGCCCAGACCGGACAAATTGACATTGGCGACACTGCGTGCAGCTGCCTCAAAATCTTCGCGATCAGATGAAGAACGAAATACCAGCCGTTTCAGCAAGGTCACTGGTAAAGGCGCCCGAAGCAGAAGCGCCCGTGCATCCGAACCGATGGGCAAAGGCAACATGCTGGAAGACACCACGCCATCACGCGACACCACGCTAACCGATCCCATGAGCCCTGCGAGATCTAGCTCAGCGATACAAGGACGCAGATGCTTCCGCTCGCTGATGGCTTGCTGTATCGCGGCGTCCGGGACGCTGCCACGGAAGAGGGGCAACTGGCCAGACAGCTCACTGGATGGATCACGGTAGTGCTTGCCGAAAAATCCTGCTGGCCCCGTCACAAGGCCGGCTGCCAGCATGTGGAGCAGATTCAGGTGATTCGTCACCAATAGCCAGGTTTGAGCCGCTTCGTCGCCTCGCTCCTCGCTGGACGTCTTTGATTCCAAAGGTTCCGGGGGCGACTCTAGCTTTACCGTGGATGAGACCAACGGTTCCGACCCAGTCGACGCGGCGCTCGGGGTCAGCGCAATTTCACTATGCAAATCCGGATGCTGCATTTCGGAATCGGTTGCCGGTGCTTCTTCTTCAGCACCTTCACTGAACAAGCCTCCCGCCAGCTCGGGCTCTGCTTTCTTGCGTGCTCGCTTGGCCGGTGGCTTTGCCTGATCTGTCACTTTTTTTCGCGTGGTCATGTTTATTTCCTGGCCAGGAAGGCCTGATCTCGCGGTAAGAGTTCTTCGATGGCTGGCACCGGATTGCCGGCGCGCAATAGGATGATTTGCTCACGCGCACGCGCCACCATCACGTAAAACCGTTTCTTCAACGCATCGGAGTTACGCCGGGGTTGGTGCTCATCGATATCCGCCAGAATGGCAGTATCGAATTCCAGGCCTTTGCACGACTGCGCGTTGATCACCATGACCCCGCCAACCCCGAAATCGATGGCTTCCTGCTGGCCCGATTCAAACGTTCTGATCTCTGGCTTGTCGTGATCGAGGACGGGGCTCGAGCGGCTGAGGACGTCTACGAACTTCTCTCGAACGCGGTTATTGGGCGTGATGATTCCAATCAACTTCCGCGGATTTCGATCCGAGGTCTGCAGAATGCGCTCGGCGATGCCTTCGAGGGTCTGCGCTGCACCATTGCCGTAACTCCAGAGTTCGGGAGTGGACGCCCCAGGCTTCGCCGTAGGGAGCTCGGGCTTCGGGCTAGCCGGATCACCTGGATAGAAATGTTGCGCCAACTGAGCAATGGGACGGGTATTACGGTAGTTCGCTTGCAGCTCCAATGTATCTGCAGGAGCAATCGCCAATGCGTTCTCGATGTCCTGGCGCGCGCTGCACTTTTCGGGATGAATCTGTTGGTTCTGGTCGGCAACGACGTAGAAATTCTCGAACTTAAGATTCGCCAGCGCGTTATAGAACGCTGGTGGCATGTCCTGCCCTTCGTCGATGACAAGGAATGGAAGACTGTATGAATGCTGGGGAAGGGCGCCGTTCTGCAGGCGGTTCTTCACACTCTGCCAGGCAATGGGTTGGTACCCACCGGGGTGATCAGCTTGTAGAAGCGGGACATTCTCTCTGAAGAGAGATTTCCAGAGTCTTCGGAACCAGGCATCCAGAGTGAAGGCATTCAACTCGTTCCCAAACAAGTGGCGGCTCGATTGATCCAATAACTTGTTGTAAGCAAGGAAGCGATAGTTCTTACTCTCTGTTGCCAGGCGACGCACACGGAGTAGCGCGACAACCGACTTGCCAGTTCCCGGGCCGCCCACGATCAAGTGCTGTCCGTCCAGTGGCAGGGCAAGCGCCGCGTCCTGGTCCTTACTCAGGTCCTGGACGTTTGGCAGGGCGAATCGACGGGTTCTATCGACGGGCATGGCTAGGGCATCCCGAAATACGCGGGCAGGTCGCCGTATGTACCCTTCACAAACGCGCGATCCAGCAATGTGTTGCCGTACTCACAGGCGGGTTCCGGCACCAATGCGCACGCGTGGCAGGCAGCCCGATTCAGGAGGCCTGGCCCTTGGCCATCGTGCTCGCTGCACACCGGGTCGAGCGAACACCATCGGGCGTGCTCCAGCGCGCGTATCAGAATGCCTAGAAAGCGACGCGGCTCGGCAATTTCGGCCAACCCGCCGAGAGATCCCGCGATATCCGGAACGGCGACATGAATCAGTATCCCGGCCATCGGCTTGGGAGCATCCGCACTGTAAATGACCTCCGATAGCGATGCTGCCGGATAGCCGCCCTCAGCCTCGATCTGTCGCATCAGCAGATGCGACAGGGTATGTAGCAATAGAAAACGGGCGGTCAATGGGTTCGGCGCATCCCTCCCGGATTGGGCGAAACGGGGAAGTAGCTGCTGTAGTCGCGCGTTGACCGCGTCTTTCTGACTCCAGCGTGTGAGCCGGTCCTCGTCGAGCGCGATGAAAATGCCCTCGCCGTACAGCTCGACAGCCGGGAGCCAGTCGGATGAGCCCACGATATCTGGTGGCACTAAGTCCTTTCCGTTAAGACGGCTGAATCCCTTGAACACCTTCACTGCTTTGAGCCGGTCCACCCGCACCAGGTGCTTTACCCCAAGAACGAGTCGGCGCATTTCCTCGCCGGTTACCTCGTCCTGGGCCAATAGCTGCCAAGCATGGGACTGATCATGCGTCACCAGATCCTCATCGGGATGCTGGTCGGGCAGTGTCTCGAGAAACGCATCGAACTCGCTTTCCCGGAGCTGTCCGGGAGTAAAGACGGCATCGAACGAAGGGTAGCCTTGTTCGATTTCCTGAAGTGCGGCCTCGACCTCAATCGTCGTACAGCGGTACTCCTGGGCGATCTGCCTGATCGCAGCCTTCCTCGCCAAGGGTGTTCGTGCAGCGTCGATGGTCCTACGATCCTGGGTGCTGCGGTACAGGCGATCCACGGCCGTCCCTTTGCGGACTCTGGATTCTGGCGGGATCACCAATGCGAGCCCCCAGGCGGGCGTATAGACGCGCGTGTCGTTGATCGCCAGCACCTGCGCCAGCTGATCGGGCGTGGCATTTGGCTGCTCCCTGACGAGCGCAAGATCATCATGCGTCCAGGGTTGCTGCCATTGTCTCCCGAAACCTAGGCGTTCATCGCCCCGAAATGCTGTTTCGGCTTTGCAGGTCTTGCAACGCAAGGATCGTAACGCTCCAGTCTCGACCAGCTGCATCTGGTCATCGACCTTGCAGCCTCGCTGCTCTGGTGCACGGGCGTCTCTGTGCAGCAGATGGTGCCAAGGCACCTCGGCGAGGTAGCCTGCCGGATCGGCCAGCACCCACGTCACCTGTACAAGTCTCGGCTTCCTCCTGCAATCCGTCTGAACGCATCGCGGAGGTTCTCCTCCGTCTTTCGGCCATGGGTTCTTGTAGAGGCAACCGCATTGCGGGCAACGCGCCCACGCCGGAAAGCGTGATACCGGGACGCAAACGCCATCGATCTGGCCATGGGCACCCTCGCGTGCAACGGGTGGCTCACGGAGAACTTCGGTGACTCCCAGCGCCGCGCGGACGCGTTCCACATAGGGGATAACGTTGCCTCCGGGTTGTCCGTGCTTGTCTGTCCACTGCCGGATGTCGCGAATAACCACCAGTTCGTCAGGACCGCGCACGATGGCACCGACCCCGCTTTGAGCCAGCAAATGCGACAGGCGAATCGGGATCAGGTGATTTGGCATGGCTTAAAGCACCTTGAGCAATGCGGAGTTTTCGACATTGCGCAGCGATTGCAGGGTTGGCCAAAGCCCCCTGATGCGGTCGTCATGGTTGTAGATCAATCGGTCTGCCGCATTGTCGTTTCCCGGAACCTGATAACGCAGCGCGCGCCTCGAATCTCGGCACCGTTCAACTTCGTTCCGCCAAGCGGCCACCAAGCTGTCGACATGCGCCTCGATCTCCGCTTGCTGGTTGTGGTCACTTGCAGACTGGCCACAGCGCCGCTTGAACTCCCTAATGGCTTTTTCCACGCCAGCATTGCCAGGATCGAAATTGGCTGCGGCGTCGTTGCTCGCAAGGCCCGTGCGTGCGTGGCGCATGACGATCACCAGCGCTGCATGCAGTGCGCGTTGCCGTGCTTGGTAGGTGTAGGGCGTCACGCTGGTCGGCTCGACAAACCGATAGAAAGCCTCGTGATAAGGACGGAAACTTTCGTAATGCGAGAGGCTGCGCGCCTGATCCCGGTAGTAGTTCATGAACACGACGCCGGGCACCTCGCTGCGACCGACCCGGCTGCTCGCCTGGATATACTCGGCGGTGGTCAGCGGTTGGCCGTTGATCGTCATCAGGGCAAGGCGCGCAACGTCCAGCCCCACCGAGACCATGTTGGTGGCCAGAACTGCATCCAAGGATCCGTCCGCATCCCGCTTCAGCCCAAGTCGGGTGAAGATGGCGCTGTTCTCCTGTGCCGTCTGTAGGCTGGTCAGCTGTGCAAGGCTGGCTTGACTGCGCGCATTTGATTGCGAATCCAGCAAGCGCATGAACTCGCCGACGTCGCTCACGAAGGCGGTATGGCTGTTGCCCACGCCCTTCAGGCTGCCGTGATAGACAACCTGCGTCCACCATGCGTCGAGCAACGCGTCCCGCTCCTGATCGTCCTTGAACAAAGTATGGGGTGCCAGCAACAGGGCGGCCGCGATGGGTGCGAAACACTTCTGGCGGTTGAGCATTGGGGCCAGATAGCCGACGTACATTCGTCCAGGGCGCTGCGTCAACGGCACAGTGCGCGCGAAGTAGGAATCGTCACGACTCAATCCGGATGGCGGAAAAACGGACACATCACGGCCGTAGAGCCGGCGAACCTGTTGGGTTGCCATGCGGATTGTGGCCGTGGAGGCGATGTACTTGGGGTAGATGCCGCGCAGGCGCAGCACGGTATCCAGCCCAGCCTCGTATAGACCCGCGACAGAACCCAGCGCACTGGCAATCAGGTGCAACTCGTCCTGGATGATGAGCTCAGGAGGTCTGTGCTGCACACCGCCAAAGAACGCGCTGGCACGTTCTTCCCAGGCCAGCCGCGCGAACTTGTCCACGGTGGCCACCAGCATGGTCGGCGGATGGTCATAGAGCGCCTCGTCCACCACATTGCAAGGCAATGGGCCCCGGAGTTCGCATAGCGGATTGCCACAATGAAAAGCGAACTGCTTGTCGCTGGCCTGATAGCTAGACCGCGGATCGAAGCGGTGCCCGCACCACGGGCATCTATCGAGCACCAGGGGTGGGGACTCTCCACTTGCAATTGCCTCGCCCACCAGCTTTTCGGCATCCGCGAAAGTATTCGGGCTGGTGGCATTTCCGACCCACAGACCGATGCTGACCGACTCCGTCCCGAGGTCTTTGCGCTCGCGTCGAAGCCGTTCCAGCGCGCATATCAAGCGCGACGCGCGCAGGAACTGATCACGCGTCAAGAGCCGCAGGGTGTAGCGCATCAGCACGCAGGTGCCGCCACCGGTATCGGGATGCCGCAAGCGCCGCAATGCGATCTGAAACGCAATCAACCCGAGATAGGCTTCGGTTTTGCCGCCACCGGTCGGGAACCAGATGAGGTCCACCGTATCGCGGTCTTCGCTGTCCGGGTCGGCGGCGGAATCGAGTACGGTGAGCAGGAAGGCCAATTGGAACGGTCGCCAGCGATAGGCGTCATCGCCGCGCGGCTTGCCTTGCACGGTGTCATGCTGTCGCATCTGATCGAGCATGGCGCGATTGGCCAGCGCAAAGGCCAGCCGGACTTGCTCGTCCTTGCCTAGCAGCGCCAAACCGCCACGCATACGCTTGACTGTTGTTTCAATGCGTCGGCAGATGCGTTCTGCCGCCGCACCATCGTCCACCGACAATCCGGAAAGCGTCTCTTTCTGCTGGATCACCCAGGCCGCGTAGCCCTCCACGAAAGCCGGCAGTTCGGATGTAAGTGGGTCGAGGCAGTCGTCAAGTCGCGACAGCACCGCCAGGGACAACGCAGCGTCGCCACCCGAACCCGTATCGGCGGTCATCTGCGGCACTTCCACGACAGGCATGGGCTGTGTGCACAGCTCGGTAACACGGCCATTGTCCCTCGCCCCATCTGGTGCGCAGCCCTGCCCGACGGCCTGGGTGGACTGCGCCGGGTACTGCAGTTCGATTTCCTGTTCTTCGGTATCCAGCAGCGTCCGATCCACCCGCGGATACTCGCCCACCTCGCCGGCATCGATCACACACCGGAGGCTGGCTTCGAACAGCGTCTTTTCCGCCCGCTCCAGTGCGAACCCGGACGTATCGTCGGCAACGACCTGCGTATTGCAGAGCGTGACAGTGATGATCCAGCCATCGGCAAAGCGTCGCCAGAGAACGTCAAGCCGAGCGCGCTCGGCAAGCACCCCAAGGCTTTGATGTTGCTCCTTGCCTGGACAGGAGACGTTGACAACTTCTTCGCTGGCGGCATCAGGAGGCAGCGACCGCCGGCTCCATTCGTTCTTGTAGCGTCCGAGCTCATCGCGCTCGGTGCGCTCGTAGCGAACGGCCGAGCACAACAGCTGCAACTGAATGTGCGCACCCTTGATGAAGAAGGAAAAACCCAGCGAAGATGGCGGAATGTAGCGGCGCACGATAGCGGGCTCGGCGCCGTCTTCGACCGAAACACTCGCTGCCTTCTCGGCGTCCTCCACCTCGTCACAGACAGGATCGATGCCTTCGCCGGACGACGACACGGGGTAGATGGCCCCGCACGGGAAGCGTTCGGTCGGCAATACACCTTGCAGATCTGGGCCATCGGCGCTTTCTTTTCGCGGAGGGCCAACCAACTGGCCGCGCACCCATTCGATAAGTCGCAGGCGCGGCTGGATAAACGGATGGTGGGTCACGGAGCCTTCGCCGTCGGATGGGCACTCGGCTCCGCTACACCAAAGCTTTCGGCTTCATAACTTCCAGACCAGAATTGATTTACTTCAGCGCCTACCGAACTTGCGCCCCGAATCCATTTGCACGCGCCTGACATGTCTATCCCCCGTTCCCTGTCCTGAATTGTAGCCATCGCTCGCGGATTGGCTCAAAGCATGCTCCGAAGAAGGGTAAGAAAGAATGTTGGGAACTGGAACTAGACCGTCGGTGTTGGGTAACTGGCTTCCGTGTGTCTATTTTTTGGGCGGAATCAGGTTTCGCCCAACAATAACTTTTATTGCAGTCGACCTGGGTGCAGGACAGTGTGGGGCCTGCAGAGCCTTCCGCATCCGTTTCGTCTATCCACTCGACGTCAACTACGGGCTCCACCAGTCCTTCGCAGGCTTCTCCCACATTGGGTTACCCGTGAAGTGCGCATCCAAGTTGATGGCGAGATCTGTTACAGCCTCGAGCCTCGAGCAAAGCGGATCCAATAGGCGCACTTGATCGTTCGCCCAATCCAGCCACTCCCGCTTTTCTTTGCTTTGACAACAGGAGTCTTGGACCGCAGCGATATAACGCCTCAGCCGCCCAGCGTTCTCCCATGCGGATAGGTCATCAACCAACCTCGCTCGCTGTCGTCTCAGAATCTCCTGCTCGCGTGCTTTGGCTACTCGCCGGGCCTGAGCCTCCATTGCCAGGAGCTCTAAACCCTCCCTCTCAAGCCTCCTGGCCTTGAGCGTCTCCTCCCAGGATGGAATGGCTTCCATCACCTCGTGCAATTGCGACTCCAGGGTCGCCCCGGGGCGATCTCGCCAAGAATGCCGGCAACCAGAGAGGCGATACCGCCCAAAGCTCAATGTGAACTCTCCCGTTGCGACGAGAAGATAGGCCGGACGCCATGGTTCGTAGGAGGGACGGAGCCGCCCGGTCTTCGGTCGAGGCGACGGAGGAGGCGGAGCGACTTGTTTCGTGCGCTCATCCAGCCGCACAGAAATGGCCCCCTCTTCGAGGATGAGCTCGGTCTCAACACGCTCTCCGATCCGGACGCCGTATCCGCGGGACTCGAATTCCTTGATCAACGTGTTGATCAGGATCAGCGCGCGCGTTAGACGCTTTCGTGAGGTCCGCACCCGCAAGACCATCGAGTAATTGAGGGCCAATACACCCTTGTCTTCCTCGGCGTCCTTTGCGGCAGCGAGCAAGTCCCCAACCAACGGATGAGGTCGCCTGAGCTGCGTAGGTACCGTAATCGGCAAGACCCGATGGCGCCCAGATTCCATATTCACACTCTCGGTTTTAGGAGAGGGAGACTCGCGACTCGAGCCCTTGAGTGGCTCGGTCGGACGCGCCTCAAGCGGGGATGCAGTGTGAACCCTCGCGCTAGCGCACACAGGTGTAGCCTGAGACAAACGGCTAACATACGGCTAACAGAAGGGGTTGGTGGGCCCATCAGGACTTGAACCTGAAACCTACGGATTATGAGTCCGCTGCTCTAACCGATTGAGCTATAGGCCCTTTTTGTCTTCCGAGCGCGCCGAAACCGCCGCCTCTGCCACCCGTTAAAAAGGGATTATGAGTCCCCTGCTCTGACCATTGAGCTACAGGCCCGCTTCCGGGAATTGTAGTGGAACGAAAAAGCCCCACCGGAGCGGGGCTCTTGCGTGTCGCGACGGGCGTGGCGCTCAGTCGATGTCGAGGAAGCTGCGCAGCGTCTCCGAACGGCTCGGGTGGCG
>CALMYW010000250.1 GCA_937873665.1 uncultured Sphingorhabdus sp.
CAGCGTCGAAAAACAGTCCGAGCCATTCAACTCTTCCTCCAGTTTCTACACACCCGGTAACGAGGTCATTTACACCATCAGTGTCGCTAACACTGGCGAGGTCCCAACCGATGCCGACAGCTTGTTCATTGTCGATGCAATGCCCAGCGAGCTGGCCTTTTACAATGGTGACTACGATGGCGCTGGCCCCGCGAGCACACCGCTCGGGTTCGCGCAAACCGGAGCCGGCATGACCTTCAGCTATTCAACTGACGTAGCCTTCTCGAACGGCGCTACAGCACCACTGTCGTTTTCCGCCTGCACATACACCCCAATCTCCGGTCACGATCCAAACGTGCGGTTTATCTGCCTCAACCCCAAAGGGCAGCTTGAGGCTTCAACACCGCAGTCTGCCGCCACTTTCCGGTTCCGCGCACGGATCCAATAGGCCGTGGTCCCCTGCCTGTTTGCAAACCGGGGAGTCCGGTTCCGGCTGCCGATCCGCCTCGGCGATCCTGTCGATCAACATAGTAGGGAACATATTACGTGAGGCGGTGATCAACCGCTCAGGATCATTCCTCCATGAGGCAACACGGCTCTCATCCTGATTGTCGCGCGACAGCCGCGCGCCAAGTCTGGTTGCCCAGACCATGCGATCGCCCGCGGGAAATATCCTGACGATCCGACCAAGGCGACAAGATTGCCGACAGCCGCTGAAGATGCGGCCGGGCAAGACTGGCTGTTCCTTGCAGATCAAAATCACTGATTTTGATCTGCAAGGATAATTGAGCCAGAGAATGATGGCCCTGTTCCTGGCCGCAATGCAGACTTTACCGAAGGCCAAGCCGGTCGTCGTCATCAACAAGTGCGACGCGCCCGTCCCAGTCCCACAAGACCAGATTGAGCGCGTCCGCAGGGGCACCGCGGGCGTAGCTCGGGACAACGATGCCAGCATAGCCCCGTGCGATCGCGGCTTCTGCCAGATCCTGTGTCGGGACCGGCTTGCCTGAGAGCATCCGATCACGCCACGCCGGGTCGACAAGCTCAGCCGGTGTGATACCGAAAGGCCGCAATGCAGCCGCATCGCGGCCATCGAGTAACGGTCCGATGTCGGCCTGATAAGCGACCAGCGTGGTGGGTTGGAGTGTGCCAACCTGATTGGCCTCGCGCAGCGCGGTCTCAGGGGCGAGGGAAGTATAGAGGGCCGTGCGCCCGATGCGATTGAACCGTCCGCCAAACCTGGCCGCCCCCTCCCCTGAGAGGGGTTCGCGGGACCAAACCGGATTATGGGCGCGGTAGAGCAGCCCGGTAAAATGCATTGGACTAGGCGTGGACGCCGGCGTCGACCGCGTCGATATAGGTCAGCACGTCATCGGCCCGGTTGCTCTGTACCAGCTGCATGGCGGTCTGGCCCGAGAAACCCGGCAGCGGTTCCGAGCGGTACCAGGCGTAGGCCAGCAGCGCCGAGCCCAAGCGCGGCTCCACCTTGTTCAGCACCTCGACCATCTGGCGAAGGCGTCGCTGGGTGCGTGTCGACGCGATCCGGTCTTTGCGCTGGATCGCGTCCTTGCCGAGGCCCAGCGAGCGTGCAAGTTCGTCGCTGGTCGTGCGCAGCGCGTCGACGATCTTGCGCGGAGCAAACGCGCCGTTGTCAGCGTAGTTTTGAATCGCCATTGCACTTTCCCACTAATTATGACGCAAAATAGCGTCAATTTTTGCGGCGATCAAGGTTTGCTGTGCCAGACCCAGCAGGTGTTCCGGTTTTACCGAAGAAGTTACCCGCTCTCACAAGACCACGGCCTGCAGTTCGTTCGCACCGGGAAGGCCCTCTTGTGCCGGCATAACGCAGAAGGGCTCGAGCTTGCTGTCCGTCCACCGCAACCGTGACCGTGACCCTGGAACTCACCACCAACTCCGCCGGGGTCGGTATCGTAGAGGCGCTGCCCCCAAAAGAATGTTTAGTTTCTGATCTTTCATTGACATTTTGAGGGCATAATGAACAAATGACGGCTCAGGAGCCAAGAGTATGCAAGCTGGAAACATTGCCAGACATCCTGATCGCAAGGATCTGACCGGGCCTGCCCTGCGGACTTTCTTCAAGATCGCCGAGGCCTGGGGACTGAAGGAGCAGGAGCAGATGCGTGTCCTCGGGCTCGATAGCCGCTCGACCTTCCAGTCCTGGAAGCGCGGCGCAGTGGCGGCGATCCCGAAGGATGCGCTTGAGCGCATTTCCTACGTGATGGGTATCTACAAGGGCTTGCAAATTCTATTGCCCAAAAGCGCCAACGAGTGGGTACGCAAGCCAAACAAGGCGAGTGTGTTCGGTGGCCGGACCGCGATCGATCGCATGACCTCGGGCAATGTCGCTGACCTCTATGTGGTGCGCCAGTATATCGACGCTCAGCGCGGATGAGCGACCTTCCCGTTGCCAGGATAGAGTGGCGACCTTGCTATCGGATCGTTCCCAGCCGGTTCCCGCCGGTTGGGCTGTTTGATGCGGTCGCCGATCCCGATGATCTGGAAGCCGTCTTCCAGATCGAGGCCATGACCAACGACCGTCTTCGCGACGAAGTCGGCGAGATTTCCCTGGTGCCGACCGAAGACCGCGTTTCAGGCCCCGGGACTACGCCGATCATGGCGGCTTTCACGCATCTCAAGCCAGATGGCGATCGCTTTACCGATGGCAGTTACGGCGTGTTCTATGCCAGTCAGAACCTCGAAACAGCGGTTGCGGAGACAAAGCATCACCGCATCCGTTTTCTTGAGGCGACCGATGAGCCGGCGCAGGAACTCGATATGCGGGTCTATGCAGTGGATCTGAGAGCTGACCTCCATGACATTCGCGGGATGCAAGCGAGCATCCCAACCTGGTATCACCCTACGCGCTACGCCATGTCGCAAGAAATGGCGCGGGGGCTCAGGCAATCCGGCTCCGACGGGATCGTTTATGACAGTGTCCGCCATGATGGCGGCGAATGCGCAGCGGTATTCCGGCCTCGGCTCCTGTCCAATTGCCGGCAGGAACGCCATCTCTGCTACGTCTGGGACGGGCAGACGATCGCCATGATCTACGAGAAAAAGAACTTCGGCTAACTGACCTTGCCCTCGTTGTGCGTCTCCCTTGACATTGCGACTAAGCTGCCAAGCTGATTTGTCCGGCAAGCCATTTCTGTTCGAAGGCCATCGGGCTGGTATAGCCCAGCATCAAATGCAGCCTTCGATGATTGCAGAACCAATCCAGTCCATCACCTCGTCCTTGGCCTGACGCCGCGTGGCGAAGCGCATACCGTGGAGCCGGTCGACCTTCAGCAAACCGACCGGAAGATCAGACCAGGTGCCGGGCGCCGCCGGAACCAGACCAACCGCAACGCCTCCATCACCAGCGCCCGTGTCAGACGCTGGCCCATTGCAAAGCGGCGCACCTGCCGATTGAACAGGTCGATGACGACGGCGAGGTAAAGCCAGCCCTCGCAAGGGGGGCCCTTTTGCGTGCCGACAGGGGGGCCCGATTGGACGCCTATTCACATCCGGAACCCGAAGAAAACGAGGTCAGCTTCCTCAAGTTGCCGCTGAACAGGCTCTGACGCGATGGCGCTCGGAACCATCCAGTATTTGCTCAGTGCAGGGTCAGGCGGCCCGGTCGGGGGGGCGCTCACCGAAGCTCAGTTGAAGTCGGTGATATATGCTGGTGAAGCCCATGTCGCCCATCTCGATGGACGCTGGACCATCGATGCAACCTAAGAAAAGGTCGAGGCTGCACCCGGCGTCTGCAAGGCGGCCGTCCGCTTTCGCAAGGGCACGTTGATCGAGCTCGATCAGAGCATCCTTTTCACGACCTATGCCACGCTACACAGCGATGCTCGTGTTGGCCCGGTTTCGCGGGTTCAGCAGATCGTCGATTGGCTGGGACACAACTTCGATGGAGTCATTGTCTTCGACGAGAGCCATGCGTTGCAGTATGCTGGTGGCGGCAAGACCGAACGCAGCGCGGCGGCATGCTTGCTACATGATGCAGGTTGAGTTTGACGGGGTCCGACACCTGATAGACCAATTCGCCAACCTCCGCGTCTGTCAAAGTGGCTTTCCGTCACGATCCAACAGCTCAATCCGGTATGAGCAACCGTAAAGGGTCTTTCCCGGATGGCTGGTGACGTTTGAGATAGACCGCGCGATCACGGTGTGCGTGCCCAATCCGCCTGGCTCGTTCGCCGGCTCAGTTACATCGGCGAGGATGCGCTGACCGAGGAATTTGCGAAACGGCGTCTCCGCTTCGACTTCGTCACGGGTGGCAACACCAGCGGCTTGGACGGCACTGGCGATTTCCGCGATGGCGGCATCGCTGTCCAGTGCGTTGACGATGCCTTCTTCCCTGGCGATCCGGGCGGGGTCGGCAAGATCCAATATTGCCATGATCCCGCTGGAGCTGAACGCGATCCGGCGCGTCGACCACGTGCCAGTAACCAGCACCGGCTGCGGCAACTCATATTCGGCGAGGAACGGATTGGGGCTCTCGATCCTTCGCCAGCCGAAGCGCTCAGCCAGCTTCTCCTCGCCGCTCAGGGCCCAGGCGAAGGCATTGTAGCTCGGGGCGCCGAGGTGGCAGTTGATGGCATCGGCAATATCGACCTCGGCCGGATCGAAGTCAGCCCCGTCCGAAGCTGGCGCAGGGGACGCTGCGAGCAATAACAAAACGACGGCTTGGCGCAGCATACCTATCGGCTAACCGATCACGACGTCCCTAACAAGCACTGGCGCTCATCCGCTGGTTGCGCGATGGCCGGGTTATGACACTATTCGCGCGCTTTAATTCTCCTCTCCTCCTCATGATCGCGGGCAGTATGGTGGCACCGGTTGCCGTGGCAGCCGAGCTCTCGCCCACGCTGGAAAGTGGCGAGTTCGGTGACGAGCGGCTGATCCTTGCCGCCGATCGGGAAACCGGCACCCTGTCCGGGTACTTGCATGACGGCGATTGCCGGGTGTTCTTCGCCGGGCCATTAAGACCGGTCACCCAGTACCAGCGTCCCGAACTGGGCGAGAGTTATGAGCTCGAGTCCCGGGATCCGCAGCGCCCTGCCGCCACCTTTACCACCACGCTCTGTTCGCGGGCGCGCGGCGGCTTCAACGATCAGATCACGCTGGAGCCCGGCCCCGACGATGCAAACCGTCCGGCCGCTTGTCGCTGGCGGATCAGCCTCGACCGGACCGGCCATGTCGGCAATAGTCTGATCGGTGCCGCCGTCGTCGCGCGGGCCGGTCCGCAGTTGTTCGAACTGGCAGAGGCCAAAGAGGGTTTGCGCCTCGTGCCGAAAGGCCGGGCCGCGCTGCCCCGCGGTTCCGGCGTTTGGGTCACCAAGACCTATGGCGCGGCCTGGTCGCTGCCCGGCATGGTCCGGATCACCTGGTACGATCCGCCCGGCACCCCGCGCGGCGGCTATGTGCGCGAGCGCGACCTATATCCCGTGCGCGCAGCCGGGAACGCCGACAGCAGAGCCTTGCCCTGCACCAAGCTCAAGGATGGCACTTTCGAATCGCTGGGCAACTGCGCCGCCCCGAACCCCGATGGCAGTTATGCCGTCGAAGCAGGCGCGCTGCGGCAACTGCGGTTCGACCGCCATGGGCTGGCCACCTTTGCCATCCGCGAAGCAGGCTATGCCTATGTGCGGCGCGATGGCCATGCGCTGCTGGTGCCAACCTTCGACAACGCGCCAGATGAGTTTGCGAACGGCCTGGTCCGGGTGCGCATCGGCGACAAGCTGGGTTATGCCGACCGCCGCCTGAAGTTGGCGATCCCGGCGCTATACGATGGGGCTCACCCGTTCATAAAGGGTCGTGCCTGGGCCTGCATCGGCTGCACGCTGGCCTCGGATGGCGAACACAGCTGGTATCGCGGCGGGCAGGCCGTTTGCCTCGACCCGCGTGGCCACAAGCGATCGGAGGCGGAGTGCGGGACTGCGGGCTGGGTGCCCCCTCAATTGCGCGAGTAGCGCCCGCGGCCCATGCTTTCCGGGATAAGATCGCGGCCCTGAACCTCCAGCCGCATCACCTCAAAGGGCGGCGCGACCAGTTGCTGCGTGTTGACCGAAACTGTCTGCACGCCCTCGGCCAATGGCTTGATCGGTAGCGATGCCGAGCGCCCGGAAGGCTCCGGCAGGGTGAGCAAGAGTCGCTCGACCACCGCGCCGGCTCTCCGGGAAACGAAGGCCCAGCCACCCCGGCTGGTTTCCGCTGTCTCGCGGTGGCCGTCGCTGAACACAAAAGTCACGCCCACGTGTGACAGGCGCATTTCGCGGGCCGGATCGCCGACCACCACCCCCACGCCGCGTCGCCATTGCGAAGGCGGGATCGGCGCATCGGCGGAGGCATCGTCGATTGCGAGCTGACATTCTCCCAGCACTACCGGGGCGCCAATATCCGGCGGCGGCATGTCGGCGGCCCTGTAGGCCTGCTCCATTTCATATTGCGCTTCGTACCAGGCCACCATGGCGGCTTCGGCGGCCGTGCGGTCGGCCTCGCTTGCGCCTGCAGCCGCGCTTTTCGCGGTCGCCCGGCTGGCCTCGTCCCGGGCCGTTTCCGCGATCCGCTTCGCTTCTACCGCCCGCGTCCGCTCGGCAGGGCCGGGTGCGGGGCGATCTTCGGGCAGGAGCCGCGGGGGAGAAGCCGCCACGCCAATGGTCCAGGGGCAGCGCTCAGCAATCGCTGCGGCTGCCCGCGCGCGCTCCGCATCGCGCAGACGGCGCTCGGCCGCCTCGTCCCACGGGAACGCCTGATCGGCGCGCAGCAGCGGCGCATCCGCGGCGGGCAAATCGGCTGCAAGGGTCACCGTCTTGCCCGCGCGGCCCCAGCGCCCCTTGGCCACCTGATCGACCGCGCCGTAGCTGATATACCACTCGAACCGGCCATCCGCCTTGAGCAGCAGTTCCGAGCCGGTCTCCATCACGCCTGACAGGTAGTAATGACCCGCCAGCGCTGCGTCAGGGGTGCCCATGTCGGTCGGCGGTCCCGGCTGCACGCAGCGCATCCGGCGCCCTTCGTGCTCCAGGTGCTGCTCCATGTCATCGGCAATTGGATCGACGTTCATGTCCCCTAGTGCCGATGGTATACGCCGGGCCTGATCGAGATAAGCCCTGCCCTTTGCCAGCGCCGCACAGGGATCGCTGATACCGGCAGTATGGGACGCCCGGGCAATGTCGCGTTGCAGATCCGCCCGGACCACCAGCCCTAAGCCGTCCTGCCCGGAAGGGTCCTCGGCCAGCAGGTCAGCCGCCCGGTTATAGAATACGAGCGCACCGGCATGATCGCCGGACCTTTTGGCTTCTATCGCTTTTTCCAGCAGTTCCATGGCCGTCTGCGCTGGCTGATGCGGCACCTGGGCAGGAAGCTGGACACCGGCCAGCAGAGCTGAAGCGGCGAAGACCAAGGGCAGGCGGCGCAGCATGGTCATTCCTTGTCCATCCCGCTGGTGGCCGGGAGCGCGACATGGTCACCGTCCTCGCTCCTGCCATCTTCGCAGCTCTTGGGCAGCATTTCGTCGATGTCGTCCAGCACCCGCAGCTGGATATTGATGGGACCATCGCTGGCCGTATAGGCGGTATCCCCGTTCCGATAGGTATAGCCCCGGAAAAAGCGCGGCGGGCTGGTGCAGGTGACCAGCACATAAGGCATGTTGAACAGGTCGTTGCCGTTATGGTCGGTCAGGTGAAACGTCTCGCCAAACGGGCCGCTGCCAAAGCGTTCGCGCAGGTCGAAGGCGGCATCGGGCATGCGTACCGGCAGACGGAAGACAGGCGTGCGGCCTTCCCCGTCGGTCCGGCCCTGAAACACCTTCTTCTCGTCGGTCACGAAGGGTAATTCATAGTCGGTTGCCCGGCTGGCCGACAGGGCAAAATCAGTATCAGCCGCCAGTTTGCCGGTTCGCGGGTGTCGCAGCACGAAGCGATAGGCATATGCACCGCTGCCGATCACTTCCCCTCCGGCCGGGGCGGCAGCGCCGGCAGCGAGGGCTTCCCAGCGGTCGGCATCCGGGCTGCTCGCCTCCCCGACTTCAGCCGCGGCAGCCGCAGCCTCCGGGCTAGCCTCGGCCGAAGCCTCAGCCTTCTCAAAGCTCTCGTCGATGGCGTCGAGCAGATGGCACGTCTTGCCCAGCCGTACATTGTCAATCGCAGCCACGTCGAGAATATGCGCCTCCCCGTCAGCCCGATAGCTGGCAATGACCTGCGCCTGTATCTTGCCGGTTTTGCCGCGCAGTTCGGCCAGCGGATCGCCTGCGCCCGCCGCCGGCAGTAGCCGATAGCGCGTGCGGCTAAGGTTGCAGCGCTCCAGCACCAAGTTCTCGCCATCGGCAATGACCATGCCGATGAAGATGTCCAGCGGGGCTGCCTCCGCTTCCTCCGCCCGCCCGGAGTCGGATAGCAAAAGCAGGCCGATTGTGAGCACAAGCCCCTTGAGCAGGACCATCACGCCAGCAGGATGACCATTGCCGGATGAACGGAATTTGCCTAGGGCCGGTTGATGAACTTTCATAGTCTCCGCAATAGCTTAGGGAATATCGTTCGCTATCACTTGCTGGCACTGCTGGCCAGCCTCGTCCTGTTATCCGCCCCGCTGCGCGCCGCCAGCGATGACCGCCAGGTCTATGCCGGGACGGTCGGGGCCGCGCGGGTCGTCATGGAACTGGAGCGCAGCGGCGACGATGTGACGGGACGCTATTTCTATCGCAAGTATCGGCTCGATATCGGTCTCGGCGGCGGCTGGAGCGGCGACAGGCTTGTCCTTGAGTCTCGCAGCAGCGGCGATCGACTGGTCCTGCGCCGTGCGGCCGCCCAGTTAGCTGGATCGCTGACGACCAAGGCAGGGCGCACGCTGCCGGTGCGGCTGTCGCC
>CALMYW010000251.1 GCA_937873665.1 uncultured Sphingorhabdus sp.
AGGTCATTTCCCAGGCTGAGGTCAAGGAAATGGCCGTTCGCGTTGGCAAACGCCTACCATCATGATCGGCGAAAAAGGGGCGCAAATGATACTCGATGAAGCCGAATCTTACACCTAGCGCAATCGATCAACCAGGCGTCCATCCAGAATTGATGCAAGCTGAAGGAACGCCCCGGTGTGCAATGCGCGCCGCAGATCAGGCTTGAGGACAATGTGCAGACGCCGGGTGTGGAGTTCAACGCTGGAAGGTCGTGATCGTGTGGGCGCAATCACAGACACCAGGTTAGCGTATTAGTCTTGTGCCGATTTGAGCAAAAGTTGCAGCGAAGGATTAGAAAGGTTGGGATCGTGGATAGGGCAAGAGCTATTGCAAAACTTACGGCACCCGGAAGAAAGTATGAACTGCAAAATGTCTGTGTGAATGGAAACGAGGTAAAGTGGTTCGTAAACGCACCCACCTCGCTCAGACAGCTGATTAGCGAAGCGCGCTGCGAGAAGACATTTTTTGTCTATAATGATGAGCGCTACACGTTTGAGGAATTCTATCAGCGTGCGTCAAATCTGGGCAGACGCCTGATCGATGACTATGGAGTCAAACCTGGCGACCGGGTCGCAATTGGCCTTCGCAACTACCCTGAATGGGCGCTCGCATTTGCGGCGATAACTTCTATCGGAGGGATCGTCGCGGGGCTCAATGCATGGTGGGAATCGGACGAGCTTGAGTATGGCATTAGGCATATCGGGGCAAAGGTGGCCATAGTCGACCAGGAACGGCTTGACAGAGTCAAACTCCAAAGTGGTCTTGATTTTCTGACTCTTATTTCGGTCCGTTCAGAGCCATGTGACCGTGCCACACCCATCGATCAGCTTCTGCGTCAGCACGGCGAGCTTCCCGATATCCAAATCGAACCCGATGATGATGCGGTCATCTTGTTTACATCGGGATCGACTGGCCACCCCAAAGGGTCCGTCTCGACGCACCGCAACATCATTGCGGCGCTCTTGTCCTGGGAGCTTGATCTGGCAGTTTTGGCAACAATCCACGGTGGCGCGCCCAAAGGGCAATCGAAGCCGCATTATCCGGACGCAGCCTTGCTTGGCATGCCGCTTTTTCACGTCAACGGACTTCTTGCTGTATTGCTGACCAGTTTCCGCAGAAAGCGGAAGACTGTTGCGATGTACAAATGGGACCCGAATGTCGCTG
>CALMYW010000252.1 GCA_937873665.1 uncultured Sphingorhabdus sp.
GGCCCCCCAAATGTCGTGCCCCTCGATGACCCCGCGGGTGAGGGTCAGCGTATCGGTCTTGACGAACATGCCCCCGCCATAGGGACCGGTGCGCTTGAAGCAGCCGCCGCAGTGGCAGATCATGCCGACCATCGGCGGCTCGCTAAGCTCGAAACGCACCTGGCCGCACTTGCAGCCGCCCTTGATTACCTTGCTCATGCTCGGTTCCTTTCCCGCAAGTGCCGCGCTGGCAGCTCAATCCTCGAATTCGGCGATCTTCTCGCCGTTGAGTTCGACGGTGTTGTAATAGGGCACCCGGTTGGACAGGCTCTGGTGCGCCGGGCAGCGCGCGGCGGCGAGCCGGGCGAGCTTCTCGATCTCTTCGGGCGTGGCATCGGCCTCGATCTTGGTCTCGACCTTCATGTCGAGGATTGCCGAGGCGCCCGGGGTGTCATCCATGCCGTAAAGCGGACGCAGCGGGAAGCCGCCTTCCAGCTTCATCTTGATCGAATGGATCTTGTCGTGCAGCTCAAGCTCACCTGCGTTCCAGGTGTACTGAGCCAGCTCGCACAGCAGCGCGCCGGCCATGAAATAACCGAACATTAGCGGGGCAGATCCCTCGCCGCCGACCGCTTCGGGCTCGTCGGCAAAGATCGTGAAGGAAACGCCCAGTTCGGGCACCGCGATCGTTGCCTTCATCAGGTGGTTCTTGATGATCTCTGCCTCGACCCGGGTGATGGTCGTCCAGTCAGGTTTCTGCTCCAGCATCCGGCGTACGCGTGTGCGCACATCGGTGGTTGCTGCCTTGGTGAGAACGGGTGCCTTGGCCACTTTCAAACTCCTCTTGTGTCGTTGAGAACAGGCTTGGTGCAGTGGTAAGCGCCCAGACCGCCGCCGCAACGAAAGCCGCTGGACGTTTGTCCCGCCGCGCTCTCAGGTCTGGCGCGCGGCCATTTCCTGGCGAAGAACCTGCTTCATCACCTTGCCAACGCCCGACAGCGGCAAGGGCTGGCTGCGCACCTCGGCCGAGCGTGGGCACTTGTAGTGGGCGATCCGCTCACGGCAGAAGACAATGATTTCAGCAGGTTCCAGCGATGTCCCCGGGCGGCAGACCACCACGGCATGGACAGTCTCGCCCCACTTGGGATCGGGAACGCCGATCACCGCGCACTGCATCACCGCCGGATGTGCTGCAAGGCAAGCCTCAACCTCGGCGGAATAGACATTCTCGCCCCCGGTGATGATCATGTCCTTGACCCGGTCGACCAGGAACACATAGCCGCGCTGGTCCATCCACCCCGCGTCCCCGGTGTGCATCCAGCCCCCGGCAAGTGCGGCGGTGGTTTCTTCAGGGCGCTCCCAATAGCCTTGCATCACGTTGTCGCCGCGGACCAAAATCTCGCCCATTGCGCCGGGCATCAGCGTCTGGCCATCCGGATCGGCGATGCGGACGTCGACATTGGCGGTCGCCCGCCCGACCGAACGGTGCAATCCGGCCTCTCGCGCGGCGCCGCGATGGTCCTGCGGCGCAAGCACGGTTGCCACCGGGGCAAGTTCGGTCATCCCGTAGATCTGCATGAAATCGACCTGCGGCAGCAGATCCATCGCCCGGTCGAGCAGCGCTGGCGGCATCGGCGATCCGGCATAGGCGATGCGTCTTAGCCGTCCGAGGTCGAACGAGCCGAAATCCGCGCTGTCGATCAGCATCTGAAGCATGGTCGGAACCAGCGCAGCCTCGGTCACACCCTCATTTGCGACCGCCTCGGCAAAGCCCTGCGGCGTGAAAGAGCGCAGCATGACATGCGCCGCACCCGACAGCATCAGCGCGAAGGTTACCCCGACATCGCCGAGGTGAAACATCGGCCCTGCATGAAGATAGATATCCTCGCTGCAATCCCCGTATTCGCGAGCCAGGCTGATCGCTCCGCTTTGGAGGTTGCGGTGCGAAAGCATGACTCCCTTGGACCGCCCGGTAGTGCCACCAGTATAGAAGATGCCGGCCAGCTCTTCCGGCCCAGCCTCGACATCCGGCACCGTTTCGCCACCTGCGATCAGCGCCTCGTAGTCAATCAGGCCAGGTAGCGGCGAGTGATCGCCGATGTGGATCGCCAGCAGGCCTGGAAGGGCTTTGAGCAGTCCGGGGACAAGGTGCGCAAAAGTATCGTCGAACACCAGCATCCGGGGGCCACAGTCGCTGAGGGCGAACAGATTCTCCGCCTCGCTCCAACGGGTGTTGAGCGGGACGATCGCTGCACCCAGCCAGGCCGAAGCGAAGTAGAGTTCGAGATAGCTGTCGCGGTTGGGCAGCAGCACCGCGATCCGTTCTCCTCGCGCAAGCCCCAGCGAACGCAGGCCGCCCGCCAGCCGCGCCACCCGCTCGCCAAGTTCGGCCCAGCTGCGCCGTGTTCCCTCGAATGAAGTCGCCAGTCGCTCTGGACGGCGCTGAATCCAGCGGTGAAGTCCGTGGGTGATGCTCATCGTGCAAAATCCTCCCGGGGCGGGCTCAGAGCGTCCGGCCGATCACTTCCTTCATGATCTCCGAGGTGCCGCCGTAGATCCGCTGGACCCGGGCATCGCGCCATAGCCGGGCAATCGGATACTCGTTCATGTAGCCCGCGCCGCCGTGGAGCTGGAGGCAGGCGTCGACCACCTGCCACTGCATTTCCGAATGCCACAGCTTGGCGGCAGAGGCCT
>CALMYW010000253.1 GCA_937873665.1 uncultured Sphingorhabdus sp.
GCCCATATCGCGAAAGCCGGCCGACGCGCTGGTGCAGGCGCATCGGGTTCCACGGCATATCGACATGGACAAGAGTGGCGCAGCGCTCCTGGAGATCGATGCCTTCGCCTGCAGCCTCGGTTGACACCAGGAAACGCACGTCGCCATTGTTGAAAGCATCAGCAGCTACCTCTCGCTGCCACGCCTTGGGACCCAATTTGCCCTCAGGACCACGGACGGATTCTAGTCGCTCTTCGCCATTGATGAAGGCGCAGGACCCGTGCCCAAATCGCGCGTGAAGTGCATCGACCACCAATGCCTGCGTTGCCTTGTACTCGGTAAATAACAAGACAGGCTCGTTGGGGGGGAGTTCGCCTTCGATGAGATTGACGAGGCGGGTAATTTTTTCCTCGTGAACAATCGGCTCAGCAAGATCGACGAGTTCCGAGAGCCTCTCGATTTCGCCTTCCATCAGCTGGACAAGAATTTCGGTCGGAAGGCCTTCTTCCAGTTCAGCCTGGCTATCCAGATCGTCAGCTTCAGTCTTGGACGCGGCGCTGTTGCGTACGTCTTCCGTCGCGATGACAAGCTTGTCGCGCCGCTTCACCAACGCATTGCGAATTGCAGCGATGGAACTGGCTGCAAGTTTTTGCAAAGTGATGAGTACGAGCATCCGTGCAGTTTGCGCGCGGCCCGAAAGGCTCGACGCGTATGTGCGCCCTTCGATGATGAATCGGCTGAGTGTGTCGTAAAAATCGCGCTCTTGTTCGCTGAAGGCATATTCGCGGCTTTCGACCGTCACGGGGGTGAACAGCTTGTTCCCTCGCAAATCAGTAGCCGATGCCTTGTTGTTTCGGATCATAACTTCCGGAAGCAACGCCAATTGCGCATCTACATCGCCGTCGGGAACGAAGTCTTCGCGAAGCAGGCTCAGAAGCGAAAGGAAGCCGAAGTCCTTGCCGCGGTGAGGGGTGCCTGTGAACAGGAGGAGCGAATTGACCTTGCCGCGACGCTCCATCTCTTTCACCAGCTGGAACGAGAGAGTTTCGCCCATGCGCTCGTCGGCGTTGAGGTGGTGAGCTTCGTCGACGACCACGGCATCCCAAGGCTCTGCGTCCAGAAATCTACTTCCCTTCGCCCGCTTCTCATCGGCGATCTCGGCGCGCAACGTGTGGACTGATGCGACGACCATGCTAGCAGTGCCCCAGAAATCCAGCTGGGCTGTGTCGATTTGCCGGGCATAGGGTTGGAGGCGAATGTCGAACATCTCGCGAAGGCGTTTTTGCCATTGCGGGACCAACTTGGCGGGTGCCAGGATCAGCAACCTCCGAATCCGTCCGCTAGCTATCAAAGGCATCAGGACCAGTCCGGCCTCGATAGTCTTCCCCAAACCGACATCGTCAGCAACGAGCCAGCGAAAGGGCCAGGTTCGATTGACGCGGTGACAGACCCAAAGCTGGTGCGGCAGCAGTTGAACCCGCGAGCGTGAAAACACCCCCCATTGATCGTTTACCGAACGTATGGCCATTGCCGTCGCACGCAGGAGCGTATCCGTGCTGTTGTCGACTTCCCCTGCGGCAATAGCGCGCTCAAGCGACTGGGCGAGCGCAAGCTCGGTTTTCAGGACGGCGTGAATTACGTCGCCAAATCGTGCGACCACCGTGGCACCGGCATCAGCAACGACACGGCCTGCACCATGGACCGGGTGGCTGACCGGCGTCTCGGGGGCCAAAGTCTCATTCGTCATCATCGGTCTCCGAGAAGGCAGTCCAAGCATCGTCCCTGTCATCGAGAAGGATTGCGTTGAGATCGTCCAGATGTTTGCTGTGCGATATCGTCTGCAGTGCGAGATCGAGATCACCACCGAACCACGCGCATTCTTCGTCCGTCAGCATAACGATCTGCTGATAGAGGCCTGGGCTGTAGTCGATCCCATGGCCAGGGTCTGCAAGATCAAGGCGGCGCCAGAGTCGTCGGAGCCGGGCAGTTGTCATCCATGCATATGGTGCCACGCGTGTCGTTGCGTCGGATGACCAGAAACCGGTTCGAGAGAGCTCGCGGACCATCCAGTTAGCACCGATGCCGAGTGCGCGATTGACGCTGGCTCCTTCGCTGCCCATTTCCATGGCGACCGTTGAGGTCGCTGGTCGTAAGAGACCATCGAGCGAAACCTTACCCTTTGCCGCTACAATTCTGGGAAGTCTGACAAAGGTATCGCGATAGGAATCAAGATGGCGGGTGATCATGTGTAGATCGACCAGCAATTGCTTCCATGGTTGGAATGAAGGCTCAAGCCATGGCTCACTCCACGCTCTCAAGCGACCGATCCATGGTTCTGGATCTTCGCCGCGCGAACTTGCAAGATGCGCCCACCAACCCTCGCGGCGGGCGGCATCTATGAAGTTGCGGCCGGCGCCGGGATTGGTTCTACCGATGGTGTGGAAGGCGGCCAGCGCGAACATCGTGAACCATTGCTCGCGGTCTTCTGATTCCTGCAATTGCGAGGGATGAAAGTCTTCAGGGTAGATGGCCCGTTCGTAACTTGCGACGAGTTCTTCGCGTTCCCCAGACCACCATTCACCAATCTCGCGGAGTGCGTTGCCGGCATTGATTGGGACCCACGGTGTGGTGGTTTGGTAGGTAGATTGGAAAAGCACCTGCCCAATCAGGGTAAGCAGGAGTTGGCGGTCGCCA
>CALMYW010000254.1 GCA_937873665.1 uncultured Sphingorhabdus sp.
AAGATTGATAATAATGATTATGTTAAATCAACAAGTTAGGCCGCGAACAGCTCGCCCTGACATCTTGCTGAGGATGGAATAACGCTCTGCGTTGCCGCAATCTTCCCAAGCGCCCTGAGAACGACAGGCCGAACCACATAGACCGCATGACGCCCACCGCCGCGGTTCTCGTGATTGGTGGCATAACCCGCATAGTGGCGCGTCACGAGCCCGGCACGCACAAGGTCCGAGATCGCCCGGCTGACATTGGCACGGCCAACGGCCAGGACCTGCTCTTCGACCGCGTGATCGACACGTGCTGTATCGGCGTCAGGATCGCCGGTCAGCTGGTGCTGAAGCGAGATCGTTACGCGGGCCCTCAGGCCTGCGCGGCGCACGCTTTGCTCGCTCATGGGAAGAAGCTGGGTGCATAGCCAGTCGCGTAGCAGCATCGGGGCTTCTCCTCGGCCGACGAGCGGACCGGCACGGCCACGGGCGTCGGCTGCTTCAGCCACGAGCTGGAGGACAAGGAAGGCATATCGCGGGCGTTTCGATGCCGCAGCCAACGCTGCATAGATGGCTCCCACGCCGGAAATGTGTGTTTGGTCCTGCATGGATCAGTTTTGAGCACAAAAGGTGAATCTTGTGAATCCCCTTTCGCGTGCCTCGTACGGTTTGTCAGTTCTGACACTCTACCCGCCGGGTAAAGTGTCACAAACGACAGAACCGGCACAATCGCACAATATGAGAAGCAGCGATGGCTGTTCTCAGCATGGGCTTGCCAAGGATCGGATGCGCGGCTATCTTACTTTCATCTTACCGCTGGAGATCGAGATGGGTATGCAGGAGCGGATCACGACGGTGATCTCGACAAAGGGGCAGGTTATCCTGCCCAAGGCTATCCGCGAAGGGCGACACTGGTCTGCAGGCACCCGGCTGACCGTGGAAGACACGCCCGATGGGGTGCTCCTCAGAGCTACCCCGGCCTTTCCCGAAACCGTGATCGATGCGGTTTTCGGCTCCATGCGCCACAGTGGTCCCGCGCTGTCGCTCGAGGAGATGGATGCAGCTATCGCGAAGGAAGCAAAGCGCCGTGCGCGCGATTGATACCAATATCGTCGTCAGGTTTCTGACCGCCGACGATGAAAAGCAGGCCAAAGCGGCGCGCAAGGTCATCAAGGAAGGCGACGTATTCGTTGCAACGACCGTCGTGCTCGAGATCGAATGGGTCCTGCGCGCCGGTTACAATTTCACGCCCGCGGCTATTGCCGACGGACTCCGCGCGATCGGTGGTCTTCCAGGTATCACACTGGAGGAGCCGGTCGAAGTTGCCCAGGCGCTCGACTGGCTAGGCGAAGGGATGGACTTTGCCGATGCGTTGCATCTGGCCAAGGCCGGGCATTGCAGCGCTTTCGTGACCTTCGATCGAAAGCTCGCAAAGCGGGCGAAGGGGCTTGCCCCCGTGCCAGTCGAGGTTCCCTGAACTGAATACTCAGGAACCGTCCAGCACCCCTCCCGAAACCACACCTTGCGAGCCGAAGGCGACCCCAAGCTTCTTGCGTGTTCGCTTCAGCTTGGCGGGTGCAACCACAGCCACTTGACGCGGTTTGCGTCCGAGACCGATCTTGAGAGCAAGTTCCTTGCGGCGAGCGGCATAGTCCGGCGCTACCATTGGATAGTCAGCAGCGAGGTTCCAGCGGGCGCGGTATTCGGCCGGAGTCATGCCATGATCGGTGCTGAGATGGTGCTTGAGCATCTTGAACTTCGCGCCGCAATCAAGGCAGGTAACCGCATCGGGTTTGACTGATGCGCGCACCGACACGGCGGGCGTACGGACTTCCTCGGTCGGCTCGGGCACCTGACCAAGCGAAGCCAGCGAAGCGTAGACCGACTGGATCAGGCCTGGCAGATCACCCGCCGCGACCGAATTGTTGCTGACGTGGGCTGAAACAATATCGGCGACATGATCCAGGAGCATTTCATCGGCCATTGCGTGCGGTCTTTCTCTAATTGGCGATGGCGGACCCTATGGGCCGCGGCCGCCAAATGCCAGTGCCGTTGGCTTGCGCTCCAGATCGACATGCGCAAAAAAATGGGGCCAGCTTGCGCCGGCCCCTTGGAAAGTTTTGGGAGAGGATGCCTGAAAGGCACTCCTGATATGGGGTGACGCCTTAAATGCTGCAAATGCGAAATAAGGTCCGGCAGTTGAATTTTGTGCAACGCGGCATCCACCTTCACCCCGGCGGTCGGTAGCGCGGGGTCGGATCGGCAAACCGGCGCGGATGAGCGAGTTCGGTGCGGGCGACACGGAACGTGTAGCCATCCCATTCGCGCCAGGGATGGTAGCGGCCTGCCTCATCGAGGCGGCCATAACAGACCCGCGCGAGGACGGTTGGACAGGCAGGATCGTCTTCAAGCAGCGCCACCGTGAAGGTGCCGCCCATGCCGCTCGGCGTATCCCACACCGGCGTTTCGGCAGTGATCGTCATGGGGAATTCCTGTCTTTGTGAGAAATCGGGGGTGCAACGATCCGGCAGGGATTGGCCTCACCCCCCGTTGGGAGGCGGCGCTGCCGCCTCCCGGGCTCCGGTCAGAGGAAGAGGACTTCCTCGGCGACGATCTCGACCGCGTAGCGTTCGACGCCCTCGCGGTCCGTCCACTTCGAGTAGTGGAGGCGGCCCTGGACCTCGACCATGTCGCCCTTCTTCTTGTGCTTGGCGACCGAAGTGCCGAGGCCGTTGAAAGCGGTGACGCGGTGGAACTCAGCGAGGGTCTCGGTGTAGCCGGCCTCGTTCTTGACCGTCTTGCCATCGACCAGCTTGGGGCGGT
>CALMYW010000255.1 GCA_937873665.1 uncultured Sphingorhabdus sp.
CACCGGCCCCGGAAACGGCGACGCCGCCAAGGCCTCCCTCCGGTTCCGCTTCGCTCCACCTGCGGCCGACCATGGCGCCGGAGGCGACAATGCACTAACAATCAAACTGGACCACTCAATGGGAGCCGATCACATCCGTCCGATCTCACGCTACGTCCCTATCATCACGACAGCCGATTGTCACTCTGATCGAAGGATTGGTTCTATGCCGGAGCGGCCCTTAGCAAGACGCACACGTCATCCTTTGGCGTCATGATCGTGGTGCGGACCTTGGCGCGGGTGACGCTGACCCGGAAATTCTGACGCGCCTGCGTCATCGCTCCATCGTGAACATTGCCACGCACAATCCGATCAGGATTGCCCACAACTTCATTCTGCACGCGCTTTGGCCATCCTTCGAAGATGATGACTTCGTCGAATTGCTTCCCCTTCGCCTTGTGCATGTTCATCACCACGATGCCGGATTCCGGCTTATGGGCGGTTGCGAAATGCTCTTGGACGAAGGACTGGCGGATAATCGCGAGAGCGTTGCTATAGCCGCCGATTTCTCGCCAATCCTGCGCCAACCCCTGACGGAGCTGCGTGCCTCGCTCAAGCAGGCGCACGTTACGGACGTCCATTGCGATACCCTTCAGTCGCTGACAGGCCCCAGCATCCAGCACGCCACGCACCGTGACCCAATCTGCATCCGGATCACCCGTGAATGTCAGTGCGGCGGCTGCCTGATGCACAGCATAGGCTCCCTGCAAGACGCTTTTGCCAGGCGTCGCTCGTCCTTTCGCTAGGCATTCGTTCCACTTGGCCAGCGCCTTCCGGAACCGCGCAGCCTCATCCATGTCTCCCTTGGTCGGCGTTGCGCCACCTCGACCGTGGAAATAGCTGCACATCAACTCGACAAATTCGTCGAAACATCCGTCATGCCCGCGCTGTTGGAGCAGGAAGGCGATGATCTCCGCAGCCAGGATCGGGCCTTCCATATCGACGGCTGCCATATGGGAAATCGGCGGAACATTACCGAATGGCTCGCGCAGGATGTCAGACACCATCCGCGTCATTTTCTTGGTCGGCACGAGAATCGCCAGCGACCAGTCGCGCCGGCCAGACTCAACCAAGCGCTTCCGGGCCTGCAACACCTGACCAACCAGGGAAGCATAAGCCTGGTTGGGGTTCGACTCGAACGGCGCGTAACCGATCCCCTGGTATTCCTTCTGCCGAAAATTTCCGGTCAGGATGTCGTTGCCAAATAGGGCAATCTCCGTTCCCTTGCTCCGATGGTTGTCACCGGCAAGATCGTGGACCGTCGGCGCGAAATCCGCCTTGAAGTGGTTCAGTCTTTCCGGATCGGCGCCGATGAAATCGAAGATGCGCTGCTCCGGGTCGGCAAGAGCGATCAACGTGCTGTTGGCGCCGAGGGCTTGGACAACTCGCCATTGATCGGCGCTGGTGTCCTGAAACTCATCCAGGACAATGTACGGATACATCGTAGAGATGAGCGCTCGAACCTTATCTGAGCCATGAAGCAGGGTTGCCACGCTGCCTGCGAACAGGTCGAAGCAGATCTTCCCTTCTTCGGTCGCCAGCCGGACACGCTCCGCTTCCTCTTTCGCGCGCTTCTCAACCTTTTCCTCATCCGACAGATTCTTGGCCGCCTTGTAGCCGCTTCGAACAGCCGACAATGCAATCGCTTCATTCGGAGGCGTGAGGATCGTCATCCGTCGCGGAAAACCGACTAGGTAGCCGTGCGTTTTGAGGATTCGCCAAAAGAACGAATGGTAGGTATCGACCTCGATCCATCGCCTCTCCTCCCGCGTGATTGCGCTTTCTTCGTCAATCGCCTCCAGCACGCGCGAAACGGTAGCACGCGCGAAGCTGAGGAAAAGGATGCGCTGTCCTGGCTTCAATTCCTCCCGCGCGATCTTGGCCGCTTTGAGGATAGAAATGGTAGTCTTCCCCGAACCGGGACCGCCGGTGACGAGTTGATGCCCAGCGGCTTGTAGAATTTCCTTCTGCGCTTCTGTCAGGTCGACCACAGCACAATCGCCTATCCTAACAGGTCAGCAAAATCGTCTTCGCCATCGGCCTCGGCTTCGACTGGCTGTGGAGGCGGATCGCACAGCGCTTTCAGGGTGACACAGGCATCGCGTAGCCACTGCGGGATCTCAGCTTCGGAACACTGCGCCAAAAACTCAGCGATTCCCCAATTGCCTTTCGACCAGCTGAAATAGGCCCCGAGCGCGGCAGCAGCCTGGGCTTTTGGATCGGGGTATTTGGCGAGAAGGTGAGGCGGCCAATCGAGTTGGTCGGCAAATCGCCCAAGGGCAGCTTGGGTGGTGTTCTTGAGGATCAGATCCTCGACGCCCTTCTCGTCGTGCATGAACAGGCGCTCTACCTGCGCCTCAATGGCTGCTTTGGCGGCATCCGCCTGCTTGTCGCATACCGCAAAAGTCCGCTTCCCAAGGCTTTTGTATAGCGCCCCAAGATCGGCGATCTGGGTCTCGCTTCCGGCGTCTATCACGCATATGCCCAGCGCTTCCAAAGACGCATAGGTCTCGGGATTAAGCTCCGCCAATCGACGCGCAACGACCGGGAAGGAGGTTGCCTCCGTCGCACCTTCCGCGATGAGGACACGGCGCGAAAGGAGCCCCTCGCAAAACCGGGTTCGGAAATCCTGCCGATAACGCTTGTGCTTGATGCTCTCCGGCAACTCGATTTTGGATTGGCTCAGTTGGCCATTGTCCGATCGCGAGAGGATGACGGTTTCGTCGAGGCTAAACTCTTCGAGCACATACGGCGAGTGCGAGGTGAAGAGCGACTGCGCCGATAGCTTGCGCAGCTCATGGACAATCCGCTTCTGCGCGTATGGCGGAATTGCCGTTTCGGCTTCCTCCATCGCGAAAATGACATTCTGCTTGTCCTCGGCGATCTGTGACAGCATCGCGAGCACCAGCATGTTGATCGTCCCCGTTCCTTGCCGAAAGAAGGGAGCGGCATGATCGCCCGCACCCGTGGCGATGAACGCGGTGATGACCTTGCGCAAATGCTCGCGCGTCAGGTTCGACACCTTCAGGTGCGGCTTCACTCCCCATTCGCGCGGGACGTATTTCTTCAGCGACTTGTCAATGCTCTCGAGCACCCCCGAGATGCCGATGGCCGGGTCGCTCGCGACATCGAAGGCTGCGAGCGTTCCGATCGTCCCTTCCCACATCTGCGGCCGGATTTCCTTCAGCCGGAGAATGATGTCCAGCAGGCTGCCATGTTCCAAGCTGAGCGCCCGAGATCCTGTCCTCAACGACCGCAGAAAAAGAAATCCGCAGTGCTGCTTGTCCTTCTTCGAGAACGATGCAGGTGCCTCATCCTCTGAAAGGCTGCGCGTGAAATAGCTGTTGCCGACGAAGTCATCCTCATCAGGATCGTATTCGCCGACGAATGTGACGCGCAGCGCGGCCTTGATTTCGGCAGCGTCAACCCCGGCCGGGTCGGCCTCCTGATAGAAGTCTCCGGTAGTAGTATTCAGCCACTCGACGTTGGCTCCAAATCGTGCCTCCTGCTCCGGCGAAAGATTGGTGATCGTCACCTCGACCGTGATTTTCGGCGCAGGGCCCGGCTCCGCGCCCTCGGGAGCATCGGGGTTAGGACTGGGAAGATAGCGCCCCTGATAGAAATCATGCTCATCCACGGGTGGTCGCCGGCTCAGCCGGTCCGGCCCCAAGGCGAGATCGATCGCCTCGAATACTGACGATTTGCCGGTATTGTTGTCGCCGATCAGTACTGCGTGATCAGGCAGCACCAGTTTGGCCGACTGGATGCCGCGAAAATTTTCGATCACTACCGAGAATATCTTCAACGCCCCGCCCCCCTTTAGGCCCCCATTCGGTTAGCCCGCGCAGCTATATCTGTACATCGCGCCATGAGCGCCTGGAGCGGCTCCGCGTCATCGAAGAGCAGTCCATCCTCGGCCATGCGGGCATGGTCGCCCTCCAGCGCGTTCGCGCCATCGCCGGCGGGCACGAGCTGCAAGCCGCCGTTGACGGCCGCTGCATAGTCGATCGGCGTGCGGTCGGCGGCCTTCTCCGCGAAGAACATCGACTTGTGCCGGGCGACAGCGTTGGCCAGTTCGCGATCGGCGATAGCAGCTTCCGCGAAGCCGGCTTCATCCAGCCGGACGACATCGTGCCAGTGTCGCGCGAAGCGGTCTCCACGCAGTCTATCCTGGAGGCAGAAAACGTGGATGGCGGTCGCCTTCTCCCAGAAGGTCCGCTCCGCGTGCATGACGCGCGGCCGCGCCGTCGGGAATATCAGCCCGTCGATCAGGCCGGCCGCATCGCAGACGACGTCGCGCAGGCTCGCCGGTTCGCCCGTCGAGCGGGCGCCGAACTCCAGCATGACGCTGGGCGCGACATAGCCGGACCCGGCCGCGGTCGCCTCATAGTCGATAAAGAGCTTGTCATCCTCGACGCGAATGGCCGCCGCCAGACCTTCGGCGGCCAGCGCGGTCGCGATCACGGGCTGCACGGCCTCCGCGACCCAGACCGGCAATCGCCGGCGAACCTCGCTGGACCAGCGCTTTTCCTCGCTTCGCGTTTTCGGCAGGCCCTCGCCATTGTCCCCGACCAGATCGGGCGCGATCGCCCGAATGTCGTAGGTCAGATCCACGTCCTCCGAAAACCGGCGAATGACCTGATAGGCTTTCGACAGCGACGTGCCGCCCTTGAACACCAGATGCTCGCCGAGCGGCGCGGCGTAGAGGGTCGCCAGCGCCCACACCACCCACACATCCTTTTCGAGGAGATGCGTTGGACGGCCCGAACGGTCTGCCGCGACGCCTAGCGCGTCGCGCCGGTCCTCGGCCGAAAGCTGGAGAAAGACGTCAGCCATACGCCGCCTTTCCGACGCTTTGCGCGAGCCATGTCGGAAGCTGCGGCGCGGCAGCGACCAGTTCGCCGAACACGCCGGGCGGCATCTTCCGCTTCAATGTCGTGAGCGCGGCCTCTGCCTTTTCCGGGCCGAGCCAGGCCAGCGCCCGCACGGCCTCCCCTGCCGGCCGGTTGGCCAGGGCCAGTTGCCAGCGCGGTGCGTGCCGCAATTCCACGACCTGCTTGCCGAGGCGCATCTTTCGACTTCGCCCGGAGGTCAGATAAACCGAGCGGACGGGCACTTGCGTCGTCAAGCCAAGGGCGTTCGCCGCGGCGGCGCCGTTCGAGACGATGATCTCTCCCTTCTGGGTGGCAAGGGCCTCGACAGCCTGCTCGACCGAAGGCGTGCGTGTACCGAACCGGCTGGCGATGGGGCGCAGATAAACGCCACGACCGGCGCGGATGAGCTGCCCGCGCTCCGTCAGGCGCGACAACGCCTGATCCACGGCCGCCCGATTTCCGAGGTGCAGCAGGCTCTTGACGGATACAGGAGCGCCTTCGGGCAAGCCCGTCGCATGCGACAAAATCTGTTCGGTCAGCCGTGTCATCGTCTTTCTCCTGTTAGAAAGATACGCGCTTTTCTGACACTTTTCAAGGAACCCTTCTGAAGGGACAAGACCGGATAAGGGGGGAAGGCCTTCCCCTGCGGCCGAGCCAGGGTCTCGGCCCACCCCTTCTGCGGGGAGAGCCCCGCAACGCCCCC
>CALMYW010000256.1 GCA_937873665.1 uncultured Sphingorhabdus sp.
TGCATAAAGATTCCATGTGGATTTTGCGTGGGTCCGGCGTAATTCCTCGACGTGCCTGATCCTTGGCCCCATCTTGGCCAAATGAGAGACTCCGCTCCTGTCGCGCGGGACCTTGACCGCCCGATTACCATGCAGCTTGCCTTATATTGCGGCACCCTGCTGCTTGTAGCCCTGTCGACCGCGGCCGGACTCTACCTTGCCTCGCGCTGGGGCAATTCGCCGGTGGTGATGTTGTACCTGCTGCCAGTGCTGGCGGCAGCGATTTATGGCGGATTTGGTCCGGGGTTGGTCGCAGCGGTCGCGTCGACGCTGGCCTACAATTACTGGTTCACCGCGCCTCTGCACACTCTTGCGATTCACGCTGCGGCGGACGTGGTGACCGTGGTCGTGCTGTTTCTCGTTGCCCTAGTCTGCAGCCAGCTTGCCGCGTCGGTGCGGCGGCAAGCTCAGCTTGCCTCGCAGCACGCAGCGCGCAAAGCCGCGATCGCCGGCTTCGCCCGCCGCCTGCTCTCGGTGTGCAGCGAAGCGCAAGTCGCTCAGGCGAGCGCAGTCCGGCTTGCCGAACTGTTCGGCTGCCATGTCGTGGTGCTTGGCAAGGATGACGAAAGCAGGATACTCGCGCAGTCTTCCGCCAGTTCCATGCTGAGCCCGAGCGACCTTGCTGCCGCCTCGTTTACGCTGCAATCGGGCGAACGCTCCGGGCGCGGGGAAAGACGCGCGCCGCAGGCCGACTGGCAGTTCCATTCGGTAACGGCGGACGGACAGAATATCGCCGTTGTCGGTCTTGCCCGCAGCGATGGCACACCGCCTTTGCGCGACGATGGGATGCTGTTGTTCGAAAGCCTGACGGACCAGATGGCGCTCGCACTCGATCGCGCGCGGCTAGATGGCGAAGCGCGGGAGAACGCGACACTGCGGCTACGTGACAAGCTGCGCTCCGCGCTGCTGACCTCGATTGGCGATGAAGTGAAGCCCAGCCTCAAGGCGATCCAGGGCGCCATCCGCGCGCTGCGCCGTGAAGGCAAAGCCGACAAAGCGCTGGTGGCGCAGCTCGATGGCGAGGTCACCCGGGTCGAGCGGCGCATCGACAACCTCGTCGATGTCGGTCCGGTCGAGCAGTATGAGGCGATAAAACTGGGCGATCTCTCAATCGACCTGCACCGCCGCAAGGTGACGCGCGGCGGTGAGGCGGTGCGCTTGACGCCGAAGGAGTTCGCCGTCCTCGCCGAACTCGCCAAGCACGCGGGTCGGGTCCTGACCCACACCCAGTTGCTCCGCGCAGTCTGGGGGCCAGCGCAGCAGGACCACGTCGATTACCTGCGCGTCGCGGTGGGAGCCCTGCGCAAGAAGCTCGAACGCGATCCTTCCCGCCCGGAGCTAATCCATAACGAACCCGGTGTGGGCTACCGACTGGTGGCAGAATGTCCTGAAACCAGTTCTTCGAGGTCTCGTGATCCAGTTTAACGAATAGCCGGTTTTGACAAGCACAATCAGAGCAGCAAACGCATGCTTTGTCAGCGAGAAATGCCTCATCCATGTGCTTGCCTGGTCCGCCAACGCCTCCATCCGGTCACGAATAGCACGAGCGGGAAGAATCCGGCGAGTGCAGCAAGCAGTCTCCCGGCCATACCGCCTGCCGATCCATCATGGAGTGGATGGATCCAGTTGTTGATCGCAGTCCCTGCTCCGCCTTTGCGTGCATCTTGAATGGCGACGACTTTGCCGCTCTTCGCATCGACCCAGACAAAGCTGTGCGGAAAGCGGTAGCTCGGATCTCGCTGCACTTGCATCCGGAGCCTGAAGGTTCCCCCGGTGCTGGGAGGCGTCTCAATCCAGGCGACGCGGGCATCCGGCAAGGCTATCCTGGCGGCATGGATTGCCTGCGAAGGTGGAGCCGTGTGATCGCTGGTAGCTGATGTCGCCAGAGCATGAACATGCGGCGCAAAATCGACTGTTACAGAATTGCTTCAAGCGCATCAAAGGCCAGATCTACTACCTTGTCAAACAGCTGCTCATCGGAATTCCGGGAGTATTCAAGCGCAAGCCCGCGAGTAAGAGAGCGGAGGAAAGCTTTAAGGACAGGAAAGGGCACGGTGGACGTGGCCCTCAAGCTTACCTCGAGCGCAAGGTCGCTTAGCTTTTCGATGCGGTCCTGTAATTGGCTGATTGCCTCTTGCAGTTCGCTATCGCTGCGCGAGGCGATCCAGACCTCGATCAGAAACCAGGTTCGCGGGTCCCGGAATGCGGCCTTAACTTCTGCCCTGAAGTCGCCCTTCTCCGGGGCAGCAGCGCCACCATAACGCGCTTCATACAGGGCCTGGCGCTCCACCAGCAGCTCGCTCGTCACCCGAGCGATCATGTCCACCCGGCGGTTGCCGAAATAGTGCTGCAGGGCGCCGCGGGTGAAACCGGCATGGCTGGCGATCTTGTCCATCGTCGCACCGACATAGCCATGCTGATGCACGGCCCAGACGACTGCCTCGATAAGCCGCTCGTAAGCATCAGCCGCTGAGGAGCCCGGCTGGGCGTGTTCGGGCGAGTGCCGTGCTTTTCCGGTTTTTGTCATATCCCCGTAATGCCGGACGGGCAGAAGTCCAGCAACCCGGATTGCAAGCATACATGCGTGTATGTATGTATCGAGGCTGCAAACCGGTAGCAAGCGAATCGGAGGGGACGGCAATGAGTAAATGGATCTGGATACTGATGGCTTCCTGCGCCGGTACGGCCCTGTCGAGCCCCGCACTCGCCCAGGCGCGGGGCGCTGACGAAGCAGCGAGCGAGCCGGAAGACATCGTCATCACCGCAAGGAAGCGGGAAGAGCGGATCGCCGATGTACCGATCGCGATCTCTGCCTTTGGCGGAGAGGATCTCGTCAAGCGCGGGGTCGCTTCGGTCAGCGATCTTGCCGGCATATCGCCCGGCGTCAGCATCCGCGAGGACGTCGCGGGGCGCGCATCCCCCAGCATCGTCATCCGGGGTGTCGGGTTCGACGACTTCCGCCCGAACGGTAGCCCTGCCGCCGCAGTCCATATCGACGAAGCCTATCTGGGCTCGAACGCGCTGATCGGCGGCGCGCTGTTCGATATCGAGCGGCTGGAGGTCCTGAAGGGGCCGCAGGGAACGCTCTATGGCCGCAACACCACGGCGGGTGCGGTCAACATCATCACGCGCAAGCCGGGCGATGCCTGGCACGCCAACGCCAATGTCGAATACGGCCGCTTCAACCGGCTGCGGATCGACGCCGGGGCCGGCGGGCCGTTGTCCGATGCCGTCGGCATCCGCATTGCCGGCACCTATCAGAGCGGCGGCGGGTTCCTCACCAACCTGGGCACGGCCGGTTTCGCCGGGGCGACACCGGTTGCGGGCGTAATCCCCCCGCTCCCGCTGGTCGGCGTCCAGAAGAACGTCGGCGATGCCGACTATGGCGCGCTGCGCGGAACGCTGGTCCTGCGCCCCGGCGAAGGCACCGAACTGACCATCCAGGCAAACTACGGTCGCGACCGCGGCGAGAACAGCCAGTCGGACGTGCTCGGACGGTCCGCCACCGGCTTCACCGAACCCGATACCGATCCCTACACCTATTACGGCAACCTGCTGCCGGCGGTCGATTCCGACCAGACCGGGATCAGCGCCAAGCTGGTGCAGGATCTGGGTGCGGATACCACGATGACCGCGCTGCTCGCATATCAGCATCTCGACCGCCAGTACGCCTTCGACCCCGGCGATCCCCGCCGCGCCTTCGACCTCGACTATTCGGATCGGCTCAACCAGTACTCCGCCGAACTGCGTTTCAACGGCAAGCTGGGAAGCGTTGCCGACTGGACCGTCGGCGCCTTCTATTTCAAGGACAAGATCACCTTCGCCAGCCTGCTCGATGCGTCCGACCTGGTGCGCACGGTGTTCAAGACCGACTACCGGCAGGAACGTTCAAGCTGGGCCGTGTTCGGCGAGGCGGACTTTCACCTGAGCAGCCAGCTGACGGCAACCGTGGGGCTGCGCTACACTTCCGAAAAGAGCCATTTCTTCGGCGCCACGACCGATCTCAACCCCTATGGCCGCAGCGTCGCCGCGCTGGCCTTCCCCGGCGTGCCAGCCGTGTTCGACAACCGCTTCAAGGACGACAACCTGTCGGGCCGCGCCCTGCTGTCGTACAAGCCGGTGGACGATCTGATGATCTATGCCTCGGTCAGCCGCGGCTTCAAGAGCGGCGGCTTCGACGGTTCGACCATCTTCTCCGCGCCGGAGGCGCTGCCTTTCGCTTCCGAACGGGTGACGGCCTATGAAGCCGGTCTGAAGTGGTTTTCCTCGACTCTGCCGGTCACCTTCACCGCTTCTGCCTTCTATTATGACTTCCGGGGCCTGCAGGCCAATTCGATCCGCCAGATCGGGCCGATCTCGACCAGCATCCGCACCAATGTCGCCAAGGCGCAGATCCATGGCGGCGAAGCAGAGTTCAGCGTCCGTCCGGTCGAGAACCTGACCCTGCGCGGCAGCATCAGCCTGCTCAGCAGCAAGGTCACAAACTTCGTCTCCGACAATCCGGCAGAGATTGTCCGCCGCGAAGGCAACGAGTTGCCCGATGCGCCCGGAGTTTCGTGGAACCTCAACGCCGGATACGACATCCCGCTGGGCGGCGGCTGGACGGCAACCCCCTATGGCGAAATCAATCATGTCGGCGCGATGTACAAGGAGCTCGACAACTTCGTCGAGGCGCCCTCCTACACCCTGATCAACGCCAGGCTGACTTTTGCTGCGCCCGACGAGCGGTTCAGCTTCGGCCTGTTCGGCCGCAATCTGACGAAGCAGGTCTATTTCGTTGGGCTGATCCCGGCCGCGAACGCTGCGGGCGTGGTCAGCGGCACCCAGCGGATTGTCGGCGCGCCGCGCACTTACGGTGTCTTTGCGGGGGTCAGGTTCTGAGCATGCGGAAACGATTTGCCATCTCCGGGAAGATGGCCGGGCTGCGCCTGCTGCTGGCGGGGATGCTGCTGGCCCTGTCGCCAGCCGTCGCGGCCGGACCGAGCCCGGATGTAGCCCAGCGCTTCCGGATCGCGGTGATCCCGGACACCCAGAACTATCTCAACTACAAGCGGCAGACCGAGGCTGGCTTCCCGTTCGATGCGGCCGAGATGTTCCATGACCAGATGCGCTACATCCGCGACAACAGCGTTGCGGAAGGGGGCGATATCGTCTTCGCGACCGCCGTGGGCGATGTCTGGGAACATCAATCCCAACCGAGCCACCGCGAGAACGAGGCGCGCGGGATCCGCCCCGTTGCGAACCCGAGGCTCGTCGGAATCCTGGAAGTCACCTCGCGCACTCGCGATACGGAAATGCCTGCCGCCCTTGCGGGCTATCGAATGATCCACGGAAGGCTGCCGTTCTCGGTCGTGCCGGGGAACCATGACTACGATGCGCAGTTCACCGACTCCCGATTTCCGCCATCAGCGGATGCAATGCCGCAAGCGGGAGCAGGGCCGGAATTCTACGGGATGCTCTACAGCAGCGGGCTTGATAACTTTCGCGCGGTGTTCGGCTCGGAATCGGGGTTTTTCCGGGGCCAGCGCTGGTACGTGGATTCGTTCCGCAGTGGTGCCAGCAGTGCGCAGGTATTCCGTGCGGGCGGCTACCAATTCCTCCATATCGGTCTCGAAATGGGAGCCGACGATGAGACGCTCGCCTGGGCCCAATCGGTGCTCAGGCGCTACCCTGGGCGTCCCACGATCGTCACGACCCATGATTTCCTGAACAACGATGGCTCGCGCTCGCCGAACCCTGTCGTGGACTGGAAGTCCGTCGATCAAAGGCATAACCGGCCTCAGGATATCTGGGACAAGTTCATCAGCCGGAACGACCAGATCCTCTTCGTCCTGAGCGGACACGAACGCGGTCAGGCCTTCAGGGACGATGCCAATATCCATGGTCACCGCGTCTATCAGATCCTGGCCGACTATCAGGACCGGAGCCAATCCTACCGGACCGCAATGAATGATCCATTGGCAGTCGCCCCAACCGGCGATGGATGGCTGAGATTGATGGAATTTGACATGTCGGGTGAAGTACCCACTGTCCACATCCGTACTTACTCCACGCATTACAAGGCTTATTCGACGCAGATTCCAGCTTACGCGGCCTGGTACCGGGCAGACGAGGCACATGGCATGAGCGACAAGGAATATCTCGCAAAGGATGACTTCCGGATCTCTTTGATCGACTTCCGTCAGCGATTTCAAAGGTAAGGTTCCGGATTGACCGGCCCCCACTGAGTGGTCCGTGGTGATTGTTAGTGCAGAACTGCCTCCGCCGCCATGGCTGGCCGCAGGTGGAGCGAAGTGGAACCGGAGGGTAGCCATGGCGGCGTTGCCGTTTCCGGGGCCGGCGGGCGATACCCCAACGAGCTGTGTGGCCTGACGGTGTTGTAGTGGCGCCGCCAGGCCTCGATCAGGATCTGGGCTTCAGCCAAGGTGTAGAAGATCTCCCCGTTCAAGAGCTCGTCACGCATTGAGCCGTTGAAGGACTCGCAGTAGCCATTCTCCCAGGGGCTGCCCGGCGTGATGTAGAGCGTCTTCACGCCGACCTTCCTCAGCCATTCCTGCACGGCATTGGCGATGAACTCCGGGCCGTTGTCTGACCGTATATGTGTCGGTGGGCGCGCGTGACGAACAGTTCAGCCAGTGCTGCCAGAACATCTTCGCTTCGCAGTCGCCGCGCAACCGGCAAGGCCAGGCACTCCCTACTGGCTTCATCGATGATCGACAGGATGCGGAACTTGCGGCCATCGTGCGTCCGTCCCTCGACGAAGTCGTAGGACCACACGTGCCCCGGATACTCGGGCCGCAGTCGGATAC
>CALMYW010000257.1 GCA_937873665.1 uncultured Sphingorhabdus sp.
CGGCCGCATCGACCTCGACAGCAATACCGTCGAGCGTAGCATCAGGCCCCTGGCCGCAACTGATTCATACTGCACCTCCTCTTCAAATGCCCGGAAACAGGGACTTTTGGTTTTCCATTTTGATGCGACACGGGCCTCTGTGACGCGGAAACTGCGTCACTTCGTCCTTTTCCAGATCCGTAGCCAGGATTTGATGCGGCGCATCGGGTACCACTTGCTGGGTGGGCAGCACGCCCTCTTTTATCAGTCGGCGGACGCGATGAGCGGTAACCCCAAGCTTTTGGGCGGCTTCGGTTAGTGTGAGCCACTCGCCGTTCTTTTCTGCGGATCGGTAGCCATGAATTTTATGGACCGTGCGCAGTGCCCCGACACGGCGCGCCGTCCACGTTTTTCCCTGTCCGGTCTGCATTCCCATCCGGTTGAGAGTGGCGGCAATGTCGGCGTCAGACCACCGGGTAGCCATGGACCGCATGACGGCAAGGGCGGCCTGCGGGGTACTCTGGCCATGTTCACCAGATTTGGGTTTGCTAATACGCAGCTGAGAGTGTTGGCCACCTTTCCAGTGGATCGTCAAAATGACTTCGCGCTTCTCGTCGTCTACGTCAGCAACGATATCAGTCACGAGAGTGCGAAGGAGCTGTTGACGGCAACGCATGTCGACACCAGGCGCGCGCCAGGCCGTCGCCAGATCGGTAGCCATGTCGTTAAAATCGGGAACTGGGGTGGCAAGATCGATTTGTCGCACTTGGGCCAAAGCCGCTTCGCAGGCTTCCACGCGCCTCAGCGCTGCCTCCCAACTCTTCTCAAGTTGAGCAGCGATCAATCGGTTGTCAGGATCGCAAGCGGCATAGCGGCGTTCCGCAAGAGATGCCTCGTATCGTGCTTGCTGCAAGTCCAGCTTCACCATTTGGTGCCGTTGTTCCAGATTATCCCGATGTCCTCGTTCAGCTTCCATTGCAGCCTCGATCGCCATTGGCGTCACGGCGCGCAATATCTCTCTTCCAATAGCAGGATCGATGCGAGAGGCGCCAAAAGTCATACATCGTGGCTTGGCCAACATCTGATTGATACGTTCGCAGCGATAATAGGGATGTCCCGGAGCGCGCCCCGAATAGACGACGCCCAATCGCCTTCCACATCTTCCGCAGGTGAGCAGTCCTGCAAGCAGCGCCCTACCGCCACGCCCGGACTTAACTCCGCCCTTCTGTCCGAAAGCATTAACGGCAATAAGGCTCTGGTTCCTCTCAAACTCACTCCAATCGATATAGCCTTCATGATGGTCTTGGAGCATCACTTCCCACGTTCCAAGAGGTTTGCCGTGGCCGTAGCTTTTGCGAGCCCTGCCATCGATGATCTCGGTTCGCTTCTCGCTTTTGCCATAGGCATAGACCCCGGCATAGAACGGGTTCTTCAGGATCGAAATTACGCTTCGATAGCGAACCGGGACCCACTCGAAGGATACCGTTTTGCGTCCGTCAGACGGACGGGGAAAATGAAAGTTATCAGCGGTCAGCGAAATCAGCACCTGACGGGCGCTGCCAAGCTCGCGGAAGCGCGAAAAGATGAGGCGGATTGCCTCCTGTACCCGCAGGTCAGGATCAAGCCCCAGACCATAATCACGGTGCCAGAGATAACCGATCGGAACGCTGAGGCGCAGTTCACCCCGCCGCGCTTTGGCGCGTGCGGCATCGAGCATGCGCGTTCGCAAAATACCAAGCTCAAACTCGCTGATGCTGCCCTTCATGCCCAACAACAGCCGATCGTTCGGTCGACAAGGATCGTAAATCCCGTCCAGATCGATCACGCGCGCTTCTACCAGGCCGCACAGTTCCAGAAGGTGGTGCCAGTCCCGTCCGTTACGGGAAAGGCGCGAGGCGTCGAGGCAAAGCACAGCGCCCACTTTGCCAGTGCACAAGCCGCTCACTAGTCGTTCGAAACCAGGGCGGTCGACAGCGCCGCTAGCGGTCCGGCCAAGATCATCATCGATCACCTCGACATCGTGGAAACCCCAGCGACGCGCGACATCAACAAGTTCATATTGTCGCCTCTGGCTCTCCAGATTGTTCTGGACCTGCCCAGGCGTCGACTGTCGAATGTACACCACAGCTTTGCGGCTCAGCACCGTGGCTGGAATGAGATTATTGCCAGTCATCGCTCGCCGCCTCCTTCACCGCAACGCCAGCTGCGGCCATCAGGAGGATCGCCAACTTGGCGACAACGACGCTTCGTTCCGCCTCGCTCAGGCCCCGCATCTGCGGTGTATCGAGCGCCATGCTCAATTGATGTGGGGTCGGCACAGGTAACGTTGAGGGTTCTGGTGATGGCTTCATGGCGCGGCTCCTGGATGGCAATGGGGCCATCCGTCGAAGGTTGCCTGAAACCACGGTCTTTTAGCAGTCTGTGAAGCTCTATCAGCCCGCTCACCGAAACGCGCGGTTCGCCCATCTCCATGTGGGCACAAAACGCCCGATCCAGCATCCACTCCGCAACCTGAATGATCTCGCCGGGTTTAACTGCGACCCGGACAATAGCACCACTGGCACGATCCTCGCGGCCTTCATGCCGAAAATGCCTGCCGAAATATGGATGCCAACGATAATGAAATTCTACCATCTGCCCGACATGGGTAGAATGAACCTGTGATGGCCCTCAACCGCAAGAATGCGCTGTTCGCCGGATCGGACGAAGGCGGCGACAA
>CALMYW010000258.1 GCA_937873665.1 uncultured Sphingorhabdus sp.
GTGGTAAGATCCCGACCTGACTGGCGCGGCTAAATGTTGCGCGGCAGCCTTGCTGCGGTTCAAAATGCTGCGGACATCGACAAGACAAGGCCTGCTGCGGCATTTTGGTCGCCGCCAGATCGGGCGGTGTCGACGTAAGAAATACCAAAAGCGAAGCGCTCGCAGTCTGCCTGCACGCCAAGGGACCAGTCCCGTTTTGCGGCGGCGAACGCGCCATCCTCAATTCCCACTGACCCGGTCAGGGACACAGGGGTGTGCTCGATCGGGAGTTTGGCGTCCAGGCTGAAGTAGCGATTGTTCTGACGGCCAAGTGCGTCTTGAGGCGGTGCATAGGCGGCGGTCAACCCTAACTCGAGCGGCCCTGCATTGGTGCTCAACCGACCGGAAAGCTCCGTATAGTTGTCCTGCCCAGAACCCGGATACATATAGTGCATCGCGCTGATCTCGATCGCGATCGGCCCGGCTTGCACCGCATAACCAATGCCAAAATCGGCCTCCAGGCCAGCCCCGCCATTGCTGGCCACGTTGGATCCGAAGAACGCCACGTAGAGGCCCGTCTCATGGGCAGCGCTCAGCTCGACCTGAAGGGCCGGCTTTTGGTTTGTCAGCGACACGCCTCTGAACCGATAGTCGGACGCAGCGGTCATGGTCAGTTCGATTTCAACGGGGGCGGTTTCCCCCGGGCCTGGTGCTTCCCGCGCGTGTGCGGGGCTGGCTGCGAGCAGGGCAAAGCCGGGCAATCCGAGAAGGTAGCATAATGCGTTCATCCGTGCGCTCCGGGTGCTACGCCGCCAAGGCTGGAGACGTGGGCGAATCTTCAGCGAGCGGGAGTTCGATGATCGCGCGCGCGCCGTATCCCTGGCCTTTGCTTTCCAGCGAGATCCGGCCGCCCATCGCGCCAATCGTAGTGGCGCACCAATGCAGGCCAAGGCCGCCGACCTGTTTCCCGCGCGATGAGATGCCCTTTTCAAAGAGCTGTTCCGATTTGGCTGGATCGAAGCCGTCACCATTATCGATGATCGAAATTTGCAGCACCGGCAGCTTGCCCTGCATGGCTGTGACAACCGCCACCTCGACATGGCCCTTGTCCGCTCCGTTGGCAGCTATTGCTTCATCCGCGTTCTTGAGGAGGTTCTCGACGACCTGGGCGAGCATCACACTATTGGCGCGTACGGCCAGGCGGTTGTCGGTTTTCAGATCGATTGTCAGATGAGGGCTGCGCTGCCGGGCGAGTTGGACGGCATTGGTCAATATCGGGCCGACTTTAACCGCAGTGTCGCGTATGGGATCGTTGCGGCTTTCTTCCATCTGGTTGATGATAATTCCTTCGACGAGATCAACGCTGCGCAGGGCAGTGCGAACCAGTTCCCGTTGTTCAAGCGCGGCAGCTGCACCCATTGCGAATGCTGCGCGCAGGAAGTCAACCAGACGGGTGGTTCGGGAGTCCGCCGGATGATCGGCGCCAAGTTCATCAAGTGCCCGATTGACATCTTGCCGGGCGGGCGGGACCAGAATGGCCTCGAGTCTGGACATTATTGTCTTTACCGGACCTATGCCGTTCCCGATATTGTGCATGACGGAGACCGCGCTGTCGCGCTTGCCGATAATGTAGGACTGGCGTTCGACTTTGGCCCGCAAGGTCCCAAGCTCATCGATCATAGTGTTGAATTCGGCGTGGAGCAGGCCGATTTCGTCGCTGCGGTGGGCAGCCTCGACGTGCGTAAGTTCGCCAGACTCTGAAATTGCCGCAACGTGGGCCTGGAATGTTTCGATGGGACCAATCACCAGACTTCGCACGGCCCGCGCCAGTGTTGCAATCATGGCATAACCGGTTAGCACAGCGCCGATCGCGGTGAGCAGCAAGATCAGGCGTCCTTCCCGGGCGAGCGAGCGGGGAGCTGTGAACTCAATCGTTGCGACAGGCACGCCATCAAGCCCGGCGAACGGTATCCGCATGGTATTGGCGCTCCAGGTCGATTGGGTGGAGTGCTTACGGGCTGTTTCGTCCAGCACAAATCTGGCAGGCAGTGCGAGGGCGCTCGACACTTCGGCCTCCGAGATTTCGCGCCCGATGACAATATAACCTGGGCTCGCGCCAGAGCCATCACTGTGCAACACCTGCGCGACCGATATGGCCAGGACCTGCTCGCCCTGGCGCATAAATGTTTGGAATACGGCCTTGTGCCGTGCTTTCTTCGCCAGGGCCTGGTGCCGCGCGAAAGCAAGAAACTGACTGGCTTTTGCCGGATTTAGCCCCTCGGTCAGATTGTCGGCATAGCGCGCCTCGGAAAATCTCCCGTCGAAACGGACATAGGCCAGCCCGTTGGCATTGAGATTGAAAATAGAGGTATAGCCAAGATTGGCGGTGGCGAAGGCCGCATTGCCGTTCTCCAGAAAGTCGTAAGAGTCATCCCAGACCGCCCAGTCCAGCGAGCGGGCCTGAACGTTCTTTCGAATATCCGCCAGCAGGCTTTCCGTTCGTGTGAAATGCGCGGCAATCTCCCTGCTCTCCAGCACTGCAAAGCGGCCATGAACCACCAGGCCGACCAGCAACAGCAATCCGATCATGAAGCATGAACCGATTAGCAGCAGCCGCCGGGTGAGCTGCGTGGCGAGGGAGGCGCTATTGCGCAGTGCGCTGACTGCCATCAGCCGCTTGCCAGGTGCGGGGCGAGCAGTGCGAGGCGGGCCTCCGGGGCCTCGGCCGCAAGCCGTTCGAGAGCCGCCTGCAAAGGCTCAGCTCGGCCGAAGATGTGCCCTTGCAACTGGTTGCAGCCCACGACCCGCAAGGCTTGGCACTGGACCTCGGTTTCCACGCCTTCTGCCACCACATTGAGGCCAAGTCCGCGGGCCAAGTGGGTGATGGAACTGACGATGACGGAGGAATCGCGCTCGATGCCCAGACCATCGATGAAGCTCTTGTCGATCTTGATGCAATCGAGCGGAAAGTTTCTTACGTTTACCAGCGAGGAATAGCCTGTGCCGAAGTCGTCGAGCGCGATGCGAAAGCCCAACGCCTGGAGGCGGGCTACGACCTGAGCGGCCTTGTCGGAATGCTCGAAAATTGCCGTTTCAGTGATTTCCACCTGGATCCGCTCATGCGCAACGCCATACTTCTGGGCAGAGCGGCACAAGATGTCGATCACAGTCGCGCTGCGAAACTGGCGCGAGGACAGGTTGATCGAGACATAAAGCCCAGGCCAGTTCAAGCTATCGCGGATCGCACTCTCGATGACCCATTCGCCGATTTCGTGAATGAGGGCGCTTTCCTCGGCGACAGGGATGAACACAGCCGGAGAAATACTGCCATGCTCTTGGCTGTCCCAGCGTAATAAGGCTTCGAAGCCGACTGTCCGAAGTTCCGCGCGATCCACTATCGGCTGGTAGTGCAGGGCCAATTCACGCCGGGCGATGGCCGAGCGCAAAGCGGTCTCGATAGACTGGCGGAACCGCGCCGACTGGTCCATCTGCTCGTTGAAAACCTGAAACTGTCCTTTCCCGTCACGCTTGGCGGCAAAGAGAGCAATGTCGGCAAATCGCATGAGATCCGCAACGTCATGCCCCATGTTCACGGGGTCAAGGACCAGGCCGATTGACGCGCCGACGTGAACAGTGCTGCCAAATATCGAGTAGCCGCAGGTGCAGGCCGCTACCATACGCGCGCAGCAGGCTTCGGCGGCGGATTGATCCGGTGCGTCGATCAGAATGCCGAATTCGTCTCCGCCCAGTCGCGCGAGGAACGATCCCGGTGAGAGACAAGCATCCAAGGCCTGGTGGATCTGCTTGAGCAGATCGTCTCCGGCCGCGTGACCGAACACATCATTGATGTGCTTGAAGCGATCGAGGTCGAGAAGGGCGAGCGCAAATTTGCGGGCCGGACGCTTCAATCGGGCTGACAGCTCGGCTTGAAACGCCATCCGGTTGGGGGCGCCGGTCAGAAAATCATGATTGGCAATATGCAGCGCGCGCGCCTCGCTTGCAGCCAGTTCGATGATTTTCTCGCGCAGTTCCTCGATTTTGGCTCGATCGTTCTCCCAGCGCTGCGACAAGGCCTTTGCCATCTGGTTCACCTCGTCGGCGGCGAATGGCTTGGAAATGTAGTAGATCTTGTCGGCGGGGCCGGCCACCTCGCAAATGTCGGTGACGTTGTGATCTGAGTATGCCGAGACAATCACGATATTGATCTCGGGATCGATGGCCCGGATGCATTTTGCGGTCTCTTTGCCGTCGATCCCTGGGGGCATGCGAACGTCAATGAAGACCACTTGATAAGGGGCGCCCTCGGCCAGCGACTGGGCAACGGCTTCGATGGCCGCTTTCCCTTGGGAGAGGTAGGTGACATCTGCGAGGTTATTGTGCCGGGTGGCGGAAGGAGTTTCTGCCGATGGTGCAGAGAACAGGCCCTGTGCCATCGCTCGAAGGCGGTCGGCCGGCTGGCCGGCTTCAAATTCGGTGAATGCGCAGCGATAGCCGTCAAGAACGAACGGTTCGTCGTCTACTACCAGTAGTTTCATCGCGAACCTCGACCTAGCCTTCAACCAAATTGGGGTAAGCAAAATCGCCTGAAACTTGCCTAATGACATGCTCGGAGACGATACGGACGCCCGTCGCAGATCGCGGTAACCTTGTGATTGATGACGGTGCCCCAGGGCACGGTTCATTTATGGTTTGTGGTTACTGGCCAGAATGGCGAAGTGGCCATCGGTGCCCAATCGCGATCCCCAAAAGGCCCCCTGGCAGCGCGAGCGTAGCCAGCCCGGATTGTTGCACCTGAAAGATCGGCTCCGTTGGCGCGGTAGTTAAGTGTCCCCCGTCAGCACCAATGGCACAGATTTGAGGTTGTGATTTAAGGAGGGTT
>CALMYW010000259.1 GCA_937873665.1 uncultured Sphingorhabdus sp.
CTACTTGGCGGTAACTCATTGACCACTACGCGATGGCCCACCCCCTTGGCGGGCCGCCACACCGCCGCCAGCCAGATCCCCGGCCCCGAAACCCCACCACTCCACGGGACTTACCCGGCCTGTTCGCAGGCCGCGGCCAGTCCGGCACCGTAGGAGGCAACTCCCTCGATCACCCAGAGGGCGGACTGATCGCCACCGGTGCGGCGGGCGGCCCACGAGATCGCGCGGGCCATCCCCCCCGGAGGAGGTCGGGAATTGGGCAGTATCGATCACCTCACCAGTGGCAGCCAGGACTGCCAGGGCGTGATTGCGGGCGTGGGTGTCGACGCCGATGACGAATGGGTGAGCATGCGCGACGATGGTCATAGCGGCTCGGGTCCTTCCTACTCAGGGACAGCGGTCCGGCCGCTGGTGGCCGGCGCCGGTCTGGGTAGGAGTCACTTCGGGGCAGCACTGTGATGAGTCACGTTCCTTATGGAGCGGACAGCCTTCTGATCAAGTCACCGAGGTGGGCCAGGACGGCGTCGGCTGCCTCACCCCGAACGGACAAATCCCTAGTAGGGCACCCCGAGGGGGCCGGGCGGTTCATGAGTCACGAACGGAGTGACGCGGCCAACTCCTATCCTTGCCAGCCGGTCCCAGACCAGCCACCCCAAGACTCACAGCGGTTCAACCCGACGGCCGCCAGAGTGTGCCATTCTGCCCCAGATTCTTTCAACTCGCCTAGTGTATTCTTTTCAAAGCGCGTGGAGGGTTCTTAAGATGAGTTTAATGTCGCCAATAAATGTCCTATTTTGGACATAATCTAGGTACAGTTCAGCTTTCCGTGGGAGCAGTACGTCGACGTAGTAGATAGTGGGATCATCGACCGAAGCTAGTAGTTCGGCCTCATTGCGAAATTCTATACTCGCTGGGTCGGTTATTCCAGGCCGAACGGATAGAATTTTCGACCGCGAGCCCTCGGGCCACTGGTCTACATATTCCGCCACCTCCGGTCGGGGACCGACGATACTCATGTCTCCGCGCAAGACATCAACGAGTTGAGGAAGTTCGTCTAGCTTGTATTTTCTGAGATAACGACCGACACGGGTCACCCTTTTGTCCCCCATGGCACTGATATTCGGGCCCTCATGGTGGGTACGCATTGTCCTGAATTTGTGGATCAGGAAGGCCTCGCTACGTCGCCCGACGCGCTCTTGCCTGAATAGAACAGGTCTCCCGTCTTCTACTGCTATCGCTAATGCTACCGCGGCCAGAATCGGCGAGAATAGCGCCAGGGCAATCCCAGAGGCGATCACGTCAAATGCGCGCTTCATCGAGCGTCGAGCGCCATCGTCAGAGCGTCTATTACCCGCTGCACTTGATTAGGCATCATCGCCGAAAATATAGGCAGACTGACTACGCGCTGAAACTCTTTCGACGCGACGGGGAAATCGGTATCATCGTACCCTCCGAGGTCTCGCCAGACAGGATGCTTATGGAGCGGTATGAAATGCACCGAACAACCGACGCCGAGTTCGTGCATGCGCGATATAAGGCCGTCTCTGTCAATGGGGGCTTCAGCAGCTAATCGGACTATGTAGAGGTGCCAAGAATGAACGTCCCCCTCACGGGGTTGACTCGGCAGCTCGAGTGGCATGCCGTTAAACGCCGTACTGTAACGTGCGCTTATCGCGGCTCGTTTGTCTCTCAGTTCCCAAGCCCGAGCTAATTGAACCCGGCCGATCGCCGCAGCGGGGTCCGTAAGGTTGTACTTGTAGCCAGGGGCGACTACCTCGTAGAACCAGCTAGGGGACGTGCTGCGGTACCTGTCGAAGACATCCCGACTAATACCGTGCAGCCGCATCGTTTTGATTCTCCTAGCAACAGCGGGATCCCGAGTGACCACCATCCCGCCCTCCCCAGTGGTGATGGTCTTTGTCGCGTAGAAGCTAAACACAGTCGCTAGGGAGGCCCCTGCGCCCACCATGGTTCCGGTTGATGTCGCAGGGAGCGCGTGGGCCGCGTCTTCGATCGCGACCAGGCCGAAATTTTGGCAAAATTCCTCAAGCCGCTTGCCGTCGACGGCCATGCCCGCCATATGGACAGGCATTATCGCGCGTGTCCGACTAGTGACGGCTGCCGACGCCGACTCGAAGTCGATGCACAACGTGGCTTGGTCCACGTCCACTAGCACCGGCGTGGCCCCAAGGTATCTCACGACCTCGGCGGTAGCGGTAAATGTCCACGTCGGCACCAACACCTCGTCACCTGCGCTGACCCCTGCAGCCTCTAGGGCTAGGTGGAGGCCAGCTGTCGCCGAGTTGACAGCAATCGCTTGCACGCCCCCTCCCACAAACTGGGCGAACTCCTCCTCAAAAGCTGCAACGCTGGGGCCGGTCGTCAACCAACCTGACCTGATTGCTTCGGCCGCAGCATTCACTTCCGCTTCACCGATGTCGGGTACAGCGAACGGAATAAATTCTTGAGGGCTAGCCAACGCGGGCCACCTTTCTACACGACTTGGACAACCGGACCAGACTCTCGCAGACCTGTAGGGTAACCGCGACGGGCGTCGGGCTCGTCGCCCACACTGCGAAGAGGTAGAACTGTCGTATGCGGTTTGGACTCCTGACTCAGTGGTATGACCCCGAGCCTGGGCCGGCGGCGCTGCCAGGCGCGCTCGCTCGTGGACTTAAGGAGCGGGGCCACGAAGTCTCAGTGCTGACAGGTTTTCCGAACTACCCCACCGGCACTATAGCCAACGGGTACCGACAGAAATTTGGCTACGTCGAGCGGCAGGACGAGGTGACTGTTTACCGCGCGCCGCTGTTCCCCTCCCATGATTCGAGCGCGGGTCGCCGACTTCTTAATTATGCCAGCTTCGCTGCATCAGCGACGGCGACTGGGCTCTCGAAACAGTTCTTTGAGGGGTTAGACGCGGTTTGGGTTAACTATTCGCCGATATCGATCGCAATTCCGTTATGGTTTGGTCAATTAACTAAGGGGACACCCGCAGTTGTGGAAGTGGGCGACCTATGGCCAGACACGGTCTTCGCGTCCGGCATGGCTGGAAGCAGTATTGGCGGGCGGATTGCGAACGCAGTGATGACACGCTGGTGCAACCGGTTCTACGAGTCCGCTGACTCCGTGGTCTATATCTCTCCGGGGGTCGGTGAGGCCCTCGGCAGCCGCGGTGTTCACCCTGACAAGCTCCACTACGTTCCAAAGTGGGCCGACGAAAGCACCTTTCATGACGGGGGTTCCAGTCTTCGGGAGCGTTACAACCTCCCTATAGACCACCGCGTACTCCTATACGCTGGCGCGCTCGGTGAAGCTCAAGGGATCGATGTGCTGGTGCGAGCCTGCGCTCTTGTGTCCGACTTGCCGTTCGTCTGCGTGATAGCTGGTTCAGGAACGCAAGAACCAGAACTGCATCGCTTAGCCATTCAGCTTGGAATAGCTAACGTGCGCTTTATCGGCCGTGTTCCACAGAGTGAGATGACTGACCTCATGGCAACCGCGGACTTCTGCTACATCGGACTCCGACCACACCCACTCTCCGCGATAACGATGCCGAGCAAGACTCAGGCAACCCTGGCGGCAGGGAAGCCGATACTTGTTGCTGCGACTGGCGATGTGGCTCAAGTGATCGAGAGTACGGCAACGGGGGTCGCCGCCGATCCCGCTGACGCTATGTCCGTAGCAAAGGCAATTCGAGAGCTTTGCGACTGGGACGGGAATCAACTGCATCGGGCTTCAGAAAGAGCGCTCGAGACATACAGGGCCCAATTTTCCGAGCTTCGAGGAGTCGCTTCCCTCGAATCGCTGCTAGTTAAGGCCGCCGCGGCACGAGGAGGATGACAAGATGAACGAAAATGCGCCTGCATATTTCCTCGACTCAATTCGGTACTCCGACGCTCGGAACCTAGCTGAGATACACAAGAAAGCCTTCCCCAACTTTTTCCTTAGCGAGCTGGGAGTGGGTTTTCTAACCGAATTTTACCGTGGCTACTCAACGGACCCCACAGCGGTGACTTGCGTGGCTCGCGACGAGAACGGAAACCCGGTGGGCGCGGTGGTCGGGACGACGCAGCCAGCGGGATTCTATTCCAGGCTGCTTCGGCGCCGGTTGTGGGGATTCGGTACTGCTGCCCTTCGCGCCGCGTTAACAGGCCCGCAACGAGCACCCCGGCTAATTAGGGCGATCTCTTACCGGGGTGAGGTGCCGACGAGCGGGCGCGACTGGGCTTTGCTCGCCTCAATCTGTGTTAATCCGGACGCCGAATCGTCAGGTCTTGGCACCGAACTTGTCCACGAGTGGGTTAGGCGTGCTCGGGAGGCAGGTGCGTCGGTTGCTTACCTCAGTACCGACCGCGATCAGAACCAACGCGTCAACAAGTTCTACCGACGACTTGGATGGGTGGTAGACGAGACCTACCGCACTCGCGAGGGCCGGCCTATGAACCGCTATGTTCGGGACATTTGATTTCGTCGACACAACCAAGGGCTCCGACCCGCCGGTTACGCAAGACCGAAGGTAACCCGGAGGACAGACGCGACGGGGGTGCCGGTCCGCATCATCTGCTAAGCCGAGGGGACCCCATTAACATGGAAGCTCAGTGGCCCCAAACAGGTCAGTAGCTGACGTGAACGATAGGCCTCCGCCCAGGCAAGACCTGCCGTCTCCACACGCCCTGCGGATCGCGCGTCGATTGACCTGTCCGAACCGCCAGAGAAGACACACAAATCGGAAGGAACTCATGACCTCCCTCGCAGGAGCTACAGTCGCCATAACTGGAGGAACAGGGTCGTTCGGATCGACGATGACCCGTCACCTGCTCGGCCAGGGCGTTGCAGGCGTGCACATCCTTAGCCGAGATGAAGCGAAGCAGGACGAGATGCGGTCGCATATGGATGAGCCGAGACTAAAGTTTTTCATTGGCGATGTCCGCGACGCGGAAAGCGTAGAGAACGCCTTCGTTGGGGCTGACTACGTCTTCCATGCTGCAGCCCTTAAGCAGGTTCCATCCTGCGAGTTTTTCCCGGACCAAGCTGTGAAGACGAACGTAAACGGTAGCGCGAACGTCTTACGCGCGGCTCAGAAACTCGGCGTCCAGTCAGTGGTTTGCCTGTCCACCGATAAGGCGGTGTACCCGATCAACGCAATGGGGATGTCGAAGGCCTTGATGGAGAAGACCGTCCAGGCTTTCGCGCGAAACCATCCTAAGTCCTCGACAACAGTCTCGATTACTCGTTACGGAAACGTCATGCACTCGCGAGGCTCCGTGATTCCGCTTTTCGTGCGCCAGATACGGCAGGGCAAGCCGCTGACTATTACTGAGGGATCCATGACAAGGTTCCTTATGAGTCTCCAGGAGTCGGTGGACCTTGTGGAGCACGCCTTTTTCAACGCTGAGCCTGGCGACCTCTTCGTCAAGAAGGCCCCAGCGTGCACAGTTGAAACGCTAGCGCGTGCGACAGCCAGGGTCATGGGCGTCGACGAGCCACAGATCGTAAGTATCGGAATCCGTCACGGAGAGAAGATGTATGAAACTCTCTTGTCGCGAGAAGAGATGGTGAAGGCGACTGACCAGGGAGCGTACTTTCGCGTCCCTCTTGATGCGAGATCGCTCCAATACTCAGTGTTTGTCGAAGAGGGAGAGTCTTACTCCCGCACGGCAGAAGACTTCGATTCGAATAACACTGACCAACTAACGATCGACCAGACGGCAGAGCTCGTAGCCGCGCTACCAGAAATGCAGAAGACGATTTCGGAGTTGATGTAATGAGAGTTGTAATCACCGGGGCATCTGGTTTTCTAGGGTGGCACACTCGGCTAAGGCTCGCGGCCACCACAGAGCACGAGGTAATACCGGTAACGCGAGAAAACTGGAGCACGCTTGATTCCTTGGTCGCTCAATCTGACGCGGTTATCCATCTAGCAGGGGTTAATCGGGCTAATTCAGATTCTGAGGTGGAGGAAGGTAACAAGCAACTCGGCGCAGACCTCGCACGCGCCATCCAACTGTCGGAGCGCCCGCTGCGCGTAGTCATGTCGGGGACCATCCAAGCGGATAAAGACAACGCCTACGGCAGGGGCAAGGTCGCTGCTACCCGCAGACTAGCGGACGCGGTAAGCGAGGTCGGCGGCCACTTTGTCGAGGTTCGCCTACCGAATCTTTTTGGCGAGCACGGAAGACCCAATTACAACTCGTTCGTTGCGACGTTTATTGATGCAGCTATCGCCGGGAAGTCGCCCCAAATAAACAACAGTCTAGTGGAACTTCTTCATGCGCAAGATGCAGCGCAATCACTGGTCAACTCGCTGCATAGTGCCGAAACGCTAGTCCGCCCCTTAGGGGTACCGGTAGAGGTGGAAGAAGTATGGCGCCTATTGTGCGAATTTCAAGATTCATATGTTCCGACCGGAGAAATTCCCGATCTGGGCTCGAAACTCCGTATCGACTTGTTTAACTCTTACCGAGCTGGTCTGTTTCCCAGCCATTATCCTATTAACTTGGTCCCGCACTCAGATGAGAGAGGTTTCTTTGTCGAAACCGTTCGTTGCCGCGGTGGAGAGGGCCAGTCTTCATTTAGTACGACGGAGCCTGGAGTTACCCGAGGCGAGCACTATCACCTCTCTAAGATCGAGAGGTTTGCAGTTGTACAGGGAACCGCTCGCATTAGGCTTCGTAAAATGTTCTCGAATGAAGTGGTCGACTTCGATGTTTCGGGGAAGCGACCTGTGGCGATCGATATGCCAGTTGGATGGGTCCACAACATCACTAACACGGGAAATGCTTTACTCCTCACGCAGTTTTGGAGCCACGAGCTTTTTAGACCGACGGCTCCAGATACATTTCCAAATACTGTCCGCGTGTCAGCAGAGGATCCTGTTCGATGAGAATTATGACGATCGTGGGCACGCGGCCGGAGATAATTCGCCTGTCGCGGGTGATCCACCGCCTCGATTCGACCCAGGGTGTCGAACATGTGCTGGTTCATACGGGCCAGAACTACGACTACACGCTTAACCAAGTCTTCTTCGATGATTTGGGCATTCGGCAGCCTGATCACATGCTCGGCGTTGACACCAGGAGTATGGGCACCGTCCTCGGAGGCACTCTAATAGCGGCCGAAGCAGTGATGCGCGAAGAACGCCCAGATGCTGTCCTGGTTCTAGGCGACACGAATTCGTGTATCGCCGCCCTAATGGCTCGTCGGTTACGCATACCGACGTATCATATGGAAGCGGGCAACCGCTGTTTCGACCTCAACGTTCCAGAAGAAACCAATCGGCGAATGGTCGATCACGTTTCCGATTTTAATCTCGTATATACCGAGCACGCTCGTAGGAATCTCCTTGCTGAAGGGCTGCACCCAAGGCGGATTATTAAAACGGGGTCGCCCATGCGCGAAGTGCTCGACAATCATCGTGAACAAATCCTATCGTCGGATATCTTAAAGCAGGAGGGGCTCGAAGAGGGTAAATACTTCGTTGTATCTGCGCATCGCGAAGAGAACGTCGATTCTTCAAGTCGCCTTCGAATGCTGCTCGATTGTTTGACATCCGTACGATCTACCTTCGGGCTGCCGATCTTCGTTTCAACGCACCCAAGAACCCGCAGTCGAATAGAGGCGCTCCCCGACTGGGCCGCCCCAGAGGGCATCGTGTTTTCGGAGCCCCTAGGCTTTTTCGATTACAACAGACTGCAGTTGTCTTCCGCGTGTTGTCTTTCTGACTCCGGAACGATTGCCGAAGAGTCTTCGATACTAGGGTTTCCGGCTATAACGCTCCGCGATTCAATTGAGCGCCCCGAGGCGCTTGATTCGGGTGGCATCATTATGACTGGCCTTCACGCTGGTGATGTAGCTAGGGCAATTGAAGTAGCTATGAGTTCCGACTACGTTCGTGGGGAAGTTAATCACCTGACTCCGATCGATTACCTTATAAGTAACACGTCCGAGCGTGCGGTAAAGTTTATTCTTTCTACAGCGCATCGCCATCATCAGTGGGAGAATATTCGACCGGCAAGCTGGTGAGATCCTATGTAAAGAGTCTGCGATTGCGTCAAGGTGCCCGCGAAAACTTTGCTGGCCGGCCCTGCCCAAGATTGGAAGCCGATGAAAAAGATCCTAATTGCGTGTGCTTACTTTGACTGGTTTAGCAACTATCAAGAGGTCGGGTTGGCACTAGCTCTTCGTGCACATGCTGATGTTCATGTCATCGCAGGCGACCGCGCTAACCCGCTCTTCACGGATGAGAATCTTCGAAGAATAGAGCAGCCTAGAATTTATCCGACGGGCACAACCAACGAGAACTCAATAAGGATATCGAGGTTCAAGACCCGGGAGTTTCGTTCAATGCTGTTTTCGAAAGAGTACAAGCAGGCAGTGGCGAACGACGACTACGATCTTATCGTTCAAGTGATGCCAGGCTTCATACTTCCGGCCCTCGCCTCGAGGCCTATTGGGAGCGCGCCTCGAGTGGTCCTGTATGGCGACAACCGAGCAATGTATGAGAATCTCTCGCCGCTTGGGCAGAAATTGAAGAGAGCGGCATTCTTTGCGACTAAAGGGCTTGTGTATCGGTATTGTAACCGCGGCGCCACTTTGGCTTACTGCTACACGCCAGACACTATAAATCGGTTACGTCCGTTTCTCGGTAGTACCCAAGCTAAACTGCTGCCGTTGGCTTTCGATTCGGCCTCCTTCTTTTACTCGAAGTCTGTTCGAGAAAATGAACGGGCGAGGTTGGGTTTCAATGCAGAAGATTTAGTGGTGGCAACCGCAGGGAAGGCGTACCACACCAAACGGGTCGACCTGCTGGTCAAAGCATTCGATAGAGTGGCGGAGGGGCACCCCAACCTAAAACTCGTAGTGGCGGGCATGCTCAACGGTTCTGGCTCGCGCGAGGTGAGGGAGGCGATTAACGATTCTCCGTTCAAGGATCGCATAGTATCTCTCCCGTTACTTAAGACGCAGGAGCTCAATGCCCTGTTCAACGCAAGTGATATCGGTTGTTGGCCCATTATGCCTGCTGTTACTATTCAGCAGGCAATGGGGACGGGGCTTCCGGTTGTTCTGCCACGGAATAACATGGTGGGCCACTTGCTTCGCGAAGAGGGTTCGGGGCTGTACTACGCCCCTAGCGTCGAGGACACCCGTCCTTTGGCGAATGCGCTTCAGGATGGATTGGGATTAGTTGTAGAAAATTGTTCTCGTTCGGCGCTGGCATCGTCTAATCAATGGCTTTCCTCGCAACAAATTGCTTTAGATCTTATATCTCTGCTTGAAGAATAGGCGTCTAGAGCTTTCGAAAGTTCACCTTTCGTCGGAGTAGAATTGTTGAGGTGGGGGCGTCCCGCCGTTTATCGGGCCTTGGCAGGTTGTCGGCCCAGCCATAAAAGGCCGACCGAGGTGGGCTCGGGCGGGTGCGGGCTATCTTGGGTTAGGCAGCAGAGGGACGACGTGGGTCACCCTCGTATAATCAGAATTGTGGTTCCCTTGGGCTCCGCGCGTTGCTTTGCCTGAGTTCGCCTTCGCCTTTGTCTCGGCCCGAATGGGTTCCGAGGTCCCGTTGCTATCGTCCTCGTCCGTCCGTGCATCGCGCGTCCCGCCCGCAGTGGGAGGGGCAGCGGCGTCACCCGGCCCCTGCCGCGGAGTTTGTTTGTTCAGAAATTGGGGCGTCCTCGGGCTGCCCTCAGTTATTGAGGAGCGAATGCTACGCAGCGGATATGTACGGCGCCGCCGACAGGATCGCCTCCGGGCGGGAACCACGCATGAGCCCGACCAGACGCAGACGCAGGGCCTACGAGGGGGAAGGCTCGGCCGGGAGGCAGGGTTTAACCGACCGGTTCCGCGCACCGGGCGGCCGATCACGGAGCGGGGAGGAGGAGCCCGGCCTCGTCGACTTATTGCGGTACTGCTCTGAATGTGAAAAAACTGATTCCGACTCGTGTCTAAAGGTTTTCGGGCCGTAGGCCGGTAGCCACCCGCCCATATCGGTGACGACAGTGGGGCACCCACCCGGAAGTTGGCCGGAGCCGGCCACCGACAGGAAGGCGCCATCCAGCGCAAGACAATCGCCGCAGCGGCAATTGCCACCGGGCTCGTCATGGCGCGCGCGACCGCTTTCGCCCAGAGCCCGAGAACGCCCCCGCACAGACCACTAACTCGGTCCAGGAGCAGGAGAGCGACAAGACGGGTCTGTGGGGCCTGGCCGGGCTTCTGGGTCTTCTCGGGCTCACCGGCCTCAAGCGCCGCGAGTCGAACCACACCGATCACGTTCGACACGACACCGGCGCGCGCGGAACGGGCACGCGCACTGACGTCCCGGGAATGGGACGGACCGAC
>CALMYW010000260.1 GCA_937873665.1 uncultured Sphingorhabdus sp.
CTTTCTGCGAGAGAGACCTCTCCAACGTCAGCGTGAAAAGCACTGGCATCGCGGCAAAAACCGTTTTCCTACATGGCCCCATGCTGGCACTGTCGCGCGTGGAGGGGACCAACGGCCAGCGAAAGGACAATCTGATGGCCAGGTCCAAACCGAGCGCGCGTAATGCGCTCAAGAAGCTGCGCGAGCAGCGCGAAGAACTCGATGCACAGGAGGCCAGGCTCCGTGATGAAGCGGCCGGCGAACTGGGCAAGGTTCTTCTCGAATGCGGAGCCGAGACTATCGAACCTGCGCAACTGAAGCAGCTCATCCGCGCATCGCTCACCATCGGGATCGACGATGCTCTCAAGCGGCTCTCCCCCGCCTGACACTTCAACCGCGGCGGGGGGTGGGCTCGATGCCCCGCCCCGCCGCTTACGTCAGAGAACACAAAAAAGGCCCCGATGGCGCGAACCATCGGAGCCTTGTCGTTTGCGGGAGGCGCTCAGTCCTCATCGATGTCGGGCGCACCTTCATTGTTCGACGCTCGGCCCTTGGTGAGGAAGTCCACCTTGTCGGCGATGATCTCGCAGCCGTAGCGCTTGGTGCCGTCCTGGTCTTCCCACTGCGTATAGTGGATGCGCCCCTCGACCGTCACGAGCTGGCCCTTGGTGCAGTACTTGGCGACGTTCTGGCCGAGACCGTTGAAGCAGGTCACGCGGTGGAATTCGCTGTCCTTGGCGGTGTAGCCGTTTTCGTCCTTGTAGGTCTTGCCATCCTTGCGGGCGGGACGGTCGGTCACGACCGAGATCGAGGTGATGCTGGTTCCACCCTGGGTGGTGCGGGTTTCGGGGTCGCGAGCGATGCGGCCAACGAGGATAACGAGATTGGTCATGGTCTTTCTCCTGATCGAGCATTCCGGGTCCATCCCGGCTGCAAACCCGACTAGGAAGCGGCCACGGCGAAGCGCACCGAAGGGAAACCTCGATCTGGTTCGGGTGGTGCGGGCAGCCGGGCGCAGCCCGGCAACTCGGCCGGACCTGATCGGGGTTGCGCGTCTCGACGGGGATGCTTCAGGAAAGGTTTGCTTACAGGCCGGGTTGGTCCCGAGTGCCTTGCACAGGCTAAGCCATGACTTTTCGCATTGACGGGCTGCGACGTGCCCCCCCCCGACCTCGCCTGCCTTCAAGGCGACATCATATCTCGACGACGAAAGCTCCTCCCGAAGCCGACGAATGACCACCTGAAAACGCACCGCTAGCACCAGTCTCCACAGTGCCAAGCGGCATCGGCCCGTCCAGGCGATGCCCCCGCAACATCCAGTCTTGGGGCGTGATGAGGCGCCCCCAATCCGCAAAGGAAGGAATCGTACCCAAGTCCTCGCGGACGTGCTGCTCGCCTACAAGGCGAACAGGCACGACACGGTTGTTGGCGTTGACGATAGTAGGCCCGAACAGCGTTTCGAGCATGAAAATGCCTTCGGCATGGTGCCGAAGGGCCCGGTGCCGCGGATCAGCAAAGATCGCCTTCGACTGGTCAAACCATTGGTGGAGCGGCAGGTAATCTTCCACCACCCCTCCCCATTTCCGGACCGACGATAGGGCGTGATAATAGCAATGAGCCATCGCACTTCTCCTAGAGATCAGTCGAATGGTCGTCGGTCGCCGTGTAACGCAGCTGGCAGTCCAGAACGAAACTCGGCGTAGCCACGTCGATGACCAGTTCGCCGCAGGCACCATCATTGATTTCCCATCCGGGATGATGGCGTTCGAGAGCAAGGTAAGTCAGTTGCTCGAGGGCGGAATTGAGGCTCTGGTCGTCGCCTTCTCCAGCACAGTCGATCGTCACTTCGGGACACGGAACACTCGCCCCGACGGCATCAGAGAAGACGCATTCTTCGACCGCACCGCTGTCGCCGCACCCATCGAAGCGGATTTCTACGCGGGCAATTTCGGCATTGCGCAGCGGGGCAATGATAGCTGCCTTGAGCCGTTGGATTTCACTTTGTGCCTGCGCCGCGCGCTCGGCCTGGCGGACAGCAAAATCCGCCATGATCGCCTGAAAATCAGTCATCAGATTTCTCCTGCAATGTGGGGGCAAGGACCGATCGTCTTGCCCACGATAACAGGCGATCTCTTTCCTCTGACGGCCTGCGCCAGCGCCGATGGCGCTGGCGCGATGCCGGACGCATCAGTCGGTATCCTGAGCCGCGCGCTTGGGAGAAGTTCCAAGCGGACCGCGGCGATCAACGACGGTAATCCGACGGGATTTCGCTTCGATGACGAGGCGCTCCAGGACCCCGTTTCCGGGAAAGGCGACGACATAACGGGGGTCAAGCGAGAGCATACGCTCGTTGCGCTTGAAGCCTGCGCGCGCGCCCAGGCGCATGTCGAGGGAGAAGCTGATTTGCGGGATGTTGCGTCGTTCCGCCCACGAGGATGCCAGGCGATCTACGCCCTTGGTATCACCGCCATGGACAAGAACCATGTCAGGAACCCGGTCGTGGACTTTGTCCAGAGTAGCCCAGACATTGTTGGCAAAGGTGAGAGCGTCCTGCTCGTTTGGATGGCGTGTGCGGCCACCGGCAAAGATCACCGGCGTACCTTCTGGCATGGCGGCGCGGCGTTTCGCTTCGGACCGAGCTCGGACGAACTCGCGGCCCTCGACAAGCGCAGAAGTCAGCATGGCGCTGTGATTGAAGCGCGAACTCGACACGGGCTTCCACGAGGAGCCGAATTCGTTGAGATAGAGGGCAGCGGCCACTTCGCGCATCTCTTCGAGAGCGATCATGGCCCCTTCGGCACACTGCGCACGCTCAACCTGGGTCTCGAGTTCATGGGTGTGAATTTCGGATCCATCGGCAGTGGCCAGAAGCGCTCGGACTTCGTCGGTTGCGCGGTCGACTGCGGTCGATTTCCGCGTCGCGGAACGGTGGAAGATGTTGACGAACGCCCAGCCGAGATCCTCGGCATCGGCCTCCAGCGCAGTCCCAGAGACCATCGCAAATAGATCGGACCAGACAGCTTCGAGCGTCTGGACGACCGCATCGTGGACCGGAAAATCATTGGTGGAAACCGGGGCAGGACCAATCGAAAAACCGGAAAGATCGAGGCCGGCAAGTTGGTCAGAAAATGATGAGTGCATGGGTATTGTCCTCCTGACTGGCGTGAGGCTGACGCACCCGCTCATGGCTGCGCCAGCGAGAGCCCGTCAGGGCCAGCTTGAGGCAGTCTCCGCACCCGACAGGGGAAACCCGCTTGGGCAGGCTGGCGCGGGCAGGCCAACGGCCCACAGGGCCGGGCCAACTCGGGCCTGCGCAAGCCGGGTTGCGGAAGACTGGCGGCTGGCCCAGGGCCTTTCTCGCATGGCTTCAGACCATGAGTGCAAAAGCAAGCTTCGTCAGGGAGGACAGGCACTTCGCCACGACCAAAGTGACTGGCGCATCAGGCTACCCGTTTTGCGTAGACGCCCTCACCGTTCGACATGTGACCGAGGCAGACGTAGTCGCCGAACAACGCTTCAAAGCGCGAGGCGATCTGGGACAGCCAGCGTTGTGCTCTGGGCGATCTGGCCGTGCGCCAATCGGCATCCCAATAGGCGCCATCGTCACGCTCGACGATCCACACCGCAACCAGGCCGGCGTAAACCGACACGCCGAAATC
>CALMYW010000261.1 GCA_937873665.1 uncultured Sphingorhabdus sp.
TATTAACGCGGCAATCAAATACCTGTTAGAATACGGCCATGAACAAACCCGATGGCCGGAAGCTTTCTGATGAATCCCTTCGCCTTCTTCGCGTGCAGGCGGATCGCCTGAGGCGCGAGCAAGGGAAAACATGGCGCGAGATTGCGGAAATTGTCGGTGTGCATATTGGAACGGTAATCAGCTGGGCTCGTCGATTCAATGTCGGTTCCGCCCACGCAGCGGCCACTCCGGAATCGGGGAAGCGCGGTCGTCGCTTTGGCGAAGGTCGCTCGCTCTCGGGTGTCGATGAGATGTACGTTCGGGATCAGGTGGTGGGCAGGAATCCCGACCAGTTGCAGCTTCCGTTCGCGTTGTGGAGTCGGCGCGCGGTTCAGGCACTGATTCAGGAAGTTGCGAAGATCGAGATGCCGATTCGAACTGTTGGCGAGTACCTGCGCCGATGGGGAATGACGCCGCAACGGCCGATGAAGCGCGCGCTGGAGCAGCGGCCTGCCGATGTCGAGCGCTGGCTGGCCACAGAGTACCCGCGGATCCAGGCCCGCGCGAAGGCGGAAAACGCTGAGATCTACTGGGCGGACGAGACCGCGGTGAAGCAAGACACCGCTTGGGTACGCGGTTACGCGCCCGCGGGCAAGACCCCGGTCCTGCCGCACACGGCGCGCTGGTCGCACGTGACCATGATCTCGGCGGTGACCAACCAGGGCTTGGTGCGCTTTGCGTTTCACCAAGGCGCCATCAACACCGACCGCTTCATTGACTTCATGGACCGACTGATTCGGGAAGCTGAAGGCCGCAAGGTGTTTCTGATCCTCGACAACCTGCGCGTACATCACGCTGGGCAGGTCAAGGAATGGCTCGCGGAGCGCGGCGAAGCGATTGAGGCGTTCTACTTGCCTTCTTACACGCCGGAAGCCAATCCCGACGAGTACTTGAACCGCGATTTGAAAACCGTTCTGCGCAGCCAGGAACCCAAGCGCACGACCCATGACCTGTGGAGCGCAGCGCGCACCTTCATGGAGTTTCTCCAGCGTACCCCAGGGCGCGTTCGTGCTTACTTCAACCATCCGTCGGTTCGCTATGCACGTTGAGTAATACATTTGATTGCCGCGTTAATATTGATCTGACGAGAATTAATACTCAGAAGACTTCAAGTTCCAGCCGGAGAGTGCTTGCATCTTCCTCACCTTCGCTTCTACTTCTCCAGACATTGCCCCGGAAGATGCCCGTCTCCACGACAAAGGGGCAAATGCGCTCTTCAACCGACAGAGGTGCGCAGTGCGCTCTTCAACCCTCAGATCAGCTCAAGACAGATGCCCAAGCAGATCCTTCCCTTCCACCTCAGTGCTCTCCCGCGATCTGCCACTGCTTCTGACGTCCAACGCCGCATTAAGCCGTTGCGGCACGACAGTTTGATTTGAACGAAGAGCCTGTTCCGCAATCGGCTTGAATGCATAGTTAGACTTCAGCTCTTATTGAATTTAAATCCTTCAGGCGCCTTGCTTGGCGCCGCTTGGCCGCAATGATACATATCCAGATAGAGCGTAAACTTCTCTTCACCGCACGTAAGGTTGTAGCCGTCCACCGTGTGGTGGTCTGTTTCGCCAGGCTTCAGCGCTTCTCCATTTAATCCGTTAATTGTAATTTGCATCATTTGCTCTTGGGACATTCCGTCAGGGTATGGATTTCTTGGACCGAAGCTGCCCGCTCTGGAGATGGAAGGCTTACTTGCATCTCGACACAACAGTTTTCCGAGATAATCACGCTGGCCTTGCGGCGCACATACCTCAATCGCTTCACCCTTCGTCTTTCCATACAATTCGTGGCTTGATTGCGCCGTGACTTCAAAGGTCGCGGTAGGAACGCCGGTCGCCCGGCGCCCCCCGCACAGATCCGTACGTGCGGCATTACCGCATACGGCTCCTGCCTAAGGTCGTGACGCATCGAAGCGTTGCTTAGGGTGAGGGTGTACTTGACGACAGTACGGGATGTGTCGACGGGCGATTCGGTTGAGGCGTGGCCAGTCCAGTCGGTGGCGCTGACTCCGTCGGCGGAGGGCCTGCCGCCAGGCGCGGCAGACCTCGCTGCGGAAGCCGTCGAGGCGCTTCAGATTTCCGGGCACGGCGTGGTAATTGAAGTAGCCCTGCACCACCCGGCGCAGCCACGCCCCCACCGTAGGAGGCGGCTCGTGACGACGCCGCATCAACGTTTCCCGGATCTTGGCCAACGTCGCCCGCATGCGCTTCTTGGCGGTCAACCGGAGCAACTTGAAGCCGCCTGCCCGGTCGCGTGCACAGCAGTGGGTGAAGCCCAGAAAGTCGAAGGTTTCCGGTCGCCCTTGCCCGCGCCGCCGACGATTCGCTTCAGCGAACCGACCGAACTCGATCAGTCGCGTCTTGTCGGGGTGCAAGACCAGGCCGAACTTCGCCATGCGTTCCTGCAATGCCTGCAGGAAACGTTGGGCCGTCGACTGGGTCTGAAAGCCAAACACACTGTCATCGGCATAACGAACAACGATGACATCACCTGCTGCCCGCTGGCGCCACGCATGCACCCAAAGATCGAGCGCATAGTGCAGGTAGATGTTCGCCAGCAGTGGTGAGATGACCGCTCCTTGCGGTGTGCCGCGAACCGACGCCACGCGCCGGCCGTTCTCCAGCACACCGCTGGTGAGCCACAGCCGGTTCAGCCGCAGGATCCGCCGATCCCCGATTCGGTGTTCCAGAAAGCGCAGCATCCAGGCGTGGTCGATTTCGTCGAAGAACGCGCGAATGTCGGCATCCAGGATCCAGTTCACTTTCCGTCGCTGGAGTCCCACTGCGAGCGCGTCGAGTGCATCGTGTTGCCCGCGCCCAGGGCGGAACCCATAAGAGAAGCCAAGGAAATCCGCCTCGTAGATCGAGCCCAGTACGGTCACAACCGCCTGTTGCACGATCTTGTCCTCCAGTGCAGCAATGCCCAGGGGGCGCAGCCGTCCGTCGCTCTTGGGGATAAACACCCGCCGCGAGGGCTGAGCACGGTACGCGCCGACTTGGATCTGTCGGTGCAGTCCGTGCACCCGCTGAGGCAGGATCGCCTCGTAATCTCGCCACGTGACACCGTCCACCCCAGCCGCCGCCGATCGACTGAGCGCTCGAAAGCTCTCCGTCAGTAGAGCCGGCGTGATGTGGTGGAGCAGCGCCGTAAACCGCTGTCGCCGATCCCGGCAAGCAGCCTTGCGTACGCCTTCCAAGCCCATCGACGCGCAACTGTTCCGGCGCTGAGTCCGGGGCGCGGGGGCCGGGTTGGCGTTTCCCTTGGCTACGTTCCTTCCCTCCAGCGCCTCCGCAGGACGGTGTCCCTTGTTCGGCGATTTCCTTGGTACTACGAACGTATCCGACTTCTCACTGGTGTAGGTGGCGGCAGTACGGCCAATAGCCTTGACCGCCCCGTCTGGCGATGACCCGCCAGACACCGATGAGATCTCCCAGCTTCTGTGCAAGAGTCTTCCCGACATGCTCAGGGTCTTCGACCGCGCGGGACCGTAGCCCGACTGGCGACAGGCGCCGGGCCCCGTATTGCCTTCCGCCTCGGATAACGGCGTCGGCATCCCGAACTTCTGATTTCGCGGCTCAATGGCTGGCCTGCCGGTTTCCCCTGTCAACGCTTCAGCCGGCACCTTGCGGTACCGCCTGCATGACTCGGGGCCGGAATGATTCGCCACATCTTTTCCGTATCGAACTTTCATCGACTATCTCTTGCCAGCTTTGGCTGGCGCACTATCCGTCCGACAGCCCCCATCCTTCCGTGCTGCGGTTTCCTCGACAAGTCTTGA
>CALMYW010000262.1 GCA_937873665.1 uncultured Sphingorhabdus sp.
TCATTGCTGGTCTTTTGAACGAGTGCTTGAGCGGTTTGAAGAATGATCTTGAAGTCGCCGAGTAGTGATTGGTTGTTGACGTACTCAACGTAGAGTTCGCATTTCTTTGGCAGAACGACGTCGATATATGCGGACCGAGGGTCCGGATACTGTGCGAGGATTTCTGACTCATGCCGAAAATGGATGCTTGCAGGATCGGTAATGCCGGGCCTCACACTGACGATTACTGGTCGCAGGTCAGAGGGCCAGTGTTCGACGAACTCGGGTACTTCAGGTCGAGGTCCGACGATGCTCATCGCTCCTCGAAAAACATCCCAGAGTTGTGGGAGTTCATCGAGTTTGCTTGCGCGTAGCCAGCGGCCAATCTTGTGCACGCGAGGATCATTTCCAGCAGTGACTGCTAGGCCGGGTGAATCGGTCATGCTTCGGAACTTGTGGAGGGTGAACTGCTCCTCTCTGAGGCCGACTCGCACTTGACGGAAAAATACCGGTTTTCCATGTGTTACCCGAAGCGAGACGACAATCACCAGCAAGACTGGTGCGAGAACTACAAGTGCGATACCGCTAAGTACAACATCTAAAAAGCGCTTCACTGAGGATCACGAACTCGAATCTAAGGCAGTTTAATGGGGTTTAGGAGGTGTCTCATGTCGGGACGACTGAGAAAGTACCTGCCAACAAGCATAAAGAAGGTGATGAGGGCATCTGGGAGACCCTCGAGATTTTGAGCCCACCACGCGTGCGAAAATTGTTTCTCTACTTGATTCGCCGTGAACCGACGAGAGGATTAATCAACCCATGGGGGAAGATTTTCTGCCTTTTGCGCTACCGGACGTCGGTGAAGCTGAGATTGAAGCAATGGTTTCGGCGGTGCGATCCGGTTGGCTTTCTTCGGGCCCGAAAGTCAAAGAGTTTGAAGAAAAGTTCGCCGTGGCAATTGGCGAGGGCGTAGAGGCTGTTTCCCTCAACTCGGCGACGGCAGGCTTGCACCTCGCGCTCGAAGCTATCGGGATCAGTGCCGGCGATGAGGTGCTGGTTCCAACATGGACGTTTACAGCGACAGCTGAGGTCGTCCGATATCTCGGTGCGACGCCGATTCTCGTAGACGTCGATCCTTGGACCTTGAACATTGACTTTGCTGATGCCGAAACAAAAGTTACGCTGGCAACCCGGGCGATTATGCCGGTTCATTTCGCGGGCCTTCCCGTTGACACCTCCGTCCTTGAAGACTTCAGTTCGCGACACGGAATAGCGGTCGTAGAAGATGCGGCACATGCTTTCCCAGCAGCCTGGAATGAGCAAACGACCGGAGCAGGAAAAAGCGAAGCGACGGTTTTTAGTTTTTACGCAACGAAAACTATGACCACTGGCGAAGGCGGGATGTTGGTAACGCGCGACCCTGCACTTGCTGCACGGGTTCGCACAATGCGATTGCACGGTATCAACAGGGACGCGTTTGATCGATACCGTTCAAACAAGCCCGCATGGCACTACGACGTTGTCGCACCTGGCTACAAATACAACTTGACTGATCCAGCAGCGGCGATGGGGCTGGTCCAACTGTCGAGGGCAGCTGAAATGGCTGACAAAAGGGCACAGATCGCGAGCAAATACAACGAGGCTTTCGCAGGGACACAACTCCTACTCCCCCCAACAGGGGGAAGTAGAGCCAGTCATTCGTGGCACCTATATGTGGTGCGGGTTCCCGAGGGCGTGGACCGAAACGAAACGATTTCTGCTCTAGCTGAGCGCGGTATTGGGACGTCGGTACATTTCATTCCGTTGCATTTGCAGCCATTTTGGCGCGAATTTGGCGGTCATGATCCTAGTGATTTCCCGGCTGCGACTGCAGCGTTTGATCGCGTCATTAGCCTTCCGATTTTCTCGAGCATGCGCGACGACCAAATCAATAGAGTGATCGAGTCCGTGCGGAATATTGCCAGCCAATGGGCGAGTGCAACATGAGGTTCGGAATTCTGAGCCAGTGGTTCGATCCCGAACCCGGCCCTGCGGGGCTTCCAGGTGCTCTTGCACGAGGACTCGCAGCGCGAGGGCATGAAGTTGAAGTCGTCACTGGATTCCCGAACTATCCAAGCGGAAAGCTGGCGCAAGGTTACAAGATTAGGCCCAAGTCGGTCGAAGTCTGCGACGGTGTGCGGATCACGCGGACGGCCCTGTATCCGTCTCATAGCGATTCAACGATAGGGCGGCTGTTAAATTACGGATCGTTTGCGGCGTCGGCCACAGCGTTGGGCGTTCCGTCCGCGTTCAAAGACATCGACGCAATGTGGGTGAATTATTCGCCGGTGACTCTCGCGTTGCCAATGATGACGCAGCATTTATTCCGCAGGACACCGAGTGTTGTTCATGTTTTAGACCTGTGGCCAGACACGTTGACGGCGGCTGGTTTCGCCGGTTCGGGCGGGCTCGGAAGTTTGGCCGCGAAACGGATGCTTGATTTCGTTTGTGGAGTTATGTATCGAGCGGCGAACACGGTTGCCTACATTTCTCCGAGCGTTGGTCCTGCGCTGGAAGAGCGAGGCGTTGATTCGTCGAAGTTGGCCTATGTGCCGATGTGGGCAAACGAATCTATTTTTGGGCAAGACACGAAGCAAATCGATACGCGTCTACCGGACCGCCCGATTGAATTGCTTTACGCAGGCACCTTAGGGCGGGCCCAGGGGTTGGAGTTTCTCATTGAGGCGGCAGCGAACCTTGCTGATCTCCCTTTCGTGTGCAAAATTGCTGGCTCCGGGACCGAAGAACAAAAACTTAAGGATTTGGCAGCCCTGTTAGGTGCGAGAAGCGTGGAGTTTCTTGGTCGAGTCCCGCAAGAAGATGTACCTGAACTAATGGCGACGGCCGACCTTCATTTTATTTCACTGAATAGCGACCCATTAGCCCAAATGACCATGCCAAGTAAGATCCAGTCGATTCTGGCGTCTAGTGGCGCCATCATTGGTGCACTAACTGGAGACGCTGCAGATGTCGTTGAAAAGTCGAATTCAGGTTGGACCTGCCCACCAGGTGATGCGCGGGCCCTGGAACATGTGATTAGAGAGGCGAT
>CALMYW010000263.1 GCA_937873665.1 uncultured Sphingorhabdus sp.
TGAACACGATCGCGACGTGCTGCGCGCGCTCCAACAGGCCCAGTATGAACTGCGTCGCCTCGGCGTCAGGATGGCGGTCAAGAAGGTCCTTTTTGACATCACGCTGGGTGCTGGCTCGGCGAGGCCGGATTTCCTGGTGGCGCTGCTCGATGAGCATAGCGGGGTTGAATGCAAGTTTGCGCTCCAGATCCTGCAGTCGGATGATGCTGACTATCTTGAGCTGCGCAGCATCGAGCGCGAGCGTCTCGGTCAGGCCGGGCTTGTCGTATCCATGGCCGTCAGCAGCGTGACGCCTGAGGCAATTATCAGCGAAGCCCGCCGCATTCTCGAGTGAAGGGGAGGGGGAGGATTTGAGCGAACCTGAAGAAGGAGAGTTCGCTCATGACATGCTTTGCTCCGTCGCCGCGCCCATCGACATCGATCTGGGGTGCTGTCCAACAGGCCGATCAGCTTGGCCCCGGGATTTGGTCGGTGATGACCGCCAGCCACGGCGGCATCATTCTGTCCGATCAGAGACAGGCCGCCATGCCGCCGGCGCTACAGATCGAGGGGGGGTCCTACGAAGAAGACTGCGATTGGGCGCTCCCGATCCTTGCCTTTTCCAGCGAGCTTGATGGGCAGGGCTCCTGCTCTGCAGGCTTTCTGCAGCTTGCCCGCGATACCGCCAAATGTTGGCATCCGGACCGCTTCAGTGCCTTTACCGGCGAGGCTGTCGAGGAGAATGCCTCCACGATCCTGCGGACGCGTAAGGCCTACATCGCCGCCATCGGCGAGTTCTGCGTCACCAGCGCCTGGGGCGATTGGGCCGAATGGGTGCCGGAAGGCAAGGTTGGCGTGATTGCCCGGCAAGTCGAGCGCGTCGATCACCTTGGCCGGCCAACCTATGGCGAGGCCGAGGTCTGCGCGCTCATCGCCAAGGACCTCTACGCCGCGCGCGGCGAGGTTACGGCGCTGCGTGATACGGCCCACGAGATCATCCCGATTCCTGAAGCCCTGCGACCCAAGCGAGTGGGATGAAGAGCAGGCCGAAGACCGCCCGGCTCTGGCCAGGCATCAATCCACCGATTTGAAGGGAAGGGGGAGGGGAAGGGCGAACCAGTGCGATGAAGGACCCTTTGCCATGAACCCGACAGTCATCCGACCCAGCGTGAGCCCGAAGACTATCACCAAAGTCACGCGCCTCTTTAACGGCACCATCGGCGATATCCTCGGCGAGCTCCTCCAGAACAGTCGCCGCGCGGGCGCTTCCCGGATCGATATCGCCTGCTGCGCGGATCAGGACGGAGCGCGCCTGACCCTTGTCGATGATGGAACCGGAGTCGCCCATCCGCAGACCATGATTGCGCTGGGGGATTCGGGCTGGAGCCAGCACATCCATGAGGCCGAAGACCCGGCAGGCATGGGTGTCTTCAGCCTGGCGGGCAAGGACACCCGGATCAGCTCGCGCCATGCCAATGAAGACACCGGATGGTCGGTCCACATTCCGGCGGATGGCTGGACCGGCGCGCAGGACATTGCCGTGCGGCCCCTTGCTCGCCCGGTTGGGACGACCATCACCTTTCTGATGCCTGGCGTGAGCGAGCAGACGGCCGAGCGAATTCTGCGCGAAGTCGCGAAGTTCTACCCGCTGCCGGTGTTCTTCAATGGCGGGCAAGTGCCGCGCGAGGACTTTCTCGCCAAGGCGATTTACATCGCCGAGTGGAACGGCAGCCAGATCGGCGTGTTCGAGGGGCGCGAATACCACCAGGACCCCACCACGAACTTCCATGGCATGGTGCTCACCCGCAAGCTTGCCAGCGTCTCGGAGAGCCTTGGCGGCAAGACCTACCATGCCCGGCTCGATATCGGGGCCACCCCGGGCCTTGCCCTTGTGCTCCCGGCGCGCAAGGAATTCGTCGAGAACGCCGCATTTGCGGCGCTGCAGACAGCGTGCAAGCGCACGATCTATGCCGCGCTGGCGCACAAAGGCCAGCACCGGCTTTCCTTCGAGAACTGGAAGGAAGCGCGCGATCTGGGGGTTGCCCTGCCCGAGGCCGACCCCTGTCTGCCCCGCTGGCATGCTGCCATCGCGGAGAGCGACAACGTCAATGTCGAGTATGAGGAGGTCGCGGCAGGATCGGACACGATCCTTGTCGCGGATCTTGAGCCCGATATTGCACAGGGACTGGAGCGCGCGCTGCGCGAGCACCCCTTGCGAGCGCACCTCGTCGAGAACCATCCTGCCTACGCTGGCTATGGCTGGTATGACGCGCTGCATCAGCTCGGCAACGTGCGCTTCTATGTTGCAGCCGGGGAGCAGGGCCACGTCATCGCCGAGAACGGCAGCTTCCCGCCGCTCAATGACCATGTGCGTGCAGAGACGATCGAACTGAGGTTCTGTGTCTTCCACCGCGCCAGCGAAACGCAGCGCGAGGAACGGATCCCGGCAGATGTGGCCTTTGTCGTGGGCGAGGATGGCTGGTACAGCGGTGTCGATCAGATCCGCATCGCTTATGTGCTGGGTCCGGCGCTGACCCCCGAAACGCTGGTCGATCTGATCGAGAACGTCTGTTTCTGCGCGAGCGACGACAGCGAGGCCGACTCCTGGGACACCCAGCACGAGCACTTCTTGGGGTCGGTTCCGGCTGAGGGCGAAATGACACCCTAAGCGAAATGGCCGGGTTTGGCTGGAGAACGGATTGGTGGCTTTCCGACAGCGATCCTCTACTCGCTGCCATCTCGAGCTCGCCCGGTTTTTCTGTACGCAGCGGGCTTTGCGGAAGCACTGCCCTGAATATCTTCCGGTCGAGCGCCCGTCGGGCAAATAAGTTGCTTCAGCACCCTGCCTCAGACAAATGCCTGTTATGGAGGGACCCGGGACGGTAGCTGTACGGATCAGATCGGGCTGGGGCTGGCTTGTGCTGGTGACCTTAACTGTCTCCACCATTGGTGACGAGATCTCCCTCATCACTCTGATGTTTCGGGCTGCCGAGAACGAGACGCGTTTTGCCGTGCCCATGCTGCTGATTGCGCAGCTGCTACCTGGTTTAATCGCTGCTCCGTTCATCGGTCGCTTTGTCGATAGGCGTGCTGCTGGCAGAATACTTGTCGTCACCGGCCTAGCACAAGCGGCGCTTCTCGCCTGGATTGCCGGCAACACGGCGATGTTGCCGACGCTCGTTGGCGCAAGCGTGCTCAGCATCTGCTTCGCCATCAGCGGAACGGCGACCTTCGCGCTTATACCCGTACTGGCGACAGCACTTGGCATGCCGCTCAGCCGCGCGAATTCCGTGCTTGAGCTTGTGCGCGGTGTTGGGATGCTTGCAGGTCCGGTAGCGGGCGGTATCCTGATTGCGTGGATCGGCGCGCGCAGTGCTTTGCTCATTGATGCTGCCAGCTACGTCTTGCTCGCCACCGTGATCCTGGCCAGCGGCTTGCGCCGGCCGATAGCGCCGGATGAGCAGGAACCTCGTACATTGCTCGCCGAGTACTGGCCGATCCTCCGCAACCGGCGGATCACGGTGATGACAGGATCGCTGGCTTTGGAGGTCTTTGCCTCTGCCATCGCAGATGTAGCATTCGTGTTCCTGATCACAGTGACGCTGAAGCAAGGCCCCCTCTCATTTGGCCTGGTAACCGCTTGCTGGGCCGCCGGCATGATCCTGGGCGCTCTCGCGGCAGGTGCGCGGCCGATGCGCCGACCTGCTCCTTTGGCTTTCGTTGCGGCCACTATGATTGGCGTGACCATGCTGGTGATCGGCAGCGCCGCTTTGGTCGGCGCGGCCACCATCATGTTGATCGGGATGGTTTTCGTATTCGGCGGAGTTGCCAACAGCGTGCACAATGTGGCGGTACGCACGATGCTGCAAAACGAAACGCCGACTGACCACCATGGGAAGGTTGCAGCTATTTATGGCGCAGTCACGAGCAGCGCCGTCATCATTGGCTATGTCACGGGTGGGCTGTTCACCCCGAGCAACGCGGTCGGTGCTTATCTGATTGCCGGTACGCTGGGTACAGCCGCCGGCTTGGCGGGATGGGGGTTGTTCAGCAGGTTTGCCCGTTAGACTGGCGTCGCGTCCGACAAGCGGCACCCAATCTGCTGGTCGATGAATGTACGGCAGCTTCAGCGACAGGCCGATATGGGGCGACTGGCGCCCTCTCGGCGGGGGCGGGAGGTGAAAACTGATTACTCTGCTATTTCAATGTCAGGGGCCGTGTCCAACCGCGCCCGCCCCACGATCGCGGCGACGGTGTTCTTGCTGAGGCCGAGGTCGCGCCCGATCCAACGATAGCTGCGACCTTCGGCAACGAGCGCCAGCACCTTGGGGGCGAGCCGGTCGGACTTGGGGCGGTCGCCGGCCTGTCGCCCGAGTTTGCGACCCCGCGCCCGCGCCGCGGCGAGACCGGACCGAACGCGCTCGCTCAGCATGTCGCGCTCGAATTGCGCGATGCCGGCGAGCATCGTAGCCATCATTCGCCCGTGCGGTGTATCGACCTCGAACGTCATCCCGCTCATCGCGACTACCGATACCCGCCAACCCGACAGCCGGTTTAGCGTATCGAGCAGGTCCTGGGTCGAGCGTCCCCACCGGCTGAGTTCGGTGACAAGGATCGCATCGATGTGGCGGGCCCGCCCCAGTTTCCTCACTTTCGCGGGGCCCGAGCGGGTGGCCCTCATCCCCCAGGCGGGTTCGGGAGAAAAAATAATGACCTCATAGCCGCCACGCTCGGCGAAACCGGCGAGGTCACGCAGCTGCCGCTCGCACGACTGGTCGGCGGTCGAGACCCTGGCGTAGATGGCGGCGCGTTGTCCCAATTGAACCTTCCTGAAATCAGGCTTCAAAAACCCTTGATTTGCGTGGGGTGAGTGTTGTCCAAAACAGACTTCTGTTCAACAGGGACACTGCCACATGCCGAGACGCCACATCCTGAGCGCCCGGCAGCGGTCGGCGCTGCTTGACCTGCCGACCGACGAGGCGTCGCTGCTGCGGCATTACATTCTGGCGGATGACGACCTGGTTCACATCGACCGGCGGCGCCGGCCGGAAAACCGGATCGGCTTCGCCCTGCAACTCTGCGCACTGCGCCGTCCGGGCCGGATGCTGGTACCCGGCGAAGTGATCCCGCTCGCGGTATCCACCTTCTTGGGGGCTCAACTTGGCATCGCCGGCGATACGCTCGTCCGCTACGCCGTCAGGCGCCAACCCCGCCAGCAGCACATGGAGGTGCTGCGCTCTATCTATGGGTACAGGACGTTCCCCGGACAGGGTCCGCGAGCGCAGGCTTTTCGTGAATGGCTGTTCGCCGAAGCCGAACAGGCACGCTCCAACGACGATCTCGCCCGGCGTTTCATCGCTCGCTGCCGTGACACTATGACCATCCTGCCCGCGATCACAACTATCGAGCGGTTGTGCGCGGATGCGCTCGTCGCGGCCGAACGCCGAATTGAAAGGCGGATCGCCGAGCGGCTCAATCCCGCGACCTGCGCTCGGCTCGACGAGCTGACCACTGAAATGCTGCCGGGCGCGATCAGCCGCTTCATCTGGCTGCGCCGGATCGAGCCGGGCAACAATTCCGCCGCGGCGAACCGGCTACTCGATCGATTGGAGTTCCTGCGTGCGATGGACCTCGATGCCGGTCTGCTTGCCGGAGTCCCACCGCATCGCGTCGCCAGGTTGCGGCGACAGGGCGAACGCTACTTCGCCGATGGTCTGCGTGATCTGAGTGCCGACCGGCGTCGCGCCATCCTCGCGGTCTGTATGATCGAGTGGGCAACCGCGACTGCGGATGCGGTGATCGAAACACATGACCGGATCGTCGGGCGTACCTGGCGGGAGGCGAAGCAGCTGCATGACGCTCGGATCGCAGATAACAGGGGTGCGGTCACTGCGACGCTGGCGGGCTTCGCCGCGCTCGGACAATCGCTGCTCGAAGCGCATGGCGGCGGTGCGTCGCTGGAGGATGCGATCGCGGATGCGGCGGGATGGGGGCATTTGACCCGCCTCGTCGCTACCGCCCGGACGCTGACGGACACGTTGGGTGACGATCCGCTGGCCCATGTCGATCAGGGCTATCACCGCTTCCGTCGCTATGCCCCGCGCATGTTGCGCTGCCTCGACCTCGAAGCCGCGCCGGTCGCCCGGCCCTTGCTGAACGCGGTGACCGCCATCGCCACCAAAGGCACGCCCCCGGCGACTGACGATTTCCTGCGGCCGCATTCCAAATGGCGGAGACAGTTGCGAGCGAAAGGCGACGATGATGCCCGTCTCCGAGAGGTCGCGGTCATGTTCCACCTGCGTGACGCGCTACGCTCGGGCGACATCTGGCTCGACCGCTCGCATCGGTATGGTGACCTCCGTAACGTCCTCGTGTCGATGGAAGTCGCGCATGCTGCGAAGCTGGCCGTACCGTCCGACCCGTATGTCTGGTTAGCCGATCGCAAGGCCCGTCTCGCCGATGGCCTGGCCCGGCTCGGTCGCGCCGCGCGTAACGGCACGATCCCGAAAGGCAGCATCGAAGACGGAACGCTGCGCATCGATCGCCTCACCGCCGATGCGCCGGATGGAATTGATGATCTGGTGCTCGATCTGTATCGCCGCCTGCCGCCCGTCCGCATCACCGACCTGCTGCTCGACGTCGATGCCGCGCTCGGCTTCACCGAGGCCTTCACGCACCTGCGCACCGGCGTTCCGTGCGGCGACCGGATCGGCCTGCTCAATGTCCTGCTCGCAGAAGGTTTGAACCTGGGCCTGCGCAAGATGGCCGAGGCTTCCAACACCCATGATTACTGGCAACTCTCTCGGCTCGCGCGCTGGCACGTCGAACGCGAGGCGATCGATCAGGCGCTGGCCCGTGTGGTCGCCGCACAAGGCGATCTGCCGATGGCGCAGGTCTGGGGTATGGGCACTACCGCATCCGCCGATGGTCAATTCTACCCCGCCGCGCGACAGGGCGAGGCGATGAACACGGTCAACGCTCGCTATGGCAACGATCCCGGCATCAAGGCCTATACCCACGTCAACGACCGCTTCGCGCCGTTCGCATCGCGGACCATCCCGGCGACCGTCAGCGAAGCCCCATACTTGCTCGACGGGCTGACGATGAATGAGGCCGGGCGACGGATCGAGGAGCAATACGCCGACACTGGCGGGTTCACCGACCATCTGTTCGGGATCAGCGCCACGCTCGGCTACCGCCTGGTGCTGCGCATCCGCGATCTTCCGTCTAAACGGCTCTACGTGTTCGATCCCGCCGCCACGCCCAGCGAGTTACGTCCGCTGGTGGGCGGGAAGGCGCGCGAAGTGCTGATCGTCTCCAATTGGCCCGATCTATTTCGCTGCGCTGCCACCATGAGTGCTGGCCAGGTCGCGCCAAGCCGCATCCTGCGCAAGCTCGCCGCTTATCCGCGCCAGAACGATCTGGCCGCCGCGCTGCGCGAGGTTGGCCGGATCGAACGGACGCTATTTATCATCGAATGGATCCTCGATGCCGGCATGCAGCGCCGCGCGCAGGTCGGCCTCAACAAGGGCGAGGCGCATCACGCGCTCAAGAACGCCCTGCGCATTGGACGCCAGGGCGAAATCCGCGACCGCACCACCGAAGGTCAGCATTACCGGATCGCCGG
>CALMYW010000264.1 GCA_937873665.1 uncultured Sphingorhabdus sp.
GCGCATCCCAGCCACGCCGCGACAGCACATGCCCCAGCGCTACCCGCGCGAACGCACTGTCGGGCGCCGCGGCGCGCCATGCGCGCGCGATGCGCTCGGCCTTGTCGAGGTCGTTGCCGCGGAACACACGCAGCCCCACGCTGAGCTGTTCGCGCTGCGCCGGCTCCTTGAAGTGCGCGTCGAGCAGCGCGTTGAACGCGGACTCCAGTTCCGCCGCGCCACCGGGCTTCTCCAACGTGGCGTCGATCTGGTCCAGCGTGTAGCGCACGGGCGTCAGGAACATCGTGCAACGCGCCTTCGCCGCGCCCGCCGGCCAGCTGTTGCCGGGCAGGTCGGGATACGCCAGGCAGCGTTGCAGCGGTTCGGTGATCGCATCGGCCTTGCGCATCGCGGCGATGTACACGGCGTACTCGGCCGGCGGTTGCCTGGCGGCGGCATGCGCGCCGGCAGGAATGAACGACAGGGCCAACGACATGGCCAGCAACAACTCACGGTTCAAACGCACGCTCCCTTCGTCGCGCAGGCGGTGCGCGCGCCGCCACCATAGCAATCGCGGACATGCGCAGAAAGCCGCACGCCCCTGTGAAATATGAACACTTCACGCCCGCGCGCATGCGGCAGAATCCGCTGCGTATCCGGGAGTGGGGACGCCATGAAATTCACCAGCTTTATTGCCCTGGTCGCCATCGGCGCGATCGGGTTGGTAGGTGTCGATCGCTACCAGGCGCATGCGCGTGCGCAGGCGGACGCAGTGCCCGTGGTGGCCAAGAGGCGGATGCGCGTGGTCGAACCGGAGCCGGTGGAAACGCCGGTGGAAGACCGCTCGTGGATCAAGCCGCGCGAAACCACGCCGGCCGTGGCGGCCGAAGCGACCAGTTCATTCACCTGCGATGGCCGCACCCATTGCTCGCACATGCGCTCATGCGCGGAAGCGACGTACTTCCTCCAGCACTGCCCGAATACGCAGATGGATGGGGATCACGATGGGGTGCCTTGTGAGCAGCAGTGGTGTTGAGGGGTTCAAAAATCACGGGCTAGGAAGTGAACCTGACCACGCTTCGGCGTGGAACGCGGACGTCACCGGCGGCGCACTGACACGCCGTTTCAGACGTCAGGCCGGAGACGGGCTGCCGCCCCTAGTTAAGGCTTACTCTGACCCGCCGACCAGCATTTCGCCGGGGATGGCCTAGACGATCGAGCGGTATAAGATCGAGAGGAGCCGAAATAGCTTGGCAAAAATGGGGCGCATCGTGTCTGAGAAAACCGTGACGGTCGGCGACGACTTCCTCCAAGATCTTGATGACGAGATCATTCGATCCAATGCGCGCAACATTATTGATAGCTATGCGCACCCTTGGGACATACTGGCAGAGTCGCTACAGAACGCCGTCGACGCAATTGAAATGAGGGCCGAAGGTGAGCCAAATTGCGAAAAGTTCATCCACATAACTTTCGACGAGAGTCGCCGATCTATTGAGGTGGTTGACTCGGGCGTCGGCATCTCTCCGGACGATGTCACGTCAATCCTCACTCCGGGAAAAAGCCTCAAGCGTGCAGGTGTTGGACCAGGCATACGCGGTGAAAAAGGCGTTGGCCTTTCTTTCATGGTTCTTAGCACCGATCGCTTTGTACTTGAGACATGCGATGGAAATAAGACGTCTCGCATTACGATTAATGATGCTCATAAATGGACATCCGGCATCTCTCCCAAGCGCCCGAAAATCGACGAGGCTATCGTTTCAGAGGTAAGCAGCTACAACGGGAGTCAACGTTTCTCGAGATTTTCACTGGAGCACGTTGCGCGCAAAGAAGATGACGAGCTAGATATTTTTCTGCTCAGCAAAGTGAGGCTGATCCATCTGCTGAGGACCCGAACAGCGGTGGGAAATACGTACCCCATTTTTAATGGAGGCGCACGTCCCCCCGTGGACATCAGGGTGAGTTTGAAATTCATATCCCCGCTAGGCGCGATCTCTGCATCTGAAGATTTGGATTATCAATACGCGACTCCCGCATCGTATTTGAAGAAATCTCGAGTCTTCAGCTGGGAAAAGTTCGAGGATCTACGTAACCGGAATAATCTGAGACCGCTCCAAGGAAATTCCTTGGAGCGGGTGGGGAAGACGCAGTCGAAGTCGGGTCGCGAGGTCAAGTGGTATATGTTTGAATCCTCTCGTCGTACCTACGACAACATCGCAGAAAGCGCAGGGCTCGTTGGTGACGACGGTCCTGAGATTGGGGCTGGGATTTTCGTCTCCACCAAATCGATGCCAACCGGCGTCTCTCTCCCACCACCCCAAAGAAGTCAGCAAGCCTCGTACTGGCCTATGGTTTTCATACTGCTTGAATACGATGCGATTCGTTGGGACATGGGTAGAAAAGCAGTAACTGGGCGAACCACCGAGATGCTCCGGGGTATTGCAAAAGACATTTTTGATGATGCGATCTACGCGCTTCCGCACCTGATTGGCGGCAAAAGCGCGGATTTGATTGGACTAGAGAAGGAGCAAGAACTTAACAAGGTTAAAGCGGCTGCTACAGGCGGCCAAGCCCTTGATTTCGACAAAGTGAAGTTCCTGAAGGTGCCGAAGGAGGAGCAGGGGGTCATCGCCTTGTTTCATGAATTAATCGGGACCGGCCTTATCAAATCGATTGCGACGTACCAGCTCGGGGTGAGAGAGCAATACGATGCGGTTGTAAGGGTGGCTTTGCCCGATAAGGGTTCGTCAAATGTTGTGCTGGAGTTCAAGCATAAGGGTGAGTATTTCTTAGAGGATCTAGACGGCGACAAGCGAGCTGCTGACGTCAGGATCTTAGTCTGCTGGGAAATTGACGAGATGAAGTGCAGCAAGCAGAGCGTGGAAGTAGAAGCGCTTGATAACGATGGCGCTGAAGCACTCCCCGAAGCGACGCATAGGCTCTATTTTGGTGATTCCGCACTGGTTGGATCTGATCACTCGCTGTTGGTTATTGCTCTTAAAGACTTCATAAGACGCTATCGGTAGGGGAAACCAAGTTCAGAAAAACAGGGGAATCAAGGAAAACACGGGTCCGGAGAACGGGAAAACACGGGAAAACACGGGTCAGAGTCGACTTTCTCGACTTGCGCACCACATCGTTTGCTAACGCCCATCGCACTCAATAGGGAACCTTCACGCAGTGCGATCAAGACGTAACAACGTTCTGGCCGACCTCGCCAAAGCCCCATGGCCCGTCGGCCTCGTCATCGGCGTGGTGCTGTTCCTGCTGATCCAATACGGCATCCCCGCATGGATGGCGAGCCGCGGTGGTTCCTTGGCCCAGGCCTTCGCGCGAGGCACGAATCCATTCGGCATGCTGGGTTGGTTCGTCCTGGCGCTGTGTTGGTTCGCTGCGCTCATGTCGTTCCTCGACGTACGACGCAAGCGACGCTTGCTGGAAACACGCACCGACTTGGACAGTCTTGCCGCCAACGGGTGGCGTGATTTCGAGCGGCTGGTCGGTGAAGCCTTCCGCCGACAGGGATACGCCGTGGAAGAAGCCGGCCTGGTCGGTGCCGACGGCGGCATCGACCTGATCCTGCGTCGCGACGGTCGCCGCACGCTGGTCCAGTGCAAGCAATGGCGACGCGAGCGCGTGCCGGTGAACGTGGTGCGCGAGATGTACGGACTGCTGGCGCACCACAAGGCCGACCACGTCATCATCGCCGCGTGGGGCGGCTTCACCCCGGACGCCGCAGCCTTTGCCAGTGGCAAGCCGATCGAACTGATCGACGGCGTAGCCTTGCTCGCGATGATTCGCGCCGTGCAAGAACCCGCGAATACTGCGAGCCGCGACCAATCGCGCCTGCCGACACCGACCGCTGACGTGCCGAGTTGTCCGAAGTGCGGCACGACCATGGTGCGACGAAACAATCGTCGCGATGGCACGCAGTTCTGGGGTTGCACGCGCTTCCCTGCCTGCCGCGGAACGCGATGAACGAAGCGGCATCATCGATAGTCGCGCGCCGGAGACCGACATGCTTCAGTACGTCGGCGGCGCCGCCACCAGCGGCGCAACCTTCCCCGAACTCCTGAGGTCGTTGCTGCCGTCGCGCACACCCTCCGCCTTGGCCCAGATCTGCAGGCTGGTGAGCTGGGTGGTGGGCTGGTTGGGATTGTGTGGCGGGGTGACGCCGATCATCTTGCCGGCGTCGTAGATCGCGCTCATCGCCAGCATCTGCCAGGCGGGGAATTTGCCCGCGCCCACCCACGCCCTTGCCAGGAAGTAGTGCTCCACCGCAGCCACCATCGCGGGGTCGGGATCGATGAGGTGTGGCGGCCAGGAGGCCAGGGCTGGATTGCCCCCCCAGCCCGGATTGCGCACCTGCTTCAGGTCGATCCGGATCTGTTCGTACCGCGCCGGTACCGGCAGGCTGGCGCGATACAGCGTCCAGTTCTTCACCAGTTCCCGGAAACGCGCGACTTCGGTGGCAGTGGCCATGGTGCTTCTCACTGATCGAGAGGAAACATGGCCAGTGATGCGCAGTGCGGCCTGCGAACCGGACAGCGAAGAAGGCAGAGGTCAGCGGCGACCTTTCCAGGTGCTGGGCTATCGGCATTTGCCAGCGCCGAGCGTCGACGCTGACCCTTGGGTTTTACGCGGGATACCTACCTGTCGGAGTTGCTTGCGGCCTGCGCCACGGTTGCGAGGAAGCCCGCATCCGGCTTGAGGAAGGTCAGCGTCCTTGCCGGGAAGTTCCACAGGCAGGGATTGGCCGCGAGGAACCGCGCGCCCAGGCGCAGCTGGTCGATGCGCCCGGTGGCGCGTACATCCTGCGGACTTCCGGTGATCACCAGCCGCACCAAGGTTGGCGCGAAACCGGTGCCGCCGATCGCCAGCCCGCCCAGGCGCCAGCGGTCGCCGTCCGCTTCGAGCAGCCGCTGCGCGAGCAGGATGTCGCGGGTGGCGGTGGAGGCGTGCCGCTGTCGCCGGTGTCGAAGTCGGTGAGGATCGGCAACGTCCCCACGGCGGCGGCGAGGGTCGGTTGCTCGCCGGGCAGCAGCATGAAGGGAACCGACACCACGACATCGCCAGCGGGCGGGCCGGTCACGGCCAGCGCGCCCTGCTTGTCGGCTTGCAGCACCAGCAGCAGGCGACGCCGGTAGTCCAGCACGAAGGCGGCGTCCGCCACCATCGGGGTGCCGATGAAGCCCAGGAAGTCCTCGCCAAGCCCGGGCGCGGTGAAGCCGAAGTCGCCGCTGCGCACGTCCCCCGACAGCGCCAGCGGCTCGCCTGCAATCGCGATGGGTGGCGCCGCGTGTGCCTGCACCTGGATCACCTGCCCCGATGCCGCGAATCCGCTGCCAAGCAGGCGTCCTGCTGGCAACGTCAGCGCGGCGCGATTGAGGAACAACAGGTCGGGTGTGCCGTTGTCGAACATCAGCACCCCGGTGCGTCCGCCGATGCTGGCGTCCACCATCGGCTTGTCGCCATCGCGGATCGTCAACGGGATCGCGCGCGCTGCCTGGCCTTCGCGCAGCAGGCCGGGATTGGCGCCCCAGGCCGGAGCCAGCGCCCACAGCAGGGACAACGACAAGGCGATGTGCGCCGCCCTACGGCGCATACGCCGGCGCGGCGGCAGGACGCGGATGGTGGTGCGCGTGGTGCATGCGACAGGCATCGGGACTCCGGCAATCGCGGCAATCCGCGATGGACACCACCATATCCCCTCCAGAAGGGGCGGAGGGAATGCAGCAGCCCTGATTCCCTTCGTCCCCTTTTGGTTGTTATTGCGTGCGCTTCGCGCCCGTCATTACCACCAGCGCCACACCGCCCAGGATCGCCACCGACGCCGCCAGCAGCCGCAGGGTCAGTGGTTCGCCGAGCAGGAACACGCCGCCCAGCGCGGCGATCACCGGCACCGCGAGTTGCACGGTCGCGGCGGTCACCGATGTCAGCAACGGCAGTGCGCTGTACCAGATCGCATAGCCCATGCCCGAGGCCAGCGCGCCGGACAGCACCGCGTAGCCCAGTCCCGTCGGGTCGGGGGTGATGTGCCGGAACATCAGCAAGGCCAGCACTGCGGCTAGCGGCACCGCACGCAGGAAGTTGCCGGCGGTGACCTGCAACGGATCGCCCGCGCCGCGACCGCGCAGCGAATACATGCCCCAGGCGATGCCGGCCGCCAGCATCAGCAATGCGGCCGCTAATGGTGGTGCGGACAGGCCCGGCAACACCAGGCCGACCAGGCCGCCTGCGGCGAGCACCAGACCGCCGAGTTGCAGCGGCCGCAGGCGTTCACCCGACCACAGGCCGTGCGCGATCATGGTGGCCTGCACGGCGCCGAACAGCAGCAGCGCCCCCGCGGCCGCGCTGAGTCGCAGGTACGCAAACGAGAACGCCGCGGCGTAGGCGAACAGCGCGAAGGCGGACCATCCGTTGCCGCGTGCATGTCCGCGAGTCCCTCGCCGCCACGCCAGCAATCCCAGCACCACGGCACCGGACAGCAGGCGCACCAGGGTGAAGCTGGCGGCGTCGATCGTCGTATGCGCGAGCGCCGCACGGCACAGCAGCGAATTGCCCGCGAAGGCGAGCAAGGCGAGCAGTGTCAGCAGGGCGAGGTGTGCGCGCGACATGCGTGGGCCGGCTTCGGGGGGTGTCTCGGTTCGCATCGCGCGGCGGCACGATGCCTCGGCGTGCACTGTAAGGCGCGAAGCCCGGCGCGTGGCCGGGCTCCGTTGCATCGACGCCGCGGCGATCAGCCCGCGGCGAGCTCGGCCAGCAAGGCGTCGAGCTGGGCGAACGTCTCGTGCGTGGCGTCCTGCGCGCCGGTGCCGGCTTCGTCCAGCGCTTCGCGGGTGGGATAGACCTCGCGCATCACCAGCAGGGTCTTGCCGTCGCGCTCTTCCATCGTCACCGTGGTGATCGATCCCGCATCGCCGCCTTCCTCGTTGGTCCAGACGATGCGCTGCCCGGGCACCACCTCCAGGTAGGTGCCGAAGAAGGCGAACGTGTTGGCGGCGTCCTCGCCGAAGACCAGGCGGTAGCTGCCGCCGGTGCGCACGTCCATCTCGCACGAGCGCAGGGTCATGCCCATGGAGCGCGGCACCCACCACTTTCGGAACAGGTCGGGGTTGGACCACGCCTGGAACACCAGCCTTGCGGGTGCATCGAATGTCCGGGTGACGACGACTTCGCGATCGGACGTCTTCTCCACCGTCGTGCGGCGGGATTCACTTGCGTTGTTTGCGACCACGGGCCTGCTCCTGTCGTTTGAGGTCTTCCAGCACATCGTCCAGCGCCGCGAAGCGCGCGTCCCACACCTGGCGGTAACGCGCGATCCACGCCATTTCCTCTTCGAGGCGACACGGCCCGATGCGGCAGGTCCGCACGCGGCCGACCTTCTCGGTGCTCACCAGGCCGGCCTGCTCGAGCACGCCGACGTGCTTCTTCATGCCGGTCAGGGTCATGTCGAAGCTGTCGGCGAGGTCGGTGATGGACGCGTCGCCGCGCGCGAGCCGTTCCAGCACGCCACGGCGGGTGGCATCGGCCAGCGCGGCGAAGGTGGCGCTGAAATGGGCAGAATTATGCTGAACCATATGGTTCAGTATGCAGGCCCGTCAGCGACGGCGCAAGTGCTCTTATG
>CALMYW010000265.1 GCA_937873665.1 uncultured Sphingorhabdus sp.
TTGAGAAGTATTTCGACCGGCTCAACGGCACGACAGAGTGGAATCACCAAAAGCTACAAGGCATGCCGCCCCGTGGGCGGCTAATGATCGCCACGCAACAGGCGGATCGCCTGAAGGCGCAGGCGGAGCAATATCTGAATGCGGGGCAGATAGATATCGGTGAACCGTTTGTCCGCCAGTATCTTGAATACAAGCTCGGCCAGATCATCACCCGTTTAGAGGTTCCGGTGCCGCCCGATTACGCGACGCGGGGCGACAAGCGTACCTTGTCCACGTATGTGGACGCGATCACGGCGGCGGTCGCGCTCTATCAGGCGGCGGGGCGCTGCGTCCTCTCCGCTCAACAGGTCGCCGACCTTCAGAACCACCACATGCCTTCCATCATGGCGAACTATGTCAGCCACTATGAGACAGGCGCAGGCAATCCGTTCAACGCCTATGCCTTGCTCGGCGTTCTGCAAAGTGTGGACGCGCTTGCCGATTGTTTCTGCTGGACCGATCCTGCCAACAATCAGCGGAAATATTATCGACGACTTGATCGGCAGTAATCGCCGAAACTGCTAAAGAAGGCGAAGGGGGAGTGGGCGATGGCATCCGAACAGCAGTTGTTGGCATTTGATCAGCGTTTCTTGGATCGCCATGCTGGACCGATCATTTCTGATCTTTCGGTCGCCTTGGTCGAACTTGTCGCGAATGCTTGGGATGCCTACGCGACAGAGGTGGATATAACTTGGCCGACAAATGACGGTGCCCGGAAATTCTCGATTAAGGATAACGGTCGCGGCATGACCGCCGCGCAGTTCGAGCAGCGCTGGGGCGTCTTTGATTATAATCGGGTAAAGGCCGAGGGCGAGTATGTCTCACCACCCACAGAACTCCCCGAACTGGCGCCGCGCCGAGTATACGGACGCAATGGTAGAGGGCGGCACGGCGGCTTCGCCTTCTCCAATCCCTATGAAATAATCATAGAGGCCGCCGGCGAAAAAGTAGCCTATCGGGTTTCCAGGGGCGGGCAGCGCCCCTTCGATTGGGAAATCATTAAGCGTGAACAGAGCACCGGGCACGGTGTGGAAATTCGCGCGGTAGAATCGACGCGGCTACGGCTTAGCGCCGCTGATGTTCGAGAGGTGCTTGGAACACGCTTTCTGACAGACCCGAACTTCAAGGTGTCGGTGGACAGCCAGCCCGTCACTTTCGATGACATTCCCCAGGATTTTTTGCGGGAGAGCTTCGTCGATATCCCCGATATCGGTCGTGCGACAATCCTCATGATCGACTCGCAGCGGGCCGACCGGACAACGCGGCAGCACGGCATCGCTTGGCATGTCAACAACCGGCTGGTCGGTGATTGCGGCTGGCGCGGCACCGACTATGAACGCGTGCTTGACGGGCGGACGAGCGAAGCCAAGCGCTTCACGTTCATCGTCTTTGCCGACTTCTTGGCGGACAGCGATGCCGTGCTGCCAGACTGGTCGGGGTTCCAGCACAACAATGAAATCTGGAAGAAGACCCAGATCGCCGTGCAGGACAAAATTCGCGAAGAAATTGCTGCGTTCAGTTTCGAGCGGCGTTCGGAAGCCAAGGAGGCGCTTCGCGAACGCTATGCTTCGACCGTCGTCAGGATACCTCCGAACGCGCGTGAGCGGTGGAACAGCTTTGTCGATCAAGTCATCGATACCTGCCCCGGCATCTCTCCCGAACAGATTGATCAAGTGGCTGGCATTCTTGCTAATTTGGAGGCGTCGTCGTCCCAATACAGCTTGCTGGCGCGACTGCATGGCCTTCAACCAGGCGAGCTGGACCAATTGGACGGCATTCTCGCAGATTGGAGCGTCGCGACCGCTAAGCTGGCGCTAGATGAAATCCAGAATCGACTGAGGCTGATCGGCGAACTGCACGAAAAGCTTCGCGATGAACGCGCCGATGAAGTCCGCGAGCTTCAGCCTCTTATTGAGCGGAGTCTATGGGTATTCGGTCCTGAGTTCGAAAGCATCGAGTTCACGTCCAATCGCGGCATGTCGGAGGTTATCAGACGGTTGCTTGGCGGAACCGCACAGGGCAGCCTGAACCGGCCCGACTTCGTTATTCTACCCGATAGCAGTGTAGGACTGTTTGCCCGCCCCACGTTCGATGAGCAGCACGAAGTTATTGGCGTGGAGCACTTGATTGTTGTCGAGTTGAAGCGGCCCGGCATTCCTATCGGCATGGATCAGAAGAACCAAGCATGGAAGTATGTCGTTGAATTGCAGACTCACGGATTGATTGACGATTCTACGCGTGTGACCTGTTTTGTCCTGGGATCGCGACTAACGCCGCGTGAAGGCGTCCGTGAGGAAGGGCGGACCAAGATTATCCCCATGGCCTATGAAACATTTATCCGACGTGCCGAAACTCGGATGCTTAATCTGTATGCACGGCTTTCCGAGGCACCATTCCTGCGCCAAGCTGGCTTGGATGCCGACAGCTTCGTGAAAGAGCCAATCGCACGCCAAGGTGGTTTCGACGTGTAGTTGATCTGGCAGGAAAAAAGTTCGGTAACTTAGGGCTCTGCCCTCGGCGCACTTCGAAAGGCTTCCGCCCAGCTTCCTCCGCGCGTGACGCGCTCCGTGCAGCCGGTTCCCCGCGAAGCCTCCCTCCGTTTGCACACCCGGTCTCGGCGACGGCCAGAAGGTCAGGCGCGGCGTTC
>CALMYW010000266.1 GCA_937873665.1 uncultured Sphingorhabdus sp.
ACTGGAGTTCAAACGTGTGCTCTTCCGATCTCTATCCGACTCGCTGAAAGCGTAAGCGTGTTCTGGAGACCGTCGGCTATTGGTGCCTGACGGATTTGGCGTGCGCGTGGGCAGCTTTGCCGAACGCTCGGCGTTTGTCGAGCATGGCCATGCGGGCGTTGATTTCGTCGGTACTGATGTCGAGCGGGTCAAATGGCCGACCGTACCACTCCAGCATGGATTTGCGGTTCGGGTGACGGGGTTTGGTCATGGCTTCCACGAACTCTTCAAAGCCGGGGAAGCCACCGACGTCCTCGGGAGGAGCGCGGCGCTCACCGTCGACGAAGCGCGGATAATCGAGTTCAGGATCGGCGGTGAAGACGCCTTCGATCTCGACGAGATGGCGCCAGTCATCGCCGAAATCGTAGGTGTAGATGAATGATGTGACACTGCGTTCGACGAGTTTGGCGAGCCGGATGTTGCCGGCGTCGCGCGTCGGCGGGTCCATCCAGTCGTCCTTCATCGGGATGCCGTAGCTGGCGTCGCCGACATCGAAGCGGAACATGTGGTAGTTCTCGAACAGCATCGCGGCCTGGATGGCGAGGTGCAGGGTCTTCAGGCTGTTGGCGAGCGGTAGCTCGACCCGGCGCCAGATGGCGGGCTCGATGTCTTCGAGGGTGATGCGGAGCCGGACGATCTGATCGGTCATGCCGCCATGCTGGCGGGAGCAGCGGCGGCTGTCCAGTTCCACGGCATGAGTTCATCCCAGCGCGAGGCGGGCCAGCCACTGGCGATCTTCTCGATGACGTCGGCGATGTAGGCTTGCGGCTCGATGCCGTTGAACTTGGCGGTCTCGATGACGGAGTAGATCGCGGCCGCACGCTCGCCGCCGGCGATGGAGCCTGCGAACAGCCAGTTCTTGCGGCCTATGGCGATGGCGCGCATCGCCCGTTCGGCAGCGTTGTTGTCGATCTCGGCGGTGCCCTCGTCGAGGTAACGGGTCAGCGCATCCCAGCGCTTGCGGCCATAGGCGAGCGCCCTGGCCATCGCCGACTTTGGCGACAGGCGGCGCAAGGCATCGTCGATGGCGGTGCGCAGGTCGTCGACTTGTGGCCGGCTCCGCTCCTGTCGTTGTCGTCGTCGGACTTCGGGCAAGCTCCCGCGTATCTCGTCTTCGATCCGGTAGAGCCTGGCGATCCGTTCGAGCAGGTCGGTGGTCAGCGGCGTCGGGCTGGTCTGATGGTTCTCGAAGATCTTGCGCCGAAAATGCGCCCAGCAGGCGACTTCCTGCACCCGGCCACCTTCGTAGAGCTTGTCGTATCCGGCATAGCCATCGGCCTGGAGCAGCCCGGCGAAAGGCTTGAGCTCGGTCTGGGGATGGATGCCGCTCCGATCGGGCGTGAAGCGGTACCAGACCAACGCCGGTGTCGTCGCGCCTGACGGGCGATCATCGACGACATAGGCCCAGAGCCGGGCCTGCGCGGTCTTGCCTCTGCCGGGGACCAGCATCGGCACCGGCGTATCATCGACGTGCAGCTTGCCGGCCTTGAGACCTTCCTCGCGGATGCGCGACACGATCGGATCGAGCAAGGCGGCGGCCTGGCCGGCCCACCCGGCGAGCGTCGAGCGATCGAGATCGATGCCCTGCGCGGCCATGATCTCGGCCTGGCGGTAAAGCGGCAGGTGATGATCGAACTTGTTCACCACCACGTGGGCGAGCGTCGCGAACGTCGCCTTGCCGCGCGCCACTGCCTTCACCGGAGCGGGCGCCTGGACGATCTTCTCGCAGGTCCGGCAGGAATACTTGGGCCGGACGGTGCGGATGACGCGCCACTGCACGGGCGCCACGTCGAGCATCTCGTCGCTATCCTCGCCGAGCGCGCGCAACACGCCGCCGCAATCGGGACAAGTGCAGTGTCCGGCTGCCGGTTCGATCCGACGCTCGGCGCGGGGGAGATGGGCCGGCAGTTGGCGGACCGGTGCCGGGCGCGCGGCTTCGCTTGCCGTCTCCGACCGGGTTGCATCCGCACTCGCCGCTTCGCCTTCCAGTTCTTCAAGCGTCAGCTCGAGTTGCTCGATCTGTTGCGACAGCTTCTCCGACGACTGCCCGAAACTCATCCGCCGGAGCTGGGCAAGCTGGAAACGCAATGTCGCGATCAGCGTATCGCGCGCCGCCAGAGCCGCTTCCAGCTCGGCGATCCGGGCGTCCTTGTCGCTGGGGCAAGAGGCTTGTTCCGACACGACAATCTTCTAGCGGATCGCGGCCCTCCATGCCAGCAAAACCCAAGCAAATCCGCCAATTTATCCAGCCAGCAATGGCTCGGTCGTGCGCTCGGGCCGACGCCAGTCGATGCCTTCCAGCAGCATCGAAAGCTGCGCCGCAGTCAGGCTGACCTTGCCTGTCTTCGTCGTAGGCCAAATGAAGCGGCCACGGTCCATCCGCTTGGAATAGAGACACAGGCCCTGGCCGTCATACCACAGCAGCTTGACCAGATCGCCGCGCTTGCCGCGAAAGGCGAACAGCGCGCCGCAATGCGGGCTCGCCTCCAGCACCTGCTGCACCAGCACGGCGAGGCCGTCGAATCCCTTGCGCATATCGGTCGCCCCGCAGGCGAGGAATATCCGCGTCGAAGACGGCAGTGCGATCATCGCGGAAGCACGGCAAGCACCCGCGCCAGCGCTTCGGCGTCCACTCCGGCATCGACCGTAACTCGCACGCCCGAAGGCAACTCGATCCCGATCCGACCGAGGGGACCGGTACAAGGCTGCGCCGCAACTGGGACGGCCGGCTCGGTTATCTCGACCTCGGCAAACGCCGGGCTCGCCGATGGCAACGCCGGAGGCGTGATCCCGGTAAGCTCGCCCGACATAGCCAGGCGACGCCACGTGTAGACCAAACCGCTACCGACCTCGTGCCGATCACAGGCCGCCCGAACCGAGCCGCCAGCCCCAAACGCATCGCGCAAGATCGCCAGCTTCTGCTCGACCGTCCACCGTCGCCGGCCCGAGACACGGCCTACCACTTCGATCCGAGTAGTCATACGAGCGGTCGTATGACTACTCGCACTGCCGATCTCGCTATCGTCCGCCATCACCGCTCCTGAAAAAGAGCGGCAATCAGCCTATCCAGCCAACCGCGCGCAAGGCGGCCTATCGGCCACGCTTACCTGAAAGCGGCCGTCTCGTGCATCGCATTTCAGCAGATTCAGTGCGACAGTCGGCAGTTCAGGTGCTTCGGGGCTTGGTGGCAGCCGCCATTTGTGAAGTTCAGACGGCGGCTGGTCTGGGCCCGCACGATACCTCATTGGGGCGAGAAAACGACACGCGCGGCCGACCTCTCATTCAGGCACCCGCGCGGCGCTCGCGCATCATTGCCAGATAGGCCCATTGCAGCGCAATTTCGCGCATTCCCGGGTTCTTAGCTGCCATGAACACTGAAGGCAGGCTAGCAAGCAACCGCGGGCTGGCGAGGTCGAAGAAGGCGTCGCGACCGGCAGATTGGATCAGGCGGTACGAGACGCGGCCTTCCAATCCGCACACGAAGACCGCTTTGCCCTCAGCCCGGATGCGCTCAATCAACGGGAAGAAATCCATGTCGTTGGTCATAAACACAAAGGCGTCCACCTTATCAGCGCGCAGGTCGTCCAACACCTGCATGATCAGGTCGCAGTCGACCCCCTTCTCGCCGAAGTCGCTCAAGTCCTGGCGCCAGTGCACTTTGCTTTCGCCCAGACGCGAATAGTAGCCGACCCTATCGGAGACCGCATCGTAAAAGCATTCGGTAAAGTCGAAGTCCACGGGGCCGCCGATGGAGCCATCCTTATTCCGATAATGGAATACGCCATTGGGAAGCGTTGCGAGGTTTCTTTCGATCCATGCAACGCGCGAGGTGTCACCGACGCGACGAGCAGCTAACAGTTCTCGGCGCAGGATGTCACCCTCCCGTGCGCGGTCGATCTTCTCTGTTGAATAAATCGTGCCGACGCAGGAGACATCAAGGTAGTGGCCCGCCCCCCATTCTTCATCGGATGCGGGAAACATTGCCTCCAGCAGATTATGCTGGCCTTCTTCGAACTCAATTTTGAGTGGATTGGATTGGTTCACCAGCAACGCATTTGGACGGATCGGCGTGCCCTCTGCCCGATAGCGGTCCTCCATGGCAGCCACCACGTGCAGTTCAACGAGCGCCAGGCAAAAGCTGACGATTTCGGCGTAGATCTCAGGATTGGGCGGAGAGTGGAAGGTGTCGTAGAGCCGCTTTTGCAGCGCCACATCGCCTTTGGCGTCGCTGCGCAGGTGCTCATAGAGTTCCTTGTCACCCAAGTCATAGAGCACGTCGGCGCTCCTCTTAGCGCCATAGCCGTCAATGTAGACGCCAATGTTCAATGCAATCGGCTTGCATCCGTCTACACGTTGCTGCTCGATGGCGTGACCGGAAATACGCTCCATTCCTAAGCTCCAATGTTGTCACGTGCAGAGCCCGGTGCCGTGCGGTCGCTGCGTCGATGCCTTACCTTAACAGGCCAAAAACGCGCCCGGGTACGACGTCGGTTAGTCCGGCTCCGCCTCGCGATCCGGCACGTAGGTGCACACGTACTCAATAACGTACCGCCCCACGGGTAGAACGGCTCCGTACTCAAGTGGTTTTAAGTGCACGTTAAAGTCGAAAACTGTTCCGGTTCCGCCGTGGACGTCAAGGCGAGGGCAGCCCGATGGGGCTGACGTCACGGTCGCCGCTACCTCCGGTACGCCCGACATGCGCGGATCCAGTCGTCCGCTCGCTGTCACGTTCCTGACCTCGCGGAGCAGTTCGATCTCCAGCGTTCCCCTGTTCTCGTCGGGAGTCGCTATGGGTACAGCTTGTTGGACGAGGTGGACGGCAGGACTCTGCAGGCGCGTGCGTCGGGCGTCCACCTCCCTGATCTCCTCAACGACGCCCTCATTCAATTGGCTGCCAGCCCTGGCGGCGTGGACTTCGAGGAAGCGTTCGGTCCTGTACAGGTGGATCCGCTGACCAGTTTCGCGGGCAAACTCCTCTAGCAGCTCAAGCCTAGGTCCAAGGGTCAGATGGCCCTTCTGTTCCCACCAGTCCTCCTTCTTCTCCGAAGTCACAAAGATGAACGGACAGGACGCTGCCTTGGCATTATCAATCAGTTGCGACCAAAGGACGTAATCGCCGAACCGCCGGTCGCCCTCTTTTTCGCCCTCATCCATGTAACCGGGCGGCACCTTGGCTTTGAAACGACCTTCGGCTGCCTTAAGCGTTGCGGCAAGGCGCGCAGCGTCGTAGGCGGCACCGACCCTTCCGTCGAAAATGGCCAGCAGCCTCTCCAAAAGCGGGTCCTCCCGCAAGTAGTCGGGATGTGCCGTCTGCGCCCCATCAATTCTGTGGCGCGCTTCGTTGATGGCCTCCGAAACGGCTGCGTCCAGCG
>CALMYW010000267.1 GCA_937873665.1 uncultured Sphingorhabdus sp.
GAGGCCAAGCTGTGATAACTAACATATGACTCTTATTGGCTACGGTCAGGTTGGTGATGCGGCGGTGTCGCACTTCGGCGGCCTCGACATCCTGGTCAACAATTCCGGCATCTGGACTGCCGCGCCCGTAGAACATGCCAACGAAGACGACTATCGCCGCGCTTTCGAACTCAATGTGCTAGGCGTCATCCTGACGACCCTGTCAGCGATACCGCATCTGCGCGAAGCCGGCTGCGTCATCAACATCTCGTCGTCGTTCACCACGTTGCGCAGGCCTGGCACATCGGTCTACACCGCGACCAAGGTGGCGGTAAACTCGATTTCGGAAGATCTCGCCAAGAAACTGGCACCTCGCAACATCCGCGTGAACATCATCAGCCCTGGCTTCGTCGTAACCAAATGCACGAAGGCCGCAGGTGCTGCCGGGTTTGAGATGGAAGCGGGCATTGTAACGTAGACGCGCTTGGCCCCTCCGAAGATCCATAGCCTCCCAAGGGATTGCTTGGACGCGGAACATCGACATCGCCCCAGGTCGCCGTGACTCGTTGGACATTGTTGACGGTGGTGCCGTCCGCCCCCCATTCGCGCGCCGCAGCTCTGGGCAGCGCGCGTCGCTTTCAGTCCCAGTCTGGATACCCACTCAAACTGGTGGTTACGATGCGGATCACTGATTCGTATCGAATTCAGGTGAGGACAATATCCCCGCCGAGCGCCGTCGCCACGTCAGGCACACCGGTTCTCGTTACAAATAAACGAGCGGAGATAGGATGATGAACAACACGAAGAGATTTGATGTTGTGGTGATCGGCGCTGGGGTTACTGGTCTCTATGCGATCCAGAAGCTTCGAGAAACGAAGCTCTCATTTCGTTGCATCGAGCGATATGAGGACCTCGGCGGAACCTGGTATAAAAATCGTTATCCCGGATGCACGCTTGATTCGGAAACTCTTAGCTACCAATTCTCTTTTTCTGAAGAATTGCTGGAGGAATGGGACTGGCAAAGCAGGTTCTCCAAGCAGCCTCAACTGCTCGAGTACATTAATCACGCTGCCGCAAAATTCGACTGGCGGCAAGATATTGACTTTGGCGTCCACATCAAAAGCGCGATCTGGAACGAGCAAAACGCGAACTGGACTTTGACCGACGAAAGCGGAGATCTTGAATACATAGCAAAATACATAATCTTTGCAACGGGGCCACTGTCCGAACCACTATATCCGGATTATCCAGGAAGAGACGATTTCCAAGGATTGCAGACACATAGCATTCATTGGGATGAACGATTTGACGATCTTGACGGTAAGCGGGTTGCAGTCATTGGAACTGGCGCAACCGCCATTCAAATCATCACCGAAGTGGCCAAGCGAGACTGCAATCTGAGTGTTTTCCAATTCCGCCCCGATTGGGCCACGCCGTTGGGCAACGGTCTTCTCACTGATGAGGAAAAGGCGGAGTTCAAAGGCGAAGCAGCAACGCGCAGCTTTGATCGGTTGAAGAAGACCTTTGGCAGCTTCGTTCACGAATTTATCGAAGAGGGATCTCTGCTTGATCTGACACCTGAAGAGCAACGGGCTCATTTGAATGAAAGATATTACAGTCCTGGTTTCGCGATGTGGTTGGGAAGCTATCAGAGCTCCATCATGGACCCCGAAGCCAACAGGATTGTTACCAACTTTGTTGCCGACAAAATTCGCTCACGCGTCAACGATCCGGAAATTGCCGAAAAGTTGATTCCCAAGGATCATGGCTTTGGCCTGAAGCGCGTGCCAATGGAAAGCGGCTACTACGAGTCATACAATCGCCCGAATGTGGCACTTGTCGACTTGCTCGAGACGCCCATCGAGCGGTTTACGGCCAAGGGGATCAAGACTACCGAAAAGGACTACGAGTTTGATGTAATTGTCTATGCAACTGGGTTCAATGCTTTCGTCGGCCCATATGAAAACATTGATATAATTGGAAAATCAGGCGTTTCTCTAAAGGAATATTGGGCGGATGGTGTGAAAAGCTATCTGGGGATGACACCCAGCGGCTTCCCGAACACCTTTATGCCATTGGGTCCGCTGAATGGCGGAACGCTTTGCAATTTCCCGCGATGCATCGAGCGAAACGTTGATTGGGTAATTAACTGCATCCAGTCGCTTGAGGAGCGCGGGGTCAGGGAAATCGAACCAAAGCCCTCGAATGAAGCGGAATGGGTAGATGTGGTCGCTGAAATTGCCGATCAACTATTGTTGTCGACAGTGGGCTCGTGGTTCAACGGGCAAAATACCGCCCATAGGCCAAAGCAGTTCCTCGCCTATTTTGGCGGGAATCCCAATTATTACAACATTCTGGACGCGGAAGCTGCAAACGGTTATCCTGGGTTTGCATTAAGCTGACGGAATGACGGACGGCCCCGAGCTCGAGGAGGGCGTATCCTGTGACCATCGGGATCATGTCAATCGGGGCCGTCCTATTTCATGAGACCAAGCTGTTGCGCCGCCTTGACCGCTTGGGTCCGGTTCTCAACCCCCAGTTTGACGAAAATATTCTTCAAATGCCAAGAAACAGTGTTGCCACTTATGGCAAGATCACGGGCAATTTGCTTATTGGACTCACCACGACCAAGAAGCCATAGCAAATCACGCTCTCTTTCTGTCAGTTCGACGGCACCAAATTCCACGATATCTTTGTCAAATTGGATCCATATTCCGCGCGGCAAGTTCGAGATTTTGGCAATTCGAGCCAGAAATTCAACGACCTCCCCCTGCCTTGCGCACCAATTCAAGCCATCGGCGAGAACTTCTGGCCTGCTCTTCATGATGTTGGCAACAGTGAGAAGGTAGCCGCCTTGTCGAGCTATGGCCACTGCGCGGGCAAAGCGTTGAAATGCTTCCTGGCGATGGTTAAGGTCATAGGAGGCGATCGTCCCGTAAAGCAAAAAGCTGATCAACGACCCATTGCTGCTGGTGCCATCGATACGGAGCAGTTGGTGTACAACAATCCTGTTGGCCGCTTCCGCTTTGCCCAAGGCGACAGTGATATGCGCCTTGCCCAGCGCAGCCCAGGAAAATGCCCCGACCCAGGCCAGATCCTCATGCACTTTATCTGCTTCCAGCAGCAAATCCATATCGCGTTCGACTTGATGGGCTTCGGCTATTCGGCCGCTATCCACCAACACCCTCATGCGCTCCGATAGGCATGCGACGCGC
>CALMYW010000268.1 GCA_937873665.1 uncultured Sphingorhabdus sp.
CGAGATAAAGGAATGTGACTGGAGTTCAGACGTGTGCTCTTCCGATCTCGCGCATAGGGCAGGAATTTCGCTGGATCAGCCTCGCGTTGTGCCACTTTCAGCGGCACCGCATTGGTGGGTGCGGTCAGCCTAGCCATGACGGCCAAAACCTTTGCGGCGGAGGCCAGTCAGCGGCAGCGGCGAATAGCTGCTGCCGCCCCAGAAATTGCGGTTGCGGTTGCCGAGCTTCGTCCGTCCCCACAGGAACAGCAGCCGGAAGGCGTTGACATCGTGACGGACGATCAGCCTTGAGATTGAGTAGCCGAAGGCAACGACCAGCGCGGCATAGATCGGGCTATTGGTCCAAATCAGCACCGACGCGCTGGAAATGAGCAGCAAGACGGCAGCCTCGATCGGAATCCCTGCCCAAAGCGCCGGGCGCGTTACCGCGAGGAACAGCGTGTTTTTGGTCGGAGGTTCCGTGTCGTCGGTCATGGCCCTATCCGGCAATCGCGCCGACAATCGCGTCAGCTGAAAAGACGATGGCGATCCCGATGATGACCGTGACCAGCACGGCGGTCGAAGCCCGGCCCGTAAACCACAGCAGACCCGTCACGATGACGGCGATGACCGCGAGGGTGCGAAGCAGCGTCGATGAGAGCAGACCGCGCACCTTGCTGGCAAAGCTCTCCAGATTCTGGGCGTAGGCGGGATCGGGAATCGCGACGGAAATGATCGCCGCCACGGCCAAGGCCGCGCCCCACAATATCGCGCTTTGCCGCAATTTGGGCATGGCATTGAAGCGGGCGACCACGTTTGCCCGCCAGGTTCCGATGCCGCGCCCGGTTCTCAGGATGACATTCATATGCTGCTCCTCTCGATTTCGGCGAGAATTTGAGTTTCGCGGTCGTAAGCAGCACGTTCAAAGACGTTCCACTTGGGCGGCGGTGCAGGTCGAGGCGCGATCGAAGGTGCTTGCGACGTAGTGTTTTCCAAGCTCAGCAGCTCGCGCAGTTCATCGCTTGCCGGTTCAGCGACGGCGACGGTCGGCCAGCTCGCGGCGTATGATATGCCAGCGTTCGCTATGCCTGCGTTCCCAACCACCTTGGCGACATAGCCATTCCGAAAACCGCGCGTCTGGCTTCCCGTGTTATACATCGAGAGTGCGACCCGAAGGGCGGTTTGGGGATCGCGTCCTGGCTTCACCGCATTATAGTTGGTGGTGAGGACACGGGCCAAGGCGGCAACATTGGTGCAAGGGTCGAAAACCGTTTCCCAGGTCAGGCCGAGCCAGCGCATGTTGCGCGAGTTGATCTGTCCAAGCCCGAGATCCACGGAATATCCGGCTGCGACATAGCGCCGGGCGGTTGCCACGGCATCGGCAGCGTTGCTTTGTTTTGCCGGTTGCCGCCCACCGTTGACGTTGAGTGCGAAAGGTTCGCCGCTGCTTTCGGTATTTATTATGGCCAGCACCGTTTCGGGTGCGACACTTGGCGCACACTGCGACGCCAATGCAAGCAAGGCGGTCGCAGAATAGGACATCAGAGGCTATTTCCAACAAGTCTGACGACTGTTCTTGGCTGTGACTTGCCTTTCATCCTTCATCTCTCCTGAATTGTCGTTTTCAGGAGCGAATACCCTGTTCGACTATCAACCTATTGATAGCTAATGGACAAATGGTTCAGCTATGGATTCAGAAAGGCGTTAGGGGCGTTTCGACTTGCCAATCGAAGCCGCTAACGGACTTTGACCTTCAATCTTGATCCTGCGGACTGGGTTCATCGCGTCGCTGGTTGGGTTCGCTGACTGCCGATTCCTGAGGCAAGTTCATAGAAGTAAGGCGAAAACGGACTTTTGCCTTCGCAATCTCAAGGCCTCGCTGGTGTCATCCAGCTAGGGGCTAAGCATGAACCGAAGCCGATATGTAACCCGGCGCCTCGATACCATTGATCGAGAGATTATTACGGCGTTGACCGAAGACGGCCGGATGACCATCCGCGACCTTGCCGACAAGATCGGAATGTCCAGCCCCAGCGTGACCGAGCGGATACATAAGCTGGAAGACGCAGGCGCGATCCGGGGTTACACGGTGCAGGTCGATCCCAAAGTCTTCGGTCTTGGTATCGCCGCGCATGTGCGTATGCACGCAAGGCCCGGTGAAGTAAAAAGGGTCGCGCAAATGCTGTTCGACGCGCCTGAGGTTGTCGAGGCGGATCACGTCACAGGCGAGGACTGCTTTTTCGCCAAAGTGGTGGTGTGCGACGTGCAGGCACTTGAGTCCGTCGTTGATCGCTTCCTGCCGTTTGCATCGACCGATACGGCCATCATCCAATCGTCAACAGTCGTCCGACGCCTTCCGAAATTGTAGCATTCCTGCCGCGGAATGCCGCGTTGAGGACGCCCACGCAGTGCCGTTGGCGCGAACGCTTGGCTGCGGCCCGTTCCAGCGGAACCGGAATCGGACAACGCCTATTTGCCAGTGAATTTGGGCAAGCCGTAAAGCGGACGGAACCTTACGGCACCATTCCGATTGCAGTGACCGTGCCTGCCTTGCCATCCCAGTCTATCTCGAAGCTGACCTTGTCGCCGACCTTCACGTCCTTCAGAATTTCCGGCTTGGCGGCAAAGCCCATCTTCATGGCAGGCCATTGCAGTTCAGCAAGTTCGCTGTGATCGAGCGTAACCGTCCCCTTGGCCGGGTCGATCGCCGTCACGGTTCCGGTGCCTTTGCCGTGCTTGACCTCGGCCGACATTGCCATATCGCCCATTGCCTCAGCAGTAGCTTCCGCCTTTGGCGCTTCCGCTTTCTTGTCGCAGCCTGCCAGACCCAGCGGTAAGGTAATCATCGCGGCCATCAAAACTGTCTTCTTCATTTCACGTCTCCTTTGGTAGAACTTGGGTGCGGCGTCTCATCAGCAAATAGGCCGCAGGAATGATAAGCATCGAGAGCAACGGCGCGGTGAGCATCCCGCCGATCATGGGGGCGGCTATCCGGCTCATCACTTCGGAGCCGGTGCCGGTGCCGATCAGGATAGGAAACAGGCCAGCGAGGATCACGGCGACCGTCATGGCTTTGGGGCGCACACGCAGCAACGCGCCTTCGCGGACGGCAGCCTCGACATCTTCGGGACTGTGTTCCGCCAGCGCGTGTTTGAGGTAGATCAGCATCACCACGCCAAATTCCGCAGCGACACCGGCAAGCGCGATGAACCCGACGCCAGTTGCGACCGACTGGTTGTAGCCGAGCAGATAGAGCAGCCAGACGCCGCCGGTGAGAGCAAACGGCAGTGTCGCCATGATGAGCGCGGCCTCGTCCCAGCGCCGGAAGGTGGCATAGAGCAGCGCGAAGATGATAAGCAGGGTTGCTGGAACGACGATCTTTAACCGCTGGGTCGCGCGTTCGAGAAACTCGAACTGACCGGTGTAAGCAACACTGATGCCGGGCGGCAGTTTTACCTTTTCAGCAATAGCACGTTGCAGATCGCCGACGATTTCCGTGAGCGCACGGCCCCGGCCATCGACATAGACCCATGTAGCCGGGCGACCATTCTCGCTCCGCAGCATCGGCGGGCCATTGGTGATGCGGACATCGGCGACTGTTCCCAGCGTAATTTGCGCGCGTGAAGGCGTCAGCACCGGCAGGTTGACAAGTTCATCCAGACTGTCGCGGATTTCGCGGGGGTAGCGGACGTTGATCGGATAGCGCGCCAAGCCTTCGACCGTCTGGCCGATGACTTCGCCGCCAATCGCACCGGACACCACGGCCTGCACATCATCGACATTCATGCCGTAGCGCGCGGCGGCGGCGCGGTTGATGCTGACGTCGATATAGCGCCCGCCGGTCAGCCGTTCGGCGAGGGCAGAGCTGATCCCCGGCACGGTCTTTGCCACGCCTTCAATCTCGCGCGCCACGCGGTCGATCTCGTCGAGGTTCGCGCCCGAGACTTTCACTCCGATCGGACTCTTGATCCCCGTCGCCAGCATGTCGATCCGGTTGCGGATCGGCGGTATCCAGAAATTGGCGAGGCCGGGGACTTTGACGGTGCGGTCGAGTTCTTCAATCAGCTTTTCCTGAGTCATGCCGGCCCGCCACTCAGCTTTGGGTTTGAACCGGATCGTCGTCTCGAACATTTCGAGCGGGGCCGGGTCGGTCGCCATATCGGCACGGCCAGCCTTGCCAAATACGCTTTCGACCTCTGGCACGGTCTTGATGAGGCGGTCGGTTTGCTGGAGCAGCATCGACGCCTTGGCGCTCGATATTCCCGGCAGGGCCGAGGGCATATAGAGCAGATCGCCTTCGTTCATTTGCGGCATGAACTCGCCGCCGGTCTGGCTGATCGGCCACAGGCTTGAGGCAAAAACCAGCCCGGCGATGAGCAAAGCCTGTTTGGGCTTCGCCAGCACCCAGTCGAGTGCAGGACGGTAGATGCGCGTAAGAAAGCGGTTGATCGGGTTGCTGTCTTCAGCGGGAATCTTCCCCCGGATCAGCCAGCCCATCAGCACCGGCACCAAAGTAATCGACAGCAGCGCGGCGGCGGCCATCGCATAGGTCTTGGTGAAGGCCAGCGGCGCAAACAGCCTCCCTTCCTGCCCTTGCAGCGAGAAGATCGGGATGAACGAAAAGGTGATGATGAGCAGGCTGAGGAACAATGCCGGACCGACCTCTGCGGCAGCATCGGTAATGACCCGCCAGCGTTCCGTGCCTTCAAGTTCCTTATCGGGGTTATCATGTGCCCAGCGTTCCAGATGTTTGTGAGCGTTTTCGATCATCACCACCGCAGCATCGACCATCGCCCCGATGGCAATGGCGATACCGCCCAATGATAGGATATTGGCGTTGAGACCCTGAACGCGCATGATGATGAAGGCGATCAAAATGCCGAGCGGCAGCGTCAGGATCGCCACCAGCGCCGATCGAGCGTGCCAGAGGAACAGGCCGCAGACGAGTGCAACAATCGCAAATTCTTCGAGCAGCTTGGAGGTGAGGTTTTCGACCGCACGGTCGATCAGGCCCGAACGGTCATAGGTCGTCACAATCTCGACGCCCTTGGGTAGCCCCGCTTTCAGTTCGGCGAGTTTGGTGCGGACGCCCTCGATCACTTCGCGGGCGTTCTTGCCCTGCCGCATGACGATGACGCCGCCCGCGACTTCGCCCTGGCCGTTGAGTTCGGCAATCCCGCGCCGCATGTCTGGGCCGAGCTGAACCGTGGCGACATCGCCTACGGTTACGGGAACGCCGCCCGCCGCGCTCCGCACCGGAACCGCGCGGAAGTCATCGAGCGTTTTGAGATAGCCGGTGGCGCGCACGACATATTCGGCTTCGGCCATCTCGACCACGGCGCCGCCGGTTTCCTGATTGGCACGTTTGAGCGCGTCGGAAACATCGCTCGCCGTCACCCCGTAGGAGGCGAGCCGCTGCGGATCGACCACGACCTGATATTGTTTGACCATGCCGCCGATGCTGGCGACTTCGGCGACACCGGGGACGGCTTTGAGTTCGTAGCGGAGGAACCAGTCCTGGATGCTGCGGAGCTGCGCCAGATCGTGTCGCCCGGTCTTGTCCACCAGCGCATATTCGTAAATCCAACCCACCCCGGTTGCATCGGGACCGAGCGAGGCCGTCGCGCCCGGTGGCAGGCGGCCCTGCACCTGGCTCAGATATTCCAGCACGCGCGATCTTGCCCAATAGAGATCGGTGCCATCGTCAAACAGCACATAGACGAAGCTGTCGCCGACGAAGGAATATCCCCGCACAACGCGCGCGCCGGGAACCGAGAGCATTGTCGTCGTAAGCGGGTAAGTGACCTGGTTCTCGACAATCTGCGGCGCTTGCCCCGGATAGGAGGTGCGGATGATGACCTGCACGTCGGAGAGATCGGGCAAGGCATCCACCGGAGTCGTGCGGATTGCGCCGACGCCGATGATGGTCAGCACGAGCGCAGCGACCACGACCAGCCCGCGCGCCCTGACCGACCAGCGAATGATGGCTTCGATCATTTGGCACCGCCGAGCGGGCGGACGGCGATGCCGGTCAGGCTCGCTTCGGAATCGAGCAGGAATTGCCCCGAAGCGACGACCTTTTCACCGATGCTCAATCCTTCGAGTATCTCCGTCTGCCCGCCGCCTTCGCGGCCTGCGCGCACTTCGGCGGGGTGATAACGTCCGTCGCCCGTGGCCAGCATGACGATTGTGCGGGTGCCGGTGCGGATAACCGCTTCGCTTGGGACAAGCAGTGCGGGCCGTTCATCGCCACTGAGCGCGACTTGAGCGAACATGCCGGGTCGCAGCCGACCGCCGCGATTGGCCAGTTCGATCCGCACGGTGAGCGTTCGGCTATCGGCTTGCGCGGTCGGCAGGATCGCAATGATCCGTCCGCCGAACGTCTCGCCCGGAAACGCCGTGAGGCTTGCGGTCGCGCTCTGCCCGATCCGCACCGCACCTGCCTGTGCTTCGGGAACGGCGGCATTGAGCCACACTGTGCCAATGCCGGTCACTTGGGCCAGCGTCTGCCCTTGTGCCAAAGTCACGCCCGCGCGCGCATCAAGCGTCTGGATCACGCCCGAAATCGGCGAGGTGATAGTGATCGTGCCATTCGTCCGCCCGCTTCGCTCCACACTGGCGATTAGGCCATCGGACATGCCCATCAGCCGCAATCGGTGGCGCGCGGCTGCGGTAAGGTCCGGCTTACCGAGCCGCTTGACCGCGAGAAACTCGGTCTGTGCGCCGCCCCATTCGGGCAATTGTACATCGGCAATCGGCGCACCTGCGCGGATCACATCGCCCGGAGCGCGGGCATAAACCCGTGAGACAAACCCGCCCGAGCGCGCCTGCACGATCGCCACATCGCGCTGGTTGAAATCGACGCTGCCGGTGACGCTAAGCGTTGCCGCCAGACTGCCCATTTTTGCCTCAACGACACGGATGCCGAGATTCTGCATGGCCGATGGGTCAATGCTGACCCCCGATGCGGCACTTGATGCACCGGCTTCGTCCGCATATTTCGGTTCAAGCTGCATATCCATGAACGGCGATTTGCCGGGCTTGTCGAACTTCTGGTTCGGAAACCTCGGGTGTTATTAATAGGGGATTTGGCGGCCATCGGCGTTTGGGGGGGCTGGGGGTGTCGCATCTCCGCCCCGCTGACCGAGCCAATATCCGCCGCCGCCAGCGATCAGAACTGCCGCCAGTAACCCCGCGCGCCAGCGCGCCGAAAATGTCGCGTCCGTGCTCATGGCCGCATCTCCCCATAGGTAAAATTGATCCGGATGGCGTCGCGCGCGACATCGGCCTCGCGTGCCAAAGCATCGACCTCGGCCTCGGCCAGCGACAAGGACGAAAGCAGCGCACTTCCGAGATCGAGCCTGCCCGCCGCATAGCTCGCCATGTCGAGTTCACCCCGGCGCTTGGCGAGCGGGACAAGCGTTTGGCGAGCGTTCATCAGCCGCTGGTGGTGCATGGCGTGATCGGCGAGGTCGCCATCAAGCGCCGCAAGTAGTTCGCGTTCGCCCGCGTCGCGCAGCAGCCGCGCGCGGCTGGCTTCGCTTTCGCGCGCTGCGATCAGCGGATCTTGCCGCCGCTTCCCGAAGAATGGCAGGTCGATGCTGAACGTGACCGAAACCATGTCGCCAAAGGCTGGATCGCGGCGACCATAGGAGGTGCCGACCCGCCAGTCGGGCCGTTTGTCGGCGCGGGCGAGTTCGGTGTCAGCCTCCGCTATGCGCGTTTCGGCATCGAGGGCTTGCAGGCGGGGAAGTGTGTCCAACCGCGCCCCCAAGGCGGGGCCATCGACTTCGAGAACAGGTGGATCGCCGGACACGTCAGCTTGTGCGTCGCCGGTGAGGCGCGCAAGTCTGGCCTGAGCCTTGGCGACTTCGGCGGTCAGCTCGCTGCGGCGGTCGGTGACCGCCGCGCGCAATTGCTCCGGTTCGAGCGCCTGTGAGGGCCGGGCGGAACCCGAAGCCAGCCGCGCCGAAACCGTCGCCTGCAAATCGCCGAGGCTTTCGTCGAGCAATTGTAGCTGGGCAAGTCTCCGTTTGGCATAATAGAGATCGACCCAGGCGAGCGCGGTTTCGAGCAGGATATTCTGTGCTTCTACCGCCAGACCGGCTTCGGCCACGCCGATTTCCGCCTGCGCCCGTCCGCGCTGGGCGCGGCGCTTGGCCGGATTGGGAAACGCCTGTTCGATCCCGACCCGCGCCATCGTCATTTCGTCGCGGTTGAAGGTGAACGCTGGCGGTCCCGAGATCGGGAAATTGTCAATGCCGACCGACAGGGTAGGATCGGGAAGCTGTCCGGCGGCAATGCTGGCCGTGCGCGACGCTTCAACGCCAGCCTGGTTCGCCTGCACCGAAGGCGCGCTGCCCGCCGCGCGCTCCAGCGCGGCATTGAACGTCAAGGGTTCGGCCAGTGCCAGCGAAGGCATGGCAGAGGCCAATAACGCAGTGGAAATCAGATATCGCATATTGTGGCCCCGTTTCAACATGGGGATGCCGTGGTGGCTGCCATCCGGTCGGCAAGGTGCGATTGCGCCCCGCCGACCGGCATGGTCAGTTCAGGGCATCAGCCGTGAGAGGCGCTTCCGCCCTTGTGCGGCATTGCCATGCAATCCGCTGCCGTCGCAGTGTCCCGCATCATCGCACAATCGCAATTGGCGTTGGCGACGGCAGGTGCGTCCTTGACCCAGACGCGGACCTGCGAAGGCAGGTTTGACTTGTTGGGGCCGGGAGCAGCCCGCGATTGCCACTCCCAATGACCCGGCGCGCGATCGTGCGCGGAAGCGGCAGAAACGGAGGTGAAAGCCGCAAGCGCGGCAGCGAGTGTAATCAGAGTTTTCATGTTGAATATCCTTGGTTGAATCAATGGTGCGCCCGCAGCAGCATCAAAGCCGCCGGACGCCGGTTGGTTCAGCCAAGGATCGAGGGGGGATCGGGTATGGGGGCTTCGCTACGCCCGATCAGGACCGGGCTTGCCGCCCAGCCATAAGAAAAAGCGGCATTGACAGGCGCGTCAATGGCAACCGGCAATGCACCAAGTCCGACGAGCGAGGCACAGCCGACCATCGCAAAACAGCCAGCCTTCATGTCCTTGCACGGTGGCGCCTCTTCGCGGGACTGCTTTTCGGCATCCATGCAATCCGCCATACCCGCCATCGCCGAGCTGGCGACGCTCTGTTCTTGCTGCATGTCCGCGCAAGGCGGTGACGCATAGGCCACGCCCTGCCACAAGAGGCCGAACAAGGCCCCAAGCAATAGAAAATGGCGAAACAGAGTTTTCATTTGAACCTTAAAAATGGTCGTATCAGCAACTTTTGTCAATTCGGTTAAGCACAAGTGATGGTTACATCGGGATAATCCGGCGCGGTGCTGGGTGCTGTCAGTTCATTTCACGCTGGCCATGATTATGGCCGCCGTGGAAGAAGTGCAGCAAAGGGCAAAGGAGCAGGAAGGCGGAAGGAACCAGACCGAAGAAGTGGGCGCGGTGTTCCGGCCAAAGCAGGTAGGCGGTGATCAACATCGCCGATACGATTGCCAGTATCCAAGCGCGTTTGCTTGAAAGGTTCATAACGCAATCCTCCTCAACCGCAGCGAATTGCCGATCACGCTGACCGAGGACAAAGCCATCGCCGCCGCCGCAATAATCGGCGAGAGCATCAGTCCGAACAGCGGATAGAGCGCGCCCGCCGCCACAGGAATCCCTGCGACATTATAGGCGAAGGCGAAGAACAGGTTTTGCCGGATGTTCGCCATCGTCGCATGGCTCAGGTGCCGGGCGCGGGCTATTCCGGTCAAATCGCCTTTGAGCAGCGTGATGCCCGCACTTTCTATCGCCACGTCTGTCCCTGTCCCCATAGCAATGCCGACATCGGCGGCGGCAAGCGCGGGCGCGTCGTTCACGCCGTCGCCCGCCATTGCCACGATCCGCCCTTCGTCCCGCAGGCGTTTGACGATTGCGCTTTTCTGATCGGGCAGCACATCGGCTTCGACATCGGCGATGCCAAGCCGCCGCGCGATGGCTTCCGCCGTTACCCGGTTGTCGCCCGTCAGCATGATGACATGGATGCCTGCCTGACCGAGCGCCTTGAGCGCATCGGGCGTTGTCGCCTTGACCGGATCGGCGATGCCGATTGCACCAGCCACCTTGCCGTCAATACCGAGGAAAATCGCGGTCGCGCCTTCGCTCCGCAGACGGTCAGCCCGTTCGGCCAATTCTTCCGTCGCAATGCCGCGTTCGTCGAGGAAACGGGCGTTCCCAGCGACAAGCTTGCGACCATCGACAATTCCCGTGATGCCCTTGCCTACGGGTTGATCCACATCGTTCGGTTCGCTGACAACCAGACCCCTCGCGTCGGCTTCCCTGACCACCGCTTGAGCCAGCGGGTGTTCGCTGCTGCGTTCGAGGCTCGCGGCAAGGCGGAGAACCTCCTGGTCGTCGAACCCTTCAGCGGTTTCAATAGCCACCACCGCAGGCTTGCCTTCGGTGAGTGTGCCGGTCTTATCGACAACCAGCGTATCGACCTTCTCCATGCGTTCGAGGCTTTCCGCATTCTTGATCAGGATTCCGGCCTGTGCGCCGCGCCCGACCCCGACCATGATCGACATTGGCGTCGCCAGACCTAGCGCGCAGGGGCAAGCGATTATCAACACCGCGACCGCTGCAATCAGGCCATAGCCCATCGCGGGCGAAGGCCCGACCAGCGACCAGACGACGAAGGCAATCGCTGCAACCGCAATCACCACCGGCACGAACCAGCCTGACACCGTATCGGCAAGCCGTTGGATCGGCGCGCGGCTGCGCTGAGCATCGGCGACCATCTGGACGATGCGCGCCAGCATGGTGTCGCGTCCGATCTTTTCAGCTCGCATCACCAGCCCGCCGGTCTGGTTGATCGTTCCGCCGATCAGCTTCGACGCAGCTTCTTTGGTAACAGGCATGGATTCGCCCGTCACCATCGACTCATCGACCGTGCCGCGACCTTCCAGCACCACACCATCGACCGGCACCTTTTCACCGGGACGGACACGCAGGATGTCTCCAACCAGCACAGAATCGAGCGTGATTTCCTCGTCGCTTCCATCAGGCCTGACACGGCGAGCAAGTTTGGGCGAGAGATCGAGTAGTGCGCGGATCGCACCGCTCGTCGTCTCGCGGGCGCGCAGTTCGAGCAATTGGCCGAGCAAGACAAGGACGGTAATGACTGCCGCCGCCTCGAAATAGACCGCGACCGAACCGTCGTTCGTACGAAAAGCGGCTGGAAAAATGCCGGGAGCAAGCGCTGCCGCCACGCTGTAGGCCCAGGCGACCCCGGTTCCCATTGCGATCAGCGTAAACATATTGAGGTGGCGGCTCTTCACCGACGCCCAGCCTCGCTCGAAAAACGGCCAACCGGCCCAAAGGACAACCGGCGTCGCCAGCGCCATCTGGACCAGATTGGCTACCCTGCCGTCGAGCATATGGCGCAGCCCGGTCAGATGTCCGCCCATTTCGAGTGCTACCACCGGCAAGGCTAGAATGAGACCGATCAAGAAGCGCCGCTTCATATCGGCGTATTCGGGCGACGGCCCATCACTGAGCGTCGGCGTCATAGGCTCCAGCGCCATGCCGCAGATCGGGCAGCTTCCCGGTGCCGATTGCTGCACTTCGGGGTGCATCGGGCAGGTCCAGATCGCGCCTTCTGGCACCTGCTCGGTGCGCTTGGGTGCATCGCCCACATAGCGGTCTGGATCGGCGCTGAACTTGGCCAAGCAGCCTGCGCTGCAAAAAAAGTGATGGACCCCCGCGTGGGTCGTCACATGGGGCGTGGTCGCCGGATCGACGTTCATGCCGCAGACCGGGTCGGTCGCTGTCCCCGTGGTCGTCGATTTTGTGTGATCGTGATGCGACCGGCTCATACCGTCATCCCCAAAGGTTCCAATGTTCCAAGCCAAGCCACGACGGCGAGGATTGCGAGCGCTGCGCTTCCCTCAGCCAGCAGGCTTCGCCTGAGGCCAGTCAACGCCGATGCGGGGTTATCGTTACGGACCGCGACACCCAACGCTGGTGTCAGCCGCCAGCGATTGAGCGCTGCGAGCGCGAGCATCGCGGCGAACAGAAGCAGCTTGAGGATCAATAATTTGCCATAGTCCGTAAGCGGCAACCGCGTGAAATGCGGGAAGCCGACAACGGCGAGGCAATTGACGATGCCCGTCGCGACGATCACCGCAACCGCAATGGTGCCAACCTGCGAAAACCTATCGAGCGCGCGATGGGCTACGGCCAAGTGCGCGCCCGACTGTGCCGTTACAGGCCGGAACAGCATCCAAGCAAAGGCCGCGATACCGCCGATCCAGACCGCCGACGCCAGCATATGAAGCATGTCGCTTAGCCGGTGTGCGGTTCCGACCCACCCTTCGGTTGCGCCGGCATGGCCGGTCCACACCAGCGTCGCGATGGCCAGCGATACCGACAAGAGGAGGACATACCGCGCCGCCGAACTGCGGTTGATTGCCAAAGCGGCAACCACGGCGATGGCCATTGCTGCCATTCGCACCAGCCACGCTGTGCCGATGGCGCTTTCGCTCGCAATTTCGCGCAGGACTTCAAGATCGACCGTCCGAATGCTTGAACCCGTCATTTCCGCGACGAGCACGAGCATACCAAAGCCGGAAAGCACGAAGCCGAGCGCCGCGAGGACAAAGGCTGGCCATTTCAGGGGGAGGATGTCCGATATGCGCTCTTTGGCCGAAAGAGCATGGAACGAAAATGCGGTCATGCCCGCCAGCACCATCAGATCGGCATAGAGCGCGAAGCGGATGACGATGACGGGCAGATTGTCCATTGGATTATCGCACGGTAAAGCCGAAGTTGCTGCCCATCCGGTGCGTGTCGGCTCCTGCCGCCGACCAAGTGACGCGGTAAGTGCCACGCACCAGCGCGCGCTTGGGTGTCAGAGTCATCGACTTGCCATCACGCGCCATCTGCGAAGTGTGAGTGATTGGCATCGGGGCATGATCGGCCATGCCGGGCATTCCGGTCATCACGACTTCGGTTTTCACCGTAGAACCGATCAGGCGCTCGTTGAAGCGCAGCACGATCCGCGCCGGTGCCGCAATGGTCGAATTGGCAGCAGGCGTGGAACTGGTCAGCGAGGCGTGAGCGAGGGCCACGCCCGGAACGGCGACCAGAGAGGCGAGAAGGAAAGGTATGAAAGTGCGGCGCATCGGAAATCTCCATGAAGTTGCGTTCGGTGGTGATACGCACGGCGCACCTGCACCCCTCAAAAAATGTGAGGGGGATCGTGCCGCCTTGCGTATAGAATTCCAGCAACATCGAATGAATCGGAATAAACTATGGACGACATGCTCAAACGGCTGGGCGAAACACCGCCCCCGACGGCATTGAGCCAGATCGACGACGCCATCATCATGGCCTTGTCTGTCGAGCAACGCGAGCGAGCGGCCAATTCGCGTGTCCTTTCGGCGGCGGCGCTTGTCGCGTTGGGACTGGGATTTGCCGGGGGTAGCGTTTCGAGTGCGCCCGCGCAGGCCGCGCCTTCGCGGTCGCCCTTCGCCACAACGGCGCTGGCACCATCCGACTTGCTGGACCCGCGCTGATGGGATCGACCAAACGCCTTCTGCTCATCGCACTTATTGCTTTTGCCGCAGCAGCAGCCGGGGTTTTTGCCGCCCGCACATTCATGGATGCCCCTCGCAAGAGTGAAAGCGAAGTCCATGCGTTGCTACATGACCGGCTCAAGCTCGATGACGCGCAGGCGGCAAAGATCGAAGCTTTGGAATCGCAACACGCGACCCGCAAGCAAGCGCTGGAACTTGAAATGCGCGCGGCAAACGCACGGTTAGCCGAGGCGATCGAGGCCGAGCATGGCTATGGTCCCAAAGTTACCGAGGCGGTCGATCACGTCCATCATGTCATGGGCGAGATGCAGAAGGAGGTGCTTGAGCATCTGTTCGCGATGCGGGCTGTCCTCAATCCGCAGCAGGCGAGCATCTTCGACAGAACCGTGGTCAAGGCGCTGACCGCCGAAGCCCACCCTTCGCCGGAAAGGTGAGCCTCGACCTTACTCAATGCAGCGATGGCGATCTGACCGCGCTGGCGCTTGGCGGGCAGCAAGCGGCGTTCCGCGAGTTTCTGCGCCGCTACAAGGAACCAGTGTATCGTTTGATCCGAAGCAGCATCGGCGACGCCGATGAAGCACTCGACCTGACGCAAGAAACGTTCGTTTCCGCTTTCGCCGCACTCAAACGCTACGATCCAGAGCGCCCGTTCCGGCTTTGGGTATCGCGCATCGCGCTCAACAAATGCCGCGATTGGGGACGGCGGCAAGCGGTGCGCGCCTTTTTCCGCAAGGCGCGCCCGATCGAATATGCTTTCGACATTGCGAGCGAGACCCCGACTCCGGAAGCCGAGGCTGGCGACCGGGCCGAACTGGCAAAGGTTGCCCAAGCCATGTCGCACCTGCCCCTGAACTTGCGGCAAGTTCTGGTGCTGCGCGCGGTCGAGGGGCTTTCGCAAACCGAGGCCGCCGATGCCCTAGGCGTGACCGAAAAGACCATCGAAACCCGCCTCTACCGTGCGCGCAAACAGCTTTCCGAAAGGCTTAACGCAAAAGTTTGAGGGGCGCATGTCTGCGCTGCGTATCACTGGATATAAGCAATCCAAAAGAGTGGTCCGTCCAACCCATGACTATCCTTGATCGCCGCGCATTTCTTGGCGCAACTGCTGCTCTGGGCGGAGGCTCAGCACTCGCACCCCTGTTTCCAGCCTGGGCGCGCACCGGCACACCGGGGCTTCGCGCGCCGATGGCGACGCTTTCGGGTGCGGAGATCGCGCTCAGCATCGGCCACACCATGTTCGAGACCGGCGGCAAGACTGGACATGCGGTGACGGTCAACGGCACTTTGCCAGCGCCGGTGATCCGCCTGAAAGAAGGCCAGAACGTCAGGCTGGCCGTTACCAACACGCTCGACGAGGACAGCTCGATCCATTGGCACGGCCTGCTACTGCCTTTCCAAATGGACGGCGTTCCGGGAATCAGTTTCCCCGGCATCAAGCCGGGGCAGACATTCACCTATGAGTTTCCCGTGCGACAGGCCGGAACCTACTGGTATCACAGCCATTCCGGTATGCAGGAGCCGATGGGCATGTTTGGCGCCATCGTAATAGATCCGGCTGGAGCCGATCCGGTTGCCTATGACCGCGAGCATGTAATCGTGCTGTCGGACTGGAGCTTCACACATCCGCACACGATCTTCCGCAAGCTCAAATCACAGGGTGGGTATTACAACCGACAGAAGCAAACGCTTGACGGGTTGCTTCGGGGCAAGGATCAGCCGCTCAAAGAGCGGGTGATGTGGGGCGGGATGCTCATGGACCCCACGGACATTTCGGACGTGACCGGCTCGACCTACCAATATCTGATAAACGGCCACGGCACTGGCGAGAACTGGACAGGGCTGTTCACCCCCGGCGAACGGGTGCGACTGCGGATCATCAACGCCTCTGCCATGACCAACTTCAACGTCCGGTTGCCGGGACTGCCGATGACGGTTGTGGCGGCGGACGGGCTGGACGTGCAGCCAGTCGAAACCGATGAGTTCCAGATCGGTATCGCTGAAACCTACGATGTTATTGTGCAACCCGGCGATGCCCGCGCCTACGGGCTGATCGCAGAGGCAATCGACCGCTCCGGGCTTTGCCGTGCGACGCTTGCTCCACAGCTCGGCATGGCTGCTGCAATTCCCGCCCTGCGTGAACGCCCGCTCCTGACCATGAAGGACATGGGTATGGGCGATATGGGCGCAATGGATATGTCCGGGAGCGACATGGCTGGCATGGATCACTCCGCGATGGGTGGTGACATGGCAGGGATGGATCACGGATCGATGAAGATGCGCGACCCTTCGGTTGCGCCGCAGGTCAAGATGGGGCCGGGCGTTGCGACACTCTCGCCAATGCCCGCCGACCGCACCGGCGACCGACCGACCGGACTGGAGAAGGTCGATCACCGCGTGCTGACCTACCGCGACCTCAAATCGCTCGCGCCCAACCCGGACAAGCGAACACCATCGCGCGAGATCGACGTGCATCTGACTGCCAATATGGAACGCTATATGTGGTCGTTCGACGGGGTGAAGTTTAGTGACAAGGCCGAGCCGCTTGCCTTCCGGCACAACGAGCGGGTGCGGGTCAACCTCATCAATGACACAATGATGCCGCACCCGATCCATCTCCACGGGCATTTCTTCGAGGTGGTTACAGGCAATCCCGGCCACCATCCGATGAAGCACACGGTCAATGTATTGCCCGGCGGAAAGGTGTCATTCGATCTCACGGCCGATGGCCTCGGCGACTGGGCATTTCACTGCCACATGCTGCTGCACATGCACGCGGGGATGTTTCGCGTCGTAACTGTCCGGCACGAGGAGGAAGGGGCATGACGCGCTTTCTTCTCGCGGCAACGGCGATGTTGATTTCATCGCCCGCCCTGGCACAGCATGAAGGGCATGGGGCGCCGCCCGTCGCTGCGCCAGCACCCGCACCCGCGCCAAAACCAGTTGATCCCCATGCTGGCCATGACATGTCCGCCGACGCGCCGGAACCGGCACCCGCACCGAGCGATCCGCACGCGGGACACGATATGAGTGCGATGGCTGAGGATAGCGGCGGCGAGATCGGCAATGCCCCGGCTCCCGCTCCCCCCGAAGACCATGCCGCCGATGCTCTTTTCGATCCGGCCGAGATGGCGCGGTCGCGCGACACCTTGCGGCGTGAGCATGGCGCGTTCAGCGGCTCGATGATCCTGTTCGATCTTGCCGAGTATCAGGCGCGCAAAGGCGGTGACGGATACCGTTGGGAAGGTGAAGCCTGGTTCGGCGGCGACATCGACCGTTTCATGGTCAAGGCCGAAGGCGAAGGCACTTTTGGCGAACCGATTGAGGACGCGGAACTTCAGTTGCTCTATTCCCGCGCCGTCGCGCCATTCTGGAACGCCCATGTTGGCGTCAGGCACGATTTCCGGCCCGATCCCTCACGGACCTACGCGGTGGTCGGGATTGAAGGCATCGCGCCCTACTGGTTTCACCTGACAGGGCAACTCTTTCTGTCCGATAAGGGTGATGTTCGCGCGCGGGCCGAGGGCAGCTACGACCAGCGCATCACGCAAAGCCTGATCCTGTCGCCGCGCGCCGAATTCAACCTGTCAGCGCAGGACATGCCCACGATCGGAGTGGGTTCCGGTCTGACCGATTTAGAGCTGGGACTGCGGCTGCGATACGAGGTGCGAAAGGAGTTCGCGCCCTACATCGGCGTCGAGTGGTCGAGAAAAGTTGGGGATACGGCACGCTATGCCCGTGCCGCTGGGGAAGATGCGAGCGTGGTCAATTTCGTAGCCGGAATCCGGTTCTGGTTCTGATGAAGGGCCGCACGAGAGTTCATCTGGCCGCGAGCCGCGTTCACAAATGGCTGGCGCTGGTGATCGGCGCGCAACTTCTCATCTGGTTTGCCAGCGGCGTGATCATGAGCTTCCTACCCATCGACAAGGTGCGCGGGGAGCATCTGGTGGATCGTGAGGCAATTGCCACCATCCCGCCGGACACCCCGATGGTCGCTCCGGGAACGCTGATCGCACAGGTCGGTGCGCCTGTTGAGGCGGTTGCTTGGCGGATGCTCGACGGGGAAGCGATTGCCGAGGTTGCGACCGGAAAGGGCATTCGCCTGTTCGATGCCCGCACTGGTATTGCATTGCCGCCCGTCGATGCCGTTCAAGCGACGCGGATTGCACGCGCTGCGTGGAAAGAGGCAGACAAGCCAGCCTCACGGCCAAGCCGAGTTACCGCAGAAAGCCCTGAATATCGGGGTGCGCTGCCCGCATGGCGCATCGCCTTTGCCGACGCAGACCGCACCAGCGTCTTTGTCGCGGCAGAGAGCGGAAGGATCTCCGCCGTTCGTACCGGAACTTGGCGGCTCTATGATTTTTTCTGGAGCCTTCACATCATGGACTGGAAGAATCACGAGAATTTCAACACCTGGTGGTTGCTGGCTTTCGCCATTGGCGGCCTAGCATTGGGCATTGCTGGCACCGTTCTGTTGTTCATGCGCTGGCCGATACGAAAGAAGCGGCGCAGTGCCTGAAGCTGAATTCACGCCCGCCGCAGGGCGTTTCCTGCCGACAAGCGCCTACGACCGCTTACTTGCCCTGTTGACCCGTGAGGCGACATGGCGGGCCAGACTGCTCGCTGCACTCGGACCTAAACCGGGCGAGCGCATCCTTGATGTCGGCAGCGGGACCGGCTCCTTGGCGATTTTGATCAAACAGATGGAGCCGCAAGCAATCGTTGTGGGACTCGATCCCGATCCTGATGCGCGCAGAATAGCCGCAGCCAAGGCCGAAGCTGCCGGGGTGGAAATTGAATGGCTAGCGGGGTTCGCCCGCGATGCTGCAAACTTCGGGCTGTTCGACAAGATAGTCTCCAGCCTTGTCTTTCATCAAGTCCCGCTCGCGGAGAAGATCGCCGGGATTGAGGCGATGTTCAAGGCGGCGAGGCCGGGCGGGCGAATTCTGATTGCCGACTATGCCATGCAGCGAAGCTGGCTGATGCGGCAGGCGTTCAAGATCGTGCAGTCCGCAGATGGCCGCACCAACACCCAGCCGAATGCCGATGGTTTCCTAGAGCGTGAGCTGGCTCGCATTTGTGGCAGACCGCTAGACGCCTCGTGGGGATTGGACACGCCTACAGGTAGGATTTCGATGTTCAACGCGACCCTAGCGTCTCGATAACCGCGCAAATGGCAAACCTGCCGTAGCTATACGTCGCTCCCCTAAGCGGCGCCATGCAAGTGGGCGGAGTTCAGAATGATTCCGGGCGCGGGTCGCGCATACGAATCTCTATTCCGTCATTGACCAGAAATGATGAGAAACCGACGATCTGAAATCGCCGACGTTCGAGACAAACCGCAAAAACTTCTACACAGTTCCTGCACAGGTCAAAAATGGCTTATTTTTATCAATTATATCAGTGACTTATTTGTCACCGATATAATGGTCGGGGAGACAGGATTCGAACCTGCGACCCTCTGCTCCCAAAGCAGACGCGCTACCGGGCTGCGCCACTCCCCGACCGGGGTTGTCCTTCGCGTTGGTGGGCCCGGCAGGACTCGAACCCGCGACCTAGCCGTTATGAGCGGCCAGCTCTAACCAACTGAGCTACAGGCCCGTAGCGCGAAGCGACGCGCGCGGGTTAGCGGGGTGCGGGCGGTTAGGCAAGCTCCACCGATCCGATCAGGTCGCTCACGCTGGTCGGCGCAATGCCGCGCCGGGCAAGGTGGGCAAACGCCTGCCGCCACCAGTCGTAAAGCGCATCCAGTTCGTCCTCGCTGCGGACGTAGGGCGTAAAGCCCGCAGCCAGCGATGGGCTGTGGAACGAGAACACCAGAACCGGGAGCTGCTGGTCGATCGCAATGTCGATCCCCCGGATGGCTTCCTCGATCGTGACGCCTTCCGGGGTGAGGGGGATACGTTCGAGCAGGCCGATCCTGGCCAGTGCCCCGCGTAGCCGTGGAACCCGCCACATCCGGGGGTAGAGCCACGGCCCCAGCTGGCGCAGAATCCCCCAGTAGACCGTGGTGAGCGGCAATTCCATCAGGCGCTGGTTGCCTCCGATCCAGTAGGGCCGCAGCGGATGCCCGCGAAAATTGGGTCCTCCGCTCGCGCTGTAATCGAAGGCGGCGCGGACCGAGGTGTCGATGGCGATGCCGTGTTCGGCCAGGATGTCGGCCGTGTTCCGCCCCACGCCATAACGCCCCGCGCGGTAGATCAGCGGGCTGGTGCCAAAGGTCTTGACGATCGCATCACGCAGGCGGCGAAACTTCTCGCGCTCAAGCTCCTTCGGAAGGTTGCCGGCGAAACTGTTGTATTCGTTCACCTGTTCTTCAAACGGGGGGCTGACCCACGGATGCAACTGCACCCCGATCTCGGCGCGTCCGGCGGCCACCGCCTCGCCCAGCACTTCCCCCGCCGCAGGGCAGGTGGCGATCGGATAATCGACAAGGTAGACCGGGCAGACGCCCTGGCCTTCGCAGAACTGCTGGAACCGGGCGAGCCGGGCCACGGTGTGGACCGTATGTCCCTCGCGCCGGATCGGCTGGTTCCAGTCAAACTCTTCCTCGGTGTCGACCGTCACCAGGTATCGCTGCCCGGCCCCGGCCGGAAAGCGCACCTCGCGTCCGGGAGGGGGGAGGTCGGTGATTGCCGGAAGAACCAAGGTCGCGTCATTCCTTTTGATTTTCAAGCCGTTCGAACTTCAGCAGCGACCGTGCGACTTCAGCCTCTGTCAGCCCTCTGGCTAGGTCCCGAAGCGGCGCCGGTCAAGCCCGGCAGGACCAGCCGCAACCGATCTTCCTTGCGTTCCAGCGAGCCGCCCGCCGCGCGTGCCTCGCTCCGTGCAAGGCGCAGGGCAAAGCCGACGCCGAACACGCCGGCGGAAATGACCTGCGGGATCGATCCGGCTGCGGCGCGGAACAGCTCGTCCGTGCCGCGGCTGGCCAGGACGGCCGGCAGGGCAAGGTCGAGCCGCACCGTTCCCGCCTTTTCGCGCAGGCGCAGTTTCAATTGCTCACCCGGCGCGCAGACCCCGGCCAGGGTGGCGAGCAGGCGCCAGACGATCCGCTCGGCCTCGATCCGGGCGAGCGGGACGGCCAGCGACCCTTCGAATTCGCGCATAGCAAAACCGCTGCCGCGCTGGCGGCTGTGGGCGGCCAGCTGGGCGACTGTGCTGGCCACCACGTCGCCAAGGTCCGTGGCTCCGCCTTCGACATCGAGCGCGCCGCTCTCCAGCTTGGCGAGGCGTTCCAGTTCCTCGAAGGCGGCCAGCATCCGCGCGGCATCCCCGACAACGCTGGAAGCCAGCGCCCGGTAATCGTGCGGAGTGGGGCCGAACAGCTGCTGCTGGATCACTTCCGCGAAGCCCTGGATTGCGTTCACCGGCGTGCGCAGTTCGTGCAGCATCTGGCGAATGCGGTCCGCCTCGCTGTCTCGGGCGGGCCTGGCCGCAGCGGCGTCAACCGGGTCCGCTGCGGGACGGCGCAGGCGGCCGCGATAGCCCAGGTGCCGACCGTCGAGGGGGTCGAACCATGGCACCGCGTCAATCTGCCAGTCGCCGGCGATGGCGGGCGCGCCTTCCAGCGAGACCGCGATCCCGCGCAGCGGCTGGCGGCGGCGCAGCGCCTCGTCAAGCGCGGGCGGCGCGGCGAGCGGACTTGCATTGTCCCGGCCGCCCAGGCGCAGGCCGATCAGCATCGGCGCGGCACCGGGATCGGCCCAGACGATCCGCCCCGCTGCATCGGTGGCGAAATCACAGGCCTGCACCGTGGCCGGCACCCGCAGCACATGGTCCTCGCCCAGCGGCAGCCGGGGCGAATCACCCTGTGGGCGCACTTCGACCACTTCGCGGGCGCGGCGATAGGCCTCGATCCGCCTGACCAGGGCGCCAATGCCCTGGGCGGCGTCTTCCGCAGCCGCAGGCGCTGGTGAAGCCGCGCTTTCGCCGGGCTCCGCGGTGCCGGCAGGCGGCAGTGCGCGGGCCTGGGCTCCGAGCCGCGCCAGCAGCGTGCGGACGGTGGACGGAAGGTCCCTGCGCGACCAGGCATGGCCCCGCGCGGACGGAGTCAGCGCCGGGATCAGGTCGAGCCATTGCTCCTCGCCCAGGTCGGCGCGGAGCAAGGCCGCCCTTGCAACATCGTCTTCGCACCCGGCCAGGGCCGCGACCAGCCGGGGAGAGCGCAGGCGCAGCGCGGAATCGCCGAGCATCGCGGCGCGCTCACGGGCGGGAATGAGCTTTGCCAGCTGCGCGAGCCGGGCATAGGCTGCATCAACCTGATCGCCGCGCGCCTCGGCCGGCATGATGCCCAGCAGGTCGAGCAATTGCCGCAACTGGACCCGCTGCAAAGCACCGCCATCGGCGCGCAGGCGCAGCACGGTCCCAAGGCGGTCGTCGAAATGCATGATTGCTCCAGTAAGCTGCGCGGCGCGCGCAGGCGAGTGTCATACCAGAGATGTCCACGGCTGGTATCGCAGCGATTGATGCGTTGCAAAGCGGGACAATTGCGGCCATAAACAATAAAATTATCGAGGCTCTGGGGGCAGGGTCGTGATTATTACTGTTGGGGGGCATTGTCCTGCGTGGCGCGGTTGCATCAACCGTCGGTGCGGCGCAGTACGAAAAGGGTAAGGCATGGCCAATCTTGACGCGATCGACCGGCGCTTGCTCGCCGAACTCCAGGATGAAGGACGGGTAACCAACGTCGAGCTTGCCCAGCGTGTCGGCCTGACAGCGCCGCCCTGCCTGCGCCGGGTCCGCGCGCTGGAGGAGGAAGGCGTGATCCGCGGCTATCACGCGGATCTCGATGCCTCGAAGCTGGGCTTTGCGATCACGGTCTTCGCGATGGTCAGCCTGAAGAGCCAGGCCGAGGAATCGCTGCGCCAGTTCGAGGACGCGATGAAGTCGCTGCCCGAAGTGCGCGAATGCCACATGCTGAACGGCGAGATCGACTTCATCCTGAAGATCGTCAGCAAGGACCTGCAGAGCTTCCAGGAATTCCTGACCAGCAAGCTGACGCCTGCGCCCAACGTGGCGAGCGTCAAGACCTCGCTGACGATCCGCACCGCCAAGCAATTGCCGGGCGTGCCGCTGGAGTAGGCGCGGCGGCCGGATCGGTGGCGGATCAGCAGCGTCGCGTCCACCCCCGTCACCCTGAATAGGCTTCAGGGTCAATACTCCCGTTTTACGCTGAAGCTGTGGAGCGCAAGCCGAACCGGGCCACTGGCTCTGTCCGGCAGGCACGGCGCCCGGCTGCGCGATGGATCCTGAAGCAAGTTCAGGATGACGGGCGCGTAAATGGGAGGTGCTTCTTGGACCGCTCCGTTCGTCACCCTGAACTGGTTTCAGGGTCCATCCCTGGTTTTATGCCGAAGCCATGGAGCGCAAGCCGAACGGAGCCGCTGGCTCTGTCCGGCAGGCACGGCGCCTAGCTGCGCGATGGATCCTGAAACAAGTTCAGGATGGCGGGTTGGATGGAGGTCGGTTCCCGGTCCGCGCGTGGCGTTCGTCACCCTGAACTGGCTTCAGGGTCCAGGCCTCGTCTTGCGACGAAGGTCTGGCCTGCTCAGCGCTTCGCCAGCCATTCCTCCAGCCACTTGATCGTGTAGTCACCGTGGATGAAGTCCGGCTCGTTCATCAGCGCCTGATGCAGCGGGATCGAGGTCTTGATGCCGCCGACGACCATTTCCTCGAGCGCGCGCTTGAGGCGCATGATGCAGCCTTCGCGGGTGCGGCCCTTGACGATCAGCTTGGCGATCATCGAATCGTAATAGGGCGGCACCTTGTATCCGGCGTAGAGCCCTGAATCGACGCGCACGTTCATGCCGCCTGCCGCGTGGTAGTTCTGCACCAGGCCCGGCGAGGGGGCGAAGGTCCACGGATCTTCCGCGTTGATGCGGCATTCGATCGCGTGGCCGTTGAATTCGATGTCGTCCTGAGAGACCGACAGCGGCTTGCCATCGGCGATGCGGATCTGTTCGCGCACCAGATCGACCCCGGTGATCGCCTCGGTAACGGGATGTTCCACCTGCAGGCGGGTGTTCATCTCGATGAAGTAGAACTCGCCGTTTTCCCACAGGAACTCGATCGTGCCCGCGCCGCGATACCCCATATCGGCCATCGCCCTGGCGACGATCCCGCCCATGCGGTCGCGCTCTTCGGGGCTGATGACGGGGGAGGGGGCCTCTTCCAGCACCTTCTGGTGGCGGCGCTGGAGCGAGCAGTCACGCTCGCCAAGATGGATGGCATTGCCATTGCCGTCGCCGAACACCTGGAATTCGATGTGGCGCGGATTGCCGAGATACTTCTCGATATAGACGGTCGCGTCGCCGAAGGCGGCTTTGGCTTCGCTGCCGGCCTGCTGGATCAGCGTTTCGAGCTCGTCCGGGCCGGTGCAGACCTTCATGCCGCGCCCGCCGCCGCCCGAGGCGGCCTTGATGATCACCGGATAGCCGGCACGCTCGGCAATCTCGCGCGCTTCGGCAATGTCGGAAACGGCGCCGTCCGACCCGGGGACCAGCGGCAGGCCGAGCGCGCCTGCGGTGCGCTTGGCCTCGATCTTGTCGCCCATGGTGCGGATGTGTTCGGGCTTCGGCCCGATCCAGGTGATCCCGTGGGCCTCGACAATCTCGGCGAACTGGGCGTTCTCCGACAGGAAGCCATAGCCCGGGTGGATCGCGTCGGCATGCGCGATCTCGGCGGCGGAGATGATCGCCGCCATGTTGAGATAGCTGTCCTTGGCCGCCGGCGGCCCGATGCAGACCGCATGGTCGGCCAGCCGCACGTGCATTGCATCGGCATCGGCGGTGGAATGCACCGCGACCGTCTCGATCCCCATTTCGTGGGCCGCGCGGTGGATGCGCAGGGCGATCTCGCCGCGGTTGGCGATCAGCAGGCGGGTAATGGCCATGGGGTGCGCCGACCTCAGCCGATCACGACCAGCGGCTGGTCGAATTCGACCGGCTGGGCGTTGTCGACCAGCACCGCCTTGAGCGTGCCGGCATTGGGCGCAGTGATCGGGTTCATCACCTTCATCGCCTCGATGATCAGCAGGGTGTCGCCCGCCTTCACCGCCTGGCCAACGCTGACGAACGGCGCGGCGCCGGGTTCGGGCGAGAGATAGACAGTGCCGACCATCGGCGACTTGACCGCCCCCGGATCGTCGGCCGGGGCGGGAGCTGCGGCAGCGGCAGGTGCCGCAGCAGCCGGCGCCGGCGCGGGCGCAGCAGCATAGACCGGCGCCGCAGCGGCGACGGAGCCCTGGCGCGAAACCTTGATCTTGCGATCCCCGTCCTCGACCTCGATCTGGGTCAGTCCGGTCTCGGCCAGCATTTCGGCCAGTTCGCGCACCAGCGCGGTATCGATGTTCATGCCGTCGGAACGGCCGCCTTTTGCGTCGCCCATGCGATCCTCTTGCCTGTTAC
>CALMYW010000269.1 GCA_937873665.1 uncultured Sphingorhabdus sp.
CCTCGGAAAAATCGCCGATGTCCGGCACTTTGATTTCAATCAGGCTCATGGTGTGGCAGGTGGGAAACCGGCGCGCCCTGGTAGCCACCGATGTAGCTCACACCGGATTGCAGCAGGGCTTTGGTGACGGCGAGGATGCCTTCACCATGAAATTCTTCTCCGGCGCCCAGCGACAGGCGTGAGATCTCTTCAGCGAATGAACGCTCCATGTTTGTCTCCTGTCGATGGTGTCTGGCACCTCGACTTGTTGTGTTTTCCAGCCGCTCGGTGGCTGGGCTTTGACTGTTAGCGCGAGCTTAGGTGTCCTGTGCCACGCCGTTCAGCTGACCACCAGCGACCTGGAAATCCAGATCCGCACCACGGCCGAGATGGACGGTGACCCAGGCGACTTCACCACCACCGTGGGCGCACGCAAACTCATCGACATCCTGCGCACCATGCCCGCTGACCAAACCGTCAGCCTTGAGTCGTCGCAAGCCAAGCTGATCTTGAAGGGCGGCAAGTCCAAGTTCACTTTGCAGACCTTGCCCGCTGAAGACTTCCCGCTGGTGCAAGAAGCCGCCAGCTTCGGCCCCGTGTTCAGCGTGCCGCAAAAAACCCTCAAGCAATTGCTGGGGCAAGTCTCGTTTGCCATGGCCGTGCACGACATCCGTTACTACCTCAACGGCATCTTGTTTGTGGCCGAAGGTAACCGCCTGAGCCTGGTCGCGACCGACGGCCACCGCCTGGCCTTCACTGCTGCCACGCTCGACGTCGAAGTGCCCACCAAACAAGAAGTCATCTTGCCGCGCAAAACCGTGCTCGAGCTGCAGCGCTTGCTGTCGGACGCCGACGGCGCGATCGAGATGCAGTTCGCCAACAACCAGGCCAAGTTCAGCTTTGACGGCATGGAGTTCGTGACCAAGCTGGTCGAGGGCAAGTTCCCCGACTACAACCGCGTCATCCCCAAAGGCCACAGCAACAACCTGACGCTTGGCCGCCAAGCCCTGCTGTCTTGCCTGCAGCGCACCGCCATCCTGACCAGCGACAAGTTCAAGGGCGTGCGCCTGAACATCGACCCCGGCACGCTGCGCGTGGCGTCCAACAACGCCGAGCAGGAAGAGGCGGTGGACGAACTCGACATCGACTACGGTGGCGACAGCATCGAGATCGGCTTCAACGTCACCTACATCATCGACGTGCTCAGCAACATGGGCCAGGACATGGTCCGCATCGATCTGGCCGACGCCAACAGCTCGGCGCTGATCACCATCCCCGAGAACGACAACTTCAAATATGTGGTGATGCCGATGCGCATTTAAGGCGAAAGCCCCCACGGCCCCTTTCTGGCCCACTTATCGAAACCCGCGACCCGTCGCGGGTTTCGGCCATTCAAGCGACAGAGAAAATTGAACATGACCGACGAAATCAACCCCAGCGAAGACGCTTTCACCACCGCACAACCCAAGATCGACGCCAACCAGGCGGGCGCATCCGAAGGCTACGGCGAAGGCTCCATCCAGATTCTGGAAGGCCTGGAAGCGGTGCGCAAACGCCCCGGCATGTACATCGGCGACACCTCTGACGGCACGGGCCTGCACCACCTCGTGTTCGAGGTCGTCGACAACTCGATCGACGAAGCGCTGGCGGGCCACTGCGACGACATCGTCGTCACCATCCACAGCGATAACTCCATCAGCGTGACCGACAACGGCCGCGGCATCCCCACGGGCGTGAAGATGGACGACAAGCACGAGCCCAAGCGCTCTGCCGCCGAAATCGCCTTGACCGAGCTGCACGCAGGCGGCAAGTTCAACCAAAACAGCTACAAGGTCTCGGGCGGTTTGCACGGCGTGGGCGTGTCGTGCGTGAACGCCCTGAGCAAGTGGCTGCGCCTCACGGTGCGCCGCGAAGGCAAAGTGCACCAGATCGACTTTGCCAAGGGTTTTGTGCAAAACCGTTTGCTCGACACCGTCGACGGCGTCGAAGTCTCGCCCATGCGCGTCACGGGTGCCACCGACAAGCGCGGCACCGAAGTGCACTTCCTGCCCGACACCGACATCTTCACGCAGAACCACGACTTCCATTACGAGATCCTGGCCAAGCGTCTGCGCGAGTTGTCCTTCCTGAACAACGGCGTGCGCATTCGCCTGATCGACGAGCGCAGCGGCAAGTCCGATGACTTTTCCGGTGCCGGTGGCGTCAAGGGCTTTGTCGACTTCATCAACGCCAACAAAAAGGTGCTGCACCCTACGGCCTTCCACGCCAATGGCGAGCGCCCGGCCGACAGCTATGGCGGCATCCCCGGCACCAGCATCGGTGTGGAAGTCGCCATGCAATGGAACGACGGCTACAACGAGAGCGTGCTCTGCTTCACCAACAACATCCCGCAGCGTGACGGCGGCACCCACCTCACGGGCCTGCGTGCGGCGATGACCCGCGTCATCAGCAAGTACATCGAGAAAAACGAAATCGCCAAAAAGCAAAAGGTCGAAGTCAGCGGCGACGACATGCGCGAAGGCCTGTGCTGCGTGCTGAGCGTGAAAGTGCCCGAGCCCAAATTCAGCAGCCAGACCAAAGACAAGCTCGTGTCCAGCGAAGTGCGCGCCCCGGTGGAAGACATCGTGGCCAAGGCCCTGACCGATTACCTCGAAGAGCGCCCGAACGACGCCAAGATCATCTGCGGCAAGATTGTCGAAGCTGCCCGCGCCCGCGAAGCCGCACGCAAAGCCCGCGAAATGACGCGCCGCAAAGGCGTGCTCGACGGCATGGGCCTGCCCGGCAAACTGGCCGACTGCCAGGAAAAAGACCCGGCCCTGTGCGAAATCTACATCGTCGAGGGAGATTCGGCCGGTGGCTCGGCCAAGCAAGGCCGCGACCGTAAATTCCAGGCCATCCTGCCCCTGCGCGGCAAGATCCTGAACGTCGAAAAAGCCCGCTACGAAAAGCTGCTCACCAGCAACGAAATCGTCACGCTCATCACCGCCTTGGGTACCGGCATTGGCAAGGCCAGCGCCGAATCCGGCAAGAGCGGCACCGACGACTTCAACGTCGACAAACTGCGCTACCACCGCATCATCATCATGACCGACGCCGATGTGGACGGCGCGCACATCCGAACCCTGCTGCTGACCTTCTTCTATCGCCAGATGCCCGAGCTGGTCGAGCGTGGCCACATCTACATTGCCCAGCCGCCGCTCTACAAAGTCAAGGCCGGTAAAGAAGAGCTGTACCTCAAGGACGGCCCGGCGCTGGACGGCTTCTTGCTGCGCATCGCGCTCAAAGACGCCAGCATCAGCACGGGCGGCGCTGCACCGCAAGTGCTGAGTGGCGAAACGCTGGAAGCACTGGCCCGCAAACACCAAGTGGCCGAGCACGTCATTGCACGCCTGTCCAACTTCATGGACGCCGAAGCCCTGCGGGCCATGGCTGACGGCGTTTCGCTGAACCTGGACACCATGGAGCAAGCCGCTGCATGCGCCCCCGCACTGCAAGCCAAACTGCGCGAACTCAACACCACAGGCATCCCGGCCGAAGTGACCGCCGAGTTTGACGTGCGCACCGACAAACCCATTCTGCGCATCAGCCGCCGCCACCACGGCAACATCAAGAGCAGCATCATCACGCAAGACTTTGTGCACGGCGCGGACTACGGCGCTCTGGCCGAAGCCGCCGACACCTTCCGTGGTTTGCTCAGCGAAGGCGCCAAGGCCATTCGCGGTGAAGGTGAGCGCCAGAAAGAAGAAAAAGTCAGCGACTTCCGCCAGGCCATGCACTGGCTCATCAGCGAAGCCGAACGCACCACCAGCCGCCAGCGCTACAAAGGCCTGGGCGAGATGAACCCCGCCCAGCTGTGGGAAACCACCATGGACCCCACCGTGCGCCGCCTGCTGCGCGTGCAGATCGACGACGCCATCGAAGCCGACCGCGTGTTCACCATGCTCATGGGCGACGAGGTGGAGCCACGCCGCAATTTCATTGAGAGCAACGCGCTGCGGGCGGGGAACATCGATATCTAAGACTTATGTCGACAAGAGCAAAGTATTGCCGATTTGAATGCAAAGATTTGCCGGAAAGCCTACTAGAACCCCAGCGGCTTTTTTGTTTGGAGACGTCCAGGCGCCACATGCTTGCGCCGGAAATCACGGCTTAGATAGAGACCCATGCCTCTTCGAGGCTGGTAGCGGTCGGCTATCAGGGACAGCTTTGCGGCAACTGAGAACCAGGCGCCCCCACCTGTTGCAGCTGATTGGCTACCTGATGCTGCATTTGCCAGGAAGGCTGGACGACGCATGGCGCTCACGCGCCATCCGCTACAACCACATGCTCAAGGACTTCAGAAACGCCCCAGTCGGCTACGAGCGCATGGTGTCCCGCTTCGGGAACTAGCGAGACAGGTTGTGACAGATCACTCGGCTAGCTTGGCCGCCACGACCTTATTGCCCATCTTGCGCACCGCAGAAATGGCCTGGAGTTGGCTCTTGCGCGGCTTGGATTTACCGGTCTCCCAGTGGTAGACCGACTGGGCAGAAACGCCAGCAGTTTGCCCATCTCGGCCGCTGATACGCCCAGCTTCTTGCGCAGATTGGCAAAGCCAGCCACGCGAAAGCGCAGGGATGTGCCTTCTTCTTCGGTACCTGCCTCAGGCGTGACCTTGGGGGCGGCCTTGCCTTGCTTTTTAACCAACGCCTCCAGAGTGGCCGCGCAACGCTTGAGCGCAGCGATCTCAGTGCGGTAGCTGACCGTGGCCTTCTTCAAGGACTGGATCTCAGCGCGCACTTCCTTTTTGGCATGACGGCTGATTTCGTCTTTGAGCTGATTGGCGGAGGTGGACATTGGGAATTTGCGAAATTATGAGATTGCTGATTTTCTGGATTTGAGGCAGGTTAGGGTCATTCGCCCCGTCACAGATGGTTTGTAAACATAAATCGAAGACTGAATTGCAGCGCTGCCGGTCATTCGAAAGTCCTGGGGGACAGGTATCAGTCATAGTCCTGTCATCGGTGCCCACCTCTGAAAACCAGATCTTGTGTGTCCGCCATGCGCGCTGTACAAGTGGTCGACTGTATTGACCCAGTGAATTCCTGCACTGTGCAGAAACCGCTGGGTCAATACACGACTTGCATCACATGAGAATTGAAAGACCATTGGTCCGGCAGATCCAGAAGCACGGCAAATGTATTCCAATCACCAACAGGGCCTGGAACCGCTGGAAATCCGTCGACGCCTGAATATCGGCCTCGGTAGGCCTGGGTTTGCCGGACGCTTACGTTCGAGATTGAATGCGCCTCGATGGAGCGCCCGGCCATGATGGCAGTAGCCGTGGTGCCCAGTCCCGAAGCGGTTCGATTCTACTTACCCAAAACTATTCTGATCCTGCGCGCCGGAGTCATGGCAGATACTGCATTCGCACAGGACATCTTCGCCTTCTCGCGACGAACGCTAGCGCCGCACAAACGAATTCGTCGCACCGAGTTTGCCGATTAACTGTCCAAGACCTTGTCGGGAAAGATCTGACAGATCAAGGTACGCCATGCGCAGCAAAGGGTTTAACAAAAGGCGGAGCCGATGCGAATACTTTTCAGGAAGAGGGACTTTCTGTGAGCCCCAATGAGGCCGTGCTCTTATCCTTGGAGGCCCCCACGCCTTCCAATCAGCGCCAGTTGGCAAGCTGAGTTCGAAGTGCGGTCACAAGGGCCAAAGGTTCATCAAGCATGACGTGATGCCGGGAGTTGGGAATTTCGGTCATGGGTAAGATCCCGGTGAATTTCTCACGGCAAAGTCGGCGCACGGAGTCGTCGAAGCGGGCCGTTAATGCTCCCCACATGAGGGCAACAGGGCAACGCATTGCCAGCAGATCCGACACGAAACTGGGCTTGCGCCGTTGCGAAAGCGCTGCTGGATCGAACTTCCAGCGCCAGCCACCGTCCTCTGCTTTGATGGAGTGCTGCGCGATATGCTGGAGGTAGAAGGCGCAGTTCACGTCCTGTTTGGGAACCACTTTGAATCGAGCGAGCGCGCTGTCTCGATCGGGGTAGATCCTGGGCTGAGGGTTGGCCAGATCAAAGGGCGACGGATCTTTGAGTTCCGGCTCTTGCGGTGGCCAATCCACCACGACGATGCCGGCCAACTGCTCACCGTAGGCATTGCCCGCCAGGATCGCGACCATCCCGCCTAGGCTGTGGCCAACCAACAAAGGCTTGCGCCCTGGTGCTAAGGTTTGCGCGACGGTGACAACCTGCTGCGCATATCGCTCGCGCTCGTATCGGCCGGTGTGGGAGCTGTCTCCCATGCCCGCCAGGTCGGGTGCGATCACGTAGTAATCCTCTGCGAAAAAGGGGGCAATGAATCGCCACCACTCGCCGCAGGCTGCATTGCCGTGGATCAGCACCAACGGCGGCTTAGTCACATCACCCCAAGTGATGTAATGAATCCAGGCGCCGTCCACGTCGATGAACCCTTCCCAGCTTGATTCGGCGAGCGCCGTTTGTGCCCAATGAGGGAAATCAGTCTGAGGGAAAGTCATGTTAGCAATCCATGGTCATCATCACGTCCTGCCGGCCACCGGTATCGCCTTGGCGAGACGAGCCAATAGCCGCTAGGCATGCGGATTTGCTTATTCAGCGCGGGCATCTTCTTGTGCTTGCAGTTCGCGCCACTGAATCTTGCCGTTGTAAGCCTTAGGCAGTTCACGAACAAATTCGACGCTGCGAGGATACTTGTAAGCGGCCATGCGCTCTTTGGACCAAGCAATAATATCGGCCTCGCTCGCTTGAGCGCCAGGCCTTAGCACGACCAGCGCCTTCGCGGTCTCGCCACGGTAAGCGTCTTTTTTGCCGATCACACACGCCTCGGCAATGGCTGGGTGCTCATACAGTTTATTCTCCACTTCGGAAGGCCAAATCTTAAAGCCCGAGGCATTGATCATCCTCTTGATCCTATCGGCCATGAAATGGTAGCCTTCCGTGTCGCGATATCCAATGTCGCCCGTTCGGAAATACTTGACTCCATCGATATCGACAAATGAGCTTTTCGTCTCGTCGTCTCTTGCCCAGTAGCCCTTGAAGACCTGAGGGCCGTGAATCAAAATTTCTCCCATTTCTTCAACGCCCTTAAGGTTGCCATTTTCCGGGTCTGCAATGACCACGCTGGTATTGAAGAAAGGGACGCCCAGGCATTGCCGCTTTGGTCGGCTCAGCGGGTTCACAATGGCGGCCGCTGCCGTCTCGGTGAGGCCGTAGCCCTCGATGAAATGAATGCCCAAGGATTGGTGAATTTTGTCGGCCAATCCCTGGGGCATCGAGGCGCCGCCGAACAGCACGCATGAGAGGCTGGAAAGGTCGTGCCGCACGTGTTCATCGTTGGCCAAAAGATCTACTAGGGCTGTGGGCGCAATCGCAGCGTGACGGACCTGATAGCGCGCAATCAGTTGCGCCGCGAGGCTTCTGTCCCACCTTGGCTGGACCACGATCGTTGCACCCGCCATCAAGGGGACGTTGACCGAGTGGGAAAGCCCTGAGCCATGGGACATGGGGGCAACCCCAAGGCACACGGTGGCGGACGTAAGGCCGTACCAATAGCCGCCGCCTTGCGCCGTGTGCATGAAAGTGTTGTGCGAATGCATGCAGCCCTTCGGAATCCCGGTGGAGCCGGAGGTGTAGGGAAGAATAGCGAGGTCTTCGCCGCTGGCCAGGGGGGCCCTTGCTTGCAGGCCTGCATCCATCACCTCCTGCCATGCAGTGCAACCAGTGAGTTCGGAGTTGGGACTCTTGATCCAGTCGGGCAAATCGAACTCGGCCACGGCGGGTAGATAATCACCGTATGCGGTAGTAATAATAGCTTTGACGTCGGTCTCTGCCACTGCGGCAAGCGCAGTCTCCGCCAGATCGCGGGCGCTGACCAAGACCGTAGCCCCTGCGTCACGAAGCACTGTGCGTAACTCATCAACTCCATACATGGGACTTACGGGAACCACTACGGCATCAGCACGCAAGGTGCCCGCGTAGGCAATCAGCCATTGCGGGCAGTTCTGCATATACAGCGCGATCCGGTCGCCGCGGCCAACGCCGGCTTTGTGCTGCAGCCAGCCCGCGAATCGCTGGGCTAGGTCCATCCACTGCTGATACGTGATTTCCTGGCCAAAATAGGCGATGGCAGTGCGATCGCCATAGCGATTGGCGGAGTGCGCCAAGTTCTGAAAGAGGGTGTTTTGCGCCACGCGGAATGTTCGCGTGAGATGGGGTGGCCAATAGCTATTAACACCATCACCTGCCCTCATTACTTTGTTTGCGTACATTTCGTGCCTCTTCAGTTCAGAATATTCAATCGAATATAGACCTCGGCACCCTTAGCCAAGGAGAATTTGGGGCGAAAATCTCTCGCATATTTCAGTGCGTGCATAGCTCTATTCAAAAAGGGAGGGGCAAATTCATCCCAGCAGTCGCAGCTTAATTGCAACGAGACCGGAGCCCTCTGAGCACCGTCGATCAAATTAACCGCAATTTGCCGCCCGGCACTGCCATAATTAATCTAGTTTCACGCCCGACGCCTTGACCAGTTTGGCGATGATTGGGCTACTGTCATCAAAGGCTTTTCGAGTATTCGCGCTGCTGTCGCCAGTGCCGCGCAAGCCATAGATCTGGAACCGGGCCTTCATGCCCGTTGACGCAACCGCTTCCCGCGCTGCCGCTTCGATCTTGTCGGCCACGGGAGTGGGCACGCCCGCCGGCATCAACATGAGGATGCCGCCCATGACTTGAAACTCGTCATCGCGCAGACCGGCTTCGGTGAAGGTGGGCACATCGGGCATCTGCGGGAAACGCCTTGGTCCGGTGACGGCAAGGGCACGCATGCGGCCGGACGCGACATGGGCCGCTGCCGACCCGAAAATGGAGAGCCCCCAAGAGATTTGACCGCCAATAATGTCTTGCAGCATAGGTCCCTCCCCTTTGTAAGGGACGTGGGTCATCTCCAGATTGCGCGAAATACTTAGGTATTCGCTGAGCAGGTGTCCGGCGGACCCAGTGCTGTAGGAGCCATAGCTGACCTTGCCGCGATTAGCCGCCGCCCACTGGAGAAACTCCCGCAAATTTTTGACCGGCACATCCTTGTTGACTACGAGCACGAGATCCGCTTCGCAGATTTGAGTGACAAACTTCAAATCGCGTGTGACGTCGTAGGCTATCTTCGGGAACAAGTGCGGCATGTAGAGGATGGGCGTACTGTGCGTTAGAAGTAACGTGTGGCCATCTGCGGGAGAACGAGCCACGGCTTGGGCGGCAAGCATGCCGGACGCGCCCGCTTTGCTCACCACAATGATCGTGGTGCCCAGAATTTGACCCATGCGCGCGGCCAATTCGCGGCCTAGCACATCGACCGCGCCGCCGGGCGGCGTCGACAGAACCAGCGTCGTGGTTTTGCTCGACGTCGGCTGAGCCAGAGCGCCGCCCACAGCGAGAAGGCTGGCACTGCCTAACAAATTTCTCCGGGAAATCAATGGAAATTTCATGAAAGTCTCCTAATATATTTATTGATTTGATCGGTTGGGGCGGGGTAGCCTGAAGCTCAATGGCAAATCTGTTTGCACTGCGGCACATGCCTGTCGATGGCATTGAGGGAAGGGCGCTGGCCAGACGCCTTTCCAGTGTGTAATCAGGCCCCGCCGGAAACCAAAATAGTTTGGCCCGAGATGTAGTCCGATTCGGGCATGCAGTACATGGCTACCGCGCCCGCCGCTTCGTGTGCATGGCCGGGCCGGCCCAAGGGGCAGCGCTGAGAGAAGGCTTGAACAGCGTGCGGACCCACACCAACCGCCAGTTGGCGGCCTTCGATTTCGATGGTTTTGGCTTCGGTGGTCGGCTCGGTCAGACGAGTCTCGATCCAGCCGAATGCAACGCAGTTAACGTTGACCTTCAGTCTCCCCCATTCTTTAGATAGGGTTTTCGTCAGGCCAATGACGCCGGCTTTTGCGGCACTGTAATTGGTTTGGCCCGGGTTACCATTGATGCCTGAACTGGAGGAAATATTTACGACCTTGCGGAATACCTCGCGGTTTTCAGCAGCCTCTTTTTTCGCGGCTGCACTGATCACCGGGTACGCTGCTCGCAGGATACGAAATGGAGCAGTCAGGTGTACATCCAGGATTGCATGCCACTGTTCGTCCGTCATCTTCTGAATAACAGCATCCCAAGTGTAGCCCGCATTATTGACAATGATGTCAATGCCTCTGAAATTATCCATGGCCGTTCTAATGAAGCGATCGGCAAAATCAGGTGCGGTGACGCTACCCACGCAGGCGACAGCTTCTCCACCTTTAGACTTGATGGCGGCCACGGTCTCATTTGCTGGCTCTGCATCGAGATCATTGATGACGAGTCGCGCCCCTTCATTGGCTAATTGAAAAGCCAAACTTTGGCCAATGCCACGACCAGATCCAGTAATCAATGCTACTTTACCGTCAAGTTTTCCCATTGTTAGCTCCTTCAGTATCGATCGAGTTCTCAAATTGCTACGACGGCGTCACCCAATATCTTGATTTCGCCGTACTGGTTTGCTGAATTAAGTTCAAGCTCCACGAAATTCTTGCCATCGACTTCGTACTTTTTAACAACCCTGCCGGTGCAGGTGATTTGATTTCCGAGGTGGGTGATGCCGGAAAAACGCACGCTGAAAGAGCGAATCTGTCTCTGATCGACCCACTGTGTGAGCAGGCGGCCGAGATACGCCATGCCCAACATGCCATGCGCAAAGACGTCCGGCATGCCGCTCTTGCGGGCGAAATCGATGTCGATGTGGATCGGGTTGTAGTCCCCGGAAGCGCCACCAAACAAGAACAACGTAGTTCGATTGATAGGGGGGAATGTGAGCGCAGGCAGGATGTCGCCCACCTCGATCGTGCTGAATTGTGGTTTGGTCATAGGAGGCTCCGCTGGCATCAACGGTTGCGATGCACCATGGATTTCCGAACGTCGGCAATATGCTCGCCGCGCTGATTGGTGACTTTGGACGCTAGAACCACGAAGGTCAATGCGCCGTCCTTCTTGTCATAGATATCGATCACCTTCGTAACGTAATGCAACGTGTCGCCGGCATACGCCATGCGGTGAAAGGTGAACGATTGCTCGCCGTGAAGCATGCGTTGAAGGGTGATTCCAGCTTTTTCGCGCCATTCGCCATGACTTGCTGGGCGATACATTTCTGCCGAGAAAAAGTAGGTGGGGGGCAGCGGCAGACCGGGGTGCCCAGCTTCTTTGGCGGCAGATTCTTCGGAATAAATGGGGTTGGTCTCGCCAATAGACTTGGCGAAGAAGCGCAGCTGGTTCGCGTCCGGCGTGTGAGCGAAAGGCGGCAGCTCGAGTCCAATAATGCTCTTGTCGATCATGAGTAGCTTTGGCAAAAAATTATCATCAGTTTTTCTGATACACCGTGACGACGCATGCGCCGCCAAGCCCAAGGTTGTGCTGCAGCGCAATCCTTGCGCCATTGACCTGGCGCTCCTTGGCCTGACCGCGCAGTTGCATCGTGAGTTCGTAGCATTGGGCCAGCCCGGTGGCGCCGAGGGGGTGGCCTTTTGAGAGCAAGCCGCCGGAAGGATTGGTGACGTACTTGCCGCCATAGGTGTTGTCGCCGTCCAGAACGAATTTTTCCCCTTCACCTTCCCCGCACAATCCGAGGGCCTCGTACGAAATTAGCTCATTGTGTGCAAAGCAATCGTGCAATTCGACGACATCGATATCCTGTGGGCCAATGCCGGCTTGCTCATAAGCTTGCTGGGCAGCTGCCCTCGCCATATCCCAGCCAACCAATTGAATGGGGTTCTTGCTTTCAATGACGCCCGCCGGATCGGTGGTAATAGCTTGGCCGGCGATCTTGACGTCATTGCGCAGCCCATTCTTTTTGGCGAATGCTTCCGAGACCACAATGGCGGCGGCCGCGCCGCAGGTAGGGGGGCAGGCCATCGAGCGCGTCATGACGCCCGGCCACATGACTTTCTCATTCATCACGTCTTCCACGCTGACGACGCTCTTGAACACAGCCTTTGGGTTGTTCGCGGCATGGCGGCTGGCCTTCGCTCGGATGGCTGCGAAGGTCTCCATCCTTGTGCCGTACTTTTTCATGTGGGTAAGTCCGGCTGCACCAAACAACCGCAGTGCTGGCGGGATGTCGATCGTCCCCAGCACCTCTTCGATGGTCGCGTTAAAGTCTTCCAGCGGCACCGGTCGGTCGGTCCAGGGCGTCGAAATGGCACCCGGCGTCATCTGCTCGAAGCCAACGGCCAGGGCCACCTCGCAAACGCCGCTGGCGACGGCTTGGCGAGCGAGAAAGAGTGCTGTCGATCCGGTCGCGCAGTTGTTGTTGACATTGAAAATGGGGATTCCGGTCATACCTACTCTGTAGATGGCCTTTTGACCGCAGGTGGAGTTGCCCGACACGTAACCGGCGAAGGCTTGCTGGACTTTTTCGTAGGCCAGTCCTGCGTCTTCTAGTGCCTCGGTGATTGCTTGGGCGGCCATAACGTGGTAGTGCGGTGACGTGCCGGGTTTCATGAAGGGAATCATTCCTACGCCAGCGATGAAAACTTTGTCACTCATAAATCTTCCTAACCTTTAGTTCAGGGTAATTACAGTTTTCGCGCAATGAGTTCGCGCATCACCTCGTTGCTGCCACCGTAGATTCGATTCACACGCATATCGATGAATGCGCGGGCAATGGGGTACTCAAGCATGTAGCCATAACCACCATGCATCTGTACCATGTCGTCCAGGCACTTCCACAGGATTTCGGTTGCGTGCAGCTTGGCAATAGCCGATTCTTCCAGTGTGAGTTTTCGCGACATATGCTGGGCAAGGTAATAGTCCACCATCGTTCGTAGCCCAACGGCTTGGGCTTTCACATCGGCCAGTTTGAATTTGGTGTTTTGAAAGTCCCAAACTGTTTGGCCAAATGCTTTGCGTTCTTTCACATAATCCAGAGTCAAGCTGAGGAGGCGTTCGAGCTTGGCTGCCGCAGCCACGGCAATCACGAAGCGCTCCTGTGGAAGCTCCTCCATGAGGTAGGCAAAACCCTTGCCTTCTTCACCTAGCAAGTTAGTGACGGGCACGCGTACGTTGTCGAAGAACAGTTCTGCGGTGTCTTGAGCTCGCAGGCCTACCTTCTCCAGCTTGCGACCGCGTCGAAAGCCTTCGCGATCGGTCTCCACGACCAGCAGACTCACGCCTTTCGAGCCGACTGCCGGATCGGTCTTCACAACGACGACCATCAGGTCGGCCAGGTAACCATTGCTGATGAAGGTTTTGCTGCCGTTGATGACGTACTCGTCGCCATCGCGCTCGGCTGTCGTGCGAATAGCCTTGACGTCGGAGCCGCCACCGGGCTCAGTCATCGCAATGGCAAGGATTTTTTCGCCACGACATATGGACGGCAGCCAACGTCGTTTTTGCTCCTCGGTCCCTAATCGGTTGATGTAAGGCGCCACGATATCGGAATGCAGGCCGAGCGAAAAACCGGTTACTCCGGCGCGTGCCAATTCTTCCGCGATGACGGCGCTGTGACCGAAATCGCCGTCACCCCCTCCGTATTCGCTCGGTAGCATAGGGCACAGAAGACCTTCTCGACCCGCCTTGCACCACACCTCGCGCGAGGCCATGCCATCACGATCCCATTGGTCCTGGTGCGGCATGCATTCGCGCTCTAAGAAGCGCCGGACGGTGTTTCGAAAAATTTCGTGGTCTTCCCGGTAAACGCTTCGCTCTATTTGCACGGCTTAACTTTCTTGGTGTACTGTTTGAACATCCGAGGGGATGTCGTTGCGTTGCATTCAGAAGGGAGAGGCGGCGATGGCGGCCGGGTTCCCTCTGGTCGGCATCAGGTGACCATCTGCCGAGCGCCGGGTAGGCGTGTCACGCGACAAGCGCGCGGCTTGGGCGTTTACTGTTGGCTGCCGCCCTTGCATCTCCGCGGAGCGAGATAGCCGGCGGGCTTCCTGGTTCATGGGGGGTTCAGCCGAGCCGTGCTTCGAGGTCTGCATGCGATCTTGTCTCCGTTCGTCTTCTGTGTGGAGGAAGCATGACGGATAAACTCGCGGCTGAACCCCCTCGCGATGAGGGGGGCGGGGTCAGATGATCAACAGCAGGTCGCGGGCTCGAGTGACCGCTTCGTCACGTCCGGACACGCCCAGCTTCCGATATACGTTTCGCAGATGCCACTTAATGGTCTCAAGCGATAAACCCATGGTGCGCGCGATCCGTTTGTTGGGCAAAGCGAGCATTAGCATTCGCAGCACGTCCAACTCGCGTTGACTCAAGGGCTCTATCCGGTTCCTGTCGCCAGGGCCAGTGGGCGACTCATCCAGAGACGTGTCGGCCGCCAACAGGCGATCCATGTAGAAGGTGAGCAGCAGATCGGGCTGAGGCCGCTGTCGCAGCGCGTGAATGAGACGAGGCGCCTCTGGTGCGGCATCAAGGAGGGTGCGCACTAATCCCAGCCCGTGGCCAAGGTCCAGGACGTTCAACGCGAGCTTCGCGGCCAGCTCCTTTTCTTGTAGGCGGTCATGGATGGCTGCGCCCAGCATCCTAAAATGGGCAACGCGACGCCAGTGGCCCAGTGCTTCACACTGTTCACTGAGAGTGCGAACCTGTGCGGCGGCCGACGCAAGTTCTCCTCCTGCAAATGTCCGATGTGCACGGGCAGTGGCCACGATCACCCGAATCTCCGCTTGCGCGCCGGATGACTTCGCGTGAAGGCACTCCAGTCGCTCCATTCTGCGGAGCACCGTATCAGCCGCCCGCAGATCCAGTTTTCGCAACTGAAGCATTAGTTTTTCCAGGAGCGAGGACGCAATCAAGCGATCGAGACGATGGCGTGTGGCGTACTCCTCCAGCTGTTCCAACAGGGCCGAACCTTCAGCCTCGCGACCCAGTTGGAATTGACAGCGCGCGGCACTGAGAAGTGCACGCAGTGCTGTGTCTGGAATCGCTATCCGCTGCAACAAGTCGAGCCTTGGCAGCAACAACGCCAAAGCCGAGTGCGGCTCATTGCGCTCGTGTAGGACTTCACCCAACAACGCCGCGGCCATGCAAGCGGGCTCGCTGGTGTCCTTGTGAAGGTTGCTGCTAGTGGCTCGGAGCACGGCTCGATATTGCCTCTCCGCCAGTTTGATGTTGCCTTCCTGGACATGACTGAGTCCGGTGAAGCAACGCCCGAACAGAAGGCCCGCCGGATCTTTCTCAAGAGGCACCCGGTCTGTTAGGAGGTCTGCGTTCTGTTCCAACAGGTTTCGTGCTTCTTCAAATCTTCCCGCGTGGAGGTACACCAATGAAAGTTGGTTTCTCAGCCGGCCCTCGAAGCGGGCGTCTGCGGTGTAGCTTAGGGGTTTGAGCGGCTCGAGTTGAAGCCTAGCAGCTTCGGTGTCGTCCCGCTGGATGTGGTATGCAGCGCGTGCCTGCGCGAGCTGGAAGCGACCGAAATCATCGATCGGCGGCGTGTCGCGCTCCAGATCGTCAAGGATCTCTGCATAGGCATCGAGGTGTCCGGCGCGCCATTGCAGCTGGCCGTGCAGCAGACGCAACTGAAGGCTGCGGGACAGAGCCTGCGGAGGCAATCGACGAAGGACGGCCGCGATAGTCTGGAAGTCGCCGCGTACGTGCATTTCTTGCGCGTAGCGCTCGACCAATGCCACTGCATGCTCCACTTGATCGGCATCGATTCGGTGTCGCACGGCTTCGTCCATCAGGCCCGCAGATTCGAACCAGTCCGCTGCGCGAGCATTCAAACACTGCCGCTCTGCCGGCGGCAAGGCCTGATATCGGCTCAGCAACAACTCACGCAGCAGCGGATGCAGGCGAAACCATCGCTCCAGGTTTTGGCCTTCAACCGGATAGATGAAGAGATCCTGGTGAACCAGATGAGCGATCAGCCGCGCCGCATTTCTGGGGCTGGGAAGCTCGCCCAGCACGGCCGAGGCGAGGGGGACACAAAAGCTCGAACATATCGATAGCTGCACGAGCCGTTCAATGTCGGCGGGGTGCAGGAGTGACATCACCTCGCGCTCGAAATAGTGCGCGACAGGGGTGGAGTCTTGATGAGCCAGGCGATGTCTGTGTCGCCTCTGCTCAGGAGAACTTTGCTGGAAAGCCAGCATCTGGATGCCTGCTGGCCAGCCTTCTGCGGCGTTGTGTAGCCGGTGGGCGTCGCGTGGCTCTGCCGAGCCGAGCCGATGACGCAGGAAGGATTCGGTTTCCTGGCGGGTAAACGCCAAATCGTCGACACCCAGCTCTAGTAACTGCCCGTCGGCGTGCAGGTGCTCAAAGCTCAAGGGGAGTAGTCCGCGCGCACTCATGACGAAATGCAGATTGGGTGGCGCATGCTCGATCAGGAACTGGATCCCATATTCAAGTAGGAGCGGGTCTTTCACCAGATGCAGATCGTCGATCACCAGGGTGACTTCACGCTCGTAGCGGCTCAGGCCTTGAATGAGGCCAATCGTTGTTCGTTCGATCGCCTCCTTGGCAATTCCTCCCTGCAGCCAAGGTCTAGCTTGGTCTGTGATCGTGGGGTGAATCTGCTCAAAGCTGGCGAGCAAGTGATAAAGCAAGCCCGCCGTGCAGTCGACGTCTGCCGACAAGCTCAGCCAAGCCACTTCGAAACCCAGCGGCGTAAGGGCCTGTTGAAAGGCCGTCATCAGGGACGTTTTGCCGGTCCCCGCCGGCGCTCGCACGACCATGCAGCGCAAGCGCCGTGCTTTTAGCATGCGTGACAATAAGGGTTCCCGCTGGAGCAGGCCCCCGGTGTGTCGTGGTGGCGTCACCATGGCGCGACTCAAGGCGTGCTGTGGATAGACAGCGTTCATTTCCGCGCTTTTGCGCTGAGGTCGACCGAATGCCCGAGCCACCTCTTCCGAGTGACTAGAGTCGTACCGCGTTTTCGCCATGTTCGGTCAAGTAGCGCTCCAGGTACGCACAACGCTCTCAAGGTCAGGCTCCGTGCGCCCATCTTGAATGGATGACGGAGTCCGGGAAAACCGCGGTGCCGGAGCGGGGTGTGTGATGCCATCGACCTGCACGAAAGCCTTGCGCGCCAGATTGTGAGGATGGCGCTGGGCCTCGCTCAGCGGGAGAACTGGTGCAAAGCAGACGTCGGTTCCTTCTAGCAACTCTCGCCAGGCCTGCAGCGGCCTTGCGGCGAAGATCGCAGTGAAACATGCACGTAATTCGGGCCATCGTGCGCGGTCCTGCTGCACACCACGCAGGTCAACCGGAACGTTCAGAATCTCGCAGAATTGCGCGAAAAATTGAGGCTCGATCGGTCCAATGCTGACATGCTGTCCGTCCGCGGTGGCATAGGTGTCGTACCAGGGTGAGCCTCCGTCCAGTACGTTGGACTGCCGATGCTCACGATGGGTGCCACCTTGCGTCATGCCGATGAACAAGGCCATCAAATTGATCACGCCGTCTGTGATCGCGGCATCGACCACTTGTCCGCGCCCCGTTTGCCTGGCCTCGAGCAGCGCAGCCAGTATGCCCACCACCAGATAGAGGCTCCCGCCAGCGTAATCGCCGACCAGGTTTAGAGGCGGGAAGGGCTTATCGACAGATCCGATGGCGTGCAGCGCCCCGGTGATAGCGATGTAATTGATGTCGTGGCCGGCGGATTGTGCGAGCGGTCCGTCCTGCCCCCAGCCGGTCATGCGCGCATAGACCAGCCGTGGATTGCGTGCGGCGATGACGTCAGGGCCGAGGCCCAGACGTTCCATGACGCCCGGACGGAAGCCCTCCACCAGCACGTCAGCCTGGTCGAGCAAAGACAACACCTGCGCGATGCTGGACGGGTCTTTCAGGTCGGCCTGGACCCGACGTCGACCGCGCTGCGTGATCTGTGCAGCTCCGGGAGGACGCGCGCCGGCGCGGTCGACGGTGACCACATCGGCACCCATGTCGGAGAGCAACATGCAGGCGAACGGTGCGGGACCGATGCCAGCGAACTCGACGACACGCAGGCCGTTCAGCGGGCCAGTCACGGTCCCAGTTTCATGACCGCTCATGCCAAGCCACCCAAGCGCCGATGCAGCACGACCGGCTTGCCGCCATGCTCCCGCTTGCACATCCACGCAGCCAGGGCGGAGTCCAGGTAGTCGGCATGGCCTGGAAACCAGGCCACGAGCTCACGGACAAAATTGCGACCAACCTCGATACGTCGCGCCCCCTCCAGCGCCTGAACCTCGTCGGCAGATCGCAGGACCGTAGCATGCTCGTCGCGGTGGCAGTCGCCCGGAGGGAAGTCCGTCTCCTGCATCCAGCGATCTTCCTGCGCGAAGTGCTCACGCAAGTGCTGAACCACCTCGTCCAAGCGCTGGGGAAAATCTTCGTCCGAACAATAGGTGGCTCGCTCCACTATGGTCTCGAACTCGGCGTGGATATGGTCAATCGGGGCATAGCCCAGAATAGTGCTTGGCTCAGACATGTTGAAAGGTCGAAGTCGGTTGAGGGTTTACGCCTCGGTACGATGGCGCGACCGATCGTGCAAAGGCCTGTGAGGCAGCGTGGTATGCAGCACGCCCTGTCTTGGCGGCACCCGAAGCTACGACAGAATCCGGATGTCGGCCTGCGCTTGTGAACTGCACCTGCGACCGGGCGGCGAGATCGTCCAGGACATCAGGGCCACTGGCGATGAAGGTCTGGCGAAGTCCGCGCGGATCCGCACCGTCAAGCAGCGCGTCTAGGTAATGGGCGACTAACCGTGGCGAATCTTCGTAGTCCGCGTGCAAGCCTTGCCCGTTACCAGGGATCCAGAGCCTGCCGGCGTAAGTGGCAGTCGCGCCACCGACCTGCTGCATTGATTCGCACAGCGTAGGGCGCAAGCCCTCAAGCGCGCCGACGAACGCGGCTGTCATCCCGGCCGCGCCGGCACCAACGACCAGCAGATCGCAGACAGTGCTCATCTGAGGCGCCACTGGAGCAGGGAGTACGCAGGCGTGTGCTCCGGATGGTGTTCGAACACACCTTGGACCTCTGCACCGATCACGACCTCCTGCAAGGGATCGCCCAGCAGGTTGCCCACCATGCGCACATTGCCTGCGTGGGGCAACTCCACCAGCACCGCCACATAGGGGCCTTGCTCATTCAGCGCGTGATGCGCCGGGTGCCAGACGCGCTCCCAGCTGTAAATCCGGCCCTTCGGCGCGACCTCGGTCCATGCCGGGTCGAAACGTAGGCAGACATGGCAGATCCACTCCGGCCCGAACTGCCATTGGCCGCAGTGCGTGCAGCGCTGCACACGCAGAACGCCCTCGCGCAGTCCGCTCCAAAACGGCTCGGACAGTCCGTCCGGTTCGGCCACGGGCACCGGGAGCCCCTCGCGCAGGTATCGGCCATGCGTCATGCGTGCCTCCCAGCCGCAGCAGCGGAACCGAGCAGCAGGTTACTCGCCGGCGCGACCATCGGGCCGCCGATGACCAGCGCCACGTCGTTGCGCATCGCCTGCGAAGTTGAGGTACCGCGCACCTGGCGGACGGCCTCGATCACCTGTTCAAAGCCATGCATGTAGCACTCGGCCAGATTGCCACCGCTGGTGTTCAGCGGCAGCCGGCCGGAGGGAGCCTGCAGATTTTCAAGAGTGAGGAACTCGTTGGCCTCCTCGGGGCGGAAGAATGCGTGTTCTGCGAGCGCCATGACAACCCCTCCGGTGAAGTTTTCGTAGCTTTGCACCGAGCCCACGTCGGCAGGTGTGATACCCGCCATGCGATACAGGTCCTGTGCGACGGTTTTGAAGTTCGCGGAGGCGTAATCCGGTGAGTTGTGTCCGAGAGTTGCGAACCGGTGTCCCGACCCGGAAGCCGCGCCCAGCAGGTACGCGGGCTTTTGGGCGAGGTCCGGCGCTTGTTCGGCTGGCACCATCACCACCGCGGCGGCTCCGTCGTTCTCCATGCAGCAATCGAACAGGTGAAACGGCTCGACTATCCAGCGTGACGCGTCATACTTGGCTGCGTCCAGTGGCTTGCCATGCATGACGGCGCGAGGGTTAGCTTGCGCATGGTGGTAGGACGCCAGCGCGATCGCGCGCAACGCTTCCTGCCGCACGCCGTGCTCGTGCATATAGCGCCGCACCCGCATGGCAAATCGTTGCGGCGGCGAGATGACGCCATACGGCACGAGATAGGATCGTTCGCCGGACAGCGTTCCGCTGGCGCTGCTCTGCCCGAAGCGGCCATGTTGGCCTTGGGCCAAGGACCGGAACGCCACCACGCAATCCGCTTGGCCAGAGGCGATGGCTGCCGCGCCGTTGGCTACCGCCGCGCACGAGCCGCCGCCGCCGCCGCCCCACTGCATCACCGCCGTGCGCAACCGCGGCAGGCCCAGCGCCGATGCGAGGCGGGTCGCTTCGCTGCGGTCATCGCCGTACGAGGAGAAGCCATCAATCCGGCGCGGGTCGATCCCGGCATCCCCGCATGCGTTGAGGATGGCTTGTAGAGCCATCTTGAACTCCGCATCCGGCGACTGACCGTGTTTATAGTATGTTGACTCGCCGACTCCGACGATGGCAACGCGGCCCCTCAAAGTGCGATCACTGCTCATCGTGGCTCAGATGGTGATGTTGGCCTTCTTGATGATCGGCCCCCACTGTGCGATCTCGCCTTCGATGGTCCGACTCAGTTCCTGCGGCGTGCTGCCCCAGGGTTCCACGTTGCGGTCCATGAAAAACTTGCGCACTTCTGGTCTCTGAACGGCGGCAGCAATGGCACTCGACAACTTGTCCGCCACCGGCTGGGGAACGCCCCTTGGTGCGAGCAGGCCGAACCAAACCACCGCGTTGAAACCGGGTACGACCTCGGCGATGGCGGGCAGTCCTGGCAGGACGTCTGTACGCCTTGGGGATGCAACGGCCAAGTAGCGGATCTTGCCCGCCTGGACCATCGCGGCGCCGTCGAGACCCGTTACGAAGGCCATCTGCACCTGGCCACCGGCAAATGCTGTCACCAGGGGTGCTCCGCCTTGGTAAGGGATGTGCTGGAAGCGCGTACCGGCGAGTTCGTTGAAGTATTCGTTCGCCAGGTGGGAGCTGCCACCGATGCCAGTGGATCCATAGTTCACCTTGTCCGCTTGCGTCCGTGCCCAGGCCACGAACTCGGCAACGGTCTTGTGTGGAGAATCCGCCGCGACCGCGAGGATCAGTGGAACGCGCACCACGCCGGAAAGCGGTCGGAAGTCCTTGAGCACGTCATAAGGAAGCTTGCGCATCAGCGACGCAGTCGCGTTGGGGCCGCTGTTGCCGAACAGGAGCGTGTAGCCATCGGCAGGCTGTTTGGCCACGTAGTCGGTGCCTAAAGTCCCCCCGGCACCGGGACGGTTCTCGACGATGACCGACTGCCCGAGGATCTCCTTCAGCGGCTGCGCGACTGTGCGTGCGAGCTGGTCCGTCGTCCCTCCGGCCGGATAGGGCACGACGATCCTAATAACCTTGGATGCCTCCCCGGTCTGGGCGTAGCTGGACACCCCCACCCCGGCCGCAGTGCCAGCAGCGAGAATCCTGAGTGCGCCGCGGCGCGAGATTGCGTTTGTCATCGTGTCTCCTGTCAATCAAGGGGCGTCGCCAGCTCTTTTAGGGCGACTCAAGGGGGCTCCTACCCCAAACCGGGCGCGCAGCTCAGTGCGCGCCTCCAAATGCGCCTAGGGCGCGCAGTTCGGCGATCCGCGCCTCGTCGAGACCGAGTACATCGCGCATCACCGCATCAGTGTGCTGCCCCACGGACGGTGCCGCCACCGGATCCACGGTCGGCGTCATGTCGTAACGAATCGGCAGCCGGACGTTCGGAACCCAGCCCAGAACGTCGTGGGGAATTCGCGTCACGAGCGCGTGGTCGCGGGCCTCGGGAGAACGAATGGCCTCGCCTACAGTACGGACGAGCCCGCAGGGTACCCCTGCGGCGCGCATGCGGACCTGCCAATGCGACCACTCCTCCTTTGCGAACGCCTCCTCAAGGAGGGCGAACAGACGGTTGCGGTTACTGTTGCGCAGCGAGGGGGTCGCATAGTCCGGGTCCGCCGCGACGTCAGGACGCTCAAGCACTTGGGTCATCAAGCGCTGGAAGATGTTGTCGTTACCGCTGTTGATGTAGAAGGTGCGGTCTCGCGCGCGGAATGCTCCCGACGGGCACGTATCCGGGCTGGTATTGCCGCTGCGCACGGGATCCTTACCCGTGAACAGGGACTGCATGCTCGCGTAGCCGGTCATCATCACAGCCGTGTCGAATAACGAGACCTCCAAGCGCTGTCCGACGCCCAATCGCTCACGGGCCAGCAGCGCACCCATCACTGCGTTGCCGACCATCATGGCTGTGCTGATATCCATCACCGGCGACAGCGCGCGCACGCCCTCGCGGTCCGGGTAGCCGTTCATCGAGACGAAGCCGCTCTCTGCCTGGGCGATTGGATCGAACCCAAGCCGGTCCGCATAGGCACCTTCACGGCTGTAGGCTGCAATGGAGCAGTAGACGAGGCGGGGATTGAGCTCGCGGCAAGTCTCATAGTCGAGGCCCAGCCGCTTCATCACACCGGACGAGAAGTTCTCCAACAGGACATCAGCCTTGACTATGAGGTCGCGGGCGAGTGCGATACCTTCAGCCGACTTCAGGTCGAGCGCCACACTTTTCTTGTTGCGGTTGCTCCAGAGGAAAGGAGCCCCCTGATCCAGTTTAGGGTGCACCGGCGGGTAGCGGCGTAGGTCGTCTCCACGCTTCGGGGCCTCAATCTTCAGCACCTCAGCGCCCAAGTCAGCCAGGATCATGCTGGCGAACGGACCTGCGATGAAATGCGAGAAGTCCACTACGCGCAGGCCACCCAAGGGGGTCGGGGCACCGGCAGGGCGCGCGCGGTGTTCGGGAAAATCAGTGTCGATGGAGTCGAGCATGTGCGGTCGCCGTCTCAGAGGTCCAGAACTAGCTCGGGCGATTTTGACCCGGAGCAACAGATGATCATGGTCTTGCCTGCGCGCTTTTCGTCGTCGCTCAGGAAGTCGTCGCGGTGGTCCGGCTCGCCCTCCACCACACGGGTCAGGCAGGTACCGCAGATGCCTGTGGAACAGGCGTAGGACACCGGTGCGTTCGCATCTAGCAGCGCATCCAATATCGTCTGTCCCTGAAGCACAGGGATGCTCCGGCCGGACCGCTGCAGCCGTATGGTGAAGCCGCCTTCGACGGCAGCCGCTTCGCTCGCAGCGAACCGCTCAAAGTGCACAGTTTCCGGTTCACACTGGGAGGTGGCAACCACGAAAGCATCGATCATGCGGGTGGGTCCGCAGCAGTAGAAATGCGTGCCAGCAGGAGCATTGCGCACGATCTGGGCCAAATCCAACCTCTGCGACCCCGCGCTGCTAAAGCACAGCCGTACACGTTCACGCCCTCTGTCCAGCGCATTTAGGCGCTCGCGAAAGGCAGCCACCTCTGGCGAGCGGGCTGCGTAGTAAAGGCACCACGGGCGATCTATGGCATCGAGACGCTCGATCATCGACAGGATGGGTGTGATACCGATCCCCCCGGCGATAAAGACCGAGGCATGCGCCTTTTCCTCCAGCGGGAAGTCGTTGGCTGGAACGCTGGCTCCCAACACATCGCCGACACGAAGACGATCGTGCATCCACGCCGAGCCGCCCCTACCGGCGTCTTCGCGCTGGACGGCGACGACGTAGCGGTCTACCAGGCCTGGTGCATTCGCCAGCGAGTAGCTGCGCACCCTCCCTTCCGGCAGGTGCAGGTCGATGTGAGCACCGGCGGTGAAAGCCGGAAGGCCGGCGCCATCGGCAGCGACGAACTCGAAGGAGCAGATACCGTCCGCCTCTAGTCGAATCTGCCGCAGTCGCAGTCGCAGCTCGGGCTGGGTCATGGCTTGTACCCGAAGCCCTTACCGAGCTCCGCTTTCATATGGTCTGCACCAAGTTGCGTCCAGTCGCCACCAGCTGGCACGGTGATGGAGACGGCGCGCACCATGAAGGCAGAGGGCGAGTCCGCGCCCGGAGCCTTGACGCCTTGTGCAGCCTTGCGCGTGCTATCGAGCAGCATGCGGCGCACACGTGCAATGCCGGTATCGCTGGTGCCCAAGTGCTCTTTAGAACGGTCGTAGATCGGTGCGACGCCGGATTGGGCCGCCGCATCCTCAAGCCAAAGTCCCGGCATGCCGGTTTCATAGGTGTACATGTAGGCATTTGAGCGGTTGAACTTGCTCCAGTAAGTGGCGTAAGGGGTCGTCATCGGCCTGGGCTCGTAAGCTCCATTCGAATGGTGGCCAGTCTCGCGGCCCTTGTAGCCCTCCTTGAACAGCTTGCGGGACTTTTCGTAGAACGGCTGGTCCGGGGTGTACGAGAACATGATGGCCAATGTGTGGTGGTCGTCGATCGGCACCCACGCGTGGCCACTCAGCTCGGGGTACTGCGTCTGCGGCGGCACCAGCGTCCAGAATGGCATCAGGAACTGGTTGACGCGGATGTAGTTCTTGTCGCTGCCGTCTTTGCGGCGAGCCGCGACACTGATCCCCGTCTCATGCTGCTGCACCTCGAAGGTGGGCGCGAGGTCGCCACCCTGCCGCCATTGCGCAATGGTGCTGCCCTTGCGGCCATGCAGGATCGCCGCATGTGCCGAGTCGATCTCGCCTTCCAGGGCCTGCAGCCAGTTGCACTCTTGGACACGCAGCGTGACCAGCGAGTGGGTTTCCGGGACCATGTTCCATTCCAGATCGGGCAGCGGCGGGAGATCCCCGGCGGATTCGCCCATATAAGTCCACAGCACACCGTTGCGCTCACGCACCGGATAAGCCTTGATGCGCACGCGCTTGGTCATGGGACTGTCTGCGGGCTCCGCAGGCATCTCGCTGCAATCGCCTTCCACCCCGAACTTCCAGCCGTGATAGACGCAGCGGATGCCGCCCTCCTCGTTGCGCGCGAACACCATCGGTGCGCCACGGTGGGGGCAAGCGTGATCTACGAGCCCCACCCGTCCCTCACTGTCGCGGTAGGCGACGAGGTCCTCACCCAGCAGCCGCACACGGTATGGCTGCCCGTCGCGCACGACGTCCGACGAGGTGAGAAACGGAATCCAGTACTGCCGCATGAGCTGCCCCATGGGCGTGCCGGGTCCGACGCGTGTGACGGTTTCGTTGTCTTCGGGAGAGAGCATCGCGATGTCTTCCTATGTGTAAAAGTGGAGTGACCAAACTGGTGGGGCCAATCATAACCTCGTTTTGA
>CALMYW010000270.1 GCA_937873665.1 uncultured Sphingorhabdus sp.
TGACCACGGTGCCCTTGTTGTCGGGGATTGTGACGCGGTCCATCGCATCGAGAAGGCGCTTCGCTGAAAACGTATCCGCTGTGCTCTCTGGGCGGCCAGCCAACTGCTCGTGCTCTTGCTTCATCGCCAGGAGCCTGGCCACGGGAAATTCAATCGAGTCGGAATCGATCAGTTTGTCATGCCGACGGCATAACAGGATGAGGTTCTCGTAACTGCGGCGCTCAGCGTCGTTTTGTTCGGGATCATAGCGTTCACCACCTGCTTTGCTGGCGCGAATATGGCAGATTTCGCCCATGTTGATGCCGGCCATCCCTGGGCTGTCTTCGATGATGAGCGCAGTACAGCCGGAAAAGGCACAGCGATTGCCCGACATGGCGTAGAGGCGTTGAATGGCACGGATCGAAGGCTTCGGCATTGGCCTTGCTCGCTATTCAGATCTCGATGGGGACCTCGACCAGCACGGGGACCAATGCGGAAATTGGTGTGTGAAGGTCGACTTCAACGCCCGGGGTCTCAAGGCTGATCACAAGCGCGTAGCGCGCCTCTTGGTCATATCTTCCGAGCGATTTGCGCTCTCGCCACCATCCCGAGATCGGATGGACATATAGAGCATTGCGGGCGGCAAGTTCGACAGCAGGCCCCTCCCAGATGTCGACATGCAGCGAACCCGACGAGATCTGCTTTTCGCCAAATAGCCAGCCGTCGTTCGTTTCATTGACCGCGCGCGGAGCGTCTTTGTCGTATCCTTCGGCATTGTTGCGGCGATTGAAGTTCCCAATCGTCTCACGTGAGCGCTTGAGATCGAAACGTAGGCCGAAGGACTGGTAGCGTGCCGGGTCCAGATTGGTGGCAAAGCTGGGGTTGGGTTCCACGAAATAGGAGAGGGCAACTTTTAATCTCACCCGCGTGTTGTCGAGCGCCTCAAGCACATCCTGGGGCCAGGGGAGCTGATAGATATGCGATTCGTTGAATCGCACGCTGCTGCCTTCCATGCGGAACGGACGTATCGTGTTTTGTGCGACCAGGGCGAGATCATCGATGGCCGACGCCATCGCACGCCCCAGATCGGGGATACCGTAACCGAACCGCCTGAGGCAGTCGGCCTTTTCTCGCTTTGTCGCGCACTGCGCGACGAGTTGATCCATGTGCCCGGTCCAACGGGCACTATGCACCATCAGCGCACGGATCGTTTCCGGCCAGTACTGCGGGTAGGCCGCAGTCAGCTGAGCTGCCATTCGGGCCGCCTGAGCGGTTGCGGCACTTGTCGCCCAGAATGCGTCCAGCGGCTTCTGGGCGACGAGGCGGGAGGCCGTAAGGAGGGAAAGGGAATCGAGTCCCGCTACCGCTTCCGCACCGCACGGGCTGAGCGCCCTGTTCCCGGCCTCGAAGACGAGCTCGGGTTTGAACGGAGATTGGCTGGTGTCCCAGAGGAAGGATGTCCGGCTGTAAGGACTGACGGCACCAACCGGTGCCATCGTAGTCCAA
>CALMYW010000271.1 GCA_937873665.1 uncultured Sphingorhabdus sp.
CCCCGCGGCGGCGAGTTGGTGCTCGATGACATCGAAGAGTTCCTCCGATCGCAGCAGTGACCACCGCCACCACCCGTTCCGGTCCCCGTCCCGCGCCCCAGGGCGACGGGACGGGAACGGCGGCGTCGGAGAAGGCGCCGCACCACGAGCCCGCGACTACGGGCCGGCGACTCCGCATCACCCTGGGCCTGGCCGGCCTTGTCGTGCTCCTGGCCCTCTCGGTGGCGCTCTCGGTGATGGTGGGCTCCAACTCGCTCCCGCCGGGCGTCGTCTGGGAGGTCCTGCGGGGCGGTGGCTCGCCCGAGGCCCGGTTCGTGGTCCAGGACCTGCGCATCCCGCGGACCGTCACAGGGGTGATCGCCGGCATCGCCCTGGGCGCGGCGGGCGCACTCATCCAGGCGTTCACCCGCAACCCGCTCGCCGATCCTGGCATCCTCGGCGTCAACGCTGGCGCCGCGTTCGCCATCGCCGTGGGCGTGGGCTTCTTCGGGCTCAGCGACTCCTCGCAGTTCGTGTGGCCCGCGTTCCTGGGCGCGCTCGTGGTGACCGTGGCGGTGTACCTCATCGGCTCCTCCGGTCGCGGCAATGCCGACCCCATCCGTCTGACCCTGGCCGGGGTCGCGCTGGGGGCGGTGCTCTCCGGCATGACCACCGGCCTCACGCTGAGCAACCTCGACGCCTTCGAGCACATGCGCTCCTGGAACGCCGGCTCGCTGCTCGGCCGCGGGTTCGACGTGCTGGTCCCGCTCCTGCCGTTCATCGGCATGGCCGTGATCCTGGCCCTGGTGCTCACGCCCGGACTCAACGCGCTGGCGCTGGGGGAGGACGTGGCCCGCGCGCAGGGCGCCAACATCCTGGGCATCCGCATCGGAGTGATCGTCGCCGTCACCATGCTCGCCGGCACCGCCACCGCGCTCGCCGGACCCATCTCCTTTATCGGCCTCATGGTCCCGCACGTCGCCCGCTGGATCTTCGGCGTGGACCAACGCGTGATCCTCACGATCTCCATGCTCCTGGCCCCGGTAATCGTCCTGCTCTCCGACGTTCTCGGCCGCGTGCTGATCGCCCCCGCCGAGATCCCCGTGGGGATTGTCACCGCCTTCGTCGGCGCCCCCGTCCTGATCATCCTGGCCCGCCGGCGGAAGGCGAGCAGCCTGTCATGAGCACACGAATCGACGCTCGGACCGACACTGCCCGGAACAGCACCACCCAAACCGGCACCGCCCCGATCACCACCACACCGATCGACCTCGGCTACCGGCGCCGGGTCCTGCGCGTGGGACGGCTCGAACTGCCGGTCCGGGCGCGGAGCATCGGCGTGGCGGTGGGTGTGGTCCTCGTCGTCGTCGTCCTGGGGGTCTTGTCCTTGGGGCTCGGCACCTACACGCTCGGCCCCGGCCGGGTGCTGGAGGTGTTCTTCGGCGGCGGGGGAGCGCTGGACCGCACGGTGGTGCTGGAGTGGCGGATGCCGCGCACGCTCGCCGCAATCGCGCTGGGCGGATTCCTGGGCATTTCCGGTGCGCTGTTCCAGACCGTCACCCGCAACCCGCTCGCCAGCCCGGACCTCCTCGGGTTGTCCAACGGCGCGTTCACCGGGATGCTGCTGACCCTCGTGCTCCCCTCGGCGGGGTGGCCGCTCGTGACCGCCGGCGCGGTCGTCGGCGGGCTCGCGACCGCGGCCGTGATCTGGGGACTGGCCCACCGCGGCGGGGTCCAGGGGTTCCGCCTCATCGTGATCGGCATCGGTGTGGCCGCGATCCTCGCCTCCGCCAACACCTGGATGCTGCTGCAGATCGGGCTCGAGACTGCCATGTTCGCCACCGCCTGGGGGGTCGGCACCCTCAACGGCGTCACCGCGGTGCCGGTCGCCGGAGCCGTGGCCTGCGGAATCCCGCTGCTGCTCGTGCTGGTGGCCCTCACGCCGCGCCTGCGCCAGCTGGACCTGGGCGACGACGTGGCCACCGCCACCGGCGCCCGACCCGCCCTCGTGCGCACCCTCGCGCTGCTCATCGCGGTCCTGCTGGTCTCGGTGGCCACCGCCGTGATCGGCCCCGTCGCGTTTGTCGCACTCGCCGCCCCGCAGGTCGCCAAGCGCCTGGCACGCACGCCGTACCTCTCGCTCACCCTCTCCGCACTCGTCGGGGCGCTCCTCCTGCTGGCCTCGGACCTCATCGCGCAGCACGTGCTGCCGGTGACGTTGCCGGTCGGCGTGGTGACCGTCTCCGTGGGAGGGCTGTACCTCGTCGTCATGATCATCAAGGAGATCCGCCGCCGTGCCTGACCAGACCGCTTCTCCCTCCCGGCTCCTCGCGCAGGACGTGACGCTGGGATACGACGCCGACCCCGTGATCACCGGCCTGTCCGCAGAGATCCCGGCAGGCTCGTTCACCGTGGTGATAGGCCCCAACGCGTGCGGCAAATCCACGCTGCTGCGGGCCCTGTCGCGGCTACTGGCGCCCCGGTCCGGGACCGTGATCCTCGACGGCAAGGCCATCAGCTCAATTCCCGCGAAAGAGGTCGCCCGCCGGCTGGGCCTGCTGCCGCAGTCGGCGATCGCCCCCGACGGCATCACCGTGGCCGACCTGGTCGCGCGCGGCCGCTACCCGCATCAGAGTCTGCTGCGCCAGTGGTCCACCGTTGACGAGGAAGCCGTGCGTGAGGCGCTCGAGGCCACCGGCACGCGGGAGCTGTCCGCGCGCCCGGTCGACGAACTCTCCGGTGGCCAGCGGCAGCGCGTGTGGGTGGCAATGGTCCTGGCGCAGCAGACCGACCTGTTGCTGCTCGACGAGCCCACCACGTTCCTCGACATCGCCCACCAGGTGGAACTGATGGAACTGTTCGCCCACCTCAACCGCGGCGGCCGGACGGTGGTGGCAGTGCTCCACGACCTCAACCACGCCGCCCGCTACGCCGACCACATCATCGCCATGCGCGACGGGCGCATCGTCGCCACCGGGACCCCGGAGCAGGTGGTCACCAGTGAGCGCGTCGAGGAGATCTACGACCTGCCCAACGTGGTGATCCCCGATCCCGTCACCGGCGGCCCGCTCGTGGTGCCGCGCGGCCGACCCGTGCACGTAGAGGTGCCCGTCCACGTTCAGGAAGAGACAACCCCATGACGACGACGACCTCCGCGCCCACCCGCCCATGGGAGTACAGCGCCTTCACGGTGACCGTCACGCAGTCGCGACAGCTGAGCCCGGGCTTTCGCCGCATCACCCTCGCCGGCCCGGCTCTGCGTCACTTTGCCGCGTGGGGACTGGACCAGCGCATCAAATTGGTCCTGCCGATGCCCGACGGTTCCCGACCGGATTTCGGGCTCCTCGCCGACCCCACGCCGCATCCCTCGCACTGGTACGCGCGGTGGAAGGAGCTGCCAAAAGACCGGCGGAACGCCCTGCGGACCTACACGCCCGCCGCGATCCGGCCCGATGCGGGGGAGATCGACGTGGACGTGTTCCTCCACGAGCCTGCCGGGCCGGCGTCCACCTGGGCCGCGACCTGCGCGCCCGGCGACGAGCTGGTGCTCACCGGGCCCGACGCCCGCGCGGGCTACACCGGGTACGGCATCCACTACACGCCGCCCGAGCCGCCCAGCCGGCTGCTGCTGGTCGGCGACGCCTCCGCCCTGCCCGCGATCCGCAACATCCTCGCGGCACTGGCCCCCGATACTCCGGCCGACGTGTTCCTCGAGCTGGCGGACCCGGCCGACAACACCCTCGACGCGCCCGCGCCGGGCACGAGCATCCACGTGGTTAAGGCGGACCCTGCGACATCCGGTGGCGCCGCGGCTGCCAGCTCAAGCGACAGCGCGGCCGACAGCGCGCTGGAGCGTGCAGTGCGCGACTGGGGCGCGAGCAACGGTCCTGGTTTTGCGGCCGATCCCACCGCCTACGCCTGGGTCGCTGGCGAGGCCGGTGCCACCACGCGCCTGCGCCGCTACCTCACCGCCGACCTCGCCATGCCCAAGGACCGGGTCGCATTCCTGGGCTACTGGAAGCTCGGCGGACCACTGGTCGGGTAGCTGGACCTTCCTTAACTGTTTGGAATACCGTGTCCACTGGGAGCAGAACCCGAGGCGAGAGTGGTTCTGGTGCGCGTTTGGAGCGTCGTGGCGCGGTCTGCCTCGCAGTTGACACGACATTGACAGCGATCAGCGAGCCCGCCCGACGCACATCTGCGGCGTCACCGGCATCGAGAGCGGTAGGCCACGCACGATTGCTACCGAATCGGACCTTCAGTCGCACCGGCATCCTGATTGGATCAGGTAGCGGATACCGCTGGTGGTGCTGCGAGCTTCGAGGGCGATGTATGGGCCGCGTGGCTCGCTGGCCCACTTGTGGAGCAGGGCGTGCACCGTGGCCGGAGACAGCACCGGTGGCCAGAAGATCTCCCTCCATGCCAGTCCTTGGGGAGCGGAGCGCGACGGACTCATTCGGTTGTCTCCACGAATGTGTTTGTTTCGACCTCTCGGGCCTCACGGTCCGCTTCGGCCAGGGCAATCTCGATAACCGCCCGGGCGATACGCGACGTATCGACCTGGTTGCGGTGAATCGCTCGAGCGGACAGCCGGCGGGCGCGACGGGGACGACCCGCGCGGCGGTGCTCCGTGACAGTGTGTCGGTTGTCGTAGCGAATGGATTTAGACATAGTTCGACTCCTTTCTGGATTAGTTCGGTGAACTTCCACGTTAAATTCTGTGCAAATATGCAACGCGGTAAAGGTATTTAACTATGCAAATTTGCACAGCTCAATACAGTTTGCGATTACTACAACACCGGCCGGACAAGAGCGACATCTGGTGGCATGAGTCGGTTAGGCCGGTGAAATCTACCAACGACTTTGTTGCCATAATTGCCACAGTTTCCAGCCGACAAAGCTGGCGATAACTGTTCCTGCGCCGCCAGCCACCCACGGCCATATCTGCCGCAGCAGGTCGACCGAGATAGTTAAGGCGATGACGGCCGCCAGGAACCAGAAACAGGCTTGGATGGGCTTCGAGAACCATGCCGTCGACGTAGGCGGCTGGTTCATCGCTGCACCTCCCGTCCCGCACACCGGCTGCACCGGCAGAAGGCCCCGTGGGGCGTAGCGACGCGGACCATCTCTTGAAGCGCTGCCTGCGTCAGAGCGTCAATCTGAGCTTCCGACTGTCGCTGCACGCGCTGGATGCGCGCTCGTTCCACGCGGCGGTGGGCGTCAATGCGCTCGTACTCACTCGCACGGAGTGCCGACCAGATAATCCAGCTGACGGCCACCGCGGACAGGATGATGACAAGGGTGCACATCATCGGTTCACCTGCCGCGCTGTGTCGGTGACGATCTGGCCGATCCCCATCATGGTGAGGGTCTTGAGGTAGTCCAGGTCGCCGCTGGACGCCGGAGCTGCGAGCGCCAGCTGCTGCTGCATGTTCGAGACCAGGGCGGCCTGTTGCATGGCGTAGCCGCCGGTGCGAGCCACCGCGTCGACCTTCTCCTGCTGGATATCGGCGGCGGCCGCGATAGCTGCGCGGTTGACGTCTACCGCCTGGTTGATGGCCGCGATCTGGCGTGAGGTCTGCCGAGCTAGGCGACCGTCGATCGCGGACAGGGGGATGAGCAATGACTGATGGTTGTATGGCTGGATGTTCGGCACGGGTTGCTCCTTCGCTAGTCGATGTAGTCGTGTTCGAGATTGAGAGCATCACCGAGACCGCGCGTGGCGACGTTCGTAAGAAATCGACATGGGTCTGAGATGCGCCAGCCCAGCGTTGCCTCCGAATCGCGGAGAATGCGCGTGACTTCGTTCGGCGCTAGTAGTGGTGACGGAGACGACTGGGCTTCGCTGGTTGAGGTCATCGGGGGCAGGCTGCTCGCACTCATCTCGTTTCCTTCGTGTCGGCACTTGCTCCGGGTGTCTGACCGATCTGTTACCGTCGTTGATGAATGAGAGGATCCAGAGTGAAGATCAACGAAAGATACGGGGCATCAATGTATGTTGATGACTCAAAGATAGCGCGGGTCTGCTGGGTATGCAAGGGGCGGGATCAGACGTGACTTCGTTCTCGGGCGGCCAGCCTGCACGCTCGACGAACGTTGCCGACGAGATCCTCGGCTCGCCGGCGTACGAGTACAGCGCAGCAGAGAGGCAGGCGGAACTCGTTGACGCGATCCGACGAGCACAGGTGGAGGTGGAAACTTTGCAGCGAGACCAGGCCCTCCTAATTGAGGAGGCCCAGCGCCAAGGCGTGAGCTGGAGCCGCATCGGTGAGGCTCAAGGAGTGACACCGCAGGCTGCGCAACAACGGTTCAAGCGCTGGAAGAAGTCGCGCGGAGACGAGCAAACGTTGGACAACCAGAGGAGTTCGCAATGACCGCAGCCGAGAAGCCGTCCTACGAGCGTGAGCGCAAGTTCATTGTGGCGGATCGCTCGATTCTCAAGGGGCTGAGCTGGGAGTATATTCTTCAGGGCTACATCTGGAAGGTCGATGGCTACGCTATCCGTGCGCGAGTGATCAAGGACCCAGTGCGCAACGCCGGAAAGTTCACCTATGAGGATCGAGCCGGAAAGATCACGGCGAAGGGTCCGAAATACGGCGATGAGCGTGAAGAGTACGAAATTGATGTCCCAGTATCGTTTGCGCAGGACATTATAGAGCGGTCGGACCTAATCATCCGTAAGCGCCGGTACCACCTTGTCGACCCGGAATCTTCACAAATCTGGGACATCGACGAGTTTGAGGGTGACAACGAGGGTTTGATCGTCGCGGAACTTGAGGCTGCACAAGGCACGAACGATGACCATAGTGATTACGATGTCCGCTCGGCTAAGGCGCCACAGTGGACTTATCGCGAAGTCACGTCGGATAATCGTTTCAACAATGAGAACCTGGCGTCAAATCCGGTTTCCACTTGGGAGAACGAGGCGGACTGGAAGCCTGAGTCGCCTTGGGATTGGTAAGCGGCTCAGTCGCTAATTGGGCACGGGGGCGGGGCATATTTAGCACCGTCCCCTATTGGCTAGGCAGTAAGCCAGTATGGAGGGAGACTGCCGATGTGATCGCCCGTGATCCGCTGATGAAGTAAGCTTGTCTGTTTATCAGTGAGGCTGCACACGAAATCGACAACACCTCGCGCGACGATCTCATCTCCAGCTTCTTTGCCAGTCTCCTCTGCTTCTGCGAGACCAGACCGAACATACTCACGCAGGCGCGGGGGAAGTGATCGCTGCTTTAGCCATGAGTCGTTGTCGCCAACCGTATTCAATGAGCGTTCCAAGAGGTATTCGAAAACTTCTCGGATAGCTGCGGACTGCCCGCGTTGCATTGTGTCGACAACTGGGTCATTTATGACGTATATAACTGTCGTTGACTTGAGGAACTCTGCTACAACTCGTGCCTCCGGCTGAATCGTTAGCGCGCAGGCGCTGGGTGTAGAGTCATCCAGAGAGCACGCCGACTGCAGTAGTGATGTTATTGCGCTGCCAAATTCATTGATTTGTGCGTGCGAAGACTGGGATCCGTCAAAAGGCGAGCCCGGAACATTAGGAAGAACGTACGACTCGGCGATCGTAGTGATCTCTGCTTCGCTGGGTAGTTCGTCCTCATCAAAATAGGGTGAGAGCTTTTTTCTAGTCTGTCCAATAAGCTGGTTCCAGTCGCTATCATCTGAATCCTCGCGCGATTCCCATCCAAGTGCATGGAGGTTGATTCGTCCTGCACGAACGAAGTCCTCCACATCATGAACCGCGTAGGCTATGTCGTCAGCCCAGTCCATTACTGAAGCCTCTAGATTCTTTATTGCTTGCCCGTATTCAGAACGCGGAAGGTAGGCGTTGTCTACCAGATAGTCGAGGTAATCGCTATCGGAGTTATAGAAACCCCACTTCGATTCTAAGTTCGGCGCAAACCGTGGGTGATTTCCGTGGGTCCACGGATACTTGGATGCGGCGGCAATCGTGCGCCAAGTGAGATTAAGGCCGCGTTGCTCTGTCTCTCGAGGCTTGCGCATACTAAGCCGTGTGATTGAGCGGTTGCTCTGGGCATTACCCTCGAAGGAGTCCTTGAGTAGCGCCCGTTTTGTATATTGCCCAACAGATACGCCGCTACTGAGGATGTCCTGCATGACAATCTCAGCTGCATGGCCAAACGGCGGGTGTCCTAGATCGTGGATGAGGCCAGCAGTGGCGCAGACAGTCGCGTTCAACTGAAGTTCATCCTTTGTAGCGTCGCCGCCTCCTTCCTTGTAGGAGCGGAACAGGTAGCTAGCGAGCCGTGCCGACATTTGAGAGACCTTTAGACTGTGTGTCAATCGGTCGTGGAAGACGTAGTCCGCCTGCGGGGAAATTACCTGGGTGACGCCTGCTAGGCGGCGAAGTTCCGGCGAATACAAGACCCGATCGAAGTCAATCTCAAAGCAGTCTCGCAAACTGTCGTCTTTGGCCTCGTCCGCAGGGTCGAACGGTCGAAGCTGCCCGAAACTATCCGGCATTGAATTTGACGGAGCCCGTTTCTCGATCAAACCGGCCGTTCTTGTGGGTGTATACGCGCTTAGCTAGTAGCACGCTCACTCCGGCCTCCTCGCTTAACCTGGCAAGGAAGGTCATGGGCGACTCAAAGGTCGAGTTCTTCGCGAGAATGTCCGCTGCGGCGGACGTGTGATCCCACTTGCGCTTGGCGCTCGCTTCGCGTGACCTCTCACGCTTGAAAGCTGGCGCAGATACTTTAGCTTCGGATAGCTCAGTCAGAACGGTCATGGTACTAAAGGATCCGAGCTTGACGGGTGGCGGCAAATCCAACTCGTGTCCGCATTTGGGACAATTGCTGGCTTCGTGTGGGGGTGTAACTCGGGGGCGCTCCATGTGCACTTCCCATTATCACGATTTTGTCCTCCTTGTCAAGGTCGGTCAACAACGTTACCGACTTGGGTGTTAGCTGCTGGTTGCAGCGATCCTAGAGTACGGCGCCGACAATCTCGGTAGCCGCGCCGTAGTTCACAGGAACGCAGCTACTCCCCCGACGCGGGCGAGCGCACGTAAAAGTCGCTGAACTGCGTGTACTTGACTGCTAAGCAATCGAAATGTGCGCCAGTGCGTGGCGTTGTGTGTCGAAGATGTCGAGTTTAGTGAGCTACGTGCAACACGTAGTCGACGGCTTCCGCAGCCCCTTGGTCCGCTGCGCGCTGGACATGCTTCAGCTCGAACCTTGGCGTGGCGCGCGCGTGGGCGAGCAGCCACTGCCCTGTGGGAGTCGCATGCCAGCTGGTACTGCGTGAGACGATCACTGCGCGGCGAGCGACGTGTGTGCGAGCCCACTGGATGAGCAGGCCATCTACGTGACTGTCGGCGAACGAGTATCCGATGATAATGAGTGTTGACTTGGTGGCCAGTTCAGAGCGCCATCTCCAAAGGAGGTCCAGGTATGGGCCACGGGTGGTCAGCTTGTTCTTGCCGCCGAAGATGATTCCAGGCTCAGCCGGCGCGATCGTGTCCATTTTTCGCCTGTAGTTGTCCTCGGAATCTCGCTCCCAGTCCAGTGATCCATGGAGTTTGTAGAGTGCTACTGCTGCGTGACCAAAGAGTTCTGACTTCCCACTCCTCCAATTTTCCAGTCCGTCTGAATAGGTAACTTCATGGTTCATGCACAGCCGCTCAATCACGAGATCGTAGTTGAGGGTTGCGATAGAGAGTTGGTGGTCGTCTGATCTCAACTCAAGCAGGCCGTCAAGATAACTAACGTCCGCGTCTTCGGGGATTGTGAGAAGATTTGCGACGATGACTGGGAGTCGCTGTTTCAGCACTCGAAGCGAGTTGTCGGTTGGTGAACGGGGACGGAGCGCATTGACCAGCGTGTCCGCCCAGGCTGCCCAGTCGGTGTTGATCGTGTCCGTCTTGCCGTCGGACGCGTCCACGAACTTGGGTTGAAATGCTCTAGCTACCGCTTGTCTAGTTGCTTGGTCGACGTCTTCGCCCTGTTCCAGATATTGAAGGAGCGGGTTCCATGTAGCGACGAATGGAGCTAAATCGGAGTTCCTGCGATCGATGAGCGCATCGATCGTATTGGCGACATCCTCAATGTTCGGCCATACGGGAATTGACCCGCTAATTCGGGATGAGGCAGACCGCATAAGGCAACCTGCATGGATTGCGTCGAATATTGCATGGAGGCGGGGGTCGCCGTTAATCTCGCGTCCGATTTTGGCGACGAGTTGACCGGAAGTCGGAATCCCCGCGTTGCTTGACGCGCCTGCTCCTAGAAGGACAGTAGTATCTGTCATTCGTGCAGCCATGCGCAGCTATCGTACGCGAGGTTTTCATTGTTGTAGGTCGAGTCGGCGGTTACGTCAACCGCGGTGCCCCAGTTTTGGGGCGTCCGCAGTGATTGCACAAACTCTTTGTTTGGTGAGTGAACTTCAGCGATTATTAGTCCTTCAGCTTTTCCCTCAAATACGTCGATTTCCCAGGTTTGTCCATCGAGTTCGGTGTAGTGGCGTGTCTTGTTGATCGAATGCTGCACTCCGGAGCTTAAGAATGCGTTGAGAACTTGCAGTTGTTCGTCGCGTTCATTATCCGAGATGCCGTTGAACATAACTGTTTTGATCTCGGGGCGATCTACTCCGTCCCGAGGGCCTTTGATTGTGATCGTATACTTGAAGTCGGTGGGTAGTGTCTCTTTGCGAATTCGAATGGACCAATCGTTGCCGATGCGCCAGTAGACTTGATGGATCTTGACGGACTGTACGAAGTCGACATTGGGAAGCTTGTCGAGACAGAATCTACGTTCGAACGTGCTCATCCAGCCCCCTCTATGCGAATTAGTAATCATACATGCTGGCTGGGTCGGCTCGTGTTCTTTGGGTCATTTCAGTCACTCTTCTTGGCGGAGAGCCAAAGTGGCGCCGTGTCGCCCCGCAGACATGGTGGCGGGCAGGGTTTCATGGGGACATGATTGCTTGGCGTCTGGGAGAGCCGATTACGTGAAGGGGGTCGATCTGGAGTCGCGCCGCGATGCGCTCCACCGATCTAAGTGTCAGATTCCTCTCTCCGCGTTCCAGCCCACCCATGTACGTGCGGTGCACGCCCAGCACCTCGGCGAACGCGTCCTGCGACAGGCCATGCTCATGGCGGTAGGCGCGCAGGTTCGCACCCACCGCCTTCTGGAGATCGCCCTCTGCCACATGTTTGAGGGTGTGACGGGTGCTACTTGAAGGTCTACAGACCTATGAGTAGCTTTGGGTATATGCGCTGGCTGAGGGCTCGGACAAACGGTGCCTTGCCATGCCCGTGAGAATTGATGCGCTAGCGGAACGACATATCCCTGCGGTCGTCGACGCCTGCGGGGATTGGCGCGAACTCGCCCAGTTCGGCCCACCCTACTGGCGTCCACGCAGTGAGGGCGAACTCCGCCGCAAGATCGCCGCGACGTCCGGCCCGCAGCCGGCCACGGAGTACAGCTTCGTGCTCGTTGCCGGATGACGGACTCATCACGTACTCGATGGATGCCGCATCGAGCCGAAGCAGCACGTTCGGCGGAAGCGCCGCGTTGTGATGCAGCCAGCGGACTGCCTTCATGCCGTCTCGACTCAGACCGGTCTTGGCGTCACGATTCGTCGACGTCCGAAGATTCTCCACCGATGTCCGCACGACGCCAATGCTCCAGCGACTAGCCGAGTCATCGGCGGTGCATACGAGGGCAAGCTTCCCGATGCACTCTTTGGGGATCATCCAGCTCCCGGACTTCTGAGAGTACTTGCAGTCAACGTCGTGACCTGCGATGCGGAAGTCGAGTTTGCCACCATCCGTGATCGCACCATCGAAGCGGCGGCGGAGATTGATCTCGACGATCGTGCCGAAGTGTGTCTTCTCGGTCTTGCTCAGCTGGTCCCAGCGAAACCGGCCAGTGTGCTGACCGTCATAAAGCTGGTCGAACGTGTCTCGAAGGACGGACGCGGTGATCAAACAATCGGGGTCAGCGCTAAGTAGGGTGGCTACAACTTCGTCCAGGGCAGAATCGTTCTTCATGTCGCTCGTCTAGCAGACGGGTCCGACGCTCTCCGGCTTGCCAGGCTGCAGAGCGACACCACCACCGGGAGGCAAGCGTGGTGAGCACCTGGCCCAGGCATCGATCGAGATCGGTCTTGATCAGGGTCTGCTGCACGATCCGGTGACAGATCGGGCTAGGCAGCGAGTGCTGCTTGTGGGGTCATGATGGTCTCGAACTCGATGGGGGTTGATCGCCCGAGTCGGGCTTGTCTTCGTCGGCGGTGGTAGGTCCGTTCAGTCCAGGTCACGATGGCGATGCGGGGCGCTTCGTGGGTGGCCCAGCGGCGGGTGTTGAGGACGTTCTTCTGAAGCAGGGCGAAGAACGATTCTATGGCGGCGTTCTCCAGCGCTTGCACGGCCAGATGGGAGGTCATCCGTTCATCGATCGAGTAGCCGACGAAACTCTATAAGTTACACAGACTAATTAACGAGTATGACGCGAACTCGCACGAGACCTTGCCGGTGGACGCCCCAGGGAGTACCTTGTACGCATCCAAGACGATGGGCGGATTCAATGGCGGCTTCGATTCTCCATCCCAGGCACGCAGCAGTGATTGTTGCGTTAATCGCTGTCTTGGCAATACTCGGCTACGGCATCCTGGCTGGGTGGCAACTAGTCTCCGTGTGGATACCTTCGGACGGACAGGGCTCCGGGAACCCCGCTGTCGAATACACTTCGGCCGCGTTAACCGGCTTGGTCGGAGGCGTGGTGGCAACGGCGTTCGGAGTCAAGCGACCGGATCCCAATGTTAATGCACTCAATAGTCTTTCCGGGTTTGCCACCGCCGCCAAAGACAGTTCTACAACAAAGCAATGGATCGGAACGCTCTACGTAAGCGTTTATCTGATAATCGGGTTGCTGACCGTGTTTACTTGGGCTTTTCCAGGTAGTGACGCATCGGAAGCAGTTAAGATCACCGCTTCAACCTTCATCGGCATGGTGACGGCGATAGTCGCAAGCTTTTTTGCTTCGGATATAGAATAAAACCGAAGGGCATAAAATGAGCCGACAATCTATCGAAGCAATTCGCGAATCCACAAAGCTGCTTTTTGGAGACTCAACAGGCGACGTGCAACTAGACTATATAACTGAAGAACTAGTAGCGAATTTAGAGCAAGCTAATATGGAGGACATAGACGCGACTTCACCTCATTTGAATGCGGTGATGTATGGCAATCGGCCCGTTTACAAGCCCGATATATCAAGGGTGGGTTTTGTCGGACGGTTCTACTTCTACAATGGGGCCCCGAACCGTCCCAATCACCCCTGCGGCTCCGCCTCCCGTCGCGGCTACTGGGTCCGCCAAGCGCCATTTGGCGAACGGTATCAAAACTGTGGCCGATTTTGGGGCTTCAAGTTTCAGTGGCTCTGAGCAGCATCGGCGGCAGAGTGTGCATCGCCACATCCTGATTGCGGAACCCCAGGGAACTAGTGGTCCGCATTTGAAGTCTTCTTACGGTTGGCTTTCGCGAGGACTTCGTCGGCGGTTTTCGTCCAGACGAAGGGGTGGGACCGGGTGTTAACCCCGCTGATTCACGGGCCGGTGTGACTGCTGCTGTCGGGTGACGGCGGGCTTGTTTTCGCGTAAGGGCGTGCGGGGTGGACCGTTCCCGTTCTGGTGGACACGCGGAGATGAGCGGAGAGTTCCCCCGAGATAGAGGGAGCAGATTATGGGATCGACTCGTCGGAGCTTCACTCCCGAGTACAAGGCCAACGCGGTAAGTTTGGTTATCGATGATGGTCGTGCGATCGCCGAGGTTGCACGCAGTATCGGCGTTCACGAGATGACGTTGGGGAAATGGGTGAAGAAGTCCCGAGACGAGGGAAACGGCGAGTCTGACCGCCCGTTGAATGAGGACGAGCGGGCGGAACTCGAGCGTCTCCGCGAAGAAGTGAAACACGCCCGGATGGAGGCGGAGTTCGCAAAAAAAGTAGCGACCTGGTTCGCGAAAGACCCGCGGTGAAATTCGCGGCTATCGCGGACTGGGCTGAATCCGATTCCTATCCGGTTACGTTCATGTGTGCTCAACTCGACGTATCGACTTCTGGCTATTACAAATGGCGTGGCAAATCCCGCTCAGCTCGAGACCTGCGGGACGACGAACTGACCACGCTGATCGAGTGCCTCTACGAGCGTCTCAACGGCCGCCCTGGCGTTCGTCGTATGCGCGCAGAGCTCGCCGCCGGCGGCCATCGGGTCTCGCACAAGCGGGTGTGGCGGCTCATGAAAACCGCAGGCCTGGAAGGCCGCCACCCGAAGGCGTGGAAGCGCACCACCGTCGCCGGAGAGCGCCCCGTTCCTGCACCTGACCTCGTCGGCCGTGACTTCACGGCGGCCGAGGCGAACACCAAGTGGTGCGGCGATATTACTTACGTGCGGACCTGGAATGGCTGGGCGTACTTGGCCACCGTCATCGATCTGCACTCCCGGATGGTCGTCGGATGGGCCGTGGCCGACCATATGCGCACCGAGCTGGTCACCGACGCACTGGACATGGCCATCGCTCGTCGTCGACCACCCGGAAAAGTAATATTTCACAGCGATCGCGGAACTCAATACACGTCCGCTGACTTCGACAAGTACTGCACGAAAAACAATATCCGACGATCGTTGGGGCGCACTGGAATTTGTTTCGACAATGCGGTCGCAGAATCATTCTTCGCGAGCTACAAAAAGGAACTCATTCACACGCGCCCATGGCCCACCCTGAAAGCACTCACAAAGAGCACATTCACCTGGATCGAGGAGTACTACAACAGGGCACGACGACATTCCACACTGGGATATTTGACACCAGCCGAGTATGAACTAGGATTCAGAGACATATACGAACTCGCCGCTTAATTGCAGTGGCCACTTTAGCGGGAACACTCCAGGGGTGCCGGCTGGCGCTGCCGGTGGGCGGGTCTCCGGGTGGTGATGTCGAGGGC